>JAHDYG010000020.1:0-18180 GCA_023383815.1 Rhodocyclaceae bacterium
GATTTTAAGTCCGCTGTGTCTACCAGTTTCACCACCCCGGCCCGGAGTCGGTCGATCGGACCACCGGAGCCGCGCATTCTACCCCGCACCGGAGGACGGCGCACGATGCGGCCAGCGCAAGCTTTCTCGCACCCGGCGTGGCGTTTTTGGCACAATTCCGGATCGTTCCGATCAAGGATGCAGTCATGCGCACAGTGGTGTTCAATCAGAAGGGCGGGGTCGGAAAATCGACGATCACCTGCAATCTTGCGGCGATCAGCGCCCATCATGGATTACGCACACTGGTCGTCGATCTCGATCCGCAGGGCAACTCGACGCACTACCTGCTCGGCAGTTCGGCGAGTGCTCCGGAAGGGTCACTGGCGGATTTCTTCGACCAGACGCTCAACTTCAAGCTCAATCCGAAGGACACGAGCGCGTTCGTCACCGCGACGCCGTTCGCCGGACTCGACGTGATGCCGTCCGATCCTGCGCTCGAAGACCTGCAGGGCAAGCTCGAATCACGCTACAAGATCTACAAGTTGCGCGATGCACTCGATGAGCTGGCGCAGGCCTACGACCGGATCTACATCGACACGCCTCCGGCGCTCAACTTCTATACACGTTCGGCGCTGATCGCAGCAAATGGCTGCCTGATTCCGTTCGATTGCGATGATTTCTCGCGCCGGGCGCTGTATTCCCTGCTCGAAAGCGTGCAGGAGATCCGCGCCGACCACAATCGCGCCCTCGAAGTCGAAGGCATCGTCGTGAATCAGTTCCAGCCGCGCGCGAGCCTGCCGCAGAAGGTCGTGCGCGAGCTGATCGAGGAAGGCCTTCCGGTGCTCCAGCCATACCTGTCCTCATCGGTACGGATCAAGGAGTCGCACGAACAGGCCAAGCCGATGATCCACCTCGACCCGAAGCACAAGCTGTCGCAGGAATACGTGGCCCTGCATGACACGCTGGCGCGCAAGTACGGCGCCTGAACCTCGTCGGCCGTGCAGCGCCCCTCACGCCGGTTCGAGCTTCGCGACCCCGAGCAGCAGCCACTTGATTCCGGCCGTGCCGAAATTGACCTGCACGCGCGCATCGTCACCACTGCCCTCGGCGGCGACGATCACCCCCTGCCCGAACTTTGCGTGACGGACGAGCTGCCCGACCCGCAATCCACCCGCCAGGGGTCGCGATGACGGAGCCGCCGTACGCGCACCGGCCGCAGCGGCAAAACGGCTCGTGCCCGCGCGCATCGGCTGGGCGTAGACCGGACTGCCGCCACCGATTCCGCCCGGACGGCGTTGCGGGGTGAGCCAGCGCACGAGCGATTCCGGAATCTCTTCCAGGAAGCGCGAACGCAGGTTGTAGCGCACCTGCCCGTGCAGCATGCGGCTTTGCGCGAACGACAGGTACAGCCTCTGACGTGCCCGCGTGACGGCGACGTACATCAGTCGCCGCTCTTCTTCGAGCCCTTCGGTTTCGAGGATGCTGTTTTCGTGCGGGAACAGCCCCTCCTCCAGCCCCGACAGGAACACCGCATCGAACTCCAGCCCCTTCGAGGCATGGACCGTCATCAACTGCACTGCGTCACGCCCGGCATCGGCCTGGTGCTCCCCGGCTTCGAGCGAGGCGTGGGCGAGAAAATCGGCGAGCAGCGCGTGCGGCGCGGCCAGTGCCTCCCGGTCCGCCCCCGACTCGGCGACGAAGCCGGATGCGGCGTTGATCAGTTCATCGAGGTTCTCGAGCCGCTCCTGCCCCTCTTTCTCGGCTCGGTAGTGGGCGCGCAGGCCGGACGCATCGAGCACGTGGTCCACCAGTTCTGGCAGCACCAGCGCGCGCGTGTCGTGGCGCAGTTCCTCGACCAGGCGCACGAAGACGCCCAGTACCGTGGCAGGCTTTCCCGACAGGTGCGGCACGCTCGCGTAGAGGCTGGAGTTCCAGGTCCGCGCGGCCTCCTGCAGGGTCTCGAGCGAACGCGCACCGATGCCGCGCGTGGGGAAATTCACGACACGGCTGAAGGCGGTGTCGTCGTCCGGGTTCGCGATCAGGCGCAGGTAGGCGAGCGCATGCTTGATCTCCTGGCGCTCGAAAAAGCGCAAGCCCCCATACACGCGATACGCGATCCCGGACGAGAAGAGCTGGTGCTCCAGGACCCGCGACTGGGCGTTCGAGCGGTACAGCAGCGCGACGTCGGCACAGCTCACGCCCTCGCGCAGCAAGGCCTGGATCTCCTCGACGATCCAGCGCGCCTCGTCGGCATCGGAAAAGGCCTCGAACACGCGCACCGGCTCACCTGCGCCGCGCTCGGTCCACAGGTTCTTGCCGAGCCGTCCGCTGTTGTTGCGGATGATCGCGTTGGCCGCATCGAGGATGTTGCCGTGCGAGCGGTAATTCTGCTCCAGCCGGATGATGTTCCGGACCCGGAACTCACGCTCGAAATCGCGCATGTTGCCGATCTCTGCGCCACGGAAGCGGTAAATGCTCTGATCATCGTCACCGACGCAGAACAGGCAGGCCCCGCCCTCCCCCCCTTCGGCTGCGAGCAGCTTGAGCCAGCGGTACTGCAGGCGGTTGGTGTCCTGGAACTCGTCGACCAGGATGTGGCGGAAGCGCCGCTGGTAGTGCAGGCGGATCGGTTCGTTGCGCTGCAGAAGTTCGTAGCTGCGCAACAGCAGCTCGGCGAAATCCACCACCGACTCGCGCTGGCACTGAGCCTCATACTCGGCATACAGGGCCGCCCGGCGGCGCGTGTGTTCGTCCCACGCCTCGACCGCATTGGCACGCACGCCAGCCTCCTTCTGCGCGTTGATGAAGTGCTGCAACTCACGCGGCGGAAACTGCTCGTCATCGACGTTGAGCGTTTTCAAGAGCCGCTTGATCGCCGCGAGCTGGTCTGCCGAATCGAGGATCTGGAAGAGCTGCGGCAGCCCTGCATCGCGGTAATGCGTGCGCAGCATCCGGTTGCACAGGCCATGAAAGGTGCCGACCCACATGCTGCGCGCCGCGTGCCCGAAACTGAGCGGAAGCATTGCCGCGAGACGCGCGAGCATCTCCTTGGCCGCCTTGTTGGTAAAGGTCACGGCGAGTACTCCGGCCGGATCCACCTGCCCCGTCTGTACCAGCCAGGCGATCCGTGTCGTCAACACCCGCGTCTTGCCCGAACCCGCTCCGGCGAGAATCAGGGCCGGTTGCGGCGGCAGGGTCACGGCCTGAAGCTGTTCGGCATTCAGGTTGGCAAGCAGGTCCGACATCGGGGAGTCCTCATGGGGAGCCGGCACGAAGGTTCCGTGCCGAGCGCAGCGCGGGCGTGGGCCGAGCACCGCAAGCCGTGATTCTACCCAGTCCCCGACGGATCGCCGAACCGGACCGGCTGCGCAGGTCGCCGAGCGACCATGTTGCAAGCGCACAACAGACCCTCGAGATCTGTTCATGGAATCAAGTTGTTACTTGTATTCACGCACCGAACTGCACTATTTTCTGATTCGTGCAGTGCACCATTTTTTGATCCGGATCAGGGCGTGCGTGAAACAGGGGCCGCATCATTCCGCTCCAGTCCGATGAAGCTCGAGAACCCGGCACTGCGATACCGACCCGACCCAACCGCCCCCGCTCGCTCACAAGGCGTGCGCAACGCCCGCAAAGGGCCCGGAGCACAGCATGAAGACACCGAAACTTCTTCCCTGGTATGCCTGCAAGGCCGGCGTCCCGATCGAACGGGCCAACGCGCTGTGGCGCAAGGCCGTGCGCGAGGCGACCGAACGCACCGGCTGGGTCGGCACCTCCGAATACTGGGGCGTTGCGATGGAGATCTTCCTGGCGTCGCTGGAAGCCGAACAATGCACGCTGTGCACGCCGCGCGTCACCCCCTTGCTGCGCAGCCAGAACCGGATCTGGCGCCTGCCGCTGACGGCGATGGAGGACGTCCTGAGCGCCGTCTCGGCGGGCTGGCCCCGCCCGCCCGCGGATCCGCGAAAGGCCGCCTGAGCGTTCACAGCCTGCAGCCGGACACCGGCCGCACTTGCCGATTCCGTCGGCGAATGCGGCCGGTGTCGGTTCACGGGTTCGCGCTATAATTCCTGGCTTTACATGCCCTCTTCCCGGCCCCCACCATGCAGGACAAATACAGCCCCGCCACGATCGAATCCGCCGCCCAGGCGCACTGGGAGAACGCCGGATCGTTCCGCGTGACCGAAGACCCCAGCAAGCCCAAGTACTACTGCCTGAGCATGTTCCCGTACCCGTCGGGCAAGCTGCACATGGGCCACGTGCGCAACTACACGATCGGCGACGTGCTGGCGCGCTACCACCGCATGCGCGGCTACAACGTGCTGCAGCCGATGGGCTGGGACGCGTTCGGCATGCCGGCCGAGAACGCCGCGATCCAGAACAACGTGCCGCCGGCGAAATGGACCTACGCGAACATCGAGTACATGAAGGCGCAGTTGAAGCGGCTCGGCTTCGCCATCGACTGGTCGCGCGAACTGGCCACCTGCAAACCCGACTACTACCGCTGGGAACAGTGGCTCTTCACCCGTCTGTACGAAAAGGGGCTGATCTACAAGCGGCTCGGCACGGTCAACTGGGACCCGGTTGACGAAACCGTACTCGCCAACGAGCAGGTCATCGACGGGCGTGGCTGGCGCAGCGGCGCGCTGGTCGAGAAGCGCGAAATCCCGATGTACTACATGAAGATCACCGCGTACGCCGATGAGCTTCTGGAGGCGCTCGACGGCATGCCGAACTGGCCCGAGCAGGTCAAGACCATGCAGAGGAACTGGATCGGCCGCTCCGAGGGCGTCGAGATCCACTTCCCGTACGATCTGTCGACGATCGGTGAATCGGGCGTACTCAAGGTGTTCACGACCCGCGCCGACACGCTGATGGGTGCGACCTACATGGCGGTCGCCGCCGAGCATCCGCTCGCGACCCTTGCCGCGAAGGACGATCCCGCCCTGGCAGCCTTCATCGACGAATGCAAGCGCGGCGGAGTCGCCGAAGCCGACCTCGCGACGATGGAAAAGAAAGGCATGGCGACCCGCCTGCGCGTGGTCCATCCGCTCACGGGCGAGTTCCTGCCGGTGTGGGTCGCGAACTACGTGCTGATGGGCTATGGCGAAGGTGCCGTGATGGCGGTACCTGCACACGACGAGCGCGATTTTGCGTTCGCGACGAAGTACCGCCTGCCGATCCGCATGGTCGTGCGCTCGACGCGCGACGCCTACGAGGACACGAGCGCCCCGTGGCAGGATGCCTACGCCGAACATGGCCGCCTCGTCCAGTCCGGCAAATACGACGGCCTGCACTTCCAGGACGCGGTCGACGCGATCGCGACAGACCTCGAAGCCCGCGGGCTCGGAATGAAGCGCATCCAGTACCGCCTGCGCGACTGGGGCATCTCGCGCCAGCGCTACTGGGGCTGCCCGATCCCGATGATCCACTGCGACGACTGCGGTGACGTTCCGGTTCCCGACGAAGAGTTGCCGGTCGTGCTGCCGGAGAACGTCGAGATCACCGGGCGCGGCTCGCCGCTCGCGAAGATGCCCGGGTTCTACGAATGCACCTGCCCGAAATGCGGCAAGCCGGCACGGCGCGAAACCGACACGATGGACACTTTCGTGGAGTCGTCCTGGTACTTCCTGCGCTACGCCTGCACGGACAACGACCGGGCGATGGTCGATGAGCGGGTCAACTACTGGGCACCGGTCGACCAGTACGTCGGCGGCATCGAGCACGCAATCCTGCATCTGCTCTATTCACGTTTCTTCACGCGCGCGATGCGCGACTGCGGACTGGTCAACGCATCCGAACCCTTCACCAACCTGCTCACCCAGGGCATGGTCGTGGCGGAGACCTACTACCGCGAACGCGAAGGCGGCAAGAAACAGTGGATCAACCCGTCCGAGGTCGAGGTCGAGCGCGACGACAAGGGTCGCATCGTCGCCGCGAAGCTCGCCACCGATGGTGCCCCGGTGGTGATCGGCGGGGTCGAGAAGATGGCCAAGTCGAAGAACAACGGGGTTGACCCACAAGCGCTGGTCGACCAGTACGGCGCCGACACGGCGCGCTTTTTCATCATCTTTGCCGCGCCACCCGACCAACAGCTCGAATGGTCCGACTCCGGAGTCGAGGGGGCGTTCCGCTTCCTGCGCCGGGTCTGGCAGTTTGGTCACGGCTTCGCGACCGGGCTGCGCCCGCTCGTGCAAGGCGGCACCGCGCTCGCGAACGATCACCTGCCGGCTGCGCTCGCCGACGCGCGACGCGAGATCCACGGCCATCTGAAGCAGGCCAACTATGACTTCGGAAAGCATCAGTTCAACACCGTCGCTTCAGCCGCGATGAAGATCCTCAACGTGCTCGAGCGGGCACCCAGCGACGGGGGCCCCGCCCACGCCCGGGTCGTGGAGGAAGGCCTGTCGATCCTGCTGCGCCTGCTCTCCCCGATCGCTCCACACCTCGCGCATACGCTCTGGAACGACTGCGGATTTGCCGGGGACGTGCTCGCCGCGAGCTGGCCCGAGCCGTCCGACGAAGCGATGCAACGCGACCGGATCGAACTGATGGTGCAGGTGAACGGCAAACTGCGCGGCAGCATCCAGGTCGCCGCGGAGGCCGCCACCTCGGCGATCGAAGCGCAGGCCCTCGCGAGCGAGGCCGCACAGCGCTTCATGGAAGGCAAGCCCCCGCGCAAGATCGTGGTCGTTCCCGGCCGCCTCGTGAACATCGTCGTGTAGCGTGACGGTCATGACTCCCGGGTACTCGCGGCGCACCTTTCTTGCTACCGGCCTTGCACTCGCGCCGGCACTGGTGCTTGGCGGCTGCGGCTTTCACCTGCGCGGACCGCAACCCCTGGCATTCGCGACCCTGTATGTCGGCGCCGACCCCAACTCGGCACTTGGCGCCGCACTGCGCCGACGCGTCGCGAACAGCGGCACGACCCTGGTCGTCGAGGATCCGGCTGCCGCCGATGCCCGTATCGAGTTCCTGCAGATTGTGAACAATCGCGAGATCCTCTCGCTTTCGGGTGCCGGCAAGGTGCGCGAATACCAGATCGAACAGGTCATCACCTTCCGCGTGATCTCCCGCTCCGGAATCGAACTGCTGCCGGCCACGTCGATCAGCGCCCGGCGCGAGTACAACTTCGACGACACGCGCGTGATCGGCAAGGAACAGGAGGAGGCCCTGCTGTATCGCGACATCGAAACGGATCTGCTGCAACAGCTGATGCGCCGCCTGGCCGCGCTGCGTCCGTGATCCTCGGGCCCGACCAACTCACCACCCATCTGGAAAAGCCGCTGCAGGCGCTCTATACCCTGCATGGCAACGAGCCCCTGCTGGTCCTCGAAGCCGCGGACGCGATCCGCGCGAGCGCCCGGCGGCAGGGTTACGATGAGCGCGAGGTTCTCGTCGTCGGACAGGGTTTTCGCCGCGACGCGCTGACGCAGGCAGCCGGCAACCTGTCCCTTTTCGGCAGCCGCAAGCTGATCGACCTGCGCATCCCGACCGGCAAGCCGGGGCGCGAAGGTGCCGACATCCTGCAAAGCTACGTCCGCGCCCTCGACCCCTCCGCCACGGTGACACTCGTCACCCTGCCCGAGGTCGATTGGCAGGTCCGCAAGAGTGCGTGGTTTCTGGCGCTCGGAGAGCACGGTGTGATGCTGGAGCTGAACGCACCCGAGCGCACCCAGCTGCCACGCTGGATCGCCGCTCGCCTGGCTGCCCAGGGTCAGTCCGCGCCGGCCGACGCACTCGCCTTCGTCGCCGAGCATGTCGAAGGCAACCTGCTTGCTGCGCATCAGGAAATCCTCAAGCTCGGGCTGCTCTACCCACAGCGCGAACTGACCAATCACGAAATCCGCGACGCCGTGCTCGATGTCGCACGCTACGACGTCGACAAGCTGCGCTTTGCGCTACTCGAGGGCGACCCAGCGCGCTGCGTGCGGCTGCTCGAAGGCCTGAAGGGCGAAGGCGCAGCGCCACCACTCGTCCTGTGGGCGCTTGCGAGCGAGATCCGGACACTCGCAGCGCTTCGAGGCGGGCTCGATGCACGTCAGCCGCTCCCGGCGCTGCTGAAGGCGGAACGAGTATTCGACGAGGCACGCAGGAAGGCCCTGCAGCAGGCCCTTTCCCGCCTTGCCTACGCGACGCTCAAGGCCGCCCTGTTGCAGGCGGCGCGCATCGACCGGATCATCAAGGGCGTGGCTGGAGGCGATCCCTGGGACGAGTTCCAGACGCTGGCCTTGCGCCTGGCGCGCCAGCGCTGATCGCTCATGACCTGCTCACCGCCGCGGATGGGCGGGGAAATCGGCTCGGCGATGGCCAGCGCCACGTCTTGATGGTTTAATTCGGCAACCGGCTGGCTTCCTCCCAGTGAAGTCTGCATGCACCCTCTGGATCAACCCGACCCCGGCAGTTTTCCATGAACATCGAACAGTACATGAGGACCCTCGGCGTCCAGGCGCGCGCGGCCTCGCGCAGGATGGCAGCCGCCTCGACCGAGGCCAAGAACACCGCCTTGCTCGCGATCGCGGCAGGAATCCGAAACCAGCGCAATACACTGCTGCAGGCCAACGCCCGTGACCTGGAAGAAGCGCGTCACAATGGCCTCGAGCCGGCATTGCTCGACCGTCTGACCTTGAGCGAACCGGGCATCGAAGCGATGGCGCAGGGTCTCGAGCAGGTCGCGGCACTGCCTGACCCGGTTGGTGAGATCAGCGAGGTCAAGCGTCGCCCTTCGGGGATTCAAGTCGGCCATATGCGGGTGCCGCTCGGGGTCATCGGCATCATCTACGAGGCTCGCCCGAACGTGACCGCCGATGCCGCGGCACTGTGCCTGAAGTCGGGCAATGCCGCGATCCTGCGCGGCGGCAAGGAGGCGCTGCACTGCAACCAGGCGCTCGCCGCCTGCGTGCGCGAGGGCCTCCTCGCGGCCGCCCTTCCGCAGAGCGCGGTGCAGGTCGTCGACACGACCGACCGCGATGCCGTCGGCCATCTGGTGCGGATGTCCGAATACGTCGACGTGATCGTTCCGCGCGGCGGCAAGGGGCTCATCGAGCGCATCACGAACGAGGCCCGGATTCCGGTCATCAAGCACCTGGACGGCAACTGCCACGTGTACGTCGATGACGCGGCCGACCCGGCCAAGGTCATCCCGATCGTCGAGAACGCCAAGACCCAGCGCTATGGCACCTGCAACACGGCCGAATCGCTGCTCGTGGCCGCCCCGGTGGCTGAGCGCTTCCTGCCCGAGATCGGCCGGATGCTGGCCGCCAAGGGGGTCGAGCTGCGCGCATGTCCGCAGTCGCTGTCCATCCTGCGCGAAGCCGGAATCCCCGAAGCCCTCCTGCGTGCCGCTACGGAAGCCGATTGGCGCGAAGAGTACCTGGCTCCCATCCTTTCGGTGCGGATCGTGGCTGGACTGGACGAGGCCATCGAGCACATCAACGCCTGCAGCTCCGGCCATACGGAAGCCATCGTCACGGAGAACTACACGCACGCGATGCGTTTTCTGCGCGAGGTCGATTCGGCTTCGGTCATGGTCAACGCCTCGACGCGCTTCGCCGACGGGTTCGAATACGGGCTCGGCGCCGAGATCGGCATCTCGACCGACAAGATCCACGCACGCGGTCCGGTCGGGCTCGAAGGCCTGACGAGCCGGAAGTGGATCGTGTTCGGCAACGGCGAGATCCGGCGCGGATGACGAACGCGGCGGACCGCTTCGATGCGGTGCTGACCACCCCGTTCGGTCCGTTCGGGATCGAGACCGACGGCGAACGGGTGCTGGAGCTGGTGTTCCTGCCTCCTGATGCAGCCGAACGCAGCCCACGCAACGCACTGGCCCGGCGCACTGCCGGACAGATCGAAGCCTGGCTGGAAGACCCTGACCGGCCGTTCGACCTGCCGCTCGCATCGCGTGGAACGGATTTCCAGCGGCGCGTCTGGTCGCAGATCGCCAGCGTTGCGCGCGGGCAAACCACCACCTACGGCACCATCGCGGTGCGCCTGGGCAGCGCTGCGCGCGCGGTGGGACAGGCCTGCGGAGCCAATCCCTTCCCGCTGATCATCCCCTGCCATCGCGTGGTGGCCGCGACAGGGCCCGGGGGCTTCGCCCACGCGCGCAGCGGCCATCTGATGTCGGCCAAGCAGTGGTTGCTCGCATTCGAAGCCGCCCGTTGAACCCGGCCGAGAATCGGCTGAGTCCGCAGGCACGCGAATGCCTGGACGCGTTTGGCGACACCCTCTGGCTCGAAGATGGCCTCGCACGCAACACGATCGCCGGCTACCGGAGCGACCTTGCGCTCTTCGCGCTGTGGCTGGAGAGCCGCAACGGCGTGCTACCTGCGGCCACTCCAGCCGATCTCGCGACCTATCTGGCCGAGTTCAGCCGCCGATCCACCCCGGCCAGCCAGCGCCGGCTGTTGTCCGCCTGGCGCCGCTACTATCGCTTCCTCATCGACCATCGCCTGCGCGAGGATGATCCGACGCTGCGCCTGGACCCTCCGATGCGTGTCGAACGCTTTCCCGGAACGCTGTCGGAAGCCCAGGTCGAGCGCCTGCTCGCGGCACCCGATCCCGACACGGCGCTCGGCCTGCGCGACCGCAGCATGCTCGAAGTGCTCTACGCGACCGGCCTGCGCGTATCCGAACTGGTCGAACTGAAGCTCTTTCAGATGAGCCTGCAGGAAGGTGTGGTGCGCATCATCGGAAAAGGGGACAAGGAGCGGCTCGTTCCGCTCGGCGAGCAGGCGGTCGACTGGATCCACCGATATCTTGCACAAGCGCGTGCGCAACTGCTCGCGGCTCGCAGCAGCGATCATGTCTTCCTCACCCGCTTCGGCAGCGGAATGACACGCCAGATGTTCTGGCGCATCATCAAGCAGCACGCGGCGCAGGCTGCGATCCCGGCGTCCCGGATCTCGCCGCACACCCTGCGCCACGCGTTCGCCACGCATCTCATCAACCATGGTGCCGATCTGCGCGTCGTCCAGATGCTGCTCGGACACGCCGACATCTCGACCACACAGATCTATACCCATGTGGCGCGCGAACGGCTCAGGACGATGTACCAGATGCATCATCCGCGTGCATGAGCGCACGCTTGAACCACTCCTTTCCAGATCGATGCAACGATGAGCAAGCCTTCCAATCACGCTCCCGAAACCCCGGCGACGCGCTTCCTGAAGCAGCACAGGGTTGCCTATTCGACTCATCTATATGAGTACGAACCCCACGGAGGCACCTCGCATTCCTCACGTCAATTGAATCTTCCGGAGCATTCGGTCGTGAAGACTTTGATCATGGAGGACGAGAGCGCACACCCCATGATCGTCCTGATGCATGGTGATCTCAAGGTGTCGACAAAGGATCTCGCGCGCCAGGCCGGTTGCAAGAAGATCGAGCCATGCCGGCCCGAGACGGCAAACCGTCATTCCGGTTATCTGGTCGGCGGCACCTCGCCATTTGCCACTCGAAAGTCGATGCCGGTGTATATGGAGCGGACGATCCTCGATCTTCCGATCGTCTATCTGAATGGCGGACGGCGCGGATTTCTCGTCGGCGTACACCCGCACGACCTCCAGCGCATCCTGCGGCCAGTCCTGATCGAGGCCGGACAGTAGCGGGAGCAGCTCCTTTCCGGAGCACATTGGGATCCGGTGCACGGGATCTTTGCACCCGGTTTCAATATGAATGAATTGATGGCAGAATCGTTGCGCATTGCCGTGCAATTGAATGCCTATTCCCGGCCATGCCCCATTCTGGTCTTCTCACCCAATCTCAAGCGGAGACAACATGGATCTATCAGGACTTTCGCTCGCGGAATTGCGACAGCTCGAAAAGCGTGTCACGGCCGAAATTCGCCGGAAGAGCGATTCGATCAAACGCAACCTTCTGAAGCAGATGAAAAAAATGGCCTCCGACGAAGGCCTGGAGTTCAATGATCTGATCGACGAAGCCGCCACCGCGGAACCCCGCCCGGCGCCCGCATCCGGAAAGCGCAAGGCAAGCGCAGCGCCGCGCAGGAAGACCAAGAAGCCACTGAAGTATTTCCACCCGGAAAACCCGAAGATCGGCTGGACCGGTCACGGGCGCAAACCCGGCTGGGTGATTGCCTGGCTCGATCAGGGCAAACCGCTGTCGGCTCTGGAAAAGAGCGCAGGCTGAAACGGTTCGGCTCGTCGTGGAATGCCCGCCCCGAATCCGCTGGCTCGGTCCATCGGGCAATCGGGCCACGCACCGGGCCCGGCGAGCGCACCGTTCAGGGCGTTTCGCCGGGGAACGTGCGGCCGTCGCGTCCGCGCTGGATGAACACGCCGACCCGCCCGACGCCCTTCATCACGCCGATCTTCGCAATCCGGATCTTCACCCACGGCGCGCTGAACTCGTCGAACAGCAATTTCACGACGAATTCCCCGAGCGTTTCGATCAGATTGAAATGGCGCGTCGCGAGCTCCTTTCGAATACGCTCGACGACTTCCGCGTAGTCGATCGTATCGGCGAGATCGTCGCGCTCGGCCGCCGCATCCGGAACGCCAAAGGTCAGGTTCAGCTCCAGGGTCTGCGCCGCAGCCTTTTCGCGCGGATAGACGCCGACCCAGGCCTGAACGCGCAATCCCTCGACGAAGATGAAATCCATGCTGTGTTCCCGTCTGTCTTGCCGTCGGGCGCATTGCCCTGCCGCGGCGGCCTGGTCGTGAAGCTCGAAGCCCGATCGGGCTGCGGCGTCTCTTGAGTTAAGATCGCGCCATTCTAACGCGCCGCCGGCCCGTACCCGAGGCGGCCCCTCAGGCAACCCCCGACGATGCTCGCACTCCTTCTTGTGGCAGCCTACCTGATCGGCTCAGTACCGTTCGCCATCCTCTCCAGTCGCCTGTTCGGCCTCGCCGATCCCCGTCAGTACGGCTCCGGCAACCCCGGCGCAACGAACGTGCTTCGAAGCGGCAGCAAGGGCGCCGCGGCACTGACGCTGGCTGGCGACTGTGCAAAGGGCTGGCTGGCGGTCTGGGGCGCGCACGCGCTCGGATTCAGTCCTGCCGAAGCGGCACTTGCCGGTTTCGCAGCCTTTCTCGGCCACGTCTTCAGCGTGTTCCTGAAGTTCAAGGGCGGCAAGGGCGTTGCGACCGCGCTCGGTGTGCTGGGCGGGATCAGCGGCTGGCTTGCCCTGGTTGCGCTCGGGGTGTGGCTCACCGTAGCGTTCGCCACCCGCTATTCATCAGTCGCAGCCCTCGCCGCCGCTGCGGCGGCGCCCCTCGCCGGCCTCATGCTGTTCTCCGACACGACGACGGTCGGCGTTCTGATGGCGATGAGCGCCGTGCTCGTCTGGCGCCACGCCGAGAACATCCGCAAGCTCAAGAACGGCACCGAAGGAAAGATCGGCGGCAAGAAGGCGTGAGGCTTTCAGGGGCGCTGCAGTTCCGCAAGCGGCCAACGCGGCCGCACACGAACCGCGGGCGCCGCATGCGGGCGCTCGCCCGCCGCGAACCTCAGCGCCCCGGCAAACGCAATCATCGCCCCATTGTCGGTACACAGCTCGGGCTCGGGATAGTACACCTGCCGGCCCTTGCGCCGCGCTGAAGCGTCCAGCCGCACGCGCAGGCGCAGGTTCGCACCAACGCCACCAGCAACCACCAGCCGCGACAACCCACACAGCTCCAGTGCCCGCATGGCTTTCGCACACAGCACATCGACGACGGCTTCCTGAAAATCGGCGGCGAGATCGGCCGCATCGGCAGCATCCCAGCCTGGCGCCGACACCACGTTCAGGACCGCGGTCTTGAGTCCGCTGAAGCTGAAGTCGAGACCGGCCGCCCGCATCATCGGGCGCGGCAGCGCAAAGCGCCCGACGCGCCCTGCTGCGGCCAGAGCTGCGAGCTGCGGCCCTCCGGGGTAACCCAGCCCCATCAGCTTGGCGGTCTTGTCGAAGGCCTCTCCGGCGGCATCGTCGAGCGTCTCTCCGAGCAGCCGGTACGCCCCCACTCCCGTCACTTCCATCAGCTGGGTATGTCCGCCCGAAACCAGCAGTGCAACGAACGGAAACTCCGGCGGGTCACGCGACAGCAGCGGCGAGAGCAGATGCCCTTCGAGATGGTGAATCGGCAGCGCCGGCACACGCAGGGCCAGTCCGAGCGATTCCGCATAGCCTGCGCCCACCAGCAGCGCGCCGGCCAGCCCCGGTCCGGCCGTATAGGCCACCGCATCGAGCTCGGCGAGCGAGCACCTCGCCGACTCGAGCGTCTGGCGCACGAGCGCGGGCAATAGCCGGATATGGTCGCGCGATGCCAGCTCCGGCACAACGCCACCATAGGCCGCGTGGAGATCCACCTGGCTGTGAAGCGTGTGCCCGAGCAAGCCCTGCGTCGTGTCGTAGATCGCCACGCCCGTCTCATCGCAGGAAGTCTCGATCCCAAGAACCTTCATTCGCTCCGTTCCTGCCCGACCGGGCGAGTTCATCAAGACCGCGGGAGTGTAGCGCGGATGGCAAGGGCGCACCAGAAACCGCAGACACCGCACAAGGCAGGAAAACGATGGAACACGCCTTGATCATCATGTTTGCCCCGGTTATAATCCGCGTCTTTCAGTCGGCCACCTAAGACACACAAGGAATTCCGTAATGCCGGGTATTCGCCTCAAGGAAAACGAGCCGTTCGAAGTGGCCATCCGCCGCTTCAAGCGCACCATCGAGAAGACGGGCCTGCTGACCGAGCTGCGCTCGCGCGAGTTTTACGAGAAGCCGACCGCGGAGCGCAAGCGCAAGCTGGCCGCAGCGGTCAAGCGCAATCACAAGCGCCTGCGCAGCCAGATGCTGCCGCCGAAGCTCTACTGATCCGCACCGACGCAGCACCGTCGCAGAATGTCATCACACCGGGTGCGAACCTCGAGGTTCGCGCCCGGTGTGCTTTTGTGCTTTCCGGGCCCGGGGCAAGCATGTCGAAGCCTGTAAGGAACACCAGCCAGAACCGGGGAATACCGCTCCAGTTGCGGAAACCCGGCGGCTCCCGGCCAAGTGGCAGCGCCCTTCGGCCATGATTCCGCAGTCGTTCATCCAGGACCTGCTCACCCGCATCGACATCGTCGATGTCATCGAACGACATCTGACACTGAAGAAGGGTGGCGCCAACTACTTCGCCTGCTGCCCGTTCCACGGCGAGAAGACCCCTTCGTTCTCGGTCAGTCCGGCCAAGCAGTTCTATCATTGCTTCGGCTGCGGGGTGCATGGCAACGCAATCGGCTTTCTGATGGAGTACAGCGGACTGTCGTTCGTCGACGCCGTCAAGGAACTGGCGGCACAGGCCGGACTACAGGTTCCCGAGGAGAAGAACGCGATCGGCGATGCGCCCAAGCGCCCGGACGAATCGCTGTTCGAAACCATGGCAATCGCCGCGCGCTTCTATCGCGAACAGCTCAAGCATGCACCCAACGCAATCGACTACCTGAAGCGCAGAGGGCTGACTGGCGAGATCGCTGCACGCTTCGGCATCGGGTACGCGCCCGACGACTGGCAGGCGCTGAAGGGCACTTTCCCCACCTACGATGCAAAACCCCTGCTCGAAGCGGGCCTCGTCATCGAGAACGAACAGAAGCGGCGCTACGACCGGTTTCGCAACCGCATCATGTTTCCGATCCTCGACCGCCGTGGACGCGTCATCGCCTTCGGCGGGCGCGTGCTCGATTCGGGCGAACCCAAGTACCTCAACTCCCCCGAAACCCCCCTGTTCGAGAAGGGTCGGGAACTCTACGGCCTGCCTCAGGCACAGAAGCCGATCCGCGAGTCCGGTCACGCGCTCGTCGTCGAAGGCTACATGGATGTCGTTGCCCTGGCACAGTTCGGGATTGCCAACGCAGTCGCGACACTTGGCACCGCAACGACACGCCAGCACGTCACCACCTTGCTGCGTGAGACCGACCGGATCGTGTTCTGCTTCGACGGCGACGCGGCCGGCCGCAAGGCAGCCTGGCGTGCACTCGAAGCTGCGCTCGAGGTGCTGCGCGACGACGCCACGCTCGCCTTCCTCTTTCTTCCCGAGCAGCACGACCCGGACTCCTTCGTGCGCACAGAGGGTCGGGCCGCATTCGAGCGTGCCTGCGCCAGCGCTACGCCGCTGGCCAGTTTCCTGCTCGACGAACTGGCCGCGCAGTGCCCGCTCGATACGGCCGAAGGGCGCGCCCGGCTCATCCACGTCGCCCGCCCCCTGGTGATCCGCGTCGCCGCGCCGATGCTCCGACTGCAGCTCATCAAGCGCCTGGCGGAAGCGAGCGAACTGACCCAGACGGAGGTTGAGACCGCGTTCGGCTTGCGCGCGGCCGAACGAACCCGCCCGTCGGGAAAGGCGACGCGCGCGCGCGTCGACCGGCCTGCACGCCCCCAGCCCATGCGCGGGCGTCGCAAGCCCGCCTCTCCGGTAGCAACCCTGCTGCGCCTCGTGCTCCAGCATCCGGCCTGGATTGCCCGGTTGCCCGTGGACCTGATTCCGCCGGACGAACCCGACGGCAAGGCGCTGGTTGCCCTGATCGATGCCACAAGCGTCGGCGAACTCGAACTCTCTGGAGGCGCCGGAGCGCTCGTCGAACACTTTCGCGACACCCCCTGCGCAACGACGCTCAACGCGGCTGCCGCAGATCTCGTATTCAGCGACTATGATGAATCAGTGATCGAAACCCTGTTCGAAGACACGCTACGCCGGATGCATGCAATCGCAATCGACCGAGAGATCGCGAGCCTCACGCAACAGGAGCGCGCGGGCGGGCTCTCTCCAAGCGAACGCCATAGACTGGCGGCCCTGCTGCTTGAAAAGCGGAACCTTCTGGATCTCGGCGCGACCAAGAACTTGTAGTACAATTTTCGGTTTCCCCGATTTACCTTCATCTCGATTCAAGGAGTGCCATGGCCCGCGAAAAAGCCAAAGGTTCGCGCAAAGACAGCCCGGCAGGGCGCACCTCCAGAGCCAGGAAGAAAGTCGAAACGCCCGCGGCCAGCACCGCCGAGACCACGACGCTGGACCCCGAAGTTCGTCGCACCCAACTGAAGACGCTGATCACGCTCGGCAAGGAACGCGGGTATCTCACCTACGCCGAGATCAGCGACCACCTGCCCGACGACGTGGCCGATGCCGAGCAGATCGAAGGCATCATCGCGACCTTCAACAACATGGGCATCCAGGTGTTCGACGAAGCCCCCGCGGCCGAAGACCTGCTGATGTCGGACAACGTTCCGGCCTCGGTCGACGAAGACGTCGCCGAAGAGGAAGCCGAGCAGGCCCTGTCGTCGGTCGACTCGGAGTTCGGGCGCACGACCGATCCGGTACGGATGTACATGCGCGAGATGGGCACCGTCGAGTTGCTCACGCGCGAAGGCGAGATCGAGATCGCAAAGCGGATCGAGGAAGGCCTCAAACACATGGTGCAGGCAATTTCCGCGTGCCCCACCACGATTGCCGAGATGCTCGACTCCGCCGACAAGGTCGCGCGTGACGAGATGCGCATCGACGAGTTGATCGACGGACTGATCGACCCGCAGGCGGGTGAAGCGGCCGAAACCGATGAATCCGTTTCCGAAGACGACGCCGAATCCGACCTCGACGAAGACACGGACGACGGCGACGAAGAGAGCGACGGCGACGACGATGACGAGGACGGCGGCGCCGACAAGGAAGCCGCAGCAAACGCCGCAACGCTGCTCAAGCTCAAGACCGATGCGCTGGAGCGCTTCGCGGTCATCCGCGACCTCTACGAGAGCAAGATGACTGCCCTCGGCGACAAGGGCTCGAAGGATCGCGAATACCGGGATCTTCAGCAGCAGATTTCCGACGAACTGCTCAACATCCGCTTCACCGCAAAAACGATCGAGCGGCTGTGCGACTCGGTTCGCCACATGGTCGAGCAGGTGCGCGGCCATGAGCGCCAGATCCTGCGCCTGTGCGTGGAACGCGCCGGCATGCCGCGCCAGCATTTCATCAAGGTTTTCCCGGGCCGCGAGGTCGACCTCGACTGGCTGAAGGACGAGATCGCTGCCGGCACCAGTTACGCCGAAGGGCTGATGCGCGTGCATCCGGCCGTGCTCGAAGAACAGCAGAAGCTGATCGACCTGCAGGAGCGCATCGGCATTCCGCTCAAGGACCTCAAGGACATCAACCGCCAGATGTCCACCGGTGAGGCCAAGATGCGCCGCGCCAAGCGCGAGATGACCGAGGCCAACCTGCGCCTGGTGATCTCGAT
>JAHDYG010000020.1:18219-65746 GCA_023383815.1 Rhodocyclaceae bacterium
CCTGATGAAGGCGGTGGACAAGTTCGAATACCGCCGCGGCTACAAGTTCTCGACGTATGCGACCTGGTGGATCCGCCAGGCCATCACCCGCTCGATCGCCGACCAGGCACGCACCATCCGCATTCCGGTGCACATGATCGAGACGATCAACAAGATGAACCGCATCAGCCGCCAGATCCTGCAGGAGACCGGGCAGGAACCCGATCCGGCGACGCTGGCCGAGAAGATGGAGATGCCCGAAGAGAAGATCCGCAAGATCATGAAGATCTCCAAGGAACCGATCTCCATGGAAACCCCGATCGGTGATGATGACGATTCACACCTGGGCGACTTCATCGAGGATCAGGCCACGCTCGCACCGGCCGATGCCGCGATGTTCTCCAGCCTGCGCGACGCCACCTGCGAAGTGCTCGACTCGCTCACGCTGCGCGAAGCCAAGGTGCTGCGCATGCGTTTCGGCATCGAGATGAACACCGACCACACGCTCGAGGAAGTCGGCAAGCAGTTCGACGTCACGCGTGAGCGCATCCGCCAGATCGAAGCCAAGGCCCTGCGCAAGCTCCGCCACCCGAGCCGCTCCGAACGGCTGCGCAGCTTCCTCGACAGCGACAGCTGACCCCGGCCACCTCCCCGTCTCTACCCGCCCCGCCCTGGGGCGGGCGCGTTTCGGGCCCATAGCTCAACGGTCAGAGCAGAGGACTCATAATCCTTTGGTTGCAGGTTCGAATCCTGCTGGGCCCACCAGGAACTTAAAGCGCAGGAACCCGCGCCCCGGTGCGTGATCTGGCCGCCCGGACGGATCCGTCGAAATCCGGGTCATTGTTCGACACGAACTGACATCCTGTCGATTCCTTCGACACATTGGACGAACGTGTCGAAACGGCGAACGAGCCGACACGCCGCAGACTTTCCCGGACGGAGTCGATAGAATGGACTGATTCGCGCTGCCACGGCCGGATCCGTGCGGTGGCAGCGCATCGATTCCGGCCGGATTCAACCTGATGCGCTCACGATCGTTCCTGCCGCTTCTGCTGGTGCTGGCCGCCCTGGGCGCCTCGCTGTGGCTTTGGCAGGGGCCGAAGCACACGCCGATCCGGATCGGGGTGATTCACTCGCTCACTGGCGTGATGGCTGAAAGCGAGCGCGGGCTGGTCGATGCGCTGCGCCTCTCGGTCGAGGAGCTCAACGCGAACGGAGGGGTGCTGGGGCAGCCGGTCGAGATGCTCGTCGCAGATTCCCGTTCCGACCCGTCAACCGCCGCGAATGAAGCCAGACGCCTGATCATGGAAGAGCGCGTGCAGGCACTCTTCGGCTGCTGGACCTCGGCCTGCCGCAAGGCGGTGCGGACAGTGGTCGAGGAACAGGACGGCGTGCTGTTCTACCCCCTGCAGCATGAAGGACTGGAGCAGTCGGCTCACATCGTCTATCTGGGCGCTGCACCGAACCAGCAGATTCTTCCCGGCACGCGCTGGGCGCTCGACCGTTTCGGCAAGCGCGCCTACCTGATCGGTTCCGATTACGTGTTTCCGCGCATTGCGAACCTGATGGTACGCGACATGGTGGTTGCAGCCGGCGGCACAGTCGAGGCCGAGCATTACGAGCCGCTCAGCGCCACCGACTTCACGAGGATTGCCGCGCGGATTCGCCATGTCCGGCCGGATTTCGTGATCAGCACGCTCAACGGTGCCGGCAACGAGCCCTTCTTCGCAGCGCTGCTTGCGGTCGGGCTCGGTGACATTCCGGTCGTGTCGTTCAGCGTAGGGGAAGCGGAACTGCAGGCGATGGCGTCGCTGCGCAGCCATCCGGCCCACTTCGCGGTTTGGGGCTACTTCCAGAGCCTGCCGTCGGCCTCCAATCAGGACTTCGTCGAGTCCTTCCGCGCGCGCTTCGGTCACGAACGCGTGACGAGCGATCCGATCGAGACCAGCTACAACGCGGTGCGGCTCTGGGCACGGGCAGTCGAGGCGAGCGGCACGAGCGATCCGGTCCAGATCCTGAACGCAGTCGGCCGGCAAGGGATTTCCGCGCCTTCGGGGACGGTGGCGATCGACGCGGCAACCCGCCATGCCTGGCGCCGCGTCTATGCTGGCCATGCGCGCAGCGACGGTCAGTTCGACATCGAGCCGATCTCCACAGGCATCGTGCGGCCAACGCCGTTTCCGCCCTATCGCAGCCGCGATGCCTGGATTCAGCGCGTAGGCGGCCTGTCGATCATCCGCCCTGGGCCTGCAACGCCGGAGGACTTGCGTTGAAACAGCTCAGCCTCCTCACCCGGCTTGCGCTCGGCTTTCTCGTTGTTGCCCTGATCCCGCTCGCCAGCCTGGCGTGGATCTACCTGCAGACCTTCGAGCGCACGATCACCGCGACCGTGCTGCAGGGCATCTCCTCCATTGCCGACAAGAAGGCCGATCAGATCGACGCGTACCTCAACGAGCGACTGACCGATGTACGCGAGCAGGCGCGCATGCGTCGGGTGCGGGAAGCCGTCGGGCCGCTGTCGCAGGATTTTCGCCGCGGAGGCCTTCCTGCGACGGAGCTGAACGCCGCCCGATTCCGCGAGGAGATGGCCGAACTGCTTGAGAGCAGCGAATACCACGATCTACTTCTGATCGACATCGACGGCAACGTCATCTTCTCGTTGCGGCACGAATCCGACCTCGGCACGAACCTGCGCCACGGCCCGTATGCCGATACCGGACTCGCAACCGGATTCGGACAGGCGACCGGATTCCTGCATGTGGGCCTGTCGCCGTTCGAACCGTACGAACCCTCTGCCGGCGCGGTATCAGCCTTTGCGGTCGCACCGGTGATGAAGGAGGACCGGCCGATCGGGGCGATCGCGCTGCAGATCGACCTCAAGACCCTGGCGCCCGTGGTCACCGACCGCACGGGTCTGGGGATGAGCGGAGAAACCACGCTCGCGCGCCTTGAGGGCGACGAAGTCTTCTACACCGCACCGCTGCGCCGCAGACCGTCGTCCGGATCGGGCGAACACGTGGCACTGGGGCAGTCCGCCTATCCGATGCGTCTCGCGCTGTCGGGCGAGCACGGCAGTGCCGTCACGAACGATTACTCGGGCGAACAGGTCGTCGCAAGCTGGCGCTATCTGCCCGCACTCGAATGGGGCATGGTCGTCAAGGTCGATACCGCTGAAGCCCTCGGTGCCGTTCGCGCCCTGCAACGCGCCACCCTGCTCGCCTTCGCAGTCTTCCTGCTGCTGTCGACCGCTGCGGCCCTGGTGCTCGGGCGCCGCTTCATCCGCAGCGAAACGATCATTGCAGCACAGGAAGCCCGCTACCGGGCGATGTTCGGCAGCATGAACGACGGGGTGGCGCTCTACCGTCCCACATCGGATGGTAGCGAGTTCATCGTGCTGGACATCAACCCGGCCGGTGAGCGCATTGCCGGGATCAGGCGTGAAGAGGTGGTCGGCCTGCCATCCCGCCGCGCCTTCCCCGGGCTCGAAGCCGCCGGACTGTTCGGTGCATTCCAGCGCGTCCACTCGACCGGGGTGTCCGAGACCGTCGCGCTGGCAAACTATCGGGACGGTCGGGTCGACCTCTGGGTCGACAATGACGTGATGCGCCTGCCAGGGGGCGAAATCCTGTCTGTTTTCAAGGACATCACGGCGAACAAGCGGGCGAAGGAAGCACTTGCTCGCAGCATGGAGAATCTGAACGAAGCCCAGCGGATCGCGCACCTTGGAAGCTGGACGCTGGACCTCGGGAGTGGTCATCTGGAGTGGTCGGATCAGGTCTTCAGCATCTTCGAGATCGACCCGCGGCGCTTTGGCGCCACCTATGAAACCTTTCTCGGGCTCATCCACCCCGAGGATCGCGAAGCCGTCCACGACGCCTATCAGGGCTCACTCAAATCAAGACAACCCTACGACATCACCCATCGGCTGCTGATGCCGGACGGACGCATCAAGCATGTGCGTGAGCATGGCGAGACGGTGTTCGGCGAGGATGGCGCCCCGCTTCTGTCACGCGGAACGGTGCAGGACATCACGGACGAACAACGGACCCGTGAGGCCCTCCAGCTCTATGCCAACATCTTCGAGCACAGCGGCGAGGCGATCATGGTGACCGATCACGAAAACCGGATCGTCGCCGTCAATCCGGCCTTCACGCAACAAACCGGCTACGCGCTCGACGAGATCGCGGGGCGCAATCCCAGGCTGCTCGCCTCGCACCTGACCCCGCGCGAGACGCACCAGGCGATGTGGGCCAACCTCAACACGAGTGGCTACTGGCAAGGCGAGCTGTGGGATCGCAACAAGAACGGTGTGGTGTATCCCAAGTGGGCGGCCATCTCGGTGATCCGCAACGAACAGGGCGCACCGACCCACTACATCGCCAGCTTCACCGACATCAGCGAACGCAAGGCCGCCGAGGCGCGGATCGAGCATCTGGCCCACCATGACAGCCTGACCGGCCTCTTCAACCGCTACAACCTGGAGATCCGGCTGTCGCAGGAGCTGCTCTCGGCGCGGCGCGAAGGGACGCATCTGGCCGTGCTGTTCATCGACCTCGACCGCTTCAAGATCATCAACGACACCCTTGGCCACCATGTCGGCGACCTGCTGCTCGTCGAGGTCGCGCGCCGTCTCCAGCTCTGTGTGCGGGAGAGCGACATCGTCGCCCGCCTCGGAGGCGACGAGTTCGTCGCCGTCCTGACCGGCCTTTCCGATCCGTCCGACACTTCGCCGGTGGCCTCCAAGATCCTCGACACCCTCGGCCAGCCCTACGACATCGACACGGACCGGCTGCACACCAGTCCAAGCATCGGGATCGCCATCTACCCGGAAGACGGCTCCGACACGAGCACCCTGATGAAGAATGCCGACACGGCGATGTATCACGCGAAGGAACAGGGGCGCAACAACCTGCAGTATTTCACCCGGGCGCTGAATGCCGCCGCCGGCGAACGCCTGACGCTCGAACGCGAACTGCGGGCTGCGATCGAGTCCGGCCAGTTCGAACTCCATTACCAGCCGCAGTTTCGCGCCTCCGACCCACCCGGCGCCCACCCATTCGGGTTCGAGGCCCTGGTGCGCTGGCGCCATCCCGAGCGCGGGCTGATTCCACCGATCCGGTTCATCCCGATTGCGGAGGAAACCGGCCTCATCGAGGAGATCGGATCGTGGGTGCTCGGCGAAGCCTGCCGGCAGTTCGCGGCGTGGAAGACGGAGGGGTTGGGCGTCGCGCAGATTTCCGTGAACCTGTCGGCGCATCAGCTGCGTAATCCGGATCTGGCGCGAGAAGTGGAAACGGTCCTGCACACGCATGGGGTGTCAGATGGCGAACTCGAGCTGGAAATCACCGAGTCGGTCGCGATGAGCGATCCCGAACGCGCGATCGACACGCTCCAGGCGCTGCGAAGGATCGGGGTACGCCTGGCGATCGACGATTTCGGCACCGGCTACTCCTCGCTCGCCTACCTCAAGCGGCTGCCGATCGAAGTGCTGAAACTCGATCGCGAATTCGTGCGCGACATCGAAACCGACTCGAACGATGCCGCCATCAGCGCCGCAACCCTGAGTCTCGCCCACAGCCTGGGGCTGGAAGTGGTCGCCGAAGGGGTCGAGACCGAGTACCAGCGCAGTTTTCTCATCTCGCACGGCTGCGACAAGCTGCAGGGCTACCTGCTCGGAAAGCCGGAACCCGCCACATACTGGCGCGCGCGGTGGACCTCGGGAGTGCTATAGAATCCGTTCCCCGGATCACTCGCCTCTCTTCGCGCCGCCCGCATGAACACCCTCAGGAACCTGATCGAATCCCGCGCGTTCCAGCGCTTCATCATCGCGGTGATCGTCATCAACGCGATCACGCTGGGGCTGGAGACCTCTGCCACCGCGACCGCCGCAATCGGTGGACTGCTGCTCATGCTGGACCGCGTCGCGCTGGCAATCTTCATCATCGAGATCGCGCTGAAGCTCGTGGTCCATCGTCACAACTTCTTCCGCGACGGCTGGAACGTCTTCGATTTCCTTGTCGTTGCGGTCACCATCGCGCCCACCGGCGAGGGGGTCTCGGTCCTGCGGGCCCTGCGCATCCTGCGCGCGCTGCGTCTCGTGTCAGTCGTGCCTTCGATGCGCAAGGTCGTGAACGCACTGCTCAAGGCCATTCCCGGCATGACCTCGGTACTGACCTTGCTGCTGCTCGTCTTCTACATCGCGGCCGTGATGACGACCAAGCTCTTCGGCGCGAACTTTCCGGAGTGGTTCGGCAGCATCGGTGCATCGTTCTACACGCTCTTCCAGGTCATGACACTCGAATCCTGGTCGATGGGCATCGTGCGCCCGGTGATGGAGGTCTATCCGCTCGCCTGGCTGTTCTTCATCGTCTTCATTCTGCTCACCACCTTTGCGGTGCTCAACCTCTTCATCGCGATCGTCGTCGATGCAATGAGCGTCACCGAACACGAGGAACAGGTCGAGACCCGGGCACTGGTCGCAACCGAACACGATGAGCTGATGGCGGAACTTCGGGCCTTGCGTGCCGAAGTCGCTGCCCTGCGCGACGGGCGCCGTCCGGCTGAAGAACGCGAATAGCGCAGGATGCGTGCTGAACGGCGGCGTGCCGGAGCCTTTCAGCGCAGGCGTTCGGCCAGATGCCGCCGAACCGAGATCGCTGCACCCAGCCAGCCCAGGAACGAGGCGAAGGCCAGCAGGCTCGCACCCTGCCGCAGATCCGGGCCGGAGAGCGAGAAGACGGCCCCGTAGCTCACCGCCAGACTCTCGACCGGCGCCGCAAGGGCCTTCACGGTCAGCCACACCGTGGCAAGCGCCACGAGCCCGCCGAGCAATCCCTGCAGCCCTCCGAACCAGTAGAACGGGCGCCGGATGAACGGATCGGTGGCGCCCAGCAGGCGACTGACGTCGATCTCATGGCGCTGGGTGAGGATGTGCAGACGAATGGTGTTGAAGGTCACGATCACGAGCGCGAATCCGAGCAACGCGGCCAGCAGCAGCACGGCGGACCGCCCCAGGCCAAGCAGGGCATGAAGGCGTTCGACCCAGGCCGAATCGAGCTGGACGTGCTCGACCTGCTCCCATTCCCGGAATCTGGCCTGCAGCCGCTCGAAGACTCCCGGATCGTCTCCGCGCGCGGAAACGACGAACGCATCCGGCAGGGGATTGCTCCCCAGCCCACCGAGCACATCGCCCAGTCCGCTCTGCTCGAGCTGGCGCAGCGCCTCTTCACGCGACACGAAGCGGTAGCTTGCGACCTGTGCTTCACTTCCCAGCCGCTCTTCGATGGCCTTGACCTCCGCCGCGCCCGCCTCCGTCGCAAGGAACAGGCTGATTTCGGGTGTCCCCGAGACCCCGCGTGCCAGGCTGGCGACATTGTCGAGCAGCAGATAGCCGGCCGCAGGCAAGGACAACGCAATCCCGACCACCATCGCCGAGAGCAGCGTTCCGAGCGGATGGGTGGCGAGTCTTCGGATCGCCTGGGCCATCGCCCGCAAGTGCAGGTAGAGCCATCCCGTCATTCCGAATCCCCGATCAGGATGCCCTTGCCGAGTACCAGCCGGCGCGGTGCATGGTGGGCGAACAATTCACTGTCGTGGGTGGATACGAGGACCGTCACACCGGCCTCGTTGAAGGACTTGAACAACGCCGCGATCTCGCGCGCGTACGCCCGATCGAGGTGTGCCGTCGGTTCGTCGGCGATCAGGATCGAGGGCTTGTTCACGATGGCACGGGCAATCGCAACGCGTTGCTGTTCGCCACCGGAGAGCCCTGCCGGCATCTCGCGGTCGCGCCCCTTGAGCCCGACACGCTCGAGCGCCGCAGCCACCCGCCGGGCGGCATCGCGCGGCGGGTGGCCCGTGATCACCAGCGGCAGCATGACGTTGTCGAACACGCTGCGGTCGAACAGCAACCGGCTCTCCTGCAGGACCAGCCCGAGATTGCGACGCAGATACGGAATCGCCGCAGCGCGCAGGCGCGACACATCCTGCCCGTTGATGCGCACCGTCCCCGACGAGGGCCGCTCGATGACCGGGATCATCTTCAACAGGGTACTCTTGCCGGCGCCAGAGTGTCCGGACAGCACGACGAATTCCCCGTGCCGGATCTCGAAGCTGACCCCCGCGAGCGCGACGTATTCGCCCGGATAGCGCTTGACGACCTCTTCGAAGAGGATCATGCGGAAGGAGCGCGTGCGCCTTCGCCGCGTGGCGCAACCGAAAACAGTGCATCGACGAATTCACGCGCCCGGAAGGGCTGCAGATCGTCGATGCCCTCCCCAACGCCGATGAACCGCAACGGTTTCGGCGTCTGTCGGGCGATGGCCGCCACGACCCCCCCCTTGGCGGTGCCGTCGAGCTTGGTCAGGACGAGCCCGGTCACCCCGATCGCAGCGTCGAAGGCCTTGACCTGGGTCAGCGCGTTCTGGCCGATGTTGGCATCCAGCACCAGCAGCACCTCGTGCGGCGCTCCCGGCGCCGCCTTCGCGATCACGCGTCGCACCTTGGCAATCTCTTCCATCAGATGCAGCTGGGTCGGGAGGCGACCGGCCGTGTCCGCCAGCACGATATCGATACCACGCGCCTTGGCGGCGTTGACGGCATCGAAGATGACGGCTGCGGAATCGCCGGACTCCTGGGAAATGACCGTCACGTTGTTGCGTGCACCCCAGGTTTCGAGTTGCTCGCGCGCTGCCGCGCGGAAGGTATCACCGGCCGCAAGGAGCACGCTCTTGCCCTGCTGCTGGAAATGCTTGGCGAGCTTCCCGATCGAGGTCGTCTTGCCCGACCCGTTGATGCCGGCGATCATGATGATGAACGGTGCATGCGTACCAAGCACGAGCGGCGCCTCGAGCGGCTGGAGCAACTCCCGCAGGGTCTCGGCCAGCGCCGCCTGCAACTGATCGGCCGTCTCCAGACGGTCACGCTTCCAGCGGCGGCGCAGCTCATCGAGCAGGAACTGCGTGGCCTCGACACCGCAATCGGCCATCAGGAGGGTATTTTCCAGCTCTTCGAGGAGATCCTCGTCAATCTTGCGAAGCCCGAACAGATTCGCAAGTCCGCCGCCCAGTTGCTGGCGCGTGCGGCTCAGGCCCGCCTTCAGCCGCTCGGCCCACGAGCGGCGCGGCGCCTCGTCCAAGGCTTCCCTGGAATCGCCATCGCGCGGAGCCTCACCTTCGGCCTGCCCGGCAGCGCTGGAAGGCTCCGCCTCATCTGCGGGCGCAACCTCTTCGCCGGGTGCCACATTCTTCTCGGAATCCGGAGTGCCGGACTTCTTCAGGAAACCAAACATGCGCCCTCGGGTCATTAGGGGGTTCGAAACCGAACGGGCAGACGCGCAGGATTGGCGCTAACATTCAGCGCCGCAGCGCATGCGACGGTCGTCGACCGGTCGCCTGGATGCCCTCGTACCGGCCCGAAATTCTACCAGATGCAGGACTCCCAGATGATTCGCCAGATTCTCCGTGCCACGACCATACTTGCCACCGGAATCACGCTCATTGCGGCCGCCAGCCCGCTGCATGCCAATCCGTATGAAACCATGCTCGACAACGGCCTGCGGGTGATCGTCAAGGAAGATCGCCGCGCGCCCTCGGTCGTCCACATGCTGTGGTACGACGCAGGTGCGATCGACGAGCCGGAAGGCGCCTCCGGCATTGCACACATGCTCGAACACATGATGTTCAAAGGCACCGAGACCGTCGGGCCGGGCGAGTTCAACCGCCGCGTCGCCGCTGTCGGCGGCCGCGACAACGCCTTCACGGGGCGCGACTATACCGCCTATTTCCAGCAGATTCCGCCCACTCACCTGGGGTCGATGATGGCGCTCGAAGCGGACCGCATGGTGAACCTGCGGCTCGCCGAAGAGCACTTTCTGCCCGAAGTCGAAGTCGTGAAGGAAGAACGTCGCCTGCGCATCGACGATGAACCCCAGGCCCTGCTGTTCGAGCAGCTGATGGCGACGGCCCTGCAGGCGCACCCGTATCGCCGCCCGGTCATCGGCTGGATGCCCGACATCGAGGCCTACCGCCTGAGCGCAGCACAACGCTGGTACGACGACTGGTACGCCCCGAACAATGCGCGTCTGGTCGTCGTCGGCGACGTCGACCACGAGGAAGTCTTCGCGCTGGCCCGCCAGCACTACGGCCCGATCCCGATGCGCGCCCTGCCCGAGCGCCGCATCGCAGGCGAGCCGCCGCAACGGGGTCCGCGCCGTTCGATCGTGCGCGCGCCGGCCGAACTGCCCTACGTCGCACTCGCCTGGCACACCCCCACCCTGCGCGACGTACGAGGCGATCGCGACGTCTATGCGCTGCAGGTGCTCGCCGCAGTGCTCGACGGGTACGAAGGCGCACGCCTGGAGCGGCGCCTCGTGCGCGAAGAACGGATCGCCGTCTCCGCGGGGGCCAGCTACGGCGGCATCGGCCGCGGCCCATCGCTCTTCATGCTGGCCGGCTCCCCTAGCCCGGGGCGCACGGCAGCCGAACTCGAGGCCGCGCTCCGTGCCGAGATCGACCGGATCGCAAACGAGGGCATTCGCGAAGAAGAACTCGAACGGGTGCGCGTACAGGCAGTCGCCGCACAGGTGTACAAGCGTGACTCGCTGATGGGGCAAGCCATGGAGATCGGCTTTCTCGGTGCCGCCGGCCTTTCCTGGCGCGATGAAGAAGCGTTGATCGAGGGATTGCGCAAGGTCACCGCAGACGACGTCCGTTCGGTCGCACAGCGCTATTTCACCGAGCTTACGATGACCCGCGCCGAACTGGAGCCGCAGCCGCTCGACCCGGCAGCGCCCCGCCGAACCGCAACCGCCACACGCCACTGAGATTGCCCTGGTGAGATCCGCCATGCAGACCTTTTCCCCTTTCCGACTCCTGCGCTTCGCGCTCCTTCTCGCCGCCCTGGTCGCCATCGCACCCGCCTGGGCCGGCCCCAGGATCCAGCACTGGATCAATGACCATGGGGCGCGCGTCTTCTTCGTCGAGAGCCGCAGCCTGCCGCTGATCGACCTGCGCGTCGATCTTTCCGCAGGCAGTGCGCGCGACCCGTCCGACAAGGCGGGCCTCGCCGAGATGACCCGCGGCTTGCTTGCGACGGGCAGTGACGGCCTCGACGAACAGAAGATCGCCGAGCGCATTGCCGATAGCGGCGCACGCATCGGCGGCAGTGTCGACGACGATCGCGCCGGGCTGTCGCTTCGGACCCTGGCAAGCCCGGCCGAGCGCGACGCCGCCGTCGCACTCGCGGCAGGCCTGCTCGCCCGCCCCGACTTTCCGCAGGCCGCACTCGACCGTGAGCGGGACCGCGCGATCGCGGCACTCCGTGACGCCCTCACCCGGCCCGCAACGCTCGCTTCGCGCGCCTTCCAGCAACTGGCGTTCGGCACCCACCCCTATGGCGTGCTGACGACGGTCGAATCCCTGCAGAGGATCCGGCGTGACGATCTCGTCGATTTTCATCGTTCGCACTACACCGCCGGCAACGCCACCGTAAGCATCGTCGGCGACGTCGACCGCGCAACGGCCGAACGGATCGCCAACACGCTGACCGAGCGGTTGCCGCGCGGCGCATCGATGCTTCCGCCTTCCGCCCCTGGAATGCCCGAACGCCGGATCGAGCGCATCGAACACCCCTCGTCGCAGGCGCACATCCTCGCGGGGATGCCGGGCATGTCGCGCGAGGATCCCGACTACTACCCGCTACTGGTGGGCAACTACATCCTCGGCGGAGGCGGATTCGTATCGCGCCTGACACACGAGGTCCGCGAGAAGCGCGGACTGGCCTATAGCGTCTATAGCTACTTCCAGCCCCGGCAGGTGGCCGGTCCGTTCCAGATCGGCCTCCAGACCCGCGGCGGACAGGCGGACGAAGCCCTTTCCGTGGTCCAGGAGGTACTCGCGGACTTCATCGCGAACGGGCCGACCGACGAAGAACTCAAGGCCGCGCGCGACAATCTGGTGAACGGCTTCGGGCTGCGCCTCGACTCCAATGCGAAGATCCTGGATCACGTCGCGATGATCGGCTTCTACGGACTGCCCCTGGACTGGCTCGACGCCTACCCTGGACGGGTCGAAGCAGTGACGGTCGAGTCGATCCGCGATGCCTTTGCGCGAAGGGTCCGCAGCGAACATCTGGTCGTGGTCGTCGCCGGAGGCAGCGGAGACCCGTCCTCCAGCAGCGCATCGGGCGGCTCCACCAATCCTTCGACCGCGCAGGCGGCACCGTCCACAGCGGCTGGCCGGACGGCAGGGCATTGAGCCAGGTCCGCATCGTCGGCGGCCTGTGGCGCTCGCGCCGGGTCGAGGTGCCGGCCGCCAGCGGCCTGCGGCCGACGCCAGATCGCGTGCGCGAAACACTCTTCAACTGGCTCGGCCAGGATCTGACCGGTCTTCGCTGCCTCGACCTCTTCGCCGGTTCCGGGATCCTGGGGTTCGAGGCCGCCTCGCGAGGTGCAGCCGCAGTCACGCTGGTCGAGCGTGATCCACGCGTCGCCGCTGCACTGCGTCAGACGGCAATAACCCTGCAGGCTTCGCAAGTAGAGCTTATCCGCGGCGATGCGGTAGAATTCGCCCGATCGGCCGAACCGGTGTTTGACGTCGTCTTTCTCGACCCCCCCTACCACAAGGGCTGGCTCGAACGGATCGAACCCTGGCTGGCCAGGATGCTCAAGCCTGAAGGCTGGCTGTATGCGGAATCCGAAGCCCCGCTGAGCCGTCTCGGCGCCTGGCACGTCAGCCGCAAGGGGCGGGCAGGTCAGGTTCATTTTCATCTGCTTCGAGGAATCGACGAATGAAGGAAGCCATGGCGGTCTATCCCGGTACCTTCGACCCGTTCACACGGGGACACGAAGACCTGGTCCGGCGCGCCGCGCGCCTGTTCGACCGCATCGTCGTGGCGATTGCCGCGAGCACCGGCAAGGGGCCGATCTTCTCACTCGACGAGCGCGTCGAGATTGCCCGTGAGGTCCTCGCACCGTTCGCGAACGTGGAGGTGGTCGGCTTCGACGGGCTGCTGATGGACTTTCTTCACGCACGCCAGGCGAGGTTGATCCTGCGCGGACTGCGCGCCGTGTCGGATTTCGAGTACGAGTTCCAGATGGCGGGGATGAACCGCAGACTCTTCCCGGATGTCGAAACGGTGTTCCTGACCCCCGCCGATGAGTACATGTTCATCTCCGCCACGATGGTGCGCGAAATTGCGAGGCTGGGTGGAGATGTCAGCAAGTTTGTGGCGCCCGCCGTCCTGAGCCGGTTGCAGGACAAGGTCCCCTTGAGAGCCGGAAACGAAAGAACCTGAAACCAGAGTGAGGTAGCGAGAAAATGGCTTTGATGATCACCGACGAATGCATCAACTGTGACGTGTGCGAACCGGAGTGCCCGAATGGAGCGATCTATCAGGGTGAAGAGATCTACGAGATCGATCCGGCCAAGTGCACCGAATGCGTCGGGCACTTCGACGAGCCGCAGTGCCAGCAGGTCTGTCCGGTCGACTGTATCCCGCTGAACCCGGACGTGGTCGAGACGCGCGAGCAGTTGATGGAGAAGTTCCTGCGCCTGACCAACCAGGAAGCCTGACAGGATGCGCCCCGGCCCGTCATGCGGGCCGGGGCGGGATTGCGAGACTCAGGCCGCGCGGTCGGACGCCTGCGCGCCCTCCTCGGCAACCTGCGGAGTCGGATCCAGTCCGAGGGCGACGCGGATGGCGGATTCGAGCCGCGCAATCTCATCGAGTTGCGTAACGAGCGCGGTTTCGGCCTGTTTCAGTTCGTCCACGCGATCTTCCAGCGTGTCCGTCGCCTGATGAATGCGCTTGACGCTTTCCAGGCGGCGCTTCAGTTGTAGCTGGTACTCGCGCACCTGGGTCTCGAGCGGCGCCATGACCGCACGCAGCCACTGTTCCACGTCGCGGTTTGCGACCTCGAAGGTGCGACGCGCCTGGACCGCAACCGTTTCGAAGAATTTCTGCGTCAGGACCCGCTTCTCGGTCGTCACCAGGATCAGTGCCGTGTTGATCTGGCGGTTGAACGCTTCTTCGAGCCGGTCCAGTTCCTTCTCGTAGCGCAGGGTCGAAAAACTTTCGGGCGTCGTGAGCTTGAGCCCGTGCTCGACGCTGAACCGCTTGTACATCGTGTCGAGCATGCGGGTGATCTCGCCGATCTCCTCTGTGGACAGCGCAAGATTCGCACGCAGATGCTGGAAGAACCCTTCCATGGCATCGCGCAAGCCCTTCGAGAAGGTCGATTCGAGCATCGCCTCGCGCGTGCGGCGCGTCTCGTCGCGCAGCGCATCGAGCCCGAGGTGGGCGAGCAGATTGTTGGTCAGCGTCGAAAATACGGTCCGCACTGCGTAGTACTTCTTCAGCCCTTCCTCGAACTCGGTCTTCTCGGCGCGGATCTTGCGCATCATGTACTCGATCACGCTCTGGTTCTTGCCCCGCAGATCGGTGATCTCCTTGAGCTGCTCCTGCAGGCCGCCAAGTCGTGCCTCGAGCAACTCGCGCGACTGAGTGACGATCTGCGTGATCTCGCGCAAGGTATTGTCGCGGACGATCTCCTGCTTGGTCGGCAGGACGTCTTCGGCCAGCGCCCGCTCCAGCGCCTGGATACGGCTTCGCGCAACGAGATCTGCATCCCCGTTGATCCGCCCGACCAGCCCCTTCTGCGCCGAGACGGGAAAGACGTCCGTCAGCCGCACATCCAGGGTCTTCGCGACGGTGCGAGACTGACGCTCGACCTCGGCGTCGATCTTCGCGTTGTCCCGCAGACCGTCCCACAGGCCATCGATCTTGTTGAGCACGACGATCCGGCCCTTGCGCCGCTCACGTCCGCCCTGGACGTACTCGCGCCAGACCGCCAGATCGCTTTGGGTCACACCGGTGTCGGCGGCCAGAACGAACAGCACGGCATGTGCGTTCGGCAGCAGGGACAGCGTCAGTTCGGGTTCCGCTCCGATCGCATTGAGCCCAGGCGTGTCGAGCACGACCAGCCCCTGCTCCAGCAACGGATGAGGAAACTGGATCACGGCATGACGCCAGCACGGGATCTCTACGGTGCCGTCACTTTCGGGCTTGAGCCCATTCTCACCGCGGGGGTCGACCTTGAAACCGAGGCTGCGCGCCTCGTCCTCCCCCACATGGATGGTCTCCCCGACTCGCGCCAGTGCTGCCTGCAGTGCCTTTGCAGACCCCGCTTCGAGCGGCTCCACCACCCATCGGTCCGCCACCTGCTTCAGATCGGCAACGCTTGCACTGCCCTGGCGGGTGTGGATCGGCAGAAGCCGGATCTCCGGCTTCGCATCGGCGCTCCACTGCAGCTCGGTCGGACACATGGTCGTGCGGCCGGCGCTCGACGGGAGGATGCGGTCGCCGAAGTCCGAAAAGAAGATCGCGTTGATCAGTTCCGACTTGCCGCGCGAGAACTCGGCAACGAATGCCACCGTCAGCTTCTCGTCGCGCAGCCTCTCGAGCACGTACTGAAGGCGCAACTCGGTCTGCGCATCGCCGATCTCGTTGCGGGTCAACCAGTCGCGCAACCGGTTGATTGCGCCGGAAGCTCCGTCGCGCCAGCGGCCATAGGCGGAAAAATCATCGACGAGGGTCATGTTCGTCTCGCACAGGGGGCGCGCACGGGCGCCAGGGTGGACATGTTGTGAGGATAGCGCCGAAGTGCCTGCTTTCCAATCCACCCGGCAGGTCTTTTTGATGAACGGCACCCAGTGCCCGACCAGCGAATACCTTGCCATTGGTGCGATTCGTGCATGCCGTCGCACTGTACCGCACTGCCCGCACGGCATGGCCCGCGGCGGCTCAGCGCCGCTGGCAGCGGGGGCACCAGTAGGTTGCGCGCTGCCCCGTCACGGACTTGCGAACCGGCGTCGCACACTTGCGGCAAGGCTGTCCTTCGCGGCCGTAGACGAAACATTCGTGCTGGAAGCACCCTTCCCTCCCGTCTCCACCAACGTAGTCGCGCAAGGTGCTGCCGCCTGCGGCGAGCGCATCGGCGAGCGTCTCACGGACTGCAGCTGCCAGCCTGCTGCACCGGACGATCCCGAGCGCCCCGGCCGGCACCAAGGGGTGAATCGCGGATCGGAACAGGCTTTCCGATGCGTAGATGTTGCCGACCCCGGCGATCCGGTGCGAATCCATCAGCGCCTGCTTGATCGACTGGCGAACACCCCACAGACGCGCACGCAGCAAGGCACCATCGAATCCTTCCTCGAGCGGCTCGGGCCCCAGCCCAGCCAGCAGGGGGTGGCACAGCGGATCGCCCTCGTGCCAGAGGATCATCCCGAAGCGCCTTGGATCACGCATGCGCAGCAGCACATCGCCGAAGGTGAGATCGAAGTGATCGTGCAGACCCGCCGGAGTCTGCGCCGGGTGGATCCGGAGGTTGCCTGACATCCCCAGATGAATGATCAAGGCGCCGTTTGGAAACATCAGCAGGAGATACTTCGCGCGCCGACGCACGTCGAGCAGGCGCTGACCGGCAAGCCGCTCCGGCAGAATCGATGGGATCTCCACGCGCAGCCGCGCGGCACGCACGCTGCAGCCGGTCACCCGTCGGCCCTGCAACCAGGGCAGGATTCCTCGGCGGGTCGTCTCGACTTCCGGCAACTCGGGCATGCAACAACCCTCCATGTAAGGAACGCGGGCATGGGCTGCGCTTGCCCGCCCCACCGGAAACTGCATACCATGGGGCGCACGGAGGAGAACGGAATCCGGATCACGTTCTCTAACCGACGTACCATTCATCCCGAACCAGCAGCATGCAGGCAGGCGGCACACGTGGCGGATGCGCGACAACCCCGCTTTCTCTCGGATCAAGGACAATGATATTCAAGGTTTTCGGGTTCGCGGCACCTCTGTGTGCATTCCTTGCACTGACCGCAGCGCCACTCTCCCACGCCGGGGATCCCAACGCCGGAATTGCGCAGGAGGATCCGCCAGCCGTCGTTCAGGAGCCGGGCCTGCCGGTCCAGGAGCTGACCCCCGAAATGCTCTATCTGATGCTGATCGGGGAGATCGCCGGAGCGCGGGGCGAACTAGCCATAGGGGTCGAAGCCTACCTGAAGCTCGCGGGCCTCACCCGCGATCCCCGTGTTGCCCGGCGAGCCACCGAGATCGCCCTCTTTGCCCACGACATCCCGTCTGCCACGCGCGCCGCCACGATCTGGAACGAGACCGATCCTTCCTCGGACGAGGCACGCCGCGTCCTCGCCAGCGTGCTGGCGAGCAGCGGCGATCGCCTGAATGAAGTCCAGCTCCACCTGGCCCGTATCCTCGCCGAGTCTCCCGAGCAGCTGCGCCAGAACCTTCTCGGCCTGAACCGTGCGCTGGCGCGCGTACCTGACAAGCAGATGATCCACGCGATCGTGTTCCGCCTCACGGAACCCTATCTGGACGAGCCCGCGGCCCACTTCGCGCGCGCCCAGGCCGAAGCCGCCCTGGAAGAGGGCGGCGTTGCTGCGCTGGCAGCCATCGAGGATGCCCTCGAGCTCGATCCGGCCTGGGAACCGGCAATCCTCTTCAAGACCCAGCTGCTGGTCCAGCTCGATGCCACGGAGCAGGCGCTGGCCTACCTGCGCACGCTGCTTGCAGCACGCCCGGACCAGCGCAACCTGCGCATGACCTATGCCCGCACGCTGGTCTCGGCTCGCCATTTCGAGGCCGCACGGGATGAGTTCCGCACCCTGCTCGCGGCCAGTCCCGATGACCGCGATCTGATGTATGCAGTCGCACTCATGTCCACCCAGCTCGACGACTACGAGACGGCACGCACCCTGTTCGAGCGTGTGCTGGATGCCGGCCATCCCGAGGCGGACGGCATCCGCCTGAACCTCGGTCAGATCGCGGAACGGCGCAAGCAGCCGGACGACGCGATGCGCTGGTATCGGACGGTAGCGCCCGGCTCCCATTTCATCGACGCCCAGATCCGGATCGCCACCCTGCTCGCCAACTCGGGGGAACTGGAGCCGGCACGGGCCCATCTGCGTGCGCTCGAAGTCGACGATGCCGACCGCCGGCGACTGCTGTTCGCCGAGACGATGCTGCTGAGGGACGCTGGCCGAATCGAGGACGCGCTGACCCTGCTCGATGCCGCGCTCCTCGAAGAGCCCGACGACGGCCAGCTGCTCTACGAGTCGGCCATGCTTGCCGAACGGCTCGACCGCCTGAACGTGATGGAGGCCAGGCTGCGCAAGCTGATTGCGCTGGAGCCCGATCACGCGCATGCCTACAATGCGCTCGGCTACTCACTGGCCGATCGCGGGCAGCGACTGGAGGAAGCTGAGGAGCTGATCGCCCACGCGCTTGAACTGACCCCCGACGACCCGTTCATTCTCGACAGCATGGGCTGGGTCCGTTATCGCCGCAGCGATCCAGCGGGGGCATTGGCGCACCTGGAACGCGCCTATCAGTTGCGCCCCGACCCTGAAATCGCTGCCCATCTCGGCGAGGTTCTGTGGGTGCTCGATCGGCGCGAGGAAGCGGAACGGGTCTGGGTCGAGGCGCTGAGCAGCCATCCGGAGAACGAAACCCTGCAACGCACCGTGCAGCGCATGCGCGAAAGATGAAACTCTCCGCCCACCCGCTGCCAGTGCGGCCAAGACTCGCCGCACCGCTCGCCTTGATGCTCGTCACGGGCTTGATGGCCCTGCAGGGGTGCGCAACCCGACCGATCGAGCGCACGGAACCGAACGGATCGGTTGCACCGGCGCGCTCGATGGTTCCGGCATTCGAACTCTACGGACGGCTGTCGGCCAGCGACGGAACCGAGGCGGCCCACGGTCAGTTCCATTGGCGACACACGCCCGATCACGACCGTCTGACCGTCTCGACGCCACTCGGACAGATCGTCGCGCAACTGACTCGCAACGCCGCCGGTGCAGTGCTCGTCCTTGCCGACGGCAAACGCCTGGAAGCTTCCGACGCAAACACGATGCTCCCAGCGGTGCTCGGTGTCGAAGCCCCTCTGGAAGCGCTTCCGAACTGGGTGCAGGCAATCCCCCGATCCGGTGCGCGAGTGCTTGGACTCGAATCCGGCGGCCGCCCGGCGAGGATCGGCGATTCAGGCTGGATCATCGACTACGGCGAATATGCCACCCCACTTCCCGACGCGGTCCCGCGCCGGCTCGAAGCCAGCCGCGGAGACACCAGGATCCGCCTGATCATCGACGAATGGAATCGACTGCCCTGAACACGACGCTGCACGGTCTTGCGCCGGCCAAGCTCAATCTCTTCCTGCACGTGACTGGCCGCAGGCCCGATGGCTACCATCTGCTGCAGACTGCCTTCAGACTCATCGACTGGGCCGACGAACTCACGTTCACACTGCGTGAGGACGGGCAGATCGTGCGCACCACCTCACTGTCGGGCGTCCGGGCCGAAGACGATCTCACCGTCCGGGCGGCGCGCCTGCTCCAGCAGGAAACGGGTTGCCGCCTCGGGGTCGAACTGGCCGTGACCAAACACCTGCCGATGGGGGGAGGACTCGGCGGCGGCAGCTCGGATGCCGCAACAACCCTCATGGCGCTGAACCGCCTGTGGGGAACCGGGCTCACGCGTGAAGAACTCGCCCGGCTCGGGCTTCGCCTCGGCGCCGACGTGCCGTTCTTCCTTTTTGGCCGCGACGCTTTCGCGGAAGGGGTTGGGGAATGCCTTGCTGCCCTAGAACTCCCCCCGGCGATTTACGTGATCCTGGTCCCTTCGGTCGCAGTTCCGACGCGCGACATTTTTGCTGCGAAGGAGTTGACGCGTGATTGCGAACCCATCAAAATTGCGGACTTCGCTTCGGCAGCAACCCGAAACGTGCTGCAGGATGTCGCATGCGCACGGTTTCCGGAGGTTGCGGACGCGATCGACTGGCTCGGGCAGCACGCTCCGGCCCGGATGACTGGATCGGGCGCTTGCGTGTTCGCTCCGGTTGCGAGCGAGACGGTCGCGGCGCACATTGCGCGGGCGTGCCCGGCAAGATGGCGGGTGCGGATCGCACGCAGCATCGAGCGTCATCCGCTCGCCGATTGGCTCGCATAAGCCGGCGAGCGGGGTTGTGGTGAGGATTTTGCAGTACGCTGCAAGTGCGGCACGGCAGCGAGAATGGTTTCTTGGGGAGTCGCCAAGTTGGTCAAGGCACCGGATTTTGATTCCGGCATTCGAGGGTTCGAATCCTTCCTCCCCAGCCAAACCGATTGCGGGCAGGCGAAATGCCTGCCCGCATCGTTTTCAGCATCGTCATTGTCATTTTCGGCTCTGGAGTACCGGTCATGCCCCGTGGCAGCCTGATGGTCTTCACCGGCAACGCCAACCCCAAGCTTGCTGCCGACGTCGTACGCAGGCTTGGAATCTCCCTCGGCTCGGCCACCGTCGGACGCTTCTCGGACGGCGAAGTCAACGTTGAACTGCTCGAGAACGTGCGCGGCAAGGACATTTTCGTCCTGCAACCGACCTGCTCTCCGACCAACGACAACCTGATGGAACTGCTGGTGCTCGTCGACGCACTCAAGCGCGCCTCCGCCGGTCGCATCACCGCGGCAATGCCCTACTTCGGCTATGCCCGCCAGGATCGCCGCCCCCGTTCGGCACGCGTACCGATCACCGCGAAGGTCGTCGCCAACATGCTGCAGGCCGCCGGCGTGCAGCGCCTGCTGACGATGGACCTGCACGCGGACCAGATCCAGGGGTTCTTCGACATTCCGGTCGACAATATCTACGCCGCCCCGGTCCTGCTCGCCGAGCTCGACAAGCAGAAGTACGACGATCTGCTGGTCGTCTCGCCCGACGTCGGGGGCGTCGTGCGCGCACGGGCCTTCGCCAAGCGCCTCGAATGCGACCTTGCGATCATCGACAAGCGCCGCCCCAAGGCCAATGTCTCGGAAGTGATGAACATCATCGGCGAGGTCAAGGATCGGACCTGCGTCATCATGGACGACATCGTCGACACCGCCGGTACGCTGTGCAAGGCGGCCAGCGCCCTCAAGCAGAACGGCGCGAAGCGCGTCCTGTCGTACTGCACCCATGCGGTGCTATCGAACGCGGCCGCAGCGCGCATCGCAGATTCGGATCTCGACGAACTGGTCGTCACCGACACGATTCCACTGCAGGATGACGCACGAGCCTGTACCCGCATCCGCCAGATCTCGGTCGCCTCCCTGCTGGCCGACACGATGCTGCGGATCAGCAACGAAGAGTCCGTGAGTTCGCTCTTCATGGAGTGAGCGCCCGTTCCAGTTTCAGCCGTCGGCCGGTGCCGGCGGCTTTCCACATCCGCCTGGTCGCGGGCGGATGATCACCACCAGGAGCAATGCAATGCAAATCGAGTTCAACGCCAGCAAGCGCGACGAGCAAGGTACGGGTGCGAGCCGCCGCCTTCGCCGCGCGGGCAAGCTGCCGGGCATCATCTACGGTGCCGGACAGGATGCCACCCCGATCACCCTCGACCACAATGAGCTGTATCACCTGATGCGCAAGGAGGCTTTCCACGCCTCGGTGCTGTCGGTGGTCGTCGACGGGGCGAAGCAGACCGTCGTGCTGCGCGACGCGCAGTGGCACCCGTTCAAGCCGCAAGTGCTGCACATCGACTTCCAGCGCGTCGCCGCTGACCAGAAGATGCACCTGAAGGTGCCGCTGCACTTCGTCAACGGTGACATCAGCCCGGCGGTCAAGCTCGGCGGCGGAATGATCTCCCACATCATCAACGAAGTGGATATCGCCTGCCTGCCGAAGGATCTGCCTGAATTCATCGAGGTCGACCTCAAGGATCTGCAGGCCGACGACTCGATTCACGTCTCGGGGCTCAAGCTGCCGGCCGGTGTCGAAATCGTCCATCATGGCGAAGGCGATCCGGTGGTCGTCACCGTTCTGAAGACGGGCGGCAGCACCGAAGAAGAAACCGCCGAGGCCTGAACGTGCTCCGTCAGGCCCCCATGACGCGATGAGCACAACGCCCCCGCGTCTGGTCGTCGGCCTCGGCAATCCCGGGGCCGAATACACCGAAACCCGGCACAACGCCGGGTTTTGGTTTTGTGAGCGGCTGGCGGTTCAGCTCGGCGTGCGCTTCTCGCATGAATCTCGTTTTCACGGTCTCGTGGCCAATGCGCGCGATGCCGGGGTACTGCTGCTGATGCCGCAGACCTTCATGAACCGCTCCGGTCAGGCCGTCGGCGCCCTCACCCGCTTCTACCGCATCGCGCCATCCGAGCTGCTGGTCGTGCACGACGAACTCGACATCCCGCCCGGTCAGCTGCGCCTCAAGTTCGGAGGCGGTCTCGGCGGCCACAACGGCCTCAAGGACATTACCGCGCATTGCGGCACACAGGATTACTGGCGGCTGCGGATCGGGATCGGCCATCCGGGCGATCGCAACGAAGTCATCCGCTACGTGCTGAAGCCTCCGCGTCGTGAAGAGCGGGACTCGATCGATGAAGCGATCGAGCGTGCGCTGGCCGCCTGGCCCCTGCTGCACGCGGGCAACTGGAACGCCGCCGGCACCCGCCTCAACACGCGCGCCGCTGCACCGAAACAGATCGAACCTCAGGACGGACCCAAGACATGAGCCTCAAGTGCGGAATCGTCGGACTGCCCAACGTCGGCAAGTCGACCCTCTTCAACGCCCTGACGAAGGCCGGCATCGAAGCGGCCAATTACCCCTTCTGCACGATCGAACCGAACGTCGGCATCGTCGAGGTTCCCGACCCCCGGCTCGCCCAGCTCGCCGAAATCGTCAAGCCACAGAAGATCCAGCCGGCCATCGTCGAATTCGTCGACATCGCCGGCCTGGTCGCCGGCGCCTCGAAGGGTGAAGGGCTGGGCAACCAGTTCCTCGCCAACATCCGGGAAACCGATGCCATCGTCCACGTCGTGCGCTGCTTCGCCGATGAGAACGTCGTCCACGTGGCGGGGCGCATCGACCCGATCCACGACATCGAAGTGATCGACACGGAACTCGCGCTGGCCGATCTCGCCACCGTCGAGAAGGCCGTCAACCGCTACAAACGCCCCGCGGCCTCCGGCGACAAGGAAGCGAAGCAACTCGTCGCCGTCCTCGAAAAGTGCCTGGCCCAGCTCAACGAAGCCCGCCCGGTACGCGCCCTCGATCTGTCCAGGGAAGAGCAGGCAAGCCTCAAGCCCTTCTGCCTGATCACCGCGAAGCCCGTGCTCTATGCCGCCAACGTCGCCGAGGACGGCTTCGAGGACAACCCCCATCTCGACGCCGTGCGCGCGCATGCCGCGGCCGAAGGCGCCGAGGTCGTGGCGCTCTGTGCCGCAATCGAAGCCGAGATCGCCGACCTCGACGACGCCGACAAGAAGGATTTCCTCGAATCGATGGGGCTCGAAGAGCCCGGCCTCGACCGCCTGATCCGCGCAGGCTACAAACTTCTCGGCCTGCAGACCTACTTCACCGCGGGGGTCAAGGAAGTCCGCGCGTGGACCATCCACGTCGGCGACACTGCCCCGCAGGCCGCAGGCGTCATCCACACCGATTTCGAACGCGGCTTCATCCGTGCCCAGACCATCGCCTTCGACGACTTCATCCAGTTCAAGGGCGAAGCCGGCGCCAAGGAAGCCGGCAGGATGCGCGCCGAGGGCAAGGAGTACGTCGTCAAGGACGGCGACGTGCTGAACTTCCTGTTCAACGTCTGATCGTCTGTCGGACATGGGCGGCGCAGCGCGTTACACCGGGCGCTTCGCGCCGTCGCCGACCGGCCCGCTGCACTTTGGCTCGCTCGTCGCAGCCGCGGCGAGTTTCTACGATGCCCGCTCGCAGGACGGACGCTGGTTGCTGCGCATCGAGGATGTCGATACGCAGCGCACCGTGCCTGGTTCAGCAGAGCAGATTCTTGCCACTCTTGAGCGCTTCGGCTTCGAGTGGGACGGCGGAATCGTCCGCCAGAGCCAGCGCACCGATGCGTATGTCACGGCCCTGGAACGACTCCGCAGCGCCGATCTCATCTTCGCCTGCGCCTGCACGCGACGCGAGATGGCCGATTCGGCGCTGGCGCGCGACGGCTCGCGCGTCTATCCCGGAACCTGCCGCGATGGCTTGCCGCCGGGGCGCAAGGCGCGCGCCTGGCGCGTTCGGGTCGAAGGAGGCATCGCATTCGAGGACGCGGTACAAGGCCCGCAGCAAGAGGATCTGACATCCGAAGTCGGAGACTTCGTCGTGCTGCGCGCAGACGGGCTGTTCGCCTATCAGCTCGCGGTCGTCGTCGACGATGCCGAGGCCGGCGTCACGCATGTCGTGCGGGGTGCGGACCTGCTCGATTCGACCGGGCGCCAGATCTACCTGCAGCAACGGCTCGGTTCCCCGACGCCCGCGTACGCGCATCTTCCCGTGGTGGTCAACGCGGCCGGCGAGAAGCTCTCGAAGCAGACGCTCGCCACCGCCGTGGATGACTGGCGCCCCGAGGCGGTGCTGCTGGCGGCGCTCACTTTTTTGGGCCAGAATCCGCCGTTGGATCTGAACCACGCAACGCTGCGCGACGTTCACGAATGGGCGCTCGCGCACTGGAGCCTTGCCCGCGTACCGCGGGTACGCTGCCAGTCCGAACCGCAATTCATACAGGACATGCAAGCATGATCGATGATATCGCCGGCCTGCGCCGCGTTCTGCTCGAAACCCGGACGATCGCAGTGGTGGGACTGTCGGCCAACTGGAACCGACCCAGCTACTTCGCAGCGAAGTACATGCTCGAACACGGCTATACCATCATCCCGGTCAATCCCGCCTATGAGGAGGTGCTCGGCCAGAAGTGCTACCCGAGCCTGCGGGAAGTTCCCGTGCGGATCGACATGGTGGACGTGTTCCGCAAGCCGGAGGACGTGCCCCCGCTGGTGGACGAGGCAATCGCGATCGGCGCACGCACGCTGTGGCTTCAGCTCGGCGTGATCCACGAGGAAGCGGCACGCAAGGCCGAAGCGGCGGGACTGCAGGTCGTCATGGACCGGTGCGTGAAGATCGAGCATGCACGCCTCTTTGGCGGGCTCAACTGGGCTGGAGTCAATACGGGCGTGATCTCGGCGCGCAAACCGCCGCTTCCTCCGTCCCCGGCAACGGGTGAATCGGAGTAGGAAGCCATCCGCGCTCAGTGCACCCCGCGGTAGCCGGCAATCCCGATCGCAAGACGCACGAGCTGATAGGCGAGCCAGCTCGCGAGCCGCTGCAGTCGGGGCAGCCGCTGCCAGTCGTCTGCGCGCAGTTCGGCCGCCCCTTTGCGCATGGCCTCTTCGAGGCTCGAACGGAGCCGGGACGCGAACTCGCGATCATCGACGACGATGTTCGCTTCGCGCGCAAGGAGCAGGCTGAACGGATCGATGTTGCTCGAACCGACGGTAGCCCAGTGCGCATCGATCACGGCGACCTTCGCGTGCAGATAGCTGCGGTGGTATTCGAAGAGACGGATACCACGCCCGAGCAGGTACGGATAGAGCGCGCGCGTTGCGTACGCGAGCACCGGATGATCGGAAAGCCCCTGCAGCAGGAGCGTCACCCGCACCCCACGAGTCACGGCTTCCACCAGCGCCTTGCGAAAGCGACGCCCCGGGAAGAAGTAGGCGCACGCGACGACGACTTCATCGCGGGCGCCGTCGAGTGCCTGCAGATAGGCCTCCTCGATGTCGCGGCGGTGGCGCAGGTTGTCACGGATCAGAAAGGCGGCACGAACGCGTCCGGCGGGCAGCAGGACCGCCTTCACGGTACCCGGCAGCGCCCGCCGCTTGCGAAGACTCGCCCACGAGACGAGCCACCAGAGTCTGCGCGTGGACTCCAGCACCGGCTCGAGCAGCGGCCCCTCGACCCGCACTGCGTAATCGAAACGGGGATGCAGCGGTCCGCCCGGTTCGAGATCGTCAACGATATTGATTCCACCGATGAAGGCGATCCTGCCATCGATCGTCGCAAGCTTGCGGTGCAGACGGCGCAGGCGATGGCGTTTGAGCGCGAACGCGGCAAGTTCGCGCCGGTAGACGAGCACCGAGACGCCGGCGGCTTCGAGGACCGGCAACAGCGAGCCGATGAAGGACCGCGCCCCGAAGCCGTCGACAAGCACCCGCACCGCGACCCCGCGCTGCGCTGCCCGCGACAGGGCTGACGCGATCCGCCGGCCGGTACCATCGGGCTCGAAGATGTAGGTCTCCAGGTGGATCTCCCGCTCGGCGCCCTCGAACGCAGCTTCCAGCGCAGGAAAGAACGCGGTGCCGTTTTCCAGCAGATCGACCTGATTGCCCTCGACAAAGCCGTTCACACGTCAAGCTCCAGCTCGGCGCTCAGCGCAGCATGATCGGATATGCGCGACCAGGGCGGACCACAGTGGACGTCCGAGCGATCGACGCGAAAACCGCGCACGTAGATGCGATCGAGGCTCAGCACAGGTCGCCGCGCAGGGAAACTGCGCGCCGGCCGCCCGGTTCCGCCATGGAAGGCCTCGACCAGCCCGAGCCGTTGCGCGAGCAGGAAATCGGCATGATTGCGCCAGTCGTTGAAATCACCGGCGATGATCATTCGTGCGTCACCTCGGGCGAGCGTCTCCATACGATCGGCAAGTGCGGCCATCTGGCGCCGCCGACTTCCGGCCATGAGGCCGAGATGGACGCACACGCAGTGCACGGGATCGGACGCGCCGGGCACGGCGATCTCGCAGTGCAGGAGTCCACGACGTTCGAAACGATGATCCGAGACATCCTGGTTGTTCGTCGAGACGATCGGGAAGCGGCTCAGGATCGCATTGCCGTGGTGCCCGTGGTCGTAGACCGCGTTTTGTCCATAGGCCGTCTGGTGCCACACGTCCTCGGCCAGGAATACGTGCTGCGGATGAGCAGGCCAGTCGCCATGCGTGCGCTCGTGCACGACGTGCATGCCCTGCACCTCTTGCAGGAAGACAACGTCGCAATCGAGGCTGCGCAATCGCTCCCGCAGCTCATGAATCACCATCCGGCGATTGAACTGCGAAAACCCCTTATGAATGTTGTAGGTGCAAACCTTCAGTCGCATGCGCTCACCGACAGAACGGACTCGCCTGGCCGCCGTCTATAATGGGACCCGACCCGCCGCGGGTCTGCCCCGTTCGATTCCGGATGACCTGCTGCCATGCCAGCCCCGAATCCCCCAAACCCGATGAAGACCATGCAGGTAGTGTATCGCGTCGCCGGCGCGGCTTCAGAGATCGAGGCGCGCGCCCGTGCCATCGCCGTCGAGCAGAGCATCGAGATGCCCCCCGGTGCGGTGCGCAACGAACGTGTGATGCGGGAGATTCTGGGGCGTGTCGAAGACATTTCGGATGACGGCGCCGGGCACTTTCTCGTCACCATCGGGCTGGCGCTCGAAACAACCGGCGGCGAAGCTGGCCAGTTGCTCAACATGCTCTTCGGCAACAGCTCGCTCCATCCGGATCTCGAGCTCGTGGACCTCGTTCTGCCCGGTGAAGGCGGACCGTACTTCGGCGGCGGCCCTCGGTTCGGGGTCGAAGGGCTGCGCCGCCTGTGTGGCGCCGTCGGACGTCCGATGACCGCAACCGCGCTCAAGCCGCAAGGCAGCACAACGGCGGAACTCGCCCGGCTTGCGGGCATCTTCGCCCGGGCCGGCATCGACGTGATCAAGGATGACCACGGACTGGCCGATCAGGGCAGCGCCCCGTTCGCCGAACGCGTCGGCGCGATCCAGGCCGAGGTGGACCGAGCCAATCGGGAGACGGGCGGCCGAACGCTGTACGCACCGAGCCTGACCGGGGGACCGAGGCGCCTGCTCGCCCAGCTCTCGGCAGCGCGCAACGCCGGCGTACGGGCGATGCTGATCGCGCCGATGATCTCGGGGCTCGGCGCACTTCAGGAGCTGGCTGGCGAAGGCCTGCCGATTCTTGCCCACCCGGCGCTGGCCGGCTCCGCACGTCTTGCACCGCCGTTGCTGCTCGGCAAGCTGTTCCGGCTCGCGGGAGCCGATGCGGTGATCTTCCCGAATCATGGTGGCCGCTTCAGCTTCGCCCCCGACCAGTGCCTTGCGCTCGCCGAGGCCGCACGCCGCCCGTGGATGGGCCTCGCAGCAGCCCTGCCGGTGCCGGCCGGCGGCATTCACCTCGAACGGATCGAGGAACTGCTGGCCTTCTACGGCCGGGACGTGATGCTGCTGATCGGCGGCGCGCTGCTCGAAGCGCCCGACCTGGAATCGGCCGCCCAGGATTTCGTCGAGCGGGTCGCCGCCGCGGGCAGTCGCACATGAGCGGACCGAACCTGCGGCGCATGCTCGCCGGCTTCGAATGGGAACAGGTCGAGCGGCTCGCCTACAAGCCCGAAGGCAGCGCGCCCTTCCGGGACATCACGCGCCAGACGCTGTTCCGGCGCGAAGGGCTGGATTGCGAACTGCGCTATTTCGAGATTGCCCCGGGCGGGCACTCGACACTCGAACGGCACGAGCACGAACACGCGGTGATGATCCTGCGCGGTGCGGGGGCTTGCCTGGTGGGCCGCGCCATCCACCCGATCGGTGCTCATGATCTCGTTGCAATCCCGGCACTGAGCTGGCACCAGTTCAGGGCAGCGCCCGAAGAGCCGCTGGGCTTCCTGTGCATGGTCAACGTCGTGCGCGACCGCCCTCGACTTCCCGATGAGGATGAACTCGCGGCTTTGCGGCAGGACCCCGAGATCGCAGCGTTCATCCGCGTCTGAGCGCGGGGGCCGGCTGGAGCCTGCGCTTCGCTCCGGTGTACCCCCTCAGGAAACCGCCAGCATGCGCTCGAGCGCGACCCGGGCAAGTGCAGCCTCGTGCTCCGGCACCGAAATCCTGTTCACGACCTTGCCCTCGACGAGGTTCTCCAACGCCCAGGCCAGGTGCTGCGGGTCGATGCGTTGCATCGTCGAGCACATGCACACCGTCGGCGCCATGAACTCGACGATCTTGCCCTCCGGCCGGACTTCCTCGGCGAGCCGGTTGACGAGGTTCAATTCGGTGCCGACCAGCCAGCGCGTGCCGGAGGCGCCGGCCTTGATCGTCTTGATGATGTATTCGGTCGAGCCGACGTAGTCCGAGTTGCGGCACACGTCGAGGTTCGACTCGGGGTGCGAGATCACGAGGCCGTCCGGATGCTGCATGCGCCAGCGGCGGATATGATTTTCCTGGAACATCTGGTGCACCGAGCAGTGCCCCTTCCAGAGCAGCACGCGCGCCTTGCGGATCTGATCGGGCGTGAGGCCACCATATTCGAGATCCGGATCCCAGACGAGCATCTCCTCGAGCGCGATCCCCTTCTTGAAGCCGGTCCAGCGCCCGAGATGCTGATCCGGGAAGAAAAGCACCTTCTCGCGCTGCGCAAAAGCCCAGTCCATGATCGTCGGCGCGTTCGTCGACGTGCAAACGATCCCGCCATGCTCACCGCAGAAGGCTTTGAGATCCGCGGCCGAGTTGATGTAGGTAACGGGCGTGATGCGTTCATCGGGGTTGCCGAGCACCTCGGTCAGCTCACGCCAGCACCGGTTGACCTTCGCAAGGTTGGCCATGTCCGCCATCGAACAACCGGCCGCCAGATCGGGCAGGATCGCGATCTGATGCGGCTGCGACAGCATGTCGGCCACTTCGGCCATGAAATGCACCCCGCAGAATATGATGAACTCCGAATCGGTCTGCGACGCGAGCCGGGCGAGCTTGAGCGAGTCGCCCGTGAGATCGGCGTGCTGATAGACGTCGGCGCGCTGATAGTGGTGGCACAACAACACCGCGCGGTCGCCGAGCTCCGCGCGGGCGGCACGGATGCGTTCCTGCGCCTGCTCGTCCTGAAGGGTGTTGAAGCGGTCAAATGCGATCGTTGCGCTCTTCATGCTGGTTTCCGGTTACAACGCTCTGTGTTGGAATCTGTGAAAGCCCGCGGACGACAGTCAGCCCTGATGCCAGGGCAGTCCGGCATGGCGCCAGCCCCCGACCCGATTGCGCTGGCCAAGCGCATCCTTGTCGCCCTCGAACCCTTCCAGGACGTTGTAGCACGTCCCGTAGCCCGCCTCGGTCGCCGCACGTGCAGCAAAATCCGAACGCTGGCCGGATCGGCACAGGAACAGGACCACTGCCTCACGATCGACCTCGCGCGACAATTGCGACAGGAAGGACGGGTTGAGCCGGCCTCCGGGGTAGGTGAGCCACTCGATCTCGACCGCCCCCGGGACTCTCCCGACCCAGTCCCATTCGGCGCGCGTGCGCACATCCACGAGCTTTGCGCCCGGCGCGAGCTGCAGGATTTCGTAGGCCTCAGCCGGAGTCAATGCACCGGCATACGGCAGACTCATGCGCTGCGCCCTTTCATGCGCCAGGGACAGCAGGTCGGTCAGTTTCCCCATGATCGGCATCCGGTAGAATGAGCGGCCGTAAAGTATAAACCAAGCCGAACCCATGGACCGTTCACCGTCCCGCGCACCTTCGCCCACTGGCCGGGAGCGGGCACGCGCAATGCAACGCACGACGCTGGTGGCGGTCATCACCAACAGCCTGCTCGCACTCGGCCAGATTGTGGTCGGCATTTTCGCGCACGCTTTCAGCCTCGTCGCAGACGCTGCACACACTCTGTCCGATCTCGTCACCGACGTGCTGGTCCTGTCGGCCGGCCGCCGTGGCGCCGAGCCGGCCGACCGCGACCATCCCTATGGTCACGGCCGGATCGAGACCGCGACGACCCTGCTCCTGGGCAGCGTGCTGGCGTTCGTCGGGCTCGGCTTCCTGTGGAGCTCGGGCGTGCGCCTGCAGAACATGGCCGATGCCCCTGCCCTGCACCCGGCCGCCCTCTACATGGCGCTTGCAACGCTCCTCGCCAAGGAGGGGCTCTTCCGGTACACCCTGGGCGCGGCGCGCAGGCTCAGGGCACCATTGCTCGAAGCGAATGCGTGGCACGCGCGCTCGGATGCGGCCTCTTCTCTGGTCGTTGCCGCGGGCATCGGAGGCAGCCTGGCGGGCTACCCCTTTCTCGAACCGCTGGCGGCGGCCGTGGTGGGCTTCCTGATCCTCAACATGGGCGCGAGACTGGCGTGGAAGGCCTTGCGCGAGCTGATCGATACGGGATTGCCGGCCGAGCAGATCGCGAAGATCACGCGGACCGTGCGCGAAACCCCGGGCGTGGTCGGCGTACATGAGCTGCGCACCCGGCGCATGGCCGACCGTGTCCTGTGCGATGCGCACGTGCAGGTCGATCCGCGCATCTCGGTATCGGAAGGGCACCGGATCTCGGACATGGTGTACTTCAGGATTCGTGATGCCCATCCCGACGTACGGGATGTCCTCGTGCATGTCGACGCCGAGCACGACGGTGAACTCCAGGTCGCCTCGCCCGGACAGCTTCCGGACCGACCCTGGATCAAGCGGGCGATCGACGAACTGTTCAGTGCCTACGGTGTCGTCCCCGAACGCATCCTGATCCACTATCTGGGCCAACGGATCGAAGTCGAGGCGATGCTCGCACCCGGCGATCGTGCCCGGATCGATCCGGCTGCACTCAAGCAGAGCATCGAAATCCTGATCTCACGCGATCCGACCTTCCGTTCGATCCACATTTTCGAACGGATTGCACCATAATGGTGCGCCTCAATGAATCCCGGCACCGGAACAGTGCCGCCTTCCACGCGCGGAGGCATGTTGCTGTGCACCAGCGTCGGGCAGCTCGTTCTCTTGAAGCCTTCCCGTCACCTTTGAATGATTGGCATGAATACTGCTTCGACCTCCGCAGCAGTTGCTAGAGCACCCGTCCAGAACGCCGATTTCACCAGGAGTAGCTATGAACGCCCAAGAAGTCATGAAGTTGATCCAGGAGAACGAGGTCAGGTTCGTCGACCTCCGATTCACCGATACACGCGGCAAGGAGCAGCACGTCGGCCTGCCCGTTTCCGCCTTCGAGGAAGAGCATTTCGAGCACGGCCATCCGTTTGACGGTTCGTCCATCGCGGGCTGGAAGGGCATCCAGGCCTCGGACATGATCCTCATGCCGGACGCCGGCTCCGCCTACATCGACCCGTTCTATGACGAAACCACGGTCGTGCTGACCTGCGACGTCATCGAACCGTCCGACGGCAAGGGCTACGATCGCGATCCGCGCTCGATCGCCAAGCGCGCAGAGGCTTACCTGAAGAGCACGGGCATCGGCGATACCGCCTATTTCGGTCCGGAGCCCGAGTTCTTCATTTTCGACTCGGTCGAATGGTCGGTCGACATGTCCGGTGTCTACAGCAAGATCATCTCGGAAGAAGCGGCCTGGTCTACGGCGGACAAGTTCGAAGGAGGCAACACCGGCCACCGGCCGCGCGTCAAGGGCGGGTATTTCCCGGTACCGCCGGTCGATTCGCTCAATGACGTGCGCGCGGCGATGGTGCTTGCGCTGGAATCCTGCGGCGTTCCCGTTGAAGTCCATCACCACGAAGTCGCCAATGCCGGGCAGTGCGAAATCGGCACCAAGTTCAGCACCCTGACCAAGCGTGCCGACTGGACCCAGCTTCTCAAGTACATCGTCCACAACGTGGCGCACCAGTACGGCAAGACCGCCACCTTCATGCCCAAGCCCATCGTCGGCGACAACGGTTCGGGCATGCACGTCCACCAGTCGATCTGGAAGGACGGCCAGAACCTCTTCGCGGGCAACGGCTACGCCGGCCTCTCGGAAACCGCGCTCTACTACATCGGCGGCATCATCAAGCACGCACGCGCGTTGAATGCGATCACCAACCCCGGGACCAACTCGTACAAGCGCCTCGTGCCGCACTATGAGGCCCCGACGAAGCTGGCCTACTCCGCGCGCAACCGCTCGGCGTCGATCCGCATTCCGTACGTCGCCAATCCGAAGGGCCGCCGCATCGAAGCGCGGTTCCCGGATCCCCTTGCGAATCCGTACATGGCCTTCGCTGCGCTGATGATGGCCGGCCTCGACGGCATCCAGAACAAGATCCACCCGGGCGATCCGGCAGACAAGAACCTCTATGACCTGCCGCCGGAAGAGGATGCGAAGATCCCGACCGTGTGCACCAGCCTCGACCAGGCGCTTGAGTTCCTGGACGCCGACCGTGAATTCCTGACACGCGGCGGCGTGTTCTCGAACGACTTCATCGATGCCTACATCGAGCTGAAGATGGAAGAGGTGACGCGTCTTCGCATGACGACCCACCCGGTCGAGTTTGACCTGTACTACAGCCTCTGACGCAGGGCCTGCAAGGGACCGATCCGGGGACGGGCATTGCCCGTCCCTTTTTTATGGGGTTTAATCGGAACACATGGCCCAATTTCTGCGCTTGTCATGCGCATCGAGGACACGATCCGACTCATGATTGCCGCACGGACGATTCTGGCCGCAGCCTTCTTCCTGAGCACCGCCCAGGTAGCTCACGCGACCATCTACAAGTGCGTCGATGCGCAAGGGCGGATCACCTACACGAACGACCGCTCGCTCGCACGCTCCTGCAGGGTTCTGAACCCGGACCAGCCCATCTCCTCGATTCCACCACCGCAACAACGCAGCGCTGGCGCCCGCCCGCCGCCCGCCGGCGCGGGCCCCGCCAACTTTCCCCGTGTCAGCCCTGGCACGCAGAAGGCACGCGACCAGACCCGCCGCCAGGTGCTCGAAGCCGAACTCGAAGCCGAGGAACGTTCGCTTCTGGAAGCGCGCGCCCAACTCAACGCCCAGGCCGACACGGCCTCGCCAGAGGGGGGGAGCGAGGCGGATCTCGCAGCGCGCCTTCGCCCGTTTCAGGACCGCGTCGCACTGCACCTGCGCAACATCGAGGCCCTTCGCCGCGAGATCGGCAGTCTCAAATAGCTCGCAGCGACTGGCGTGGTTCTTGCTCTTGATGACTGCAAACCACCCGGCGCCCGCTCATGTCCAACAGAGTTCATCACGTCCAGTCCAGCGGCCCCTTTGCGGGGCTCGACCTGCTGTCGACCGCGGTGATCCTGCTCGACTCCGGACTCGTCATCCGCTACATGAACGCCGGTGCGGAGAACCTTTTCGCATTCAGCCACCGGAAACTGCTCGGCGAACCCCTGACGAAGCTCCTCGGAAGCACCCATGGCCTGGAAAGCGCACTGACGAACGCGCTCCTCACCAACTGGAGCTACACCGGCCAGGATCTCAAGGTTGAACGTCCGGGTGCAGAGCCGCTGAGCCTCGACTGCACGGTCAGTCCGGTCGAGGCTCCGGGCGTGAACCTGCTCCTCGAGTTCCGGCCGATCGATGCCCAGCTGCGTGTGGCCCGCGAAGAGCAATTGCTGCAGCAACAGCAGGCAAACCGGGAACTCATCCGCAATCTCGCACACGAAATCAAGAACCCGCTCGGAGGAATCCGCGGCTCGGCACAGCTGCTCGAGGGCGAGCTGGCCGATCCCCAGTTGCGCGAATACACTGAAGTCATCATCGCCGAAGCCGACCGGCTGCAGGACCTGATGAACCGGATGCTCAGCGCCCACTGCGCAATCCGGCCGCTCCAGCTCAACATCCACGACGTGCTCGAACGGGTGCGCAAACTGGTGCTGGCCGAGTTTCCGGACGTCACGATCCGCCGCGACTACGACACGAGCCTCCCCGATCTCACCGCAGACCGGGAGCAACTGATCCAGGCGATCCTGAACATCGCCCGCAATGCCGCCCAGGCGATGCATGGCCGCGGGGAGATCCGGTTCAAGACCCGGATCGCGCGTCAGGTCACGCTGGCCAAGCGCCGCTACAAACTGGCACTGGAATTGCAAGTCATCGACAACGGCCCGGGAATTCCGGAAGAGATCCGCGACAAGATCTTCTATCCACTGGTTTCTGGGCGGGAAGGAGGAAGTGGGTTGGGCCTGTCGCTGGCCCAGAGCTTTGTGGAGCAGCATCAGGGAATGATTGAAGTGGATAGCCGCCCCGGACAGACCCGCTTCATCATCCAGTTGCCGATTTCAGATCGTGTCTAGCGCCCCATCGCCGGGCATGGTCGCACCAACATAGTGCATCGACCATGAAAACAGTCTGGATTGTTGATGATGACCGTTCGATTCGCTGGGTTCTGGAAAAGGCCCTGAGCCGCGAGGGTATTCCCTACAAGAGCTTCTCCTCGGCCAGCGATGCACTCACCACGCTCGACTCCGGCATCCCGCCCGACGCACTGATCTCCGACATCCGCATGCCTGGCGATTCCGGGCTGCAGTTGCTGCAGAAGGTGAAATCGCGCCATCCGCATCTTCCGGTGATCATCATGACCGCCTACTCGGACCTGGACAGTGCGGTGTCTGCGTTCCAGGGCGGCGCATTCGAGTATCTGCCGAAGCCCTTCGATGTCGACCAGGCGGTCGCCCTCGTATGCCGCGCACTCGAGCAACGCATGCACCGAAATGGTGCATCCACCGAAACCCAACTCGTCCCGGAGATCATCGGACAGGCCCCCGCGATGCAGGAGGTCTTCCGCACGATCGGACGCCTGTCGCAATCCCATGCGACCGTCCTGATCAATGGTGAATCCGGCACCGGAAAGGAACTCGTCGCACGCGCGCTGCACCGTCACAGCCCCCGGCGCGACGCCGCCTTCATCGCGATCAACACGGCAGCCATTCCGCGCGATCTGCTCGAATCGGAACTGTTCGGCCACGAACGAGGGGCATTCACAGGCGCAGCCGCACAGCGGCGGGGCCGCTTCGAGCAGGCCGAAGGCGGCACGCTGTTCCTCGACGAAATCGGCGACATGCCGGCCGAGCTACAGACACGCCTGCTGCGCGTGCTCTCGGACGGACATTTCTACCGCGTCGGCGGCCAGCAGCCGATTCGCGCCAACGTGCGCGTGATCGCAGCGACCCACCAGGATCTTGAAGAGCGCGTGAAGCAGGGGCTGTTTCGCGAGGACCTCTTCCATCGCCTCAACGTGATCCGCCTGCGCCTGCCCTCGATTCGTGAGCGCAAGGAGGACATCCCCATTCTGGTGCGTCATTTCCTGCACAAGAGTGCGCAGGAACTGCAGGTCGAACCGAAGCGGATCTCCGAGGCCGCCCTGCGCCAGCTACAGAGTCAGTCGTTTCCCGGCAACGTCCGTCAGCTCGAGAATCTTTGCCACTGGCTCACCGTAATGGCGCCAGGACAGGTCGTGGACGTCAGCGATCTGCCCCCGGATCTGCGCGTGACCCCGGGTCTGAGCGCAAGCTCCGACTGGACGAGCGGACTGGGGAGCGAAGCCGATCGACTGATCGCGGGCGCGCCGGGTGACGTCTTCGAACAACTGAGCCAGGAATTCGAGCGCACCGTCATCCAGCGCGCACTCGCGATCACCGGCGGACGCAGGATCGAGGCCGCTCATCTGCTGGGAATCGGACGCAACACGATCACCCGCAAGATTCAGGAACTCGGCATCGAAGGCGGGCGTTCACCCGCGGGCGGAGATCCGGATCACTGATCCGGAAGGCACGGCGGCGATCATCGCTGCGGAGTGTCGAAGAAGCGACGGTGCATCAGGTCGAAGCGGATCGCTTCGCGGCAGATCGCTATGCACACCGTTCGCGGAAAGCCATACTTGCGTTTTCGCAATCAGGCAGCCCGTCCGTGAAACCAGCCGCATCCGTTTCTCTACCGCACGCAGAATCCGTATTGGCCTTGCTCGGCCCGTTAGCCCCCAGGTTCGAGCTATCGGTCATCCCGGAGTGCAGCTCCACCAACACGGTCCTGCGCGACGAGACCTGCTCCGGGCCAGGTCGGGTTCGCGTACTGATCGCACACCGCCAGACGGGCGGCCGGGGTCGGCGCGGGCGCGAATGGCTTTCCTGGCCGGGTGCAAGCCTGACCTTCTCGAGCCGCTGGGCTTTCGAACCTGCCGATGGCGTTCCGGTGGGCCTGTCGCTCGTGGCCGGAATTGCGCTCGCCCGGGTACTCGAGGAGATCGGAGTCACTGGCGTGCAGCTCAAGTGGCCCAACGACATCCTCGTGAGCGGCAGAAAGATTGCAGGCATCCTCGTCGAGTTGTCCCCCGAGCGCGGCCAGATGGCGGCAGTAGTCGGGATCGGCCTGAATCTCGCGCTCCCGGATGCGGTCGCTCTACCCGCCGGACTCCCCGTCACCGATCTGTCCCGTCACGTCCACCCGTCCCCCGACCCAAACCTCGTTGTGGCCCGCATCCTGGCCGAGTTGCATGCCCTCTTCGAGACCTACGCCCAAGCCGGATTCAGCGCTCTCAAGGGTGCCTGGGCACAGCGCAATGCCTTCGCAGGCCAGCCGGTGCGCATCCTCGCCGACGAGCACGAGACCTTGGGAGTCTGTGAAGGCGTGGACGACGACGGGGCGCTGCTGTTGAGAACCGAGCGAGGTCTTGAGCGGATCCTCTCCGGAGACGTGTCACTGAGGCCACACACGGGCTGAAGATGATTCTCCTGATCGACACCGGCAACACCCGGATCAAGTGGGGCCTGCGCGATTGCGGAAGGTGGATCGAGCAAGGCGCCCTTGCGCATGCAGAGGTTCTCGAACTGCGAACGCACATCGCAGGACGGGCGCCCATCCTGCGCACGCTCGGCACCCATGTCGCCGGTACGGACGTTGCCGAGCGGATCAGCGCCGCACTTGCGGGGCTGGCGCCCCCCGTAGAGTGGATACGCGCATCGGCGTCGTGTTGCGGAGTGCGCAACCGCTACCTGCAGGCCGAGCAACTCGGTCCCGATCGCTGGGCGGCCTTGATCGGTGCCCGACGCCTCGCGCCTGGTCGAGCCTGCCTGGTGGTCACTGCCGGCACAGCGACGACGATCGACGTCCTGAGCGCCGAGGGCGAATTCAGCGGCGGGGTGATCCTTCCGGGCGAGGAGCTGATGCGGCGCTCGCTCGCGGGCAACACGGCCCGGCTGCCGATGGCCGATGGCGAACTGGTCGCACTTCCGCGGTGTACGATGGACGCGATCACGTCCGGCTGTCTCCACGCCCAGGCCGGTGCCATCGAGAGGATGTATGAGCAGATCTCCGGCCAGGCCGATCCGCAGTGCCTGCTCAACGGAGGCGCGGCCGAACGGATCGCGCCGGCCCTGCGCATCCCGTTCCTGCTGACCGACAATCTCGTACTCGAGGGCCTGGCTGCAATCGCCGAGAACCACACGCCCGATGTGGGTGCATAATTGCATTCGCAACACGCAGGACCACACCCGAGCGCGTTCGATACGTATCACATTGCGCACCCTTTCGCGCGTCACCTCGCGTACCGATCCGCGTAACCCTTCGCACGTCACGTAGCGCAGCACTTCGCACTTCAAGGGAGATCAGAACATGACCGAACCGACCCGCATCCTGCTTGAAGAGAACGAGATTCCGACCCACTGGTACAACGTCGTCGCCGACATGGCGAACCCGCCCGCTCCCCCGCTCGGCCCGGACGGCAATCCGGTCGGACCCGAACAGATGCTCGCCATCTTCCCGGGCCAGATCCTGGAGCAGGAGATGAGCGCCGAACGCTGGATCCCGATTCCGGACGAGGTTCGCGAGGTCTACAAGATCTGGCGTCCCAGTCCGCTCATGCGTGCGGTCCGGCTCGAAAAGGCACTCGGTACCCCGGCAAAGATCTTCTTCAAGTATGAGGGCGTGTCGCCGGCCGGCTCGCACAAGCCGAACTCAGCCGTACCGCAGGCGTACTACAACAGGCAGGCCGGCATCAAGCGGCTGACCACCGAAACCGGCGCTGGTCAGTGGGGTTCGTCGATCTCGTTTGCCGGGCAGATGTACGGGCTCGAGGTGAAGATCTACATGGTCAAGGTGAGCTACCACCAGAAACCGTACCGCCGCCTGATGATGCAGACCTGGGGGGCACAGGTGCTTGCCAGCCCCTCCGATCAGACCCAGACCGGACGCGCGATCCTCGAAAAGGACCCCGAGAACCAGGGCTCGCTCGGCATTGCCATTTCCGAAGCAGTCGAGGAGGCGGCCGGCCGTCCCGATACGAACTACTCGCTCGGATCCGTCCTGAATCATGTGCTGTTGCACCAGACCATCATCGGCCTGGAAGCGAAGAAGCAGTTCGACAAGATCGGCCTCTACCCCGACGTGATCCTCGGTCCCTGCGGGGGTGGTTCGAGCTTCGCGGGGATCGCCTTCCCCTTCCTCGCCGACAAGGCGGCCGGAGAGAAGCGCGCCTCGAACCTGCGTTGTGTCGCCGTAGAACCCAGCTCGTGTCCGACCCTGACGCGCGGAACCTATGCCTACGATTTCGGAGATGCCTCCGGATTCACCCCGCTGATGAAGATGTACACGCTCGGCCACGACTTCATGCCCCCGGGGATCCATGCCGGCGGCCTGCGCTATCACGGTGATTCGCCGCTCGTCTCGCAGCTCTACCATGAAGGGCACATCGAAGCCGTCGCGGTCCCGCAACTGGCCACTTTCGAGGCGGGCGTGCTGTTTGCGCGCAACGAGGGCATCATTCCTGCGCCCGAGTCCTGCCACGGCATCCGCGCAGCAATCGACGAAGCATTGCGTTGCAAGGAAACCGGTGAGTCGAAGGTCATCCTGTTCAATCTGACCGGCCACGGTCATTTCGACATGACCGCCTATGACCGTTTCCTGAGCGGACAACTGGAGAACTTCGAGTACCCGTCCGAGGCGATCGCGCAGTCGCTCGCGCATCTTCCCAAGGTGGGCTGAGGCCGGTTCGACGGCGGCAGGAGACTGAACTTCCCGGATGGATAAGGTAAGCTTCGCCTCATGCCGCCGTTGCGCCTGCTGCTCATCGTCCTCGTCATCCTCAACCTGCTTGCCCTGGCTGCCGGCCAGGGCTGGCTCGGCAGTTCAGAGCCGCGCGGCGAGCCGGAGCGGCTGAGCAACCAGATCCACCCGGAAGGCATCTCGCTGAAGCCTGCGCTGGCGTCCGACGCGATTGCCCAGCCGCAGTCCCGACCCTCACCGCCACCCGACCCCACGACACCTGAAACACCGGTCATGGCCCCGTCGGCGCCACCGGTGGTTGTTGCGCAACCAGAAGCTGCGGAGCCGGTTCAACCTGCGCCGGCGGTGACTGCGGATTCTGCAGCATCCCCCTCTGCACCGAGTGTATCGCCGGAACCGGCACCGGAGCGCAACGTGGAAGAAGAAGGGGTCCCGGGCTGCATCGCCTTCCAGCTTGCGCAGCCTCTGGCGGACGCTCTCGATCGCTTGATCCACACTGCATCCACGAAGGTGAAGACCACCCGCGTGGTGGTTGAACCCCCCAGCACCTGGTGGGTGCGCATCCCACCGCTGGCCTCACGAGCGGCCGCCGAGCGCCGCGTTCTGGACTTGCGCGCACAGGGCGTGTCCGATCTTTTCATCGTCCGCGAGCCTGGGCCGAACCAGAACGCGATCTCGCTCGGTCTGTTCCGCACCGAAGCAAGCGCCCGCCAGCACCAGACCGACCTGTTGGGCAAGCGGGTCCGGGACACCGAGATCGTGCCGCGCAATCCGGCCATTCACCGGCTCGAGATCCGTGCTGCATCAAACGTGCTGGAAACCCTCTCGCGGCGCCTGCCAAGCGAGATGCCACAAGCCATCCGAGACGAATGCCAGACTCCGTGAATATGAATCGCCCATACATCATCGGCCTCACCGGCGGCATCGGCAGCGGGAAGAGCGCCGCCGCCGATCACTTTGCACGCCTCGGCGCAGCCATCGTCGACACCGACGTCATCGCACATGCCTGCACGGCACCCGGTGGAGCCGCGATCGAAACGATCCGGGAACGCTTCGGTGACAACGTCATCCGCCACGACGGCGCACTCGACCGTGACGCGATGCGCAAGCTCGCTTTCTCAGATCCAGCGGCAAGACGTGCGCTCGAGTCGATACTCCATCCCCTCATCGCCATCGAAAGTGATCGCCAGTGTCGTGCATCCCTTGCCCCCTATGTGATTCTCGCCGTCCCGCTGCTCGCCGAATCGGGAAGCTACCGCGACCGATGCGACCGGATCTGCGTGGTCGACTGCGCGGAAGAGACCCAGATCCGTCGCGTCCAGATGCGCAACGGTCTCGACGAGGCGCAGATCCGCGCCATTCTCGCGGCCCAGGCGAGCCGGGCGGACCGCCTCGCGATCGCAAACGACGTCATCAACAATGACGGCGATCTCGCGAGTCTCGCCGCACAGGTCGAGCGCCTGCACGAACGCTACCTGCGCGACGCGTCGAAGAGACGCTGACCCGGACACGCCCTTGTCCAGGCGACAGCGCCACCTGCCAGCGGGCATGTGGCGAAAGTCGCTGTGCTATCATCGCCGGCATAATCAGGAGACAACCTTCTTTGGACAAGAAGCGGTGATCAGTTACGAATATCCTCTCAACGAGCGCATCCGCATCCTGCTGCGACTCGAGGATCTGTACCGAAAGCTGAACCACTTCTGCCGCGGTGACACCCCCCAGGATCATCACGTCGCCCTGCTGACCCTGTTCGAGATCCTGGAAGTGGCTGGGCGCGCCGACCTGAAGGTCGATCTGATGCAGGAACTCGAACGCCAGCGCCAGATCCTCGTTACCTTCCGCAACAACCCCGAGATTTCCGAGGAGGCGCTGTCGGGCGCGCTCTACGAGATCGAGCAAGCCTCCTCTTCGCTGCTGGCGATGGCCGGCAAGATCGGCCAGTACCTACGCGAGAACGACTGGCTCATGGCGATTCGAAGCCGGGCTGCAATTCCGGGCGGCGTCTGCGAGTTCGATCTGCCTTCCTATCACTACTGGCTCAACCGCGACGCTGCGGCCCGCCGCCATGACCTGTACGCCTGGATTCAACCGATGATCCCGATCCGGGAGGGCTTGACGATCGTTCTGCGTCTGTTGCGCGCAAGCGGACACCCGGAGAACCAGCTCGCCACCAAGGGCACCTATCAGCTCACGATGAGCGGCCGGAGCGCACAGATGCTGAAGGTCCGGGTCGCGCCGGCAGAAACCGTCGTCCCCGAGATCAGCGCCAACAAGTATGCCTTGAGCATCCGATTCATGCGCCCCGAGACCATCACGCGCCCCAAGCTGGTCGAGCACGACGTGCCGTTCGAACTCACCTTCTGCAGCCTGTAGGGGTCCAATGCGCCAGATACGCTCCGTTCGATGCCCGGGCTGCGGCGCAAGCGTGGCATGGACGAAGGAAAGCCGCTTCCGACCGTTCTGCTCTGAGCGCTGCAAGCAGATCGATCTGGGCGCGTGGGCGAGCGGCGAGTATCGTGTGCCTGCCGTGGATCCACCCTCGGATCCGGAGTCCATGACGAAGACGGGCGTGGACTGATCCCCCGCATGCCAGGGGTCAGGGCCATGGATCCCGAAGGCCTGACCCGACCTCCCACGCACCACGAATTGCCGCGACACCGTGCGCCCCGGCCTGCTGCGCACACACCAGATCTCCGGCATCCAGTCCACCGAGCGCGAATACCGGAAACGGCAGCCCTTCCCGCATCGCACGGAATGCGTGCCAGCCGAGCGGTGCGCGCTCTGGATGGGTCGGGGTCGAACAGACCGCACCAACCACCGCATAGTCGAGTTCCAACCGAGCTGCGCGAAGCAATTCTTCACGAGTATGGCAGGACGCCCCGACCCACTCGAGGCATTCGGGCCGGCCAGACAGACGAGCAAGTTCGTGAGCCTTCAGATGAATGCCGTCCGCGCCGACCCGCTGCGCCAGTCCGGAATCGCCATTCACCAGCACCCGCGCACCACATTGCCTGGCGCGGCGCACCACCTCGCGCGCAAAGCGCTCGAACGCAACGCCCGTCAGCCCCGGCTCTCTGACCTGAATCAGCCGCAAGCCCCTTTCCAGTGCTGCGTCGATCAGGGCAAGCTGTGGTTCGATCCCGACTGCCCACGCATGCGTGATCCCCATGAAGTTCGGCAGACGCAAGGCCTTGAGAACCGGACCGTTGGCTGGAAGCATCGGGTTCGCATCCGGCGCTTCTGGATCCTGCCACGACAACGCACTGTGTACGTGATCGACAAGTGCGCCACACCATCGCAGCACGCGAAAGAAATGCAGGCGCACCGATGCGTGTTCGTAATGGTATTCACGCACTAGCCAGGGGTGCAGCGTCTGGACTTCGATACCGAGCTCTTCGTTCAGCTCACGGATCAGCGCTTGCGCGGGTGTTTCCCCGCGTTCGACCTTTCCTCCGGGAAACTCCCAGTACCCCGGATAGAAGGTTCCCTGCGCCCGCTGCCCGAGCAGAAAGTGCCCATCGGCCCGCGTCAGCACACCGGCCGCAACATCCACCCATTTCGTCATCTGCGATCACCCTCCGGCACTGCGACCAGCGAAATCGCGTGCAAACTGCCATGCGACGCGCCCGGAGCGCGACCCCCGCATCAAGGCCCACTGGAGCGCCTCCTGACGCGCCCGCGCGATCGCATCGGCACTGAGGCCGAACGTCCTGAGCCAGTGACGCACGATGGCAAGGTACTGGTCCTGGCTGAAGGGATAGAACGAAATCCACAGTCCGAACCGTTCCGATAGGGAAATCTTCTCTTCCGCGGCTTCCGCTGGATGCAGTTCGCCATCCACGTGGCGGGCCTTCAGGTTTTCATCGTGATACTCGGGCATCAGGTGGCGCCGGTTCGACGTCGCGTAGATCAGTACATTATCCGGCAGGGCGGCGATCGAGCCGTCCAGTACGCTTTTGAGCGCCTTGTAGCCGGGCTCGGCCTCCTCGAACGAGAGATCGTCACAGAACAGAATGAAGCGTTCCGGTCGGCCTTCGACGAGCGCGAGTATGTCGGGCAGGTCCAGAAGATCCTCCTTGTCCACCTCGATGAGGCGCAATCCACGTTCGGCATAGGCATTCAACAAAGCCTTCACCAGCGAGGACTTTCCCGTCCCTCGCGCACCGGTCAGCAGAACGTTGTTCGCGAAGCGGCTCTTCAGGAACTGGCGCGTGTTCTGATCGATGCGCGCCTTTTGCTCGTCGATGTCGCGCAGATCCTTGAGCCGGATGCGATGAACGTCCGGCACCGCGAGCAAAGCTCCGCGTCCATTTGCGCGACGCCAGCGAAACGCACTGGCCGCCGACCAGTCGGGCGCCTCGGCCGGACCAGGCAAATAGCGGTCGAGTCGATCAAGCAAGCGCTCGGCGCGCGCGATCAGGTCTGCCAGTTCATTCATGATCTTCCTCGCTCCTGTCTGAATCATCACGACGCTTCGGTCGTGTCGCCCATACCAGAATCAGCAACAACACGAGTGCAAGACCAGCCTCGAGAAGAATCACCCACATGCAGCCTCCAATGGCATCGGCACTACGGCCGGTATACTCTGGTCTGCGTATCGGCCCTGTCCAGGCAGACCTCAAATGTTGCTGCGATTCCCATCCCCCGCACGAAAACTCCTGCTCGCCTGCGCGGCAGCCAGCATTCTAGCCGCCTGTGGCGGAAGGCCCGCGGCTCCGGACACTGCCCCGTCGATGAGCTGTCCTCCTGTTGAACCATGTCCGAAGTGTCCGGCGTGTCCCACCGTCCCCGAGGCAACTCGCCCGCAACCTCCTTCCGACCCGGCTCCGGCGCTGCAACCGGCCGGATGGGACGATCTGCCCGGATGGAAGGAGGACGTGGTCGCACAGGCGTGGCCCGCCCTGCTGCGTTCCTGCTCCACGCTCCAGGCACGGCCCCAATGGACAATGGCTTGCGAGCGCGCGTTCGAACTGGGTGAGCACGTCTCCGACAACATCGCCAGAAGCTACTTCGAGGGATCGTTCCAGCCCTGGGTCGCGATCAACCCGGATCATACTGATACGGGGCTCGTCACCGGCTACTACGAGCCGCTCATCCGCGGTAGCCGCACCCCTACCGATCAGCACGCCTGGCCGGTACACGCAGCTCCGGACGATTTGCTCGTCGTCGACCTCGGCAATCTCCATCCCGAGCTCCGGAACATGCGGCTGCGCGGCCGTCTGGTCGGTAACCGGATCATCCCGTACTGGAACCGTGCGGAAATCGACGCGCTCGGGGATGCCCTTCCGGCAAGGGTCCTGCTCTGGGCATCCGATCCGATCGATCTCTTTTTCCTTCAGATCCAGGGTTCCGGGCAAGTCGAACTTCCTGGCGGCGATCGCGTGCGCCTCGGGTATGCCGACCACAACGGACACCCCTATCATTCCATCGGTCGCTGGCTTGTCGCCCAAGGAGAGATCTCCCTCGAGAAGGCGTCGATGCAGGAGATCAAGAACTGGGCCCGGGCGAATCCGCTGCGACTTCGTGAACTGCTCAACGTCAATCCCGGATACGTTTTCTTTCGCGAGCTTCCGGCCTCGGCTGACGGTCCGCTCGGCGCGCTGGGCGTTCCCTTGAGCGCGGGCCGGAGCATCGCTGTGGACCCGCGCTACATCCCTCTCGGCGCGCCCGTATTTCTGGCCACCACCTACCCGCTGAGCAGCGAGCCCTTGCAAAGACTGATGGTTGCGCAAGACACTGGCGGTGCCATCAAGGGCGTCGTTCGCGCGGATCTATTCTGGGGATTCGGTGATGAGGCCGGCGCACAAGCCGGGCGCATGCGTCAGCAAGGCCGCATGTGGGTGCTGCTACCGAAGGGGTTGCAGCCCTGACTCGATCTCAGCCGCCCATCACGTCACTTGCCCAGCGCAGCCAGTGCCTCTTCCAGCTGCGCTGCGGCAAGATAGCCTCCATGACGTCGCCCATCCTCGAAGAAGACGGTTGGCGTGCCGTTGATGCGAAGCTTGCGCCCAAGCGCGAGATTCTGATCCAGCGCCTTGCCGTCGCATTCCGCTGCCTGAGGCACGGTTCCCGACAGCATCCAGTCGTTCCATGCAGCGGCCCGGTCACTCGAACACCAGATGTGCGCTGATTTTCTGCTCGAATCCTCACCCAGGATCGGGTACAGGAAGGTGTAGATCGTTACGTTTCCGATCTTCGATAGCTCCTGCGCAAAACGCTTGCAATAGCCGCAGTTCGGATCTTCGAAGGAGACCACAACCCTTTTGCCATCACCCTTTACCTGTTTGATCGCATTCTCGAGCGGCAGAATCGAGAAATCGATCGTGGCTAGCTCGGCGTGGCGAGCCTGCGTGACATCGGCGCGCGTTGCCGTATCGATGATCCTGCCATCGATGAGAAAGCTCACCTTGGCATCCGTGTAGATCATCTCGCCGCTGTTGAGAATCACCTCGTAGAGACCGCCATACTTGATCTGCCGGACGGACTCTACCGCCTGGGTACCAATGAAGGCGTCCACACTCTTGCGCACCGCCTCTTCCCCAGCCACGGCCCAACCGGCACCTGCTACAAGACAGGCGATCAGGGCTGGCCGCACAACAATCTCAATCATTCGATTCTCCGTGAAATAGGCGTCCGCTCGTCGCATAGCGGACCAGCATGCTCTTTAGGACCGGAAGCCGCCCGGTCAGGTTCATTCCCAGGTTGCGGATTGGCGCGAGCGCAGGCGCCCTCGCCGCAAACAGTGTTCTCATCAGATGCGTTCCCGTTTGCAGTGCAAAAGTCTCTTCGGCCCGAGCACGCGCATATGCGCGCAGTACTGCAGGATCTCCAGGATCGTGCCCGGCGCCCAGCAAAGCCAGTCGGCGAGCGAGTTCATCTGCATCCCGGAAGCCGAGATTCACACCATGTCCGCTGAGCGGATGAAGCACATGCCCCGCATCCCCGAGCAGCGCAACGCGTGACGCGGTCATTCGATCCACCCGCAGCATCCGCAGCGGAAAGCTCGAAATCGCACCTTCCAGTGCAAACTCTCCGAGCGCGTGCTCGCCCGCCGCCGCAACCCGCGCTGCGATCTGGGCAGAATCCATCGCCATCAGCTCACGACCTTGGTCTTCGGGAATCGCCCAGACGATCGAGATCCGATCACCCGAAAGAGGAAGCCAGGCAAGGACTCCGGAGCCCAGGAACCACTGGTACGCGGTATGGCGATGCGGCCGTTCGGCGCGGAAGGTTCCGACAATTCCGATCTCGCCGTACGGGATATCCTGCGAAGCAATTCCGCACTCCTTTCGCACCCAGGAGTTCGCACCATCTGCACCGATGACAAGACGGCCTCTGAGTCGCGATCCATCGTCGAGGACAAGTTCGGCATGGGTCCGCGAAACACTCATCGAGGTCGGTACAGCGGGGCGATAGAAGCTTACGTTGTGCTGGCGATCGAGAGTGGCTGAAAGCTCTTCGTGCAGGGCGCCCGCTTCGACCATCCAGGCAAGCGCTTCGATTCCTTCGTCGTCCGCGGAGAACTCAAGCTCACCGCCCGCGTCACCCAAAATGCACATCCGGTGTATCGGACACGCGTGATGGTGCTTCAGGTGACGCCAGATTCCGATGCGGGAAAAGAAACGCATGTTCGCCGGACTGATCGCATAGGCCCTCGGGTCCGGGCAAGCCGTCGAGAACGCACGGCCATCGACCAGAGCAAGCTTGAGATCTGTACTCCGCAGCGCCACAGCGAGAGCACTCCCTGTCAACCCGGCACCGACAATGATCGCGTCAAATTCCATGGTCCCCTCTTCGCCGGGCGCGCTGACCGGACACGAAGCCGATCTTGAATTATCCCGGATCCACTTCACGCAAAGCGAACATCAACTCCGCGATCGTCTGGAAGCTCCTTTGGACACTCGCCTCTCTTGTGCTTCTTTCGTTCTTGTAGACGCACGAACGCCGCCTGATTTATTGGTTTCAGG
>JAHDYG010000021.1 GCA_023383815.1 Rhodocyclaceae bacterium
AGCGTCTCGATGCCGAGCGACAGCGGGGTCACGTCGAGCAGCAGCACGTCCTTGACCTCGCCCTGCAGCACGCCGCCCTGGATCGAGGCGCCGATCGCGACCGCTTCATCCGGGTTGACGTCCTTGCGCGGCTCCTTGCCGAAGAACTCCTTGACTTTTTCCTGTACCTTCGGCATGCGGGTCTGGCCGCCGACCAGGATCACGTCGTCGATGTCGGAAACCTTGATCCCGGCATCCTTGATCGCGACGCGGCACGGCTCGATCGTGCGCTCGATCAGGTCTTCGACCAGCGATTCGAACTTGGCACGCGTGATCTTGATCGCGAGGTGCTTCGGCCCGGTGGCGTCGGCCGTGATGTAGGGCAGGTTGATCTCGGTCTGGCTGCCGGAGGAAAGCTCGATCTTCGCCTTCTCGGCGGCTTCCTTCAGGCGCTGCAGCGCAAGCACGTCGTTCTTGAGATCGACGCCCTGTTCCTTCTTGAACTCGGTCACCACGTAGTCGATGACGCGCTGGTCGAAGTCCTCGCCGCCGAGGAAGGTGTCACCATTGGTGGCCAGGACCTCGAATTGGTGCTCGCCGTCGATGTCGGCGATCTCGATGATCGAGACGTCGAAGGTGCCGCCACCCAGGTCGAAGACGGCGATCTTGCTGTCCCCCGGCTTCTTGTCCATGCCGAAGGCGAGCGCAGCAGCCGTGGGCTCGTTGATGATGCGCTTGACCTCCAGGCCGGCGATCCTGCCTGCATCCTTCGTGGCCTGGCGCTGGCTGTCGTTGAAGTAGGCCGGAACGGTGATGACCGCTTCGGTGACTTCCTCGCCGAGGTAATCCTCGGCGGTCTTCTTCATCTTGCGCAGCACTTCGGCCGACACCTGCGGCGGGGCGATCTTCTTGCCGCGCACCTCGACCCAGGCGTCCGCGTTGTCGGCCTTGACGATGGAGAAGGGCATCAGCGCGATGTCCTTCTGCACTTCCTTCTCTTCGAAGCGGCGGCCGATCAGGCGCTTGACCGCGAAGAGCGTGTTCTTCGCGTTGGTCACGGCCTGGCGCTTGGCTGGAGCGCCGGTGAGGATCTCGCCGTCTTCGGCGTAGGCCACGACGGACGGCGTGGTGCGCGCGCCTTCCGAGTTTTCGATGACCTTGGGCTTGCCGCCTTCCATGACGGCGACGCAACTGTTGGTCGTGCCCAGGTCGATTCCGATGATCTTAGCCATTTTGAAGTCCTTGTTCCTTGAGTGGATGTCCTGAATGCTGTCGGATCCTGATGCTGCGTTCGATCCGGTCCTGACTGCAATATGGGGTGTCCGGCCTGTCTTTCAAGCGCTGGGCGCAAGCTTCCGAAATCCCCTTCTCCCGAGTGTGGTTCAGCCGCCTCGTGCCTTCGACACGATGACCAGGGCCGGGCGGATGACGCGATCGTGAAGGAGGTAGCCCTTCTGCAGCACGTCGATGACGGTGTTGGGTTCGACATCCGCTTCGATTGCGCTGATCGCCTGGTGGCGGTGCGGATCGAACTTCTGCCCGAGCGGATTTTCCTCATTCAGGTTGACCTGCTCGAAGGCGCCGTTAAGTTGCTTGAGCGTCAGTTCGACGCCCTCGCGAAATTTTTCGTAGGTCTGGTTCTCGACCGCCAGTGCAGCCTCGATGCTGTCGCGAACCGGGAGCATGGCGGCAGCAAACTTCTCGCCAGCGAACTTGGAAGCCTTGGCGATGTCTTCCTGGGCGCGACGGCGAACGTTCTCGACCTCGGCCTTTGCGCGAAGCCAGGCGTCGTGATGTTCGGCGGCCTTGAGTTCGGCAGTGCGCAGGCTTTCTTCGAGGCTGGGCATCGAATCGGGTGCGTTCGGGTCCATCGGGTTGGCTTCCTGGGTGCCTTGCTGCGCGTCGGCGCCGGGGGCGATGGTCAATTCGTCGTGATGCGGCGCGTTCTTCGGGTCCTTCGACATCGATTGCTTCTCCCTGGGTCTGAGATCGTGGAGGCATCTGGGGGCGGGCTTGCGTTTTTCAAGGGGTCGTCGCAGGATTGTTTTCAGGGCAGGCCCGTAGCGCGGCGCGTCGAATCGTGATCGTGCCAGAATGCCGGCTTCGCAGACCGGCGCGCAGGATGCTTCAGGACAACGATGAGCGAACACCCCGGCCAGATCGGCAAGTACAAGATCCTCAAGGAGATCGGACGTGGTGCGACCGCGACGGTCTACCTTGCCGAGAACCCGCATTATCCCGAGCCCGTCGCGCTCAAGTACGTCCGCTTCAAGGACAAGGCGCTCGACGAGGCAAAGTGGAACCGCCGTCTGATCAAGCTCTTCAAGGCCGAAGGGTCGGTGGCGGGGCGCCTCGATCATCCGAACATCATTCATGTCTTCGAATCGGTGATCAAGGATGACGAAGCCTACGTGGTAATGGAGTACTTTCCGGGCGAGACGCTCGAGCGGTTCTGCAGTTTCGAGAACATGATGCCGGTGCATCGCGCGATCGGGATCGTCTTCAAGTGCTGCATGGCACTCGACTATGCATTCCGGCAAGGAGTGGTGCACCGCGACATCAAGCCGGCCAACATCCTCATCGATGCCAACGACGAGGTGAAGATCACGGACTTCGGTCTGGCGCTCAACATCAACAAGAAGATGCAGACCGATTCGACCTTCGTGATGGGGGTGGGCTCACCCGCTTACATGAGCCCGGAGCAGATCAAGAACTATCCCCTCAACCAGAAGACGGATCTCTACTCTCTGGGGGTCGTGCTGTTCCATCTGCTGACGGGCCGTCTGCCGTTTCGTGCATCGAACCCCGCGCAGTTGATCTACAAGATCCTGAATGCCGACCCACCTCTGGCCTCCCAGCTCAATCCCGACCTGCCTGAACAGATCGACAATGTCCTGCGCAAGGCGCTGGAGAAGGATCTGTACTCGCGCTACCGCAACGGGGCGGATTTCGCGAAGGATCTCTCGGCCGTGCGGTACAAGATCGTCGATGACCGTTATGTGCCTCCCGACACGAGTCGGTTCTCGGTGCTTCGGCGCTTGGCCTTTTTCGAGGAGTTCGACGATGTGGAACTGTGGGAGGTGATGCGGATTTCGACCTGGCGTACGGTCGCCAAGGAGTCGTTGCTGTTTCGCGAGGGCGATGCAGACCAGCGCTTCGGCATCGTGCTGGATGGTCGCGTCGAGTTGTCCATCGAAGGCCGGCGGGTTTCGCGGATGGGAGCCGGAGAGATCTTCGGGGAACTCGCATGGCTCGATGGTGCGTCGCATCGCCACGTCACGACCTGTGTAGCGATCGAGGCGACGACCTATCTCGAGATCAATCCGGCCGCACTGGCGCTTGCGACTGAAGAGGTGCAGTCGCTGTTCCGCGACTGCCTGGCAACGCTTGCGGCCAAGCGGCTTGGGGCCGCGTTGCGCGAACTGGCGAAGGATGCCGAGCCTGCCGTGCGGGCTGACTTCAGTGCCAGCGGTGGCCTCGACCTGCAACTGGTGGAGGACTGACTTCCAAGGTGACGGTCGCCGTCATACGCTCAGATCGATCTGGCTGATGGTCCCGGCGGAGCCGTCCTCGCGCAGATAGACACCACTCGAACGCATCACTCCGAGGGTCTCGTTGGCCGGTCCGCGCAGATCGAACGGAGTGGCGACGCGCCCGAGGTGGATTGCGCCGACGCCCGCCTCCATCAGCGACTGCAGGACGCCGCCTTCCGGCCCCGGGCGCCACACATGGAGCTGGGAGTAGGCTGCGTCGGCTTCGTCGATCCAGCCATTGCCGTCGCTGTCCAGGGTTGCGAGTTCGGCAAAGCCGTCGCCGCTCATCGGTCCGAACAGTTCGCGCCCATCGTCGATGCGTCCGTTGCCGTCGCGGTCGAGCGCAAGGAAGCCACGCCCGCCTGTGAGCGTTGGCAACTGGTCGAGTTCGCCGTCGGCATCGAGATCGAACTCGAAACGTACACTGGAAAGCCCAGCGGCCGGTCCGGCGAAATCCAGCACGAGGGGATCCTTGAGCCGTGCGTCGCCCGCCCGGAAACGGATATCGACCGACTCGGCGTAGTGACGCTCCATCTCGAACGCCACATCGAAGCGGATCTCACGACCATCGGTGGTGCGCACCGTTCCGTTTGCCTCGAAGCGGGTGTGTTCGTGCTCTTCGTGGCGGGAACTGAAGTCGTACTCGATGCCGAAGCCGGCCGGGCGCTCCTGTGCGTTCCGGGTCCCTTCGGCGGGTGGTTGGTCCGGGGGGGGCTGAGCGGGAGCGGACGCCCGCGGCAGTTCGGCACTTCGCAGCACGCGAAGCGGCCGTCCGGTCAGCAGTTCGATCAGGTTGCGCAGCAGCTTCAGACGGGGATCCGACTCAAGCGGGTCGACCTCTTCCTCGATCGCTTCGGACTTGCCCGCGGCGATTGCCTCCTTGGACAGATCAACCAGGGTGCGACCTGCGTCGCGGATCGACGGTGGCGTGCGCGCCTCGTTCGCACCCGGGCGATTGCGTTCGCCGACCCAGACCTCCAGCCGTTCGGAGATTTCGGTTCGGGAATATGCCGCGTGCGCGGCCTGCATTTCGATGCTTGCGGAGGCGATTTTCATGGCCGGTACTCCGAACCTGACTTGGCTCAGCAATTAACGGCCGTGATCTGGAAAAGTTGAGTGCGTTGTTGCCGGGTTTCCCGGTCCGTCGGTGGCGGCCGAGGCCGGTTCCCGACATTCGCTGCCCGCGCCCTCCTGGCACCTACTTCCAGCGGCGGTCGATGACGATCCGGACGCGCGAGTCGACCGGGTCGGCCAGCGCCAGGCCGACCAGCCAGGTCAGAAGGCTGTAGAGCAGGGCGCTCCAGAACGCGGTCCAGAAATCCTCGACGTACACGCCGCTGACGAGGCTGGCCACGCCCCAGAACAGCAGGGCGTTGATGACGAGGGTGAAGAGCCCGAGCGTGAGCATCGTGATCGGAAGCGTGACCAGGATCAGGAGCGGGCGTATGAGGGCGTTGATGAGCCCGAGCAGCAGCGCCGTGACCAGGGCGGCGGTATAGCTCTCGACGCGCAGGGAATCGATCACTTCGGGCAGCAGCATCAGTGCGACGGCGTTGAGCGCCCACTGCAGGCCGAGCCGGATGCGCGGATCGAGCCTCACTCGAGCGCTCCCGCCGCGAGTGCCCGCCTGCGCGTCTCCTGGAGCTGTTCCGCGACCGGCTCTGCACGTTCCAGCCAGTTGCCCAGATGCGAGACCGTGATCTTCTCCAGAGCGCTGATCCAGTCGTGGTCCTCATTCAGGCAGGGCACGTAATGGAAGACCGACCCGCCGGCGGCAAGAAAGGCGGCCTTGCATTCGATTGCGATTTCCTCGAGGGTTTCCAGGCAGTCGGAAACGAACCCCGGGCAGATCACATCGACGTGACGCACGCCCTCGCGCGCCAGGGCTTCCAGCGACGGTTCGGTATAGGGTTGCAGCCATTCGGCGCGTCCGAAGCGCGACTGGAAGGTCACCTTCCAGCGCTCGGGCGGCAGTCCCAGCGCTTCGGCGAGCAGGCGTGCGCTCTTGTGGCATTCGCAGTGATACGGATCCCCAAGATCGAGCGCACGCCGCGGCAGGCCGTGAAAGCTCATCACGAGCCGCTCGCCCTGGCCGTTTCTGCGCCAGTGCTCGCGAACGCTGGTGGCGAGTGCGGAGATGTAGTCCGGTTGATCGTGAAAACTGCGTACGTAGCGTACCTCCGGCAGATTGCGCCAGTGCGTCAGGCAGCGGGCAACCTCGTCGATGCAGCTTGCGGTGGTGTGGGCGGCGTACTGGGGGTAGAGCGGAACGACCAGAATCCGCGTGCAGCCCTTGGCGCGCAAGCGCTCCATCGCATCCGGGATCGACGGAGAGCCGTAACGCATTGCGTGATCGACGACCAGCTCCGGGTGCCCGTGTTCAAGAAGGTAGCCCGCCAGCAGGCGCGCCTGGCGTTCGGTATGCACCTTCAGCGGCGAGCCTTCGTCCATCCAGATGCAGGCGTACTTGGGTACGGATTTCTTCGGCCGCACGTTGAGGATGTAGCCGTTGAGGATGAGCCACCACGGCAGGCGCGGCAGTTCGACGACCCGCGGATCCGACAGGAACTCCTTCAGATAGCTGCGGATCGCTTCTGCGGTCGGTGCTGCTGGGGTTCCCAGGTTGGCGAGCAGAACACCGGTCCGGTCCGGTGAGCCATGTCGGTACGGCGGTTCAGGCCGGAAGCGGGCCATTTCGATTCTCCGCAGAGGGTGCCCCGCTTCGGGGCGACTGATCAGGGTTGGGTCGACAGGGCATTCGAGAGCAGGCGTGCCGTGATGTCGACGATGGGAATGATGCGGTCGTAGGCCATTCGGGTCGGGCCGATCACGCCCACCGACCCGACCACCTTTCCGTTGACCTCGTATCCGGCCGTGATCACGCTGCAGCCGTCGAGTTCCGCAACACCGGACTCGCCGCCGATGAAGATCTGTACCCCGTCGGCACGCCGCGACAGATCGAGGAGCTGCAGCAGGCTGGTCTTGCGCTCGAAGAGACGGAACAGCTCGCGGATGCGCTTCATGTTCGAGGACAGGTCCTCGACGTCGAGCAGATTGGTTTCGCCCGAGAGCACGTACGGGGTGCCGGCTTCCTGCAGCGCATCCGTTCCGGCTTCGACGGCGGCGGCCATCAGTTCGGTGATGTTGCTGCGCAGTTGCTTGAGTTCGGCCTGCAGGCGCAGATGAATCTGCTCGAAGGACTGGCCCGCAAAATGCGCCGTCAGGTAGTTGCCGGCCTCGGTGAGTTCCGATGGGGTGTAGGCCTGCCGGGTCGTGAGGATACGGTTCTGGACGTCGCCCGAGGTGGTGACGATGATCAGAAGGATGCGGGTCTCGGACAGGCTGACAAACTCGATCTGGCGGATCTGCGCCTTGTCCCGCCGCGGGACGACGACGACGCCGGCAAACTGTGTCAGCTCCGAGAGCAGGTGCGAAGCAGAACTGATCAGGCGCTGTGGCTGGTCGGGCTGCAACTGGCCCTCCAGCTCCTGAACCCGTGAGCGGTCCAGCGGACGGACCGTCAGCAGCGAATCGACGAAGAAGCGGTAGCCAAGCGGTGTGGGCATGCGTCCGGCCGAGGTGTGCGGACTGGTGATGAAGCCCATCTCTTCCAGATCGCTCATGACGTTGCGCACCGTCGCAGGCGAAAGCTCGAGGCCCGACGAGCGCGACAACGCACGCGAGCCGACTGGCTGGCCTTCCGCGATGTAACGTTCGATCAGGGTCTTGAGCAGGATGCGGGAGCGGGTGTCGAGTGCGGGGTTCATGTGCGGGAGATTCCGGCCCGGATTCTAGCAGTGGCTATACGGGGCAGATGCGCTGCGGGCGCCGAACGGAGTGCGAATGCCGGGCCGATCAGCAGGCAGGAAAAGGGGCGAATATGGTTTAATCACCGGCATGGCACACAGTTTCCAGACAATTGCGCTCGTTGGCAAATACCAGAGTCCCGATGTTGCGGAGGCGGTGTTGCGGATCGCCGATTTCCTGCGCGAGCGGGAGCACTCGGTGTGGATCGAGCAGGGGACTGCGAGTTCCATCGGCATGATCGCTGGCTACCGTGTGGCGACCTATGACGAGATCGGTGCTGATTGCGATCTGGCGATCGTGCTCGGCGGCGATGGAACCATGCTCAATACCGCCCGACGCCTGGCCGAGCATCAGGTCCGCCTCGTCGGGGTCAACCAGGGGCGGCTTGGCTTTCTGACCGACATCGGGCGTGAGGATGCCGTCGAGCGCCTCGGACGATTGCTCGACGGAGCCTACCAGGAAGAATCGCGTTTCATGCTGTCGGCCGAGGTCGAGCGCGCGGGCAGCCGCGTCTTCCAGACGCTCGCGCTCAATGATGTCGTCATCAACAAGGGCGACATGGGGCGCATGATCGAATTCGATCTGCACATCGATGGCGAGTTCGTCTATACCCAGCGTTCGGACGGCATGATCGTGGCGACGCCGACCGGGTCGACCGCCTACGCGCTGTCCGCCAACGGCCCGATCCTGCATCCGAACGTGGGCGGCATCGCACTCGTGCCCCTGTGCCCGCATGCCCTGACGGCCCGGCCGGTTACGCTGCCCGACCATTGCCGGATCGACATCACCTTGCTGCCACCGCACGATGCGCGGGTCCACTTCGATGGCCAGACCCGCTTCGACGCGCGGGCGGGCGATCGCCTGAGCATCACGCGCTCCCCGCATGCGATCCGTCTCCTGCATCCCGAGGACTACAGTTACTTCGCGATGCTGCGCGAGAAACTGCACTGGAGTGCGGTACCGCGCCTGCCCTGAAATCCGGATTCGTACCTTCTCATCGTTCGCCATGCTCAGACGCCTGACCGTTCGTGATTTCGTGATCGTTGACCGGCTCGATCTGGAGTTCGGTGAGGGCTTCGGTGCCCTCACGGGCGAAACCGGGGCCGGAAAGTCGATCCTGCTCGATGCGCTCGGCCTTGCGCTGGGCGGCAGAGGGGACGCCGCAATGGTGCGCAGCGGTTGTGAGCGGGCCGACATCAGCGCGGAGTTCGATCTCTCAGGATGTGAGGGACTGCGCGACTGGTTGTCCGGGCAGGACATTCCGGTCGACGACGACACCCTGCTGCTTCGCCGTACCATAGACAGCAGTGGTCGCTCGCGCGCATGGATCAGCGGCGTACCCGCAACCCTCGCGCAGTTGCGCGAGGCGGGCGACTGGCTGGCCGACATCCATGGCCAGCATGCCCACCACGCCTTGCTGCGCGGCGAGACCCAGCGTGCGCTGCTCGATGCGCAGGCCGGAGCTGGCCGGCTCGCTGCGGAGGTCGGACAGGCATGGCGCGCATGGCAGGACGCGCTGGCCCGGCGCGAGGCGGCCGAACGCGATGCACATGCCAGCGAACGCGAGCGCGACCTGCTTGCGTGGCAGATCGAGGAGTTCGACCGGCTCGGGTTCGATCGCGAGGAGTGGGAACGGCTCCAGGCCGAGCAGGGCCGGCTCGCGCATGCGGCCGGCCTGATGGAAGGCGCGGACGAAGCGCTGAATCTGATCGGCGACGAGGAGCTTTCCGCACTGCCGCTGCTGCGTCGGGTCGAGGCGCGGCTCCACGAGATGGCGAGCGTCGATCCGCAGCTTGCCGAGACCGGGGCGCTAGTCGCCGAGGCAGTCATCCAGGCCGACGAGGCACTGCACGCCCTGCGGCGGTATAGGGAGCGTCTGGATCCGGATCCGCAGCGTCTGGCCGAAATCGACCAGCGGATCGGCGCGGTGACCGACCTCGCGCGCAAGCATCGGGTCGCCCCCGAAGATCTTGCGGACCAGCGTCAACGCTGGGCAGAAGCGCTCTCTGCGCTGGAGGCGCGTTCCGATCCGCAGCGGCTCGCGGAGCAGGAGGGGCAGGCACGCGATCGCTACCGCAAGCTTGCAGCTCAGTTGAGTGATCTGCGCAGGCCTGCTGCGGAGCGGCTTTCGCGGGAGGTGAGCGAAGCCATGCAAAACCTCGCAATGGCGGGCGGAAAGTTCGAGGTGAGCCTTGAGTCGCTCGTCGAAGGGGCCGCACATGGGAGCGAGGACGTGACGTTTTGCGTCGCGGCCAATCCGAACCAGCCTCTGCGCCCGTTGGCCAAGGTTGCCTCCGGCGGCGAGCTGTCACGCATCGGGCTGGCGATCCAGGTCATGACGAGCCGCAATGTGGCGACTCCGACCCTGATTTTCGATGAAGTCGATGTCGGAATCGGCGGAGCGGTGGCCGAGATCGTCGGCCGGATGCTGCACCGGCTCGGCAGGGACCGTCAGGTCCTGTGCGTGACCCATCTGCCGCAAGTCGCCGCTTGCGCCGACTGGCAGTGGAGCATTTCGAAGCGGACGCGAGGGGCGGGCGTCGTGAGCGAAGTCACGTTGCTCGATACGCAGGGAAGGATCGACGAGATCGCACGCATGCTCGGTGGCGTAGAGCTCACCGAAACCACGCGACGCCATGCAATGGAGATGATCGGTTCTGCCACCCAGGGCTGACGGGGCGGCCGGACCTGCGGCGGCTGCGCGGGGATTCGACCGTCCGACGCGTCAGTCCTGGTTCGAGCGGTTGGGGCAGTTCTCCTTCTTGCAGTCGGCGTACAGGTAGAGTGCGTGCTCGCGCACTTCGAAGCCGCGCTGCTGGGCCACCAGGTGCTGGCGGCGTTCGATCTCGGGGTCGAAGAACTCCTCGACCGTGCCGCATTGCAGGCACACCAGATGGTCGTGGTGCCCGCCTTCCTTGAGTTCGAACACAGCCTTGCCGGCCTCGAAATAGTGCCGCTCCAGGAGTCCGGCCTGCTCGAACTGGGTCAGCACGCGATACACCGTTGCGAGCCCGATGTCCATGCCTTCGGCCATGAGGGCGCGATACACGTCTTCGGCCGTCAGGTGGCGCAGGTCGGAGTGCTGGAACAGATCGAGGATCTTCAGTCGGGGGTAGGTGGCCTTGAGGCCGATATTCTTCAGATTCTTGGAGTTGTCGGACATGGTCGCCCCTGTCGGGTGGCTGGGTCAGATGGTCGGATTCACCGATTGTCCGGCACGCCGGTGCGCTCGGCACCGCGGCCCGTGCAGGCGTATGATATATTTTTCGCAGTTTGCTGAGAATGTTTCTCTTTCAGGCGCGCCGACCGTTCGGCACTCAATCAAAGATCATCCCATGCGATTCCTGATGCTTCCGGCGCTTGTGGCCGGCTCCGTGCTGCTTGCGGGTTGTTCCTTCGATACACTGACCTCCGGCGTCGATCCCTACCGGATCGATGTCCGCCAGGGCAACTATGTCGATCAGAAAATGGTGTCCCAGCTTCGCAAGGGCATGACGCGGGATCAGGTGCGATTCGTGCTCGGCACGCCCCTCGTCGTCGATGCCTTCCGTCAGGATCGCTGGGACTACGTCTATCTGTTCAGGCCGGGGCGCGGGGAAGAGCTTCGGCGCACGATCAGCGTCTTCTTCGTCGGCGACGTGCTGGACCGGCTGGAGGGCGACGTCGTGGGCGGTGAGGCCAGTGCCGAGGCGCCAGCAGAACGAGCCCGGGTGATCGAGATCGCCGCTCCGGAGGCGGGCAAGTGAGTGCGGTGAGGCTCGCCATTGCTGGCGCCGGAGGGCGCATGGGACGCATGCTGATCGAGGCGGCCCTTGAGGATCCCGGGGTGGTCCTGGCCGCTGCGTTCGATCGGTCCGGCTCTGCGGCAGTGGGACGAGACGCCGGCGAGATGCTCGGCCGGCCCTGCGGCGTCGTCGTCGGTGCAGATGCACGCGAGGCGATTGCTGCTGCAGACTGTGTGATCGATTTCACGCGGCCGGAGGGCGCCCTTGCACACCTGGCCATCGCGCGGGAGCTGGGCAAGGCCGTCGTCATTGGCACCACAGGGTTTTCCGATGCGGGCAAGGCCGAGATCGTGGATGCGGCGCGGAGCACTCCCGTCGTGTTCGCCCCGAACATGGCGGTAGGCGTCAATGCGGTGTTCAAGCTGCTGGAGGTTGCGGCACGCATCCTGAACGAAGGGTACGACATCGAGATCGTCGAGATGCATCATCGCCACAAGGTCGATGCACCGTCCGGTACGGCGCTGCGAATGGGCGAGATCGTCGCGCGCGAGCTCGGGCGCGACCTCGGGTCCTGCGCGGTATTCGGCCGCGAGGGCGTGACCGGCGAGCGCAAGGGCGAGACCATCGGGTTTTCAACGATCCGGGGCGGGGATGTGATCGGGGATCACACGGTGATGTTTGCGGGCCTCGGCGAGCGCATCGAAATCACCCACAAGTCGGCCAGCCGCATGCATTACGCGGTGGGCGCGCTGCGCGCTGCGCGCTTTCTCGCTGGACGCCGCGAGGGGTTGTTCGACATGCAGGACGTGCTCGGCCTGCGCTGAACGGGCAGGCACACTTGCGCGATGCCGCCCCGCCGTGCGGTTTACGGGGCGGCCCGTCAGACGCTATAATTCGCCGACTCAGACAGCGGGATTGGCCGACAGGCTCGTCCCGTTTTTTCACGTATGGAGCGAACGCGAGTTCGCATCCGTCCTTCGGTTGAATTCAGGAGTTTGTCGTGACTGCTACCCCGTCCGCTTTGTTGGCTCTCGCCGACGGTACGGTCTTCGTCGGCAAGGGAATCGGTGCGGTCGGCAGCACGGTTGGCGAGGTCGTCTTCAATACCTCGATGTCGGGCTACCAGGAGATCCTGACCGATCCGAGCTACAGCAGCCAGATCGTGACGCTGACCTATCCGCATATCGGCAACACCGGCGTCAATGGTGAAGATGTCGAAGCAGGCAGGATTCACGCGGCAGGCCTGGTGATCCGCGACCTGCCGATCCTGCCGTCGAACTTTCGCATGGAGCGCACGCTCGATGCGTATCTGCGCGACGAGAACATCGTTGCGATCGCCGGGCTCGATACCCGCAAGCTGACGCGCATCCTGCGCGAGAAGGGCGCTCAGGCGGGCTGCATCGTCACCGCGGCGCCGGGTGCAGCGCCTGATCCCGAGGCGGCCATCGCCGCGGCCCGCGGGTTTCCGGGGCTGGCCGGAATGGATCTCGCGAAAGTCGTCACCGCGGCCGAGTCCTATCCGTGGACGCAAGGCGAGTGGCAACTCGGTGCGGGGTATGGCGAGCCCAGCGAGAAGCGCTTCCACGTCGTGGCCTACGATTTCGGCGTCAAGCGCAATATCCTGCGAATGCTGGTGAGCCGCGGCTGCCGCCTTACGGTCGTGCCGGCGCAGACACCGGCAGCCGACGTGCTTGCCCTGAAGCCGGACGGTGTGTTCCTGTCGAACGGCCCGGGCGATCCGGAACCGTGCGACTACGCGATCGAAGCGATCCGCGGTTTCCTGGCCGAGCAGATCCCGGTATTCGGCATCTGCCTCGGCCATCAGTTGCTCGCGCTTGCGTCGGGCGCACGCACGATCAAGATGAAGTTCGGCCATCACGGTGCGAACCACCCGGTCAAGGATCTCGATTCGGGGCAGGTCATGATCACCAGCCAGAACCACGGCTTCGCGGTCGATCCCGAGTCACTGCCGGCGAACCTGCGCGTGACCCACGTTTCGCTTTTCGACGGCAGCCTGCAGGGCATCGCACGCACCGACGTTCCTGCATTCAGCTTCCAGGGGCATCCCGAGGCGAGTCCGGGGCCGCACGATGTTGCCTACCTGTTCGATCGATTCATCGGTCTGCTCTCCGCCCGGCAATGAGCGGCCGCATGCGCGCCATTCACAGTAATTCGAGGTTAGGCAATGCCTAAGCGTACAGACATACAAAGCATCCTCATCATCGGCGCCGGCCCGATCATCATCGGTCAGGCCTGCGAGTTCGACTACTCCGGCGCGCAGGCGTGCAAGGCGCTGCGCGAGGAGGGCTACCGGGTAATCCTGGTGAACTCCAATCCGGCCACGATCATGACCGATCCCGAGATGGCCGATGTGACCTACATCGAGCCGATCACGTGGCAGATCGTCGAGCGCATCATCGAAAAGGAGCGGCCGGATGCGCTGCTGCCGACGATGGGTGGACAGACCGCGCTCAACTGCGCGCTCGATCTTGCGCGCCACGGGGTGCTCGAGAAGTATGGCGTCGAGATGATCGGCGCGTCGCGCGATGCGATCGACAAGGCCGAGGATCGGCTCAAGTTCAAGGACGCGATGACCCGCATCGGGCTGGGGTCGGCGCGCTCGGGCATCGCCCACAGCATCGAGGAAGCCCTGCAGGTGCAGGGTGGTATCGGCTTTCCGGTGATCATCCGGCCGTCGTTCACGATGGGCGGCAGCGGCGGCGGCATCGCCTACAACATGGAAGAGTTCGACGAGATCTGCCGGCGCGGACTCGAGGCGAGCCCGACCAACGAACTCTTGATCGAGGAAAGCCTGCTGGGCTGGAAGGAGTTCGAGATGGAAGTGGTCCGCGACCGTGCGGACAACTGCATCATCGTGTGCTCGATCGAGAACCTCGATCCGATGGGCGTGCATACCGGTGATTCGATCACCGTTGCACCGGCCCAGACGCTGACCGACAAGGAATACCAGATCCTGCGCAACGCCTCGATCGCGGTGCTGCGCGAGATCGGCGTCGACACCGGTGGCTCGAACGTGCAGTTCGCGATCAATCCGGTCGATGGGCGCATGATCGTGATCGAGATGAACCCGCGCGTGAGCCGTTCTTCGGCACTAGCTTCGAAGGCGACCGGATTCCCGATCGCGAAGGTCGCAGCCAAGCTCGCCGTCGGCTTCACGCTCGATGAGCTGAAGAACGACATCACCGGCGGTGCGACCCCGGCGTCGTTCGAGCCCTCGATCGACTATGTCGTGACCAAGATTCCGCGCTTTGCGTTCGAGAAATTCCCGCAGGCCAACGACCGCCTCACTACGCAGATGAAGTCGGTCGGTGAGGTCATGGCGATGGGGCGCACGTTCCAGGAATCCTTCCAGAAGGCGCTGCGCGGTCTTGAAGTCGGCGTGTACGGTCTCGACGAGGTCGAGACCGATCGCGAGGATCTGGAGCACGAACTTGCGAACCCCGGCGCCCAGCGCATCTGGTACGTCGGCCAGGCGTTCCGCGAGGGCTACACGCAGGAGCAGCTCTTCAAGCTGACGAAGATCGACCCCTGGTTCCTGGCCCAGATCGAGGACATCGTGCTGACCGAGAAGGCGCTTGCCGGTCGCTCGCTCAAGGCGATCCAGGCGCCCGAGCTGCGCGGCTTGAAGCGCAAGGGCTTTTCCGACCGCCGCCTCGCGAAGCTGCTCGGTGTCGACGAGACGGCCGTGCGCCTGCACCGGCACGCGCTCGCAGTGCGGCCGGTGTTCAAGCGCGTCGACACCTGCGCGGCCGAGTTCGCGACCTCGACGGCCTACATGTACTCCTCGTACGAGGACGAATGTGAATCGCATCCGTCCGATCGCAAGAAGATCATGGTGCTCGGCGGAGGACCGAACCGGATCGGGCAGGGGATCGAGTTCGACTACTGTTGCGTGCATGCCGCGCTGGCACTGCGTGACGACGGCTACGAGACGATCATGGTCAACTGCAACCCGGAGACGGTGTCGACCGACTACGACACTTCGGATCGCCTGTATTTCGAGCCGATCACGCTCGAAGACATTCTCGAGATCGTGCATGTCGAAAAGCCTGTTGGCGTGATCGTCCAGTTCGGTGGCCAGACGCCGCTCAAGCGTGCACGGGCGCTCGAGGCCAATGGCGTGCCGATCATCGGCACCAGCCCGGACATGATCGATGCGGCCGAGGACCGCGAGCGATTCCAGAAGCTGCTGAACGAACTCAAGCTCAAGCAGCCGCCCAACCGAACGGCGCGCACGCCCGAGGAGGCCGTTCGCCTCGCGGCCGAGATCGGCTATCCGCTTGTCGTGCGTCCGAGCTACGTGCTGGGCGGGCGTGCGATGGAGATCGTGCATGAGCAACGCGATCTCGAGCGCTACATGCGCGAGGCAGTGAAGGTCTCGAACGAGTCGCCGGTGCTGCTCGACCGCTTCCTCAACGATGCAACCGAAGTCGACGTCGATGCATTGTCCGACGGGCAGCAGGTGATCATCGGCGGGATCATGGAGCACATCGAGCAGGCCGGCGTGCACTCGGGTGATTCGGCCTGCTCGCTGCCGCCCTACACGCTGTCGGCTGCGCTGCAGGACGAGCTTCGGCGCCAGACCGAGGCGATGGCACGCGCGCTGAACGTGGTCGGGCTGATGAACGTGCAGTTCGCGATCCAGGGCGAGGGCGATCAGGCCACCGTCTATGTGCTGGAAGTCAATCCGCGCGCCTCGCGCACCGTGCCGTTCGTTTCCAAGGCCTGCGGCCTGCCGCTCGCGAAGGTTGCGGCACGCTGCATGGCTGGCCAGAGTCTCGCCAGTCAGGGTGTCACGGAGGAGATCGTGCCGGGCTATTACTCGGTCAAGGAGGCGGTGTTCCCGTTCATCAAGTTCCCGGGGGTCGATACCATTCTCGGCCCGGAGATGAAGTCGACCGGAGAGGTGATGGGGGTGGGGCGCAGTTTTGCCGAAGCCTTCGTCAAGTCCCAACTCGCTGCGGGCGTGCGCCTGCCGACGTCGGGGGCGGCCTTCATCAGCGTCAAGCCCTACGACCGTCCGGCGGCTGTAGAAGTCGCCACCGCCTTGCATGATCTGGGCTTCAGTCTCGTTGCAACGCGCGGCACGGCGACCGCGATCGAAGCGGCGGGCCTGCCGGTCAAGGTCATCAACAAGGTGACCGAGGGCCGTCCGCACATCGTCGACATGATCAAGAACAACGAGATCCGGCTCGTCATCAATACAGTCGAGGAAAAGCGTCAGGCGATCATCGATTCGCGCTCGATCCGCACCAGCGCGCTGGCGGCGAAGGTCACCGTATATACGACCATCGAGGGCGCGCGCGCAGCCTGCATGGGCATGCGCCACATCGAGGGTCTGGAAGTCTACAGCGTGCAGTCGCTGCACGCCGAACTGGGCCAGACAGCATGAACAAGACGCCACTTACCGTCAGTGGGGCCGAGCGCCTGCGCGCCGAACTGCACAAGCTGAAGACCGTCGAGCGGCCGGCCGTGATCAATGCGATTGCCGAGGCTCGCGCCCACGGCGATCTGTCCGAGAACGCGGAGTACGATGCGGCGAAGGAGCGGCAGGGATTCGTCGAAGGCCGGATCCGCGAGATCGAAGGCAAGCTCGCGAATGCGCAGATCATCGATCCGCGTCTGCTGGATGCGGACGGGCGCTGCGTGTTCGGTGCGACGGTCGAACTCGAGGACATGGAGTCCGGTGACTGCGTCGTCTACCAGATCGTCGGCGATGACGAGGCCGATGTGAAGGAGGGCAAGATCTCGATCAGTTCGCCGATCGCGCGCGCCTTGATCGGCAAGTACGCGGGGGACGTTGCCGAGGTCAAGGCGCCTGGGGGTGTGCGCGAATACGAAATCGTCGAGGTCCGCTACGTCTGAGCGGGGGTGAATCGCATCATCGGAAGAACCCGGGCGGGCGTTTGATCTCCTGCCGGTCGGCGCGTCCGGCGCAGTGCAGTCATCCCTGGCGGGGCTCAGTCGCTAGTCTTGAGGCCTGGTTTGCGGGGCGCTCCGGTGCTCTTTCGGGGGGATTTCCGGCGTCCGGCAGCAGCCTGGATCATCGCGGTGCGTCGGGCTGCTTCTGCGAACGCGCGCGCGGACTTGGCCTTCGAGGGGCGCCTGTTGCCGGTCGGTTTCTCGGCGAGCGTGGCCGGCTTCGCCGGATCTTCGTCACGACGCTTGCGCCAGACCACGAGAATCGTGCCGATATGCTGGACCGGGGCCGCATCGAGCGTTTCACAGATGCTTGCGAGCAGCGCTTCGCGGTCAGCGCGTTCAGCGCCGTGAACCTTGATCTTGATGAGTTCGTGGGCCTGCAGCGAGCGCTCGATTTCCTGGACGACCGCCGGGGTCAATCCGTTGCCGGCGACGCTGACGACGGGGTTCAGGTGGTGGGCACTGGCGCGCAGCGCGCGTCGTTGCTCTGGGGTCAGCTCGATCATTGATTTTTCTCAACCTTTCGGGGGAAGGATTCTACTCCGATGAAGCGCACGAAGACCAGCAAGGCGTGGATGAGCGAGCACGTCAACGACGCCTACGTGCAGCGTGCGAAGGCCGAAGGCTACCGTTCGCGGGCGGCATACAAGCTGATCGAGATCGACGAGCGCGATCATCTGCTGCATCCTGAGATGGTCGTGGTCGATCTCGGCGCGGCACCGGGCTCGTGGACCCAGGTCGTCGTGCAGCGACTGACCGGACGTGGACGGATCTTCGCGCTCGATCTGCTTCCGGTCGCCGAGCTGCCGGGTGTGCACTTCATTCAGGGCGATTTCCTGGAGGAAGAAGTGCTTGCGCAACTCGAAGCCGCGCTCGGCGCGACACCGGTCGACCTCGTACTCTCCGACATGGCGCCGAACATGTCCGGGATCGAACTCGTGGATCAGGCGCGATCCGTGCTGCTGGCGGAACTCGCGCTCGAGTTCGCGATCCAGCGTTTGCGGGTCGGTGGGAGCTTTCTCGTCAAGGTGTTCCAGGGGCAGGGGTTCATGGAGTACCGTCAGACCGTCCAGCAGCACTTCCAGACCCTGCAGGTACGCAAGCCCAAGGCGTCGCGCGATCGCAGTCCGGAGGTGTATCTGCTCGGAAAGGGGTTCAAGGGCGGCCGCTGAGTGGCAATGTGAATCGCACGGGCCGGTTCACGACTATCATCCGGTGAGGGATGATTCTTTCGGGGAGATCGACCGCTTGGAACCGAGCCGGGCACGACTGGGCGGGATCATCGAGCATCTGGAGCGCGGGCTGGTCGAGCGCGGATGCGCCGTGCGTCTGACCCTGCTCGGCGCGCTTGCTGGCGAGCATACGTTGCTTGTCGGACCGCCGGGTACGGCCAAGAGTGAGCTTGCGCGGCGGGTGCACAGGGCGTTTCGCGATGCGCGCTACTTCGAGCGCCTGCTGACGCGCTTCACCGTTCCCGAAGAGCTTTTCGGGCCGCTTTCGATCCGCGCGCTCGAGGAGGATCGTTACGAGCGCCATACGGCGGGTTTCCTGCCTGAAGCGTCGATTGCCTTCATCGACGAGGTGTTCAAGGCGAACAGCGCGATCCTCAACGCATTGCTCACCTTGCTCAACGAGCGCGAATTCGACAACGGTGCCGGGCGGATCCGCTGCCCGCTCATCAGTGTGATCGGGGCGACCAACGAGATTCCGGAGGATGAAGTCGCCGAGGCCTTCTTCGACCGTTTTCTGCTGCGGGTGAACGTGGCGCCGGTCAGTGACGATGGGTTTGGCGAGCTCATCGAGCTGCGCGGTGATTGCGGGGTTGGCGAGTGCGCGGATGCCCTTGAGGAGGCGGATCTTCGCAGGCTGACCGCTACTGCGCTCAAGGTCGGGATGCCTGCTGCCGTCGTGGCTCTGCTCGCCGAGTTGCGTGTCTGGCTCGCTGCGTCCGGAGCCTGGGTGTCGGACCGGCGTTGGGTCAAGATTGCAGGACTGCTGCGGATGGCTTGCGCGAGCGAGGGAAGGTCGGTCGTGAGTGTTTGGGATCTGTGGCTGTTGCCCTGGTGCGTGGCCGCGGACCGTCCTGCACAGCAGGCGGCGGCGGACTGGCTGACGGATCGGCTTGGCGTCGGTACGGTGCCGAGTACGCCCCGTCTGACGCGCGTCGTCGAGGCCTTCGAGGCGCAACTGGAGGCGGAGTGCAACGCGAACGACCTGGATTACGATGAATCCGGACGCTTGCGCTTCTCGCCTGATCTGCTTGCCGGAGAGGTGGCGGATACCAAGGGTGGAGCGAGTGCCCCTCGCATAACCTATGCGCGCAAACGGCGTTACGGAGTGCGACATATCGAGGCGCGTACCACACAGCTCGACGATCTGACGCGGCGGATCGAGGGCTACGCGCAGGAGCTTGCCGACTGCCGGGCGGACTTCGCGAGTTGGCGCGCGGGCAGTCTGTGGCTGGATGCCGATGCGGCCCTGCGGATCGAGGCCGCGCTCGCCGGGACCGCCACGGGGATCGACGGACTCCTTGAGCGGGTTCGGATCACACGTGCGGGCTTCGAAGCTTTGCCGCGACTCGATGGTGAAATGGGGAAGGTGCCAGAGCCGGTGCCACATGAGCCCCTGAGTTTCTGATGGACACCGAAGCGGGCCATTGCCAGGCGGCACATCCGAGGTTGTTCGCCGCACGCGAGGCGAGCCTTGCCGCGCTCGACGAATTGCCGCATGCGAGCTGGCGCGGCGCGCTGACGAACTCGCAGGGCCGGCTCGAATCCCGGCTCTCGGGGGTGCTGCAGTGGCTTCGAGCATTCAATGCCGGTTGCTTGCCGGATCGTCCCGTTCTGTGCTGGCCGGTGCCCAGTCTTGCGTCGGCGCTGATGGAAGCGTGCCGGAATCTGTCGCTGCCCGACTTTTGCAGGCGTGATGTGGCGCTCTCGAACGTCCTCGTTCAGAGCCTGCTGTTCCATCTGGACTGGCTCGTAGACCATCTCGACCGGGGTCTTGAGCCCTGCGAGGCCGAGGCGATGGTCGTGCAGGCCTTTCACGACGACTGGTCCGAACGCACCGGACTTCTGCGCGAATGGATCGAGGTGTTCGGCGAGCCTGGCGATCTTCTCAAGGAGGCGCGCTGGGATCAGCTGCGTGGGCTGCTCGCCGGGTCCGACTGGCAGGAGGTGCTGCGCATCCGCAGAGTCCTCGATCGCATGCCGGATCTGGTGCGGCTGCTTCGCCGGCTGGGGCGCCGGTATTTCGTCGACGATCCCGGACGTCCGGATGCCGGCCGTTCCGGTTCGATGCAACGCAACGCATGCATGCGCGAGCAGCCCTGCGAGGTCGTCGTGCCCGAGCTTCCGGGCGCGACCCGCGGTGTTCACCGGTCTGGGCGCGTCGCCCGGATGCTGCCGGCCGAGGCGGTGCTGCTGGGGCACCCGCGCTTGCGCCTGGTGTGGCACGCGCGCCATGCGGAAAGGACCTTGCTGTGCTACGAGGACGACAGTCGCCTGCGCGAACCACGCAAGCGCTCTGCTCCGCACTGGCAAAGTAGTCCCGCGCCAGTGCAAAGGATGGTCACCGGACCGATCCTCGTCTGTGTCGATACCTCGGGCTCGATGCAGGGCGCAGCCGAACCGGTAGCCAAGGCCATCGTGCTTGAGGCGCTGCGCACGGCACACGCCGGTGGGCGAGCCTGCCACCTGTTCGCGTTCGGTGGACCGGACGAGATTCTGGAACTGGAACCGGCCGTGGACCTCCCGGGGGCCGAAGCGCTTGCAGCGTTCTTTGGGCGCGGCTTCCATGGTGGGACCGACATTTGCGGACCGCTCGATCGAGCGATCGGGATGCTTGAGCGCGCGAACTGGCGCAATGCGGATCTGGTCATCGCGTCCGATGGCCAGTTCGGCGCGACGCCGGAAGTGGTGCGGCGCGTTCGCGCGGCACAAGAGGCAAGCGGCCTGCGCGTGCAGGGCATCCTGATCGGGGATCGCGAAACCATTGGCATGCTTGAGCTGTGTGATGACATCTACTGGGTGCGCGACTGGCGCCGCATCGGTGGCCACGACCAGGATGTGCCGATCCATTCGCAGAGCCTGACGGCGGAGTACTTTCCGGGAGCCCTGCGTAGTGCGACGAATCAGGCCGGAACGGTCCCGGGTGATACGGCGTCGGTCGCGCTGCGTACCGGGTGGAGAGCGAACGAACGAATCTCGCAGAAGCGGGAAGGAGGCGATACACGATGACTGTCGGAACCGAATGGATCGCATGGTTCGAGCGCTTGCGCGAGGCGCAGACGCTTCCGCGCGTACGGGCGCTGCACCTGCCGCCGGCCGAACTGGCCGGTACGAAGCAGGGCGAGTTCTGCGCGCTCGAACTCGAGGACGGGGCGCTCGGCCTGTCGTATGTCCTGCTCGATGACACCCTTGCGCGCCTTGCGGCCGAGCGCGAGCGGTTCGCACTGGAAGGTGCGGATGCCTTGCTGGTTGCCCGGCGCTACGTCGAAGGTCGAGGCGTCGAGCGCACGCTGGGGTTTGCGGCGATCAATGCGCTGACCCGCAGCCTCTTCGACCGGGCCGGCTACGAGCCGCCCGTGAGCATGGATTCGATCGGACAGATCGATCCGCAGCCGCAGGATCATGTCGGGATGATCGGCCTCTTCACGCCGCTTCTTGACCGTGTGGTGCGCGCCGGCGCGCATCTGACGGTAGTCGAACTGAAGCCGGAACTTGCCGGCGAGCGCGACGGATACCGTGTGACGCTCGATGCCGCGGAACTTGCCGGGTGCGAAAAGATTCTGACGACCAGCACCATCCTGCTCAACGACACGCTCGACCGGATGCTTGCGAGTTGTGGTCAGGCGAGGATCTTCGCGATGATTGGCCCCGGCGCCGGCTGTTTGCCGGATCCACTGTTCGCGCGCGGCGTAACGCGCATGGGCGGGAGCTGGATCACCGATACACGCGGTTTCCTGGAGACGCTCGCAAGTGGAGGCAAGTGGAGTGCCCATGCGCGCAAGTGCGCGATCGACCGGGCGGATTATCCGGGTGCGGCAACACTGCTTGCACGCGCAAAGGGCCGCTGAGGCGGGTGCGTTGATGGGCTTCGATAGGGGTTCTTGATCATGGTCATTGGTTTGCTCGCGGGAACGTTCGCTAATAGAATGGGTCAGTTGATGGCGGCCTCTTTTGGGCCTGTAAGGAACAGACATTGAATAATCTCTTCAAGAATCTCGCGATCTGGATGGTCATCGGCGTCGTGCTGATGACGGTGTTCAACCAGTTCAACACCCGCCAGGTTGCGCCGAACACCATGGAGTACTCCCAGTTCATGGATGAGGCGCGGGCCGGGCGCATCTCGAAGGCTACGGTCGACGGCCGCGTGGTCCGTGCCACGACGCTCGACGGGCGCAACATCACGGTCTATACCCCAGGAGTGCAGGACATCTGGATGGTGTCGGACCTGATGCGGGCTGGCGTCACGATCACCGCGGCCAAGCCCGAGGAAGAGCAGTCCTTCCTGATGAACATCTTCGTGTCGTGGTTCCCGATGCTTCTCTTGATCGGCGTATGGATCTTCTTCATGCGTCAGATGCAGGGGGGCGGGCGCGGCGGTGCCTTCTCGTTTGGCAAGTCCAAGGCCAGAATGCTCGACGAATCGGCCAATTCGATCACCTTCGCCGATGTGGCCGGGTGCGACGAGGCCAAGGAGGAGGTCGCGGAGCTTGTGGACTTCCTGCGCGATCCGTCCAAGTTCCAGAAACTGGGTGGCCACATTCCAAAGGGTGTGCTGATGGTCGGCTCGCCGGGCACGGGCAAGACGCTGCTTGCCAAGGCGATCGCCGGTGAGGCCAAGGTGCCGTTCTTCTCGATCTCGGGTTCCGATTTTGTCGAGATGTTCGTCGGTGTCGGCGCCGCACGCGTGCGCGACATGTTCGAGCAGGCCAAGAAGCACGCACCGTGCATCATCTTCATCGACGAGATCGACGCGGTCGGCCGCCAGCGTGGTGCGGGCCTCGGCGGTGGCAACGATGAGCGCGAGCAGACGCTCAACCAGTTGCTGGTCGAGATGGACGGCTTCGAAGGGCAGACTGGCGTCATCGTGATCGCCGCGACGAACCGGCCGGACGTGCTCGATCCGGCCCTGCTGCGTCCGGGCCGATTCGACCGTCAGGTGGTCGTGCCGCTGCCGGACATCCGCGGTCGCGAGCAGATCCTGAGGGTGCACATGCGCAAGGTGCCGATCGCGCCCGACGTCGACCCTGTGGTGCTGGCGCGTGGTACGCCGGGATTCTCGGGGGCCGATCTCGCGAACCTCGTGAATGAGGCGGCACTGTTTGCCGCGAGGGGTTCCAAGCGTCTGGTCGACATGGAGGACTTCGAGCGCGCCAAGGACAAGATCATGATGGGCTCCGAGCGGCGCTCGATGGTGATGCCCGAGGAGGAGCGCCGGAACACGGCCTACCACGAGTCCGGGCACGTGCTGGTGGCGAAGCTTCTGGACAAGACCGATCCGGTGCACAAGGTCACGATCATCCCGCGCGGGCGTGCGCTCGGTGTGACGATGCAGTTGCCTGAGTCGGACCGCTACAGCCAGGATCGCGAGCGTCTGTTGCAAACCATCGCCGTGCTGTTCGGTGGGCGCATCTGCGAAGAGATCTTCATGAACCAGATGACCACTGGTGCCTCCAACGACTTTGCGCGAGCAACTGATCTGGCGCGACGCATGGTCACGCAATGGGGCATGTCGGACAGCCTCGGGCCAATGGTGTATGGCGAGGAGGAGGGTGAGATCTTCCTCGGCCGCCAGGTCACGACGCACCGCAACGTCTCCGAAGCGACGATGCAGAAGGTCGACGCCGAGATCCGTCGCATCATCGACCAGCAGTATGCGCTGGCGCGCCGCCTGATCGAGGAAAACCAGGACAAGATCGAGGCGATGACCCAGGCGCTGCTCGAATGGGAGACGCTCGACGCCGAGCAGATCAATGACATCATGGAGGGACGTCCGCCGCGTCCGCCCAAGCAGGTGGCACCGGCGCCGCGCAAGCCGAAGGATGATGCGTCGGGTGCGGAGCCGAACGCGCCGGCGCCGGCGGCATGAACCCTCCGGCTGGATGACATCGGATCGGGCCGGCGCATGCCGGCCCGATCTTCTTCAGACGTCCCATGAACATGGCTTCTCATCCAGACCCTGCACTTGTCTTGCGGTGCGGTCGTTTCGAACTCGACCTCGCACGACCGCGGATCATGGCCATCCTCAATCTCACACCCGACTCGTTTTCCGGGGATGGCGTGAGTGGTATCGATGCGGCGCTGCGCCATGCGCAGCGGGCGGTGGACGAGGGGGCTGAGATCCTGGACCTTGGCGGCGAGTCATCGCGCCCGGGCGCGCTGCCGGTCAGTGAACAGGAAGAGCTCGACCGAGTGATGCCGGTGCTCGAGCGGCTGGTGTCGTGGCCGGTCCCTGTTTCGGTCGATACGGTAAGACCGGCCCTGATGCGCGCAGCAATCGCGGCCGGTGTGGCCATGGTCAATGACATCAACGCCTTCGCGGCCGAGGGGGCGCTCGATGCGGTGGCCGATTCGTCGGTTGCGCTCTGCGTGATGCACATGCGGGGTGCGCCGAGGACGATGCAGGCGGATCCTGTGTACCAGGATGTGGTTGCCGAAGTACGCGGGTACCTGGCCGGGCGTGTCGACGTATTGCGGGGGCGAGGTGTCGCGCCTTCGCGTATCGTGCTCGACCCCGGGTTCGGGTTCGGCAAGACCCTGGAACACAATCTTGCCCTGCTGCGCGGGCTGCCGTCGCTGCTGGAAGAAGGTTATCCGGTGCTTGCCGGGTTGTCGCGCAAGTCGATGCTCGGGCAGATCACCGGAAGACCGGTCAGCGAGCGCGCGACTGCGAGCGCAGTGGCCGCGCTGCTCGCCGCGCAGTTCGGAGCCCGCATCCTGCGGGTGCACGACGTGGGGGCGACGCGCGATGCGCTGCGTCTGCTCGAGGCGGTGCAGGCGCACGCGGTCGGCTGAATTCCTGTGTGCCAGTTGGTGCGATAATCCCGCATCCCTGCACGAGGCAGGTTTTTCGGGCAATGACTGGAATGGAACGCAAGTATTTCGGCACCGACGGGGTGCGCGGGCGAGTGGGCGAACAGCCGATCACGCCCGATTTCGTGATGCGTCTCGGGTACGCCGCGGGCCTCGCCCTGGTCCGGCGCGAGCAATTGCCGCATGGTGAGCATCCGGCGGTTCTCATCGGCAAGGACACCCGGATTTCAGGCTACATGCTCGAAGCGGCGCTCGAGGCAGGGTTTGCCGCCGCAGGGGTCGACGTGATGCTGGCCGGCCCGATCCCGACTCCGGCCGTCGCCTATCTGACCCGGGCCTTGCGGCTGCAGGCGGGCGTCGTGATCTCGGCGTCGCACAATCCGTACTTCGACAACGGGATCAAGTTCTTCTCGGCGAGCGGCGCCAAGCTGCCCGACAGCATCGAAACCGAGATCGAGGAGCAGGTCGATCGGCCGATGGGCTGCGTTGATCCGGCGCATCTCGGAAAGGCGCGACGCATCCCGGATGCGGCCGGACGCTACATCGAGTTCTGCAAGAGCACGTTCCCGAACGAACTCGACCTGCGCGGACTGCGGATCGCGATCGATTGCGCGCATGGTGCGGCCTATCACATCGCGCCCAGCGTCTTTCACGAACTCGGGGCGGAGGTGCTTCCGGTCGCGGTGGAGCCGAATGGGCTCAATATCAATGACGGCGTAGGTGCGACGCGTCCCGAGAGTCTGCGCCGGGCCGTGCTCGAGAAGGGTGCGGATCTCGGCATCGCGCTGGATGGCGATGGCGACCGGTTGATCATGGTCGACGGTGAGGGCGAACTCTACGACGGCGACAAACTCATCTACGTGATTGCTGCGGCACGCAAGGCTGCGGGAAGGCTCGATGGCGTCGTCGGGACATTGATGAGCAATCTCGGGTTCGAGCACGCGATCGGACGCCTCGGCGTGCCGTTCGATCGTGCCCGCGTTGGCGACCGCTATGTGCTCGAGCGTTTGCAGGAGCGGGGCTGGAAGCTCGGCGGTGAGAATTCCGGTCACATCATCTGCCTCGACTGCCACACGACCGGTGATGCCATCGTGTCGGCGCTGCAGGTGCTTGCCGCCTTGCGGCAGGGCGGCCTGAGTCTCGCGCAGGCGTGCGCCGATGTCCGCTTCTACCCTCAGAAACTCATCAACGTCTCGCTGCCGAACGGCTACCCGTGGTTGAACAGCGAGGCCATCCGTGCCGCCCGCGAACGGGCCGAACGGGAACTGGCCGAGAGTGGTCGCGTGCTATTGCGTCCGTCGGGGACGGAGCCCTTGCTGCGTGTGATGGTCGAGGGACGAGATGGTGATCAGGTCGAGCGGCTGGCGCGGATGATTGCCGATGTCGTGCTTGAAGAGACCTCCTGAGCGCTTTCCGGATTGTTCTCCGGTTCATTACGTTTAACAGAACTGTCATCTGCGCTCGCGATAATCCATTTTGTTCCCGGTTGGCGGGAGCGCCCCGCGGGGCAGATCATGGACGAAATGGAGAAACCGGAAATGTTCAGGAAAAGTCTCATCGCGACCGCCGCAATCCTCGTTTGCGCCTCGGCAGGGGTCCAGGCGCAGGTGCAGGTCGATCCCGCCCTCGACAGCTACAAGCAGGTCGCTGGAGTTTCGGGCAGCCTCAAGTCGATCGGCTCCGATACTCTCAACAATCTGATGACGCTGTGGGCGGAGGGGTACAACGCGATGTACCCCAACGTCAAGATCGAGATCGAAGGCAAGGGTTCGTCCACGGCGCCTCCGGCGCTGATTGCCGGGACCTCGCAATTCGGCCCGATGTCCCGTCCGATGAAGTCGAAGGAGATCGATCAGTTCGAAAAGAAGTATGGCTACAAGCCGCTGGCCGTGCGCTCGGCGATCGATGCGCTTGCCGTCTATGTCCACAAGGACAATCCGGTCGAGTGCCTGACGTTGCAGCAGGTCGATGCAATCTTTTCGAAAACGCGCAAGGGCGGACTGGACAAGGACATCAAGACCTGGGGTGAAGTCGGTCTGACAGGCGACTGGGCCGCGCGTCCGATCTCGATCTACGGCCGGAATTCGGCGTCGGGTACCTATGGCTACTTCAAGGAGGTGGCGTTGTTCGACGGCGACTACAAGGACGGCGTGAAGGAGCAGCCCGGCTCGTCGACCGTGGTCCAGGGAGTCGCGTCCGACCTCGCTGGCATCGGATACTCGGGGGTCGGTTACAAGACGGCCGACGTGAAGTTCGTCGCGCTGTCGGCGGGACCGGGTAAGCCGTGCTTTCTGCCCGATGCGCAGAACGCGTCGACCGGGGACTATCCGATCTCGCGCTTTCTCTACATTTACGTGAACAAGAACCCGAACCAGCCGCTGGACCCGCTGCGTGGTGAATTCATCAAGTTCATCTATTCTCAGCAGGGGCAGCAGGCGGTCGTCAAGGATGGCTATTTTCCGGTCATCAAGGCATTGGCCGACGATGATCTGAAGCGCTTCGGGTTGAAGTAAGCGCGCCTGCAGACCTCGGCGCAAATAGCCCGGTCCGCGGGATTCGGAGCCGGTTTCACGGTTGCGGTGAAGCCGGCTCCGGGCAATTGGAAGGTCTGAAAGTATGCTGGAACTTTGCCTGCCCTGCTTGAATCGCCCCCTGTTCGCATCGTGATGGAAATGCACTCATGACCGACCGCAGTAGTCCACCCGACGGGTACACGCGCCTGCTTCCGATCAACCGCAAGACACGTCGCTCAGTGCTGTTCGCGGACAAGACGGCGAATGTCGTCATTACGGTCGGCGGGCTTCTCGTAATCTTTGCGGTGCTGGGGATCTTGCTGTTTCTCGGGCGGGAAGCCATGCCTTTGTTCTGGGGCGGGGAGGTCAAAACGCAGCAGAAGCTTGCGCTTTCGCCGATGCCGGATACATTGCTCAGTGCCGCCGATGAGTACCAGACCATCGGGGTGCGGGTCGATCGGGCCGGAAGGGTGAGCGTTTTTCATGTCGATAGCGGCAGCCCGCTCGCGTCGCAGCAGCTCGATTTCGGTGGTGACGTTGCGACGGCAGCCGGTTCAACGGGCTCGCGCAAGGATGTGGCGTTCGGATTCTCGGATGGCACCGTCCGGTTCGCGCATCTGGAGTTCGAGGCCGAGGTACTGCCGGCCGATGGCATGCCGCAAGGTGTCGTCCGGTTGTCGGAAGGGGATTACGCCGATGGAGCGTCGGTCTATCGCAGGATTGCCGGCAACCAGGTTCGGCGTATCGGGTTGAAGGTTCAGGTCAAGGAGCCGGTGCAGATCGCCGAGCCAGGGGTGGCGATCGAGAACATCGCGTTCGCACTGGGCGGGACCGTGGAGCGTCCCACGCTCTCCTACGTGAGCTTCGACGCAAAGGGCATCGGGCGCCTCACGCGTGCCGACACCCGGATCAACCTGATGACGGGGAAGGAGACCGTTACCGTCAGCTCTGCGGCGCTGCCACCGCTTCCTGCGGGTGCGAGGGCGGCGAAGGTCCTGTTGTCGACCCAGGCAGATCAGGTGTACGTTGCGATTGCCGATGGCACGGTCCATCGTTACGACACCCGCGATTTCGATCGACCGCAGCTTGCCGAGACGGCGAAGCTGACCCCGGAGGGCGTGGAGCTGGGCGTCTTCGGATATCTGCTGGGCAACCAGACGATCTTCGTCGGGGGCAGCGACGGCTCGCTGAACATGTACTTCCGGCTGCAGGATGCGCACGCTGAAACGACCGACGGGTTCAGGATGGTCCGCGCACGGGAGCTCGAAAAGCAACCGGCGCGGATCGTAGCGTACGACGTGTCCCAGCGCCGCAAGACACTGATGACGCTGGATGAGGCGGGCAATCTCTGGTTCCGCTATGCCACCAGCGAAGAGACCCTGCTCAAGCTCAAGGCGGGGAATCCCGCCGACCGCGGGCGGGTCCAGGTGCTCATGATGCCGCGCGACGACGGCGTGCTGGTGCTCGGGGAGAACGGGCAGGTGGACCGCTGGCGCTACGACGTGCCGCACCCGGAAACCACGGTCAAGGCCGTCTTCGGCGAGCTTTGGTACGAGGGGTATGCGGAGCCGGGCTTCACCTGGCAGTCCTCGTCGGGAACAGATGTGTTCGAGCCGAAATTCTCCCTTGTCCCCCTGATCTTCGGCACCCTCAAGGCAACCGTGTATTCGCTGATGTTTGCGATTCCGATCGCGTTGCTGGCGGCGATCTACACGTCGGAGTTCGTTCATCGCGGTGTGCGGGCGACGGTCAAGCCCGTGATGGAGATGATGGAGTCCTTGCCGACGGTCGTGCTCGGGTTCATTGCGGCACTGATTCTTGCGCCGATCGTAGAAAGCTGGATCGCAGCCGTTCTGCTCTCGTTCATTGCGTTGCCGCTGGGGCTGATGGCGGGCGCCTATGCCTGGCAGACTCTGCCGCCGGCGCTGGCCCTGCGCCTGAACGGCCTGCCCAAGTTCGGTCTGATGTTCGCGGTGTTGCTGGCATTTGCCTGGCTTGCCTACGCGCTCGGGCCGTGGTTCGAGAATGCACTGTTCAGTGGGGACTTCAAGGCCTGGGTGAATCGCGATGTGGGGACGGGTACGCCGTTCATGGGGCTGATCCTGTGGCCGCTGGCGTATCTGGTCTGTTCGCAGGGGTTCAAGCGCGTCGCCGGAACGGCCTACCGTCTTCATCTGCGCACGCTCGACAAGCAACAGGGTGGGCGCCTCGATGCCCTGCGCTGGGCCATGATGTTCGTCGGATCTGGCCTGCTGAGTTTCTCGGTTGCCGCACTGCTGACCGGTGCAGGCTTCGATCCGCGTGGGGGCGTGATCGATACCTACGTGCAACGGAACGCGCTCGTCGTCGGAATGGTGATGGGGTTTGCGGTGATCCCGAACATCTACACGCTCGCCGAGGATGCGCTCAATGCAGTGCCATCCCAACTGCGCGCCGCCAGCCTCGCGACCGGGGCGACCCCGTGGCAGACGGCCATCTGGGTCGTCCTGCCGACGGCGCTTTCGGGGGTGTTTGCGGCGGTCATGATCGGCATGGGGCGTGCGGTCGGCGAAACGATGATCGTGGTCATGGCTGCAGGCAACACTCCGGTGCTCGACTGGAACGTCTTCAACGGATTGCGCACCCTGTCGGCCAACATCGCCGTCGAACTGCCGGAGGCCGTTGTCGGCGGAACGCTCTATCGCATGCTCTTTCTCGCTGCCCTGGTGCTCTTCGTGATGACCTTCGCGATCAATACCGTGGCAGAAGTGATTCGTCAGCGTTTTCGCAAGCGCGCCTTCCAGCTTTGATTGAGGTGGCCACGCCATGTCGACCCAGAATACAAGTACCGTCGCGCTGATGAAGGAAGAAGGCTCGGCGCGTCCGGTTCGAACCTTCTCCGCCGATCTTTCGGCAGTGGGCGAGCCGGCCCTGTGGGCGTTCGGAGGGGCGCTCGCACTGGGTATCCTCCTGATCAGCGGCTTTCTCTTCTTCATCTTCTGGAACGGCGTTGCGACCTTCTGGCCGCGCCCGATCGAAGTGGTCACGCTACAAGATGGATCGAAGCTTGCCGGCGAGATCTCCAGGACCAACCTCTTTCGCCCGGACCCGAGCCTGCTCGCCACGCTCACCGATGCGCAGCGTGCGCAGATCCGGGAGGAGGATGGATACGTCCACCGTACGTTGATCCGCACTGGCAACTACGACCTCTACAACGAGGACTTTCGCTGGGTGAGCGACTACGAGATCGCGCGGAAGAGCCGCGAACCGGGGATCTATTTCATCGAACGGCAGGAGTGGGGCGTGTTCGTCGGAAGGATCCGGCAGGTCATCCTGGACGGTGTCGAGCAGGATCCGGCGCAGCTCGGACAGGATCGCCTGCAGGCCGAGCAGCGGGCTGCCCGCGCGCGCTTCATGACCATCCGCGAGATCGAGCGCGGTGAGATCGGAAAGATCAATCACCAGATCGAATCCGAGCGGCTCGCCCTGAGACGGGTGGAGATCCGGCATGGCGTTGACAGTGCGCAGTACCGGGACCGCGTTCGCGAAGCGGAGCTGCGGATTGCCGAGCTGGAGAAGGCCTATGGAGTGCTTCAGGCCAAGGCGGATGCGATCAAGGCAGTCGATGCCCGGTACCGCGTCGTGCTCGAGGATATCGGTGGGGCAAGCAAGGAGACAGGGCTGTCGCAGATCGTTCGCTATTACGCAGCCAACGACATCGGTTTCCTCGACAAGCTCGGGATCTACCTTTCCCGTTGGGCCGAGTTCCTGACGTCCGAGCCGCGCGAAGCAAACACGGAGGGGGGCATCCTGCCGGCAATCTTCGGCACGGTGACGATGACGATGCTGATGGTGCTCGTCGTGGCACCTTTCGGCGTGATCACGGCGCTCTATCTGCGCGAGTATGCCAAGCAGGGAACCGCGGTCGCGATGGTTCGCATTGCGGTAAACAATCTGGCCGGGGTTCCTTCCATCGTTTATGGCGTCTTCGGTCTCGGGTTCTTTGCCTACACGCTTGGTGGCGGCATCGACGCCTTGTTCTTTCCCGAGCGCTTGCCCAGCCCGACATTCGGAACCGGAGGCATTCTCTGGTCTTCGCTCACGCTGGCGCTGCTGACGGTGCCGGTCGTGATCGTGGCGTCCGAAGAGGCGCTTGCTGCAGTGCCGCGTTCGATCCGGGAGGGGGCACTCGCGTGCGGCGCTTCCAAGTGGCAGACGATCCGCAGCATCGTCTTGCCTCATGCACTACCGGGGGTCATGACGGGGCTGATTCTCGCAATGGCGCGTGGTGCCGGTGAAGTCGCGCCGCTGATGCTCGTCGGGGTCGTGAAGCTGGCGCCGGAGCTGCCGATCGACGGGGTCTTTCCCTATGTGCACCTGGAACGCAGCTTCATGCATCTGGGTTTTCATATTTTCGATGTCGGCTTCCAGTCACGCAATTCAGAAGCGGGCAAGCCAATGGTGTTCGTCACGACGTTGCTGCTGCTGGGCCTGATCGTATTGATGAACTCGTCTGCAATCTACATCCGGAACCGACTCAAGAAGAAATTCGTCGGTAGCCAGTTCTGAGGAGTCATCGAACATGAGCACAGCCACCGAACAACGTTCCGCCGAGGGCCGCACGCCGCAGAGCACCGCGTATCACTACGAGAAGTCGCCCGAAGGACGCGCGATCCACATTTCGAAGTTCAACCTGTTCTACGGCCAGGTTCAAGCCTTGTTCGACGTCAACATGGAGATCCAGCGCGGGATGGTCACGGCGCTGATCGGGCCGTCGGGTTGCGGCAAATCCACCCTGCTGCGCTCGCTCAACCGCATGAACGATCTGATCGACGGGTTGCGTATCCGGGGTGAGGTCAAGGTGGCCAGCCGCGACGAACAGCAGGAACTCGACATCTACGCGCCCGGAACGGATGTGATTGCGCTGCGCAAGCGGATGGGCATGGTCTTCCAGAAGCCGAATCCCTTTCCGAAGTCGATCTACGAGAACGTCGTCTTTCCGCTGCGCGTTGAGGGTATTTCCGAACGTCGCATGCTCGACGAGGCGTGCGAGCGTGCCTTGCGCGGCGCGGCGCTGTGGGACGAAGTGAAGGATCGGCTGCAGGAGAGCGCGCTGGGGCTGTCGGGTGGGCAGCAGCAGCGGCTGTGCATCGCGCGGGCGATTGCGGCGGAGCCAGAGATTCTGCTGATGGACGAACCGTGTTCCGCGCTCGATCCGATCGCGACTGCAAAGGTCGAGGATCTGATGTTCCAGCTCCGTGGGCAGTTCACGATCGTCATCGTGACGCACTCGATGCAGCAGGCCGCGCGCGTCTCCGACAACACGGCCTTCATGTACCTGGGCAGGCTGATCGAGTACGGAGCGACTGACGTCATCTTTACCAAACCCAAGGTGCAGCAGACCAACGACTATGTCACCGGACGCTTCGGCTGACCCCTGAGTCGTCCGGCTCCCCGGCGGCACGTCCGCCTTCCGGAAGCGGTCGTTTGCTGCGCCTGCCACGGCGCGCTACAATTACCGATTTCGCTGTGGCTGAGGCAATGGGCGGCAAGCTGGTGGTCGGCAACTGGAAGATGAACGGAGGGCTGGTGTCGAACCAGAACCTCCTTTCCGCACTCGTGGATCGTCTTCCGGAGGACGTCGAGACCGCCGTTTGCGTGCCATACCCGTTTCTTGCGCAGGTTTCCTCGCTGCTGTCGAACACGTCGATCGGCCTCGGTGCGCAGAACGTCAGCGAGTATGTCGAGGGGGCCTACACCGGCGAGGTCAGCGCGGCAATGCTGTGCGAGTTCGGATGCCGCTACGTGATCGTCGGGCATTCCGAGCGGCGTACGCTCTTCGGTGAATCCGACTCCGCGGTCGCACGCAAGGCGTCGGCCGCTCTGGCGTCGGGGCTGAAGCCGATCGTGTGCATCGGCGAGACCCTGGCAGAACGCGATGCGGGCCGGGTGCGTGAAGTCCTGGAGCGTCAGCTCGCTGCGCTGGGCGAGGATGCCCTCCTTGCTGCCGGGAACGGGCGGCTCGTCATTGCGTATGAACCTGTCTGGGCGATCGGCACCGGACGGTCCGCCTTGCCCGAACAGGTCCAGGATGCGCTCGCCTGCATCCGGAGCTGGCTTGCATCGCGTGTTGCCGATGCACGGAAAGCGAAAGTGTTGTATGGCGGCAGCGTCAAGCAGGACAGCGCGGCAGCGCTGTTCGCGCTGCCGGATTCGGATGGCGGGCTGATCGGTGGTGCTTCACTGTCGGCCGCCGAGTTTGTTTCGATCTGCGAGGCGGCCGGAGCCGTCTCTCGGAGTTCTGACCTTGGAGTGAAGCGTTCAAATGGGTAGTTACGTATTTTCGATCGTTTTGACGATCCACGTGCTCGTCGGTCTGGCGGTCATCGGATTGGTTCTGATGCAGCACGGAAAAGGTGCCGATGCCGGTGCGGCCTTCGGTGGCGGAGGCGGGGGGGCGTCGGGCAGTCTGTTTGGATCGTCCGGTTCCGCAAACTTTCTCAGCCGTACGACGGCGCTGCTTGCGACAGTGTTCTTCTGCACGAGTCTGGGGCTTGCGTATCTGGCAGGTAACACGTCATCGGCGCCGCGCAGTGTCATGGAAGGTGCCGCTCCGGCTTCCGCTCCGGCGGACGGGGTGCAGGCACCTGCTGCGCCGCCCGCAGATGATTCAAAATCGGGTGCGATCCCGAAATAACTGGAAACAGGATTTGCGCACTGCAGAAAAGAACGTATAATTCGCGCGCTGTAGGAAACGTGCCGACGTGGTGAAATTGGTAGACACGCCATCTTGAGGGGGTGGTGGCGAAAGCCGTGTGAGTTCGAGTCTCACCGTCGGCACCAGAATAATGAATTCGCCCGCAGTCGCGGGCGAATTCACGTTTGTGCGGCGCACCAGGGGTGCGCTCCGACGTTGCTCAAGGGGTGGGGAAATGCTGGAAAATTACTTTCCTGTGCTGGTGTTCATCCTCGTCGGCCTTGGCTTCGGTTTCGTTCCTCTGATTCTCGGGCGCATCCTCGCGCCGCATCGGCCTGACGCCGAGAAGCTCTCTCCTTATGAATGCGGATTCGAGCCCTTCGAGGACGCTCGCGTCAAGTTCGACGTCCGCTATTACCTGATCGCGATTCTCTTCATCCTGTTCGACCTCGAGATCGCCTTCCTCTTTCCGTGGGCCACGGTCTTTCAGGAATTCATCGCTGCCGGTGAGGTGGCGTGGTTTGTGTTCGGGTCGGTCATGGTGTTTCTGGCCGTCCTCGTGATCGGCTACATCGTTGAGTGGAAGAATGGCGCGCTCGACTGGGAGTGATGCATGAGTATCGAAGGAGTCTTCCGCGAGGGTTTCGTCACGACCTCGCTCGACGCGGTCATCAACTGGACGCGTACGGGTTCGCTGTGGCCGATGACCTTCGGTCTGGCCTGTTGCGCGGTCGAGATGATCCACGCAGGCTGTTCGCGCTATGACCTGGACCGCTTCGGCGTGGTGTTCCGGCCCAGCCCGCGCCAGTCCGACCTGATGATCGTTGCGGGCACGCTGTGCAACAAGATGGCTCCGGCGCTGCGCAAGGTGTATGACCAGATGGCCGAGCCGCGCTGGGTGATCTCGATGGGGTCGTGCGCGAACGGTGGGGGCTACTACCACTATTCCTATTCGGTCGTGCGCGGGTGTGACCGGATCGTTCCGGTTGACGTTTACGTTCCCGGCTGTCCGCCGACGGCCGAGGCCTTGCTGTACGGCATCGTTCAGCTTCAGAACAAGATCAAGCGCACCAATACCATCGCGCGCTGACGGGTACCTTTCCATGAGTGCAAAGCTTGAACGTCTGGGTCGATTGCTTGAGGAAATCCTCGGCGTCCGGCTCAAGTCGGTGATCGTCGATCGTTCCGAGATCACCGCAGAAGTCGGGGCGGCCGACTATCTCGAATGCGCGCGCCTGCTTCGCGATCATCCGGAGTTGCGCTTCGAGCAACTGGTCGATCTGTCGGGTCTCGACTATTCGGCGTGGAAGAACGAGGAGCGCGAGGGGTTGCGCTTCGCGGTGTCCTGTCATCTCCTGTCGGTGAGCCACAACTGGCGCCTGCGGCTGCGCACCTTTGCAGAGGACGATTCGTTTCCGGTGCTCGATTCGGTCGTGTCGCTCTGGGGCAGCGCGAACTGGTTCGAGCGCGAGGCCTTCGATCTGTACGGCATCCTCTTCAACGGCCATCCGGATCTGCGCCGCCTGCTTACCGATTACGGGTTCGTCGGTCATCCGTTCCGCAAGGATTTTCCGATCTCGGGCTACGTAGAGATGCGCTACGACCCCGAGCAGGGGCGCGTCGTGTACCAGCCAGTGACCATCGAGCCGCGTGAGAACGCGCCGCGCATCGTGCGCGAAGAGAACTACGGGGACGTCGGCCATGGCTGAGATCCGCAACTACACGATCAATATGGGGCCACAGCACCCGGCAGCGCACGGGGTGCTGCGCCTGGTGCTCGAACTGGATGGCGAGGTCGTGGAGCGCGCCGATCCGCATATCGGCCTCCTGCATCGCGGCACCGAAAAGCTTGCGGAGACGCGCACCTGGTTGCAGTCCGTTCCGTACATGGATCGCCTCGATTACGTGTCGATGATGTGCAACGAGCACGCCTACTGCATGGCGATCGAGCGCCTGCTCGGAGTCCAGGTGCCGGAGCGCGCCCAGTACATCCGGGTGATGTTCGATGAGGTCACGCGCATCCTGAACCACCTGCTGGCGGTTGGCACCCACGCGCTCGACATCGGAGCGATGACGATGGTGCTGTACACCTTCCGCGAGCGCGAGGACCTGATGGACGCGTACGAGGCGGTCTCGGGCGCCCGCATGCATGCAGCCTATTACCGGCCGGGTGGCGTGTATCGCGATCTGCCCGACCGCATGCCGCAATACGAGGTGAACCGCTTCAAGAACGAGAAGACGGTGCGCGAGCTGAACGAGAACCGGCAGGGCTCACTGCTCGATTTCCTCGAAGACTTCACGAACCGGTTCCCCAAGTACTGTGACGAGTACGAGACGCTCCTGACCGACAACCGGATCTGGAAGCAGCGTACCGTCGGCATCGGGGTCGTCACCCCCGAGCAGGCCTTGAGCTGGGGCTTCACCGGGCCGATGCTGAGAGGTTCCGGGATCGAATGGGATCTGCGCAAGAAGCAGCCCTACGAGGTCTACGACCGGCTCGATTTCGACGTTCCGGTGGGTACGACGGGCGACTGCTACGACCGTTATCTGGTGCGCATGGAAGAGATGCGCCAGTCGAACCGCATCATCCGCCAGTGCATCGAGTGGCTGCGCCGGAATCCGGGGCCGGTGATCGTCGACAACCACAAGGTCGCACCGCCGCCTCGCGAGCGGATGAAGGCCAGCATGGAAGAGCTGATCCATCACTTCAAGCTCTTCACCGAGGGGATGCACGTCCCCGAGGGCGAGGTGTATGCCGCGGTCGAGCATCCGAAGGGCGAGTTTGGCGTGTATGCGGTGTCGGACGGTGCGAACAAGCCCTACCGCCTCAAGCTGCGTTCGCCGGGGCTTGCGCACCTGGCGGCGATGGACGCAATGGCGCGCGGACACATGATCGCCGACGTCGTCGCGATCATCGGCACGATGGACATCGTGTTTGGCGACATCGACCGCTGACGGGGCGAATGCCGCCGGGCAAACAGGTAGTTAACCGGGAAGACGGGCACGAAATGCTGAGCCAGGAATCGTTGCAACAGATCGATCGGGAGATCGCGAAGTATCCGCCGGACCAGAAACAGTCGGCCGTGATGGCGGCGCTGCGCATTGCGCAGGTCGAGAAGGGCTGGTTGTCGCGCGAGACGATCGGGTTCGTCGCCGAGTACCTCGGGATGCCGGCCATCGCTGCCTACGAGGTCGCGAGTTTCTACAACATGTACGACCTGGAGCCGGTCGGGCGGCACAAGATCACCGTGTGCACGAACCTGCCCTGTGCGCTCTCGGGCGGCGTGCATGCCGCCGACTACCTGAAGCAGAAGCTCGGGATCGGTTTCAACGAGACGACCGCAGACGGCAAGTTCACCCTCAAGGAAGGCGAGTGCATGGGTGCCTGCGGCGACGCTCCGGTGCTGCTGCACAACAACCACCGCATGTGCAGCTGGATGACCACCGAGAAGATCGACCAGTTGCTGGCCGAGCTGGAGTCCAAATGAGCGCCCATCCCCTGATTCTGGCCGGCCTCGACGGCGACCGCACCTGGCGGATCGAGGACTACGTCGCGCGCGGTGGCTATGCTGCGCTGAAGCGGATCATTGCCGAGAAGATTCCGGGCGAGCAGATCATCGCGGAGCTGAAGACCTCGGTACTGCGTGGGCGGGGCGGGGCAGGCTTTCCGACCGGACTCAAGTGGAGCTTCATGCCGCGCTCGTTTCCGGGCGACAAGTACCTGTGCTGCAACTCCGACGAGGGCGAGCCGGGTACCTTCAAGGATCGTGACATCCTGCGCTACAACCCGCACAGCGTGATCGAAGGCATGATCATCGCCGGCTATGCGATGGGGGCTGCGCGCGGGTACAACTACATCCATGGCGAGATCTTCGAGATCTACGAACGCTTCGAGGCAGCACTGGCCGAAGCCCGGGCGGCGAACCTGCTCGGTCAGAACATCCTCGGCAGTGATTTCTCGTTCGAACTGTTCGCGCATCACGGCTACGGCGCCTATATCTGTGGCGAGGAAACTGCGCTACTCGAATCGATCGAGGGCAAGAAAGGCCAGCCGCGCTTCAAGCCGCCATTTCCAGCCTCCTACGGGCTTTACGGCAAGCCGACGACGATCAACAACACCGAGACTTTCGCCTCGGTGCCGTTCATTCTCAATCTGGGCGGCCAGGGCTTTCTGGATCTGGGCAAACCGAACAACGGTGGCACGAAGATCTTCTCGATCTCAGGCCATGTGAATCGTCCCGGCAATTACGAAGTCCGGATGGGTACGCCGTTTGCCGAGCTGCTCGAAATGGCCGGCGGAATGCGCGGCGGGCGCCGGCTCAAGGCCGTGATTCCAGGCGGGTCCTCGTCGCCGGTGCTGCCAGCCGACGTGATCATGGACTGCACGCTCGACTACGACTCGATCTCGAAGGCTGGCTCGATGCTCGGTTCCGGGGCGGTCATCGTCATGGACGAGAGCACCTGCATGGTCAAGGCGCTCGAACGCCTGTCCTACTTCTATTTCGAGGAATCCTGCGGCCAATGCACGCCGTGCCGCGAAGGCACGGGCTGGCTGTACCGGGTCGTGCACCGGATCGAACACGGACAGGGGCGACCGGACGATCTCGATCTCCTCAATTCGGTTACCGGCAACATCATGGGGCGCACGATCTGCGCGCTCGGTGATGCCGCGTCGATGCCGGTGCAGAGCTTCATCAAACACTTCGGTTCCGAATTCGAGTACCACATCGAACACCGGAAATGTCTCGTGCCGCCCGAGGTTCAATACGAGGGCAGCAACATCTACGTGAGCCCGTCATGCTAGAGATCGAAATCGACGGCAAGCAGGTATCGGTCGAGGACGGCAGCACCGTGATGGATGCCGCCACCCGGGCCGGCGTCTACATCCCGCATTTCTGCTACCACAAGAAGCTCTCGATTGCCGCGAGCTGCCGCATGTGCCTGGTGCAGGTCGAGAAGGCGCCCAAGCCGCTGCCGGCCTGTGCGACGCCGGTCACGAACGGCATGAAGGTCATGACGCACTCCGATGCCGCGGTGAAGGCGCAGAAGGGCGTGATGGAGTTCCTGCTGATCAACCACCCGCTCGACTGCCCGATCTGCGATCAGGGGGGCGAGTGCCAGCTGCAGGATCTGGCGGTCGGCTACGGCTGCGGCCAGTCGCGCTACGAGGAAGAGAAGCGCGTCGTCGTCAATAAGAACCTCGGCCCGCTCGTGTCGACCGACATGACGCGCTGCATCCACTGCACCCGCTGCGTGCGCTTCACGCAGGAGATTGCCGGCGAGATGGAACTCGGGCAGGCCTTCCGCGGCGAGCATGCCGAGATCATGCCCTTCATCGAGAAGACGGTCGATTCGGAGCTTTCGGGCAACATCATCGACCTGTGCCCGGTCGGAGCGCTGACCTCGAAGCCGTTCCGCTTTGCCGCCCGCACCTGGGAGCTGGCTCGCCGCAAGTCGGTGAGCCCGCATGATTCGCTCGGATCGAACCTCATCGTCCAGGTCAAGCATGACGCGGTCAAGCGCGTGCTGCCGCTCGAGAACGAGGCGATCAACGAGTGCTGGCTGTCGGACAAGGATCGCTTCTCCTACGAGGGATTGAACTCCGAGGAGCGCCTGACAAACCCGATGATCAAGCAGTGCGGCCAGTGGAAGGAAGTCGACTGGCAGGCCGCGCTCGAATTCGTCGCCGCCGGTCTGCGTTCGAACGTCGGAGCGCACGGATCGGCTGCGCTTGGCGCCCTTGCGTCGCCGCATTCGACGGTCGAGGAACTCTATCTGCTGCAGAAATTGATCCGCGCGCTCGGCAGCGACAACGTCGACTTCCGCCTGCGGCAGGCTGATTTCCGGATGGATGGCGCCACGAGCGGTGCGCCGTGGCTGGGCATGCCGATCGCTGAAGTCGGTGAACTCGACCGCCTGCTCGTGATCGGGAGTTTCCTGCGCAAGGACACACCGCTGCTCGCGCAGCGCGTGCGCCAGGCTGCGAAGAAGCGCGGCCTGCAGCTCAGCGTGGTGGGCGCGAGTGCCGAAGACTGGCTGATGCCGGTGCGCCATCGCGTGCTGCGCGCTCCCTCGGCGATGCCCGCCGCATTGCTCGAGATTGCGGTTGCGCTGGCGGCCGAGAAGGGCGTGGAACTGTCGGACGAGCTTGCTGCGCTGGGGACGGTGACCCCGTCGGATGAGGCACGTGCGATTGCGCGCAGTCTCGCGAGCGGCCGCATGACTGCCGTGTGGCTTGGCAATCAGGCCGTCCAGAGTGCCTCCGCAACGGAGCTTCGGGTGCTCGCGCAGGAGATTGCGCGACTGGCTGGTGGCCGTGTCGGCGTGATCGGCGAGGCCGCGAACAGCGTGGGTGGCCATCTGGCTCGCGCGGTGCCGGGGGCGAACGGACTCGATGCGAAACGGATGATCGAAGAGGCGCGCAAGGCCTACGTCCTGCTCCACTGCGAACCGGATCTGGACTTTGTCGACCCGGTGGCGACGCTGGCTGCACTGGATGCTGCTGAGTTCGTTGTCGGTTTGACCGCCTTCCGTTCTGAAGCGCTGATGGCACGAGCCCAGGTCCTGCTGCCGGTCGCACCGTTTGCTGAAACCTCCGGGACCTTCGTGAACTGCGAAGGCGCACGCCAGTCGTTCAGCGCCGTTACGCGGCCGCGCGGCAACACGCGCCCGGCCTGGAAGGTCCTGCGTGTGCTGGGCAATCTCCTCGATCTGCCGGGCTTCGAGTTCAACGATTCCGAGGCCGTGGCGGCAGAAGCGTTTGCCCGGGTGGCTGGAGAAGGACTTGGCAACGAGGTCTCCGCTGTGCGTCTCGAAGGGCTGCCGCGACCGCAGGGCATCGAGCGGCTCGCCGACGTGCCGATCCATTTTGCCGATCCGCTGGTGCGGCGTGCCTCGTCCCTGCAGCGCACCCGCGATGCCAAGGCGCCCGTCGCGCGCGCTGCGGCGGTGACGCTGGAGCAGGCAGGACTTGCCGGTGCCGTGCGTGCCCGGGTACGCAGCGAATGCGGATGCGTCGAGCTGGATGTGGTCGCAGATGACCGGATCGCGCCGGGGTGTGTCCAGGTTTCGGCCGCCCACGCAACGACCGCCGCGCTGGGACCGATGTGCGGCAACCTCACCCTGGAGCGTGTCTGATGGAACAGTTGCTGCAACCGGTCGCACAGCTCTTCGGCCCGCTCTGGCCGCTGGTCTGGACGCTGGTGAAGATCGTCGCGATCATCGCCCCGCTGATGATCTGCGTCGCCTACCTGACCTATGCCGAGCGCAAGGTCATCGGCTACATGCAGGTACGCATCGGACCGAACCGCGTTGGTCCGATCGGCCTGCTTCAGCCGATGGCAGATGGGATGAAGCTGCTCTTCAAGGAGATCATCGTTCCGTCGGGTGCGAACAAGGGGCTCTTCATCCTCGGACCGATCTTCGCCCTGGCCCCCGCGCTTGTCGCGTGGGCAGTGATTCCGTTCGGCGAGGGCATGGTGGTGGCCGATCTCAACGCTGGCCTGCTGTTTCTGCTCGCAGTCGCGTCGCTCGAAGTCTATGGCGTGATCATCGCTGGCTGGGCCTCGAACTCGAAGTATCCGTTCCTTGGCGCGATGCGTGCCTCGGCGCAGATGATCTCGTACGAGGTCGCGATGGGCTTTGCGCTCATCTGCGTGCTGCTGATCTCGGCCAGCCTCAACCTCACCGACATCGTGATGTCGCAGGGCAAGGGCATGTTCCACGACATGGGTCTGTCCTTCCTGTCCTGGAACTGGCTGCCTCTGCTGCCGATGTTCGTCGTGTTCGTGATTTCCGGCATTGCCGAAACCAACCGCGCGCCGTTCGACGTTGTCGAAGGTGAGGCAGAGATCGTGGCCGGCCACATGGTCGAGTATTCGGGGATGGCCTTTGCGCTGTTTTTCCTCGGCGAGTACGCGAACATGATCCTGGTGTCGGCAATGACCTCGATCCTGTTCCTCGGCGGCTGGCTCTCGCCGGTCGGCTTCCTCCCGGACGGATTCCACTGGTTCGCGCTCAAGACCGCGTTCATCCTGTTCCTGTTCCTGTGGGCGCGCGCGACTTTCCCGCGCTTCCGCTACGACCACATCATGCGGCTGGGCTGGAAGGTATTCATTCCGATCACGCTGGTGTGGGTGATTGTCGTGGCAGTGTGGATGATGACCCCGCTGTCGATCTGGAGATAAGGCAATGGGTGCCAAGGAATATTTCGGCAGCCTCTTCCTCACGGAACTGGTCAAGGGCATGGCGGTGACCGGCCGCCACCTCTTCGCGCGCAAGATCACCGTCCAGTACCCGGACGAGAAGACGCCGCAGAGTCACCGCTTCCGCGGCCTGCATGCGCTGCGCCGCTACCCGAACGGGGAAGAGCGCTGCATCGCGTGCAAATTGTGCGAGGCCGTGTGTCCTGCGATGGCGATCACGATCGAGTCGGGCGAACGCGAGGACGGCTCGCGCCGCACCACGCGCTACGACATCGACCTGACGAAGTGCATCTTCTGCGGGTTCTGCGAGGAAGCCTGTCCGGTCGATGCGATCGTCGAGACGCGCATCCTCGAATATCACGGCGAGAAGCGGGGCGATCTCTATTACACCAAGCAGATGCTGCTGGCAGTCGGGGACCGCAACGAGGCGCAGATCTCTGCCGACCGGGAAGCTGACGCGAAGTTTCGCTAAGGGAGGGCGCCTGCGGGTGCCGATGAACCGATTATGGAATTCAAGACTTTCGTCTTCTACGTGATGGCCGCGATTCTGGTGTTCGCCGCCGTGCGCGTCGTCACCGCGAGGAATCCCGTGCATGCGGCACTCTTCCTCGTGCTGTCGTTCTTCAGCGCGAGCGGGATCTGGCTGCTGCTGGAGGCCGAGTTTCTCGCGATCACGCTGGTGCTGGTCTACGTCGGCGCGGTGATGGTGCTGTTCCTCTTCGTCGTGATGATGCTCGACATCAACATCGAGCGCATGCGCCAGGGGTTCTGGTCGAATCTGCCGGTCGGTGCGCTCGTCGGCATCCTGCTCGTGGTGCAGATGGCGCTGGTGCTGGGGGGACGCTACTTCGGTGTCGAGGCGATGCCGGCGCCGCCGGCGGCGTCCGAGACCTACAGCAATACACGCGAGATCGGCCGTCTGCTCTATACGGAGTACGTCTATCCGTTCGAACTGGCTTCGCTGGTGCTGCTCGTGGCGATGGTTGCCGCCGTCACGCTGACGCTCAGGAAGCGCAAGGATGCCCGCCATCTGAATCCTGCGGAACAGATCGCGGTGCGCCGCGAGGATCGTGTCCGCCTGGTATCGATGCCTGCAGAAAAGGACCAACAACCGTGAAGATGCCTTTGCCGTTCGACGGGGGATACTGATGCTGTCGCTTTCCCATTACCTGATCCTCGGCGCGATTCTGTTCGCGATCGGCGTGGTCGGCATCTTCCTCAACCGGAAGAACCTGATCGTCCTGCTGATGGCAATCGAGCTGATGCTGCTCGCCGTCAATATCAACTTTGTCGCCTTTTCGCACTACATGGGTGACCTGGCGGGACAGATCTTCGTTTTCTTCATCCTCACCGTGGCTGCGGCCGAGTCGGCGATCGGGCTTGCAATCCTGGTCGTGCTGTTCCGCAACCTGCGCACCATCAACGTGGAAGACCTGGACAGCCTCAAGGGTTAACGATGTCGGACATGAAAGCGCTCTATCTCCTCGTCCCGCTGGCGCCGCTCGCCGGAGCAATCCTGGCCGGGTTGTTCGGCAGGCAGCTGGGCCGCAGCGGTGCACACGGGGTCACGATCCTCGGGGTGCTCGTGGCCTTCCTGGCCTCGGTCGTCATCTTCCAGGACGTGCGCAACGGCCATCTCTTCAACGGCACCGTCTACACCTGGATGGAAAGCGGCGGCCTGAAGTTCGAGATCGGCTTCCTGATCGATCCGCTGACCACGATGATGATGCTCGTCGTCACCTTCGTGTCGCTGATGGTGCACATCTACACGATCGGCTACATGAAGGACGATCCGGGCTACCAGCGCTTCTTCAGCTACATCTCGCTGTTCACGTTCTCGATGCTGATGCTGGTGATGTCGAACAACTTCCTCCAGCTCTTCTTCGGCTGGGAGGCGGTGGGCCTCGTCTCGTATCTGCTGATCGGCTTCTGGCACGACCGTCCGACCGCGATCTACGCCAACCTCAAGGCCTTCCTCGTCAACCGCGTCGGCGACTTTGGCTTTCTGCTCGGGATCGGCCTGATTGCTGCCTACGCGGGCAGCCTCAATTACGCCGAGGTGTTCGCGAAGGCCGAAGGGCTTGCGGCGATGGAGATGGCAGGTACCGGCTGGCCGCTGATGACCGCAATCTGCATCTGTCTTTTCATCGGGGCGATGGGCAAGTCTGCTCAGGTGCCGCTGCACGTCTGGCTGCCTGACTCGATGGAAGGTCCGACGCCGATCTCGGCGCTGATCCACGCTGCGACGATGGTGACCGCCGGTATCTTCATGGTTGCGCGCATGTCGCCGCTCTTTGAGCTGTCCGACGCAGCCTTGTCGTTCGTGCTCGTGATCGGTGCGACGACCGCCCTGTTCATGGGTTTCCTGGGCATCGTGCAGAACGACATCAAGCGCGTGGTGGCCTACTCGACGCTGTCCCAGCTCGGCTACATGACGGTCGCGCTCGGTGTTTCCGCGTATTCGGCGGCGGTCTTCCACCTGATGACCCATGCCTTCTTCAAGGCCTTGCTGTTCCTCGGTGCGGGCTCGGTCATCATCGGCATGCACCACGACCAGGACATGCGCAACATGGGCGGGCTGCGCAAGTACATGCCGATCACCTGGATCACATCGCTGCTCGGCTCACTCGCGCTGATCGGCTTTCCGCTGTTCTCGGGTTTCTACTCCAAGGACTCGATCATCGAGGCCGTGCACGCAGCGACGATCCCCGGTGCCGGCTATGCGCTGGTATGCGTGCTGCTCGGTGTGTTCGTGACGGCGTTCTATTCGTTCCGGATGTACTTCCTGGTCTTCCATGGCGAGGAGCGTTTCGGCAAGGCGCATCATGATCATCATGGCGATCATGAAGACGAGGAGCCGTCATCCGATCACCACCACGGCCTCGCGCCGGGCCAGAAGCCGCATGAATCGCCATGGGTCGTGACGCTGCCGCTCGTGCTGCTTGCGATTCCGTCGGTGCTGATCGGCATGATCACGATCGAGCCGATGCTGTTCGGAACCTGGTTCCAGAGCGCGATCTTCGTCGCCGACAACCACGTCGGCCTGTCGCAGCTCGCAGCCTCGTTCACAGGAGCGTTCGGAATGGCGGCCCATGGTCTGGTCACGGCGCCGTTCTGGCTGGCGATGGCCGGTGTCGTGCTGTCCTGGTACTTCTACATGCGCCGGCCGGACATTCCGGCGGCAATCCAGCGCCGCTTCAGTGCGATTCATACCGTGCTGGAGAACAAGTACTACTTCGACCGCTTCAACGAGATCGTCTTTGCTGCCGGTGCGCGGGTGCTCGGCACCGGGCTGTGGAAGGGGGGCGACCGCGCGCTGATCGATGGCGTGGCGGTCAACGGTTCGGCCCGACTGGTTGGCTGGGTTGCCCAGATCGCCCGTCTGGTTCAGACCGGGCATCTGTACCAGTACGCCCTGGCGATGATCGTCGGCGTGTTCGTGCTGCTGACCTTCTGGCTCAACCTCGGGTGAGCCGGCGCGGGCGGCGCGACGAAGCAACACAGCGAACTACGTAAGCGGATCACCGAAACCTGAACAACGAGCGTCCTGCTGGGACGCGCTGAACGGAAAGCAACAATGACGGGTATGCCACTCCTTAGTCTCGCGATCTGGATCCCGATCCTGGGCGGACTGCTCGTGCTCGCCACGGGCGCAGATCGCAATGCGCCGCTGGCGCGCATGCTTGCGCTGGGCGTCGCCGTGGTCGGGTTTCTCGTCACGCTACCGCTGTTCGCGGGGTTCGATACGACTACAAGCGCCATGCAGTTCTCGGAATTCGCTCCGTGGATTCCGCGCTTCAACATCAACTACCACCTCGGTGTGGACGGCATCTCGATGCTGTTCGTGGTGCTCAACGCCTTCATCACCGTGATGGTGGTGATCGCAGGCTGGCAGGTGATCCAGGAGCGTGTCGCCCAGTACATGGCGGCCTTCCTGATCATGTCCGGCCTCATGAACGGGATCTTCTCGGCGCTCGACGGCGTGCTCTTCTACGTCTTCTTCGAGGCGTCGCTGATTCCGCTTTATCTGATCATCGGCATCTGGGGGGGCGCCAATCGCGTCTATGCTGCGATCAAGTTCTTTCTGTTCACGCTCGCCGGCTCGCTGCTGATGCTGGTCGCAGTGCTTTACCTCTTCGTGGAAGCGGGCGGCAGCTTCAGCATTCTCGACTGGCACAAGCTGCCGCTCGGCATGACACCGCAGACGATGATCTTCTGGGCCTTCCTGATCGCGTTCGCAGTCAAGGTGCCGATGTGGCCGGTGCACACCTGGCTGCCCGATGCCCACGTCGAGGCGCCCACTGGCGGTTCGGTGGTGCTGGCCGCGATCGCACTCAAACTCGGCGCCTACGGGTTCCTGCGATTCTCGCTCCCCATCGTGCCGGATGCGGCACAGGCCATGGCGCCGCTCGTGATCACGCTGTCGCTGATCGCGGTCGTGTATATCGGTTTCGTCGCACTCGTGCAGACCGACATGAAGAAGCTGGTGGCCTACTCGTCGATCGCTCACATGGGGTTCGTGACGCTGGGCTTCTTCATGTTCAACAGCCTCGGCATCGAAGGCGCGCTGGTGCAGATGATCTCGCACGGTTTCGTGTCGGGTGCGATGTTCCTGTGCATCGGCGTTCTCTACGACCGCATGCATTCGCGCAACATCGCCGACTACGGCGGCGTCGTGCGTACGATGCCGAAGTTCGCCGCGTTCTTCATGCTGTTTGCGATGGCCAATGCCGGCCTGCCCGGAACCAGCGGTTTCGTCGGCGAGTTCATGGTCATTCTTGGCGCGGTGAAGTTCAACTTCTGGGTCGCCTTCCTTGCGGCGACGACCCTGATTCTCGGCGCGGCGTACACGCTGTGGATGTACAAGCGGGTGGTCTTCGGTGCGATTGCGAACGATCACGTGGCCCAGTTGCAGGACATCAACGGCCGCGAGTCTGCCTTCCTCGCGATTCTCGCCCTGTGTGTGCTGGCGATGGGCGTCTATCCCTTCCCCTTCACTGAAGTGATGCACGCTTCGGTCGATGAACTCCTGCGGCATGTTGCCGTGAGCAAGCTCTGAACGAGCGGACGAGACACTTTACCGGACTGGTCAGAAGATGAACTTTGTTGTCCCGGACTTCTACCCTGCAGCAGCCGAGATCTTCGTGGCCGTCATGGCCCTTGCGATCATGCTGGCCACCACCTTCGCGCGACGGATCGCGACCGCGCTCGCCTATGGGCTTACCCAGGTGACGCTGATGATCGCGGCCGTGATCACGCTGTTCTCGGCCGACGCGAGCACGGCGCTGACCTTCAGCAACATGTACATCTCGGACCTGATGGGCAGCCTGCTCAAGCTGATGATCTATTTTGCGGTCGCGGTCGGCCTGCTGTACGGGCGTAGCTACCTTGCCGACCGGAAGATGGACCGGCCGGAGTACTTCCTGCTCGCGCTGCTGATGACGCTGGGCATGATGGTCATGGTCAGTGCGAACCACATGCTGTCGATGTACATCGGGCTCGAGCTGATGTCGCTGTCGCTCTATGCGATGGTTGCCTTCGATCGCGAGTCCGTGCGCTCGACTGAAGCGGCGATGAAGTACTTCGTGCTTGGCGCGCTTGCGTCCGGAATGTTGCTCTACGGCATGTCGATGATCTACGGTGCGACCGGGAGCATGGAGTTTTCGGGAATCACGCAGGCGCTCTATCACCAGGCGGGCAACCAGACCGTGCTGCTCTTTGGTGTCGTGTTCCTGATGGCGGGGCTGGCGTTCAAGCTCGGGGTAGTGCCGTTCCACATGTGGGTGCCTGATGTCTATCACGGGGCACCGACGGCCGTGACCTTGATGATCGCAACGGCGCCGAAGCTCGCGGCCTTCGCGATGACGATGCGCTTGCTGGTGTTCGGGCTGTTCGAACTTGCACAGCACTGGCAGTCGATGCTCATGTTCCTCGCCGTGCTCTCGATCGTGCTGGGGAACGTCGCAGCGATCGCTCAGACCAATATCAAGCGCATGCTGGCCTATTCGGGTATCTCGCACATGGGATTCATGCTGCTTGCGCTGCTCTCCGGCGTCGTCGAAGGCGATCGCCACTTCGCGTTGAATGCCTACAGTTCGGCGATGTTCTATGCGATTTCGTACGTCATCATGGGTCTGGCGTCGTTCGGCATGGTCATCCTGCTGTCGAGGGCAGGGTTCGAGGCAGAGCGCATCGATGACTTCAAGGGCCTGAACAAGCGCAGTTCATGGTTTGCCGCGATGATGATGATCGTGATGTTCTCGATGGCGGGGATTCCCTTCTTCATCGGCTTCTTCGCCAAGTTCGCGGTCCTGCAGGCGGTCGTCGCGGCAGGTTACATCTGGCTTGCCGTGCTGGCGGTCCTGATGTCCCTGATCGGTGCGTACTACTATCTGCGCGTCGTCAAGCTGATGTATTTCGACGAGCCGGAGGATACCGCGCCGATTCACGCACCCGCCGACGTGCGTCTGATCCTGTCGGTCAACGGGCTGGCGATCGCGTTCCTCGGCCTGCTCCCGCAGGGATTGATGTCCCTGTGCGCGAGTGCGCTGATCGCGTCGTTCTGAGACGGAGCCGATGGAGCAGGGGTTCGGGATCTTCCTCCTGCTTGCGTTCGCATTTGTCGTTGCGAATCTGCCCTTTCTGTTCGAGCGCGTACTCTTCGTCCTTCCGCCGCCCGGTGGTCGCAAGGGGTTCGGCTGGCGGCTGCTCGAACTCGTCGTCCTGTATCTGATTGTAGGGACTGTCGCGCTTGTACTGGAGGCGCGCGCTCATGGCGGAAGCTACCCGCAGGGCTGGCAGTTCTACGCGACGACGTTCTGCCTCTTCGTCGTGTTCGCCTTTCCGGGTTTCGTCTATCGCCACTTGCTGCGCAGACGCAGCGATGTGGTCCGGGTGGCCTGAACACGGCGTGGAGAAGTGCGCATGCAAGATGATCGTGATCCGCTCGAGGAAGTGCCGGTCGATTCCGAGCCGGTGTTCCAGGGCGTCCTGCTCGATGTGCGCCGTGACCGCGTCCGCCTGCCGGACGGAAAGCTGACGACGCGCGAGTACATCCGCCATCCGGGGGCGACGGTAATCGTTGCCGTCCTGCCCGATGGTCGCCTCCTGTTCGAGCGCCAGTTCCGTTACCCGCTGGGTCGCGCCTTTCTCGAACTGCCCGCCGGCAAGATCGATGCGGGGGAGGAACTGCTCGCATGCGCGCAGCGCGAACTGCGCGAAGAGACCGGCTACGAGGCGGATACCTGGACGTACCTGGGTGTCACGCATCCGTGCATCGGCTATTCGGACGAGCGGATCGAGATCTTTCTCGCGCGCGACCTCAGGCATGTTGGGCACGCGCTCGACGATGAGGAGTTTCTCGAAGTGCTCACGCTTGGTGTCGACGAAGCGATCGAGGCGGTTCACGATGGGCGCATCACGGATGGAAAGACCATCGCGGCACTGTTTCTGGCGCTGCGCGCGCTGAAGGACTGAGCCTGCGGGCTGGCTTTACCTGCCTGCTTCCTTGCGCGCGAGTCTCGTGATCCGGCGCACGAATGCGGTCTTTGCCTTCGCGTAGGCGAGACGGTCATCTCCGCACTCGGCTGCGACGCGCAGCTTGAGCGCTTCATATTCGCGCGCGACGTCAGGGTGGGCGATCAGATAGTCGCGAAAGCTCAGCCGTTCCCATTCGGCCGAGTCCGGTTCCAGCATGTGGATGTGGTGGCTGCGGGTCCCGTCAGCCGCACGCTTGATGAACCATGTGTAAGCCGGTTCGTTCTCGTTGCGCCACGACGGGCGCCAGAAAAACTCGTACCCGTGCGCTTGCAGCAAGGGGGCGAGAGTCGTGCGCACGGTGCGCAATGAAGGCACCTCAACCAGAATATCGACGATCGGCTTGGCGGCGAGACCGGGGACTGCAGTACTCCCGAAGTGCTCGATCCGGCCGATCAGGTGCGGCGGCAGGATCGCCCGCAGATGCCGCCGTTCTTCTTCGAACAGCCGTGGCCAGCCCGGATCGTAGGGGACGATCTCGACATGCTCGCGGGCGGCCCTTCGGACATGAGGATCGGTCGGAGGCTGGCGTTCGTTCATTTCCACGATTCCTCGAAGCGTATTCGTGCACAACGAATGGTCGGGCCGAGGGCTTGCGAATGACATGTTCCGGAGGGTTGCGCCAGCTGGAAATCCGCACGACTGTTCGAATTCTGGCAGATCTGGGTCGCACACTTCCCCAAGCATCTTTTCGCATCACAGGAGTATAGTGGCAGATGCATGGATCGTAGGAGACGGCATGGAAGATCCACAACAACGCGGTGCGAATCTCGTCTTTCGCATCGACGAAGATCAGAAGGCCCTGCTGGTTTCGGCCGAACCTGACGAGAATGCAGAGCCGATTGACGAGGCCTGGCTGCGTGAGCGGCTCGAGGCGCTGGGGCATGCTGCAGTCGATTGTCCTGCGGCAAGCATCACGGCACTGCTCGGCCAGTACAATTCCGGTCTGCCGCTGACCGATCTGCGGTTGGGCAACCTGGTCGACGCGGAACTCGAGGTCACCGTCTCTCCGGACGGACTTCAGGTCAGGCTTGATATCGTTGCCGCACGCGGCGGGCATCCGGTGACCTGGGAACAGGTACTTGCCGAACTTGCCGAACTGGGCGTCAAGGAAGGCATCCTGTTCGATGTGATCGAGAACGCCGTTCATGCTGGCGTGGCGGAGGGTGTCCTGATTGCTCAGGGAACCCCCCCGCAGCATGGTGAGGACGGGCGGTTCGAGTCCCTGGTGCCCGAGGTCCGGGATCGTCGGCCAAAGATGACCGAGACGGGCCATATCGACTATCGTGATCTGGGCGGTGTGGCCGTCGTGCATGCAGGTGACGCCCTGATGCGCCGTCATCCTGCGACGGCGGGCACGGCTGGTCTTTCGGTGCGTGGTGAGGTGATTCAGGCCAAGCCGGGCAAGGAAACGATGTTCGCTCCGAATCTTGCCGGGGTAACGATCTCTCCCGACGATCCGGATGTGCTGGTCGCAGCGATCTCCGGGCAGCCCGTCCACGTGGCAAACGGGATGATCGTCGAGCCGGTGTACACCGTCGAGTCGGTCAACATGGCGATCGGCAACATCGAGTTCGACGGCAGCGTGAAGGTTCGCGGCGACGTTTGCGCCGGCATGACGATCAAGGCGACCGGCGATATCGAGATCGGCGGTGTGGCCGAACCATGCAACCTGGAGGCGGGTGGAAACATCGTGATCCAGGGAGGTGCGATGGGTAGTCTGGGGCGCAAGGACAGCGGAGACTTCCGCTTGCGCTGCGGTGGCACCCTCAACGCAGGCTACCTGCAACAGGTCAAGGCGGTCGCGGGTGACAGCATTCTGGTCGATGACGTCGCGATGCAATGTGATCTTGCCGCGGAGCGGCACATCAGGGTGGGTGGCAAGAAGCGCGGCCACATCATCGGTGGCCGCCTGCAGGCGACCTATTCGATCACCGGCAAGGTGCTCGGCTCACCGAACCGCATCGCGACCCTGTGCGAGATCGGTCTGGATCCGGCGCTTCATCAGCGCCAGCAGGATCTGGTCAAGCAGCGTGGTGGCAAGGAGATGCAGCTGGTCGAGATCAGCAAGCTGCTGGCCTTTGCAAAGCAGAATCCGGGCAAGGCACCCGAAACCATGCTCGCGCGTGCGCGCAACACGATGCAGGCCCTGTATGCCGACATCGAGACGATTCGCGGTGAGGAAGGAGAGATCGTCCGCAAGCTCGAACTTGCCCAGCAGGCCCGCGTGATTGCAGAGCAGGCGATGTACGATGGCCTGATCGTGCAGATCGGCGCCCTGCGTTACCCCGTGCGCGGCGAACACGGTGGCGGTGCAATCGGGCTCACGGACAACGGGATCGGCCTTCTCTCGCTCGAAGAAGCGAATCCGCCCGCCGAATGAACTTCCGGGCGAGGGACGCTCATGTGCGTTCCTTGCTGGCGTCGAAGAACTCGCAGCGGTTGCGGCCCTTGCCTTTCGCCCGATACATGGCGGTATCGGCATTGCGCAGCAGATCCTCCGCAGTCGATGAGCCTTCGCTGGCGAGGGCGATGCCGATGCTGCTCGATACCGCAATCGAGTGTTCTCCGATCCGCACCGGAGCTTCCAGCGCGGCCAGCAGCCGCTTCGCGATCGTCTCGGCTTGCGCCGGGTCCCGGGCATCTTCGAGGAGGGCCGCAAACTCGTCTCCGGCGAGCCGGGCCACGAGGTCGGGTGCGCGCACGCAACCGGCCAGCCGCTTTCCGACCTCACGCAAGGCCGCATCGCCTGCGTGATGGCCGATCTCGTCATTGATCGACTTGAATCGGTCGATGTCCATGAACATCACGGTAAACGTCCGCGACGGATCGCGGCGGAACTGTGCCACCAGCCGGTCGAGCCGCTCCAGGAGGTAGGCTCGGTTCGGCAAGCCAGTCAGCCCATCGTGCATGACTTGATGCTTGAGTTGTTCCTCGATGCTGCGGCGCACGGTGATTTCGCGTTCAAGCTCCCGGGTGCGTGCCGCGACCCGTCGTTCGAGCGACTGGTTGGCGTCGCGCAGCGATGCGAGCGCACGCCGCCGCTCCAGACTGCTCGCGATCTGGTGTGACACGAACTGAAGCAGATCCTGCTCGCGTGGCCCGTACGCCAGGGCTTCGGTATAGCTTTGCACGGTCATCACGCCAAGGGTGTGTCCTTCGCAACGCAAGGGCACACCAAGCCAGAAGCGTGGGAAATGTCCGCGGACGCGGAAGGCCCCTTCGAGCTGCAGGCGGGTGATCGCGGCATGGTCGAGCAGGACCGGGGCTTCGCTCTTCAGCACATATTCGGTCAGTCCGTCTCCGAGCTTGCGGCTCGGGCTTGGCAGGTCCCGCTCGTTCACGTAGTACGGGAAGTGCAGCATGCGTCCGTCGTCGGAAACGAGGGCGATGAAGAAGTTGTCTGCGACGAGCAGATTGCCGACTTCGGCATGCACTGCGCGATAGAAGTCGTCCATGCTTGCTGCCGAGCCGGCCAGTTCGGCGATCTGGTAGAGCGATCGCTGAAGCCGCTCCCCTTGTTCGCGTTCGTGCACCTCGCGCACCAGCTCCGCATTCGTCGTCGCGAGTTCGGCCGTGCGTCGCGCGACAGCCGTTTCCAGTTCATCGCGCGCCTGACGACGCTGGAGTGCGGTCAGTACGTGGCTGGCGACGAAACCGAGCAGCGCCTGGTCCGCGGCGGTATAGAGATCGGACTGGCGATAGCTTTGCACGACCAGCACGCCGCGCACGTCGGTACCGTCCAGCATCGGCACCCCCAGCCAGTCCTGCGCATCGACGCCGAGCGCCTTGAGGGGACCGGGAACCTGTTCCGCGATCGCAGCGATCGATCCCCGCAGGGGTTTGCCGTGCCGGATCACATGCCAGGTCAGGCTGTGCTCCAGGGCGGCGAGCGGGATTGCGGTGCCGAGCCTTGGCGGTGGGGTTGCAACATCGACGAAGTAGAGAAAACTGATCCGGTCGCGCTCGGCATCATGCAATGCAATGTAGAGGTTCTCGGCCGACATCAGCTCGCCGACGATCGCGTGCAGGCGCCGCAGCATCTCGTCCATGTCGAGCTGCGAGCCGGCGAGATCGGCAATCTCGAACAAGGCTCGCTGCACCCGTTCGGCGTGTTCGAGGTGGCGGACCTTCCTGCGCAGATGTGCCAGCTCACCGGCTTCGGGGGAATTTGCGTCGGTCTCGGGCGGATGCATGGGTTCGAGCGAATGGATCTCTCAGGAAACAGACCGTACGGCGCGCAAGTTTACCGAATGCGAAGCGGCATCGCATCCGGCAGTCTGCGCGATTGCCCGACGGGGCTACGCGCCGCGCATGCCGAACGGGGGTTCCGAGCAGGTGGCTACCAGTGCGGCGGTATCTCGTCCTCGGGACGCAGTGGGGCGGAGGGTTGATTCGTCTTGACCTGCTGCGCAATCTGACGCAGTTGTTCGCGCAGCAGGGCGAGTTCCTGCTGCTGGCGATAGACGGTGCGGTTGAGCGCTTCGAGCGCGTCTTCGGTCGCCATCACCTTGATTTCGAGGCGTTCGATCCGCTCATCCATGACCGGCGGAATCCGCAAGATCGGCACCACGGGCATGCAGCGCGTCGCGCAGGATGCTCCGATGACAGCGTGCCTCATCGGCACAATAGCAACCGATCGAAAAGTTGGTCTGGTGCGAAAGCGCAGCAAGGAGATCCAGATCCCGCGCCGCCTGCGTACTCTTCAGCTCGGCCACGAACTTGCGTCGGAACTGCTGCCAGGACTTCTCGTCGTCGGCGCCTTGTCCTTCCTTGAGCAGCGCTTCGCTCGGAGAAAGATTCGGAAACCACAGGTCGTAGATGTCCTTCGCAGCGTAGTCCTCCTTGCGCACACCGCGCGGCGGACGTCTGACGGTGCCGATGCGAAGCCCTTCATCCTCGGCCCTGGGGCTGCCGAGTCGGACAATGCGGATGCTCATGTGTGTTTCTCCGGTTTCTCCGGACCTGTCGCCCCGGAAGAAGGTCGATAGTGTAGAGCAAGGCGCGCACGGCGCCGAACGGAACGTCGCGATGCGTGGCGCTTGACAGCCTCGGTGAGCGCCTCACAGAATGCGTCATGGCCGTCCGATTCCACACCTCGTATCCGATGAACTGCCGCGCACTGCATGCGTGGCTGGCGCGCGTGCGGGATCCCGGGCCGGATGGATGATGAAGCGCTGATCCAGAGTAGATCACACAGCATTCCAGGGGCCGCGATCCGCAAGATCCGCGGCCCTTTTCGTTGTCCGCGCCCACACGGAGCGAGACGACCCAACTGCGGGAGACCACCGATGTCCTTGCCCCTTGCTTACCTCAGCGTGGTTGCCATCTGGGCGACCACTCCGCTTGCCATCAAGTGGAGCGCGCTCGGCACCGGCTACGCGTTCGCCGTCATGGCGCGCATGATGATCGGCGTCGTGCTTGCGCTTGCGCTGATCGCGATCTGGCGGGTCGGCCTGCCGCTGCATGCACGTGCCCGGCGCAGCTACGTGGTGGCCGGGATCGGGCTGTTCGGGGGCATGTACTGCACCTACTGGGGCGCGCGTTACATCGACTCGGGCATGGTGTCGGTGCTGTTCGGGCTGGCGCCGCTCATCACCAGCCTGTTCGCGAGGATGTGGCTGGGCGAGGCGGCGCTGCGGCCTGCACGTCTGGCGGGCATGCTGCTGGGTCTTGCGGGTCTGATCGTGATCTTTGTCGGTCGAGGCAGCGGTGCAGCGGATGCTGCGGCGCTTGCCGGCATGGGGGCGCTGCTGGTGGCGGTCACGATCTACTCGATCACGCTCGTGCTGGTCAAACGCATCGGCGACGACAGCCCACCGCTGGCCACCACCGCAGGCAGCCTCATCGTCGCAACTCCGCTCTTCACGCTTGCTTGGTGGCTTACCGGCGGTGAGATTCCGGTCGATGCTCCGCCGCGTGCACTGGCGGCCGTCGTCTATCTCGGCGTGTTCGGCTCGGTGATCGGTTTCGCGCTCTACTACTATGTGATCAAACATAGCGAAGCGGCGCGTGTCGCACTGATCACCCTGGTCACGCCGGTGCTCGCACTGCTGCTCGGAAGCGTCGTGGATGGCGAGATCGTGTCGGTCCGCGTCTGGCTTGGGACCGCCCTGATCTGCCTCGGTCTGTCGCTGCACCAATGGGAGATGGTGGCAGACGGTCGATTGCGGCGCAGGCGTTGAAGGTAAGGGGGCGGGAACCTCCGTACGGGTTTCCGCTCGAAACGGCCATCCCATAGAGTTTCCGCGGAGATACGCCATGACGACCCGGATCCGTCCTCAGAGCGCGGCTGCACTGCTCGCACTGTCCATGCTGACGCCCCTTGCGTTTGCCGAACCCGACCTGTCCGCCACCGATGCGCTGGCCGCAACCATGGCCGGCAAGCTGCGGCTCATCGACATTCGCACTCCGGATGAGTGGCGCCAGACCGGGGTTGCGCCAGGCGTTGCGCGGGCCGATTTCTACCGCGGGCCGGAAGCCCTGGAACAATCGATTCTCGAACTCGTCGGGGGAGATCGAACCGCACCAATCGCGCTGATCTGCCGCACCGGCAACCGCACCACGCAGGCACAGAAATTCCTGCAGAGTCGAGGCTTCACGCAGGTCTACAACATACGTGAGGGCATGGCCGGCAGCGCGGCCGGGCCGGGCTGGCTGCGGCGCGGCCTGCCCGTCGAGTCGTGCATGAATTGTTGACTAGGCCGTGCGCCGGAGTCTGCTCACCGTTGCGATCGGTTGGCGAGCCATGCGACTGCCCCGGCGAATGAGATGATGAGGAGCCATTTCAGCAGCGCCGACCCGGCAGAAACTGCGTAGACGGTTGGCATTCCGAAGCGTGGTGCGGCGGTGAGCCACAGGTGCAGCGTGTTCTCGATGGCATCGCACGCCGCGGCGAGCGGTAGCGCAGCCGCTGCCAGCCTCCTGGCGCCCTTGCCGAGATCGTCGAAGAGCTGGCCAACTGCCGCCAGCCGGTAACCGAATGCTCCATAGGCGATGAGCAGCAGGAAATCGAATGGCAGGTGGCTGCGATAACGCGCGAGCTCGTCTGCCGTCCAGGAATGCACGATGTGGCCGAAGCTGCGCGGCGAGAAGGCGAGCTGCAGCGCGACGACATCCGTGCCCAGTGGTGCAAGCATCCAGGCGAGTCCGCCCGCAAGTGCGAGCGTCGCGATGCCAGCGCAGAGCAGCCAGACGTCGGCGCAGCGGGGCGCTGATGGAGTCACCGAAGCGGGTCTCCCCGGCCGGGCCGGGCACCGCGTGCCATCGCTCAGGGTTTCGCCTTGCGTGCTTCGTCGGTCAGTGCGCCGAGAAAGGCGACCACATCGGCGACCTCGGCGTCGCTCATGCGGCGCTGCAGCTGCAACTGCGCCATGTTGCGCACGGCCTCTTCGAGCGTGGAGACAGCACCGTCGTGATACCACGGCCCGGTGACCGCAACGTTGCGCAGCGAGCTGGTCTTGAACACCATGCGGTCGGCTTCGTCGCGGGTGACTTCGAAGCGCCCCATGTCGGTCTGGTTTGCGTAGTCTCCATACACGCCGAGCTTTTCGAAGGTCTGCCCGCCAAGCAAGGGGCCGTCATGGCAACGCACGCAGTTTGCACGCATGAAGGTGTCGAGGCCGCGCATCTCCTGCTCGTTCAGCACCTGCAGTTTGCCGCCGAGGAACTCGTCGAAGCGTGACGGGCTGCGCAGCGTGCGCTGGAACGCGGCCAGGGCTTCGGACAGGTTCGGATAGCTGATTGCCTCGGTCGCAGCCGGAAAGGCTTTCGCAAACGCCGTCCGGTACTCGTCGATGCGCGCGAGCTTGTCGAGTACCGCCTGCTCGTCCGGCATCGCCATCTCGACCGGATTCAGGATCGGCTGCCCGGCCTGTGCCGCGAGGTCGTGCGCGCGCCCATCCCAGAACTGGCTGGCCTGATAGCCCGCGTTCAGGACCGTCGGCGTATTGCGCGTGCCAAGCTTGCCGTGGGCGCCGGGCGATACCGGAAGAAGGTCCACACCGAACTTGCCCGGCTCCAGGATGTGGCAACTCGCACAGGACTGGGTGTCATTCACCGACAGCCGAGGGTCGAAGAAGAGCTTCTCGCCCAGCGCGATCCGCTCCGGGGTGTCGTGCTCGGCGCCGGGCATGGTTGCTGGCAGGGGCGAGAAATAGCGCGAAGCCTTCCGCAGCAGTTTCTCCCCTGCGTCGCTGGCATGTAGCTGGGTGCCAAAGACGATGCCGGCGCAGGTGAGCAATGTGAACGTAGCGCGCAGAAGATGGGTTGCGATTCGGGAGGCAGGTCGAGGCGAGGAGGAAGGCAGGTTTGCAATCATCGCGGCGAGGCTCCAGACTGAAATCGGTAAGGGGCAAGATCGGTCGTGTGACCGATCGCACATCCCGCGGTTCCGGCATGGACCCGCCGTCATTGCCCGAATCAGGGGGAAACCGGAGAAGGTGATCATGAGCAATGTTACGCGGGAACTGGAGTACGAATGTACGGGTGTGGACGGGCATGGCCTCATTGATCGGATCGTGCAAGCGCGCGACAAGGATCTGGGGGGCTTCTCGGTGCGACGCCTGCTGCCGACGACGCAGCAGCGGATGGTGGGCCCCTGGATTTTCTTCGACCACATGGGGCCGGCCGATTTTCCGGCGGGACGGGGCATTGACGTGCGTCCGCACCCGCACATCAATCTTGCGACGGTGACCTATCTCTTCGAGGGTGAGATCCTGCATCGTGACTCGCTCGGAAGCCTGCAGCCGATCTGCCCTGGAGACGTCAACCTGATGGTTGCCGGTCGCGGCATCGTGCATTCCGAGCGCGAGCGCCCGGAGCATACGGCCGTACCGCATCGCCTGCACGGACTGCAACTCTGGCTCGCGCTGCCGGAAGCGGACGAAGAGTGCGAGCCGGCCTTTCATCACTACCCATCGGCTACGATTCCCGCACTGGAGGTTGGCGGCGTTGCCCTGCGCGTGATCATCGGCAGCGCGTATGGAGTGAGTTCTCCTGTCCGGTTCTTTGCCAGTACGCTCTATGTCGAGGCCCATCTGATGGCCGGGCAGACGCTGTTGCTGCCCGAGGCGGCCGAACGCGCGCTGTATGTCGCGGAAGGTTCGCTGAGCGTGGGTGGCGCCGCGATTCCGGAGCATGCGCTGGCCGTCCTTGCCCCCGCGGCCCAGGTCCGGGTCGAGGCGAGCGCCGGGTGCCGCCTTGCGCTGATCGGCGGTGAGCCGCTGGGCCACCGGTTTGTTGACTGGAACTTCGTTTCCAGCAGCAAGGCGCGGATCGAACAGGCACGGCGTGACTGGCGCGACGGCCGTTTTCCGAAGGTGCCCGGCGACGAGCATGAGTTCATCCCTCTTCCCGACTGAACGACGAACCGCACCGAAGTATCGGGTGTCCTGCGTTCCGGGAATCATCGGCGGGTGTGCCGCGATGCCGCGCGATCGCCCGCGCTGAGCCTACATACAGCCCGGAATCGGGACGGTGGACTCGTCCTTGACGACTTCCATCACGACGTAGGTGTGCGTCTGCTTCACGCACGGCAGTTCCGAAATTTCCTCCCCCATCACTCGCCGGTATTCGTGGATATCCCGGGTGCGCACCTTGAGGAGGTAGTCGAAATCGCCCGCGATCATGTGGCAGGACTGGATCTGTGGAATGCGCCTGACGCCTTCGTTGAACTTCTTGAGGTCGTGGGCCGTTGTGCTGCTGAGCAGCACCTGCACCATCACGACGTGGCCAAGCCCCATTTCGAGTGCATCGAGATCGGCATGATAGCCGCGGATGATCCCGCTTTTCTCCAGTCGGCGCACGCGTTCCGCGCAGGGCGTCTTCGTCAGCCCGACCCGCCGCGACAACTCCACGATCGAGATCCGCGCGTTGTCCTGGAGTTCGGCGAGTATCTTGTAATCAATCTTGTCCATTGCACTGCAAAAGGCTTTTCGCCTTTTCCCCCCACCCGGAAAGGGGATTATGACTGTATATGGTCAATTTTTGGAGCCATTCACTTTCGTTTCTCCATAACAATGCTGCCACGCGAATTGCTGGCAACGGTTGGTAACAAAAGACCGGCAGTCGTATCCACAGGAGGAGTTTCATGGTGAAATCCGGCACCGCCGGATGGCGCTTCTGCGGCGTTCCGCAAGACTCTCGTGGTAGTTGCAGCGTGTGCCGATTCGTCGTGCCGTCCTACGACGAGTCCCGGATCGGGTTCCAATCCAGGTCTTGATCCGGCTTTTTGCATTGAAGACCATTGATCACAAGGAGCATCGAGCATGATTCGTTTGCCGTTGAAGAAGGTGTTGAGCGCGTCGC
>JAHDYG010000022.1:0-20533 GCA_023383815.1 Rhodocyclaceae bacterium
GTACTTGCCGGCGCAGATGTCGGCGGCGGCCTGGCTGGCGGTCAGGGTGTCGAGATCGGGCGCGGCGTGGGCGGCGAGCGGCAGCGACGCGGCGACGGCCGCGGTCAACAGCGATAGACGGAACTTCGGCATGGCGATCCTCCTCCGGTTTGTCGTGTTCTCCGGCAGGTTTGCCGGATTGTCGGAGGATTGTCGGTCTGGAAGGCGGGATTGTCTGTCCCCATTTCTGCGGACAGCTATTTGCCGCGGCGGCCTTCGAGGATGAACCAGGCGTAGGTTGCGACCTCCAGGGCGAGCAGGAGGGCGAAGGCCGTGCGATAGGCGGCGGTTGGAGCGAAGCCGAACGTCGTAAGGATAGGAAATTCAACGCGACATGCGTGAGTGTCTTCGCTCCTGACCGCTCATGTCAATCGCCGATTTCGTGCCAGAAAGCATCGGAATCCGCTAGAAAACCTCCCGCCTCACGCCTCCATCACCGCCTGCCGCCCGGGCAGGAGCCGCTGGCGGCGACTTTCCGGGCGGCAGGCACGAGTGCGCCCTGACGAGCATCCGCTTGACTTGATTTCCGACCGTCCCGCACCTACCAGGCGATGCGCTGATCGAACTCGAAATCTGGGGCGGGTTGGGCGGCTTGATCCCACTGAGGATCGTTCCCCGCCTGCTCCGCCGCTGCCGCCTCCCACAGTGGTGGCCCGCGTGCCGGGGCGATTCTCGGCGGCTGGCTGGATTCACCGATGTGCTCAAGAATCTTCTTCACGGTGGGCGCCTCGTTGATGAAGGCGATGATGCGCATCTCGGCGTGGCAGATCGGGCAGAGCAGCGGGAACGCCTCGCCGATCTTCAACACATCAAACGTCACCGTGGGCGCAACGCCCGCATCCTCGGATGTCCACCGCGTGCCGGTGATACGTTCGCCCTTCGGAAAGAGAATGATGTCCACCCCCGCAGGGCGGGCGTCCGGTCTCGCTGCGCCCGGGAACAGCACCTCCATCGAGAACGTGCCTTCGCCTTGCCCCTGTATTTCAAGCGAGGTCATGGGGCCGATTCGATACACGCGCGCCGACGCGTCGACGCCATCCGAGTTGGCATGACGGATCGTCTGCCACTGCGACTGCTGACCATCAACGGTTACGTCGATCACGCCGATCTTCTCCACCGCGCTGGCCATCGACGTGAGCGACAACAGTACGGCCCCAAGGATGATATGGTTTCTCATGGTTGCGATACTCCGCGTTGATGAAGAACAGTGTGAAGCGGTACAGTCGTGAGCGCAATCCGGGCACAGACCCAGGTTCTTCGCCGCTCCAAGCTAGGAGACGTCCCCTCGGAGGCAGCGCCGGGCCGACAGGGCCAAGCGTGAGTGTCCTTCCTCTCAGTCGTTCTCGCCCTTGATGCCGCGGACCAGGCCCTTGGCGCCGTCGCGCGCCGCGTGGCCGATCTTCACCCCCGCATCGCGCGCGATGTGGCCGACCGTTTTTCCGGCGCTGACCACGCCGTGCCCCACGGCCTTGCCGGCGTCGCCTGCGCCTTTGCCAATGTCGCGCATGGTCGAGCCGACCGCGCGGCCGGCTTCAGCGGCGGGGGATTGCGTGCTGCCGGCGGTGGTGGGCCTTTCGGCATGCGCCGCGAAAGACAGCGCGGATATCGCCAGCACGCACAGCAAGGTGGCACGGCGTAGCACACCGGTCGGACCCACGCTCCGCCCGCTTCGAACTAGCAGGGTATTCATGATCGCTCCTCCGTTGGCTGGTTCGTCACAGCCTCAAGCCTAGCGCTGCACGGCGAGGAGGGCGGTAACCAGGCGTAAGCTGACCGAGAATCGCAAAGCCGGCAAAGCCGGGGACAGACCCCGGTTTCCGCGTCAGTGCGTTGGCCGCATCGTGTTGTCGGACTCGTCGAACCTCAGTTGTTCGACACCTGCCAGATCGACGGTCTTGCGAGCACACCACAGATCGTGTACGTCCTGTATCGCGAGCCAGCATTCGGGAGAGCGGCCCAGCGCCTTGGACAGACGCAGCGCCATTTCGGGACTGACGGCGCTGCGTCCTTGCAGGATTCGCGATACGGTGGAAGGCGACACCCTTAGCTGAGCCGCAAGCTGTCGGGTACTCAAACCGAACGGCTCAAGGTAGACCTCGCGGATGAACTCACCTGGGTGTGGGGGGTTGTGCATGGCCATCAGTGATAATCCTCGTGATCAATAGGGTCAGTGGCGTTGATTCTTGGTGTTGCTGGGCTCGGTCCTGGAAATCAATGGCTCTGACCCTATTGATTATTGATTTTATTGATTTTGACTCTATTGATTTGACCCTATTGATTTGGATTTGGATTTGTGATTTGGATTTGGATTTGCACTAGCGGGCGGTTCTAGCGAGCGAAGTAAGCCTGAACCTGCTGCAGCAACTGCCCGGCAGGCACATCCAGACAGGCAAATTGCGACTCCATATGGCAGCTGTTCATGGCGCAATACTGGCATTGGGTGAGACGTGGCGCATTGAGCTCGGCCCCCAGCACCATTGGGGGCATGGAGCCGGAGATTATGAGCGAGGGACAGCCCACCAGACGGGCCAACCACTGGGTGGACGTGGCCACGGAGATCAGCAGATCGGTAGCCTTGAGACGAGCCAGGGTGAGGGTCATGGGCAATGAACCATCAAACTGGCTCCAGACATAAAATCCGGCTTGCTCCAGCAACAGTCTCAACGATTCAACCTGGGGATAACGCTTGTTGGCACCACTACCGGACGCCGAGAGGGCAATGATGCTCTTCCCCTGGGCCGCCGCCCTGAACTCGGCATCGACGGCGATGGGCAGGGAAATATCCAGCTCTCCAACCATGCCACAACAGTGCTGCAGATAATACTCGGGGTAACTGCCCGCCGCCGGGTCCATGGTCCACAAAAGATTGAACCAATCGGGCATCCGGGGATAACTACTGGCCAGAAAATGGCCATATTCAAAGTAGGACTGGGTCAGCTGGTTGCTGCGTAACCGCTGACTGAACTCCGCGATGGAGCTGTTGATATAATTACCCTCGACATTGGCACCGGCATCGAGCAATAGCCGGGCTAGAAAGCAGGGCATAAACCAGGTATCCAGATTGATGATCCGATCATAACCCTGGGCCAGCACCACCTCGGCAATCCCGGCAAAGCTTTGCATCGCCGGCTGCAGATTACCGGGCCACTGCTCCGGCGCCACACCCAGCACGCCATGAACCTCATCCATCAGTTGCATCAGCTCGACACCGGCACCGTAGGTGAGCACATCCACCACCGCCTCCGGCATCTGGCGTTTGAGCCTCTTTACCGCAGGCACCAGAATGGACGCCACATCCCCGAGCCCCATAAACCGAATTACCAGGATCTTCATCTCCAGCGTCACTCCATCATAGGCTCGGAACAGGGGGCCGATGCGACTAGCACCATCAGCTCATCTCGGCCAGGTTACCCTTGGTTTCCAGCCATTCTGCTGTGAAAATTGTGGTCTGCTCCCTACTATTTCACCTATTTCATGCCACGGTGAGGCCCAAATGTGCCACGAATGGGTCGAAGTCTCGGTCGCGGTGGAGCAAAGCCAGGTTTTCTTCGATGCAGCATGTCGCGATCAGGCAGTCGATTGGTTTGCGCACCGTGATACCGAGGTGGCGCAGACGACGGTAATTGCGCGCAGCCGAGATTGCGCGGTCGGTGCCGCCGAGTTCGACGACCTCGAACATGAGCAGCGCATCTTGTGCCCGTGCCGCATCGCGATCGCTGCGAAAACCCTGAAGCAGTTCCATGAGGATCAAGTCGCCGATCACGAGCGCCGCCGACTTGTCCATCAGCTCTTCCAGGCGGATGGCCTCGGCAGTTGGTGCGCCGTTGAAATAGTCGATCAGTACGCTGGTGTCGACCAGTATCAAGACGGATCCTCGAATCGCCCTTGCCGCATCTGATCAAGGTTGCCTTCCCATTTGAGCTTGCCGTGCAACGCTCGCAACTTGCGAAAACCCTCTCTCTGACGGGAGAGAAGTGCAAGCGCAGCCTCGACCGTTTCCTTCTTGGTCGAAAAGCCCCCGGCTTCCATTGCCCGTTGCATGAGTGCGTCGTCAATGTCTATGTTGGTGCGCATGGCGAACACCTCAGTGTGTATGAATGGCCATATTGTACACATTGGCGCGGCAGGTGCGCTTGCCTTTGATTCAAGCCTTCCGACGCATCTCCGTGCCGCAATCATCGTCCCGGGAGAGAAAGGATAGGAAATTCAACGCGACATGCGTGAGTGTCTTCGCTCCTGACCGCTCATGTCAATCGCCGATTTCGTGCCAGAAAGCATCGGAATCCGCTAGAAAACCTCCCGCCTCACGCCTCCATCACCGCCTGCCGCCCGGGCAGGAGCCGCTGGCGGCGACTTTCCGGGCGGCAGGCACGAGTGCGCCCTGACGAGCATCCGCTTGACTTGATTTCCGACCGTCCCGCACCTACCAGGCGATGCGCTGATCGAACTCGAAATCTGGGGCGGGTTGGGCGGCTTGATCCCACTGAGGATCGTTCCCCGCCTGCTCCGCCGCTGCCGCCTCCCACAGTGGTGGCCCGCGTGCCGGGGCGATTCTCGGCGGCTGGCTGGATTCACCGATGTGCTCAAGAATCTTCTTCACGGTGGGCGCCTCGTTGATGAAGGCGATGATGCGCATCTCGGCGTGGCAGATCGGGCAGAGCAGCGGGAACGCCTCATAGATACGCGCCAGAAGCATCGCCCACAGATAGCGCGCCACCGCGCGATGGCTGGTTTGCTCGTCGTTCGCCGCGGAAGTCGGTGCTGGCGGGACGGCAGCAGGAGCCAGCGCCGTCACCGCCGAGCGCAGCGGTGCATTGGGCGCCAGCACGCCGTAGTAGCGATGGCGATGCGTACGTGGCCGTGGTACCAGAGCGGCGATCCGGTCGATCAGCTCCAGCGGCGTCAGCACCAGATCACGGGGGCCGTCGGGGCGTGGCTTGGGACAGTGATAGACCAGATGCTCGGCATCGCTTTGGTGTAGATGTTCGAGGGCGAAGGGCGGCCGGGCGCAGTAACGCAGCAGCCGTTCCAGTCCTGCCCGGTCATTGCCTTCGATGCGCACCGCGGCATCCACCGAGAAGCCGCCGCCGTGTTCCCAGCCGGCCATCTCTTCCGCGTCGCACTTCTCGATCAACCCGCGTCGCACGAAAGTGCGCAGGATGCGCCGCCGCGCCTGCGCCTGCACTGCGGCGATGGCCTCCGGATCCAGCTCGGTCGCCGCATGAAACACCACGCCGGGCGTGGCGTTCGCCTCGGTGGCGCCGTCCATCTCAGCCGGCTCGAACACCCCGTCGATGACACAGCAATGGAAATGCACATGCTCGTTCAGCGACGAGCCGAAACGATGGATGAAAGCCACCGCACCGCTGCGGGCAGCAGCGCCACCGCCAGGACTGTGCTCGCACAGACAGCGTTCCACCACGTCCAGAAAGATACGCAGCACCGCCCCCTGCAGGTCGGCATCCTCTTGCAGGAAGTAGCGCAAGCGTTTGGGAACCGCCAGCACCCACTGCCGCACCGGTAGCGGTGGAAACACATGATCGACCAGATGCGCAGCAGTCTCGACCAGATGCGCAGCAGTCTCGACCATGCGCCGCGTGTTGCAGGACGGGCATACGCCCCGCCCTTTACAGGAATAGGCGATGAGGAACTCATGCTGGCAGGTGTCACACCAGGCGCGGGCAAAGCCGTGGGCGAGGATGCCGCATTCGAGATAGCGGCGGAAGCTGCGCTCGACGTAGGCCGGCGGCGACTCACCGCAAGGCCCGCTGGCGAGTTCCAGCCAGGTGGCGAAATGCGCCTGGACGGTGCGATACCAAAGGGTCTGCTCGGGACGGCGGCGTTGATAACGCTGGGGGCGCGCTGCGGCGCAGGGTGCGGCGGTAGCCATGAGGCATGGTCCGGGCGGGTTTCCGGGGTGAAGTGCTGTTAATGAGTACAGTATCGCATTGCTTCCCCTGGGAAGCTGGAAGAAAATACAGTCACCCACGGAGACCGCCCATGCCATCCCCTCGTTCCGTCCATCCCCAGGATGACCTGACGCCGCGTCAGCGAGAGATTCTCGACTTCATCCGCAATCGCCTGACGGTGGGCGGCGCGCCGCCGACCCGGCTGGAGATTTGCGCGGCCTTCGGCTTCGCTTCACCGAATGCCGCCGAGGATCATTTACGGGCCCTGGCGAAAAAGGGGGCCATCCTCATGACGGCGGGAGCGGCGCGGGGGATTCGTCTGCCGGCGCCGCCGGGGCTGCCCGTTATCGGCGCGGTGGCGGCGGGCAGCCCGTTGCTGGCGGTGGAGAATCAGCGCGGCACGCTGCCCATTGCACCCGAGCTGTTCTCGCCGCGGGCGGACTATCTGCTGCAGGTGCGGGGCAACAGCATGAGTGGCGTGGGCATCCTCGATGGCGATCTGCTGGCCGTCCACCGCACTGTAGAAGCGCGCAGCGGCCAGATCGTCGTCGCCCGGCTGGAGGACGAGGTGACGGTGAAACGGCTCCAGCGCCGGGGCAGCCGTGTCGAGCTGATGGCGGAGAACCCTGAGTACGCGCCTATCGTGGTGAATGGCCCGCTGGTGATTGAAGGTCTTGTGGTCGGGTTGATTCGGGGTGGGCGCCCGTTGTGAAAACGTCCCCGTGGATTGCTACGCGAGGGCGTCTTCGAGCGAACGGCAGGTGATCGGCGCTTTGACACCCGACACTGACTGCAGGCCCACGGTCGGCAATGGCCGAGAACCGGTAGTTCAACCGCTCGCGCAGGATCGCCAGCCGGGTGTTGCCGCCATTGCGGATGATGTAGGCGCTTTCGCCGGGGCGCCTGGTGATCGCTGGCGGCGCATCCAGCCCGCGCTCGCGGATCGAGGCCTTGATCTCGTCGTAGAGCGGATTACGGGTGACGCGCGGGTTGTGGTCGTAGGGGCGCAACTGATCCAGCGTCACCACCATCGGGGTGTCGGCGATCGGATCGGTCAAGGACGCGGCGTCCGGGCCATTGCGCGCAAATCCTTCGGCCAGCAGCTTGCCAGCCATGTCCTGCGGGGTCAGGTCAGCCATGCTCCGGTCCCCCGCTGCCGAGGTTGTCATCGCTGGCGGCGGCTCGCCGTCCAGCCTGGCGAAGCTGCGCGCGGGCATTGCGATCGGCCCGGTGGTCGCTGGGCGTGGAGCCCGTGAAGACCGGAGCCAGCCCTGCCTTGGTGAATTTGAGGTGGCCACCGGGCGTTCGCACGACCTGCCAGCCTTCGCTCAGCGCATACTCGATCAAGGGCCGCAGGCGCTTGTGGCCCCGGCACAGGTCACGCGGGTTTGGCATGGGAGCGCCTCCCTCGAGGCTTGCCGGCAACCGTGTGGAACCGATCGATCCATTGGGGAAACAGCTCGCAGGCCAGGGCGCGAAGGGTGTCCAGCGCCGCCGGCGCCACCCGTGTCGCCGGGCGGCGGTATTCGACGCGATGTACCGGCAACCCTAGCGTTGCCGCACGCGGATAGGCCTCGACGGCAGGGATGTCGGTATCCAGGACATGGACGCCGTCGTGGTCCCCGAAGATCTGGCGCAGCGCCTGCTGGATCGCGCGAGCGTTCGTCGACACGGGGTGCACACGATTGATGAGCAGGTGCAAGGGCGGCGGTGCGATGCCGAGGCGGCGATAGGGCGCGATGTCCTCGATCAACTGCAAGGTGCCGCGGCGCAGTTCGCGCGCGGCGAGGATCTCCGGGGTGACCGGGGAGATGGCCAGGTCGGAAGCCAGCACGGCCATCTCCAGCAGCACGCTGCGCGCGCCCTGCGTGTCGATCAGCATCAGGTCGTAATGCGGCGCGAAGGCGGGGAGCAGGTTGCGCAGCCGCAGCCGCCCGTCCGGCGCATGCAGCAGCAAGGTGTTCAGCTGGCCCTTGTCGTCGTTGGAAAGCACCAAGTCGAGGCCGGCGATGCCCGTGCTGGACACCAGCTGCGCATCGCGCTGCTCGTTGAAGGCCAGCAGCTCGTAGATGCCCCCAGGCGCCCGCCTGTCGAGGGCGAAATAGCTCGACAAGGTCGGCTGGACGTCGAGGTCCACCAGCAGGACGCGCAACCCGGCGTCGGCGACGAAGCCGCCGAGATTGGCCGCGGTCGTGGTCTTGCCGACGCCGCCCTTGGTCGAAATGATGGAGATCACCTGCATGGTGTCGCTCCTCGATGTCAGTGACGGGAGGAGCAGGGCTCAGGCGCGTTCTTTGAGGCGGTCGGCGATCCACTGCTCGATCTCGGCCGAGTCCCAGCCGACGGCACGCACCCCCAGGCGCAAGGCCTTGGGGAACTTGCCTTCCTTCATCAGGCTGTAGATGTGGGCGCGCTTGAAGCCGGTCTTGGCCTCGACCTCGGCGCGGCGCAGGATGCGGCGTTCGACGGGAAGATCGAGAGCAGTCTGCGAAGACATGGTGGGCACTCCTTGACGCTCGGTGGCGTTCGTCGAGACATGGCCGGCATTTGAGACGGGTGGCGTGGCGACGAACAGCGACAATGGGTTGTTGCGGGTACCCCGATTGCGCCGACATCTCGCCAGGACGAATTCCGGCCACGTTCGCCTCATCTCCGATCCAAGAGATCCTTGCCCGGTGATCTTCGCGTAGAGCTATCGGATAATGCAGACCGGATGCGTCAGGAGTTTTGTCGTATGCCCAGGGCCTGTCGAATGATGACAATAGGGGTCTTGTGCAAGACCTTGGAGAGCGCGGTCATGCATGGGGCGCGTCCCAGTGATCTTGGCGGGCCGATATCCGCAGAATGCAATCGTGATGCTCTGCTTGGAACACGTCGAGCAGCGCCGCTCAGGTACAACCGGGATCCAACATGAAGTGCCTTGTCGTCATTGCCCACCCCGTTGCAGACAGCCTGTGCCACTCCCTGGCGCAATCCGCCATCCAGGCCCTGAGGGAGTCGGGGCACGACGTCGAGGTGGAGGATCTATGCCAGGCCGGGTTCTCGCCCTCGCTTTCGGTCAGTGAACGCCGATCCTACTATCTCTCCCCGTTTGACATGTCGGCTGTCCACCCCCAGGCCGAGCGCCTGCTCGCGGCCGAAGCATTGGTTTTGGTCTTTCCCACTTGGTGGTTTGGCTTTCCAGCCGTGTTGAAGGGTTGGTTCGATCGTGTATGGGCGCCCGGGATTGCCTACGACCATGCAAGCGACCTCGGCCCGATCAAGCCCCGGCTCCACAAGCTGCGACGCGGACTCGCCATTACGTCGCTTGGCTCTCCGTGGTGGGTGGATCGCCTGCTGATGCGGCAACCGGTGAAACGGGTCCTGAAAACCGCGCTTCTTGGCACATGTGCGCCCGCATGCCGGTTCGAGATGTTGTCGCTGTACAAGGCAGAGCGTCTGTCTGGGGAAGAGGTCGAAGCATTTCGTTCACGTATTCGGAAGCGGCTTGCCAATTGGTCCTGAGAACGCGGTCGCCTGTTCGCCGATTGAGTGCAAGGGCAATCATCGAGGCAGCATGCGGTGTCGGGCGAACGTGTCGCTCCTCTCGATCCGTGAACCGTCACGACTGATTCAAACTGACAGGAATATCCGCCTTCGGGCGATTCCATCCCGTTTCGGGTGGCGGTGCCGGCGACTCCCTCCATAAGCTCCTTCCGTTGTCGGCGAGGCCGCTGCCGCAGAATCAGGACAGGTGGGAACTGCATTGACGCACGGATTCGATCTTTCGTTCGACAGGCTCGAAGAGCATTTCCGGTGCGATGCTGCGACGGATGCGGTGTGGGAGCGGTTGGTCGGCGAGGCGAAGCATGCGTGCGCAACCGACCCCGCGCTGCGTGCGATCATGACCGAAGCTATCCTTGGGAAACAGGATTTCTACGCTGCTCTGAGCGGGTTGCTGGCACGCAAACTGTGCGATTCGACCTTGCCATTGAGCATGTGGGAGACGCTGTTCGCCGAGGCGAAGGTGGGTTGCCCCGCCGTCGACGCTGCGGCGCAGGAGGACCTGGTGGCGGTTGTCGCCCGAGATCCTGCGACCGAAGACATCCTGACCCCGTTCCTTTGCTACAAGGGCTTTCACGCGCTGCAATGCCACCGCGTCGGACACTGGCTGTGGAGCCAGGGGCGACGCACTGCGGCACGGATCGTGCAAAGCCGAGTCTCGGAGGTGTTCAGTGTCGACATTCACCCAGCGGTCTCGATGGGGCGTCGCGTATTCATCGATCACGGCACCGGTATCGTGATTGGTGAAACGGCAATGGTCGGCGACGACGTGTCGATCCTCCAGCACGTGACCCTGGGAGGCACGGGGAAGGGCCGGGGCGATCGTCACCCGAAGATTCGCGATGGCGCTCTTCTCTCGGCGAATGCCACGGTCCTGGGGAATATCGAGATTGGCCGCGGCGCCACAGTGGGGGCCGGCAGTGTCGTCCTCAAGAGCGTGCCACCGTTCGCGACTGTCGTCGGCGTACCGGCGCGCACGTTGGGCGGATGAGCGCGGCGCTTCGGTGCTGCCGCGCCAGGTGCCGAGCGGTGTGGGGTACGCCGGTCGCGCTCGTCATCTGCAATGCCGGGGAGCGAGCGAGATCGGAACGCGTGTTGTTGCATTGACCTGCGCCGGATTGCGGCAGGGGGCGACTGGAGGCGGGGAAGGGGGCAACCAACTCGAGCGTGACGCCAGTTCGGCTCAATGCTCGTGTCCGGGAGTTTCGAGTGAACCTTCGCCACCTTCGCTGCTTCATCACGGTTGCCGAAGAACTGCATTTCGGGCGGGCCGCCGAGCGACTGCATATCGAGCAATCGCCGCTGTCTCGCGCCATCAAGAAGCTGGAATCCGATGTTGGCGCGCGGCTGTTCGAGCGCACGTCTCGCGGCGTGCAGCTGACCTGGGCGGGAAAAGTGTTCATCGAGGATGCGCGTCGTATCCTCTTGGTGATCGAGCAGGCCAAGGGGAACGTCCGAGCCGCGGCCGCGGGCTTCCGTGGTCGGCTGCGAATCGCGCTTTCCGACGGCATTGCCCAGGCACGCTTGACGGCGTTGCTCGCGCTGTGCCGGGAGGAGGAGCCGGATATCGAGATCCGACTTTTCGAGATGCCCCTGTCGCAGCAGTTGAAAGGGTTGAAGAACGATCTCTACGATGCAGGCTTCACCTTGTTCGACGGCCTCAAGGCGGACGTTGTCGCCCAGCCGGTCTGGCAAGACCCGATCGTCGTGACGATACCCCCGAGGCATCCTTTGCTTGCGCACAAGCGCGTCGCGCTCAGGGAGGTCCTGAACTATCCGCTGGTGCTCTGCAATCCTGAGACGTGCGCGGGGTGCGACCAGCAACTGGAACGCCTGTTGCGTTCCATAGACTCCCAACCTCAAGTAGCGGAACGTGTCTCGACCACCGACCTGATGCTGACCTTGGTGGCGGCAGGTTACGGCGTCGGCTTCTCCAATGCGGCGTACGCCGCCTCCTGTCGTCATCCAGAAGTGGTTGTGCGTCCTTTGGCCGATCGAAGCCTCGCCGTCACTACGTTCTTGCTTCGTTCCAATGCGACGCCATCCGAGCAGTTGTCCCGCTTCATAGAGCGGGTGGTTCGCATAGGATCGAGACCCGCGACTCTGGCCAGTTGATCTTTGGCGATTCGGGAAGGATCCGCGCTCCGCCGCCTGCGCCGCGCCGGACAGAGTCGGTGTCGCAAAAAGTGCCGCGAAGGTGTTGCCAGGCGAGAGCTGTTAGTACATAATGCAGTCCTTCGCGGCACAATGAGAAGTAAAAATTGCTGCGTTATCAAGGAGTTAAAGCGGGGATTTAAGTCTCGTTTCCCGCTCCAGATGCACTGCTGCGGAGTTCCACTGAATTCCGCAAGCGGTTGAAAAAGGGGACTTCGGTCCCTTTTTTCATGCCTGCGACGATATCGGGCGGGAATCATTGCGTGGGTGGGTCGCGCCCCTTATGATGGGGTCCCGAACTCGTGTGGAGCATCCGACGTGAACCGCCGGCTCTGCAGTCTCCTGCTCCGGCTGCTCGGCTGGCAGATCGTGCTTGCACCTCCACCGTCGTCGAAGACGGTCATCATCGGCTATCCGCACACCTCCAACTGGGATTTCCCGCTCGCCATGCTGTGGCGCTTCGCGACGGGGTTCCCGATGCAGTGGGTCGCCAAGAAGGAGATGTTCCAGAACCCGCTCGGCGGCCTGTTCCTGCGCTGGGGCGGCATTCCGCTCGACCGCAGCCGCCCCGAAGGCTTCATTGAACAGATCTGTGCCGAGGTTGACCGGCGCGAGATCTTCCACCTCGTGATCGCTCCGGAAGGAACGCGCAAGCGGACCGATCACTGGAAATCCGGTTTCTACCGCATCGCGACAACCGCCCGGGTGCCGCTCGGGCTTGGTTTCCTCGATTACGGGAAGAAGCAGCTCGGTATCGGCGAGTGGATCGTGCTCAGTGGTGAACGCGAGGCCGATCTCGAACGCATTCGTGCCTTCTACGCCGACAAGCGCGGATATCGGCCTGAGCAGGCGGGCAGCATCTGCTTCAAGGACTGACGCATAGGCCTGCAAGGGCTCGAACTGCTGAAGAAAGGGGGAAATACGGCCAAGCCTCGGGTCTGCGTATCAGAAATCGATACCCGCCTGGGCTTTCACACCGGCCTTGAAAGCGTGCTTGCGGTCGGCGATCTCGCTTACCGTATCGGCCAGTTCCACCAGTTCAGGCTTGGCCGCACGCCCGGTGACGATCACCGTCTGCATCGGCGGGCGACTGCTGATCGCTGCCAGCACATCGGCGGTGTCGAGGTAGTTGTACTTCAGCATGTAGGTAAGCTCGTCGAGCACCACCAGATCGAGCGCCGGGTCCGCGAGCATGCCGGCGGCCTGCGCCCAGGCCTCGTCGGCTGCGCGCTTGTCGGCGTCCCAGTCCTGGGTGTTCCAGGTGAAGCCAGTAGCCATCGCGTGGTAGCGCACCGCGGTGCTCGCCGGGTGCTGCTTCAGGAAAATCACCTCGCCGGTGGCCTGGGTGCCCTTGATGAACTGCACGACACCGGCGCGCTGGCCGTGGCCCAGCGCACGGTACAGGGTGCCGAAGGCGGAGGTGGTCTTGCCCTTGCCGTTGCCGGTGATCAGGAGGACGATGCCGCGCTCTTCCTGCGCCCGGTCGATCGCTGCATCGACGATTTCCTTCTTGCGCTGCATGCGCGCGTTGTGGTTCTGTTTGGCGTCTTCCTTCATTATCGGTTCCGAACGTGAAACAACGGGCGAGGGTAACAGGATCAGCGCAGGACTTCAGGGTGTCCACTCATCCGTACTTATTTCGGTGACGTAGTCCGAGAACTGTTGCCAGTAGCGAGCCGATGGTCCATAATTCGCTCCGCTCGCAGCACTCGGATTCAAACGAATTCATGTGTTATCAAAGGGTTGTGAAGACAAATTGAAACTGGTCGACAACCCCGCAGTTTCCTGATGGCTCGATCGAATCGGGTCTCCCTGATCAGGGATGCAGCGCTGGCGCGATGGCAGAGTGGTTATGCAGCGGCCTGCAAAGCCGTGTACATCGGTTCGATTCCGGTTCGCGCCTCCAGCACATTCATGCCGAAGCCCGGTCTCCGACCGGGCTTCGGCATTTCCGGATCGCCGTTCAGACCGGCATGCCGCTCGCGTCGAACATTCCTTCGAACAGCACTGAACTCAGATAACGTTCGCCCGAGTCCGGCAGGATGACGACGAGGGTCTTGCCGGCGTTCTCCGGTCGTGCGGCGAGGCGGGCGGCGACGGCTGCGGCCGCGCCGCTGGAGATTCCCGACAGGATGCCTTCTTCGCGCGCGAGCCGGCGGGCATAGAGGACCGCGTCTTCGTTGCTGACGGCCTCGACAGCGTCGATCAGCGACAGATCGAGGACTTCGGGTACGAATCCGGCGCCGATGCCCTGGATCTTGTGCGGGGAGGGCTTGAGCGGCTCGCCGGCGAGCTTCTGGCCGATGACCGGGCTCGCGGTCGGTTCGACGGCAACCGAGTGGAGGGCCTGGTTGCGCAGGACTTCAAAGTAGCGGGAGATTCCGGTGATCGTGCCGCCAGTGCCCACACCCGACACCAGGATGTCCACCTTGCCGTCGGTATCTTCCCAGATCTCTGGACCCGTCGTGGTTTCGTGTATTGCGGGGTTGGCAGGATTGCGGAACTGTTGCAGCAGCACGTAGCGCTGCGGGTCGGAGGCGACGATTTCCTCCGCTTTCGCGATTGCGCCGCTCATGCCCTTGGCGCCTTCGGTCAGGACGAGCTTCGCGCCATAGGCGAGCAGCAGCTTGCGCCGCTCGATGCTCATCGTCTCGGGCATCGTCAGCGTCAGCGGTATGCCGCGCGCGGCGGCGACGAAGGCCAGCGCGATGCCGGTATTGCCGCTGGTCGGTTCGACCAGTTCCTTGCCCGGGCCGAGTAGACCGCGCTTTTCCGCATCCCACACCATGGCGGCGCCGATGCGGCATTTCACCGAGTAGGCGGGATTGCGGCCCTCGATCTTGGCGAGCACCGTGGCAGGGGCGCCGTCGAGGATGCGATGGAGTCGGACGAGGGGAGTGCGGCCGATCGATTCGGCGTTGTCAGCGTACCAGTGCGCCATGCGTGAGCTCCTGAAGCGGGTGGTGGATCGGGGGAGTGGCAAGGGAGTGCGTTGCGCGCACCCAAGCCCTCCGGACCTTGCACTGGGCAGAGTATCATTCGCATCTGCCTTTTCGCGAACGAACGATTTCTGCTTAGCTTATTCCGACAAGCGTTGCAGGCGCGAACGTGTGGGTTCGGCTTCCAGTGGAGAAGCATTCGCACGCGCGGTTGTGGAAATTCGCAGTTGGCACGACGACGGCCAGCCGGTAAGTTGAACTGGATCGCGAATGCGGCAGATCCGCACGCAAACGCAACAACCGAATACTTTGAGGGGGAGGAGCATGGATCAGGATTTCATCACGGCCGCACTCGATTATCACCGCGGGCCGACGCACGGGAAGATCTCGGTTGTCCCGACCAAGGGGCTGACCAACCAGCGCGACCTCGCGCTGGCCTACTCGCCCGGGGTGGCCGCGGCGTGTAATGCGATCGTTGCCGATCCGGGCGAGGCGCGCGAGCTGACCTCGCGTGGCAACCTCGTCGGGGTGGTCACGAACGGCACGGCCGTGCTCGGTCTGGGCAACATCGGCCCGCTCGCCGCGAAGCCGGTGATGGAAGGCAAGGGTTGCCTGTTCAAGAAGTTCGCGAACATCGACGTGTTCGATATCGAGCTTGCCGAGAAGGACCCGGACAAGCTGATCGAGATCATCGCCTCGCTCGAACCGACGCTGGGTGGCGTGAATCTCGAAGACATCAAGGCGCCCGAGTGCTTCTACATCGAGCAGAAACTGCGCGACCGGATGAACATTCCGGTATTCCATGACGATCAGCACGGTACGGCGATCATCTCCGCGGCGGGCCTGATCAATGGCCTGCAGGTCGTGGGCAAGGACATCGGCACCGTCAAGCTGGTGTGCTCCGGAGCCGGTGCGGCGGCGATCGCCTGCCTCGACCTGATGGTCGGGCTCGGACTGCGGCGCGAGAACGTCTACGTGTGCGACTCGAAGGGGGTGATCCGGGTCGGGCGCGAAGCGAACATGGAGGCGAACAAGGCCCGCTATGCGCAGCAGACCGAAGCGCAGACGCTCGGTGAGGTGATCGAGGGGGCGGACGTGTTTCTTGGCTTGTCGACGGCGGGTGTGCTCAAGCCTGAAATGGTTGCGCGGATGGCCGACAAGCCCTTGATCTTCGCGCTCGCGAATCCGGATCCCGAAATCCTGCCGGAAGATGCCAAGGCCGTTCGGCCCGACTGCGTGATCGCCACCGGCCGTTCCGACTACCCGAACCAGGTGAACAACGTCCTGTGCTTTCCGTTCATCTTCCGTGGTGCGCTCGATGTCGGGGCGACGCGCATCACCGAAGAGATGAAGCTTGACTGCGTCAAGGCCATCGCCGAACTGGCCCAGGCCGAGCAGAGCGACATCGTTGCGTCGGCCTATGGCGGGGCGGACCTGTCCTTCGGACCGGACTACATCATCCCGAAGCCGTTCGACCCGCGCCTGATCGTGCGCATTGCACCGGCCGTCGCGCGCGCTGCGATGGAATCGGGCGTCGCGACCCGACCGATCGAGGATTTCCCGGCCTATGTCGCGAGCCTCACGGATTTCGTGTACCAGTCCGGTATCGTCATGAAACCGGTGTTCGCCGCCGCCAAGCGGGTGCCGACCGAGAACAAGCGCGTGCTGTTCGCCGAAGGCGAGGACGAGCGTGTGCTGCATGCCGTGCGCGTGATTCTCGACGAAGGGCTGGCGACGCCGATCCTGATCGGGCGGCCGAGCGTGATCGAGATGCGGATCAAGAAGATCGGGCTCAGCCTCGTTCCGGGACGCGACTTCGAGGTCGTCAACCCCGAGTACGACCCGCGTTACCGCGAGCTGTGGGGCGAGTACCACCGCATGATGGCGCGCGAGGGCGTCACGCCCGAGATCGCCAAGGCCAAGATGCGGCGCGACACCACGCTGATCGGCTGCATGCTGCTGCGCCGCGGCGATGCCGATGCGCTGGTGTGCGGCACCTACGGTACCTACGACTACCACCTCAAGCAGGTCGAGGACGTGATCGGGCTGGCCAAGGGGGCAAGGCTCTTTGCCGCGATGACGCTTCTGCTGCTGCCCAAGCGCACCCTCGCGATCACCGACCCGTATGTGAACGAGAATCCGGACGCGGAAGAGATCGCCGAGATCGCCCGCATGGCCGCCGATGAAGTCGGCCGTTTCGGGATCGAGCCGCGCGTTGCCCTGCTGTCGCATTCCAACTTCGGCAGCTCGCGTTCGACCTCGGCGCGCAAGATGCGCGCGGCGCGCGACCGGCTGCGCGAAACGGCGCCCCACCTCGAATGCGATGGCGAGATGCATGGCGATGCAGCACTATCGGTCGGCATCCGCTCGCGTGCGAATCCCGATTCGACGCTGAGCGCCGAGGCGAATCTGCTCGTGATGCCGAACCTCGATGCCGCCAACATCGCCTTCAACCTGATGAAGACGGCCAACGGCGACGGAATTTCGGTCGGCCCGATGCTGCTCGGTGCGGCATTGCCGGTGCATATCCTGACGCCCTCGGCGACCGTGCGCCGCCTGGTCAACATCACCGCCGTCGCGGTGGTCGACGCCAACGAACAGCGCAACCGGCAGTCCGGAGACTGATCCGCTTCGCACCAACGGAGGAGAACCCCATGGCTCATGCAATCCGATTCGAGACGACCGGTGGACCCGAAGTCCTGCAGTGGCAGGAGGTCGACCCCGCTCAACCCGGGCCGGGCGAGGTCCGGGTGCGCCACCGCGCAGTTGGACTGAACTACATCGACACCTACCATCGCAGCGGGCTGTACCCGGTGCCGCTGCCGTCCGGGCTCGGCGTCGAGGGCGCTGGGGAGGTCGAAGCAGTTGGCGAAGGGGTGACGGAGTGGGCGGTGGGGGACCGTGTGGCGTATGCCGGCGGTCCGATCGGCGCCTACTCGGAAGTTCGCTGCCTGCCGGCCGATCGCCTGCTGCGCCTGCCCGATGCGATCTCCTTCGAGCAGGGCGCGGCGATGATGCTGCAGGGCCTGACGGCACAGTACCTGCTGCGGCGCACCTACCGCGTTCAGCCCGGCGACACGATCCTGATCCACGCCGCGGCCGGTGGGGTCGGCCTGATCGTGTGTCAGTGGGCGAAGGCACTCGGCGCAACGGTGATCGGCACCGTCGGATCCGAGGACAAGGCGGCGCTCGCCCGGGCGCACGGGTGCGACCATACGATCCTCTACCGCAGCGAGAACTTCACCGAGCGTGTGAAGGCGATCACCGGCGGAGCGGGGGTTGCGGTGGTGTATGACTCGATCGGCAAGGATACCTTCCTCGCTTCGCTCGACTGCCTGCGTCCGCTCGGCATGATGGTGCTGTTCGGTGCAGCGTCCGGCCCTGTGCCGCCGTTCGACATCCAGGTGCTGGCGCAGAAGGGCTCGCTCTTCCTGACCCGGCCGACGCTCTTCACCTATACGGCCAAACGCGCCGATCTGGTCGTGATGGCCGAGGATCTCTTCGAAGCGGTTGGCTCGGGCAAGGTCCGCATCGAGGTCAACCAGCGCTACGCGCTGCGCGACGCGGCCCAGGCGCACCGCGACCTCGAAGCGCGCCGCACCACCGGCTCGACCGTGCTGATGCCCTGATCCTGACCCGGGTGGTGAGCGGACGGCGTTCGCCGCCGCCCGCTCCCGGGCTGGCCACCCGGCAAACCGGTTAGAATTCGTGCCATGACTCCGGCACGCTCCTCCCGATTCGTCCATCTCCGCCTGCACTCCGAATACTCGATCCAGGACGGCATCGTCCAGATCGACCAGGCCATTGCGCGGGCTGCCAATGAGGGCATGCCCGCGCTCGGACTTTCCGACCTCGCCAACCTCTTCGGCATGGTCAAGTTCTACAAGGGTGCTCATGCGAAAGGCATCAAGCCGATCGTCGGCGTGGATGCCTGGATCACCAACCCGCAGGAGCGCGACAAGCCGTTCCGCGTGCTGCTGATCTGCCGCAACCGGCAGGGCTACGGGCAATTGTGCGAACTGCTCACGCGTGCGTATCTGGAGAACAAGCATCGCGGGCGGGCCGAACTGCGGCGCGAATGGCTCGAACCCGAGGCCGTTTCCGGCCTGCTGTGCCTGTCCGGTGCGATGAACGGAGACATCGGGTTCGCGCTCGCGAACGGCAATGCCGAGGCCGCGCATCAACATGCGCGTGGCTGGGCGGAGAGCTTCCCTGGCGCGTTCTACATCGAACTGCAGCGCGCCGGCCACCCGGGTAACGAGGCTTACGTGCGCCAGGCGATCGAACTCGCGGCGGCGCTCGATCTTCCGGTCGTTGCCACGCATCCGGTGCAGTTTCTCCGCCCGGAAGACTTCAAGGCGCACGAGGCGCGCGTGTGCATCGCACAGGGTTATGTGCTGGCCGACAAGCGGCGCCCGCGCGAGACCACACCCGAGCAGTACTTCAAGAGCCAGGACGAGATGTGCGAACTGTTCGCCGATCTCCCGGAGGCGCTCGAGAACACGCTCGAGATCGCCCGCCGCTGCTCGCTCGAAGTCCAGCTCAACAAGAACTTCCTGCCCCAGTTTCCGACCCCCGAAGGCCTGTCGCTCGACGACTACCTCGTGGCCGAGGCACGCGCCGGGCTCGAGGTGCGCCTGCTTGAGCTGTTCCCGGAGGAAGCCGAACGCGAACGCCAGCGCCCCACCTATGAAGCGCGGCTGAAGATCGAGACCGACACGATCATTGGCATGGGGTTTCCCGGCTACTTCCTGATCGTTGCCGATTTCATCAACTGGGCCAAGGAAAACGGCGTCCCGGTCGGCCCCGGGCGCGGTTCGGGTGCCGGCTCGCTGGTCGCGTATTCCCTGCGCATCACCGATCTCGACCCACTTGCCTACGCGCTGCTCTTTGAGCGCTTCCTGAATCCGGAGCGGGTGTCGATGCCCGACTTCGACATCGACTTCTGCCAGGACAACCGCTACCGCGTCATCGAGTACGTGCGCGAACGCTATGGCAAGGATGCGGTGAGCCAGATCGCGACCTTCGGCACGATGGCCTCGAAAGCGGTCGTCCGCGACGTCGGGCGCGTGCTCGATCTGCCCTACGGGCTGTGCGACCGGCTCTCGAAGCTGATTCCGGTCGAGACCAACAAGCCCGTCTCGCTCGCCAAGGCGTACGAGATGGAACCGCAGATCGGCGAGATGATGCGTGATCCCGGCGATGGCGAATCGGTGCAGGAGCTGTGGAGCCTTGCCGAGCCGCTCGAAGGGCTTGCGCGCAACGTCGGCATGCACGCGGGCGGAGTGCTGATCGCCCCGGGCAAGCTGACCGATTTCTGCCCGCTCTATCTTGCCGACGGCGAGGATGCGACCCCGGTCTCCCAGTTCGACAAGGACGACGTCGAGGCGGTCGGCCTCGTCAAGTTCGACTTCCTGGGTCTCAGAAACCTCACGATCATCCAGCTTGCGGTCGAGTACGTCGAGCGGCTCAGCGGCGAGAAGCTCGATCTTGCGACGCTGCCCTTCACCGACCCGGCGGCCTACCAGATCCTGAAGGAAGCCAATACCACGGCGATCTTCCAGGTCGAATCGGACGGCATGAAGAAGCTTCTCAAGAAGCTTGCGCCCGACCGCTTCGAGGACATCATCGCGGTGCTCGCGCTCTATCGCCCCGGGCCGCTCAACTCGGGGATGGTCGATGACTTCGTCCTGCGCAAGAAGGGGCAGCAGGCGATCGACTATTTCCACCCGGATCTCAAACCCTGCCTGGAGCCGACCTACGGCGTCATCGTGTATCAGGAACAGGTGATGCAGATCTCGCAGATCATCGGCGGCTACACGCTTGGCGATGCCGATTTGCTGCGCCGGGCGATGGGCAAGAAGAAACCCGAGGAGATGGCCAGGCACCGCGAGACCATCGCCGCGGGCGCGCAGACCTGCCGCCCGGGCGACGTCCAGGCCGGTGAGT
>JAHDYG010000022.1:20543-45915 GCA_023383815.1 Rhodocyclaceae bacterium
GAAGAAGGGTTACGACCCGGTGCTTGCCGAGCAGCTCTTCGACCTGATGGCGAAGTTCGCAGAGTATGGCTTCAACAAGTCGCACACTGCCGCCTATGCCGTCGTCACCTACCACACGGCCTGGCTCAAGGCCCACCATTGCGCGGCCTTCATGGCCGCGACGCTGTCGTCCGACCTCGACAACACCGACACCATCCGCATCTTCTACGAGGACGCGCTCGCCAATCGGCTCACCGTGCTGCCGCCGGACGTCAATGCCTCCGACTACCGTTTCGTGCCGGTCGATCGCCAGACGATCCGCTACGGTCTCGGGGCCGTCAAAGGGTGTGGCGAGCCGGCGGTGCGCGCGATTCTCGCGGCGCGCGAATCTGGCGGCGCTTTTCGCGATCTTTTCGACTTCTGCGCGCGCGTCGACCGCCGCATGGTCAACCGGCGCGTGGTCGAGGCACTGATCCGTGCCGGTGCGCTGGACACGCTCGAAGGGCATGCCGGGCGCGACCGCACGCAGCTTGTCGCGACCGTCAGCCTGGCGATGGAAGCGGCCGAGCAGGCCGCCGCCAATGCGCTGCAGGGCGGGCTCTTCGATCTCGTGCCCGAAGCCGCCGGGGCCGCCGTCGAGTTCGTCGTGGTCCGCCCCTGGAGCGAACGCGATCGGCTCAGGGAAGAAAAGACCGCGATCGGCTTCTTCCTCTCCGGTCACCCGTTCAACGCCTTCAGCGCGGAGGTGCGCCGCTTCCTCTCGCGCCCGCTGTCGGAGCTGGAACCCGGGCGCGAACCGGTCCTGCTCGGTGGCGTCGTGATGGAGGTGCGCACCAAGGTCGGCGCGCGCGGCAAGATGGCCTTCGTCACCCTCGACGACGGCACGAGCGCACGCGAGGTCATGGTGTACTCCGAAGTACTCGAAGCGAACCGCGGCAAGATCGTTACCGACGAGATGCTGTTCGTCGAAGGCAAGATCAGCAACGATGAGTTCTCCGGGGGGCTGCGCATCATCGCCGAGCGCCTGCTGACGCTCGGCGAGGCGCGCAGCCGCTTCGCGCGGGCGCTGCAGCTGCACATGAATGGCGAAGTCCACGAGGCGGGCGGTGCGCGTGCCGCCGTCGACCGGCTGCACAGCCTGCTGACCCCGTTTCGCGACGGTGCCTGCCCGGTGCGCGTGCGCTATCGCAATGCCGCTGCCGAAGCCGATCTGCCGTTCGGTGCCGCGTGGCGCGTGCGCCCCGACGATACCCTGCTTGACAGCCTGCGCGAATGGCTACCGGCAGACGCGGTGGAAGTGCTGTATCCGAGCTGATCACGCCAGGCAGCACGCCAAGCGGGGGGCGGCCCCGGTCACCCGTCGAATCCGCTAGACTGAACCACTGCCACGACTGCCATCCGCCATGGATTTCCCCCTCAAGCCGCTGATCACTCTCCTCGCGATCATCAATCCGATCGGCGTGATTCCGTTCTATATCCACTTCACGCGCTCGTTCGACTTCGAGCAGCGCCGCAGGACGATCCGCACGGCAGCGTTCACGGTATTCGTCGTGGTGGCAACGAGCGCGCTGATGGGGCTCAGGATTCTCGAGTACTTCGGCATCACGCTGGCTTCGTTTCAGGTGGGGGGCGGCCTGCTGCTTCTGATGAGCGCGATCCAGATGCTGCAGGCGCAACCGGCCGAGTCACAGGCCAGTGATGTGCATGAGGGGGCAAGCCGTGCCGATTCCGGCGCCAGCATCGCCGTCGTGCCCTTGACCATTCCCTTGCTGACGGGTCCGGCGACGATCTCGACCGTCGTGATCTACGCCGAGAAGACGCAAAACTACTGGCAACTCGGAATCCTGGTGGTGTATGGGCTCATCATCGGGCTTGCGACCTGGGCGACGCTTTCCATGGCGGGCCGCATCGCCCGCTTCATGGGCCAGACCGGAATCAACGTCATGACCCGGGTGATGGGGCTGATCCTGGCAGCGATCGCAGTCGAGGTCATGTCCGTGGGCCTCCTGAAGCTGTTTCCCGGATTGGGGGGCTGAGCGACGCGCCCGGCTGGCGTGCCGGGCGCCTGAGGGCGATGTTGTGGCAACCCCTACTTCGCCGTCCCCCCGGCCATGTCCACGAGTTCGACCCGCCGATTTCGGGCGCGACCCTCTTCGGTCGCGTTCGTTGCGACCGGCGATGCAAAGCTGACGCCGACCGGGAACAGGCGGCGGGCGGCTACGCCCTTGGCGGTGAGGTCGGCGACCACAGCTTCGGCGCGCTTCTGTGACAGGCTGCGGTTGTATTCGAAGTTGCCGGCTGTGTCGGTGTGGCCGACGACGAGGAGGTTCAATTCGGGGCGGGCCTTGAGCAAGGAGGCAATCTCGGTGAGGGTCGCGTCGGATTCGCGCCGCAGGCTCGCAGAATTGAAGTCGAACTCGATGCCATAGAGTGCGATGCGGCCGTTGAGCGAGATCTCGTTGGCCATCTCGTCGCTGCGAACGAGTTCCATGCGCTGTTCACGAGCCTTGATCTCGACCACGTCCAGGCGCACGAGGCTGCGGTCGAGCGGGATGTCGAGCCACTTGTCGTGGGTGTTGGCGACGACGTAGATGCTTGCGAGCACTTCGCCGTCGTCCTTCTTCAGCCGTGCCGAAAGATAGCCGGCACGTGCTTCGTCGGTATGCTGGAACGGCCACTGCGCCTTTTCCTCGGTGGTTGCGTAGTTGCCGGTCATGCCGAGGAGCTCGCGCGCGATCTGGTTGTTGTAGCCGACCGTCTCGATCTCCTCTCCGCGTCCGCTGAAGAGGATCTCGAAGCCCTTGTCGCGCAGGTCCTGCTCGTAGTTGCGCAGCGCCTCCAGAACGCCGATCCCCTGGGGCAGCCGGTAATAGTTGGTCAGACGGCGGCCTTCGGCGGTGACGTTGGGAAACGGTTTGAGCTTCGCCTCGGCGCCGCTCCATTCGAGCCTGCCCAGCGCGAGCTTCAACTGATCGAAATCGGCTGCCTTGGAAAAGAAGATCTCGGAACCCGTGACCCGCTGGATCAGCGGGTGATCCTTGGCGCCGGCGACGTCAGCGGCCTGGACGGGGAGAACGGCTGCAAGAAGCAGTGTGCACAGCAGGGCGCGGATACGGGGCAGGGTGTGGATCATGGTGGGTGGGAGTCCGGTTGGGTGGGGAGAGGATGCGCGTTGATGGTGGATAGATGTGAAGCAAGCCGGGTGATACCGCGTTCCATTGTAATGACATTCCAATCCTTCCGTACGGGCTGCAGGTCGCCCGGAAGATCCATGAAAAAAGGCCGCAACCTTGCGGTTGCGGCCTTTCCCGCTCTCTGTCGCGGTTGGTCTTGTTCTTACAGCTCGCCGGCGTTCTTCGCCAGGTAGTCGGCGACGCCGGCCGGGTTGGCGCGCATGCCGGCCTTGCCCTTGCTCCAGCCGGCAGGGCAGACCTCGCCGTGCTCTTCGGTGAATTGCAGCGCGTCGACCATGCGCAGCATCTCGTCGATGTTGCGACCCAGCGGCAGGTCGTTGACGACCTGATGGCGCACGATGCCTTCACGGTCGATCAGGAAGGAGCCGCGGAAGGCGACCCCGCCTTCGGATTCGACGTCGTAGGCGCGGCAGATCTCGTGCTTGATGTCGGCGACCATCGGGTAGCCGACCTGGCCGATCCCGCCCTTGTCGACCGGAGTGTTCTTCCAGGCGAGGTGGGTGAACTGGCTGTCGATCGATACGCCGAGCACTTCGACGTTGCGGGCGCGAAACTCCTCCAGGCGGTGGTCGAACGCGATCAGTTCGGACGGGCACACGAAGGTGAAGTCGAGCGGATAGAAGAACACGACCGCGTACTTGCCCTTGGTGAATTCCGAGAACGTGATATTCGTGATTTCGTTGTTGCCGAGAACCGTCGTTGCGGTGAAATCCGGAGCCTTCTTGCCTACGAGAACTGCCATGGTCATTTCCTCATGTTGAGTGGATGGTAGGAATTTCGGATTGCATTATGTCGGCCCGAGCCGGGGAGGGTCCAATTGTTTTTCCCGGTCGAGTGGATAGACAGCGTCTATTATAGCGACGCAATGCAGTAGTTCGGGCTGGAATCGTGGACCGGGCGACCTATTCGGTCGGCCGGACAGAGAAGGCTCCGGCCTCGGAGGGATCTGCCTCGCAGATCTCGACGTGGTCCACCCGGGCCGCAGGGGGGCCTTCGTGCGCCCATTCGATGAACGCCTCGACCCGGGGGACGGGTCCGCAGACCAGCGCTTCGACCGAGCCGCTGCGCCGGTTGCGCACCCAGCCGGAGAGATCCAGCCGCTGCGCTTCGACCTGTGCGCTGGCACGGTAGTACACGCCCTGGACCTTGCCGTGAATCAGCAGGCGGCGGGCGATTCTTTCAGATGGGATCGGTTTGGGCATCGGCTGGTCTCCGGGGGCGCAGGTGCTGGGCACGAATCAGCGCATCGTTGATCTTTCCGACGATGTTATCGGCCCCGAGCCTTTGAGCAAACCCTGAGCGCTCGACGATCGAGCGCGGCTGCGCGTTGAGGTCGCACAGGATCAGCGCGATGCCGCGCTTGCGCAGGCTGCGCTCGAAGGTCTGCAGCACATCCAGGCCGGTGGTGTCGATGTTGATGACCTTCTCCAGGTCGAGCACGACCGCGTCCGGGTTGCCCTCGGCGCTCGACAGCAGCGCTTCGAGCTTGTTCGCCGCGCCGAAGAAGAGGCTGCCGAAAAGCCGGAACGCGACGACGCGCTCGCTGCCGTCAGCCCGTGCGAGCGGTTCGAGTTCGTAGTAGTGCTCGTAGCCGCGGTAGCGTTCGAGCGGAATGCGCTCGATGCGGGTGAGGTCCGACATCCGGTACATGAAGAAGAGGCTCGCCAGCACCATGCCGATCTCGACCGCGAGGGTGAGATCGAAGACCACCGTGATCAGGAAGGTGCCGAGCAGGATCGTGCGGTACTGGCGCGAGTAGCGCCGCAATTCGCTCCACTTCAGCGCGTGCCATTCGCCCATGTTGATCGCGACCACGACAACGATCGCCGACAGCGTTGCGAGCGGGATGTGGCTTGCGAGCGGCGCGGCCACGAGCACGACGGCCAGCAGCACCAGCGCGTGGATCATGCCGGCGACCGGCGTGCGCCCGCCGCTGCGGATGTTGGTTGCCGTACGGGCGATCGCACCGGTGGCGGCGAAGCCGCCGAAGAGCGGCGCTGCGACGTTCGCCAGCCCCTGGGCCATGAGTTCCTGGTTCGGGTCGTGACGGTCGTCGATCTGGTTGTCGGCGACCCGCGCCGACAACAGCGATTCGATCGCCCCGAGCAGCGCGATCGTCAGGGCCGGACTGATGAGCTTGCCGAGCGTGCTGAGGCTCATCTCGGGCAGGCCAATCGTGGGCAGGGTCTGCGGAATGCCGCCGAAGCGGCTGCCGATCGTGTCGACCGGAAGGTGAAACAGCGCGTTCACGGCCGTAGCGAGGATCAGCACCGCGAGCGGTCCGGGCAGGCGGCGCATCCAGGCGACCGTGCGGGCCAGGCGGTTCCAGCCGACGAGCACCAGCAGCGAGGCAACGGCGAGTGCGACGGTTGGCGGGTCGATCGTGTCGAGCGCGCCGACGAGCGCTTCCATCTTGCCGAAGAACTCACCCGGCAGACTCTCGATCCGCAGCCCGAGAAAATCCTTGATCTGCGAAATGAAGATCACCACCGCGATGCCGTTGGTGAAGCCGGTCACGACCGAAAGCGGGATGAAGCGGATCATCGTGCCGAGCTTGAAGGCGCCCATCGCCAGCAGCATCAGGCCCGACATCATCGTCGCGATGAGGAGATTCTGGACCCCGTGATCGACGACGATCACATAGATGATCGGGATGAAGGCGCCGGTCGGACCGCCGATCTGCACGCGCGAGCCACCCAGTGCCGCGACCAGGAAGCCGGCGACGATTGCCGTCCAGATACCGGCAGCGGGTGTCATGCCGGAGGCGATCGCAAAGGCCATCGCCAGCGGCAGCGCGAGAACGCCTACCGTGATGCCGGACGAGAGATCGCCGGCGAACTGCGCCCGGTCGTAGCCGGGCAGGGTGTCAAGAAGCTTGGGACGGAAGCGGATCATCGGACGGACTCGAAGGTAGACGCGGGATCGGCGAACACTGCGCAAACAGGGTCCCGGTTCGTCCGGGCCCGGTGCGGCGTCGCGCGATCCAGCGCTTCCTGGCCGTCAGTGGCATGTCATTTCACGCGCATGCCCGGCGCCGCTCCTGCGTCGGGCGAGAGGAGGAAGATCCCGGGGGTTTCGCCGCGATCGTCGGAGGCGGCGAGCACCATGCCTTCGCTGAGACCGAACTTCATCTTGCGCGGGGCGAGGTTGGCGACCATCACCGTCAGGCGGCCGATGAGCGAAGCCGGATCGTAGGCGGACTTGATCCCCGCAAAGACCTGGCGCGGTTGCGCTTCTCCGATGTCCAGCTGCAGGCGCACGAGCTTGTCCGCTCCCTCGACGTGTTCGGCGTGGACGATCTTCGCGATGCGCAGTTCCACCTTCACGAACTCTTCGATCGTCAGATGCGGCGCAACGGTCTCGCCGGCCTGTGCCTGATGCTGCTGCTTTTCGGCGTGGCGCTGCGGCGAGGTGGCGACTGCGGGCACGGCGGCAGGGGCCGGCGCGGCCGGCGTGAGCGTCTCGCGGTTGGCCTCGATCAGCGCGTCGATCGCCTTGCGTTCGATGCGGGTCATCAGGTGCTGGTAGGGCTGGATCACGTGGCCGGCCGGCAGGGGCTGCCACGTCGCGGGCCAGGCAAGCGCCGGCAGACCGAGGAAGGCCTCGACCTTATCCGCGAGTGCCGGCAGGACCGGCTTCAGATACAGCGTGAGGTCGCGGAACATCGTCAGGGCGGTCGAGCACACCACGTGGAGCCGCTCTTCGGCGCCTTCCTGCTTCGCAAGCTCCCACGGCTTGTGGTCATTCACGTACTGGTTTGCGTGATCGGCAAGTTGCATGATCTCGCGCAGCGCGCGGCCGTAGTCGCGCGCCTCGAAGGCCTGCGCGATGCTTCCCGATTCGAGCGCGGCGCGAAACGCGCGCGAGGGCTCGGGGTCGGTTGCACCGAGCCGGCCGTCGAAGCGCTTGCCGATGAAACCCGCGCAGCGGCTGGCGATGTTGACGAACTTGCCGACCAGATCGGAATTCACCCTGGCAATCATGTCGTCGAGGTTGAGATCGACGTCTTCCATGGTGCCGTTGGACTTGGTGGCGAAGTAATAACGCAGCCACTCCGGGTTCAGGCCCTGATCAATGTACGAGGCCGCCGTGATGAAGGTGCCGCGGCTCTTGCTCATCTTGGCCCCATCCACCGTCAGGAAACCGTTCACGCACAGCGCGGAGGGCGGCCGGTAGCCGGCGAACTGCAGCATTGCAGGCCAGAACAGGGCGTGGAAGTAGAGGATGTCCTTGCCGATGAAATGCACCATCTCGGTCCCGGAAACCTGCGCGCGTTGCGCGTCGGTGTAGTCCTCCACGGCGATGTCGCCGCGCTTGTCCGCCAGGTTGCGAAAGCTCGCGAGATAGCCGATCGGCGCGTCGAGCCAGACGTAGAAATACTTGCCCGGTGCGCCCGGAATCTCGAACCCGAAGTACGGCGCATCGCGCGAGATGTCCCAGTCGGAGAGCTTGTTCTCGCCCTCGTCGCCGAGCCACTCGCGCATCTTGTTGGCCGCCTCGGGTTGCAGGCGCCGCTCGCCCGCGGCGTTCGTGCCGCGCGTCCATTCGCGCAGGAAGGCGACCGCACGGGCGTCCGAGAGGCGGAAGAAGAAGTGCTCCGAGCTGCGAAGTTCGGGCTTCGCCCCCGAAACCGCCGAATACGGGTTCTTCAGCTCGGTCGGCGCGTAGGCCGCGCCGCACACCTCGCAGTTGTCGCCGTACTGGTCGGCCGCGCCGCACTTCGGGCACTCGCCCTTGATGAAGCGGTCGGGCAGGAACATCTGCTTGACCGGGTCGTAGTACTGCTCGATCGAGCGCGTGTCGATCAGCCCGGCCGCGCTGAGCTTGCCGTAGATGTCCTCGGCGTAGGCGCGGTTCTCGGGGCTGTGCGTCGAATGGTAATTGTCGAAGGCAACACCGAAGCCGGTGAAATCCCGCAGGTGCTCGCCGTGCACGCGTGCGATCAGGGCTTCGGGCGTGATGCCCTCCTTCTCCGCGCGCAGCATCACGGGCGTGCCGTGGGTGTCGTCCGCGCACACGTAGTGCACGTCGTGGCCCTGCATGCGCTGGAAGCGCACCCAGATGTCGGCCTGGATGTACCCGACAAGATGTCCGAGGTGGATGTCGCCGTTGGCGTAGGGCAGGGCGTTGGAGACGAGGATCTTGCGGGGCATGTTCACTGCCTGGAAAAAAGAGCAAGTTTAACAAAGGCTCCGGCCGCAAACGTGTGTGATTGCCCCGCCCGGGCGAACTCCGGTCAGACTCCCGGCAGGCTATCTCGCCGTACGGACGAGAATCTCGACCCGCCGGTTGAGCGCGCGGCCCTCGGCCGAGGCATTGTCGGCGATCGGCTCGTTCTCGCCGTGGCCATCGGCGCTGAGGCGAATGATCGGCACGCCGAGTGCGCGCAGCGCCTCGACCACCGCTTCGGCGCGCCGGATCGAAAGCTGCAGGTTGTGCATCTCGCTGCCGACGCTGTCGGTGTGGCCGATCACGTGAATCGTGTTGTGCTGAATGCTGGAAAGGGCGGGGGCGATCCGTTGCAGCACGGCCAGCAGGGGTGGCGCCGGTTCCGTACGATTGCGCGCAAACCCTTCTGCCGCCGGGAGCCGCAGCAGCAGCGCGCCATCGGGGCGTGGCCGGATCTCGATACCGCGGCCGTCGAGTGCGCGCAAGGCTTCCGACACGCGGTTCCGCTCCGCCTGGCTTTCGTGCCCGGCCGCGTCCGGCGAGTGGATGCCCGCCGTAGGCGTGGAGGGCGTTGCAGATTCCTTGGGGGCGGGCTGCAGCGGCGCGCAGGCAGCCAGCGCAACACAGCACAGCAAGGGCAGTGCAGATCGGACCATGGTGGGGGACAGCGGCCGCTCGGGCGCTGGTACGAAGTTCCGGGAGGCAGGGATTCTAGCAGTCCGGACGGCCTTCATCGCCGGTCAGGCCGGGCGCTCCTCGGCGACGATGCGATCGCGCCCCTCTTGCTTTGCGACATACATGCGCTGGTCGGCCAGTTCCACCAGTGCTCGCCAGTCCTCGGTACCGGCGCTCCTGCGCTCGGCGACGCCGATGCTGGCTGTCTGGCGGGTGCCGTCGGGGCGGTTGCCGAAACCCTGCTCGCGCATGCGCCTGAGCGCGGTAACCGCATCGTCATGAGTCGTGTCGGGCATCACGACGACGAACTCCTCCCCACCCCAGCGCACGATCACGTCGCCGCCCCGCATGCCGGTCCGCAGGCGGGTGGCGGCATCGCGCAGCACGCTGTCGCCCGCTTCGTGGCCGTAGCGATCGTTGACCAGCTTGAAGTGATCGAGATCGACGAACGCGACCGCAAGGTTGCGTGCATCCCGGCTCGTCGCGGCGTCGTGCAGCGACAGCAGTTCCTCGCCACTGCTGCGTGAGAACACCCCGGTCAGCGGATCGCGCATGAGCTGGCGCACCAGCACGATCATGAGCGCGAGCTGGGAGGCGCTGGCGAGCGTGGCGACCGCAGTGATCACGAGCAGCAGCCAGAACGCACCGGCAAACGACGGCCATTCGAGCGCGTTCCACTTGACGATGCCGGCGATCGCCTGGGCGCCCAGCATCGGTGCCGCGAAGAGCACGCACTCGACCACGGTGAGCGGAAAGATCGCGATCCCGGCCAGCATCGCGAACGGCAGGAAGCCATAGCCCGCCGCGACGGCCGCAGCGAAGCCGGTCAGCGCATAGCCGCTCACGACCCAGTACGAGTACAGGAAGAACAGCGTCGGAATCGCGAACATGATGATCAGCGCCTTGTGGGCACAGGCCATGGTGACGTCGCGAACCGGCCGGGTCGACAGCCAGGCAAAGGCGATCGCCGCGAGAATGCGCGCCGTCGCGAGCTTCCAGAACAGATCGACCGGGAACATCCAGAAATCCACGACCATCCACGCCGGCGTGAGGATCGCGAAGATGATCGCCACCAGCCGCACGCGCGACACGATCATGCCGGCCCGGCGCGTCGAGTACAGCGCCGGATGCAGCCAGCCCGCGAAGAGCCATGCCAGTTCGCGCGGCGAGATGTCGTCGCCTACGAGATTACGCAGGCGGAAAAGAATCACGTTGATCACTGGAATGCCTTGCGCTCACGCGCTCCCGGTCGCATTCGACGGCAGCCATTGTAACGTCCCGTAGTGTTGCACTGCGTGAACGGTGTGTCGCAACAATGGAATTTTTTTGTCCGTGTCGCTTTTCTGGAACGGGTCTGGAAGATCAGATCAAGTGTTTCCTGATCTTGCACTTCGGACTTGAAACCGCCCTGTCTGCCGGAAGGGTCGGAAGTCGGATAACGATGAATCGCCGCGGCGGGGTGGAGACGATCCCGAGTCAGTATGCCTTGACAGGAAATTCACGGCAGCCGAGGTCGTCCAGAAACTCCGACGCGGGCGCCGTACCGGTCACAAGCAGATGATCCCGGGCGCGCGTGCATGCGACGTAGAGCAGCTGTCGTTCGGTGTCGTACACCTCCTGAAGGTCGCCGTCGTCACCAACTGTTTCGATGCGCTCCTGAAGCGGGATGACTTCGTCGTCGCAGGCCATGACTGCAACAGCACGAAACTCCAACCCCTTTGCCAAGTGCATCGTGCAGATCGATACGCACTCCTGCTCGATCGCCACTTGTTCATCCAGAATCTGAAAAGGCAGGCCAGCGCGCTGGAGTACCGCCACAGCCCGTTCCAGTTGCGCCTCCGAACGCACGAAAACCCCCATTTCCTGGGGCGCCAAGCCGGCTGAGGTGCATTCCGCGATCCAGTGCCCGACGGCGGCGATCTCTTCTTCAACGTCGTTGAGTACCTGGATGCGTGGCAAAGGGCCGTTGAACACGGATACCGTGTCGCTGCGATCTTCCCTGTTTCCGTCAACGTCCATCACCGCCGGCCCGAGCAAGCGGTCGGCATGACTGCGAATCTGGTGTGATGTGCGGTAGTTGACGCGCAGCGTGCGCGAGCGGCCTCGCACGTCCACCCCGAGCGACTTCCACGAGAACGGTTGCTGAAAGATCCGCTGCCCCAGATCGCCGGCAAAGAACAGCGCATTCGGGCGAACCCTGCCTTCTCCGCCTGCAAGCGCAACCAGAAACCGCAGGTGGTAAACCGCCAGATCCTGCGCTTCATCGACGACAGCAAAGTCAAAGATGGACGTGTCTTTTGAGTTCAAGGCGGTTGCCAGATGCGTAAACAACGCCGATGCCGTCAGCAGCCCCTGGTCGCGCAAACCTGCTCGCGCGTGTTCAAAGATCGCCCACAGCACTTTTCGCTGCGCCTCCGACAGACGGGTCTTGCGGCCGAGGCGGGCGACATCGCGGTAGGCTTCCCAGCTGTCCAGCTGCCAGGCATCCACCACATGCTCCCATTCGGTGAGCAGGAAGTGATTGCTGAACTTGTGACCAGCAACGGCGTTCGCCGCAGCCTCCATCACCGCACGGATGTCCTCGCGTGAGGCAAGTTGCACCGGGCCGACCATCGTCTTGTGCAAACGTTGCCCGATGGCTGGCAGCGAGTGGACGTCGATCCGCTCTGCGAGGCGGGGTTCGGAGGTCAGCAAACGGTTGAGTTTGAACTTCAGTGCCTTGGCCAGCGTGTCGGTGAACGTGGTCAGCAGCACCCGCGCCTCCGGGTGCTGGCGGGCCAGGTGCGCAGCGCGGTGCAAGGCGACGATGGTCTTGCCGGTGCCCGCAGATCCGGCAACGCGGGCAGGGCCGTTGTAGTCGCGCACCACCCACTGTTGTTGCTCCGGGTGGAGAAAAACCGCCCACTTTTCCCACGGATACGCCAGCGCCTGCTGCAACTCTGCCAGATTGCCCATCACGCGGAAGCGGCGCTGAGCATCCGGGTGGTCGAAGGGGTTTGTGGTTGCCGGGGCGGGCACGCGTGGCTTGCCACCGGTGGCCAGTTCCAGCAAGGCTTCGGCCGCTTCCGCCGGCAGATGGTCGGCCAGTGAAAGCAGGCTGTCCTCGGTGGCCTGCTTCACGTCCGGCAGCCACTCGGGCGGTACGCCATAACTCAGCAACTCGTCGTCGCTCACGCCACGGAATAGGTGTTCGGTAACCGCCGGCTTTGGCGTCCCGGTGGTCTGTGTCGCGCTATCTGCCACATACACCGGAACCACGACTTCCTTGACCGTCTCGCGGATCTCGATCAGCTGCGCCGCACCGGTCCTGGGGTGGGCTTCCAGCTTCCGCCGCTCCGCCCAGTCGTACGCCTTGTCGTGGTGATCGACGTAACACAGCAACAGGCTGGAGTCGTTGCGATGGACGATCAGACGAATGTCGCTACCTACTCTTACCGACCAGAAGTTCTTGTCCCTGGCACGGTCGAGCTTGTGGAAGTGATGGCCAGGATTGGCCGGATTGAGCTGCAGGTCGAAGGCGGTGGTCTTGACCTGCTTTTGCTCGTCTCCGGTCAGGCGCCCCAGGCTGTCGGTGAAGCTGTCGGCGATCAGGAATTGCATGTCTACAGGACCTCCATCAACTCGGACATGCTCTTCGCGTGGAAGCCCTTATCGTCCAAGGCCGCACGAACATCGTTGTTTTATCGGCCACTAACACGTTCTCCCGTCAGTCTCGCGTGCAAGTTCGTCCGGAAACATGAGCCTTCCACTCCTTGCACAGCTTACGGAACGAGCGGCTGTTATCAAACGCCTGTTGCAAATCGATCCGTGCCGCAAAAGCTGGCTGGTCGAGAATTTCGCTGTAGGTGCCACTTTGCATGCGCTCCCTCATCCAGCCTTTGGCATTGCGCGGTACCTCTGCCTGAACAAGCTCGTCAGGCAAGGGGGAAAAACCACGAACCCCACGCAAGGAATGCGCCGCCGCGATGAACCACGCTTCGAACTCCCGGTTCGCCAGCACGACCGACACGCGCCGGTGGGCAACGTATTGTTGTGCCCGATCGTAGATTTCCCTGCCAAGCTCGGCCGGGCAATCGTCGTCAGCATCCAGCACGATCAGAATCCATCCACCCTCGCCGCTCTTGGCCGCAGCCAGGAGCAGCTGTCGCCGAAACTCCTCATCCTTGTTCAGGAACCTGTCGCGCCTGACCCGAATCGGCTGCAACGGGTTGATCGGGACCACAGAACACCATTCCGAGGCCAGCCTTCGCAACAAAACCGGCAAGGCGGATACTTCGCCATCTCCTTCGACGATGGATGCAATCCGGATCATGGCTGCATCTCGCCGAACAGATCGGCCTGGGTTGCACTTTGCTGCTCGATGATCGAGCGATCCGGAGCCAGCTGGTTCATGCGCAGGAGTTCGCCGGCGGAAAAAAGATGCTCACGCAATACTTGCCGAGAGGCCCCATCGAGCGGAGCAATCTTGGTCTCTCCACCCTCGGAGACAACGGAGAGGAGCGAGTCTGCATCGATGCTCCGATCATCGAGCAGATCGGGACTGTGGCTGGTGACCAAGACTTGGGTGTGACTGGCGGCATGAACCAGAACCTCACGCAATGCGGCGCTGGCTGCGGGGTGCAAGGCGGTTTCCGGCTCTTCGATGCCAATTACCGTGGGGGAGTAATCAACATTGCTTTGCAGCAATGCCGTCATGACCCCCAGAGCGCGCAGCGTGCCATCAGACATATTCTGGGCGAGGAACTTCCACGGATACTTCGCGCCCGCCATTTCCTGGCGAAACTCCAGTGTTTCCATGGGACCGATGGCTTTGCGCTCCACGCCATGCACCATTGGAACCACCGATTGGAGATATTCCCGGATGGTGTTCACCCGATCGGGTGCGATACGCTCCAGATGACCAATGACACTGGCGATGTTTTCGCCTACGGGCTTGAGCAGCCGGCCATCCTGCGGCTTTTGCAGTTCACGCATCAGTTTGGGATTCAGATTGTAGAAACCCATTGCGGTCAAGGCATCGAACACTGGCCTGAAGGCAGTGAAACCCGAGGCGGCCACCAGCGCCAGACGGTCCGCGGTAACGGCGGGAAAGGTGGGTTCGCTGCTATCGCGCAACGTACCCTTGACAATCCGGAAGAAGGGTCCTTTTCCAATGCCGGCAATGACGCACTCTTCATGCTGCACCTCATAGCCGCCACTGGCCATCGCGCCGATATCGAAGGCATACCATCCGTCACGGCCATCACGTAGATGGAATTGGAGTCGAATGCCAAAGTGGGTTGGATGACCACTGGAGCGCCGACGCACCTCATTCAGGCCGCCTCGTTCATTGATGGCGCTGTCCAGCGAACCCGCGAGCGCATCACGCACGAAGTGCAGAGCATCCAGAAAGTTGCTCTTTCCGGCACCGTTCTGGCCTACGAGATAGGTCAATGACGACAGCCGAACGTCGCAATGGCCAATGCTCTTGTAGTTGCGAAGCACAACGCGCGAAATGAAAACCGTTTGGGGCATGGGAACCTTTCCGTTCTGAAAACGATGCTGCATCGCCAATGAGCTTATACCCGGAACACCTTCATGACCTCATCCCCAAGGTGATTGATGACCTTCACCGCGATGCGTCCCGACTTCGGTTTGCGGAACGGGCGCGAGGTGTCGCTGTTGAGCGAGGCCCAGGCATCGGTGTCGATCTCGGCCTTGAGGGTGGTCTTGAGTGCCTTGTAGGGGTCGTTGGCGCCGAGGAAGTAGGCGTGACGGACGAAGAAGCTCTCTTCGTTGTAATCGGTGTCGATGAACCAGCAGGCGATGCCGTCGGCCCCGTCGCTGATGACCTCGCCGGTCTGCGGCTTGAACACGTCCACGCCGTTGACCTTGACGCGCAGCAGGTCGTTTTCAGGAATCAGCGTGATGTCCGGTTCGCCGAAGATCACGAACAGATTGCCCTTGCCGGTGTTCTTCAGGTCTTCGGCCATGTGCAGGTCGGCGTTCATGCGCGCCTTCAGAACCGGAAGCTTGCCCAGCTTGGAGAACTCGGTGGTGTGCGCCTCGAAGTTGAAGGCGCAGGCGATCAGCACGTCGAAACCTGCGTCGGCGGCTTCGCGGGCCGCTTCCACCAGATCGGCGCGCTGCACGGTGCCGAACTCCGGGCCGATGAAGATGGCCGCGCGTTTTTCGCTGCCTTCGGCTTCCAGATAGCGGCCTTCCGCACACACCAGCTCGCCCGGCCAGGCAGTGAGCGCGGTGAAGCTGATGCGGTCTTCCTTGTGCGCTTGCTGAACCCCCGCGGTCTTGAGGTTTTCCAGAATCATCTGCGGAAAGGACTGCTTGGCCGCATAGTCCGCCCCCGGCTCGCGCAGGGTGTCGATCAGCTCGTCGTCCTCATCCACGCCCAGCACGCGGTGCGGGGATAGGCTCTCGACGGTGAAGGGGCCGGCCACGCGCACCGCCTTCTTGTTTTCATAGGGCTTGTCGTAGAGGTATTCGTGCTCGGCCTTGGCGGCGATCGAGGCGTCGATCTCCTTCTGCCGGCCGATGCGGGCCTGCCACCAGTCGGCGTGCAGCTTCGTGGCAGGCTCGGGCCATTTGGCGTCGGCCTCGCGGGGGATTTCCCATTCCTGCCAGGTCTTGTTCAGCGCCGCGTTCAGTTGTTCGCGCAGCGGCTCCAGTGTCTCCTGCCACTTGTTCCAGATCACGTCGATCTCGGCGTTGTTGGCGATGGATTTCAGCGTGATGTGCGGCACCCGCTCGTAGACGAAGCCGTGGCGGATGTTGCCGTGGGTGGGCAGGCCACTGGGCGCGCTGCGGGTGACTTCCGCCTCCTTCAACTGGCCTTCGCGCGAATCGGCGAGCAGGTAGTAGGGATAGCGCGCACCCATGATGCGGGCACGGGCCAGCGCGAGTGCGACGCGGGACGTGTCGATCGTGATCCAGCGACGGCCCCATTGTTCGGCGACGTAGGCGGTGGTGCCAGAGCCGCAGGTGGGGTCGAGGACGAGGTCGCCGGGATCGGTGGTCATGAGGAAGCAACGCTGAACGATATCGGTGTTCGTCTGAACCACATAGACAGGGGAGGACTGACCGAGAAATCCATCCCAAAGGTTGCCAATTGCAGTCAGGCTACTTTCGTCCAAATAGCGAAGGTGACGTAGCGAATTGCCAATAACAATAATTCGCCCCGTTCTTAAGGCGCGCTCTAACTGAGGCTTCGTGGTTCCCCACCATCGCTTACCTGAGTCAAAAGTCCGTCCGGCGAAATCGACCTCGTACTTTGCGCCCGGCCCAGGTTTTGTTAATGAAACATCTTGGCCGAACCGTGTTCCTTCTGGGAAGGCTGTTTCGTCTGCCTTAACCCTATAGCGTTCTCCTGTCGGGAGGATCACCCAAGGAAAGTTCTCGTCAGCAACTGAGCTCTTCAACGAGTACAGTTGTCGATACTTGATGGCTTCTCCATCGTTCTTGCCGTACCAGAGTATGTAGTCCAGTCGTGCAGGCATGCGTCCAGATGCCGAAAGGCCAGTTGCACCTTTCGTGAATGCAATCATTGCAACGTGCCCATCCTCTCCAAAAACCTCATCCATCACCGCCCGCACCCGATGCACATTCTCATCCCCGATCTGCACGAAAATCGACCCCGACTCGGTCAGCAGATCGCGCGCCACCGTCAGCCGGTCGCGCAGATAGGTCAGGTAGCTGTGAATCCCGTCGCGCCAGGTGTCGCGGAAGGCTTTGACCTGTTCCGGCTCACGGGTGATGTGGTCGGCCTTGCCGTCCTTGACGTCGCGGCTGGTGGTGGACCACTGGAAGTTGCTGTTGAATTTGATGCCGTAGGGCGGATCGAAATAGATGCACTGCACCTTGCCCCGCAAGCCCTCGCGCTCGGCGAGGCTGGCCATGACCTGCAGGCTGTCGCCGAGGATCATGCGGTTGGTCCAGTTCTGGTCGTGCTGGTAGAACTCGGTCTTGTCGACATCCTTGGGAATGCCGTTGAAGTCGGAAAAGAGGTCGGGCGTGACCTGGCCTTGTTCGTGCTCCCGCTCCCGCGACTCTCGCAGCAACTCGTCGATCAGCGCCTTGGGATGCACCTTCTCCTGGATGTAGAGCGGCGGCGCGTGCACGACGAGGTCGGACCAGTCCTGCTCGTCCTTGCCGCGCCACACCAGTTGCGGGTCGAGATCGGTGTTGCGCGGGTAGCGCACCTGCTTGGGGTTTTTCTGGTGGTCGTCCAGCACCGACTGGTATTCGGCGGTGGGGATGTTCTTGCGTTTCGCGTCGTCGTGCTTGATGGCGTCGACGGATTTCGGGGTGGGTGCTGTGGCCATGGGTGCTTGCCTGAAATTATTCGCCGTTGTCGTCTGGAGCGGGCGCTTTACCCGGTCGATTGAGACCGGATTGCAGCCCGTCGATATGTTCGAATAGATCGGCGTTGATCTGCTGCCACAGGGGATCGAGAATGAACTCGATACCTTCGCGACGCGCCAACTTGGCAGCGGGTACGAAGTCGCTGTCGCCCGAGACCAGGATGATGGTATCGACCTGCTTCTTGAGGGTCAGCGATGAGATGTCGATGCCGATGCGCATGTCCACACCCTTCTGCCGCAGCCCGAGCCGAACGCTGCCGCCGTCAAGGGTTTGCCACAGGTCGCGTAGGCCAATCAGGCTCCGGATCTGGTCCGGGGAGAAGCTCAGCATCGTATCGCCGGCCTCCGGCCCGGGCATGGCCAGACCTTGGAGGGCGCCAACCCATTGCCGGGTCTTGAGTAACTTCCTGGTGATGGCCGGCTGTATGGCCCAGTCATGCTCACGCGTCACCTTTCCAAGGCGCAGGGCGAGCTTGCGTTCCTTGCGCAGGAGTTCGAACAATTCGCTCCGCTGGCGCGCGACATCAGACTTCGCAAAGTCGATCGCATGATTGTCGATGGGATGATGCGCCTTGCCGTCGTAGGGAACGGCATCGTAGAAGAAGATGCGGTACACATGCTGGTGCCAGCGCGAGCCTTCGTCACCGGTCAGCGTCCTGATGTGTCGCCGACACAGCCTGCGCAGGCAGGCAACGATCTTGCCCGGAGAATCACAGCGATGGCTCCCTACCAGTTTGGGTAGCCGCTTGAGGAAGAAGCCCGCGTCGATCAGGATGGCAATGCGACCCGCACTCATGCAAACAGCCTCAGCGTATGGCTGGAAGACGGGCAACGGTAGTGTCCGGAAATGAGAAAGCCCCAGGGGGTCGGCACACTCTCGGGATGGGTGAGAGGGCTTACTGCCAAGGGGCGGATGTGCGTCAGATTGTACGGTTTTTCCGAGAAACAGGCAATCGTGGCGAAGTGTTTTGCCGTTATGGTCTTCATCTTCATCAAGTTGATGGCGACGGATTTTGGGGTGGGTGCTGTGGCCATGGTGTGGAGCAGATTTAACTATGGGTGAGCGTTAATTAAGGATAATCGCTTTCCGTTAACTAACAAACAGATCAAGATAAGCGTCGAACTCATAGAGTCGCCCCCGCATCTGGCCGGTGATCTCGGTCAGAATGCCAAGGCGGATCAGGTCTTTCAGCAGCGCCTGGGCGGTGGGGGCGGAGACGCCGAGCTGCTTTTCCAGATCGGCGGCGGAGACGATGGGGTGGCGGTAGAGCAGGTTGAGCGTGGCGCGGGCGTTGGGCGCGCGCTTGCCGAGGCTCAGGATGCGCTGCTCGACGTCGTTGCGCAGGGCGAGGATCTTGCCGAAGGTGTCGCGGCCCTTGCTAGCGGTCTCGGCTACGCCCTTGAGGAAGAAGCGTACCCAATGGATCAGATCGCCGGACAGGCGCACACGGGTCAGGGCGTCGTAGTAGCTGCCACGGTTGCGCTCGAAGAAATCCGACAGGTAGAGCGAAGGTTTGGCCAGCACGCCGTGGCTGACCAGATACAGCGGCACCAGCAGGCGGCCGATACGGCCATTGCCGTCGAGGAAGGGGTGGATGGTTTCGAACTGGTAGTGGCTGATGGCGATGCGGATGAGGTGGGGCACCGCAATCGCCTGGTTGTGCCAGAACGCTTCCAGGTCGCCCATCTGCTCCGGAACGCCCTCGTGGTGGGGCGGAATGAAGGCTGCGTCGGCGAGGCTGGAACCGCCGATCCAGTTCTGGCTGATGCGGAATTCACCCGGTTGCTTGTGCTCGCCGCGCGCGCCGCGCAGCAAAATGGCGTGGGTTTGCCGCAGCAGCCGGTTGGACAGCGGCAGGTTGCGTAATTCCGCGATGGCGTAATTGACGGCGTCGATGTAATTGCGCACTTCGCGCCAGTCGTCGCGCTTTTCCGGCTTGATCTGTTCTTCCGGCAACACGGCTTCGTCGATGCCGGTCTGGGTGCCTTCGATGCGGCTGGAGGTCTGGGCTTCCTTGACCACGTGCATTTCAACGAAGAGATCGATATCGGGCACGATCAGCGAGAAGGCGTTGAGTTCGCCCAGGGCGCGATTGGCCGCTTCGAGCAGCACGTTGATCTGCGAATCCTCCCAGTACCAGTCGTGGTTGATCGCTGCGGGCTCGAAACTCTTGTATTGCAGGCGCTGCTGCCAGCGACCGGGTTTGAAGCTCTCGAATTTCATTGGCTCGCTCCGGCTCGCGCGAGCATGGCATCGAACTCCGCCGCGACCTTTTTCGCGAAGTCGTCCTGCATCTGGAACACATCGGTGAACTCGGCGAACGCCCAGCGGCCGTAGGTGCCGAGGTGGTTCACGCCGGGCACCCAGTAGGTGTCCATGGTGGATTTCTTTTCCTTGGCGTCCTCGCGCCGGTAGCCCTTGATCTCGACCACCAGATGCAGCGGGTCGTCCGCCCCCTTGCCGTCATCGACCAGAACGATGAAATCCGGCAGGTATTTGCGGGTTTCCGAACCGTAGCGGTAAGGCACCTCGAAGCCGAGGCCGTGGTTCTTGACGTAGGCCAGCACCTTGGGGTGCGCTTCCGCCACCCGGCAGAATTCGCCCTCCCAGTCGCTGTCGAGCACCACCCAGTTGATATGGCAATGCCTGGAGCTGGTTTGCCAGCGATCCGCCTTGGAGGTATTGAAGCGGACATGGAGGGTGGAGCCGCTGGGGTTGTAGGGGTCGAGCAGGGCCTTGATCGGGCGGACGTCCAGAAACTGGGCGGTGATGGCGTTGGTGATCTTGTTGCAGGCCATGTCGGCCAGCTCCTGGTACATCAACTGCGCCGGGTAGGTGCCGCCCTTGCACTCCAGGTGATGGTCCAGCCACTCTTTGGCAATGCGCTTGAGCTGCCCGAAGAGATGCAGCTTGGGTTCCTCGCCGGGGTCACGCCACTTGGTGTAGATGAGCCTGTGAGTAAGGTGAAAAAGCAGCGTCGAGGCGCGGACATCGCCGAGGTGTTCGACCGTGAGGTTCACGCCTTCGCCGATGATGCCTTCGTTGCGGGTCTCGCAGGGGCCGACCAGGTCAGGCGTGAGGGTGAGGGTCGAATCGTCGCTGAACCTGGCCACCAGCCGTTCTTCCGGCAGTTCGACGCGGTAGCCTTCGACGCGCGGAAAGACGATCTCCAGCGCGTCGCGCTCCGGGCGCATGGCCTTGATCTGTATCGTCTCACGCGGCGGCTGCGGCTTGGCGATGACCGGCTTGGCGGTGAAGTCGAAGGGGATGCCGAACACATCGGCGTATTCGACGTTGAACAAGCCTTCTTCATTGAGTTCGTAGGACTGGCGGCGCAGCGCCCGACCAATGACCTGCTCGCACAGCAACTGGGTGCCGAAGGCGCGAATGCCGAGCACATGGGTCACAGTGTTGGCGTCCCAGCCTTCGGTGAGCATGGACACGGACACGACGCAGCGGATGCCGCCCCCGAGCTGGCCGGCCTTGCCCACCGTGTTCATCACCTCGCGCAGCAACTCCTGATCGGTGATGGTGTCGCCGGCGCGGGCGTCGCCGCTGCGTTCGACGATCTCGCGGCGGAAGCGCTCGATTTCGTCCGCAGCCATGGCGCGGAAACTGGCGTCCAGCGCATCGCCGGCTTCGAGTTGTTCGCTGTCGATCAGCAAGGTGTTGGGGCGCGGCAACGGGTTGCCGGTGGTTTCGTCGAAGTTGCGGAACAGGGGCAAGCGGCCGTTTTCCAGCGTGGTGGTGCCATCGTCGTTGTTGCGATGAAAGCCCGAGATGAAGTCATAGACGAGCTTGGAGATGGCGGTGTTCTGGCATACCACGATGAAGCACGGTGGCACGCCAATGCCGGCATCCTCCCAAAGCTTGAAGGTCTTTTCGTAGTGGCCGTACAGGGCTTGCAGGGCGGTTTGCAGGCGGGTCGGGAGTTTGAGCGGGTCGAGCTCCTGGTTGGCACCGCGCCCTTTCTTGGGCATGTCCTTGCGGATGTTCTCCCACAGGTTGCGGAACACCGGTAGCTCGTCACCGGGAATGTTCTCGGCCACTGGTACGCGCGGCAGCTTGACGATGCCGCACTCGATGGCGTCCATCAGCGAGAAGTCGCTCATCGTCCAGGGGAAGAGCGTGCCTTCGGCATAGCCCGAGCCGCGCAGGAAGAACGGCGTGGCGGAGAGGTCGATGACGCCCATCGGACGAAGAAGGCCCAGCTTGCGGTTGACCGCCTCAAGGCCCGAGATCCACAGGCGCGCCGCTTCGTTGTTGCGCTCAGCTTCCTTCTTGTCGTCGCCTTTCAGTTCCTCGTCATCGAGGTCATGCGGCTTCTCGCGGTAACAGTGGTGCGCCTCGTCATTGATGGCAAGGATGTTCTTCATGCCCATCAGGTCGGGCATGACGCGCTGGAGCATCTGGCCTTCGGTTTCGGTAGTAACGATATCTTCGCCCGTGCGGCCCTTGAGCAGTTGCCGGCCACCCTTGGAGATGTCGATTCGCTCGCGCAGCTTGAAGGCGTGGTAGTTGGTGATGACGATCTTGGCGCGGCCCAGATCGTCGAGCAGATCACTGGGCACCAGCTCACGTTCCCGGTAGTAGCTGTCGGGGTCGTGAGGTTGCAGTACGCGCAGGCGGTCCTTGATGGTGAGGCCGGGTGCGCAGATCAGGAAACCACGTGTGAACTGCTTGCTCGCGGGGCGACGTACTGCATTGATCGTCTGCCAGGCGATCAGCATGGCCATTACGGTGGTCTTGCCGGCGCCAGTTGCGAGCTTGAGCGCGAGCCGCATCAACTCCGGGTTGGCATCCCGGTTGGCTGCGGACAGGTGATCCAGAAGACGTTTGCCATGCTTCGTTCCCGGGGCCACCTCGGTCAGCCAGATGGCCGTCTCCACTGCCTCAACCTGGCAAAAGAAAGGCCGAACACCGTGGAAATCATGATGACGCCAGTGCTGCAGCAGCCGCGCTGTTTCCGGCGTGACCTGCCATTGCGCGGGGTTCGGAAGCGCACGCCAACTATCTACGTGGTTGCGGACCTCGTTGATGATCGAGGTCGGGTCGTACTGCTGGCCGGTATCGGACAAACCCTCGCCTTCGTCAAAGATGAAGTCCTGCTGCTTGGGCGACTTCTTCTGTTTCCTGGGCTTGGGGATCGGGGTGATGAACTGGGCACGGCGGCGGGATTCGACGATCTGCTGCGTGGGCTGTCCGGATTCATCGAGCTCCCAGTGTCGCGAGGGGCGTTCGTAGGGGGAGTTCAGGACCGGCTGGTCGAAGAATGGGTTCGTCATCTTGTTTGCCACGCACGGGCATGCGAAATGTTCTCGGGTCGCCGGGCATTGTCCACCAAATGTCCGCTGAAGGCCATGAACGACGCGCCGTCTGAAACGGTGCTGGCTGGAGCGGGTCGCCACCTACCCGCGATCGGCCGCATCCACATTCAGCCCGAGGGTGGCGATCTTCTTGTACAGCGTTGCGCGGCCGATCTGCAGGCAGCGGGCGGCTTCGGTGACGCGGCCGCCGCAGGCCTGCAGGGCGTCGAGGATCAACTGGCGCTCGAACCGGGCCGTGGCTTCGTCCCAGCTCGGGAGGGCGGCCGGGTGGGACGGTGCGGGAGCCGTGGGGGTGACCAGGGTTGCGAAGTCTTCGCAGGTCAGGCGGCCGTCGTCGCTGAGCATTGCCGCTTTTTCGAGGACGTTGCGCAGTTCGCGCAGGTTGCCCGGCCAGGTGCAGCGGCGGAAGAGGTCGAGCACCGGCGGGGCGAGTTCGAACTGGGTCGTGCCGTTGCGTTGTGCGATCTCTTCGAGGATGTTCTCGCACAGCATTTCGAGGTCGGCGAGCCGTTCGCGCAGCGGCGGCAGATGGAGCGGCAGCACCGCGAGGCGGTAGTAGAGATCCGAGCGGAAGCGGCCATCGGCGACGCGCGCGGCGAGCTCGACGCTGGTGGCGGCGAGGATGCGCACATCGACGCCGATGACGCGGTCGGATCCTACGGGTTCGACCTCCTGTTCCTGGATCGCCCTGAGGAGCTTGGCCTGGAGGCCGGGCGGCATGTCGCCGACTTCGTCGAGGAACAGCGTGCCGCCGTCGGCGAGCTGGAACTTGCCCTGGCGACCGCGGCGGTCGGCTCCGGTGTAGGCCCCTGGGGCAACGCCGAAGAACTCCGCTTCGAGGAGATTTTCGGGAATCGCGGCGACGTTGACGGCGATGAAGGGCTTGTCGGCGCGCGGCGAGGTGGCGTGGATCGCCTGCGCGAGCAGCTCCTTGCCGGTGCCGGTCTCGCCCAGCAGCAGGACCGGCACGTCGAGCCGGGCTGCGCGCCGCGCCTGGCGCTTGATTTCCATCGCGGCCGGGCTGCTGCCGACGTAGCTGGAAAAGGTGTAGCGCGTGCGCCGTTGCTCGGCGAGCTTCTTGCGCGTCTGCGCGAGCTCCTGCTGGATGCGCCCGAGGCGGGCGTAGAAGGTCTTGAGCGGTTGCGTGTTGTCGAAGAGTGCGAAGCCGATCGCGCCGATCAAGGTCCCGTCGTCGTCCTTGAGCGGGATGCGCATCGTGATGAAGCTCTCGTTGCTGGCTTCAAGGATGTCGAGCAGGATCGGCTGGCCGGTGCGCACGACCTCGCGCATCATCGAGTTCGGGATGACCGACTCGACTTCGCGCCCGATCGCCTCGGCGCCGGTCCTGAGGCCGAAGCGCTGGGCGTAGCGCTCGTTGATCCAGACGATGCGGGCATGCTTGTCGACGACGAGTGCACCTTCGCACAGGTCGTCAAGCGTATTGAACAGTGAGTGCATCGCGCGGCTGCGGATCGCCGCGTAATCGAACCGGTCGTCGTTCATGGCGGCCTCCGTCCCGAAACGTGGGCATCGATGTCTCGATTCCGAGACGATCAGGCTACCGGCTCCGGGCAGTCCCTGGCAAGCACCAGGCCAACGCCCGCGGCGAATGCTTGCCGCGTGCCGGCGATCGTTCGGTCAGGCGGCGCCCGCCAGACGCGCGATCATTTCGCCCGGCGTGGCGGCATCGAGCTTGCGCATCAGCCGTGCGCGATGGGCCTCGACGGTCCGATGGCTGATCGCCAGGTGGCGGGCAATCTGCTTGCTGGTCTTGCCGGTCACGAGTTCGCGCGCGATGTCGCGTTCGCGCGGCGTGAGCGCTGCGGTGATCGGCCGCTGCGCCGACAGATCCTCGAACATCCACACCGAACAGGCGAGTGGATCGACAGGGTCGAGCGCCCGGCCGGCGACGTGGCACCAGAACGGATGGCCGTCCCGGTGGACCAGAACGCGGTCGTCGCTGCACGATCCGTCGCCGCGAAGTGCCGGCAGGCCGCCGCGCTCGCCGTCTTCGCCGGGGTTGCGTTCGGCCGGCGGTGGATCGAGCCGGGTGAGCGGGCTGCCGCACAGCTCGGCAACCTCGTAGCCGAACATTGCGGCGAAGGCGCGGTTGCAGCGCTGGATCGTGCCGTGCCGGAGCACGCACAGGCCGACCGGCGCATGCTCGAATGCCAGCAGCAATTCGTCGAGCAGGCTCTGCCCCGCCTTGTCCTGCGAGGTCGGAACGGGTACGAGCCTGACCGGCGGGCGGATGGTTGTGGAATGCGCGATGGCGATACCGGTTCGGGACATGGGACTCCTCCTCGTTCAATGCGTGCGAATCTGACGTTCGCGCTGCCTGCATCGATGCAGAACCCGTGCCAGTTTTTCAAAATATTGAAATAAAAGGGAAATGTTCTTTCCGCGGAGGCTTGCCCGCGGGTTCTGGTCTCGATTCGTGGACGAATCATCCGGTCGTGGACAGGGCTGCGATGCAAAAAACCTTTTTCGCTGATAGAAAATTCAAGAAAAACAATGAATTGTGAAATCGATGCGGAATGTCTCGGGAATGAGACAGGCTGGCCGGGCTGAGCGCACCGCAATGGACACCCGCGTCGTCCTGCGTTGAGGTAGATCTACGACAGCGTAGCCCTACGACAGCGTAGCCCTACGACAGCGTAGCCCTACGAC
>JAHDYG010000022.1:46015-58212 GCA_023383815.1 Rhodocyclaceae bacterium
CTACGACAGCGTAGCCCTACGACAGCGTAGCCCTACGACAGCGTAGCCCTACGACTGCCCCGGTCCATCCGCTCTCCCTACAGTGGGCCCCGTCACGAGCAACATGAACCGGGAGTTCCACACATGGGTACCTGCATCGTCGGTTGGGCACACGGCCGCTTCGGCCGCCATGAGGATGCCGATCTGGAGTCGCTGATCGTCGGCGCGGCGCGCGAGGCGCTGGCGCATGCCGGGATCGGAGCGGCCGAGGTCGACGGCATCTGGCTTGGAAACCTCAATGGGGGTTTTGTCCCCGACAATTTCTGCTCGTCGCTCGTGCTGCAGGCTGACGACCGCCTGCGCTGGGCACCGGCAACGCGGGTCGAAAACGCCTGTGCATCGGGTGCTGCGGCGCTGTATGCGGCGATGGATGCGATCGAGGCCGGCCGTGCGCAGGTCGCACTTGTCGTTGGCGCCGAGAAGATGACGGCGATCTCCGGCGCCGAGGTCACGCGGGTGCTCGGCAATGCGTCCTACGTGCGCGAAGAGGCCGCCCGCGGCTTGAGTTTCCCGGGCATCTTCGCGCAGATCGCAAGCCGCTATTTCGAGGAGTACGGCGACCACTCGGCCACGCTTGCGCGCATCGCCGTGAAGAACCATGCCAACGGCGTGCACAACCCGTTTGCGCAGATGCGCAAGGATCTGGGCTTCGATTTCTGCAATACGGTCTCCGAGCGCAATCCGGTGATTGCCGCACCCTTGCGCAAGACCGACTGCTCGCTGGTGTCCGACGGTGCGGCGGCGCTGGTGCTGGCCGACGTGTCCCGGATCCGGGACTTTGCACGGGCGGTCGGGTTTCGCGCGCGGGCCCAGGTTAACGACTACCTGCCGATGTCGCGCCGCGATCCGGTCGCCTTCGAGGGGCCGCGCCGGGCCTGGCGCATGGCGCTGGAGGCGGCCGGCTGCAGCGTGCGGGATCTGTCGTTTGCCGAGGTTCACGACTGCTTCACGATCGCCGAGTTGCTGAGCTACGAGGCGATGGGCCTCGCGCCACCCGGACAGGGGGCACGCGTGATCGACGACGGAACGGTGATGCGCGACGGACGCCTGCCGGTCAACGTCTCGGGCGGTCTCAAGGCCAAGGGGCATCCGATCGGGGCGACCGGTGTGTCGATGCATGTGCTTGCCGCGATGCAGTTGTGCGGCGAGGCGGGCGACCTGCAGCTTCCCGATCCGCAGCTCGCCGGGGTGTTCAACATGGGCGGGTCGGCGGTTGCGAACTACGTCAGCGTGCTGGAGCGGGTGCAATGAACGTCGCCTGCCTCCTCGCCCGGACTGCGCGCAGTGCGCCGCAGCGGCCGGCCGTGTTCCATGGCACGCGCTGCCTGTTCAACTACGGCGAGCTGGCTGCGCGCAGTGCCCGCATCGCCGGCTGGTTACGGCACAAGGCGGGACTCGCGCCCGGTGAGCGGGTTGCGATCTTTCTCGGCAACTGCCCCGAGTACCTCGAAGTGCTCTACGGCGCCTGGTGGGCCGGCCTCGTCGTCGTGCCGATCAACGCCAAGCTGCATGCGCGCGAGGCGCTCTTCATCGTCCAGGACTCGGAGGCGGCGGTGGTCGTCACCGGCGACGAACAGGGCGCAGCGCTCGTGCCGCTGATGGCGCAAGCGCCATCGGTGCAGGCGCACGTCGAGCCCGGTTCGGCGCACTACCGCAGCATGCTGGGGCACGATCCGCTCGCACTCGAGCATCGTGCGCCCGACGAACTCGCGTGGATTTTCTACACCTCTGGCACGACCGGGCAGCCGAAGGGGGTGATGCAGACGCATCGCAACCTGCAGACGATGACTGCGTGCTACTTCATCGACGTCGACCCGGTCGAGCCGGACGACGCCATCGTCTATGCGGCGCCGATGTCCCACGGCGCGGGCTTCTACAACTTCATGCACGTCGCAGTCGGGGCGCGTCACGTCGTTCCGGAGTCGGGCGGGTTCGATGCCGCCGAGCTGATCGGGCTCGCCGGCCGGCTCGGGCGGCTGTCGCTCTTTGCGGCGCCGACGATGGTGCGCCGCCTGGTCGAGGAGGTCGCCACCACGGGGGCCGACGTGTCCGGCTTCAAGACCATCGTGTATGGCGGTGGCCCGATGTACGTGGCGGACATCCAGCGCGCGCTCGACGTCATGGGTGAGCGCTTCGTGCAGATCTTCGGACAGGGCGAATCGCCGATGACGATCACCGCGCTCTCGCGCCGGCATCTGGCGGATCGCACGCATCCGCGCTGGGCCGGGCGCATCGCCTCGGTGGGCATCGCGCAGTCGCTGGTGGAGGTGCGCGTGGTCGATGACGATGGGCATGAGCTGCCGCCCGGCGCGACCGGCGAGGTTGTCGTGCGCGGGGACGCGGTGATGGCCGGGTACTGGCGCAACCCCGAGGCGAGCGCGCGGGCGCTGCGCGGGGGCTGGCTGTGGACCGGCGACGTCGGAGCGATGGACGAGGAAGGCTTCCTGACTCTCAAGGACCGCTCCAAGGACGTGATCATCTCGGGCGGTTCGAACATCTATCCGCGCGAGGTCGAGGAGGTGCTGCTGCGCCATCCGGCCGTGCGCGAGGTGTCGGTCGTCGGCCGGCCCGATCCCGAGTGGGGGGAAGTCGTCGTCGCCTTCGTCGTTGGCGAGGCGAGCGCGGCCGAACTCGATGCCCTGTGCCTCGCGCACATCGCCCGCTTCAAACGCCCCAAGACCTACCGCTGGCTCGCGGCGCTGCCCAAGAACCATTACGGAAAGATCCTGAAGACCGACTTGCGCGCGCTTCTGGATGCCGAACATCCCGACAAGGAGAACGATGATGAGACTCGATGACAGAGTGGCACTGGTGACCGGTTCGACGCAGGGCATCGGCCTGGCGATCGCCGGGGCGCTGGCCGGCAAGGGCGCGCAGATCGCGCTGCACGGGCTGTGCCCGGCCGACGAGGGCCGACGCCTGGCCGATGCGCAGGCCGGGCGCTGGGGGGTGCCGGTGGCCTTCTTCGGGGGTGACCTGGCGATGCCCGAGGCCAATGCAGCGCTCGTCGACGCGGTTGCGCAGCGCTTCGGGCGAATCGACATCGTCGTCAATAACGCCGGCACCCAGCATACCGCGCCGTTGCCGGAGTTCCCGCTCGGCGAGTGGGACCGGATCCAGGCGATCAACCTGCGTGCGCCCTTTCTCGTGATGCAGCGGGCGATTCCGCACATGCGGGCGCAGGGCTGGGGCCGGATCGTGAACATCGCTTCGGTGCATGGCCTGGTCGCTTCGATCCACAAGGCCGCGTACTGCGCGGCCAAGCACGGGCTGGTCGGCCTGACACGGGTGGCGGCGCTGGAAACGGCGACCGACGGGCTCACCGTCAATGCGATCTGCCCGGGCTGGGTCGAGACCCCGTTGCTCGATGCGCAGATTGCTGCGCGTGGTGCGCAGAAGGGGCTCGACCGGGCCGGTGCGATCCGCGATCTCGTGGCCGAGAAGCAACCCAACCAGACGATGATGCCGCCGGCCTGGATCGGTGAGGTGGTCGCCTTCCTGTGCAGCGATGCGGCCGCCGGAATCACCGGTGCGGCGCTGCCGGTCGACGGCGGCTGGACAGCGCAGTAGCGGCAGGCGACGGCAGGCCGGAGCCGGTCTCCGTCGCGCTCCCACGATCACGGAAACGTCCGTGTGCATGCCGGGAGGTTCTCCCGGTTCATTCGACAGCAAGGAGACAGCACGATGAAGCGAGTACCCAGGGAATCATTCACGAGTGTGACGAGCGTCCTGAAGCACGGCAGTCGCCTGGCGATGGTTGCGGCGACGACGGTGGCGCTCGCGCTTTCCGCGGCCGGCGATGCGGAGGCGCAGGACAAGCGCGTGCGCTGGCAGGTGCCGACAGGCTTCCCGACCAGCCTGCCGGGGCTCGACACCATCGTCCCGGTTTCGCAATGGCTGGAGACGATGAGCGGCGGGAGCATCCAGCTCCGCTACGCCGAACCGGGCCAGCTCGTGCCGCCGTTCGAGATCCTGCAGGCGGTCGGTGAGGGCAAGTTCCCGGCCGGCTTCACCTGGATCGGCTATCACGCCGGGGCCGTTCCGTCGGCACCGCTTTTTGGCGCGATGCCCTTCGGCATGGAGCCCTGGGCCTACGTCGGCTGGAACAACAACGGCGGCGGGGCGACGATGCTCAACGAGATCCTGGCGCCGCATGGCGTCGTCGGCCTGCTGTGCGGGATCGTCGGGCCGGAGGGAGCGGGCTGGTTCCGCAACCCGATCAACAGCGTCAATGATTACAAGGATCTACGCATCCGCTTCGCCGGCATCGGCGGCCAGGTGCTGCAGTCGCTCGGCGCGAGCGTGACGATGATCCCGGGCGGCGAGCTGTACCAGGCGCTCGAGCGCGGCGTGGTGGATGCGGCCGAGTTCTCGCAGCCGGCCATCGACCAGCGCCTCGGCTTCCAGCAGGTCATCAAGAACTACGTCATGCCCGGCTGGCACCAGACCTTCACCAGTACCCACCTGCTTGTGAACAAGAAGGTGTGGGACGGATTGTCCGACAGCCAGCGCCAGTCGATCGAGACCGCCTGCATGGCCGGGACGATGTACACGCTGGGGCGCAGTGAATACATCCAGGGCGATGCGATTGCCGAGTTCGAGAAGAACGGCGTCAAGGCCCAGCAACTGCCGGTCGATGTGCTGCGCGAGCTGAAGGCGCAGACCGAGAAGGTGTTCGTCGAGCAGTCCGCCAAGGATGCCGACTTCAAGCGGGTCCTGACCAGCATGCGCGAGTTCGAGCAGCGCTATCAGGTGTGGCGCGAGATGGGCTACCTGCCGCGCGACTTCAAGTAAACGCCGGACACGGGCAACGGGTGGGGAGGAACCGATCATGAATCCGCAACAACGCGTGACGCCGGCAGCGGACGTGGATCCGTCGATGCTGGACCTGGAAAAGATCACGCACCACACCCGTCTGCCCGACACGGCATTCTCGCTCGCCGTCGACCGGATCATCGAGCGCCTCGGTGCGGCGGTGTCCTGGTTATGGCTCGCGCTGGTCGTGGTGATCGTCACCAATGTCGTGCAGCGCTATTTCTTTGGCACCCGCATCGTCGATGTCGACCTCGAAGAGGTCGCCTGGCATCTGTACGGGGTCGGCTTTCTGATCGGCCTGAGTTACACGTTGCGCTCCGACCATCACGTGCGGGTCGACATCCTGCACGAGCATTTCACGCTCCGCACCCAGGCCTGGATCGAGTGGGTCGGACTCATCGCGCTGGCGGCCTTCCTGATCGTGGTGCTGCGTGATCTGCTGCCGTATGCGCACACCGCCTACCAGGCGGGTCGCGTTCCGGTGCCGGCCGATGCCGGCGTGTGGGAATCGCTGCGGCACTGGCTGACGCAGGGCGAGCGGGCGCAGTCGCCGAGCGGGCTGCCGGCGCGCTGGCTGCTGAAGTTCGTGATCCCGATTGCGTTCGGCCTGCTGCTCGTGGCCGGCTTCGCGCGCTGGCTGCGCTGCTGCGCGCTGTTGTTCGGTTTTCCGCGCCCGTGCTTTCCTGTGCCCACGGATGGGGGCGATCCGTCCGCATCTTCCCTGAACAAGACGGAGTCGTGACGTGGAACTCAATGCCATTCTCGTGCTGTGCATGTTCGCGACCTTCGTCGGTCTGCTGCTCACGGGCTTTCCAGTCGCCTGGGTGCTCGCCATCACGGCGCTGGCGTTCGCCGGGGTCGGACACGTCGCGGTCGAACACTTCGATGCCGATCTGTGGTTCGACTGGAGCTCGACCATGGGTTCGATGCCGTTCCGGATCTGGCAGGTGGTCTCCAACGAGTTGCTGGTGGCCCTGCCGATGTTCACCTTCATGGGCGTGATGCTCGACCGCTCGGGCCTGGCCGAGCGCCTGATGAGCAGTCTCGTCAAGCTCTTCGGCCGCATCCGCGGCGGCTATGCGGTCACCGTCATCGTCGTCGGCGTGCTGCTCGCGGCCACGACCGGCATCATCGGCGCCTCGGTCGTGCTGCTGGGCATGCTCTCGCTCGCGCCGATGCTGCGCAATGGCTACTCGAAGGAGCTTGCGGTCGGGACGGCCTGTGCGACCGGCACACTCGGCATCCTGATTCCTCCGAGCATCATGCTGGTGGTGATGGCCAGCCAGATCAACCGGCCGGAAGCATCCGTCGGCAACCTTTTCATGGGCGCGCTGATTCCCGGCCTGCTGCTCGGCGCGATGTACGTCATCTACGCGCTCGGGCTGGCCTGGCTGCGACCGAACGCGGCCCCGGTGCCGGCCGATGCACCGAAGCTCGACTGGGGCGTGATCCGCGATGTCGCGGTGGCGGCCGTGCCGCCGGCGCTCCTGATCCTCGCCGTGCTTGGATCGATCTTCTTCGGCATCGCGACGACGACCGAGGCCTCCGGTGTCGGCGCGCTCGGAGCCTTGCTGCTTGCGCTCGCGAATCGCCGCCTCGACTGGGCGACGCTGCGCGGGGCGCTGCAGGAAACAACGCGCACGACGGCCTTCATCTTCGCGATCTTCATCGGTGCGATGGCCTTCGCCGCGGTGCTGCGCGGCCTCGGCGGCGACGACGTGATCCACGAGGCGCTGGAGGGCCTGCCCTTCGGGCCGGATGGCGTGCTGATCGTCGTGCTCGCAGCGACCTTCCTGCTCGGATTTTTCCTCGACTGGGTCGAGATCAGCCTGATCGTGCTGCCGCTGGTGGCGCCGGTCGTGCATGCGATGGGCTTCGATCTGGTGTGGTTCACGATCCTGTTTGCGGTCTGCCTGCAGACCTCCTTCCTGACGCCACCGGTCGGCTTTGCGCTCTTCTACATCAAGGGGGTGTGCCCGAAGGGCATCACCACGCGTCACATCTATCGCGGCGTGCTGCCCTTCATCGTCCTGCAGCTTTTCGTGCTGGCCCTGGTGTACCGCTTCGACGGGCTCGCGACCTGGCTGCCGGGGCTGGGGCGTGGCTAGCACATCCATCGGTCCGATCCCCCGCAATTCCCTTGCAGTGAACAACGCGTCCGGCAAGCGCCGGACCCACCATCCAGAGGAGACCCGGAAACATGAAGAAAACTGCTGTGATGACCCTCTCTACCGTGCTCGCGGGCACCGTCCTGGTCGGCTGCGGAGGCGGGAGCGGTTCGGGCGACTACAACACGCGGCCGGCCTTTCTCTCCGGAGCGATCGTGACGGCCAGCTACGACGGTGCGAGCGACGACCTGCTGACCGGAGGGCTCGGTCTCACCGGGCTGCTCGGTGCGGCGCCGGCCTATGCGAACGCGGCGGCGCCAACGCCGGCCGAATTGCGTCGCAACGCGATCCACACCAACTACAGGGCGGTGCTCGATTTCACCGCGCTCGGCGGTTTCGGTCGCCTGTACGGCCCCAACATCGACGTGAACGGCAATCCGACGCTGGGCGAAGGCCGGGTGGCGGGCACCGAGTACATCGCACTGGCCGACGATGGCAGCGGGCGCAAGAACGTGACGCTGATGGTCCAGGTGCCGCACCACTTCGACAAGGCCAATGCCTGCATCGTCACCGGCACCTCCTCCGGTTCGCGCGGCATCTACGGTGCGATCGGCTCGGCCGGCGAATGGGGGCTCAAGCGCGGTTGCGCGGTCGCCTATACCGACAAGGGCACCGGCAACGGGCTGCACGACCTGATGAGCGATTCGGTCAACCGGGTCGATGGGGTGTTCGGGTCAGCGGCTGCGGCCGGCGCGTCGTCGGTGTTTCGCGCCGATCTGTCGGCGGGCGATCTGGCCGCCTTCAACGTGGCGTTCCCGAACCGGGTCGCCTACAAGCACGCCCATTCGCAGCGCAACCCCGAGAAGGACTGGGGGCTCGACACGCTCAACGCGGTGCGCTTTGCGTTCTACGTTCTCAATGAGCAGTTTGCCGCTGCAGATGACTCGGGCCGCAAGCGGCGCGAGATCAAGCCCTCGAACACGATCGTCATCGCCTCGTCGATCTCCAACGGCGGTGGTGCCGCGCTGGCGGCCGCGGAACAGGACAGCGAGGGCCTGATCGACGGTGTCGCCGTCACCGAGCCGAACGCGCAGCCGCGCGCCAACGCAGCGCTGACGATCCGCCAGGGCGCGGCGACGGTCGCCACGCACAGCAAGCCGCTGGTCGACTACTTCAGCTACGCGAACCTCTATCAGCCGTGCGCGGCGCTGTCGGCCGGGTTGTCCCTGAACCCCGCGTTCTGGCCCGCGGCGTTCACGACGGCTGCCGAGAATCGTTGCGCGGCGCTTGCGGCGCAGGGGCTGCTTGCGGCGGCGACGACTGCCGCGCAGGCCGACGAGGCGCTGGCGAAGCTGCATGCCTACGGCTGGCAAGCCGAGCATGATTTCCTGCAGCAGTCGCATTTCCGTTTTGCGACCAATGCGATCGTGATGACCTACGTCAACGCATTCGGGCGCTTCAGCGTCGCCGACAACGTGTGCGGTTTCAGCTTCGCCAACACCGCAGCGACCGGCGAGGTCGTGCCGCAGGCCGGCGCGCTGCAGGCGGGCATCTTCGCGAGCGGCAACGGTGTGCCGCCGACGACCGGCGTGAACGTGGTGTACAACGATTCGGTCGGTGGCGCGAGGCTCGACTTTCTCGCCGTTTCACCGACCAGCGGGTTGGCCGACTTTGCGCTCGATGGCGCGCTGTGCATGCGCGAGCTCGTGACCGGCCGCGAGGAGGTGAGCGGGCTCGCGCTCACCGGCGAGCGGAAGGCGCGCTCCGACCGCGTCCGCGCGGGCATCGAGGAGGTGCTGCTGACGGGCGATCTGCGCGGCAAGCCGGCGATCATCGTGACCGGTCGCGAAGACACCCTGGTGCCACCGAATCACGCCAGCCGCGCGTACTACGGCAAGAACCGGATGGTCGAGGGCAGTGCCTCGCGCCTGAGCTATGTCGAAGTCACGCCCGCGCAGCACTTTGACACCTTCATCGCGTTCGGACCCCTGCTCGGTTATGACAGCCGTTACGTGCCGCTGCACCACTACTTCGGTCAGGCGATGGACCGCATGTACGCGCACCTCAGAAGTGGCGCCGCACTGCCGCCGAGCCAGGTCGTGCGTGCGACGCCGCGTGCCTCGGGCAGTCCAGTCACGCTCGAGCACCTGCCGGCAATCGCTTCCGAGCCGCTGGCAGCCGATCGCATCGCGCTGGACGGCAACGTGCTCGTGATTCCGGACTGAGGCTCCGCCCTTTGCCAGGTGTTGGCCCGGCAAAGGGGGCCGGTTTCGAACCCGCCGCGCGGCATGGGCCGGTGCGGTGTCGCAGGAGGATTGCACCATGAACGATACGCTGACCAGGATGCACACCACGCCGGATCCGGTGCCGGTCAAGGTGCCGGAGCGGAGCGATCCGGGAGGCGCCTGGCGGACGCTGGCGCGTGCGATGGGTCTGCGCGGCGGGAGGGCGTCGCTCGCCCACACCGCCGATCAGTTGTCCGAGCTGGCGGACCGCGAGGGGGACTTGTCGCGCACGCTGCCCGAGGCGGGCGGTGAGCTGGGGCGGGTGAACCGCGCCTGGAATGCCTTTCTTGCCCGCTTGCGCAAGGTCATGGACCGGACGCGCCAGCGTGCCGTGAAGGTGGCCGTCGAGGCGGTGACCCTGCGTCAGAATCTCGGCGAGGCCGACCAGAGTGCGAGCCGTCAGGCGGCACTCGCCAATGAGATCGCCGGCGAGTGCGAGCGGATCGCGGCGACCGCGACCGCGATCGCGCAGGACACCTCGGCGCTCACCGATGCCTCGGGCGAGCAGCTCGAGAACGCGCGCGTGTCGCGCGCCGAGCTGCAGGCACTGGTCGATCGCATCGCGGCGATCAACGCCCGCCAGGACGGCTTCCTGGCGACCGTGCAGCTTCTCGACCAGCGCGCACGGGAGATCCACGGCATCACGCGGCTGATTCAGGAGATCTCGGATCAGACCAACCTGCTCGCGCTCAACGCCGCGATCGAGGCGGCACGGGCCGGCGAGCAGGGGCGCGGATTTGCGGTCGTCGCCGACGAGGTGCGCAAGCTCGCCGAACGCGTGAAGGCGGCGACGGGTGCCATCTCCGAGAGCATCCGCGAGATGGGGACGCTTGCCACCGATACCTGTGCGGTGACCGAAGAGGTCAAGCGCGATACGGATGAAGCGCGCAGCTCGGTGCTGACCGCTGCCGAGCGCTTCGAATCGATGGTGTCGGGCTTCTCCACGCTCAATGACGCGATGCTGACGATCCGCGGTTCGATGCAGGAGCTCGAACAGGCTAACCGCGGCATCTGCGCGAAGGCGGCGACGATCGACGAGCTGAGCCGCGACGTCGGCCAGCGCATGCGGGTGTGTCTCGACGCGGCGGTGCGCCTGAACACGATCACCGAGGAGGAACTCGGCGCGGCCTCGCAATTCACGCTCGGAGAAGGGGCGTTCGAGCGGGTGCTCGAAGGTTGCCGGCGCTATCGTGACGCCGTCCAGGCCTGTCTCGAATGCCATGCGGCGGCCGGCGTGGAGGTGTTCGACCGGCAGTACAGGCCGATTTCCGGAACACAACCTCAGAAATACGAGACGTCCTACGACCGTGCGGTCGAGCGCGACCTGCAGGAGATCTACCAGCGTGCGCTGGAGGAATTTCCGTGGCTCGCGGTGATGATCGCCGTCGATGGCAACGGTTACGCCCCCACGCACGTGCGCCAGTACTCGGTGCACAAGGGCGAGCCCGAACACGATTTCGTCTACAGCCGCCACAAGCGCAAGTTCGACGACCCGGTCGGACTGCGCTCGGCCCGCAACGAGGCGCCGTATCTGGCGCAAACCTATCTGCAAAGCGGAACCGGCCGGATCCTGACCGATATTTCGGTGCCGATCTTCGTGCGCGGCCGCCAGTGGGGCAACCTGCGCAGCAACGTGAACCCGGCTGCACTGACGAGCGAAGAAGGAGGACGAGCATGAGATCCGCCATGATCGGAAGGGCGCCCACGATCCTGCATCGCATGCATCTGGCCATGCTGATCTGCCTGTGCCTTGCGTGTGCGCAGCCGGCGCGTGCCGCCGAGTGGGTGGTCGCCCAGGTGGCGCCGCTGTCGGGGGTGCTGGCGACGACCGGGGAGCGCATGGTGCTGGGGGTGAAGCTGCACTTCGATGCCGTGAATGCAGCCGGTGGCATCCACGGCCGCCCGATCCGCCATGTTGTGCGCGATGACGGCTACCGGGTCGACGACACGATTGCCCTGACGCGCGAGCTGCTGGAGGGCGTCAAGCCGATTGCGCTGATCGGCTATGCCGGCACGGCAAACGTGACGGCGCTCCTTGGCAGCGGGCTTTTCGAGAAGCACCGCACCGTCATGGTCGGCCCGTACACCGGGGGTGAATCGCTGCGCACGCCCTACAACCCCTACATCTTTCACGTTCGCGCGAGCTACGAGGACGAGACCGAGCACATGGTCAAGCAGCTCACGCAACTGGGCAGCCGGCGCATTGCGGTGCTCTACCAGGACGACGGCTTTGGACGCTCGGGGCTGGTGGGCGTCGAAGCAGCGCTCAAGCGGCGTGGCCTGGAGCCGGTTGCGACCGCCGCCTACGATCGCGTGACGGCCGATGTGTCACCCGCGGTGGAAGTGCTCGCAGCGGCCGAGCCGAGCGCGATCATCATGATCGCGATCAACCGCGCGACGGCCGAGTTCGCCCGCCAGTACCGGGGGCGTGACGGGCGCGCGCAGCTCTTCAACATCTCGGTCGTGAATCCGCAGGAGCTGGTCCGGCTGGCCGGCATCGAGGGCGTCCATGGCCTGGGCATCAGCCAGGTCGTGCCCTATCCCTACAAGGGCCTGCTGCCGGTCGTGCGTGAATATCACGCTGCACTGGCGCGCTTTGCACCGCCGGGGACTGAGCCGAGCTACACCTGCTTCGAAACCTTCCTTGCAGCCAAGGTGCTGACCGAGGCGCTCCGCAGGCTCGGGCCGAATGCCGCGCCGCGCGACGTCGAGGCCGCGCTGGAAGGGCTCGGGCGCTTCGATCTGGGCGGGTTCGAACTCGAGTACGGGCCGAACCGGCGCTCCGGTTCGAGCTTCGTCGACATCACGGTGATCGGACGCACCGGACAACTGATGCGCTGAACGGTACGGCGCAGGATCTTCGACATGGAGAGCAACACGATGGAACAAATGGTTTCCCACCCCCTGTGGCAGCCCTCGGAGGCGCGTCGGTCCGGGACGCAGCTTGCGG
>JAHDYG010000023.1 GCA_023383815.1 Rhodocyclaceae bacterium
CCTTGGCGAACGGGCAGATCAGGTCGATGACCTTGATGCCGGTTTCGAGCAGCTCCACCGACGGGGACAGCTCGTCGAACTTCGGCGCCTTCTGGTGAATGGCCCGCCGTTCGTCGGTCTCGATCGGACCCGCTTCGTCGATCGGGCGACCCAGAACGTCCATGATGCGGCCAAGGGTGCCGTGGCCAACTGGCACCGAAATCGGCGCGCCCGTATCGGCAACCGCCATCCCGCGGCGCAGCCCGTCGGTCGAACCGAGGGCGATGGTACGTACCACGCCGTCGCCCAGCTGCTGCTGGACCTCGAAGGTCAGGCCTTCCTCGGCGAACGACTTGCCGGAATCCTGGAGCTTGAGGGCGCTATACACTTTCGGCATCGCGTCGCGCGGAAACTGGATATCCACCACGGCGCCGATACACTGAACGATCGAACCAGTACTCATCGTTTTTCCTTCAATCAATTTTCCGTTACACCGCGGCCGCGCCGCCGACGATCTCCGAAAGCTCCTTGGTGATCGCTGCCTGACGGGTCTTGTTGTAGACCAGCTGAAGCTCGCCGATGACGTTCTTCGCGTTATCGGATGCAGCCTTCATCGCAACCATCCGCGCACTCTGTTCGGACGCCATGTTCTCGGCCACCGCCTGATAGACGAGCGCTTCGACGTAGCGAACCAGCATCTCGTCGATCACGACCTGAGGATCAGGCTCGTACAGGTAGTCCCAACTGGTCTCTGGCGTTCCGAGCTTCTCGCCCGTCAGCGGCAGCAACTGTTCCAGCACCGGCTCCTGCTTCATCGTGTTGATGAAGCGCGTGTACGCGATATACACGGCGTCGAGCTCACCGTTCTGGAAGGCGTCGAGCATGATCTTGACCGGCCCGATCATCTTTTCCAGATGGGGCGTGTCACCGAGCTGTGTGACCTGCGAAGCGACCCGGGCGCCCATGCGCTGCATGAAGCCCAGCCCCTTGTTGCCGATGCAGCAGGCACGAATCTCGGTCACACCGGAGGTCTCCCATTCCTTCATCGCAGTCAGCGCAATGCGCTGGATGTTGGTGTTGAGACCGCCACACAAACCCTTGTCGGTCGTGACCAGTATCAGGCCCACCCGCCGGATCTCGTCCTTGCGGACGAGAAACGGGTGCTTGTAGTCGGTGACATTGGCCTGCGACAGGTTTGCGGCGAGACGGCGGATCTTCTCGGCATAGGGACGGGCCGAGCGCATCCGTTCCTGCGCCTTGCGCATCTTGGATGCCGCGACCATCTCCATGGCCTTGGTGATCTTGCGCGTGTTCTGCACGCTCTTGATCTTGGTACGGATTTCCTTGCCGCTTGCCATGATCCGCCTCCGTCAGGCCCAGGTCTTCTTGAACTCTTCGATTGCGGCGGCCAGTTCCTTCTCACCGTCCGCATCGAGTTCGCGCGAAGACAGGATCTTGCCGACCAGCGACTCATGCCGGGACTTGACGTGCTGGTGGAGCTTGGCTTCAAAGTCGAGCACGCGGGACACGTCGATGTCATCGAAGTAGCCCTTGTTGACCGCAAAGAGCGACACGGCCATCTCGGCGATCGAAAGCGGCGCGTACTGGGGCTGCTTCATGAGTTCGGTCACGCGACGGCCACGCTCGAGCTGCTTGCGCGTCGCCTCGTCCAGATCCGAAGCAAACTGGGCGAACGCCGCCAGTTCGCGATATTGCGCGAGGTCGGTCCGGATGCCCCCGGAGAGCTTCTTGATCACCTTGGTCTGCGCAGCACCCCCGACACGCGACACCGAGATACCGGCGTTGATCGCGGGACGGATACCGGCGTTGAAGAGGTCAGTCTCCAGGAAGATCTGGCCGTCGGTGATCGAGATGACGTTGGTCGGAACGAACGCGGACACGTCGCCGGCCTGGGTTTCGATCACCGGCAGGGCGGTCAGCGAACCGGTCTTGCCCTTGACTTCGCCGTTCGTGAACTTCTCGACGTAGTCGGCATTGACACGCGCAGCGCGCTCGAGCAGGCGGGAGTGGAGATAGAACACGTCTCCCGGGTACGCTTCACGGCCCGGCGGACGACGCAGCAGCAAGGAGATCTGGCGGTAGGCCCAGGCCTGCTTGGTCAGATCGTCATAGATGATCAGTGCATCCTGGCCGCGATCGCGGAAGTACTCGCCCATCGTGCAGCCCGCATAGGCTGCGAGATACTGCATTGCCGCCGATTCGGACGCCGAGGCAGCGACGACGATGGTGTACTCCATCGCCCCGTGCTCTTCGAGCTTGCGCACGACGTTGCTGATCGTCGAAGCCTTCTGACCGATCGCCACATAGACGCAGAACATGTTCTGGCCTTTCTGGTTGATGATCGCGTCAACGGCGACTGCGGTCTTACCGGTCTGGCGGTCGCCGATGATCAGCTCGCGCTGACCACGGCCGATCGGCACCATGGCATCGACCGACTTCAGACCGGTCTGCACCGGCTCCGAGACGGACTGGCGGGCGATCACGCCCGGCGCAACCTTCTCGATCTTGTCGGTCATCTTCGCATTGATCGGACCCTTGCCATCGATCGGCTGGCCCAGCGCATTGACGACGCGCCCGAGCAGCTCCGGACCAACCGGCACTTCGAGAATGCGGCCGGTCGCCTTGACCGTGTCGCCCTCCGTGATGTGCTCGTAGTCGCCCAGGATGACCGCGCCGACGGAGTCGCGTTCGAGGTTCAGCGCAAGGCCGAAGGTGTCGCCGGGAAATTCCAGCATCTCGCCCTGCATCACGTCGGTGAGGCCGTGCAGGCGGGTAATGCCATCCGTTACCGAAACCACCGTGCCTTCGTTCTTCGAGGCCGCGGACAGTTGCAGGTTCTGGATCCGGCTCTTAATCAGATCACTGATTTCAGAGGGATTGAGTTGCATTTAGGTTGCTCCTAGTTCTTTAGCGCAGCGGCCATGCTGGCGAGCTTGCCGCGTACCGAGGCATCGATGACTTCATCTCCGACCGCGATCCGGACCCCGCCGATGAGCTCAGGGTCGATCCGGACGGCCACTTCGATCGTCGCCTTGAAACGGGCTTCGAGATCCGCCTTGAGCTTCGACAGGGTGGCGTCGTCGATCGGAAAGGCCGAAGCGATATCGGCCTTCTTGACACCTTCGTATCCGTTCTTCCTCTGGAGAAACAGATCGCGGATCTCGGGAAGCACTTGCAGACGATCGTTCTCGATCAGCACACGAACGAAATTCTGCTGTTCGGCATTCAAGGCCGCACCGGCGACATCGAGGACCAGCCCGGCGAGCTGGTCCGTCGAGAGCTTCGGGTCACGGATGCAGTCCTGCACCGCAGGATCGGAGGCAATCTCGGCCAGCCGGTCCAGTGCTTCCGACCAGGGCGCCAGCGCATCGGATCCCCGCGCCAGCGCGAAGACGGCGTCTGCGTAGGGGCGGGCGATGGTGACGTTCTCGGCCATGGCTTATTGCAGTTCCTGTTTGAGATTGGCGAGCAGGTCGGCGTGCACCTTGGCATCGATCTCGCGGCGAAGGATCCTCTCTGCGCCGGCGACCGCCAGTTGCGCGACCTGGTTGCGCAGTTCTTCCTTGGCACGCTGCGCGGCAACGGCAGCCTCGCCTTCGGCATCCTCACGGGCCTTGGCCACGATGCGGGTCGCTTCGGAGCGGGCATCCTCGATGAGCTTGGCCGCCTGCTTCTCGGCCGCACCGCGCACGTCACCCGCGGACTCGCGGGCCTTGCGCAACTCTTCGACGACTTTCTTCTCCGCCAGCGCGAGATCCGCCTTGGCCTTGTCCGCAGCTGCCAGCCCGTCGGCGATCTTGCTCGCGCGCTCGTCGAGTGCCTTCATGATCGGCGGCCACACGAATTTCATCGTGAACCAGCCGAGGATGAAGAACACAACGATCTGGGCGATCAGGGTTGCGTTCAGATTCACTGTTCTTGGCCCTCGGTTGCGTTGGAGGTCCGGACGATCAGAGAACGAACGGGTTGGCGAAGGCGAACATCATCGCGATCCCGACGCCGATCAGGAACGCAGCGTCGATCAGGCCGGCCAGCAGGAACATCTTCGTCTGCAGGGCGTTCATCAGCTCAGGCTGACGCGCCGAAGCTTCGAGGTACTTGCTGCCCATGATCCCGATACCGATACACGCACCGATTGCACCCAGACCGATGATCAGACCAGCCGCCAGCGCTACGAAACCCAGAACGTTTTCCATGACAACTCCTTGATTGAAAAGGTGTGATTAAGACAAAACCAGCGATGATACAGAACTCTCAGTGACTCTCATGCGCCTGACCGACATACACCAGCGTCAGCATCATGAAGATGAAGGCCTGGAGCGTGATGATCAGGATATGGAAGATGGCCCAGATCGTCCCGGCGATCAGGTGCCCGGCAAACCCGAAGACCGACGCAGTGCCGCCCAGCAGCGCGATCAGGATGAAGAGCAGCTCACCCGCATACATGTTGCCGAACAGACGCATGCCGTGCGACACGGTCTTGGCGACGAACTCGATGATCTGCATCGCGAAGTTGAAGGGCCACAGAACCGGGTGGCTGCCGAACGGCGCGCTGAACAGCTCATGGACCCAGCCGCCGAACCCCTTGATCTTGACGTTGTAATAAAGGCAGAGCAACAGCACGCCGCAGGACATGCCGAGGGTGATGTTCAGATCGGCACTGGGGACGACCCGCTGGTAGGCATGCGCCGGATCTCCGCCCGCCGAAGCGTAGATTCCTTCCCAGATCCGCGGAATCAGATCCACCGGAATCAGGTCCATGAAGTTCATCAGGAAGATCCACACGAAGACGGTCAGCGCGAGCGGCGCGACGAACTTGCGCGACTCGGCGCTATGGACGATCCCCTTCGCCTGATCGGCAACCATCTCGACGAGCAGTTCGACGAAACCCTGGAATCGACCCGGAACACCGGAGGTGGCGCGGCTGGCTGCGCGCCACAGGATGAACACCGTCAACACGCCGAGCGACAGTGACCAGAACATCGAGTCGAGGTTGATCACGGTCCAGTCAACGACGTTCTCCTGCGCATGACCAGTGTTGTTCAGGTGCGTCAGGTGGTGGACGACGTACTCTGATGCAGTGGGAGCGTTCCCTGTAGCCATTTTTATGTCTTCACCAGAAAAGCAAACAAATTCGCCTTCAGTGTCAGGATCAGACCGATGAAGAGACCTCCCCAGTGAAGCTCTTCATACTGCCGTCCGATCAACACCAACAAACCAACCATCGCCGCGAGCTTGACGAGCTCGCCGACAAAGAAACCTGCAACGGGGGGAGCACCGGTCCGCCGCGAGACCAGACTCAGACGGAACGCGAACAACGCGTTCGGCACGATGCACGCCAGAGCCGCGAGTGCTGCCGAAACTGCTCCGTACTGCCCGAAAAAAAAGGCCGCAATGGCCGTTGCCGCTATCGCTGCGCCGCACTGCAGGAAGACCATCTTGTACATCGGTCCGCTGGCGCGCCGCGCCGACTGCCTGTAAAACTTCGCAATGGTAGGGGTTAACCACAACAAAGTCAAACCCTGCGGCGGTGCAGCACGCACTCTTCAGGTGCGCCGACACCCTGGCAGCAGACCGCGGCGCAGCGGTTCAGCGCAGGCGTGAAATGAGCTGGTCGAGCTGGTCGAGCGAGGCGAAGCGGATGCTGAGCTCCCCCGTCCCCTTGCGATTCGCGCGGATCCTGACCGTCGCGCCGACCGCGTCGGCAAGCTCTTCTTCCAGGCGCAACAGATCACGATCGGGCTCGCGTCCGGCGCGCGATGCCTGCGGGTGCAGATGCCGGTGCACGAGCCGTTCCGTCTCCCGCACCGAAAAGCCGCGGGCCGCGACGTGGTTCGCGACCTGGATCTGGCCCGCTGGATCGAGCGGAAGCACTGCGCGCGCGTGCCCCATGTCGATGTCACCGGCCATCAGCAGTTCCTGCACGGGTTCTGCGAGGTTGAGCAGACGCAGCAGATTCGTCGCCGCCGGGCGCGAGCGTCCGACCGCATCAGCCGCCTGCTGATGGGTCATGCCGAACTCGTCGATCAGGCGCTGGATGCCGCCCGCCTCTTCGAGCGGGTTGAGGTTCTCGCGCTGGATGTTCTCGATCAGCGACATCGCCAGCGCGGCTTCATCGGGAATCTCCCGCACCAGGCAGGGCACCTCGTCGAGTTCCGCGATCTGAGCCGCACGCCAGCGCCGTTCACCGGCGATGATCTCGTAGCGCTCGGGCCCGACCGGGCGCACCAGCACCGGCTGCATCACGCCCTGCGCCTTGATCGAGGCCGCCAGCTCTTCGAGCGAACCCGGATCCATGCGGGTGCGCGGCTGATACTTTCCGGGCTGCAGGCAGCCGACCGGCAGGGTCTGCAGTTCGCCCTTCGCGCCCTCGTCGTCTCCATCGTGCCCGAGCAATGCGTCCAGGCCCCGCCCCAGTCCTTTCTTCTTTGGTGGTGTCATGAGTCCGTCAGAGCTTCTTCACGCGTTCGATCATCTCTTCCGCGAAGGCCATGTAGGCCTGCGCACCCTTGGCGTTGCGGTCGAAGACCACCCCAGGCATGCCGTGGCTCGGCGCTTCGGCCAGGCGCACGTTGCGCGGCACGATCGCACGAAACACCTTGTCGCCGAAATGGCTCTCCAGTTGTGCCGAGACCTGTTGCTGCAAGGTCATGCGCGGATCGTACATGACGCGCAGCAATCCGATGATCTTCAGATCACGATTGAGGCCGGCATGCACCTTCTTGATCGTGTTGACGAGGTCGGACAGGCCCTCGAGCGCGAAGTATTCGCACTGCATCGGAATGATGACGCCGTGTGCAGCGCACAAGCCGTTGAGTGTCAGGAGCGACAAAGAGGGTGGGCAGTCGACGAGCACGAAGTCGTACTCGGCATCGAACGCCTGCAGCGCATCACGCAGGCGCCGCTCGCGCCGTTCGAGCCCGACCAGTTCGACCTCGGCACCGGCCAGTTCGCGGTTTGCCGGCAGGATGTCGTAGCCGCCGCTTGGCGAACGCATCCGCACCGCATCGAGCTGCGCCAGGCCGACGAGCAGTGGGTAGATGCCCCCCTTCAGCGTGCGCTTGTCGACGCCGCTGCCCATCGTCGCGTTGCCCTGCGGGTCGAGGTCGATCAGCAGCGTGCGCTGTCCCGACTCCTGCAAGGCCGCTGCAAGGTTGACGCAGGTGGTCGTCTTGCCGACGCCGCCCTTCTGGTTCGCTACGCAGAAGATCTTCGCCATCAGCGAGGCTCCATGACAATGAGATTGCGCTCGGCGTCGAGACCGGGCACCCGCAATGGATGCACCGCGACGACGGCGATGTCCGGCGGCAACGCCGCGATCTCGTCCTCGGGCACCCCACCCTTCATCGCCAGCCAGCGCCCGCCCGGTCGCAGGAGGTGGCGGGTGAGCGCCGCGAACTCGCCAAGCGAGGAAAAGGCCCGCGAGATCACGGCATCGAACGCTTCGGCGCTGCGCACATTCTCGACCCGCTCGTTGAGTACCATGAAGTTCGAAAGCCCGAGTTCGATCTTCGCCTGTTGCTGAAAGCTCGCCTTCTTGCCGACCGTCTCGATTGAACTCACGTCCAGCGTCGGTCGCGCGATCGCGAGCGGAATGCCGGGCAGTCCGCCGCCCGAGCCGACGTCGGCCAGCCTACCGACAGCGGCAAGAAACGGAAGCACGGCCAGCGAATCGAGCAGATGATGGGTCAGCGCGTGATGCGGCGCGCGGATCGCCGTCAGGTTGTACACCCGGTTCCATTTCAGCAACAGCGCGCGATAGGCGAGGAGCTTCTGCGCAGCGGGCGCAGGCAGATCGAGCCCCAGTCCCGCAAGCCCGTGCGCGAGTTCCGATTCGTCGCTCATGCGCTCCTCTTGTGCCCCCCGCCGGCCGAAGCACGCAGCAAGGCCTGGCGCTTGAGCCAGACCAGCAGCAGCGAGACCGCCGCCGGCGTCACGCCCTGGATCCGCCCGGCCTGACCGATCGTCTGCGGTCGATGCTGGTTGAGCTTCTGCTGCACCTCCTTCGACAGCCCGCGCACCTCGGCATAGTCCAGGTCGGACGGCAGCACGGTCGACTCCGCCTGCATCTGGCGCGCCACCTCGCCCTGCTGGCGGTCGATGTAGCCCTGGTACTTCGCGGCGATCTCGATCTGCTCGATCACCTGCGGATCGGTTTCCGGCCCTTCCGGTGCGCCCGGCAGGCTCATCAGCCCCGCGTAGGTCGTGGCCGGACGGCGCAGGAGGTCGAAGAAGCGGGTTTCACGTTCGAGCGCCTTGCCGAGCACCCGCTCGGCCAGTTCCGCAGGCACCTGCGCCGGGAGCGCCCAGCTCGCACGCAGACGTCCGGATTCGCGTTCGATCACCTCGCGCTTGGCGCTGAAGGCCGCCCACCGGGCCTCGTCCACCAGCCCCAGCTCGTACCCCTTCGCGGTCAGACGCAGGTCGGCATTGTCTTCGCGCAACTGCAGCCGGTATTCGGCGCGCGAGGTAAACATCCGGTAGGGTTCCGACACCCCGCGCGTGATGAGGTCATCGACCAGCACCCCCAGATAGGCCTCGTCACGGCGCGGACACCACGGCTCGCGCCCCAGAACCTGCAGTGCCGCATTCGCGCCGGCCAGAAGCCCCTGCGCGGCCGCCTCCTCGTAGCCGGTGGTGCCGTTGATCTGGCCGGCAAAGAAGAGCCCGTCGATCGACTTCGTCTCCAGCGACGACTTGAGCGCGCGCGGATCGAAGTAGTCGTACTCGATCGCGTAGCCCGGGCGCAGGATGTGCGCATTCTCCATGCCGCGGATGCTGCGCACCAGCGCAAGCTGCACATCGAACGGAAGCGAGGTCGAGATCCCGTTCGGATAGATCTCGTGGGTGTCGAGCCCCTCGGGTTCGAGAAAGACGTTGTGGCTCGACTTGTCAGCGAAGCGGTGGATCTTGTCTTCGATCGACGGGCAGTAGCGCGGCCCGACCCCCTCGATCACCCCGGAGTACATCGGCGACCGGTCGAGGTTGGCGCGGATGATCTCGTGCGTGCGCTCGTTCGTGTGCGTGATCCAGCACGGGCGCTGTTCAGGATGCTGCCCGGCATGCCCGAGAAAGCTGAACACCGGCACCGGGTCATCCCCGGGCTGGACCTGCATCACCGAGAAGTCGATGCTGCGCGCATCGATGCGCGGCGGCGTGCCGGTCTTGAGCCGGCCACGCGGCAGCGCCAGCTCACGCAGGCGCGCCGCGAGCGAGATCGCCGGGGGATCCCCGGCACGCCCGCCGCGGTGATGTTGGAGGCCGACGTGGATCAGCCCGTCGAGGAAGGTTCCAGCCGTAAGCACGACCGCCGGCGCACGAAACCGCAGTCCGATCTGGGTCACGGCGCCGGTCACCTGCCCCCCCTCGACGACGAGATCGTCCACGGCCTGCTGGAAGAGCCACAGGTTGGGCTGGTTTTCCAGCCTGCGGCGGATCGCTGCCTTGTACAGCACACGATCGGCCTGCGCGCGCGTCGCGCGCACGGCGGGCCCCTTCGAGGCGTTGAGGATGCGGAACTGGATGCCACCCTCGTCGGTGGCCGCAGCCATCGCCCCACCCAGGGCATCGACCTCCTTGACCAAATGGCCCTTGCCGATTCCGCCGATCGACGGATTGCAGCTCATCTGCCCGAGCGTCTCGATGTTGTGCGTGAGCAGGAGGGTTCTCACGCCCATGCGGGCCGCCGCAAGCGCCGCCTCGGTGCCGGCATGGCCGCCACCGACGACGATGACATCGAAGGATTCGGGATAATCGGTCACTGACTGCATGGCGCCCCCGGGCGCGGAAGCTCTCGAAAGGGGCTGGATTTTACGCCTTCGCACGCCGCGAACACAATGTTCCGCACCGATGTTTCACAGATTTTCCATTCCGGAACATGGGTTTGCATCACAAACCCACTCCCCGCCTTCACGTGATCTCGCGCATCAGGCGCCCCGCGACGAGGCCATTGACGAGTCCGAACACCGTCGCAGCGAGCGCGAACACGGGTACGAGGTAGAACACGCCGTCGTGCGGCACCAGCCACAGGCGCGCCAGCACGAGTTGCCCCCCGATATGCGCAAAGGCCGCGAAGAGGCTCAGGCTGACCGTGCCGAACCAGCGGCGCGGCAAATGCACAGCCAGCCCGAGTACGGCGAGGCTCGCCACCGAACCGGCCAGGCTCAGGAAGAAGCCCGGCGCGAGAAACTGCCCCAGCAGCAGGCTGCCGGCGAACACCCGCAGCAGCGCCACCCACACCGCGTCGCGCCAGCCCCAGCGCAGCAGCACGATCAGGATCACGATGTTCGCCAGCCCCGGCTTGACGCCCGGCAGCGGCAGCGGGATCGCCGCTTCGGCCACCGACAGCACGATCGCCGCCGCGGCAAGCCGGGCGATCCGGACATCGTCGCCGGTGGCGCGGATCTCAGTAGTGGAGGGAGTCATAGGCCGAGTCCCCGCCGGTGAGGCTGAGACTGATCTCGTTCGGAGCACAGATCGCCGTCGCCCCCGATTGCGTCAGCCAGCCCTGGCGCACGCAGTACTGGCGCGGCCCAGGATCGGACGCGACCCGCGCCCGCCCCGGTTCGATCTCGATGCGCGTGATGCCGAGCGGACCGGGCACCTCGATGATCCGGGCGCGATCGAGGCCGATCTCGGCGAAAATCTGGCCTCCAGCGCGCACCACCGCCTTGTCGGGCGCACCGCCGCGCCACAGCGTGGCGGCCGACACGAGGCACAGCGCAAGCGCGAAGGCCAGCGTCAGGTAGTCGCCCGGCCGCATCAACCCGATCCAGGGGCGCAGGCGTTCGTACCACACCGCTCAAGCCCTGACTGGCATACGGCCTGCGGTCACGACGCGACGCCCGGTTCGCGCCGGGTCACCGAGCGATGTCGCGCCAGCACGCGCACCCTGGCGCTGAAATGCCGCGCCAGCCATTCGGTGATGTAGACCGATCGGTGCTGCCCACCGGTACAGCCGACCGCCACCGTCAGGTAGCTGCGGTTGTCGCGGATGTAGCTCGGCAACCAGTTGTCGACAAAGCTCCGGATGTCCTCGCACATCCGCGCCACCTCGGGAATTCGCTCCAGGAATTCGATCACCGGCGCGTCGCAGCCGGTGAGCGGGCGCAGGCGCGGATCGTAGTGCGGATTGGGCAGGCAGCGCACGTCGAAGACGAGGTCGGCATCGAGCGGGATCCCGTACTTGAAGCCAAAGGACTGGAACATCAGCGTGAGCCCCTCGGTCGCCTCGATCTGCAGGAAATCCTTGACCCACGCGCGCAGCGTGTTCGGATGCAGATCGCTGGTATCGATGTTCTGGCCCAGCTCCGCGATCGACGCCAGGGCTTCGCGTTCCTGCTGGATCGCCTCGGCCAGCGAGACCTCTTCGCGTGCCAGCGGATGGCGCCGCCGCGTCTCGGAAAACCGCGCAATCAGCGTCTCGTCGCGTGCGTTGAGAAACAGGATGCGCAGATCCCGGACCATCGCCCGCAACGCCTCGACCTGCTGCGGCAGCGCCTCGATGCTCGCCCCCGAGCGGACATCGACCGCGACGGCCGCCCTCTCGTAGCCGCCGTCGCGCAGATGGCTCACGAGCTGTGGCAGCAAGGTCGCCGGCAGATTGTCGACAACATAGTACGCCGCGTCTTCAAGGACATTGAGCGCGATGCTCTTGCCCGAACCGGACAGGCCGCTGATCAGGATGAGCTGCATGGCACCGATTCCCGAAATCCCCACGGTCGCACATGGTACGCCCAATCGGTTACAGCCGACGGCTTTGCGACCTGTATGAGCGAAGCTCACACGCGATCCGGAACGCAGGCGTGCGCCCCCTTGCGCAGCAAGCGCATCAGGTGCCGTGCGATCTGCTCCGGGCTGCGCTTGCCCGGACGATACCAGGTGCGCGTCCAGTTCAGTGCCCCGAGCAGTTGCAGGCGCAACAGGCTGCGGTCGAGATCGGGAGCGAGCGGCAGCGCGGCGATGAGACGGCGGTAGATTGCCTCGAAGCGGTCGCGCTCGGTGCGCAACTGGCGCTGGATGTCAGGCGACGTGAAGAGGAAGAGGCTCGCGCCGGTCCACACCGTCAGATCGTTCCCGGAGATGAGGTGGCGGATGTGCACGATGCAGGCCGCTTCGAGCCGTTCCCACGGATCGGTGCAGGCAGCCACCGCCTTCTCGATCGAAACCGACACCTCCTGCATGCCGGCAGTATGCGCGGCGACGAACAGATCCTCCTTCGAACCGAAGTGGTAATACACCGACGCCGGCTGCATGCCTGCGGCATTGGCGATGCCGCGGATCGAAGTCCGTGCGTAGCCCTTGCGACTGAACTCGCGCGCCGCCACGCTCAACAGATGCTGACGTGCGAGCACTGGCATCTCGCCGCCTGCGGCGCCACCGCGGCGGGCCTCGATGCGCGCGAGCGCCTCGCGTTGCGGTGGGTCGAGCGGCTGCTCACCCGCGTGCGCGCGCAGCGCAGCCGCCCGCTTCGCCGCGGTTTCGAGCTGGTGGCGTTGCCAGATCCAGCGCACACCTGCGGCCGACACCTTGAGTCCGATCTCGCTGCCGACCGCCTCGGCGACGCGCGCCTGCCCCCAGTCGGGATGGCGTCGCGCGAAATCGAGCACGGCCGCTTCGACCGCGAGCCGCCGTTCGGACGGACGGCGCAGGGTCGTGATGGAAAGACCTCCCAAGCTTCCTGCTCCTCGCTCTAACTGACTAGCTAACCGATCGTTTGACAAAGTTAGTTTCAGGCTCGTACTTTAGGTCACCACGCGACCTGCCGCAAGCGGCCGAAACACTGGACGGGGCCGGAGCGCGCGGACTACAAAGACAAGGAGGAGACACCATGCAAGGCATCAAGCTCGCCCTGCTGCTCGGGGCATTCGCGCTGGCCGGAACCGCCTCGGCACAGATCACCGTCGGCGTCAGCGTGTCGGCCACCGGTCCGGCCGCTTCGCTCGGCATTCCGGAAAAGAACACCTTCGCCCTGCTGCCGCAGACCATCGCCGGCGAACCCGTGAAGTGGATCGTGCTCGACGACGCCACCGACACCGCCACCGCCACCGCCGTCAAGAACGCACGCAAGATGGTCACCGAAGACAAGGTCGACCTGCTCGTCGCCGCCACTGCGACGCCGACTTCGGTCGCGATCCTGGAGGTCGCACACGAATCGCGCACGCCGCAGATCGCGATGGCCCCGGTGCCCCCGGCGGGCGACAAGGCGCCGTGGATCTTCACCACGCCGCAGAGCTTCGGGCTGATGGCTGAAGCGATCGCCGGGCACATGGCGACGAAGGGGGTCAAGAACATCGGTTTCATCGGTTTCGCCGACCCCTACGGCGAACTGTGGCTCAATGCCATGCGCGCCGCTGCCGAACGGCACGGCATCACGCTCGCGGTCGTCGAGCGTTACCAGCGCAACGACACCAGCGTCACCGGGCAGATTCTCAAGATCCTCGGCGCCAGCCCCGATGCCGTGTTGATCGCGGGCTCCGGCACGCCCGCCGTGCTGCCCCAGGCGACGCTTGCAGAGCGCGGCTACAAGGGCCAGATCTACCAGACCCACGGGATCGCCAACCGCGACTTCCTGCGCGTGGGCGGGCGCGATGTCGATGGCACGCTGTTCCCGGTCGGCCCGATCCTGCTCGCCGCGCAACTGCCCGACAGCCATCCCTCAAAGGCGGTGGCGCTCGAGTACACAAGACTGTACGAGGCGGCCCATGGCACGGGTAGCCTCAGCACCTTCGGCGGACATGCCTACGACGCCTACCTGCTGCTCGCTGCCGCCGCCCCCGAAGCCCTCAAGAAGGCTCGCCCCGGAACGCCCGGGTTCCGTGCCGCGCTGCGCGAGGCGCTCGAAGGCGTGCGCGAGTTGCCAGCCACCCATGGCGTCTACAGCATGTCGGCAGACAACCACAACGGTCTCGACGGACGCGCCGCGATCATGGCGACGATCCGCAACGGCGAGTGGAAGATCCTGCAATGAGCAAGCCGCCCTTCGCCACGCTCGCGTTCGCGGCGCCGAAGGTCGACTTCGAGCTGCGCACCGACGGTACCCGCGTGCTGCGCTCGGCGCACCGGCTGCAGGCGCATGCACGCTGCCTGGGTGAATATCTCGAACACTGGGCACACGAAGCGCCCGGGCGCAGCTTCCTCGCCGCTCACGAAGGCGAAGGCTGGCGCACGCTGAGCTACGGCGAGGCGTACCGGCAGGCGCGGCGCATCGGCGCGGCGCTCCTCGCGCTCGGGCTGTCGGCCGAGCGGCCGGTCCTGGTGCTTTCGGACAATTCGCTCGAACACGCGCTGCTCGCACTCGGCGCGATGCACGTCGGCATCCCGTTCGCGGCGATCTCTCCGGCCTACTCGCTGATGTCGCGCGACTACGCGAAGGTCCGGGCGATTGCAGCGCTGCTCGCACCCGGTCTCGTCTTTGCCGACGACGGGGCGAAATACGCCAGCGTGCTCGCAGCGGTCGACTTCGGCAACGCGCGGATCGTGTTCGGCGACGCCTCGCCGCGCGAAGGCGCGCCGGCTGGCGCCGGGCGCTTCGCCGACCTGCTGGCGCTCGAAGCCGGCCCGGAGGTCGACCGCGCCTACGCCGCTGTGACGCCAGACACCATCGCCAAGATCCTGTTCACTTCCGGCTCGACCGGCGATCCGAAGGGCGTCATCAACACCCAGCGCATGCTGTGCTCGAACCAGCAGGCCATCGCGCAACTGTGGCCCTTTCTCGCCGAAACACCGCCGGTGATCGTCGACTGGTTGCCGTGGAACCACACCTTCGGCGCCAATCACAACTTCAATCTCGTGCTCGCCAACGGCGGCACGCTCTACCTCGACGACGGCAAGCCCGCACCCGGCCTGATCGAGAAAAGTGTCGCACGCCTGCGCGAGATCTCGCCGACGATCTACTTCAACGTGCCCCGCGGCTTCGATGCGCTGATCCCGTTCCTCGAAACGGATGACGCACTGCGCGCGAACTTCTTCCGCCGCCTGCAGATGATCTTCTATGCCGCGGCGGCGCTGCCGCAGCACCTGTGGGAGAAGCTCGAAGCGCTGTCGATCCGCGAACGCGGCCTGCGCACGGTGATGGTCTCGGCCTGGGGCGCAACCGAGACCGCGCCGATGGTCACGACCGTGCATTTTCCCATCGAGCGCGCCGGGGTCGTTGGCCTGCCCGCACCCGGCACCGAGATCAAGATGGTGCCCGCCCAGGGCAAGCTGGAACTGCGCGTGCGCGGCCCCAACGTCACGCCGGGCTACTGGAAACGGCCGGATCTCACGCACGCGGCCTTCGACGAAGAAGGCTACTACCGCATCGGCGACGCCGGACGCCTGGCCGATGAAACCGACCCGTCGCGCGGCCTCGTGTTCGACGGACGCATCGCCGAGGACTTCAAGCTCATGAGCGGCGTCTGGGTCCACGTCGGGGCGCTGCGCATGAAGGCGCTCGAATGCCTGGCGCCCGTCGCCCAGGACATCGTCGTGACCGGCCACGACCGCGAGGAGATCGGCTTTCTCGTGTTCGCCCATCCGGGCGGTTGCCGCAGCCTGTGTCCGGATCTGCCCTCCGACACCCCGCTGGCGACGGTGCTCGCCGATCCACGGGTCCGCACGCAACTGCAGAAAGGGCTCGCGGCGCTGCGCACCGACGCCCCGGCGAGCTCGACCCACGCCACGCGCGCGCTGCTGATGGCCGAACCGCCATCGATCGACGACGGCGAGATCACCGACAAGGGGTACATCAACCAGCGCGCGGTGCTCGCACGACGGGCCGCCCTGGTCGAAGCGCTGTACGCCGAGCCTCCGGGAGCACCGGTGATCTTCGCCGACGCTGCAGCCGACGCCGCGCCCGCCCCGGAGCGGAGGACGGCGTGATGGACTACCGCGCTCCGGTCGAGGAAATGCTGTTCTCGCTGCGCCACGGCGCAGGGGCCGGCCGGCTCCCGAGCTGGGACGACGAGGTCGCACCCGCGCTGCTCGGCGAGGCCGCACGCTTCATCGAAGGGGAAATCGCCCCCCTCGACCCCCTCGGCGATCTTGCGCCGCCGCGCATCGTCGATGGCCGCGTGCGCGTTGCCCCGGCCTTCCGCACGGCCTATGGGCGCTACCGCGAGGCCGGCTGGGGACGCCTCGCCGCGCCGACCGAACACGGCGGCGAAGCGCAGCCCGAGGTGCTCGCCGCCTGCGTCTCGGAGATGTTCGCCGGCGCCTGCGCCAGCTTCCAGATGTTCCTGAGTCTCGCCCATGCCGCGATCCGCACGCTCGACACCTGCGGCTCGGCCGAGCAGCGCGCACGCCTGCTGCCGCGCCTGGTGTCCGGCGAATGGCTGGCGACGATGTGCCTGACCGAGCCGCAGGCCGGTTCGGATCTCGCACGCATCCGCTGCCTCGCAACCGCCGAGCCGACCTCCGGCGGCACGCGCCGCTGGCGTCTGCAGGGCGACAAGATCTTCATCTCCGCCGGCGATCACGACCTCGCCGACAACATCCTGCATCTGGTGCTCGCGCGCACGCCGGGCGGCGGCGAGGGCACCCGCGGACTGAGCCTCTTCCTGTGTCCGGCAGTGCTGCCCGACGGGCGGCGCAACGCGGTCTCATGCCTGCGCATCGAAGAGAAGATGGGCCTGCACGCCTCGCCCACCTGCCATCTGCAGTTCGACAGTGCCGAGGCCGAGCTGCTCGGAACCGAAGGCAAGGGCCTCGCGCACATGTTCGTGATGATGAACGCGCAGCGCCTCGATGTCGCCGGCCAGGCCACCGGCATGGCGCAGGCCGCGCTCCAGCGTGCCCGCTGCTATGCCGCCGAACGCCTGCAGGGGCGCGACGGCAGCGCGCGGGCAGTGGCGATCGAACGCCATGGCGACGTGCAGCGCATGCTCCTCACCCAGCTCGCGCTGACCGAAGGCTGCCGCGCGCTGATCCAGCGCACCGGGGTCGAACTCGAACTGGGCCACAAACCGGCGCTGGTCGACTTCCTGACGCCGGTGTGCAAGGCCTTCGCCACCGACTGCGCAGTCGAGACGGCGCAGCTCGCGATCCAGGTGCACGGCGGCTACGGTTACCTGCGCGAATTCCGCGTCGAGCAGGTGCTGCGCGATGTACGCATCACCCAGATCTACGAAGGCACCAACGGCATCCTCGCGAAGACCCTCGTCGAACGCCTGCTGTGCGCCGACGGTGGCGCCCCGGCGCAAGCCTTTCGCGACGAGATCCTCGACGCCTGCGCATGCGCCGAAGAAATCACCGCCGCGGCCCTGGGTAGCGCGCTCGGGCACTGGAGCAGTGCTGCCGACACCTTGTTGCGCAGCGATGGCGCAGCGGTGGCCGCGGCCCCCTTCATGCGCCTGACCGGCCTCGTTGCGGTCGGCAGCGCCTGGGCCCGGCTCGAAGCCGCGGCCGCCCAGGCGCCCCATCCCGCACGGGTGCGGGCGGGGGCTGCCGCCTTCCGCCACTGGCTGCTGCCCGAGTGCGCGGCCCTCGCCGCCCGCATTCACCATCCCCTCCCGATTCCGGAAGACGCCGAAGCGCTCTGGATCTGAACTTCCCCGACCTGGAGAACCCGCATGACCCAAGCCGCACGCCTCGCGATGACGGGCGAGATCGCCCTCGTCACGATCGACAACCCGCCCGTCAATACCTTCAGCCGCGACGTACGCGCCGCACTGAAGACGCATTTCACCGCCCTGCGCGGCAACCCCACGGTCAAGGCCATCGTGCTTGCCTGCGCCGGCCGGACCTTCGTCTCGGGCGGCGACATGCGCGAGTTCGAGACCGGCATCCTCGAACCGGGCTACCACGAAGTGCTGAACCTCATCGAGGACAGCCCGGTCCCGGTCGTCGCGGCACTGCACGGCACGGTGATGGGGGCCGGCGTCGAGACCGCGATCGCCTGCCACTTCCGCATCGCGACCGAAGGCACCCGCCTCGGCCTGCCCGAACTGAGCCTCGGCATCATCCCCGGGGCCGGCGGCACGCAGCGCATGCCGCGCCTGATCGGCCTCGCCCCGGCGCTCGACATGATGCTCGGCGGGCGCCCGCTCGGCACCGCGCAGGCGCTCGAACTCGGCCTGCTCGACCGGGTGGTCGCCAGTGAGGGCGCCGGCGATGCCACCGCCGCGGCACTCGCCTTCGCCGAGGAGCTGGTCGCTGCCGGCCAGGGCCCGCGGCGCACGCGTGAGCGCAGCGTGGCCGGCGCCGGACAGGCGACCGACGAATTCGCGCGGCGGCGCGGCGAGCTGGCGCGCACGATGAAGAACCGCAATTCGCCCCACGTCCTGCTCGAAGCGGTCGAGGCCGCGGTCAGGCTGCCCTTCGAGCAGGGGCTCGCGCGCGAGCGCACGCTCTCCGACCAGGTCGAGCGCGCCGTCGAGGGCCGCGCCTTCCGCCATCTCTTCTTCGGCGAGCGCGAACTGCGACGCATCCCGGGCCTGCCTGCAGATGCCCGGCCGCGCCCGGTCGCGCAGGTCGGCATCGTCGGTGCCGGCACGATGGGCGGCGGCATCGCGATGTGCTTCGCCAACGCCGGCATTCCGGTCACGATCGTCGACGCAAGCCAGGCCAACCTCGACCGCGGGCTCGCGACGATCCGCAAGAACTACGAGCGTTCGGTTGCGCGCGGCAAACTCGACGCAGCGCAACTCGAAGAGCGCATGGCGCGGATCACGCCGAGCCTCGACTACACCGCACTGGGCGGGGCCGACCTCATCATCGAGGCGGTGTTCGAGAACATGGCGCTGAAGAAGGAGATCTTCGCCCGCCTCGACGCCGTCGCGAAGCCCGGCGCAATCCTCGGCACCAACACTTCGACGCTCGACATCGACGAGATCGCCGCCGTCACGCGACGCCCCGAGGACGTGCTCGGCCTGCACTTCTTCAGCCCCGCCAACGTCATGCAGTTGCTGGAGATCGTGCAGTGCGCGAAGACCGCGCCCGACGTGCTGGTCACCGCCCTCGACGTCGCGAAGACGATCCGCAAGGTCGGCGTGGTCGCGAAGGTCTGCTACGGCTTCATCGGCAACCGCATGATGGATCCCTACGGTCGCGAGGCCGAGCGCTGCGTGATGGAAGGCGCCACCCCCGAGGAGGTCGACCGCGCGCTCGAAGACTTCGGCATGGCGATGGGCATCCTCGCGGTGTATGACATGGCCGGCGTCGACATCGGCCACCTTACCCGCGTCGAGCGCGCCCACCTGCTGCCCGACGACCCCAGCTTCTACCGCCCCTCGGCACTGCTCGTCGAGCGCGGCTGGCTGGGCCAGAAGAGCGGACGCGGCTACTACCGCTACGACAACCCCGAGCGGCGGCGCACCCCCGACCCCGAAGTCGTCGCGATGATCCGCGACGAAGCCGCCCGCCTCGGGGTGCCGCAACGCAAGCCGTCGGCCGAGGAGATCCGCGAACGCTGCCTCTACGCGATGATCAACGAAGGCGCGCGCATCCTCGAAGAGGGGGTCGCGCTCCGCCACGCCGACATCGACATCGTCTACACCTCCGGCTACGGCTTCCCGCGCTATCGCGGCGGCCCGATGTTCTACGCCGACACCGTCGGCCTGCAGGCGGTCTGCGAGAAGCTGCACCGCTTCCGCGAAACGCTCGACCCCCAGTACTGGCAGACCGCGCCGCTGCTCGAACGCCTCGCGCGCAGCGGATCGAGCTTCGCGCAGTGGCAGGCCGAACGCACCACCACCGAACCGAACGCACAGGACTGAACCACGATGACTTCCGCCTTCATTCCCTACGGCCACTACTGGTCCACGCCCTTTGCCAAGTGGCAGGGCCCGCTGGCCCACCTCAACAGCATCCGGCTCGCCGCGGCGGTCGGGCGCAGCTTCCTCGATGCCCACCCGCAGGCCCGGGCCGCAATCGATCTCGGCATCCTCGGCATCACCAACCTCCAGCACGGCAGCTTCTATGGCCTGCCGTGGCTCACCGGCATGCTCGGCCTGGAGGCAATCGCCGGCCCCACGGTGCAGCAGGCCTGCGCCACGAGCGTGCGCACGCTGCAGATGGCGGCGCAGGAGATCGGCGCCGGCAGCGCGCACTGCGCGCTCGTCGTGTGCGCCGACCGCTGCTCGAACGGCCCGATCGTGTATTACCCCGACCCGACTGCCCCGGGTGGCAGCGGGCATACCGAAAAATGGGTGCTCGACAACTTCGCACACGACCCGCATGCCGGCAACGCGATGGTCGACACGGCCGAGAACGTCGCCGCCCATTTCGGCATCAGCGCCGCCGAACAGGCCGAAGTCACGCTCGCCCGCTACGCCCAGTACCAGGCCGCGCTCGCCGGTGATCGCGCCTTCCAGCGCCGTTACCTGGTGGACGTGCCGATCACCGACGCAGCCTTTCGCAGGCAGACCGGCACCCTCTCCGCCGATGACGGCATCTTCCCCACCACCCCCGAGGGGCTCGCGAAACTCAAGCCGGTCAAGGCCAACGGCACCGTCACCTTCGGCACCCAGACCCATCCGGCCGACGGTAACGCGGGAATCCTCGTGACGACGCGCGAACAGGCACGCGAACTCGCCACCGACCCGGCGATCGAGGTCGAACTCCTCGCCTTCGGCCAGGCACGCGTCGCCAGGGGCCACATGCCGATGGCCCCGGCCCCCGCCGCAATGGCCGCGCTCAAAGAGGCCGGCCTCAAGATCACCGACGTCGACGCCGTCAAGACGCACAACCCCTTCGCCGTCAACGACATCGCCTTCGCCCGCGAAACCGGCTTCCCGCTCGCGAAGATGAACAACTATGGATGTTCGCTGATCTGGGGCCACCCCCAGGGCCCGACCGGCCTGCGCTCGATCCTCGAACTCATCGAGGAACTCGCGCTGCGCGGCGGCGGCGTGGGCCTCTTCACCGGCTGCGCCGCGGGGGATTCGGCAATGGCGGTGGTGTTGCGGGTCGACGCCCGCCGCTGACCGCCCACCGGCCGAAGCCAAGCTCGGCTGGGTATCCCGACACCTGGATACCCCATTCCGCCATGGCACCCCTCAGGCGGTTCCGTGGCCGCTCGCGTGATCGGCCACGGAACCGGCCAAACGACCGGCCAAGTTATTCCGGATCTTCAGCCTTGAATTGACATTTTTCCAATGCGGTAGATACTTGTCGATCACTCCTGCCTCTCGATTCAACCGGCCAAATGAGCATCAGAAGCACGACGATCCGGCAGTACACTCAGCCGCACCAGTTCGAGCCGCTGCTTCCCCAGACGGAGCTGGAAGCGCTCGCGGCCCGCAGCCGCCCAGTGGTGGAAATGGCGCTGGCGCTGCGCAAGGCCTTGAGCCCAGCGACGCTCGCGTCGCTGCGCGAGTTGGTGCGGGCAATGAACTCCTACTACTCCAACACCATCGAGGGCCAGGGCACGCATCCGGCCAACATCGCCCGGGCGTTGCGCGCCGAGTTCTCCGAGCAGGCCGGCATCGCCCAGCGCCAGCGGATCGCACTGGCGCACATTGCGGCCGAGCGCAAGCTTGAAGCCCGTATCGCGATCGACGGGCTGCAGGAGGGCGCAATCCTTCGCCCGGAGTTCCTGCTCACGGCCCACCGGATGCTCTATGGCCAGCTTGCAGAGGCCGACCGCAGGACCGAAGACGGGCACGTCGTAGCCCCTGGCGAATTGCGCCGCGAGGACGTCGCCGTGGGCCGCCATCAGCCGCCCGCCCATGCCGCACTGCCGGCCTTTCTCACACGCATGGACGAAGTGTATGGGAGGGTGACCGGGCTCGACCCGGTGCTCTACGCAGTTGCGTCGGCGCACCATCGGGCCGCCTGGGTCCACCCGTTTCGCGATGGAAACGGCCGAGCCTGCCGGCTACAGACCCATTGCGCGCTCTACCCGCTGAGCCAGGGGTTGTGGTCGGTCAACCGCGGACTGGCGCGCGATCGCGAAACCTACTACGCCATGCTCGACCACGCCGACATGGTCCGGCAGGGGGATCTCGATGGCCGTGGCAATCTGAGTGAGCGAGCGCTGCGCGAATGGTGCGAGTACTTCATCGACGTATGTGCCGACCAGGTACGCTTTCTTGCGCAGATGTTCGAGCTTGAAGGTTTGAAGGGACGCATTGCCGACCTGGTGCATCTGCGCGGGCGCAAGGACAAGGCCTACGACGAGTCGCTCGTGATGCCGCTTTACGTCACGGCGAGCGCCGGCCCCATCACGCGGGGGCAGTTCCAGCGCATGACCGGGATGCCCGAGCGGACCGCTCGACGGGCGCTCGCCCGGCTGCTGAAAGACGGGCTCCTGGTCAGCGAGTCGGACAAGGCTCCGGTTTCGTTCAACTTCCCGCTCGACACCCTGAACATCCTGCTTCCAAACCTGTACCCGGAAGCGGCCACGACGAACCTGGAGTTCTGAGCCGCCGCCGGCTTGACAGCTCGAGCAACGCGCCAGCGGATCGGATATCGCCAAAACGCGCCCCTTGCACTGCAATCTGATACTGTTTCGCTGTCGACAGAAGGGCAGGCGCCCCAGGTGGGCGTATGCACACTAGTACTCGATGCGTGCCACCGCACGACCATATCGTTACGATGGGGGCTCCAAAATGCCTGTCGCTCCACCGCCGGTAAGTATTCGCTGCCCAGCCTGCAACTGGGAGACGACCTGGAAAACCGGAAGTGACTCGCTTCTACCATCAGAGCTACCGCCCGAACGCTGTCCGAGCTGCGGGCACGAACCTCTTGAGACCAGCGAGTTTCAGACCAGCCGCGGATTGTGGGCGGTGCTGAAGCACAAGTTATTCTCACCTCGCTAGCGGAATCACCCTTGCATGGTCGCACCACGCAGCCCTGGCCTGGAAACCGCGCTTCAGTTGCTGGCAATCCTTCAACGGATTCCGCGCAGACGCTTCACTACAAGCGCCCATCTCCTCGAACAGCTCCAGGCTGCGGGCTTCGAACTCACGCGCAGAAGCCTGCAACGACACCTGGATGTGCTGATCCGGCAGTTCCCCATCGAGTGCGACACACGCGGAAGACCATACGGCTATCGTTGGGCCGAAGGTGCGCTGGGATTCAACCTGCCCCTGCTGTCCCCGCCAGAAGCGCTATTGCTGCAATTGGCGAAGAACGAGCTCGCCGACCTGTTGCCTTCCCGAACGCTGCTCACACTGGCTCCCCTCTTTGGCAGTGCGCAACAACAGCTTGCTGCAACGACGTCGCCTGACGCCGAACGTCGCTGGCTGAAGAAGACTCAGCGCGTTCCAGAATCCCTGCCATTGATCGCCCCCCGGCTCGCTCCGGGTATCTTTGAGACCGTAAGCGAAGCCCTTTACGAGGAACGAACTCTTCGCCTTGTGTACAGGAACGCAAAGGGCAAACGCCAGAAAGCGGAAGTATGGCCGCTGGGTCTCGTGCCGCAAGGGCCAAGACTCTATCTCGTTTGCCGATTCTCGGGTTTCGACAATGAACGCATCATCTCCCTGGTCCGGATTTCGCATGCCGGCCTTGGCGACCCTTTCAAATATCCGGCAGATTTCAACCTCGCCCGCTACGTAGACGAAGGCCACTTCGGCATCCGGCGCGGCTCACGAATACGTGTTTGCTTTCGTATTGACAAGACGATCGGCCAGCACCTCGCCGAATCCCCCCTCGCCGCCGACCAACAGATCTTCGATGAGGGCGAGCGGCTGCTTGTCATTGCCACCATGATCGAAACGGAACTTCTGCACCGTTGGCTCAGGGGGTGGGGCCCGGCACTCACGGATCTGGTCATCGAACGCACCGAAGCCGTGTCATGAACTCTACCCTAGTTGGTCACGAACTGTCGCATGCCCACATTACCATGTGCCTGACCGCGCACCGCGGCAGTATCCGATCAAACGGGAGACAGCACATGGACACAGATTTTTCCACCCTCATCACTGAGCAACGTCAGCGCCTCGATGAAATGCGCACCGATGCACCGGACATTGCCGCCATCATCACCGAAGAAATCTTGGATCGATTCGAATCCGTGGTTGAGGAGTTCACCGAGAACTGCGTCGATTTCGACCTTACACGCGCGACGCTCTGCATGAGCCTCAGCATGACGCTGCTCGAAGCCTATGACCAGGCATTTGAACGCCACGTCCTGTCGCGCTGCGAAAGCGTGCGCGCCCCCCTTGTTCAAGCCCTGGGACGTGAGGCAGTAGACATCGCACACATCGACCTCACGGGCCTTCGCAAGGGCCTCAAGTTGCGCCGTACCGCGCAAGCACTCATCGATCAGGCACTCGAGAACACGAAGCCGCGCGTGGGTCGCGTATTTGGCCTGGCGGTGTGCAATCTCTTCCGCGACCCGATTCAGGAACTCGACGCCGTTATGAAAGCCATTCAGGAAGACGGTTACCGTCTGCGCGAGGAGTTGTTGTCACTGCGCGAACCGCTGCGCGCGGTCCTGTCTGCCGGGAGTCTCTCGGCGATCCGATCCGTGCGCCTGGAAATGGCACGGCAGCTGGAACGGTGGCCGGACCGCGTGCCGGTTCCTTCTCCAGGGCACGCGTAGAAGGGTATTTCGCATTCATCATTTACAACAAGGACCAAGTCGGCAAGACTTCCACTTGTCAAGCCAGACTCCAGATCGCACAGACGGGACCACTTCTCAAACAATCAACAAGGATAGCCCTATGATCTCGCTCACTTCTCGCCAGACCATGCTGCAAAGACAACTCCCGACGGTACGCGACATCCATGTCCGTCACGGCCTTGACCCAAGCGGCATCGAGGAGCTTGTTCCGCTCATCGAACATTTCGAGATTCGCGTACCACTGATTGGTGCCTTCAGTTGCGGCAAGTCCAGTCTGCTCAATGCCCTTCTAGGCGAGAGCGTCCTCGCGACCGCCGTGACACCTGAAACCGCAGTTCCCGCCGAACTACGGTTCGGCCCACAGCGCCGGTTTGTCGGCTGTTTGCCCGATGGCCGTCAGGTGCCCCTGAACGAAGCCGACTTGCGCGAAAACCGCCTCGCCCCCCTGCTACCTGCGGGCTGGGTAGAAGCACAATTGCCCAGCCCAACGCTGGCGGCACGACAACAACTGGTGCTGGTTGACCTGCCGGGGTGGGATTCCGGCGTCGCGGCCCACGAACGCGTCATCGATAACTACGCGGATCGCAGTCTCGCCTACGGAATCGTGATTGGGGTCGAAGAGGGCGCCTTGCGCGACAGCTTGCGCCGCGCCCTGCTCGAACTGGCCATCACGCAGATGCCCGTCGTCCTGATCGTCTCCAAGGCCGACAAGCGCCCGCCGGAGGACGTCCAGGCCGTGGCCGAACGTTTGCGAACCGACATCACGGCGCTGATGGGCCGCGAGCCCCTGGCCGTGGTCATTACCTCGGCGCGCAAGAACGACCTGGGCAAACTTGAGACGGCTCTCGATCAACTGCAAGCCCAAGCCGGCGAGATTTTTGAAACCCGCATCGTTGCTGCCTACCGGCGCAATCTTCAATACGCCGCCCAGCATCTCGGTCTGCTTGCCAACCAGGACAACAAAGATGCGGACCGCCTTCAGGCCGACATCGACAAACTGGAACAGGACATCCAAACCTTCGACACCCGCCTGCAGAAGGAAACCGAAGCGCTGGAGGCACAGATCGGCCCCATCCTCGGCACGATCCGCCAGCGTTTCGAAAATGCCCTTGGAGAGCGTATCGAGATGCTGACCGATCAGGCATTGAACGGGCAGGACATCGGCGATGACATCCTCGGCACGGCCCGCTTGGTAATGTCCGAAGCCCTCCGGCAGGAATTCGAACCCGCCATGCAGCGCTATCTCGACCGCCTCGTTGACGCGCTACCCAGTCGCCTCGATTTCAACCTTGACCTCAGTAGCCCCAAGCACGGCGGGGCAGCAGACAGCAGCTCTGAATTTCGCTGGAAGGCGCTGGGTACGACCCTCGCCCCCCTGCTACTCAAGATTCCTCACCCGATAGCTAAGCTGCTCGCCCCCTTAGCCTTCGTGCTCGGCGCCCTACTGGACAACCGAGCGGATAGGCAGCGTCGGCAGATCGAAGAAGCCCGCCAGCGCGAAGAGGTCCGGAGCCGCGTTCACAAGGCGTTGAACGATGCTGCACGGCAGATCGACACCCTGCTTCGCCCGGTACTGAGCGAACAAGTGCAGAAAGCACAAGCCGAAGTAGCCCGCAACATCAGCACCGAACGTGACAACGTAAACAAGACCCTGGCCACCCTCGCCGCGGCTCTGCAACACGGCGAAACCGAGACCGCAGCTTTGCGCCAGCGTGCCCAGGCCGACCTAGACCGCCTCAATGCCCTGCTCGCCGAACTGACGCCTGCTGCCTGAACAGGACAGTCCATGTCGCTCGCCACCCTCGACCCCACCACTGCGCAACAACGCTACGGCTTGCTCTGCCGCGCCCTCCAGGCCACTCCGGGGGCGGATGATCCGCAACCGGTTCTGGATACGGTCAGCCGACTCGATGACCTGATCCACCGCGAACTGCTCGAACTCGCGCGCCTGGGCAGCCCGGACGATTTCGCCGACATCTATCTCGGCTTTTCCCGCGAACTCGCCCGTTTTCGTGAATTCTGTGCAGACCCTCGCTTGGCCGAAAAAACCGTTGTCGCCTTTGGAGGCCCGTTTTCCGCCGGCAAATCCAGCCTCATCAACGTCCTGATTGGCAAGCACGCACTGATCGTGGAAGTCGACCCGACCACTGCGCTGCCCGCCTACGTGCTCGCCGGCGAAGAAGATGCCATTCATGCCCTCAACCTCCACCGCCTGCGTGTGCCCATCACCGACGACGAATTCGCCAGCCTCACCCACGACGAAGTCCACCGATATGGCAGCCAGGTTGCGCGCGCGTTTAGCGCAGCCTTCGTCACCCGGCGGGATTTCCCATGGGCGAGTCTCGCGATCATCGACACCCCTGGCTATACAGGCCGCGCCACCGCCGGCGACCGCAGCGATGCCGACCTTGCTGCCGCCCAACTGGCAGGCGCTCACGCCATCGTCTGGGTCACGTCCATCAAACAGGGGAATCTCAGCGAAGAAGACCTCGCCTTTCTCGCCCGGCTCGACCCGAGCATCCCGCGCCTCATCGTCGCCAGCCACGCCGACCAACTCACCGACAGCGACCGCTCTGCCGTCATCGAGCTCATGCGCGACACGCTCGCCGCGCGCAACCTGCCTGTGCTCGGCGTTTTTGCCGTCTCGGCCCGCCCGCGGCAGGCCGAACTGCTCGCGCCGTTGCGTGCCCAACTCGACGCCTGGAACCGAACGCCGCGCCAGCAGCGCTTCGCTCATCGCTTCAAGGCCCTATTCATCCGCTATCAGCGCGGACTGGAGCGCGAAGCGTCGGCTGCCCGATGGCAGTTGCACCGCATCAACCGCATTGCCATCCTTGCCGATGGCGAACTGGCCAACGACGCCACCGAACTCAAGACCGTCATCGACGAACGCCTGGCCGCTCTCAAGACCGTCGAATCCCGCCTGCACGACCTGCGCGGACGCTTTTTCGGCGAACTCAAGCGCGCCGGCGATACGGTCGGCATTCCGCTGCCCGAGCCGCATGAGGTCGAGCTGCTGGAGCCGGGGCGCAGCAACCTGCTGGAACAACTCGTTGCGCTGCGCGAGCAGGAAGGCCGCGAAGAACCCGACATGGGGCGCGTGCTGACCAGCCTGCGCAAGAAGTGCGAGGCCACACACCGTCTCCTCCTTACCCGCCGTTTTTCTGGCGAGCATTTCAGCTCCTTGGCCGCATTGCGCTGCTCGGGCGATGTTGCCCGACGCCCGGCACTGCTGCGGCGACCCGCTCGTCCGATGAGCCTGGCCTTGAAACTGCTGCAAAAGTGCGAGGCCACACACCGTCTCCTCCTTACCCGCCGTTTTTCTGGCGAGCATTTCAGCTCCTTGGCCGCATTGCGCTGCTCGGGCGATGTTGCCCGACGCCCGGCACTGCTGCGGCGACCCGCTCGTCCGATGAGCCTGGCCTTGAAACTGCTGCAACACTGACTGAAGAATGTCGATGAACCTCCTCAACACCCTGACCCGTGCCGCCGACGAAGAACAGTTGCGCCTGCGCCCCTTGCCCGAACACGCCGCTGCCACACAGGCCGAGCACTTGCGCCAGCACTACGCACTGCTACTGGCGGCGGCACTGACAGCTCAGGCCGCGGTTTCCGATCCGCAAACCCGGTTGTTGCGCCTTATGCTCGACGCACTGAAGCTCGGCGACATTCGCGCTCCGCTCTTCGAGCAGGCTCGCGAACTCACGCCTGAACCGCTGCTCGAAGCGGCACGCCTGATCCGCGAGGCCGGCTTCGCTCATCATCTCGTGCTCGATGTCCTGGTGCTGCTGCGCCTGGATGCCCCGCTGGGCGACGAGGCCGCCCATCTCATCGCGGAGCTTGCCGCATTTCTCGGGCTTGACGAAACTGAACTTGCCACTCGGGCTCGTGATGCCGTCGATATTCTTGGCTTGAGTCCGAAGATCAAGGACGCAGACCACGCCGATGCAAGCAAGGACGGAGAAGACGATGGTTCGGAAGACGCCGCAGAAGCACGGCCGCCGTTGCTGGCCGAACTCTGGCCCGGTCGTCTAAGCCAGCCACTTACGACCGATGCTTTGCGCCGCGGTCTGCAAGGTGGCCTGTGGGTACTCGATGCCGATCTGGATGTTGACTTCCCCTGGCAGGCCGACGACGCCATTCTTGTTTTTCGCAATGGTGCCATTCTCAACACCTTCGCCAAGGAAGGCGAAGTTAAACTCACCGATTGCCGCTTGGTCGATGTCGCGCTGAATTTTCAGGGCGCATGCAGCATCGCCCTGGTGCGCTGCGACTGGCGAGGGAACTACGACCCGGAAGCCAAGCGAACTGCGCTGAAATCAGTTGGCCAAGCCTTGACCGTTACCGACTGCCAGTTTTCCACACGCAATGCGAGAGCCATCGCGGTTCAGGGCAATGATTTGACTCTGACGGGAAGTCGCTTCACTTATTGCGGCTGTAGATCACTCAACGGCGGTGCGGTCTGGCATTCTGATCATGCAAGAGCAATCAACGATTGCTACTTCGACCGCTGCCTGGCTGCGCTTGGCGGCGCGGTTTTCGTTAATATGCTCTACGGCATCGAAAGATGCGAGTTTTTTGCCTGTGAGTCCCGAGCGTTGCAGGACAAGAATGCAGGTGATGTTGCCGTTTATGCGTATGCAGCGAAAGCAAAGACAGCTGTATTCGGTTGTGTATTTCGCCGAACATCACTGGCAATCGGCGATACCTATGATGGGTCGGATGCGACCTTTGTACGCTCAACGCAGTTTCAACATGCAAACCTTTTCTACCATAATAAATACTCCGGAAACAAAATAACCTTTGATTGCATCTTTACCTATGGGCGCGAGATTGAGATTCGGTTTAATCAGTGCATTGCTTCGATGAGAGAGTTGTGATGAATACTGAATACGCAATCAAATCTGCTCTTGAAGAATGTCTCTCCTCAGGAAAATATGTCCAACTTTTTCTGGATGACATGATTGATCTGGTGACTAATCAGAATGTTTCACCAGAAGTCATATTTCGAGAAATTCGGGCAATGGAGGGTAAAGAAGAGCCTCTGCTGACCGACTTTGATGTTGAGCCCTGCCAAGTCTGGTTTGGTGACCATGAAATAAGACTTAATAGATCCCCTTCCGCGACAAAAAAGTCTTCAGAATTCTGTAGACTCCCATTGAGAGGGTTGCACCACAAACACTACTACGTTCATCAAAGCGATTTCGCTGCAATCAACGTAAAAAATCAGCAGAAGAAATATGCTGGTGCTCCCCCTTTGGGTTCCATGATTGCCAGAGTCGCAGAGGGAAATTTGACAGGGGAGTGGATCATTTTCAAAAAGGTCGATGGCATTCACACATACCTTTGCCTAGCAAAACATACCGATGGCGACAAAGCCATTCATGATCGTTTGCTCGCAAATGACATTGATCTTGGCTGAAGGGAATATGACTACCTTTGACAACTTTATGCTCTACCGCCCCGATTTCCCCGAAGCCTTTGCCGCACTCGATGAATGGCAGCGCGATGCCGCCGCCCGGCGCGCCCGCTGGACACTGGAGCATGCACCGCTGTCCATCGGCGTGATGGGCCAGATCAAGGTGGGCAAGAGCAGCTTTCTCAACCAGTTGCTGTTTGGTGGCCAGCCGTTGCTGCCGGAGGCGGCTACGCCCAAGACTGCCAACCTGACGCGCATTTGCCATGCCGAGGCGCCGTGCTTCGCGGCGCACTTCTACGCGCCCGCATCCTGGGCGGAATTGGAGAAGCTGGCGGAAAGCGAGGCGCAAGACCTCACGGCCTGCGCCGCTCGCGAGCTGGTGCAGCAGGCGAGGCGGGAACACGGCACTGGCATCGCTTCGTTGCTCGCCCAAGGCAAGGTCGAGCTGCACGCCGGCGACATAGGCGAATTGCTCGGCCGCATCAACGACTACGTGGGCGCCGATGGCCGTTTCACTCCGCTGGTGGAAAGCAGCGAGTTGGCGCTACCTTTGCCGCAACTGGTCGGCATCGAGATCGTCGACACTCCAGGCATGAACGATCCGGTGGTCAGCCGCACCGACAAGACGCGCACCTATATGGCCCAGTGCGATGTCGTGTTCTTCTTCTCACGCTCTGGCCAGTTGCTCGACGACAGCGACCAGCAGTTGCTCGCCGCCCAGTTGCCGGCCAAGGGCGTCAAGCGCCTGGTGCTGGTGGCGGCGCAGTTCGACGCCGCAATTGTTGACGACGGGTTTGACCGCAACAGCCTCAGCGAGTGTGAAACTCGCTTGCGCCAGCGCCTGAGCGACCATGCCCAGCGCAATCTGGAACACTTGGCCACGCGCCGGGAGAAACAGGGCTTTGCCGACATCGCCGCACTCTTGCGCGGCATTGGTGCGCCGCTGTTCGCGAGCACCTACGCCCAGGCGCTCGCCAGCCTTCCGCCGCAGCAGTGGAGCAATGGCCAGCGCCACGTTCATCAGTTGTTTACCGAGCTCGCTGAGGATTGTTGGGGAAATGTCACACCCAATGCGGCCGACTGGCAACGCATCGGCGGCTTCGCCGCGCTGGAAGCCGCACTCGATCTGGCACGCGTTGACAAGGAGGCGATCCTCGCGAGCCAGCGGGCCACGTTGGAACAAGAGCTCAGCCGCGCGCGCGCCAGTCTGCTTGCCAACCTGCACGAACAGGCGACTGAACGCATACGCTTCCTGCAGGCACACGACATGGCCGATCTGGATGCCCATGCCGCCAAGGCCAAGAAGCGCTTGCAGGCCATTGCTGACACGCTGACGGGCTATGTGCAGGGGCAAGCCAACACTGCCCGTACCCTGGCCCGGCGCATCCTGAGCGACCTGAAGCAAGGAGCCGGTCGCGCTCGCAACCTGGAGGATCGCACCGGCTACGAGACACATCTTCGCAGGGTGGAGGTAAGCGATGCGGTCTTGTGGAAGCCCTGGACATGGGGAACCTCGCACATCGAGCATTACACCAAAACCACCACCTACCGCTATCTAGCGGTCGTCGACGCGCTGGAAAACCTGCGCACCTACTTCGAGGACTCCAGCCAGCGCCTGCTCGACCTGTTTGACGAACTGATTGCCCCAGACACCCTCTCTGCAGGCCTGCGCCACGAACTGCTGGGCGTCCTGGACGCCCGCAGCGATGATTTCGACCCGCGTGGGTTGCGCGCGCTGATTGAAACCACGCTGGCCCGCCTCCCCTGGCCGCGACTGGATCTCATGGCTCCTGATCCCGGCGAAGCATTGGCGGGCTTTTCAGGCGAACTTCGCGACAGCCGTGAAATATCGGCGCTGCGCGAACGATTAGCGCACGTTGTCGAAGAATTGCAGCAGCTTTTGGCCGAGCGCCTCGACCAAGCCGTACAACAGGTCTGTGACCAACTCGACACGCTGGCCGGGCACTTGCAGGAAGCGCTCACCCGATCTCTCGCCGCCGACCTCGAACGCCTGCGCGCCGCGCTTGAAGACAAATCCAGGCAGGTGATGCACTTGCAGGCGCTCCTGCGTGAGATTGATAATCTGTGCGTATCGCAGGAGATTCCATGACTGGCACAGGCCGCGATGCTTTGAAGTGACGCCAACGCATCTGCCGGATTACCTTTTCGTGCTTACAGCAACACCTGTGTGCGCGCTCGAATACCATTTTGGAGAAGAGAAACCATGCCCCTGCCACTTATTCCGATCATCGCGGGCGCCACTTCGCTCATAGCGGGCGCGTTAGGAGTCAAAAAGGGGCTAGATGCAAAAGGCCTCTACGAGCAGGCAAAATCCATCGGTGGTCGCGCCGAGCGCCGCCACCGAGAAGCTGTAAAAGAGATCGAAGATCGACGCACCAGCGTTTATGAGCAACTACAAGCATTGGGCCGGATGAAGGCCGATGCTTTCAGCAACACGGCTCGTTACGTTGTTGACCAAGTCAGGCAAGCGCGCGCCGTCGCCACATTAAGCGACGTCGATTATGCATCGATTCCAGAGGAAGAACTGGTTGTATTCGAGCGCGAATCTGCACAAATGTCGGCGCTCGACCTGGTTTCTGACGCTGGCACAAGCGCAGCGCTTGCTGCGCTGGGGGCTGGTGGTACATACGCCGCAGTAGGCGCCGCAGCGACAGCTTCGACAGGAACTGCAATTGCCAGCCTTTCAGGCGCTGCTGCGACGAATGCGACGCTGGCCTGGCTTGGCGGCGGCAGTCTCGCCACCGGCGGCCTTGGAATTGCGGGTGGCATGTGGGTCCTGAGCGGCATCGTCGCCGGGCCGGCGTTGGCGATCACCGGCTTTTCACTAGCGAGCAGAGCGGAAGAGGCTGTGACTCAAGCACAGTTTTTCGCCGCCGAAGTGGATGAAAAAATTGCCGAACTTCAGTCATTGCATGCCCTGCTGGATGGCACTTCGAACAACATCAACGAGACAGAACACGCACTGGAGAGTTTGTTGGTTGCATTCGAGAATGCAAGATCTCAATACGAGGATCGGCACCGGAAGGCAGATCAATCTTGGTCAGAACGGTCCAGTCAACTTAATGAAAATCAGCGCGCGCAGGATATCGAAGCATTTGAGTTCGATCTGCAACGAATCATTGTGGTATTCAAGGCAATCAAGGAAGTGGTGCAGACCCCCTTGCTCGATGAGACGCACATGCCCATCGTCGGGCTAAGGGAACGCTTATCGCAGGTAGTCGACGTGTGCGACTCCGAACTCTTTTCAGCGCGCAGAGGAGACCATGAGTGACCCGTACACTTACTAAGCTCGCTAGCGCTACCAAGGTATTGTCAAGCCAGAGTCCTCGCCTGGGCCCTGATGCCGCTGCCGGGATCGAGGCGATGTTTCAGGCTTGGCGAGACTACCAGCAGGTGCATGAGACTGAGAGCACGAAACGCGAAGAGATCCGGGCCCGATCCGGGGTCGAGATTACGCGCCTGCGAGAGCAGGCGCAGCTGATACGAGAGCACTTCGCCATGATTTTTTCCGAGCGCCGAGACAACTTCGACAAGAGCTTTACCCTGCTAGAAACGGGGCTAAGCAATGGCGATGACCGCCAGATCGAGGCAGCTCTCACGCTGATCGTTACGTTGGTCAAGGAGTCGCCAATCAAACAGGCCGCAGAGACAATGCGGACGATCAAGGAACGCGTACCTGGCCAGATCATCGACCTATGACGCGAATGACGCACAAGCCGAACAGCTCGACCTGCCATGCGAGCGGGTGCTCACAAACGAACCGCGCCTAGCGGGGGCGTTCACGCTGCGACGAGCCGCCCGCCTTCGCGGCGGGCGACGCCGGCGCGGGTGAGTTCGGCGACGAGCCAGTCGGCGAGCGCATCGGGGGCGAGGCCGAGGAAGCGGGCGTTCGCGTCCCGGTAGAGCGGCACGCGGGCAAGGTGGGCGGGCAGTTCGGCGAGGTCGATCGCGCGCACGTCGAGCAGCGTGAAGGTGATGCAGGCGCGGATCGCGTTGCGCGCCATGCGGGCGCCGTCTTCCTCGAAGGCGCGGATGCGTCCGAAGGCGCGCTCGAGCGCGTCGTCGACTTCGACGAAGGCCGGGCCGTGGCCCGGAATCACGACATCGACCGGCAGGCGCGCGAGCGCTTCGAGCGTGGCCCGCGCGTTGCCCAGGCCATCGCCGGTGCCGAGCACATCGGCGAAGAGGATGCCGAAGCCGTCACGCCACAGCGCGTCGCCCGAGATCAGGATGCGCCGGTCCGGGTTGTAGAACATCAACGCATCCATGTCGTGGCCGGGCGCAGCGAGCGCCTGCCATTCGAGCCCGCCCATCGCCAGCGTGTCGCCGGGGGCGATCAGCCGGTCGGCGCGGAAACGCTCGCCGGCCTGGGCCGCTGTGGTGAGGAGCAGCGCGTCCTCGTCCCATTCTCCGACCGCCCGGGCCATGCCGGCCGGGATCGTGATCGTGCAGCCGAACGCGCGCTGCACCGCGGCGTTGCCGCCGATGTGATCGGAATGCGAGTGGGTGTTGACGAGCTGCGAAAGGCGCCGCGCGCCGACGAGTTCGCGCAGCAGCGCGACCGTCTGCGGGGCCTGCGTGCAGTAGCCGCTGTCGATCACGGTCGCCTCGCCGCCATCGAAGGCTACGATGCTGTTCGACGACAGCCAGCCGCGTTCGAGAAGCTGCAGGGTTTCGGGCAGGCGTACGCTCATCGGCCGGTGCTCATTCGCTGCCCTCGCCGACGATCGCGGCGACGTTCGGCGGCAGGGGCGGGGCCACATCACGCGCTTCGTCCGCGGGCGGCGGGGCGACCGGCACGCCGTCGATCTCTTCGGCGCTGCGGCCACAGCCCAGGCATACGCCCGTGTCCCAGTCGATGATGCACACCCCGACGCACTGCGGCCCGCTCATCGCGACACCCTCCCCAGGTGGGCCGTGCCGGGCGCGTGCCGCCGCGCTTCGATCGCGCCGAGCACGGCGCGCTTCTCGGGATCGGACAGGCCGCCCCAGCGCGCGATCTCGTCGATCGTGCGCAGGCAGCCCTCGCACAGGCCGGTGGCCGCATCCATGCGGCAGACGTTGATGCAGGGGGAGGCTGGGCTCATGGGAAGGGCGGGGTCGTCGGAAAGGATTCGATGCGGACTCTTCCTGGTCCGTGGGGTTCGGACCTTTGGTCCGTTTTTGCGCCGATCAGTTCGCGCAGCCCGCCTTCGCCCGCTTCGCGAGCACCGCCCGTGCAACGCGCGAGGCCGGTTCGCGCCCGAGCCGGGCGCTGATCCAGGCTGCGGTGTCGACGAGGCGGTCGAGGTCGATGCCGGTCTCGATGCCAAGTCCGTCGAGCAGCCACACCACGTCTTCGGTCGCAACGTTGCCCGAGGCGCCGGCAGCATACGGGCAACCGCCAAGCCCGCCGACCGAGGCATCGAACACCGCGACGCCAGCCTGCAGCGAGGCGAACACGTTTGCCACCGCCATGCCGTAGGTGTCGTGATAATGGCCGGCCAGGCGCTCGACCGGCACGCGCCGCGTCACCGCGTCGAGCATGCGGCGGATCGTGCGCGGCGTGCCGGTGCCGATGGTGTCGCCCAGGCTCACCTCGTAGCAGCCCATCTCGAAGAGCGTCGCCGCGACGTCGGCGACCGCAGCGGGCGCGACTTCGCCCTCGTAGGGGCAGCCGGCCACGCACGAGACGTAGCCGCGCACCCGCACGCCGGCCGCCTGCGCGGCTTCGGCGACGGGGCGGAAGCGCTCCAGCGACTCGGCAATCGAGCAGTTGATGTTCCTGCGGCTGAACGATTCGGAGGCCGCACCGAACACCGCCACCTCTTCGGCACCGGCCGCAAGCGCGGCTTCGAAGCCCTTGAGGTTGGGGGTGAGCACCGGATACGCGACGCCCGGGCGGCGCGCGGCCAGCACCTGCGTCAGCACCTCGGCGTGGTCGCCCATCTGCGGCACCCACTTCGGCGACACGAAGGAAGTCGCCTCGATCGCGGTGAGCCCCGCGTCGGCCAGCCGCGCGACCAGCTCCACCTTGACCTCGGCGGGCACGAGCTGCTTTTCGTTCTGCAGCCCGTCCCGCGGGCCGACGTCGACGATGCGGACCTTACCGGGCAGTTCCATGGTTCGCCTCCTCAAGCCTTCGCGGCTTCGAAGTCCACCAGCTCCGCGCCGTCGCCAACCTGGTCGCCGACCGCAAAGCGGAAGGCCTTGACCGTGCCGGCAGCGGGGGCGGTGATCGTGTGTTCCATCTTCATCGCTTCGAGGATCATCAGCGGGGCTCCCTTTTCGACCTTCGCTCCCTCGGCCGCGACCAGGGCAATGACCTTGCCCGGCATCGGCGCGAGCAGGCCGCCCTCGGCCCCGCCGCCCTCGCCCGAGTGGTAGAGGGGGTCGACATTCGCGAGCTGCCACGTGCGCCCGTCGAGAAAGACGTGGCGCTTCTCGCCGGCAGCGATCACGGTCGCATCCATACGCCGGCCGTCGAACTCGACGCGCATCACGCCGCGCGCATCGCGCTCGCCGCGCACCGCCGCGCTGCTGCCCGCGACACTCAGGACGTAGTCGGCTCCGCGGTAGGCCACGCCGATGGTCTGCTGCTCGTCGCCGCGGCGCAGCAGCAGATCGCGGTGCGCGCTCGCGTTCAGGCGCCAGCCGTCGCGCGCGTGCCACGGCGAACGCGGATCGGCATCGCGGCGCGCCGACTCCTCGGCCTGCGCACGCTCACGCAGCAACTCGGCGAGCGCCGCGACCAGCCAGACCTCGCGTGGCGTGCCGTGCTCGGCCGGGAAGAGATAATCCTTCTCGCGCTCGATGAGCCCGGTGTCGAGATCCGCCGAGGAAAAGGCCGGGCAGGCCACCAGGCGCGACAGGAACTCGATGTTGTTGGCGACCCCGACCACGCGGTAGTCGGCGAGCGCCTGCAGCATGCGCGACAGCGCGCGCTCACGGTCGACGTCCCAGACGATGAGCTTGGCGATCATCGGGTCGTAGTGCGGGCTGATCTCATCGCCCTCCTCGACCCCGGTGTCGACGCGCACATGCAGGCTCGCCGCCGGCGGCACGAGGTGCAGCAGGCGCCCGGTCGAAGGCAGGAAGCCCTTGGCCGGATCCTCGGCGTAGATCCGCGCTTCGAGCGCGTGGCCGCGGATCGCGAGCTGCTCCTGCGCGAGCGGCAGCGGCTCGCCGCTCGCCACGCGCAGCTGCCATTCGACCAGATCGAGGCCGGTGATCATCTCGGTAACCGGGTGCTCGACCTGCAGGCGCGTGTTCATCTCCATGAAGTAGAAGCTGCCGTCCTGGTTCGCGATGAACTCGACGGTGCCGGCACCCACATACCCGACCGCCTTCGCCGCATCGACCGCGGCCTGGCCCATCGCCGCACGCCGCTCGGGCGTCATGCCGGGCGCGGGCGCCTCTTCGAGCACCTTCTGGTGGCGCCGCTGCACCGAGCAGTCGCGCTCGAAGAGGTACACGCAGTTGCCGTGGGTGTCGCCGAACACCTGGATCTCGACGTGACGCGGGCGGGTGATGTACTTCTCGATCAGCACGTGGTCGTCGCCGAAGCTGGAGGCCGCTTCGCGCTTGCACGAGGCGAGCGCATCGGCGAAGTCCTCGCCGCGCTCTACGAGGCGCATGCCCTTGCCGCCCCCGCCGGCCGCAGCCTTGATCAGCACCGGGTAGCCGATCGCGTCGGCCTCGGTCCGCAGCAGGGCGGGATCCTGGTCGTCGCCATGGTAGCCGGGGGTGAGCGGCACGCCCGCCGCACCCATGATCTTCTTCGCCTCGGACTTCGAGCCCATCGCACGGATCGCCGACACCGGCGGGCCGATGAAGACCAGCCCTTCGCGCTCGCAGGCCTCGCAGAAGGCCTCGTTCTCGGACAGGAAGCCGTAGCCGGGGTGGATGGCCTGGGCGCCGGTGGCCTTGGCTGCGGCGATGATCTTGTCGATCACGAGGTAGCTCTCGCGCACCGCGGCCGGGCCGATCAGCACCGCCTCGTCGGCCAGGCGCACATGGCGCGCGCTGGCGTCGGCTTCGGAATACACCGCCACGGTGCGCACCCCCATGCGGCGCGCGGTCTGGATCACGCGGCAGGCGATTTCACCGCGGTTCGCAATCAGGATCTTCTCGAACATTCTTCTGTACTCCCTCAATCCTTCGGAACCCACGCCGCCGGGCGCTTCGCGAGGAAGGCGTCGAGGCCTTCCCGGGCTTCGGGTGTGACGCGCAGCGCGGCGATGCGGCGCGCGGTGTCTTCGACCAGCGCGTCATTGACCGGGTGGTTCGCCACGGCGCGGATCAACTGCTTCGCGGCAGCCTGCGACTTCGGCCCGCCTTCGAGCAGCGCCGCGACGACTTCCTGCACCTTCGCGTCGAGCGCATCGGCCCCCACCACCTCGTGCGCCAGCCCGAGCTCGGCTGCGCGCGCGGCCTGAATGCGCTCCGCACTCTGGAAGTAGCGGTAGGCCTGGCGCTCGCCGATCGCCCGGATCACGTAGGGGCTGATCGCCGACGGGATGATGCCGAACTTGACCTCGGAGGTCGCGAACACCGCCCGCTCGGTGGCGATGCAGATGTCGCACGCCGAGGCGAGCCCCATGCCGCCGCCGAGCGCCGCCCCGTGCACGCGCGCGATGGTCGGCTTGCTCATCTCCGAGAGCGTGCGCAGCATGCCCGCCAGGCGCATCGCATCGGCGAAGTTGTCCGCCTCGCTTGCCTCGCCGGCCGCCTTCATCCAGTTGAGGTCGGCGCCGGCCGAAAAGCTCTTTCCGCGCCCGCCCAGCACCACCACGCGCACCGTCGCATCGGCGTCGAGCGCACGGCAGGCCGCCGTGAGATCGGCAATCAGTTGCGCATTGAAGGCGTTATGGACGTCGGGACGGTTCATCCAGATCGTCGCGACCCCGCCTTCGCGTTGAATTTCCAGGGTTTCGTACATCGTGCTCTCCCGTCACATCCGGAACAGGCCGAACTTCGTCGGCGGGATCGGCGCGTTGAGCGTCGCCGACAGGCTCAGGCCAAGCGTGCGGCGCGTCTGCGCCGGGTCGATCACGCCGTCGTCCCACATGCGCGCGGTGGCGTAGTAGGGGTGGCCCTGCACTTCGTATTGTTCGCGGATCGGGGCGCGGAAGATTTCCTCTTCTTCCTTGCTCCAGGTGCCGCCCTTGGCCTCGATGCCGTCGCGCCGCACCGTCGCGAGCACGCTCGCTGCCTGCTCGCCGCCCATCACCGACACCCGCGCGTTGGGCCACATCCACAGGAAGCGCGGGCTGTAGGCGCGGCCGCACATGCCGTAGTTGCCGGCGCCAAACGAGCCGCCGATGATCATCGTGAGCTTGGGCACCTGCGCGGTCGCCACCGCGGTCACCATCTTGGCGCCATCCTTGGCGATGCCGCCGTTCTCGTACTTGCGCCCGACCATGAAGCCGGTGATGTTCTGGATGAACAGCAGCGGAATGCCGCGCTGCGCGCACAGTTCGACGAAGTGCGCGCCCTTCTGCGCCGATTCGCCGAACAGGATGCCGTTGTTGGCGATGATGCCGACCGGGTAGCCGTAGAGCTGCGCGAAACCGGTCACCAGCGTGGTGCCGTAGCGCGGCTTGAATTCGTCCAGGCGCGAGCCGTCGACGATGCGCGCGATCACCTCGCGCACGTCGTAGGGCTTGCGCGGGTCGGCCGGGATGATGCCGTAGATTTCCTCGGGGTCGTAGAGCGGTTCCTCGCCACCGCCGATGACCATGTTCACCGGCTTGACGCGGTTGAGGTTGCCGACGATGCGGCGCGCAATGTAGAGCGCGTGGCTGTCGTTCTCGGCCAGGTGGTCGGCCACGCCCGAGATCCGCGTATGCACGTCGCCACCGCCCAGATCCTCGGCGCTCACGACCTCTCCGGTGGCGGCCTTCACCAGCGGCGGGCCGCCCAGGAAGATCGTGCCCTGGTTCTTGACGATGACCGTCTCTTCGCTCATCGCCGGCACGTACGCGCCACCGGCCGTGCACGAGCCCATCACGACGGCGATCTGCGGGATGCCCATCGCGCTCATGTTGGCCTGGTTGTAGAAGATGCGCCCGAAGTGGTCGCGGTCGGGAAACACCTCGTCCTGCGTCGGCAGGTTCGCCCCGCCCGAGTCGACCAGGTAGATGCACGGCAGATGGTTGGCCTGCGCGATCTCCTGCGCCCGCAGGTGCTTCTTCACCGTCATCGGAAAGTAGCTGCCGCCCTTCACCGTCGCGTCGTTGGCGACGATCATGCATTCGAGCCCCTTGACCCGCCCGATGCCGGTGATCACCCCGGCCGACGGCGCATCGCCGTCGTACATCCCCATCGCCGCGAGCTGGCCGACTTCGAGAAAGGGCGTGCCCGGATCGAGCAGATGATTCACCCGGTCACGCGGCAGCAGCTTGCCGCGCGCCGTGTGCTTGGCCCGCGCCGCCTCCCCGCCCCCCAGCGCCGCCTCGGCCGCCTTGTCGCGCAGATCGGCGACCAGCGCCCGCATCGCCGCCACGTTGGCCTGGAATTCCGCGCTGCGCGCGTTGATGTTCGACTTGATCGTGCTCATCTCACCTCGTCCTCTCGTCTTGTCGTGCGAGCCCACCCGGAAGCCCCGCCGCCCACATCCCGCAGACCGGCCGGGAAACGGCCCCACCGGCGCAAAGAATCCCCCCTGTGGCGCCTTTGCGCAACACCCGCGCCGGCCACAGCGTCGTCAAACCGGCCGCACCGATTGACCCTCGCCGCAAGAGTATCCCCGCACCGCGCCCGATGCGTGCCAACGAGGTCGCAATTCGTGCCATGGGGTGGGTCAGATCGGACGCAGCAGCAGTCGGCTTTCTGCGCAACCGTGCAATCCGCCTAGCAAACGGGAGCGGCTGTCCAACCGCCGATCTATTTCACCAGCTCCATCAACTTCCCGTAGCTATCCACCACGTCGTACTTCACCTGATCCGAAGTGATCTTGGCGAAGAACTTGCGCGCGCAAGCGATCTTGGATTTCTCGATGGCCCGCAAATCGAGGGAGGACATCGATCCTTTGGTTTCTGCAATGAAGTAGACGTGCTTGACCTTGCCATCATGGAAAGCGATAGCCCAGTCGGGGTTATAGGGGCCGACTGGCGTGGGGATAAAGAAGCTCTTCGGCAGTTTGGCGTAGACGACGACCTCCGTGCTGGCGTCCAGCTTCTCGACAAACGTCCGTTCAGTGCCCGAGTCGGTGAACACGTAGTCGTAGATATGGTTTTTCGCCTCGAACGCCTTGCTGAAGTCGTCCTTGGGCTTCTCCGCGGTGAAGATATCCAGGCCGTAGGTGTCATCGACCGGGTCATAGGCGATGTGCTCGACGATGGCGGTGGCTTTCTGTTCGTTGATCAGGATGCCGGCCTTGGCGATGAAGTCCTCGGGGTTGGTCTTGTACTGGCTGAAGACGGCGCCATTGATCCCCTGGAGGATGGTGGTGATGGTCTGCCGCGTCAGTTGGGTGGCTTGCGCGAGATTACCGATCAGGTCGTACTTCACCGCTGAACGAACGGAGTGCTTGTAGTTTTCCGTCTCGCTCTCGGCAACCTTGAAAGCGGTTCCCGCCTTCATATCGTCGAAGCTCGCGCCATCGACCTGGGCGCCGCGCTCGATCACGTACTGCATAGGTCTGACGCGAAGCTCTTCGTCCAGCGCCGCCACGCACTTGTCGACCAGTTCGGCCGCTTCAAAATGAACGGTGTAGGCCGCCTTGCGGTTGATCTTGTTCCACAGCGCCTGGAACTCCTTCTTTGCGAAATTCTCATTCAGCGGATTTGGCTTGGGCTTGCGGCCATCGCCGATCTGCGGCAACTGCGCCTCGCTGAACACGCTGTCGATCAACTGGAACACCTGCTCCGCATAGGGCTGCAATTCGGGCGGCAGTGCCGCCAACTGCTCTTCGCGCTTGGCCTCGTGGTAGGCGGCAGCGATCTGATCGTTGTCGTCGGTGTAGTCGTTCTTGGCCAGGTAGCGGTAGATCTGCCTGGCCATCTGTGGCGTCACCGCCACATCCCCGCTCGGCGTATGCAACACCTTGCCGGTGAAGTATTTCTCGTCGGCAACGCGCGGTCGGTCCGACAGCGACTCGCTGATGTCCTTCTGCAAGGCGCTGACGAAGTCCTTGTAGCTCTCGCTGGCGACCACGGTCAGCTCATTGATCTGGTGTACCGTCGCCGGGTCGTCCATGCGCTCGCCGACTTGATCCACCGCCAGGCGTAGTCCGCGCCCCACTTCCTGCCGGCGAGAAACGGTGTTGTCGCTGTGCTTGAGCGCGCAAATGACGAACACATTGGGGTTGTCCCAGCCTTCGCGCAGCGCCGAGTGGGAAAAGATGAAGCGCACGGGCTCGGCAAAGGACAGCAGCCGCTCCTTGTTCTTGAGGATCAAATCGTAGGCATCGACGTCGTCGGTTTCGGTGGACTTCTTTCCGGTTGCCGGATCGACCAGGTGCCTGGTCTTTTTGTCGATGGAGAAGTAGCCGTCGTGAGTCTGGCGAGACCGAATGCCTTTCAGATAACGGTTGTAGGGGGTGTCTTCCAGCGTCAGCACCTCGTTGAGGTGGGCGTCGTACTCCTCCTCGAAGACTTGCGCATACTCGCCCGGCGCTTCGCCGTTCGCGTCGTACTGGCGATACTTCGCCACCTCGTCGATGAAGAACAGCGACAGCACCTTGATGCCCCGGCCGAACAGCGCCTGCTCCTTGTCAAAATGGGCCTTGATCGCCTCGCGGATCTGGATGCGGCGCATGGCCGCCTCGTCCACGTTACCGACGGCTTCGCCGGCAACCAGTTCGACGCCGTTGGTGAAGCTCAGGGTGTCGATGCGGGCGTCAATCTCGGCGACCACATAGCCCTTGTACTGGTCCAACCCGCCGGATAAATCGTGAAGGTTGTCGTTGCGCCCCAGCTTGCGCATCACACGCTTGATGCCGCTGCCCTGTTTGATTTCCAGTTCCACCCGCGCCAAGGGTGGCCTGCTTGCCGACACCTCGATGTCCTGCAAATAAAGATAGGCGTTCGTTCCGGTCAGGCCCCTGACAGTAATGCCGCGCACCGCAATCTTCTTCACCAGCTTCTGGTTGTAGGCATCGAGCGCGTCCAGACGGTGGATCTTGTTGTACTCGGTCTTGTGGGTCGCCGAGTAGCGCGCGATCAGCAGGGGATTGAACTCCTTGAAGGCGTCCAGGGTCTTTGCGCCTTCCATCTTCTGCGGCTCGTCGAGAATCAGGATCGGCCGGTTGGCCTTGATCACGTCGATGGGCCGGCGCGACTGGAAGTCGTCCAGCTCATCGTAGATGCGCCGGTTATCGGCGCCCCGCGCGTTGAACGCCTGCACGTTGATGACCATCACGTTGATGCCGGCGTCGGACGAAAAGCTCTCCAGTTCATGCAACTGCTTGGAGTTGTAGATGAAGAAGCGGGCCTTCTTGCCGTAGCGCTCCAGGAAATGCCCGGCGGTGATCTGCAGCGATTTGTACACCCCTTCGCGAATGGCGATGCTGGGCACCACGACGATGAACTTGCTCCACCCGTAGCGCTTGTTCAGCTCGAACATGCTCTTGATGTAGCAGTAGGTCTTGCCGGTGCCGGTCTCCATCTCGATATCGAGGTTGATCTGGCAGCCGGTCTTCTTGTCGGCGACGAGGGCCGCTGACAGCGGCAGGTTCTGGCGGCGCTGCACCGCCTGGATGTTGTCCAGCAACTGCGTCGGGCTCAGCGCCAGTTCGGCGTTCCTGAAACCCGCGTCGCTGGTCACTTCCGGCGCCATCCCCGCCAGCGGCGCCTGCGCGGGCACCGCCCGCGCGGGCGAGACGGCGCCCGGATCGATGCGGTAGCTGACGCCGACGGATCTCGGCTGGCCGGCAAAGCAGTCGGCGAGCGCATCCACCGCTTGGGTCTGATAGGGCTGGACTTTGAACTTCAGTTTCATGAAAGATGCCGGCCAGTGCCGTTAGTTGTGGAAGCGGAATGTTCGGAGCTGGGAATCCAGTATTCGGAGCTGACCTCCGAATACTCGGCAAAGCTCCCTACGTTGCTCTTACCTGAAATCGTGAAATGCATGTGATATCAATTGGATACAGGAACTCTTCTTTGGAGGTTGCATTTTTTACTTTGAAATTTCCCAGCGGGGTGACTTGTCCGACCCGGTGTTGACGATTTGTCCGCCGCGCCGCATTTTGGTCAGGAGGTAGCTGATTTTGTTGGCCTTCTGTGCTTCGGTCAGGGAACCATGGAGCAGGGGAAGCAGCAAGTCGTCGACTTCCTGCCGAGTAGCCCCACCAAACTTTTCCAAATAGTCCATCACCAGCTTGCCGTAATGGGCGTCTCCTTGAGCCCGAGTACGGATGTACTCCGCCTTGCTATCGGTCGCCTCCGCCACCGTGGCGGAGACGTGGAAGTTCGGTTTGCGCCCCTCGATCAGGCCGGCTTTGCGCAGGTGTTTCGCCAAGCCGTCGTCCACGGGTAGCCGCTTCTGCACCCGGTCCAGGGCCAGGATGTCCTCCAGCGGCAGATCCGTTTTTTGAATCAGCAGACGGCTGTAGGCCGGGTCCACCACCCGGCCGTGTATGGTCATCTTCACCGCACTCGGCTCAGCAAGATCGTAGTCCGGCATCGGAAAGTAACGCCGGGCCTGGCCGACGTGCATCTCGTGTATGCCATAGCCCATGGTGTCGATCATGTTCAGTTCCGCCATGGCCTGGGCGAGGAAGGGATTTCGATAGCGGCGAGGCGTCCTGTCGCCGGCGATGTAGTCCTCCGGCCGCCCCTCGAAGAAACTGCCCTCGTTCTCCAGCACCAGGCGATCGGGCAACTCCGTCACCACGATGCGCCCATTGCGGCCGTAGTCCTGATGGGCGACGCAGTTGTGCAGAGCCTCCATGACGATCTTGCGGTCGTACTTGGCCACCTCCACCGCCACCAATTGATCGTCCGGCAGGATGCGCACCTGAATGTTGCGAATCTTGCGGTACAACTCGCTACTGGTGAGCAGGAAGGGCAGGCCGAAATGTTCGTAGGCGCGCTCCTGACCTTCGAGCTTCCAGGTCATCTGCGCCGGATGCGGCGAGAGCAGGTGCGCCGCCTCCGCCTTGCCAAGCAGCAACAAGGTAGCGCGAGTGATCTGACCATCGCGGGTCACCTTGGCGCGACTCAGGAAGACGGCATCCGACCAGCCAGCCACCTCGTCGGCGGCAAAGCGGTTGGCATACTTCATGGCAAACGACTCGCGCGCCTTCGCGACGGCCGCCGGGTCCAGATGTGCCAGTGTGGCACCGGGGACGGGTTGTGCCGACCAGTCCGCATTTCCCGTCTGGCGGCGAATCTCGTCGAGTTTGTCGAGCCCGAGGCTGGTCAGGCTTTCGCCAGCCCGAGCATAGTAATGGCCCTTCCACGCCACTGGTATTCCGAGCGGTGCGGCCGGAATTTCCAGCAGCAACACCCGTCCGTCCGGGTGCGCCAGTTCATGGATGTTGCGCAGGGTGATGCTCGGCTCCGTGGCCTCGGCCATCTGCATCTTGAGACTTTGCAGGCGGGTGTGTTCGGGCCGGTAGTCGGTGCCGACTACCTGGCGCGTCTTGTTGTCCACGCCGAACACCAGCCAGGCGCGATCCTGGTCGCGCAGGTTCGCCTCGTTGGCGAGCGCGGAAAAATACTTGCCGATGTCGTCGGTGGAAAAACCGTCGCCGGCGCGCTTGAATTCCGCCACCTCGTTTTCCCAGCGCGCGATCAGCGTCGCCAGCAGGGCCTGCAAAGCCGAGTTATCCATGGCGCAGCCTCACAGCGTCTTGATCTCGGTGGCCGGCGAGAGCAGCTTGAACACCTGCTCCACATTGATCTTCACGCTGTCGCTGGCGAAGCCGGCGTCGCGGAACACCACGCGCAGCGGCTTGTGGGTGGCGAGCTGCTTGACGAAGTCCTCGTCGATGCCGGTGTCGAAGCAGGCCACCAGCGCATTGCCGTCGACGAAGAGCACGGTCTTGCCAGCGATGGTCTGCCGCTCGATGGGTAGGGCCAGATCCACACCCCAGTCGAGCAGCACCTGGAACAGCAGGTCTTCCGGCGTGCGGTCGGCGCGGATGTTGTCCACCATGCCGGGAAGCGCTGCCTGCGTGATCGCATCGGGGGTGTAGTAGACGTCGTTCATGTTGGAGGTGTCGATCTTGAGGACGCGGAAACCCGTATCCCCGTTCCACTCACTCGCCTCGGCCTTAGCGATCACCGCTGCACCAGCACGGCGTATCCGCTCCTTTGAAATTTCCGAAATCAAAGGTTCGAGACCTATATTCACGCAAAATTTATGGGCCTCTTTAGCATCTTTGCTTTCCTGCCCGATAACCTCCGGATACTGAATGCTTATAAATCTGCGACAACTTCCTTCTCTTCTGTTTACTTCAAGCACGGCGTGCGCAAGCGTGGAAGATCCGGCAAACAGGTCAATGCAAATATCTTGAGAGCCGCTCATGAATGAGACCAACCGCTCCATCAGAAGCACAGGTTTTGGATTAGAAAATACCTTACTCCCTTCCGGGAAGAGCGCCTTCAAGTCATATGGGCCAGTCCTGCCGTCAAGCTCAAATACGCTTGAGAGCTTGTCCTCGAATTCGGATGCATACACTTTGAGCTCAACGATTTTCCCCTCGTTTTCGCCAAAGAGAATTCTCTTTTCCGAGAGCAAGCGATCCATTGTCGCCTTGGGGAACCGATACCCCATGAGCGGCTCCTTGCATGGCTTCCCCGTGTCTGGATGCAGCACGTCGTATCTGTACCCTTCCTTACCTGGGTTATGAACGCTTTGACTGCCGGTATACACCCCATTAAAGTCAATATATTTGTAGCGATCCAAGGGGCCTAGCTGACTCTTATTCTCTCGAAACCACTCTGTGTAGGCCGCCTGCAAACTCTCCAAAGTCGAGTACCTAGAAGCCATATCCGCCCCCACCTGCATGAGGATTTCCTTGACCTCAGAAACGGAGCTTTTCCAGACGCCCTCAAGTTCGGTCTTATTTCTTGCGAAAACGTGGATGCTCTCGTGCTCTACCGCAATGTTGGTGGGGTTGTTATCAGTCGCGTTCTTCCATATCAACGTACCAACGAAATTCGACTCCCCAAATATCTCATAACACAAGTGAAGGACATTTGCTGTTTCCGCATCATCGATAGAGATGGCAACAACTCCACTTGGGGCCAAGAGATTCCTGGCAATTCGTAGCCGCTGGAGCATCATGCTAAGCCAATCGGAATGGAACCGCCCGTTGGCATCAGTATTTGCAACCAGCCGATAGCCTTGATCGTCTGCTTGGTTGCTCTGAATTAGGTACTCATACGTATCACCAACAAAGTCGTCCCGATAGACGAGATTGTTGCCCTTCTTTCTGTTGTACGGCGGATCGATATAGATCAGCTTGACCTGATTCAGGTAGGTCTCCTGCAACAGCTTCAGCGCTTCGAGGTTGTCGCCTTCGATGAACAAATTCCGCGTGGTGTCGAAGTCCACGCTCTCTTCCCGGCACGGGCGCAGGGTCTTGGCGATCGGCGCGTTGGCGGTGAGCAGCGCCTCGCGCTTGCCGGGCCAGTTGAGCTGGTAGCGTTCCTGCGGGCCTTCGACGATGGCGGAAGACAGTTCCTGGCGCAGCAGGTCGAAGTCGATACGGCGCGCAAGTTCGCCGTTGGCGTCCCGCGCCTCGGTGACGCAGTTGGGGAAGAGTTCCGCCAGCCGGGCGATGTTGGCCTCGACGAGGTTCGGTGTATGCATTTTCAGTTTATCCATCGATGCGTCCTTCTCGGCGGCGCTAGGCGCTCAGCCGGTCGATTTCGTCTTTGAGGTCGCGCAATTGTGCATTGAGCGCAACCTTGCGGTTGAATTGTTTTTCCCGGTGCAGGCGGGCTTCGAGTTTGTCGTGTTCATGTTGGTGGCTGCGCAGCCGGGCAAGGCGTGCGAGTTGCTCGGGCAGGCGCTCACCGGGGCGGGGGCCCAGCGGCAGCAGGCTGCGCAGCAATTGCTCGTAGAGGCCCATCAGGTCGAGCGCCACGGGCAGCGCGCGGCGTGGGGCGTCGGCCGGCAGCCAGTCGCCGCCGAAGTAGGCGTCGATCACCCACTTGCCGGCTTGCGCGGCGCTGGGGCGTTTGTAGGCGGCCATCATTCTTGCGCGCTGGCCGTGGCGCAACTGGAAGACGATGGGCAGCGGAATGCTGCGGTCGATGGCGCGCAGCACGTCTTCGTCCAGCGCCTCGGTCCTGAGCGCGATGTCGAAGACTTCGATTTCTTCGACCCCCGAGCGCGCCGGCAGGTTGATGGTCTCCGGCGCCAGCTTGTATTGCCAGGTGATCTGCTCCACCTGCCGCACGAATCGCTCGCGCAGGGCAGCGCCGATACGGCCGTGCTGGTAGATCTTGCGCTTCGGCAGCACGCGCCCCACCTGGGCCTGGGGTGGAAACTCGAACAGCGCCGGGCTTGGCGACTGCGTCATGCGGCATCCTGGATGACGATGAAGGTGACGAGTTCGAAGTCATCCAGACCGGCGATACCATCCACGAGCGCGGTGGTGGCGCCGCCGGAAAACAGGCTGTCGATGTCCCGCGCTTCCTTGCGGTCGATCATGGCGCGCACCGCCTGATCGAGCAGCGCGGAACAGGCGTCCATGTTGCGCCCGTCGTCGGTGGCGCGGTTGAAGGGCTCGTAGGCGGCGCGGATCGGTTCGCCGCGGCCCTTGCAGGCGTTGCGGGCGAGATCGAGCAGGCGCTTGGCCTCGGTGTGATCGGCGACGATGTGGCCGTCGCTGCCGACGTAGATCAGCGAATAGGGATAGAGACGGTTCTGCTGCTGATGCGGCAGCGCGCCGCGCTTGCGGCTGCGCAGGGTGAAGATGACGCCGGGCACGAGGCCCAGATCCGGCTGTGCCGGCACCACGGCATGCAGACCACGGGGGAGTCGATCGAGGTCGCCGTTGGCCTTGATGTAGTTGAGCAGGTCCATGCGGAAATCGTTGAGGCCCAGATCGGTGATGGAAACGCCGGTCTTGAGGTCTTCCATTTCGATGACCTCGTCCTGCAAGCGGCGCAGTTGCTCCTTGCGGTAGGCCACGTCGTTGGCTTGGGCGTTGAGGACGTTGTCGTCGCCGGTGGCGGTGACGTCGGCGATCACCATGCGGTTTTCGACCCGCTCCTTGAGGTTGATGTATTCGTCCAGGGTGATGTCCGGCCAGTAGTTGACCAGCTGGATGCGCGCATTGCGCGAGCCGATGCGGTCGATGCGGCCGAAGCGCTGGATGATGCGCACCGGGTTCCAGTGGATGTCGTAGTTGATCAGGGTGTCGCAGTCCTGAAGGTTCTGGCCCTCGGAGATGCAGTCGGTGCCGATGAGGATGTCGATCTCGCGCGGCTCGCTGGGGAAGACAACGGCCTTTTCCTTGGAGCGCGGCGAGAACAGGGTGAGCAGCCCCTGGAAGTCGTAGCTCTGGCGGCTGCCGGGCACGGTGCCGAGCGTGGACTGGGGGGCGTCGCTACCGGTGACCTTCGCGCTATGGACCTTGTGGTGGTTCAGCAGGTGGGGGGCGAGGTTGTCGTAGAGGTAGTCAGCGGTGTCGGCGAAGGCGGTGAAGACCAGCACCTTGCGGTTGCCGGGGTTGATCGGAGAGGCCAGCTTGCTGGTGATCTGCGTCTTCAAATGCTGGAGCTTGGCGTCGTCGCTCGGCGTGACCTTGGTCATTTCGGCCTGTAGCTCGTCGATGAAGGCCAGGTCGGCTTGCAGCGCGCGCTCCCAGGAGGGCAGATCCATGTCCTCCAGGCTGATCTGGATCTTCTTGCCGATGGTGGCGTCGCCGGGGGCCGGGAATTCCTCGTCGTCGAAGTCGGCATCCTCGAAGGCCGTGGCGACGTCGGCAAAGGCACTGGCCGCGCCGGTTTCGTTGTAGCTGGCGATCTTCTCCAGCGCATCGCGGTGGCTGCGCTGCAGGCTCTGGAGCGTCAGGCGGAAGGACTGGACGGAGCTTTCCAGCCGCTTGAGCAGATTGGTGGTCATGAGCGCCTGCAGACTGCGCTCCCGGTCAATCTGCTTGAGCTTGCCGCCGCCACTGGAGACCTCGGTGTCGTACAGCGCTTCGTACTTCTTCAGGCGGCTGGGCAGGATGTAACTGACGGGCGCGTAGACAGCGAGCGTGAGCTGCGACAGGTGGGCGAAGATGTCGTTGAAACCAATGACGTCGGGCCGATGGGTCAACGGGCAGTGGAAGGATTGCGGTTTGAGGCGCTCGGGAAAGCGGCCGATGTCGGCGGTGTCGTAGAAGGTCTCGATATGTCGCCGCGAGCGGGCGATGGTGACGCTGTCGAGCAATTCGAAGAAGTCGAAGTCGAGACTGTTCAGGATGGCGGCGGCGGTGCGCTGCTCGGGCGGCAGCATGGACCAGGCGTTGAAGGCCGCCTGGGCGCGGCGGAAGATGGCCTCGATGTCGCGCCCGGTGCCCAGCTTGCTGCCGAGCGCGTCGCTGTCTCCTTCGTAGGCCAGCGACAGCTGGTTCTTCAGGTCGTTGAAGCGGTTGTTGACGGGGGTTGCCGAGAGCATCAGCACCTTGGTCCGCACCCCCTGGCGAATGACCTGGTTCATCAGCCGCTGGTAGCGTGTTTCCCGGTCCTTGTAGACATCGTTGTTGCGGAAATTGTGGGATTCGTCGATCACCACCAGGTCGTAGTTGCCCCAATTCACGCGATCCAGTGGCATGCCCAGCGACTCACCGCGGCTGCGGCTCAAGTCGGTATGACAAAGGACGTCGTAGCTGAAACGGTCCTTGGCGAGGGGATTGGTGGTGAGGTTCTGGTTGTAGTTGAGCCAGTTGTCGGCAAGCTTCTTGGGGCAGAGCACCAGGACGGACTTGTTGCGCAACTCGTAATACTTGATCACCGCCAGCGCGGTGAAGGTCTTGCCGAGGCCGACGCTGTCGGCGAGGATGCAGCCGTTGTAGGTTTCCAGCTTGTTGATCAGGCCGACGGCAGCATCGCGCTGGAAGTTGAACAGCTTCTGCCAGATCAGGCTCTGTTGGTAGCCGGTGCGGTCATTGGGCAGAACATCCTCGCTCACGTCTTCGAGGAATTCCCGGAAGATGTTGTAGAGCATGAGGAAGTAGATGCGCTCCGGCGAGTTCTCGCGGTACACGGCGGCAATGTGTTCGCTGAGCTGTGAGGTGACATCCTCCAGCTTGTCGGGATCGTTCCAGATCTGCTCGAACAGGCTGAGGAACATGCTGGTGTGCGCCGGCTCGTCAAAGCGGCTGACGATGTTCGACAGCGCATTGCCCTTCTGGTAGCCGAGATCGACGGCGGTAAAGCCCTGCAAGGGCATATAGACGGTATCGCCGCCACTGGCCCGCACGCCGGCAAAGGGCTGCATGGGTGCCTGGCCGCGGTTGGAACGGAACGTCGCCTTGCGCCGGATCCAGTCGGCGCACTCCCGCGCAATGGCCTTTTGCGCGAGTTTGTTCTTCAGCTGAATCTCGAATTCGCTGCCCGTCAGGGCGCGTTCCCGCTCGATCTTCGGCAGATGGAACTCGCGCTGCTCCTTCCTGATCCTGTCACTTGCCTCTTCGGGCACAAATGCCGGCGAAGTGAACATGAACTCCAGCGAATCGATGCTCTCCAGCTCAGTCTTCAACGCCACGTAAGCGTAGATGGAGAAGCAGGACGCAGCGATCTTGAGCTTCGCACCTGGTTTGAGGGTGTCTTTGAGGTCCGCCCCTAGCAAGGAGTTTATGTTGTCGATCAGGCGCATTTGTCATTCTTTATACCCGGTTGCACTGATTATCGCGGATTTATCCCGAAAATGAGGCAGTGCACCTGGTCTGTTTGGCCCATCGAGCATCAAGCGCGTCGGTAAAGTCCGCGCTCGCACCCGTAGAGGGTGTTGCTGACTTCTTCGGCGGATTCGCCGTCATCACTGTGATCAACCGGATTGCACAGTTCTTCGATCGGCAGGTGTGGGTCATCGTGTTTGAACAGGCCGATCAGGTCGGCCAGTTTGCGCCCGGTTTTCTTCGGCACGGCCCGGAGCGTGACGCCGGAGGCGCTGGAAACCAGCGAGATTTGCGTTCCGGCATCCCAGTGCAGTTCATCCCGGACTTCTTTCGGGATCACGATCTGGCCCTTGCTGGATAGTGTGATGGTCGCGGTAGCCATGTTGGCCTCGGCAAGTAAGGCTATAAGTAAGACCGACTATGTGCGGGTGATCACCCGATGGCAAGCCGGGCTCGCTGCCTGACCGACCCGACGCCTCCGGATCGATAGGGTCAGGCGGTGAAACTTTTGGTGAATTGCTCCAGAAGACGATGCGCATGGTCCATCGCATCCTCCCTGCCTTTCATCGCGCGCGACATGTCTTCGATGAGTCGTTCCGTGGTCGCGCCATCGAGCAAGGCTTCGAGCGCCGCGACGGTTCCCGTGGATGCCATGGTCGCAACATCGTTGCCAAGCAGCCAGGCTCCGGCGAGTTCCGGGTCGTATTCCGTTGCCTCCAGCACTGCGTGCGCGCAGGGGTCTTCATAGATCCGATGTTCGTTGCCGGCTTGATGATAGCTACGCAGCAGCGCCAGCAGATCCAGTGCATCTTTAGGATTCTCTTGACGGCGCTCGGCCCATGCGAAGAGTTTCAGAAGCGTGATTCCTGGAAGTGAGGCGACCGGGATTTCAAGTCCTGGGCGGACTTCCACGCGTACTGCTGCAGCAAACGCGTCACGGAATCCGGCCACGCTCATCAGGATTGCCATGTCCGGCGGTCATGCGACCGTGTACTGGTCGGTCTCGACGCCGCCGAACGGGATCAGGTCGATCGTGGCGGGATGCTCCGACCCAGGAGCCCGGAAGTACAAGCGATGGGCAACGTGTTCCGAAGCACTGAACGCGGGGTTCTCAAGCAGCAGTGTTCTGATCGCGTGAAACTGCTCCCAGTGATCTACGGCAAAGGCACAGTCCACATCGGTCGTGGCGCGGCCCGCATTCAGTCCATGGATGTTCTCGAGAAGAATGATCCGCGCCACCGCCCCGACCACGAATACCTCCAGTCCAAGCCGGTCGGCCGCTTGCTGGATTTTGCCGATGACCAGCAGCGTCAGTGGGTCAATGGGACGTTCAGGCTTTGGTTTCAGCGGGTGCGAGATATCGGTCATGAATCAGCCTTGCGGCTTCGAGGTTGCGGGGGTCGAGCGTCGCGGTCAGGTCGGCGCAGACCAGCAAGGGCGGTACGGTTTGAGCCTGTGGCGGTTCGCCGAGAAAATCCCAGAAGGCGTCGAAAATCTCGACATCGCCTTCCCTGTCAGGTCGCAGCCGGTTTTCCGCCACGAGTCGCGTGAGAGCGTGCTGGCCTTGCGCCTTGTGGAGATAGAGGGTCACGGTACCTGGGTGCAGATGCCCCGTCAGTGCCCCTGCGGCAACTTCGGCACCCCACTGGGCGCTGTATCGGGTGACATCGAGCGCTTTCCACCAGTCGGGCTTCGGGGCTTTGAACCGACGTGGGTTCAGTTTCGGGCGTAGCTTGATCGGGTAGTTCGTGACCCACTCGTCGATGAGCTTCTGACGCTCCAACATGACTCGGGCCCCTTTGCGCTTGCCTCCGGTGATGAAGCCTCGATCCGTAAGGTCGTCGAACACCGCTCCGATGGTGCCTAGCGCAACGCCTGCAACCTGGGCGATCTGACGGTAGGGCGCGTTGAGCAGTTCCGGCTTGGACAACAACGCGAAAACGACCCGCAAATGGGCGGAAGTTCCAGCACGCTTCGCATCCTGACCGATCACCGGGAGTTTCTCTTCCTTGTTTGGGCGCTGGCCTTTCACAAAAACGTATAGACCAGGGCCATGCAGATAGACATTGCCAGTCGCGTCAAGGAACTGCAGATCAAGTTCGCGACATTTCTCGGCGGTGTCGGTTGTGATGCGCGGGGCTACGAGCAGGGGCGGGGTGTCGTGCCCGTGCAGTGCCCGCTGATGCGTGAGTTCTCTCAGGATTGCGTATCGATCGACGCGCTTGATTTCAGCTACATAAGGGTAGCGCTGCCCGTTCGCAACAATTTCGACCATGGCGTCCGCCCGGCCACCTTGCCCGGTGCGTCGCTCCCGCTCAACCACCTGTCCATGAATGCCGGTGGTCCTTTCCAAGGCTCCCAGGGCACGGTTCAGGATCATCTGTTCGCGGTTGTCAGGTCGCCTCATTGTTCATTTTTTTACTATGTTCACGTGACGTGAACTTTATTGTTGAATGAACATGAATGTCAATGAGTTGTTCGATCTCACCTCTTGTTCACGTTACGCGAACGCTCGGCGCTGTCGAACAACGCGCTTTCATTGACACGGCAGCGCGGCTTGAGGAGACGGAACAGCAGGTCGACGGATCTCGTCGCCACCTTCATCCACCCGTGCCCGCCGGTTCTCCCCTCACCCCCCGCTCAACGCCTGCACGATCGCAAGCTCGCTGGCTTCGGCGAGCGGGTGGGAGAGATCCCGGATGGCGTGGCCGTTGACGAAGAAGCGCATGTGCGGGCGCAGGCGGTCCTGTTCGTCGACAATGCGAAAGCGGATGCCGGGGTAGCGCGCATCGAGGTCGGCGAGCACTTCGCCGAGCGTGGCGCCGTGGGCGACGACCATGGATTGGCCCGTGTAGCTGCGCAGCGGCGTGGGGATCAGCACGTTCATCGGCGGCCGGTGTCCGGGGCCGGGTGGGCGACTTCGACCGCGTAGATCTCGGGCAGGTGGCGTGCGATGCAGGTCCAGGCGGCGCCCTCGTCGGCGCTCGCCCACAGCTCACCGCTGGTGGTGCCGAAGTAGAGGCCGACCGGGTCGAGCTGGTCGGCGCCCATGGCCTGGCGTTTGACGGTCCACCACGCCTGCTCGCGCGGCAGGCCGGCGTCGAGCCGCTGCCAGGTCTCGCCGCCGTCACGGGTGCCGTAGACGGCGGGCTTGCCGTCCGGGCTGGTGCGTGGCCACACGGTCTGGCCGTCCATCGGGAAGATCCAGGCTCGGTCGCGGTCGCGCGGGTGCACGACCATCGGAAAGCCGATGTCGCCGACCCCGGCCGGCAGGTTGCGGCCGATGCGCACCCAGGTATCACCGGGGCGGTCGAGCCGGTAGAGGCCGCAGTGGTTCTGCTGGTAAAGGCGATCCGGGTCGGCGGGCGAAATCCGCAGGCAGTGCGGATCGTGGAAGGTGGGGTCGGCAACGTCGAAGCCCTCGACCACTTCCAGGCCTTTCAGCAGCGGCGCGAAGCGCCTGCCGCCGTCGCGCGATTCATGCACGCCGCCGCCCGACATCGCGAAGTACAGATGCGCCGGGTCGCGCGGGTCGACGAGGATGGAGTGCAGCTTGGGGCCGTCGGGCGTGCCGTCCTGCACCGTACCCATCCAGCGCAGGTAGTCGGGGTCGTCGTGGATCGGGGAGAACGGCGTCCAGGTGTCGCCGCCGTCCTCGCTACGGAACAGGCCCTGCGGCGAGGTGCCGGCGTACCAGCAGCCAGGCTCGGACGGGTGGCCGGGCGTGAGCCAGAACACCTGATCGACCGCGCGCCCGTTGCCGTCGGCGGTCTTCGCGAAGGCTGGCGGACGCGCGGCTTCACGCCAGGTCACACCGAGATCTGCGGAACGGAATACGGTTGGCCCCAGGTGGCCGGTTTTCGCGGCGGCGAGCAGGGTGCGCCCGTCGCGCGGATCGAGCACCAGGTGGTTGAGGATGTGGCCGAGAAAGTGCGGCCCGTCGAGCCACCAGCGGCTGCGCTGGGCGTCGCCATGGATGAGCCAGGCACCCTTGCGCGTGGCAACGAGGATGACCGGTGGCGGCGTGGCCGATGCGGCAGACGGGGCTGGCATGGTGCGCTCCTCCTCGACGGGCGCCGCGGCAAGGGCCGCGGAGCACGATCGGTGCGTGATCCTTTTCAGGATAGACGACGCTGCAGGGGCGCGAGGGGTGCGGAGACGGCGCCACCGCGGCTGCCGTCCCCTGCCGGGCCCGGCTCAGTGGCTCAGAGCGTTTCGGCGAACAGCTCGCGGCCGATCAGCATGCGGCGGATTTCGCTCGTGCCGGCGCCGATCTCGTAGAGCTTGGCGTCGCGCCACAGGCGCCCGACCGGGTACTCGTTGGTGTAGCCGACGCCGCCCAGCGCCTGGATCGCCTCGCCGGCCATCCAGGTCGCCTTCTCGGCCGAATACAGGATTGCGCCGGCGGCGTCCTTCCTGAGCGTGCGCGCATGGTCGGCGCGGTCGCAGGCCTGGCCCACGGCATAGACGTAGGCGCGGCAGGCCGACCAGGTCGAGTACAGGTCGGCGATCTTGCCCTGCATGAGCTGGAACTCGCCGATCGGCGTATCAAACTGCTTGCGCTCGTGCATATAGGGAACGACGGCGTCCATGCATGCGGCCATGATGCCGAGCGGGCCGCCCGAGAGCACCGCGCGTTCGTAGTCGAGCCCGCTCATCAGCACCTTGACGCCATTGCCGACGCCGCCGAGCACGTTCTCTTCCGGCACCTCGACGTCGTCGAAGAACAGCGGATAGGTGTTCGAGCCGCGCATGCCGAGCTTGTCGAGATGGGTGCCGCAGGTGAAGCCCTTCATGCCCTTCTCGATGAGGAAGGCGGTGATGCCGCGCGGGCCGGCATCGAGATCGGTCTTGGCGTACACGACCAGGGTGTCCGCGTCGCCGCCGTTGGTGATCCACATCTTCGCGCCGTTGAGGACGAAGCGGTCGCCCTTGCGGTCGGCGCGCAGCTTCATGCTGACCACGTCGGAACCGGCGTTCGGCTCGCTCATCGCGAGCGCGCCGACGTGCTCGCCGGAAACCAGCTTGGGCAGGTATTTGGCCTTCTGCGCGGCGTTGCCGTTGCGGTGGATCTGGTTCACGCACAGGTTCGAGTGCGCGCCGTAGGACA
>JAHDYG010000024.1 GCA_023383815.1 Rhodocyclaceae bacterium
CGGTGTAAAAGCAGTGGCGAGAGTGCCGCGCAAGTAAACGTCGGCCTGATATCTCGATCAGCCTGGTAGCGCGGTATGCGCGCTGTCAGTGCATACCCCCAAAGGGTGCCCCAAGACAGATCTACCCTGATTGAAGAGGCAAGGTCGATCGAGCGTAAAACCCATCGGAGGAAGTTTTCATCGTCGGCGAGTGAGATCAGGATGCCAGCGATGAGAACAGGATTACTCGCGTATCCGGTCAATCACGACCGCAACCGCTGTGGCGTTGGGCGCCACAGCGACAGTGCGGCCTTCCAGGTCGCCCGATCGGGGCGCAGCCTCGCTTAGCTTGGAGACGCGAGCACCAATCGAAACCCGATCGGGCACCGGCCCGTCCGACATCCGCTCCGCTTTCTCGAAGCTGAATTGGGGTCGTCTCAGAAAACGGAAAATAAAGCACGCTAAGGCATAGCCGAACCTGCCAAGCTTGCTCCACCCTGTAGTGACGCGATCAGCGGGCAGGAAACGTTCCCCCTTCGCGCATGGCAGGCGCACACCAACTCAGACAGCACGGCCTCCATGCGCGCCAGGTCAGCCATTTTCTCGCGCACGTCCTTGAGCTTGTGCTCGGCCAGACTGCTGGCTTCCTCGCAATGGGTGCCATCCTCCAGCCGCAGCAGCTCGGCGATCTCATCCAGGCTGAAGCCCAGCCGCTGGGCTGATTTCACGAAGCGCACCCGCGTTACATCCGCCTCGCCATAGCGGCGGATGCTGCCATAGGGCTTGTCAGGCTCCAGCAACAAGCCCTTGCGCTGATAGAAACGGATGGTCTCCACATTGACCCCGGCCGCCTTGGCGAAAACGCCAATGGTCAGGTTCTCCAAATTGTTTTCCATATCGCTTGACTCCGTACATGAGTACGGAAGTAAGGTTACGCTATCCAATTTCAATTCGAAAGGACAAGCGCATGTCTGAACCAAAAACCGGGCGCGGCGCGCTCTTCACTGGAGGGCTTGCCGCCATCCTCGCCTCGGCTTGCTGCCTCGGGCCGTTGGTTCTGATCGCCTTGGGGTTCAGCGGCGCTTGGATCGGCAACTTGGCGGTGTTGGAACCCTATCGCCCCATCTTTATCGGCGTGGCGCTGGTGGCGTTGTTCTTCGCCTGGCGGCGCATCTACCGGCAGGCAGCGGCCTGCAAACCGGGTGAGGTCTGCGCGATTCCCCAAGTGCGAGCTACTTACAAGCTCATTTTCTGGATCGTGGCCGCGCTGGTTCTGGTCGCGCTCGGATTTCCCTACGTCATGCCATTTTTCTACTGATCGGAGTTCACCATGAAGAAACTGTTTGCCTCCCTCGCCCTCGCCGCCGTTGTTGCCCCCGTCTGGGCCGCCACCCAGACCGTCACGCTGTCCGTACCGGGCATGACCTGCTCCGCCTGCCCGATCACTGTCAAGAAGGCGATTTCCAAGGTCGAAGGCGTCAGCAAAGTTGACGTGACTTTCGAGACACGCCAAGCGGTCGTCACCTTCGACGATGCCAAGACCAGCGTGCAGAAGCTGACCAAGGCAACCGCAGACGCGGGCTATCCGTCCAGCGTCAAGCAGTGAGTCACTGAAAACGGCACCGCAGCACAACGGACGTCATTGTCTGGCGCCACAAACGATAAAGGATCTGTTGCATGACCCATCTAAAAATCACCGGCATGACTTGCGACTCGTGCGCGGCGCACGTCAAGGAAGCGCTGGAAAAAGTGCCAGGCGTGCAGTCGGCGCTGGTGTCCTATCCGAAGGGCACAGCGCAACTCGCCATCGTGCCGGGCACATCGCCGGACGCGCTGACTGCCGCCGTGGCCGGACTGGGCTACAAGGCAACGCTAGCCGATGCGCCACTGGCGGACAACCGCGTCGGACTGCTCGACAAGGTGCGGGGATGGATGGCCGCCGCCGAAAAGCACAGTGGCAACGAGCCCCCGGTGCAGGTAGCGGTCATTGGCAGCGGTGGAGCCGCGATGGCGGCGGCGCTGAAGGCCGTCGAGCAAGGCGCGCAGGTCACGCTGATCGAGCGCGGCACCATCGGCGGCACCTGCGTCAATGTCGGTTGTGTGCCGTCCAAGATCATGATCCGCGCCGCCCACATCGCCCATCTGCGCCGGGAAAGCCCGTTCGATGGCGGTATTGCGGCAACTGTGCCTACGATTGACCGCAGTAAGCTGCTGGCCCAGCAGCAGGCCCGCGTCGACGAACTGCGGCACGCCAAGTACGAAGGCATCCTGGGCGGTAATCCGGCCATCACCGTTGTGCACGGTGAGGCGCGCTTCAAGGACGACCAGAGCCTTACCGTCCGTTTGAACGAGGGTGGCGAGCGCGTCGTGATGTTCGACCGCTGCCTGGTCGCCACGGGTGCCAGCCCGGCGGTCCCGCCGATTCCGGGCTTGAAAGAGTCACCCTACTGGACTTCCACCGAGGCCCTGGCGAGCGACACCATTCCCGAACGCCTTGCCGTAATCGGCTCGTCGGTGGTGGCGCTGGAGCTGGCGCAAGCCTTTGCCCGGCTGGGCAGCAAGGTCACGGTCCTGGCGCGCAATACCTTGTTCTTCCGTGAAGACCCGGCCATCGGCGAGGCGGTGACAGCCGCTTTCCGTGCCGAGGGCATCGAGGTGCTGGAGCACACGCAAGCCAGCCAGGTCGCCCATATGGACGGTGAATTCGTGCTGACCACCACGCACGGTGAATTGCGCGCCGACAAACTGCTGGTTGCCACCGGTCGGACACCGAACACGCGCAGCCTCGCGCTGGACGCAGCGGGGGTCACTGTCAATGCGCAAGGTGCCATCGTCATCGACCAAGGCATGCGCACGAGCAACCCGAACATCTACGCGGCCGGCGACTGCACCGACCAGCCGCAGTTCGTCTATGTGGCGGCAGCGGCCGGCACCCGTGCCGCGATCAACATGACCGGCGGCGATGCGGCGCTCGACCTGACCGCAATGCCGGCCGTGGTGTTCACCGATCCGCAAGTGGCGACCGTGGGCTACAGCGAGGCGGAAGCCCACCACGACGGGATCGAGACCGACAGCCGCACCTTGACCTTGGACAACGTGCCGCGTGCGCTCGCCAACTTCGACACACGCGGCTTCATCAAGTTGGTTATCGAGGAAGGCAGCCATCGGCTGATCGGCGTACAGGCGGTCGCGCCGGAAGCGGGTGAACTGATCCAGACGGCGGCTCTGGCCATTCGCAACCGCATGACGGTGCAGGAACTGGCCGACCAGTTGTTCCCCTACCTGACGATGGTCGAGGGGTTGAAGCTCGCGGCGCAGACCTTCAACAAGGATGTGAAGCAGCTTTCCTGCTGCGCCGGGTGAGAAAAAGGAGGTGTTCAATGAACGCCTACACGGTGTCCCGGCTGGCTCTTGATGCCGGGGTGAGCGTGCATATCGTGCGCGACTACCTGCTGCGCGGATTGCTGCGCCCGGTGGCGTGCACACCAGGCGGCTACGGCTTGTTCGATGACGCCGCCTTGCAACGGCTGTGCTTCGTGCGGGCGGCCTTCGAGGCGGGCATCGGCCTCGACGCGCTGGCGCGGCTGTGCCGGGCGCTGGATGCGGCGGACGGCGACGAAGCGGCCGCGCAGCTTGCCCTGCTGCGTCAGTTCGTCGAGCGTCGGCGCGAAGCGTTGGCCGATCTGGAAGTGCAGTTGGCCACCCTGCCGACCGAGCCGGCACAGCACGCGGAGAGTCTGCCATGAACAACCCCGAGCGCTTGCCGTCCGAGACGCACAAACCGATCACCGGCTACCTGTGGGGCGGACTGGCTGTGCTGACTTGCCCCTGCCACCTGCCCATCCTCGCTGTCGTGCTGGCCGGCACAACCGCCGGTGCTTTCCTCGGCGAGCATTGGGTCATCGCGGCGCTCGGTTTGACCGGCCTGTTCCTTCTGTCCCTGTCGCGGGCGTTGCGGGCATTCAGGGAAAGAGAATGAGCGCTTTCCGGCCGGATGGATGGACGACGCCGGAACTGGCCCAAGCGGTCGAGCGCGGGCAGCTTGAACTGCACTACCAGCCCGTCGTCGATCTGCGCAGTGGTGGGATTGTCGGCGCGGAAGCCCTGTTGCGCTGGCGTCATCCGACGCTTGGACTATTGCCACCGGGCCAGTTCCTGCCCGTGGTCGAATCGTCCGGCCTGATGCCTGAAATCGGCGCTTGGGTGCTGGGCGAAGCCTGCCGCCAGATGCGTGACTGGCGAATGCTGGCATGGCGACCGTTCCGGCTGGCCGTCAATGTTTCGGCGAGCCAAGTGGGACCGGACTTCGACGGGTGGGTAAAGGGCGTGCTGGCTGATGCCGAGTTGCCCGCCGAGTATCTCGAAATCGAGCTGACCGAATCGGTCGCGTTTGGTGATCCGGCGATCTTCCCCGCCCTGGACGCCTTGCGGCAGATCGGTGTGCGCTTCGCCGCCGATGACTTCGGGACGGGGTATTCCTGTCTGCAACATCTGAAGTGCTGCCCAATCAGCACGCTCAAGATCGACCAATCGTTTGTCGCCGGGCTCGCCAACGACCGCCGCGACCAAACCATCGTGCACACCGTGATTCAGCTTGCGCACGGGCTGGGCATGGATGTGGTGGCTGAAGGCGTGGAAACATCGGCGAGTCTTGATCTATTGCGACAAGCGGACTGCGACACAGGACAAGGCTTCCTGTTCGCGAAGCCAATGCCGGCGGCGGCATTCGCCGTCTTCGTCAGTCAATGGAGGGGTGCCACCATGAATGCAAGTGACTCGACCACCACCAGTTGCTGCGTGTGCTGCAAGGAAATCCCGCTCGATGCCGCCTTCACCCCGGAAGGCGCGGAATACGTCGAGCACTTCTGCGGGTTGGAGTGTTATCAACGCTTCGAAGCGCGTGCCAAGACAGGGAACGAAACCGATGCCGATCCGAACGCCTGCGACTCGCTACCGTCAGATTGAGGCATACCCTAACTTGGCGTCAGACCATCCGGCGCTAAATCGTCAGAATAGAGTTGCCTTCCGAATTGATTGACATACGCCGTCAAGGGTCATAGATTTCTTCCTGACACATTTCCCTCAGGAGGATACCTTGCACGGTCAGCGCATCGGTTACGTCCGCGTCAGCAGCTTCGACCAGAACCCAGAACGGCAGCTCGAACAGATCCAGGTGGATAAAGTGTTCACCGACAAGGCGTCGGGCAAGGACACACGGCGGCCCGAACTGGAACGGCTGCTCGCCTTCGTGCGCGAAGGCGACACGGTCGTGGTGCACAGCATGGATCGTCTGGCGCGCAACCTCGACGACCTGCGCCGCCTGGTGCAGGGCCTCACCCAGCGCGGCGTACGCATCGAGTTCCTTAAGGAGCATTTGACCTTCACCGGCGAGGACTCGCCGATGGCGAACCTGATGCTGTCGGTAATGGGCGCGTTCGCCGAGTTCGAACGCGCCTTGATCCGCGAGCGGCAGCGCGAGGGCATCGCGCTCGCCAAGCAGCGCGGGGCCTACCGTGGCAGGAAGAAATCCCTGTCGTCTGAGCGTATTGCCGAACTGCGCCAACGTGTCGAGGCTGGCGAGCAAAAGACCAAGCTGGCTCGTGAATTCGGAATCAGTCGCGAAACCCTGTATCAATACTTGAGAACGGATCAGTAAATATGCCACGTCGTTCAATCCTGTCCGCCGCCGAGCGCGAAAGCCTGCTGGCGTTGCCGGACACCAAGGATGAGTTGATCCGTCACTACACGTTCAGCGAAACCGACCTCTCCATCATCCGGCAGCGGCGCGGCCCGGCCAACCGGCTGGGCTTCGCCGTGCAGCTCTGTTACCTGCGCTTTCCTGGTGTCATCCTGGGCGTCGATGAGCCGCCGTTTCCGCCCTTGTTGAAACTGGTCGCCGACCAGCTCAAGGTCAGCGTCGAAAGCTGGGACGAATACGGGCAGCGGGAGCAGACCCGGCGCGAGCACCTGGTCGAACTGCAAACGGTGTTCGGCTTCCAGCCCTTTACCATGGGCCACTACCGGCAGGCCGTCCAGTTGCTGACCGAGATGGCCTTGCAGACCGACAAGGGCATCGTGCTGGCCAGCACCTTGATCGAGCACCTGCGGCAGCAGTCGGTCATTCTGCCTGCCCTCAACGCCGTCGAGCGGGCGAGCGCCGAAGCAATCACCCGCGCCAACCGGCGCATCTACGATGCCTTGGCCGAACCGCTGTCGGACGCGCATCGCCGCCGCCTCGACGATCTGCTCAAGCGTCGGGACAACGGCAAAACGACCTGGCTGGCCTGGCTGCGCCAATCGCCCGTCAAACCGAATTCGCGGCACATGCTGGAACACATCGAACGCCTCAAAGCGTGGCAGGCGCTCGACCTGCCTTCTGGCATCGAGCGGTCGGTGCACCAGAACCGCCTGCTCAAGATCGCCCGTGAGGGTGGCCAGATGACGCCCGCCGACCTGGCCAAGTTCGAGGCGCAGCGACGCTATGCCACCCTGGTGGCGCTTGCCATCGAGGGCATGGCCACCGTCACCGACGAAATCATCGACCTGCACGACCGCATCCTGGGCAAGCTGTTCAACGCCGCCAAGAACAAGCATCAGCAGCAATTCCAGGCGTCCGGCAAGGCGATCAACGCCAAGGTGCGGCTGTTCGGCCGCATCGGCCAGGCGCTGATCGAGGCCAAGCAGGCGGGCCGCGATCCGTTCGCCGCCATCGAGGCCGTCATGTCCTGGGATGCCTTCGCCGAGAGCGTCACCGAAGCGCAGAAGCTTGCGCAGCCCGAGGACTTCGATTTCCTGCACCGCATCGGCGAAAGCTACGCCACGCTGCGCCGCTACGCGCCGGAATTCCTTGCCGTGCTCAAGCTGCGGGCCGCTCCCGCCGCGAAGGACGTGCTCGACGCCATCGAGGTGCTGCGCGGCATGAACAGCGACAACGCCCGCAAGGTGCCCGCCGACGCGCCGACCGAGTTCATCAAGCCGCGCTGGCAGAAGCTGGTCATGACCGACACCGGCATCGACCGGCGCTACTACGAACTGTGCGCGCTGTCGGAGATGAAGAACGCGTTGCGTTCCGGCGACATCTGGGTGCAGGGGTCGCGCCAGTTCAAGGACTTCGAGGACTACCTGGTGCCGCCCGCGAAATTCGCCAGCCTCAAGCAGGCCAGCGAATTGCCGCTGGCCGTGGCCACCGACTGCAACCGGTACCTGAACGACCGGCTGACGCTGCTGGAAACACAGCTTGCCACCGTCAACCGTATGGCGACGGCCAACGAGCTGCCGGACGCCATCATCACCGAGTCAGGCTTGAAGATCACGCCGCTCGACGCGGCGGTACCCGACACCGCCCAAGCGCTGATCGACCAGACGGCAATGATCCTGCCGCACGTCAAGATCACCGAACTGCTGCTGGAGGTGGACGAATGGACGGGCTTCACTCGGCATTTCGCGCATCTGAAATCGGGCGACCCGGCCAAAGACAAGAACCTGTTGCTGACCACGATCCTCGCCGACGCGATCAACCTGGGCCTGACCAAGATGGCGGAGTCTTGCCCCGGCACGACCTACGCCAAGCTGGCTTGGCTGCAAGCCTGGCACATCCGCGACGAAACCTACGGGGCGGCGCTGGCCGATCTGGTCAACGCACAGTTCCGCCATCCCTTCGCCGAGCACTGGGGCGACGGCACCACCTCATCGTCGGACGGCCAGAACTTCCGCACCGGCAGCAAGGCCGAGAGCACCGGCCACATCAACCCGAAATACGGGAGCAGCCCAGGGCGGACGTTCTACACCCACATTTCTGACCAGTACGCGCCATTTCACACCAAGGTCGTGAACGTCGGCGTGCGCGATTCGACCTACGTGCTCGACGGCCTGCTGTACCACGAGTCCGACTTGCGGATCGAGGAGCATTACACCGACACGGCGGGCTTCACCGATCACGTCTTCGCCCTGATGCACCTCCTGGGCTTCCGCTTCGCGCCGCGCATCCGCGACCTGGGCGACACCAAGCTCTACATCCCGAAGGGCGACGCCGCCTATGACGCGCTGAAACCCATGATCGGCGGCACGCTCAACATCAAGCACGTCCGCGCCCATTGGGACGAAATCCTGCGGCTGGCCACCTCGATCAAGCAGGGCACGGTGACGGCCTCCCTGATGCTCCGAAAGCTCGGCAGCTACCCACGCCAGAACGGCCTGGCCGTGGCGCTCCGCGAGCTGGGCCGCATCGAGCGCACGCTGTTCATCCTGGACTGGCTGCAAAGCGTGGAACTGCGCCGCCGCGTGCATGCCGGCCTGAACAAGGGCGAGGCGCGCAATGCGCTGGCCAGGGCAGTGTTTTTCAACCGCCTGGGTGAAATCCGCGACCGCAGTTTCGAGCAGCAGCGCTACCGGGCTAGCGGCCTCAATCTGGTAACGGCTGCCGTCGTGTTGTGGAACACGGTCTATCTGGAACGGGCTGCGCACGCGCTGCGTGGCAACGGCCATGCCGTTGATGACGCGCTGTTGCAGTACCTGTCGCCGCTCGGTTGGGAGCACATCAACCTCACCGGCGATTACCTCTGGCGCAGCAGCGCCAAGATCGGCGCGGGCAAGTTCAGGCCGCTACGACCGCTGCAACCGGCTTAGCGTGCTTTATTTTCCGTTTTCTGAGGCGACCCCATATTGGACCAGTCGCTGGCCCTGAGTAGAAAAATGGTCGAGTGAACTTACCTTGCTGAACGTGTGGCGCCGCTATTTCCCAGCAGGATAAGCAGGACGCCCATCACAATCGCCGAGTCGGCGAGGTTGAACGCTGGCCAGTGCAAGCTGCCCACGTAAAGGTCGAGATAATCGACCACTGCACCGCGCAATATCCGGTCGACCGCATTCCCCATGGCCCCCCCGAGGATCAAGCTGTAGCCGAGCGCAGTGCGCCCAGTGTCTTCCCCCCGCAGCAGTAGAAAGACCAAGCCAGCCGAGACAACAAGGGCCACGACCGTTAGGAAGTAGCGTTGCTCACCACCGGCATCGGCGAACAGACTGAACGCGGCGCCTTCGTTCAAGAGATGCACGAGATTGACGAACGGTGCGGCCGCCGCGCTTGCACCGTAGGGCAACCAGCTGGTGATCCATGCCTTGGCACCCTGATCGGCAAGGACAATGCCCGTGGCAAGGGCAAGCCAGCCCCACCGCGGGCCGCCGAAGGCAGCGGCGAGCCTTCCGTAATACTTCCTGGCACTCATTTACGCAGTAACCTTAAGCCGTTGAACACCACCAACAGACTTGCGCCCATGTCGGCGAATACGGCCATCCACATCGTGGCGTCCCCCGTGAAGGTCATCATGAGAAACACCGCCTTGACGCCGAGTGCGAGAACGATGTTCTGCGTCAACACTGCAGCAGTGGCGCGCGACAAGCGCACGAAGGTAGGGATCTTGCGCAGGTCGTCGTCCATCAGCGCCACGTCGGCCGTCTCGATAGCCGTGTCCGTACCGGCCGCCCCCATCGCGAATCCGATGTCCGCACGGGCCAATGCAGGGGCATCGTTGATGCCGTCGCCGACCATGCCGACCTTGCCACCCTTCCGGTGCGTCAGCAACGATTCGACAGTGCTGAGTTTGTCTTCGGGCAGCAGGTTGCCCCTCGCCTCGTCGATACCCACAGCGCTCGCGATCGATTCGGCGGTATGGACGTTATCGCCGGTGAGCATCAGCGTCTTGACGCCCAGGGAATGCAGATCGGCGATCGCCTGACGGCTCGTCTCGCGCAGCGTGTCGGCGACTGCGAAGATCGCCAGCACTCCGGTCTGGTCCGCCAACAACACCGCCGTCTTGCCCTGGCGCTCGAGTACGTCCAGCGTCTTTTCGATCTCGGGCGAGCACAGCCCGAGTTCCTCGACCAGTCGATGGTTGCCAAGTTGATAGATATGACCATCAATGCCGCCACGCACGCCACGGCCCGGAATGGCGGCGAAATCGGCGACCTCGCGCAACACCCATCCCATTTCAACCGCGGCACGGGCGATCGCCAGCGAGACCGGATGATCCGAGCGTGCGGCGAGACTTCCCGCCAGGATATGGGCCTCGTTCGCGTCGCCGCTCAGCACCATGAAGTCCGTCTGGGCGGGCTTGCCGTGCGTAATCGTGCCGGTCTTGTCGAGCGCCAGCGTGGCGAGCTTGCGCCCCTCTTCGAGATACACCCCGCCTTTCACCAGAATGCCCTTGCGGGCGGCCGCGGCGAGACCGCTGACGATCGTGACCGGCGTCGAGATCACCAAGGCACACGGACAGGCAATCACCAGCAGCACCAGCGCCTTGTAGATCCAGTCCATCCACGCGCCGTCGAAAGCTAGCGGTGGCACGATGGCCACCAGCAGCGCGACGGCGAACACGACGGGCGTGTAGATCCGGGCGAACTGGTCGACGAAGCGCTGGGTGGGCGCGCGGCTGCCCTGGGCCGATTCGACCGCGTGGATGATGCGGGCCAGGGTGGAATGGCTCGCCTCCGCTGTCACGCGATATTCCAGCGATCCCGCTTCATTGATCGTTCCGGCGAACACGTTGTCGCCTTCGGCCTTATCGACCGGCAGGCTCTCGCCGGTGATGGGCGCCTGATTCACCGTTGAACGTCCGTTGATCACCACGCCATCGAGCGCAATCCGCTCACCAGGGCGCACGCGCACCACTGCGTTCAAAGGCACCGCCTTGGCGGGCATGGTTACCCAGCTTCCATCGCCCTGACGGACGGTCGCAGTGTCGGGCGCGAGTTCCAGCAGGCCGCGAATCGCGTTGCGGGCCCGATCGAGCGATTTCGCTTCGATCATCTCGGCCAGCGTGAAGAGGAACATCACCATGGCCGCTTCCGGCCAGTGTCCGATGAGCATCGCGCCCGTCACGGCAATCGACATGAGCGCGTTGATGTTGAGATTGCGATGCCTGAGCGCGATCCAGCCTTTCTTGTAGGTCGCCAGACCGCCACTGAGAATCGACACCAGCGCGAGCGCCAGGACGGTCCAGTGGTCGCCGCCGTTGAGCCAATACACACCCTCGGCCAGCGTCGCAGTGATTCCGGCCAGCGCCATCGGCCACCAGTGGGTCTTCGGTGCGGGTTTGGTCGGCGGTACAGCGTTCTCCGTATCCCCCGTTTCGACCTTCGCTTCGAGACCAATGGCACTCAGGGCGCCGAGGACTGCGTCCAACGCCCCCGGACGATGCGTCACGCTCAGGCGACGCTGCATCAGGTTGAAGTCCAGCGCCGCCACTCCGGGCATGCCGGCGAGCGCGTTCCGGATCAACGCCTCCTCGGTGGGGCAGTCCATGCCGGCGATTGTGAGCGTCGTGCGCAGCAAGGCGCCGGTCATCTCGATGCGTTGTGCCGACCCGCCGGCGGCTGGCAAGACCGCATCGACCGAGGCCGGCAAGTCGGGGCGATCGCTCACATCCAACATACGCCCGCTCAGAGCGGGGTCGAGTCCCGTCACGCCGTCGAGGGGCTCCAGATTGTTGCGGATCAGCGCGGCATCGGTGGGGCAGTCGGTGCCGTCGACGCGGTATGGCTTCCTGTGGGGGCCGTCGGCGGAGGACTCGCCGGACAACTGCGGCACGGCGGAACACCCGCAACTGCCAGCACTGCAATTACTCATGCTCGATTCCCTTGTCTGGACTTAAAGTCATTTAACAATCTGTAGTCACTACAGAGTCAAGGGCCTAGAATGCAGGCACGACCGTTGTCCCGACCTGGAGGGCACAAGATGAAAATCGGTGAGCTGGCAAGAGTCACCGGCACCCCGGTGGAGACCATCCGCTACTACGAGCGCGAGGGGTTGCTGGCTGCCCCGCCGCGTACGGAAGGAAACTTCCGTATTTACGACGAGAGCCACGTGGAGCGCTTGTCGTTCATCCGCCACTGCCGATCGCTGGACATGGCGTTGGACGAGATCCGCATCTTGCTGCGCTTCAAGGACGCGCCCGCCGAGAACTGCGGCGACGTGAATACGCTGCTCGACGCACACATCGGTCACGTCGCCACCCGCATCCGCGAACTGCGCGCGCTGGAGCGGCAGCTCAAGAGCTTGCGCGAACAATGTCCCGAGGCAAGGGACGCGGCCCACTGCGGCATCCTGCACGAATTGTCACAGCCTTCGTGTCCGGGAGCACCTATCGGTGCCGGACACGTGCATGGCGCGCACGGCGGCGTCCGAAAATGAAGCAGATCGCCACCCGCGGGCAAGACTCGCGCCCATCGCGAGGACGCTCCCGTGAATGAGGTCGATGTCTACGTATACGCGGCAACACGCGCCAATACGCGCCGCAGCTACGCCTCCGCCGTGCGCCATTTCGAGGTGGAATGGGGTGGTTTCCTGCCGGCCAGCACGGACAGCATCGCACGCTATCTGGCCCAGCACGCCGAGTTGCTGTCCGTCGCCACGCTGCGCCAGCGCCTCGCGGCCCTGTCGCGCTGGCACCAGGATCACGGCTTTGCCGATCCCACCAAGGCCCCTCTGGTACGCCAGACCATGAAGGGCATTCAAACCCTGCATCCGGCGCAAACCCGGCAGGCGGTGCCGCTACAGATTGGCCAGCTGGCCCACGCCGTGACATGGCTGGACCGCGCGATCGCCACCCGGGAAGCGGTCGAGCAACTGCGCCACACCCGTGACAAGGCGTTATTGCTCCTGGGTTTCTGGCGCGGTTTCCGAAGTGACGAATTGATCCGTCTGGAAGCGCAAAACGTCGAGCTCGTGCCCGGCCAGGGTATGACCTGCTTCTTGCCGCGAACCAAGGGCGACCGTCAGGCGGCCGGACAGCGCTTCAAGGTGCCGGCCTTGTCCCGTCTGTGTCCCGTGGCGGCCTATATGGCCTGGATGGATCTGTCCGGGATCGAGGAAGGGGCCGTTTTTCGTGGAATCGATCAATGGGGGCGGATCCGCGCCCAAGGCTTGCACGTCAACAGCGTCACGCCGCTGCTGCGCAGCATTTTCGAGCGCGCGGGGCTCCTGTCGGCCGACAACTACAGCAGCCACTCCTTGCGTCGCGGGTTCGCCAGCTGGGCCAACGACAACGGATGGGACGTCAAGAGCCTGATGGAATACGTCGGCTGGCGTGATGTGAAGTCCGCCCTGCGCTATATCGACGGTGCCGATGCATTCGGTCAGCAGCGCATCGAACGCGCCTTGTCGGCTGATGCTCAGGCGTCGTGATGGGCGGGCTGCAGGTCGGCCAATGGCTGCAGCGCCGCGGCGATCTCAAGACAGAGGTCCGACATCTGCCGGAACTCGTCGATGAGGCCTGCGGCAACTTCCCACAGGTCGTCGGCGCTTGATTCGCTCAAATTCGCGCCATTGATGACGGTGTGCGCCATGCGGTGAAGACGCAGCAGTTCATCGCGCACACCCCCTGTTCTGTCGAGACGCTGCGCCATCGGCGCCAGCCGCTCGACGACTTCGAGCAGCACGGCGGTGTCAAAGCCTTGCCGCAGGTTGTCCAGTGCGGCGGCGTCGACATCACCGTAGGGGGTGGCCGCGAAGCGGGGTTCAGGAATATGCATGGTCAGGCTCTGCGCGTCGCGCGCCGCATGTCCTGCACGGACGCGGCCGCTTGTTGAAAGGTTTCGTGGGCGATCCAGGCTTCGGGCTTGCGCTTGAGTTTCAGGCTGTACTCACCGAAGCGCTTGACGTGCGCGACCTGGTAGGGGCTCAGAAAGCTGACATCGTTTTCCGTGATCTGCCAGCCTTCGTGCCTGAGGTTGCCCAAGGTGCGCATCATGTCGACCGTGTTCTGCAGGATCAGCGCGGAGGCCACGAGATCGTTGTAGCGCAGGCGCTTCTGCTGCTCATCCGGCTCGTTCACCGCGATCACGTCGCCACCGAAGGACAGCCACTTGGCAAAGCCGTTGTAGGACTCAATCTTGTTGGTGTTGGCGGTGATCTCCTGGCGCAGCTCACGACTGCCGATCCACTCCAGCAGGAAGCCCGTGCGGATCACGTTGCCCAGTTCCTGCGCCGCGAAATACAGACGGTTCTTGCGGCTGTAGCTGCCCAGCTTGCGCAGCAGGGTAGCCGAGGAAATCTTGCCTGCGTAGATCGACAAAGCCACCTGCATCAGATCCTGCCAGTGCCGCTCGATGAGGGTCCAGTCCACGCTGTCGCCGAACAGCCGGTTGATGTACTTGTACTTCACCGTCTTGTCCGGCCGGAACAGCGTCAAATTCTTCCAGTTCCGGATCCGCGGCATCAGCTTGATGCCCAGCAGGTGGGTGAACGCAAACACGGTGGCCGACTGGCCCTGGGTGTCGGCATGCACGGTATCCGCCTCAACCGACAGGCCGGCCTTGAGCAACCCCTCGATCACGTAGATCGCCTCCCACACGCCGGGCGGGATGAAGTGACGGAACACCGCGATGTAGTTGTTGGCCACGTGCCGGTAAGCGACGGCGCCCATCTTGCGGTAACGGAAGTGGTAGCCCGCGAGCAGGTTCTCGTCGTAGAAATCGTACTGCGTCCCATCGGCGGCAACCGTCCTGCCGTCGCCCCAGATCTTGGGGAGATCAAGTCGCAGATACACCTCGTTGAGCTCGCGCTGGGCCGCTTCGAGGCTCTCCAGCGAGAGGTGGCGCCGATTGACGAAGGACAGCATGTGCGGCGTGACCCCGCTGTCGCCCAGATGGCGCGCAGCCTGCGTCGGCCCGAGGTTGCAGCCCATGGCGAAGATCGTCAGCAGGTAGCGCTCGGCGGGCTGCTTGAGCTTGGCCATGTTGCCCGATAGCGGTCCGAAGTGCCGTGTGAAGCCCATCCAGTGCTCGATGTTGGCGAGCACGTCCAGAATGTGCCGCGCCGGCATGCGCTGCGTCAGGGCGTTTTGCAGCGACACGGCGGAAAGGGGTATTTCGCGCGCGATCGGCTTGCGCAACACTGGCTCTCCGGTGGCAGTCAGGGCCACGTCGCCGCGACACTCAGGGAACTTGTCATCCAGATGCTGAGCGGTGTCGCCGAGCCAGTCGCGCAGACTGCCGGCAAAGGATGCAGCGTCCTGCGGCAGGCCGATCTTCTCGCAGTAGGCGGGCAACAACTCCTGGCATTCCTCCCACGACAGCAACTGATCGCGGTAATCGGCGAACTCCTCGGAGCCCGCGACACTGAGATCGCCGGAGCGCAACTCCTCGGCCAGGTAGGAGAACACACAGATTTCGAGGTTGCGCCGGCTCACACCCAGACCAAAACCGTCGCCGTCGCCCTCGCGCAGGAGCTTGCGCCAGCGGTCCGAGGCGAAGGACAGGTCCATGCCCTCCGTAATCCACTCGATGCGATGCTTGTCCTGATAGATTTTGATGAGCGTCAAAGCATCGATCAGCGTCCGATCCTGGGTGGTGGGGCGGATGTCGAGCAAATGCACGAGCCGGAACAGGATGGAACGATGGCTCTTGAAGTGCTTCCACACGAGGGGCAGGTAGTTGTTGCCGGTGGTCGCCTGCACCAGGGCACAGGTCTCGCGGACCCCGTCGATGCCACCCGCCGGCGCAAGGTATTCGCGAATCTGAGCGCCGGCTGCCGCATTGTCCGGTTCGCCGGCGAGGATGGAGAGCACGCCATCCAGCGTGCCGATCAGCCGCTCGATCTGGCCGCGCTGCCCGAACTGGATCTGTTCGAGTTCTTCCTTGGCGCGTTTGTGAATCGTGGCCACGCGGCGCAGGAACATCTCGGCCAACTGATCCCGTGCGCGGACCTGCATGCGCCGGATCAAGGCCACCAGCAGGGTGTAACACTTGGCCTCGGCACACTCGCGCAACTCGGAAACGTCATAGGCCATGGCTTGGGCGGCGAAGTGGCGAATCTTCGAGTCGGGAATGCCTGCAAGGATGTCATCCTCCGCCGCGATCGAATCCAGCCATTCCAGATGCTCCACCAGTATTTCGAGATGCCTGCGGGTCGGGCGTTTCGCGGATCTCTTGAGCTCGTTGTACTCGCTCTGGCGTTGCCCCAGCTTGTCAGTGAGCAACAGGGCCTGAAGGCATTCGCGATGGTTCGGCGGGATTCGATGCAGGACCGTCCCGAAGATCCGTTCCTGGACCTCGGCGTGTGCGCGTTCGGCCAGGGCATCGAGTGAGGAGAACGCCGGCAGTTCGATCTGGCGATACACCAGCTCGTCAATGAGTGCGTTGATGATGTCGATGCGCTGGTCCAACAACTCGGCCGATTGGTACGCGAGCTTTTCGGCGACTTCGCCCGCATCCGTACCGTAGAACGCCTTGACCTGAAGATGGGTCCGCACGGCGGCCATGTGCCGATACAGGGTGCGTGGCGTCGAGTAGTCGATAGCGATGCGCGTCGCATAGCCCAGCGAATCGCGAATGTGATCGCTGACCTCCGTCGGTATCTCTTCCAGCGACGGGAAGTAGTGCAGGTATTGAAAGGTCTTGAGCAGCAGGACGAGACCGAGTCGTTGAATCGGAGTTCGGGCGGCGCGTTCAGCCCATGCTCGTTCATCATCCGTGGGCGTAAAACTTTGCTGCAGTTCCTTCCCGGCGAGGGACCGGCCGAACGTAAGCGTCCGGTGGCGACCGTCTTGCCAGGTGCTCAGTCCTGAGGATTGATCTCGTCAGTGAACTCGCCGTCGCGCAATGCGCGGGCGATGGCGTCATCGAGCCGGGTCAGGAGTTCGTAGAGGGTTTCGCCGTCGCGGCGCTGGAGCATTGCCAAACAGTTGTGGTCGTCGTTGGCGATGGCGACGCAGCCGACCGGGTACAACTGCCCGAGAGTGATCTGCCCTTCGGTCTCGATCAGTGCGGCGACATTGGGGAGGCCGGCCAACGGATCGCCCGCGGCGTTGGCCACTACGCGGCTTCCCGGTTTGCTTCGGCCGGGGCGAGTTCGACGTTCCATGGCAACAACTCCTCGATGCGGTTGACCGGATGCTCGGCGATGCGCGCGAGCACGTGGCGCAGGTAGGCTTCCGGATCGAGGTCGTTGAGCTTGGCCGTGCCGATCAGGCTGTAGATCGCGGCCGCGCGCTCGCCGCCGGCGTCCGAGCCGGCAAAGAGGTAATTCTTGCGGCCGATCGCCACGGTGCGCAGCGCCCGCTCGGCGGCATTGTTGTCGATCTCGATGCGTCCGTCGTCGGCGTAGCGGGTGAGCGCCGGCCAGCGAGTGAGCGCGTAGCGGATCGCCTCGGCGAGCGCCGAACGCTTGGAGAGCTTGGTGAGCGTCTCGCCGAGCCAATCCTTGAGGGCGGCGAGCAGCGGTGCGGCGCGCGCCTGGCGCACCTCGCGTCGCGCGTGCGGCGGCTGGCCGCGGATGGCGGCCTCGATCTCGTAGAGCGCGCCGATGCGCGTGAGCGCCTCGGTGGCGATCGGCGAGGCGTGCGCCTTGGCGAGCTCGTAGAACTTGCGCCGGGCGTGCGCCCAGCAGGCGGCCTCGACGATGTCTCCATCCGCATACAGCGGCTCGTAGCCCGCGAAGGCGTCGGCCTGCAGGATGCCGCGGAACGCTTTCAGGTGCGCCTGGGGATGTTCGCCCCGCCGGTTCGGCGAGTAGGCGAACCACACGGCCGGTGCGGCGCGGTCACCGGCCGGGCGATCGTCACGCACATAGGTCCACAGCCGCCCGGTGCGGGTCTTGCCCTCGCCGGGGGCGAGCACCGGCACCGGGGTGTCGTCGGCATGCACCTTGGCGGCCGCGAGCACATAACGGTTGAGCGCTTCGACGAGCGGGCGCAGCAGCGCGCTGCACTGGCCGACCCAGTCGGCGAGCGTCGAGCGCTCGAGCGTGACGCCCGCCCGGGCGTAGATGTCGCTCTGGCGGTAGAGCGGCAGATGGTCGCAGTACTTGGCGGTGAGCACGTGGGCGAGCAGCCCCGCACCGGCCCGCCCCCGCGCGATCGGGCGGCTGGCGGCAGGCGCCTGCACGATCGTGTCGCAGCCTGCACAGGCGAGCTTGGGGCGCACGTGGCGGATCACCCGGAAGCGCTCGGGCACGTACTCGAGCATCTCGCTCACGTCCTCGCCGAGCAGCTTCAAGGCGCCGCCGCAGTCCGGGCAGCAACTCGCTGGCGGTGCGTGCTCGACGTGCTCGCGCGGCAGATGCGCGGGCAGCGGCTCGCGCGCGGCGCGTTCGGACTCGGAGTTGGTGGTGATCGGGGGAACGGTGACGGCACGCTCGGCGCGCACCGCCTCGAGCTCTTCGAGCGAGAACTCGAGTTGGCCGATGCTCTCGTCGAGCCGCTCGGAGCGGCGGCCGAACTGCGCCCGACGCAGCTTCGCGATGATGAAGTTCAGGCGCTCGATCTCGGCCTGCTGCGCCGCGACCATCGCCTTGAGCAGTGCAGCGTCGTCGGGCAGGGGCGAGGTCGAGTCCATGCCGAGAGTCTACGCGAGTCCGCTCCCTGTGAACAGCCCCCACGGGCGGCCTCGCTACGCGGCGCATTCGGGCTGCCAGCTGCGCCGGGGACGACGCCAATCGATGCCTTCGAGCAGCATCGATAGCTGCGCCGCGGTGAGATGGATCCCGCCTTCGGTGGCCTGCGGCCAGACGAAGCGCCCGTGCTCGAGCCGCTTGGTGAAGAGACACACCCCGTCGCCGCTCCACCACAAGAGCTTCACCAGGTGGCCGCGCCGGCCGCGGAAGATGAACACGTGCCCCGAGAACGGATTCTCGCCCAGCGCGCCCTGCACCAGCGCGGCCAGGCCATCCATGCCACGGCGCATGTCCGTGACGCCGGCCACCAGCCAGATCCGAGTGCCCGCGGGCAGCCCGATCATGCCCGCGCGGCCAGGCAGTCGAGCACTGTCGTGAGCATCCGGGCGTCCACGGCGCCGCGTACCCGCAGCGTGGCCCGCCCCAGCACGATCTCGATCTCCGGCATCATGGCCGACGCGCCGCGGACCGGTCGTGGTTCCGGCACCGTCAGCACGGGCAACAGCCGGGGCGCGATCCCCTCCGCACTGCCCACAGTGGTGACCGCCTGATCGGGCAGCGGGGCGCCGAACTTCCCGGCCCGGTACTGCCGACGCCACTTGAAAAGCAGATTGGCATTGACGCCGTGCTTGAGCGCAAGCTTCGCGACCGAGACGTTCGGCACGCAGGCCAGCGCCGCGAGTTGGCGCTTGAAGTCGATCGGATGATTCGGGCAGCCCTTGCGCGTCGCCCTGGCGATGCCGGTCGTGGTCAATGTGGTCCCCACCAGTCATTTGGTGGGCGCCACTTTGGGCGACTTCAGTCAGCGCGGGAAGACGGTGCTGGCCGGACGCTTACGGCCGAACCGCGGATAGACCGTCCGTTCTATCGACACCATGCGCTGCCCCTCGAGTGTTCAAGGAAGGCGTAAGCATAGCTGAGGTAAATACCTGGAAGGCAACCGAGGGAAAAACTTTCAGCAAAACAAACGACTACACGCCGAAAGTCCTAATTTTTTCCTCATCCCGGCAAGAGGCCCATCCCGTCCTCGGTCTTCAACTGGTCAATAGCCTCAGGAGAGACTGTCGGATTTCCGAGGATGCAGCCAACATTGATTCCCTGCTCAACTAACTTCTGGATGCCGGATGCATGGTCTTCGTCATAGTTGGTGCAGATGAGCAGGTCGGCTACTTTATACCCATCGACGCTAGATGAACTGCGGGATGCCAAGGGAAGCCATTGCGGTCGGAAGAATGACCACAGTCGATGAGCACGCGCCAAGCTACTTTAGGTGGTGCAGCAGGCATCGTTAAGAGTGCGCATGCGCCATGGTCGACGTTAAAAAACCGGAGCACACCGTCCTTCATGTCCATTGCTCAGGACTTTTTCTCGGCTTCGGGTTTGCTGTGGGCATAAGAGGTGAAGACCTCCAGTGCATACTGGCGGAAGAATTTGAGGTATCGCAGCAACATACCCAGGCCCACCACAAACGCCCCCCGAGAAAGGTGCAGAGCAGTGTCAGTTCCGTCGTGCCAGCGGTAGTGCCAGTACAGGACCGCCGCACTCAGGAAAGCTGCCAGCGAGACGTTACGAGCGAATCCGTACAAGTTAAGAAAATCGCCCAGTCGGGACATAACCGCTGGCGTTGTTCGGGCATGCGCAAATGCGCACCAGAAAAGGCCTTCCCCGGGTACTTTGTGGCCGGAAGGTGCTGCGCGCTCCAGGATGGCGTTCTGAGTGGGTTCAGGCAAGGCTTCGAAGTAGCCTGGAATGAGCCATCGAACGGGCTTCCAAGCCTTCGCTCGTCCGAAAAGAACCATACGTGGCGCACCAAGAAGCTTAACGACAAGCACCTTCTCGTAGAGGAACGACGCCAAGCTGGCAACCATTTGTCCGACCGTGTACGCGCTAACCATAGCCATGATGCCTTGGACGACAGACCATGAGTCTCGGTACAGCAGGTGCGTGCCTGCAACGTAGTCGATGGCTCCGAGCACTATGAAGCCTGCCGATAAATAGGCCCAAAAGTCGTAGCTTGTAAACGGAATCTTTTGGTCCATATCGCTCCCTTCTTTTAGAACTCATCTCTGACCAGGGCGGAGTAGCCATCTGGCCGATGAATGAGCAATACGACTGCGCCAGCGATTGAGCCTTTCAGCTTGTTCGCAGTCGCCACGTCAGTTGACGACGGTCCAAATGCCTGCAGATGACTGTGCCAAGTCCCTAGGCACCAAAGAACGCCTTGACCAGATTTGTCGTAGGCGTCAATCCGTTCAGATAGACCTGCGACCCCCAGGGTGAATGCATTCGGCGCGCGTTTGCTATCCGGTGGTGCATCGAGAACGTCGACGATAGTAATTTCTCGCAGGGTAGCTGACACTCGTCCGACAACGACACCGCCTGTTTCGACTCTTGGGTGGGCGGCTACATCGGCGCACATCTTGCGATGCGCGGCATCCAAGACACGGACGGACCATGCATTGCTGTCAGCGACGCCAGCAATATGCGTTCTCCCAACGGCGTCGTGCAGCCACTCGACAGACATCTTGTCCGAGCCTATTTTTGCAATCGATGCGCAACCTAGCTCTGGAAGACCATCTTCAAAGAGCCGTAATGCGGTCTGACCAACCCCGGCGGCAACGAGTGAGATGTTTCCATCGGTCATTGGCAGGGTGACGGAATTGCAGCCCACCCCCACGCCAACCGTGCCTTCGTGGCCGGTGACTGGCCGCTGCAGCAGCCCGTTTTCTCTGAGCCGCTCAAATGTGTGGGCCATCAGGTCCGTGGTCGATGGATTGCGGCCAGCACCTTCCAAGGTCATGACAGCAGCGCTTCCAAGATTCAACAGACAGGCCTCCATGACGCGGGCGCGAAAAGGCGCGTCGTTGAGGAAATACCTCACGGAATGGGAGCCGGTTGTGTTCAGCAGTGCCGCATTTTCATTTGAAAAGAAAGCGTTAAACTTTTTGTCTTCGAACGGCAGTAGCCTGATGCTCCGGTCAAAAACCGTCGGCTTACGCCCTTCGAAGAATTCGCCCAGTTCACCCGCCAGTTGCTTTGCTTTGTTGCCTACACGACGAAACTGGGAGGGGAAGAGAGCGTGACGGGCCGCGTTGTGCGGGAGAAACCCATCGTTATCAACCAAGACTTTGGGGGCATATCCTGCACGTGCCACGTGCGTAGCCACCTTGGAACCAAGGCTGCCACATCCAACCAGCCCGAGTTCGATACGCACCTGCTCCGTCTCGATGCCCGACGCTTGGCGCAACAGGGCGGGAGACAGCGGCGTGGTAAGGAGTACAGGGCGTGCAGGCGCGTCGTCTGTCAGGACCGCGCCTTGTTGTGGACGAATATCGACACGGTAAGTCAGGAGTTCATAGTCGGACTTCAGTCCGATGAGGTGGGTTGGTCGCCGAACAGCAAGCGCAAGATAGATGGGTACAGATTGTTTGCTCGAGACGGAGCGGGAAACCGCGTCCAGATTTGCGGCGAATCGAGCGAGTGCTTGCCCGCATCCAACCTGGTCCGCCAAGAGTTTCAGGTCCGAATAGTTCGTCACACTATCGGGTTGGTACTGGTCGACAACCTTAGGTCCCTCCGCGCCATTCGCCTCCGGGCAGCAAACCACAAAAAACGAACCGACAACATTCCACTCCTGCACTCGCACAACCGCTGTCGCCTTTGCGAGCTCAGACGGAGTGAGCGTTGAAGGGCCAGTTCTCTTGCCCCATCCAAATGAAACGGCTGAATCGTCGGGCCAAGTAATGTGAATTCGGTAGAGTTTGGCGTTGCCCGGCGTAAGGACTTTCGCAACTTCGTCGTCATCAACCTCGAGAAAGTCTGCGCATGAGTCACGCCGCATCGGCTCCCAACCAGGGCCGTTATCAATGAGCTTGTTTTCCGCTGCATTCTCAAGCCAAACAGCCACCTGGTCGTAGAGGCGATAGACCCCTTCGCTGTGCAAGACCTCCAACGTGCCGCCAAATATGGTGCAGGGAGGCACACGGTCGCCTTTTCGGTGGGGATTAATGTGCGGCAGCGTCCTGTTGAAATCGGGCCGGAGCGTGGGGACAGGGGCTCGAAGCGGATAGTCAGACGGGAACTCGAACTCGACTGTTTCTACGGGACGGACTCCAGTCGGGCTGGCGCCTTGAGCACGCCAGGTTGACGGCAGGTTGGTATCGAAGTCGGCGGTGACAACGACGCCACCGCCCGGCTTCTCCTGCACCGTGACGTTTGAGACCGACGGATGCCGCATGAGCTGCTGTACGGCATCCTCCATCTGTGCGTTGAGTTTCGTCACGCCTACCCCTAGCCGTGCATATGCGGCTGCATACCAAGGCCCACTCCTGCAGCGCTCGAGGCTACCCCCCCTTTGGATTTCTTCACTCGCTTCAAGCCGCCTTCAGACACTTCGAACGTGAGTGGCTGCTGGTCATCCTCAGACAGGTATGCGGAGGTGTTCCAGAACTCGCCTTTGGCCTCTTTGGCGATGGCTTCATATTCTTCTTTTGCGCGAATGCACGGAGGGTCCACATCGTCATCTTTAATGACGTTAGAGCTGGCAACGATGGTGGCGCCGGGCAGCGCCTGGCTCAGGGCCGAACGCGCGTCAGCACTAACCTTGGCTTTGCGACGCAGCTCGCTCCAGCTATCCCAGGACAAGGTATGCCATGAGCAATGGTGAGGCGTGGATAGCAGGTTGTACTGGAGCACGCCGACGTTCTTCTTGTGCCGAGCCCACTGACGTTCCCAGATAGCCACTTCCGCATCACCACCGGACAGGAACTTGACGGCGTTCGGGGTGTTACCCACGCCAATCGAGTAGTTCAAGATGACGCTGGATTCGTTCTTGCTCAGCTCTGCGTCTTCTTCCTCGTCATCCGCGAGCATCGGTGCGAGCAACAAGGCGCTGAAATTCGTCTGATAGACGCCACAAACCTTGGTGATGGTCTGGTCTTGCTTCACGAGGATTGCGCCTAGGTCGTCCGTCTTCCCGTCCTTGTCTTCGCCCAGCACGATGACGCGGTCGCCGTTCACGCCGATGCCGTTCTTGCGGAACAAGGCAACACGGCGCTTGGCTTCGCAGTTCCATGCTTTGGCGTCTCCAGACAGCGTGTGGTTCTTGCTGGCACGGCGGAAAACCAACGGCGACGACCACATCTCCCGAATGACAATCTTCTTTGGTTTGTTGTTGTCGTTGTAGTCCGACAGTGGACCGAGGTGGAACTCTGCCTCAAGGCCCCGGCAATGGTCTTGGTCCGGGTGGCTCAGCACCATTACGTCGACGTACGGTCGACCCTTTTCGTCGGTCTTAAGCTCGTCGCGTAAATCCTTGGCGACGTCCCGGATGCCTTCACCGGGCGTCCGGATGTTGATGTCGATGAGGATGGTGGCGCCGCTCTCCAGCTTGATGAGCGTCATGTCGCCATTGCCGACGGGGTAAAACGTGATTTCCGGGGTCATGCTTACTCCTCGCCGCCCACGCGGCTGCTTAACGTCCTCGAAAGGGCGGACGTGAGCCCTGGGAGCTCGCACCGGTTCTTGCCATTGCCAAGCTTGCTGGCACATCCTGACAAAAAGTTCGGAACAGCGAACTTGACGTGAACACTAAGGGTGATTTCCGAACTTGTCAATGAAAAAGTTCGGAATCGTGCTACTCTAGTATCGGAGTTCTCTTTGCGTTTTAGGAGGTGAAAATGGCCACTAGGCTAGGTACGAAATTAAAGGAACTCAGAACTGAGAAAGGCCTAACGCTCGAGAAATTGGCGGAAATGGCGAGCATGAGTAAGAGCTATCTATGGGAGCTTGAGAATCGGGAATCCCAAAGACCTTCTGCCGAGAAACTCACGCAGTTAGCTGACGCGCTCGGGGTTGCAGCGAGTTATTTCCTCGAAGAAGATGTTCGGGAGCCGGAAGAGCGTCACCTGGACGAAGCGTTCTATCGTAACTATCAGAAGCTGGACTCTTCTTCGAAGGACCAGCTACGCAAGATCCTTGAAACGTTCAAGGGCAAGCCCTAAACGATGACATTGTCCCCGGCGAAAGAAGCCAATCGGCTCTCGGTCATCTTGGATACTTTCCACCAGATGCACGGCGGCGCACGGTACCCCGTGGACGTCGAAGCACTCGCTCTCGAGTGTGCAAGCCTGTTTCAGCTACCGGACCCGGTGGTGCGTGTATACGCGGCCGACGTCAAGGGATTTGAAGGGGGACTTTTTAGAACAGGTGAGGCAGAGTGGTCGATTCTCTACAACGCGTCGCTCACCTCACCCGGACGCATTCGTTTTACCCAGGCTCACGAGCTCGGGCACTACGTCCTTCATCGTGCCGGTCAGGAATCGTTTCAGTGCAGCACTCAGGACATGCTGGAGTGGACGAAAGCGGAAAAAGCCATTGAAGGCGAAGCAGACAAGTTTGCTGCGTATCTCCTTATGCCATTGCATGATTTCCGGGCGCAGACGGCGGGCGACATCAATCTTCAGATTCTTGGTGCATGTGCCGCGCGATATGGAGTTTCGCTTACCTCAGCAGTGCTGCAGTGGCTGTCGCACACGGAAGAAAAAGCCGTACTAGTAGTCTCACGTGACGGGTTCATGGATTGGTCCTGTGCCAGTGAGCCTGCACGTGGCGCGGGAGCGTTCTTCGCGACAAGAAAATCGACCATAGAGGTCCCTTCAGGCTCTCTTGCGTCCAACGCGCAGATTTCGCACGACAAGGAAGGCGTGACGGTGCCCGCAAATGTTTGGTTTCCTCATGCCGAGGCGTCGATGCCAGTGCGTGAGATGAAGATTTCGGCCGACCAGTTCGATTGCATCCTTACCTTGCTGGTCTTACCGCGAGGCGCTGATGTATGGCCCCCTCGCGACAGGTTTTGGGTTGCTGACCGTTGACGGGACAGCTCAGCCCAACTCAAGTGGAAGCGGACCGACTCCAGAAGGCGGATCGATCTTGGATAACAGTATCTGCGCATAGGGGGCGCCAGGGCGAATTCGGGAATCGGGAAAGCCGCGATGCAGTGACTTTAGGTTGTCCGGCTGGTAACCGTTTCACACCTGCCGTTCGGCACGAGCTGAGCCAACAGCCGCTTTGGCCGAGGTCTTGTCCTTGGCAACTCCCCTCGGAAGGCAGCTCTGCGCAGATACCGGGCTTTGAGTCAGTGAGGACGTGGGTGACCGCTGCGGGTCGGTCGCCGCTTGCCAACTCTGAGTGAACTGGTTCGGCTTCCTGGCGTCGCACTCCGGTCGCTGCAGCCTAGAACAAGTTAGAGTTATATGACCTAAGCAAGAAGAGAGGCAGCGTGGAATGTGGTCAGACAATGAAACGACGGTGGACTACCTCAATTTCGGCGTTGTCGCGGACGCGTGCGCGAAGCTCCTCCAGCAGGCGAACGGAACGCCGATTTCGGTCGGCGTCTCTGGCGGCTGGGGTGTCGGAAAGACCTCGTTGGTCAGGATGATTGAGGGCCGGCTGAAGCAGGCTGACACCCCCGAGACGAACACCTACGTTATCGTCACGTTCAATCCGTGGCTCTACCAGGACTTCGAGGGCGCCCGCGGCGCACTGCTGCAGTTGGTTGGCGACGAGGTCCTGCGGCTCGCGGCTGCGAACGAGACCCTGCTGAAGAAGGCCAAGCGCCTCCTCAAGCGCATCAACTTGCTTCGACTCGCCCAATTGGGAGGTGACGCTGCCGTGACGCTGTACACCGGCGTGCCTGTGGGCAACATCGGAGCCGCTGTCATGAAGGTTGGCGGATATCTGGGGCTCGGCGGTGATAAGGACGCCGAGGACTCCGATGACGGCGAAGGCAAGAAGGAGAAGGCAGTCGATGAGGGGAAGTCTGATGCCGTGCTCAAGCCGGCTGACCCCGTCTCGTTGCCGAGCGAGATTCAGGCGTTCCGCAACGCGCTCGAAGACCTGCTCGAAGAGTTGAAGGTCACGCTGGTCGTCTTCGTGGACGACCTCGACCGCTGTCTGCCCAAGACCGCCATCTCCACGCTGGAGTCGATTCGACTTCTTCTCTTTCTCAAGCGAAGCGCCTTCGTCGTCGCGGCCGACAACGAGTTCATTCGCGGCGCGGTGCGGGTGCACTTCGAGGGCACGGGCATCTCGGGCGAAGTTGCGACGAACTACTTCGATAAACTCATCCAGGTGCCGCTGCACGTTCCGCGACTCGGCATCAATGAGGCCAAGGCGTACCTGGCTCTGCTGCTGATGGAGCGCGCTTATGCTGACGGCGACTTCGACAAGGTTAGCTTCGAGGCCGCAAGGGAAGCCATCCCGAGGCGCTTGCAGACCAGCTGGAAAGGTGATGCGATTACGTCCGAGGTCCTGCAAAGCCTGGTCGGCCTGAGCAATACGCGGATGGTTGAACTAATGCAGCTGGCAGAAGGCTTGGCGCCATTGCTCACCCAGTCGAGCGCCGTGAACGCGAACCCTCGCCTAATGAAGCGGTTCCTCAATACGGTCTACCTACGGTCCGCTTTGGCTGCTCCGCAGGGTATTAACCTCGACATTCCATCTCTGGCGAAATGGCACCTTGTTGAACGGTGCGACGAGACGCTGGCCAATGCGTTGGCAGCGAGGGTTACGTCGGATGCTGAGGGGCGAGTGCCGGTCTTGCGAGAAGCAGAGGCGGCCGCTGCCAGCGGCGCGAGCCTCCCGGAGCCATTCAAGGATGACCCCTTCTCGCGCGAGTGGTTGCAGCTAAAGCCACCGCTGGGCGAGGTGGACCTCCGGCCCTTGTTGCACCTGAGTAGGGATACAGCGACTCGGGACTTCGGCGCGGACAACATGACCGACGAAGGGCGAGCATTGCGCGACGCCCTGGTTGCCGCGACGGCATCGAACGGGCCGCTCACCGAGGCCATTCGTGCCGCTGGAGCCATCCAGGCGGGGATGGCCATGGGCAAAGCGTGGCAGCTGAAGGCCGTAAGGCGGACTTGGCGCTCGGGGGAAGATGTGGTTCCGCTCCTTGAACCGTGCAAGGTCTTCCCGGAACTGGCTGCCCAGGCCTCGGCGCTTTTGGCGGAGGCCCCGGTAGCGAAGGTCGGCCCCGGTATCATCCCCCTCCTGTACGCCCAGGCGTGGGCACGCCCCACTCTCGACAAGTGGGAGTCAGACTCCTCGGTGGAAAAGTCCACTAAGGCGGCCATCCAACAGGCAAAAAGGGGAGGCCGGTAAGTGGGGACCTCGACGTCAAGCTCCGGCGGCAAAGCCGGCTCGCCGTTTGACCCGGAGTGGCTGACGCCAGAGGCGGAGCATGCCCGTGCCGCCGCTGGTGGGGACGACGCAGCTGCCGGTGGTCTGGGAGACGGCGGTGACCGCGAACCCGACCAATTGGACAACGGAGCTGAAACTGATGGTCACGCCGTTGCCGGCGAGCAAGCAACGGCGGATGAGGCCTTCGCACCCAGGCGGCGGTTCGCCGACGCGCGCTCCAAGATGTCAGCGGCCCTAGGCGGTGGCGGACGCGAGTCGTTGCGCGCTGCTGCCAAGAGCATGGTCACCAAGGGCATGGGTGGTCCGCGGCGCGCCGCTGCCACCATGCGTGGCACGGCTCAAGGTACAGCTGCCCTCGGGCAGTTCTTGACGTCCGCTCGCGATGGCTCCGATCCGCAGATTGTTGACTGGGTAAATCGGACCCGGGCAGCGAACCTCGCTGCCGACGACCTCATCTTGGAATTGGTCAAGGAGGTTATGCCAGACACGGGCAGTGTGGACGACGAATCGCTGCGCAACGCTGCAACTGAGGCGCTCGGACTGCTCTACGAACTGAATCCTGACATTGACATTTTCAGCCTCACGGACGCACAGATTCACGACGTCATGGCCATCACCATCGCCAACGATGTCTGCAATCGCATGGACCTGCAACTCGGCCAAACCTACGAACGGCTGAGGCACGACCCGCAACAAGTCCAGCTGTTTCGGAAGGACGTAAGAGAGTACGTGCAGTCGGAAGTTCGTGTCGTTATGGACCGACTCGGTGGAACGGGGTTAGACCCCCAGCGGCTCTCCCGTGAGGTCCTGCGGTCGGCAATGGAGGTATTTGCATCATGATGAAGGTGCTCTGCACGTCCGCCGACTACCTGCCTTCGACGCTCGAAGAGGGCGAGCGCGCATTCACATTGTTCAAGAGCGCTAAGCGTGCCGGCGTTGGAACTATCGCGCAAGGCTGGCGTGGGTCATTGAAGCGCAAGGGTTTCGCGCCGAGCGCTCAGGCCTGGGATTTCGTGCAGTTCTGCCTGTCGGTCTGCGCAGCTGACCTTTGCTGTCTGCGGAGTACCAGCGCGGACGGTTGGACGCGAACTATCAAGCTCACGGTCGCATTGCACGAGCCACTTCGGTGGGTGCCGTGGAAGGCCCACGCCGAGGGGATGTTGAAGGTTCTGACCGGTGACTATTGGACGCTCCACTTCGTCGAGGGCGGGGCTGCGCCTCCGAACGGAAGACCACAGCCGCTGGCCCACGATTGCATCTCTCTGCTGTCAGGTGGTCTCGACAGCCTTATAGGGGGAATCGACCTAGTGAACGGCGGGCGCCGACCGGTATTTGTCTCGCAGTTGGCTCATGAGGATTCCGAGCGGCAACGCCGGTACGCCACGCTTCTTGGGGGCGGTGCCACTCACATGCAGTGGAGCCACGGCATAAGCTTTACCGGTAGCCGTGAGCCCTCGACCCGTGGACGGTCACTGGCGTTCTATGGGTTCGCCGTGATGGCGGCGTCCAAGATTGCCGGACGGCCCGTGTCGGTTTTTGTCCCGGAGAACGGCTTCATTTGCGTTAATCCGCCCCTCGTGCCCGGGCGCGTTGCCAGCCTCAGCACGCGCACGACGCATCCGCTGTTCATCGCAAAGCTTCAGGACCTTCTCGACGGGCTGGGCATTGGCGTGCGTCTCGAATTGCCGTATCGGTTCAAGACGAAGGGTCAGATGCTTAGCGAGTGCGCGGACCAGGCCTTGCTGAGCACCGTCGCCTCCGACTCCACGAGTTGCGGGAGGTTTCGAACTTACAACCGCACGCACTGTGGCCGCTGCGTTCCATGCATGATTCGCCGGGCTGCGTTCCTTGCCTGGGGCCCGGGCCGGGACACAACTACGTACGCCTTTCCTTCATTGGCCGGTTCCGACAAGTCGAGCGGCCCGGACGACCCGATGGCTGCAGCTCTGGCGGTTCTGAGTGTGCGTGACGAGGGGTTGGATCGCTTCCTTGGCGCTACGTTGGCGTTTGCGTCACCCAACGAGCGGGGCTCCTATCGGCAGGTGCTCCAAGCCGGTCTCGGTGAACTCGAGGCGCTGCTCGAAGCGGACGGACTGCTGTGATGGACTTTCACTGCCACCTCGACCTCTACCCTGGAGCACGGGAGGTCTATCGCGAAGCCGCCCGACGCAATCAGTTTACCTGGTTAGTCACTACGAGCCCGAAGGCGTTTGCGGCTACGTCGCTGGCGCTGGATCCTTTGCCCTCTGTACTGATCACACCTGGGCTCCACCCCGAAATTGCCCACGAGCGCGCTGCAGAATTGGACCTGCTGTTGGAGCAGATTGCCGGGGTCAAAGCGGTCGGTGAGGTGGGCCTTGATGGGTCACCTCGCTTCAAAGCTCACTACGAAGTTCAGCGCAAAATTTTCGGCGCGGTCATCGCACGCTCCGCGGAGCTAGGTGGAAGAACCCTCAGCATCCATTCCCGCCGTGCAGTCAGGGACGTCTTGGCCGAGTTCAACCGGCACCCCAATTTCGGAACGGCCGTTATGCACTGGTTCTCAGGAAGCCCGGCCGAGCTCAAGGCCGCCGCGGCGCACGGGTGCTGGTTCAGCATCGGTCCGGCGATGCTTGACTCCGCGAATGGCCGTGGCTTGGCGGCAGCCATGCCACGCGACCGCGTCGTGCCCGAGAGCGATGGTCCCTTTGCCAAAGTTGCTGGCAAGCCGGTCATGCCTTGGAGTACGTTCCAGACCGCCGAGGACCTTGCCCCGCTGTGGGGTATATCGCCCGACGAAGCGGCCGGAACGCTTGCTCGAAACGGCCAGGCGCTTCTGCACCTGATGGGCCGACGCTAGGGAAGCGTGCCGCCAAGTGTGAAGTGACATGAAGATTTGACCCCCCAGACGACATCTGGAATTGACCCCCTGGGTTAATCAACTCTCTGCGTTGATCGGGGGTAAGCCCCCGGCGAACCCGTCTTGCCCGGTGGCTCAGGCGATGGAGTTCGGCTGCCAGCGATGCGGCAACAGCTCCCCAATCCTGCTGTAGGGCTGAGTCGGCAGGCGGCCAAGCACGTCCTTCAGGTACGCGAAGGGCTCGTGGCCATTGAGCCGCGCGGACTGAATCAGGCTCATGATCGCAGCGGCACGCTGGCCCGCGCGCAGGCTACCGGCGAACAGCCAGTTCTTGCGCCCGAGCGCAATGGGCCGGATCTGGTTCTCGATCCAGTTGTTGTCGATGGGTACGCGGCCGTCGTCGATGTAGTGCGTGAGCGCAGCCCAGCGCTGTAAGCGTCCGGTGGCGACCGTCTTGCCAGGTGCTCAGTCCTGAGGATTGATCTCGTCAGTGAACTCGCCGTCGCGCAATGCGCGGGCGATGGCGTCATCGAGCCGGGTCAGGAGTTCGTAGAGGGTTTCGCCGTCGCGGCGCTGGAGCATTGCCAAACAGTTGTGGTCGTCGTTGGCGATGGCGACGCAGCCGACCGGGTACAACTGCCCGAGAGTGATCTGCCCTTCGGTCTCGATCAGTGCGGCGACATTGGGGAGGCCGGCCAACGGATCGCCCGCGGCGTTGGCCACTACGCGGCTTCCCGGTTTGCTTCGGCCGGGGCGAGTTCGACGTTCCATGGCAACAACTCCTCGATGCGGTTGACCGGATGCTCGGCGATGCGCGCGAGCACGTGGCGCAGGTAGGCTTCCGGATCGAGGTCGTTGAGCTTGGCCGTGCCGATCAGGCTGTAGATCGCGGCCGCGCGCTCGCCGCCGGCGTCCGAGCCGGCAAAGAGGTAATTCTTGCGGCCGATCGCCACGGTGCGCAGCGCCCGCTCGGCGGCATTGTTGTCGATCTCGATGCGTCCGTCGTCGGCGTAGCGGGTGAGCGCCGGCCAGCGAGTGAGCGCGTAGCGGATCGCCTCGGCGAGCGCCGAACGCTTGGAGAGCTTGGTGAGCGTCTCGCCGAGCCAATCCTTGAGGGCGGCGAGCAGCGGTGCGGCGCGCGCCTGGCGCACCTCGCGTCGCGCGTGCGGCGGCTGGCCGCGGATGGCGGCCTCGATCTCGTAGAGCGCGCCGATGCGCGTGAGCGCCTCGGTGGCGATCGGCGAGGCGTGCGCCTTGGCGAGCTCGTAGAACTTGCGCCGGGCGTGCGCCCAGCAGGCGGCCTCGACGATGTCTCCATCCGCATACAGCGGCTCGTAGCCCGCGAAGGCGTCGGCCTGCAGGATGCCGCGGAACGCTTTCAGGTGCGCCTGGGGATGTTCGCCCCGCCGGTTCGGCGAGTAGGCGAACCACACGGCCGGTGCGGCGCGGTCACCGGCCGGGCGATCGTCACGCACATAGGTCCACAGCCGCCCGGTGCGGGTCTTGCCCTCGCCGGGGGCGAGCACCGGCACCGGGGTGTCGTCGGCATGCACCTTGGCGGCCGCGAGCACATAACGGTTGAGCGCTTCGACGAGCGGGCGCAGCAGCGCGCTGCACTGGCCGACCCAGTCGGCGAGCGTCGAGCGCTCGAGCGTGACGCCCGCCCGGGCGTAGATGTCGCTCTGGCGGTAGAGCGGCAGATGGTCGCAGTACTTGGCGGTGAGCACGTGGGCGAGCAGCCCCGCACCGGCCCGCCCCCGCGCGATCGGGCGGCTGGCGGCAGGCGCCTGCACGATCGTGTCGCAGCCTGCACAGGCGAGCTTGGGGCGCACGTGGCGGATCACCCGGAAGCGCTCGGGCACGTACTCGAGCATCTCGCTCACGTCCTCGCCGAGCAGCTTCAAGGCGCCGCCGCAGTCCGGGCAGCAACTCGCTGGCGGTGCGTGCTCGACGTGCTCGCGCGGCAGATGCGCGGGCAGCGGCTCGCGCGCGGCGCGTTCGGACTCGGAGTTGGTGGTGATCGGGGGAACGGTGACGGCACGCTCGGCGCGCACCGCCTCGAGCTCTTCGAGCGAGAACTCGAGTTGGCCGATGCTCTCGTCGAGCCGCTCGGAGCGGCGGCCGAACTGCGCCCGACGCAGCTTCGCGATGATGAAGTTCAGGCGCTCGATCTCGGCCTGCTGCGCCGCGACCATCGCCTTGAGCAGTGCAGCGTCGTCGGGCAGGGGCGAGGTCGAGTCCATGCCGAGAGTCTACGCGAGTCCGCTCCCTGTGAACAGCCCCCACGGGCGGCCTCGCTACGCGGCGCATTCGGGCTGCCAGCTGCGCCGGGGACGACGCCAATCGATGCCTTCGAGCAGCATCGATAGCTGCGCCGCGGTGAGATGGATCCCGCCTTCGGTGGCCTGCGGCCAGACGAAGCGCCCGTGCTCGAGCCGCTTGGTGAAGAGACACACCCCGTCGCCGCTCCACCACAAGAGCTTCACCAGGTGGCCGCGCCGGCCGCGGAAGATGAACACGTGCCCCGAGAACGGATTCTCGCCCAGCGCGCCCTGCACCAGCGCGGCCAGGCCATCCATGCCACGGCGCATGTCCGTGACGCCGGCCACCAGCCAGATCCGAGTGCCCGCGGGCAGCCCGATCATGCCCGCGCGGCCAGGCAGTCGAGCACTGTCGTGAGCATCCGGGCGTCCACGGCGCCGCGTACCCGCAGCGTGGCCCGCCCCAGCACGATCTCGATCTCCGGCATCATGGCCGACGCGCCGCGGACCGGTCGTGGTTCCGGCACCGTCAGCACGGGCAACAGCCGGGGCGCGATCCCCTCCGCACTGCCCACAGTGGTGACCGCCTGATCGGGCAGCGGGGCGCCGAACTTCCCGGCCCGGTACTGCCGACGCCACTTGAAAAGCAGATTGGCATTGACGCCGTGCTTGAGCGCAAGCTTCGCGACCGAGACGTTCGGCACGCAGGCCAGCGCCGCGAGTTGGCGCTTGAAGTCGATCGGATGATTCGGGCAGCCCTTGCGCGTCGCCCTGGCGATGCCGGTCGTGGTCAATGTGGTCCCCACCAGTCATTTGGTGGGCGCCACTTTGGGCGACTTCAGTCAGCGCGGGAAGACGGTGCTGGCCGGACGCTTACCCAGCGCTTGAGGCTGTAGTCGATGGCGCGGGCGATGCCCGAGCCGTTGGGCACCTGGGTGCGCCGCGCGAGCAACCACGCATGCAGGCGCTCGAGGATGGGGCGGGCCTTCACGTCCCGTAAGCTCTGCCGGGCATCGATGTCCAGGTCGACCGCCTCACGCTCGATCCCGTAGAGCTCACCGATGGCGTCGAGTGCCTCGCTGGCGATCTGGCTCTGACCTTGGGTGGTGAGATCGAAGAACTTGCGCCGCGCATGCGCCATGCAGCCGGCCTCCCGCACACCTTGGGCGATCAGCGCCTTGTAGCCGGCGTAGTCGTCGCAGATCAAGGTGCCGCGCCAGTCGCCCAGGAACGCCTGGGCATGTCGGCCCGCGCGACTGTCGGCAAAGTCATAGACCACTGCCTTCATGGGATCGAAGGCGCCGACGCTGTAGGACCACAGGTAGGCGCGGTGCGTCTTGCCCGCACCCGGATCGAGCATGGCCACGGGCGTCTCATCCGCGTGCAGCACCGGGTGAGCCAGCAACTCGGCCTTGAGTTCATCGACCAGCGGCTGCAGATGCACGCCGCTCTGACCGACCCACTGGGCGAGCGTCGATTGCGGGATCGCCAGCCCTGCCCGCCCAAAGATGCCTTCTTGGCGATAGAGCGGCAGGTGATCCTGGTATTTGGCCACCAGCACCTGGGCGAGCAGCCCGGCGGTGGGAATGCCCTTGTCGATGATGTGCGCGGGCACTGGTGCCTGCACCAGAGTCTCGCACGCGCTGCAGGCCCACTTGCCGCGGATGTGGCGTTCGACCGTGAAGTGACCCGGGGTGTAGTCGAGCTTCTCGGCCACATCCTCGCCGATGCGGCGCATCTGGCAGCCACAGACACAGGTGGTCGAATCGGGTTCGTGACGGATCTCGGTGCGCGGCAATTCGGGGGGCAGCGGCTTGCGCCGGGCCTGGCCCTTGGGCATCTGAGGCTTGCCGGTGTCCGCTTGCAGTTGCTCGAGCTCTTCGCTCATCGCCGCCAGATCGGCCTCGGCGGTCTCCTCGAAGAGCTGCGCCTGCTCGGCCGACAGGCGCTCGGCACGCACGCCGAAACGATGACGCTTGTGCAGCGCCAGCTCATGGGTGAGCCGCTCGATCTTGGTCTGGCGCCACACCAGCTCCCGTTCCTGCTCGATGAGCAGGCGGCGTAGCGTCTCAGCATCCAGGCGGTCGAGGTCGGCGGGCAATGGCATGCGCAGATCATGCTGGAGTGCAGCTGCGCCGCGCTATCGGGGGATTCGCCGATGGCGCCCGCTCAAAGGGTGCGGATCACGCCGCCGTCGCCCAGCCGCTGCCACGGCAGCCCGAGCACCAGCGCGTCGAACTGCGCCCGGGTGAGTGCGACACCGCCCTGGCCCTCGGTCCAGTGAAAGCGGCCCTGGTTCAAGCGCCGGCACGCGAGCCACACCCCGAAGCCGTCATGGACCAGCACCTTCAAGCGGGTGCCGCGCCGGTTGCTGAAGAGGTAGGCGTGATGCGGCTGCGCTGCCCCGAACACGCGCACCACCTGCGCGAGCAGCGTATCCATGCCTGCACGCATGTCCAAGGGGGCGGCCGACAGCCATAGCGCATCGATGCGGATCATGCCAGCCAATCGCGCAGCCAGGCGCCACAGGCGCCGGCCGCCTCAACCGGCCACTCGATCTTGACGCGCGCAGCACCGCGCTGCACGTCGAGGCGAATCACCGGCACCGGCACCGGCACCGGCACCGGCTCAGGGGCAGGCGTGAGCGCAACCGGCACGAAGCCCGCAGCTGCGCCACTGACTGTGACCGCCTCGCAGCGCCGACGACTCGGCGGCTCGACACCGCGCTCGCGCATCCAGCGGCGCACCTGGTTTGCGTTCAGCCCGTTGGCCAGCGCCACGCCCGCCACTGACACCCCGGTCTCGCTGCAGGCGGAGATCACCGACTGTTTGAAGGCTTCGCTGTGCGTGCGCCGAGTGCGGCGCGGGATGACAACGTCCATGGTGTCCACCATCGAAATTGGTGGACACGATCTTCAGCGCACTACCGCGCCAGGGACAGATGGGTTTGCCGGGGGCTTACGATCGGGGTGGGAGCAGCGGCCGTCTGCAGAAGGCCGCTGCGGTGCATGTCGCGCAGCCGATAGCTGTCGCCCCGGATCGTGACGACCTGACTGTGATGCAGCAGGCGATCAAGGATGGCCGTGGCGGCCACCCCGCACTCACTGACCGGTGCAATCTGAAACCCGTCTGGGTGTCCTCTTGCGGCTCAAGGTGGACCGGGAGCATCGGACGACAGAGCGGCACAGAGAGGATGACGAGGAGTGGGTCGCGGTCAAGGTTGGCACGCACCGTCCGTGCGGATATGCTGATGGCTTCGCTCAAGCCGGCGGCACAAGGAGCAAACGTGGTTGAGAAAATGCTGAACTTCGCCTTTTGGCTCTTCGATCTGTTCGATCGAAAGCGTCGGTTTGGAGACCCACTAATGGAGGAGAAGCAGGTCCGTGAGCGGCAGCTCGTGCTCAGCTTCGGTTGCTTTCTTGTCTTTGTGCTCTTGTATGGCCTTGTTGAACCAACGGTTTGGGTTGAGAGCCCGAAGAGCGCGGCCGAGGCGACACTGGCTTTGAGAGGGTTCGTGTCTCTTGCCTTCGCTGCTGCGGCCAGTCTGGCTCTTCTCTGGTCTGTGATAGAGACGATTGGGTACTGGCGGTTTGCGCGCAGGGTTGGCTTCGATTGATGGCGTGCAAAAGCCCGCGCGCGGCGAGCTCTCGTAGGCAATGCCCAGAGACTCGGCATCAATGGCAATGAACGGTGCCCGTGCGGTTGTCCATGTGGCAACACTGGCCTGGGGGCGAACTCTTCCGGCAGCCGCCGCCATGCTCGACAACAACACTCTCGGAGATCGAGATTGGCTGCGTTCCGGCCTGCGACGGCGCGACAAAGAAGGCTGAAAGTGCTGCAGCGAAAATTGCGAATGCACGCATGGTTGCTCCTCCCTTTGGTAAAGCCTCAGTTCCTTCGCGACCGGCGCCATTCCCACGGCGCCATCGGCTCCTCATCGGCCCACAGCCCACGACCCGTGCTGCGCGCCTCATCCTGCAGTCGGTATAGTGTCTTGTCCCGCACATACTGGTCGTACACCCACGCCATGCCGCGGTGAACCTGCTCGGCATTCGCATCCGTACCGGCGCACGTAATACGGCCGATTGCGCGGCCTAGCGGTCACTGTCGACGATACGTACCTCGGCATGCTTCTCGTGGCACAGATCGCCGAGCGACTGCCGGCTTCGCGTGCCAAATGGCTGCTTCTTCTCGGGGGCATCGATCTCGGCCAAGCGGATCTTGTGCTGGCGTTTGGCAGCGTCAAGCAGGGTGAGCGTGTCGCCGTCGGTCACCCCCACGACCCTGCCCTCAAGGACAGTGTCGGCGAGCGCCGTTGTGCTCCAGATCAACACGAGCGCCGCGAACCAACCCATCACTTCTCCTTCTGCGCCCTGAGCCAGCTCAGTAGCCGTTCGGCCTCGGCTTCGGTGCCGTAGGTCAGATGCAGAACTAGTTGCACCGGCGCCGGAATACTCCGGCCGGACTCGTACCGGCACCCGCCACTCTGCGTCACCCCGATGGGTTGCCAGAAGTTGGTTTGATTCAACCCGAGTTCGCGGCGGTACGCCTTGATCGACTCACCGGAGGTGAACCGTAGCCGTGGTCGCTTGGACTGCTTGTTCGTGCCGTTGGCAGTCATCCGTTCATCTCGTTAGATTATGCACAATGCAATCATACGCAATCTTTCGGGTATCGGTTCAGCCCCCATGCACCACCGGTAGATCGTCCCAGGAAGTGGTGTAGGCGGGCGACAGTTGTTCGCGTCGCATCTGCCAGGGCTGCGTGACACCGGCGGCAAGCGACCTGACCGTTCCGCGCCCCCAGCGTTGGTTGATCGCATCGAGGGTGGCCATGAGCGGACCGGCGCGCGCATCTTCCCCTTCCCCGTCGCCAAATAGGCTCGCCTGGCGGGCGGTGGGCGGGGTGAGCTCACTCAGCATCACGCCCGCTTTCTGATAGACGAAACCTGCCTTGAAGATGCCTTCCAGCGTGCGTGTGGCGATTCTGACCAGCACCCGGGTGTCGTCGGTCGGACAGGTGAGCGGCACGGTGACAGATCGCTGGTACTGCGGCGCTTCGGGCTTGAACGGATTGGTGCGGATCATCACAGTGAGCGCACCGGCCACACAGCCCTGCTGGCGAAGCTTCTCCGCGGCGCGACTCGTGTAGGCGGCCACCGCTTCCTTGAGCGTGGGTAGATCCTCCACCCACTGCCCGAAGGAGCGACTGGCCATGATCTGCTGCTTCGGCGGGGCCATCTCTTCCAAGGCAATGCAGGCGGTGCCGTTCAGTTCGCGCACCGTGCGTTCCAGCACCACCGAGAAGCACCGGCGCATCGCTTGAGGATCGGCATGGGCGAGATCTGCGACCGTATGGATGTTCATCCTTGCAAGCTGCTCGGCCGTCCGGCACCCCACTCCCCACACTTCGCCCACCTCGATGGCGGCGAAAAGCGACGCACGCGCCTCGGGCGCCATCTGCGCGAGGTCACACACGCCCTCGAAGCAGGGATCCTTCTTGGCGATGTGATTGGCGAGTTTCGCGAGCGTCTTGGTCGGGGCGATGCCGACACAGACGGGGAGGCCCAGCCAGTGGGCGATCCGCTGCCGCATGAGCTGGCCATGTGCGACGCGATCCGCGAAACCCCTAACGTCGAGGAAGGACTCGTCGATGCTGTACACCTCCATGCAGGGGGTGAAGCCCGAGAGGATCTCGACGACGCGATTGCTCATGTCGGCATAGAGCGCATAGTTCGATGAGCGCGCTACGATGCCGTGTTCACGGGCGAGCGCCTGGATCTTGAACCAGGGCACACCCATCGGCACCCCGAGTGCCTTGGCCTCGGCCGAGCGGGCAACCACGCAGCCGTCGTTGTTCGACAGCACGACCAGCGGACGGCCAGCCAACTTGGGATCGAAGAGCTTCTCGCAGGACGCGTAGAAGTTGTTGCAGTCGACGAGTGCGAACATGCGAACCCCCGAGGGCTCAGGCCGGTAGGCGCTTGAACTTGCCGATCACCACGCCCCAGATTTCCAGTTCGCACCCATCGACTACTTCCAGCGCCGGGTAGGCCGGATTCTCTGCGAGCAGCGCCAGGCGTCCGCCGCGGCAATGCAGGCGCTTGACCAGGCGTTCACCGTTCACAAAGGCCACGACGACATGTCCGTGCTGCGCGCGCACGCTGCGATCGACCACCAGGATGTCGCCATCGAAGATCTCCGCGCCCTGCATGGAGTCCCCGCGCACTGGAAAGAAGAAGGTCGAGACCGGGTTACGCACCAGGTAGTCGTTGATGTCCAAGCGCTTGTCGGCATAGTCCTCGGCCGGCGATGGAAACCCGGCCGAGACCGGTGTGAGTCCCAGCGGAGTCCAGCAGCCCGGCGCATCGAGCGGCGCGCGCAAGAGGTCAGCGGGAAGATCCAAGGTCACGCACCCTTCACGCATCGACCGGCGTCCGGGCACGGATAGCGGACGGCTGCACCGATGCCTTTGCCCCGGGAGTCTCGGCGCGCACCGGCCAGCCTTCGTCATCGACCATCAACAAGGTGTGGTCGCACTCGGGACACACTCGGAAAAAATGCTCGCCATCGGTTGCGTACTCGAAGCAGTCGAGTGCGATCGGACGATGGCAGTGCGGACAGGTGTGGTGGGTGGCGGTCATGGTAAGGGTGTCTCCTGAACTGTAATTCTATTCAGTGCTTGAACAACTGCAAACCACCACACATCACCCTGCTGCGGGCCTTGTCGCAGCACGCGGCCCGGATCAGGATGGCAATCAAGCACTTGCCGGAGGGTTCAACCATGTGCGGTCGCTACGCGCTCTACGGCCCGATCTCCCGGATCTGCGAGCAGTTCGATGCCAAGGTCGACGAGATCGAGTTCGAAGCCCGCTACAACGCAGCGCCTACCCAGTGGCTGCCGGTCATCAGACAGCGGCCCGACGGCGAACGCGTCGTGCACCTGCTGCGCTGGGGTCTCGTCCCCTCATGGGCGAAGGACGAATCCATCGGCAACCGGCTCATCAATGCCCGCGCGGAGACGGTGGCCGACAAGCCCTCGTATCGGACCGCCTACCGCAAGCGGCGCTGCATCGTGCCGGTCAACGGGTTCTACGAGTGGAAGGCGCTCGCCCGCGGCAAACAGCCGTACTACATCCATGCGGCCGACGATGCGCTGCTGGGGCTCGCGGGGTTGTGGGAGCACTGGAGTCGGCCGGGCGATGGTGAGCGGATCGACACTTTCACCATCCTGACCACCGACGCCAACACGATCATGCAGCCGCTGCATGAGCGCATGCCGGTTATCCTCGCGCCGGATGCATACGCAGCGTGGCTGGATCCAGAGTGCGATCCGGACGCGCTGCTGGCGCGGCTCACGCCCAGTGCTGACGGCCTGCTCGTACTACATCCAGTGACCAAGGCGGTCGGGAACGTCAGGAATGAGGGTGCCGGCCTTATCGAGGCGCAATAGAGCTAGTTGATGGCCAGAATGCTGCTGCCAGCTTGGGAGTGACGGTAGTCTTCGCCCTGAATGAGGGGGGCACCTAAGTGAGCGCGTGCACGCTCGTACATCCGCGAAGATCTATCTGTTCTGGACCGCATCTGGTGCGAGGGGTAAAGGAGTCTGCGGCACGGCGTCGGTGGCTTGATGATCGCCGGCTTGCTTGGCCTGCACATGTTCCACAACCGCCTTCAAGAGGGAGTCGATCTCCCGATCAAATCCAAGCGCTGCGAAATCGATCTTGGTGCTTACCTTCTTCCTAAGTAGCAGGTTGCAGTGCATGTACGCAATCGGGCCACAACTCAGGGCCACGGAGCGGATCGAGTCGTCGACCTCCGCGAGGAGCTCTTCTTGCCCACTGCGCTTGAGGCGCCGCAGTTGCCCCGCCATGAACCCCGTGCGGAGTTCGAGTGGAAAAGACAGGGCATTGAGTACGGATTCATCGTAGTCGTTCTGTGCGCTGACGAACTGACTCAATCGTTCCTTGCCCTTGAGCTTGTATGCGAGCACCGGGGCTTCCTTTGCGAGCTCGCCTAGAACCTGGGTATAGGGCCCCGCGACCTCCGCTTCGAACTGTGCGCGTTTGATGTTCAGAAGCTGCTGGAAGTGGCCGCAAATCAGGTCATGCAACGGCTCGGGATAGGGCTGCTGGTTTGGAATGCCCTTGCTCGAGAGGTATTTCTCGCCATGCGCGATGTATTGGTCGGTCGCGTCCTTTGGGTCGAACATATCGACGAGAAGGGAGTGACGAATTTCCAGCAGGAAGAACAAGGCTTGGCGCCTGGTCCGCAGGCGTTCATCGTGGAGCTTGCGGGTGTAGCCGAACGCACCGAACAGGGCGGACAGAGCGATACCGACTAGGCTTATGAGTGAAGCGTTGAGGCCGTCTTCCATGGCTCGTGGTTGTCGTATCCGGTGATTGAGTTCGCGATGTTCCGCCGGCCAAGTGTGGTGGTCTGTGCCTGCGCATGACAATCGGCTTGGCAAGGATAGCTGAATCTCACCCGGGTTGAGCTGTCGGCTTGGGTGCCACGACGCGCTGGGGCTCAGACGGCCGAAGTCCGGTCCGCCGCGGCTGTCCAGCGACTCAGCTGGGTCAGTGGGCTTTGGTAATCTAAGCGAGGCAGAATGTGATCGATCTGCAGAGCCACTTGATGGCGGTGCCGCTGCCGGACTGGCTCCCGGGAGAGACGCTGTTCAGCCATACAAGCCGTGCCCATGCGCTCTGGGGCTATCGCGACGCAGGGCAATCGGCGGCAATCCTGTTCGGAACGCGGCGTGCAGGAACGCAGCATGACCTACCCAGTTGCCTGGACGAGTGGGAGGCGCGCACAGCGTCGATTCTGGGCTCCGCGGAGACGGTTGCGCGGCAGCGGACGCTCCTTAGGTACTACCGGAAGTTTATGTCTGCTGAGGACGAGAACGAGGTGGTGGCCCAGATGCGCGGGCCCTCTGTGGCACACCTCAAGTTTCGACTCGGTCTGCTAACCAGCCGGTTTCGCGCCTGCCATCCACTCAAGGCGTGTGTCGAGTGTGTGCAGGAGGATGTCGAGCGCCATGGCTGGGCCTTCTGGCACCTTGAGCACCAGTACCCCGGGGTGTGGGCGTGTCGCAAGCACGGGTGCGGCCTGCGCGAATCGCTTCGGAAATCCACCGGTGTCGGGCGTTTTGCCTGGCACTTGCCGAACATTGGCGACCTTCGGGCGGAAGCGTCCTTGGATGCTGAAAGGGTTGGCGCACTCGCCAGCACGATTGTCGAACTGGTTGAGAATGAGTGGCTGGAGCGCATCGACAGCGCGACGCTCCACGCGACCTATCGCAACGAACTCGCAAGGCGCGGATGGATCACCGGACAGGGACGGTTACGCCTTCAGGTGATTGCGCAAGAGTTCCTTGAGCACACTCGTGCGCTTCGCAGCTTGCCGGAGCTCCGGGCGCTTCCGGACTCCTACGATGCGGCAGTGGTTCAGGTCGGCCGCCTCTTGCGCCCAGCGAGAACCGGGACGCATCCGATACGGCACTTTGTGACGATCAATTGGCTCTTCGGCGGCGCGAGATCCTTCTTGGATGCCTATCGGGTCAGCCAGCATGAACCTGGCGGCGCCCTCGGCAAGGAGCAGCCCTCGGTGGACTTCTCCTCAATCAAGACTGGCGATCCACGCCGTGCGGAGTTCGTCGCCTTGCTGCGTGACGATCCGAGTCTATCCATGCGTGGTGCAGCCGCGGCGCTTGGTATGGACACAAGTACTGCGATGGCGTGGGCTGCTCGCGCAGGCGTCCGTGTCAATCGGCGAGCCAAGTTCCTCACTCTGGATAAGCGCATGCGCCTGGTCGCCACGCTCAGATCGGGCAGCGAGAAGCGGGATGCCGCCCAAGAGGTAGGTGTATCGATTCAGACGGTAACGCGCACCCTTCTAACGGAGATCGGTCTGCACGACGCGTGGTGCGAAGCGAGGCTCGTCCGGGCGCGAAGCGCACATCGCCAGACATGGACGCAGCTGTTGGCGGAATGCGGGATCCTCGGCACCAAGGTCATGCGCAGCCTGGCCCCGGCCGCTTACGCGTGGCTCTACCGGAATGACCGCGCCTGGTTGCAGGCCAATCGCCCGAACGTCGCAACGCGAAGTACACAGCACCGACCGTTGGTGCGTTGGGATGAGCGCGACGTGGCCTTGAGCACCCAAGTTCAGCAGGCGGCGCTTGCCTTGTCGAGGCAGCAGGAGACGCACCGCATCTTTCTCTGGCAGCTCTACCAGGCTGTTCCCGACCTCAAGCCGAAACTTCGAGTGCTCGATCGCCTTCCGCTGACCCGGAAGGTGATCACGGTGGCCCTGGCGTGGCGCCGCGGCCAATCCTTCGGTGATGACCTCGTGGGCTAAACGCCAATTGGGCGACGCCCTCACGTGAGGGAATTCGGCCGCGTCTCATCACCTATCCGTTGTTGCTTGCTACGAAGCTGAAGGCCGATACTTGCAATGCAAAAATGCGTAGTAGTATTCTTGAAGAATGATTGCTCCAGACCTTCGAGCACGGGCCCTGCGTGCGGCCGACTACTGCCGCGCCCGCAGGATCACTCAAGCCGAAATCGCAGATGCGCTCGGTGCCAGCCAGCCGCAGGTCAGCCGCATCCTGAAGGGAAGGGGGCTGCGTCACTCGCGCCTCTATGAGGAGGTGTGCCTGTACGTCGAGCGTCTCGCAGGCGGTGTGACGCCGGATTCGGTGCGGGCAAACGACGAGCTGATATTGGCCCTGGCCGAGACGTGGGACGGCTCCGCTTCGCATGCGAAGGCCTTGGCAACCGTCATTCGTTCGCTTTCCGCGCTGGGCCCCGCCCGTTCGCCAGTCTCCACCGCTAGACAGGAGTAGATGCCATGATCACTCGCCCGCAGCCATTACCCGACGAACTGGACCGCGGATATCTGGGGCGAGTGACACGGCTCAACGGGTTCAAGGACGAGAAGCAATGTGCCGCGGAATTGTCCGTGTGGACCGGACTGTCCGATCTGCACGAACGCGCGGTGCCGTGCGCGATGCTGCTCAGCCGTGTCGCCGGCATGCGAACGGAGGATTTCGTGAGGCGGCACACGACGCTTCCCCTTCGCCGGGGGATCACTTCATACGTCCCAACCCTCGCGCATGGGTGCGAGTCGAACGATACGATTCTGCGCAATAGCGGAATGCGGCTTGCCCGTCCTGGGGCGTATTTTTGTCGAGCGTGTGCTGAAGCGGATCAGGAATTTCATGGAATGAGCTACTGGCGCCGAGAGCACCAGATTCCAGGTGCCCTCTGGTGCGGCAAGCACGAGGCTCCGTTGAGCTATGTCGAAGATGATCGGGCGTTCCTAGAGGCCCCGAGCGCGCACTTCGAGCAGTGCCATACGGTCGACGACGGGTTGGTCGAAGCCTCTGCTGCAAACCACGCGGTGCGTCGCTTTCTTGAGATTTGTGAGGGCCTTCTCGATCGCACCGCTCCGATCGACGTCAAGGACGTGGCTCGTGTGCTGGCTGACCGAGCGCGGTCGAGGGGGTTACAGACCTGGGCAGGAAAAGCCTCTGGGCCTTTGCTTAGCGATCTCGTAGCCGATGCGTTTGACGCGGGCTGGTTGGCGATTGTTTTTCCGGACCTGGGCAAGAAGCGCAGGGGCGAGCTTCTAAATCGACTCGACGGTGTCCTCTATCTCAGGACTGCTGCGTCGTCCATTGTCGCCTATGTACTGGCCGTAACCGTGCTATTCGACTCGGCGGACGAGGCGCTGCAGGCACTTCAATCCATTGGGAACCAAGAGAAGGCAGCGCCGCAGCGCAAACGCTCATCGAGCCGACCGGACGACGAAATCTTACGTGCGGCGTACGTGGAAACAGGTGGGGGACACGCGGCCGCTGCAAAGCTTCTGATGGCGAACTACGGTGCTGTTTCGCCTCGTCTGGACGCAATGGGGTTGCCGAAGCTCATCAGTAATGGAAGAGGGCGGGTAGGAGCAGCGCTGCGCGCCTTTCTCCTGGAGGGGAGATCAATCGCCGACAGCGCTGCAATCGGAGGACTTGCCGTTTCTGAAGTGGAGTCGTCAATCCGGACGGCGTGCGCGCATTTCGCTCAGTTGCTGGAACTGATCGAGTCGCAGGATAGAACCGTCAAGCGCTCATTTCGCCGAACCCGTCAGGTCGCACCACACGAGGTTGCATGTGCTGCGCACAAGCGACCTCGTGTGCGAGGAGTGGGCCTCGGTGATCGAGAACGGCGAGCCGGGAGCGCGATCAGGGCGGTCGTTCAGTCCAAATGAGACCAACGACTAAGCGGGGGTGCCAATGTGGATGATTCCGCTGGAGGCGTGCGGCCGAAGTACAGAAGGCGGAAGCCAAAGTCGTACGGCTTCTCATCCGACACTCCAGAAGGAATCCCAGAAGCCATCGTCAGAAGGCATCAGGTCTTCGAAGCGCATCATCTGCGCAGGATCGCCACTCCTGAGCGCCTTGACTGCCGCACTGACCGGCGCGAGAAAGCGGGAGGCTCCTTGGTAAAAATCCTCCAAACGCAGTGTGTCGTCGGTGCGCTCGAATGCCACCCTATGGGCAGCGAACCACAACGCGATGATCAACCGTGGCAGGCCGGCAGTGAGTTCGACGACCGTGCGGCGCAGCGCGTCTGAGTCCTGGAGCGGGTGCTTGACGTATTGGTAGCGCAGCAACTGCTGAAAGAATATCTCCTTGAGATCCGGATGATCGGCCGCCTCGAACGGGGAGAGTTTGTGGTACCCGCCGGTGACAATGCGTTGCGTTGTGCTCAGACGCTTGGTCAAGGCGCCAACGCCGTCAGGGGTTCCTGAAAGCATGACGGGAACCTGCCAGGTGTTCAGAAGCGTCAAGATCCAGCGTAAGGCTTGGTCCTCGACGATGGAGAGCTCTGGACGCTCATTGGAGCCCTTGCGAGCCTTGCGTCGCCTGAGCGTGGCGAGCTTGAAGAAGTTCTGCACCTCGTCCAGGTGGAGGAGTCCAAGGAAATGCGAAAGAGCAACCTGACGCCACTCATCAAGCATCCTCTGGCCATCTCGCCGATCACGGGCAAGACTTGCTGCAAAGCGTCTGTAGGGGCCGAGGCCGGCGCGCTCCATCGAATCGTCCCACGCGGTCATCAAATTGGTTGCCAGATCCGCACTGCGTCCGCTCGGCGGCACGTCCACGCTTAGCCAGACCATCTGGTGGTGCGGGCCTTCAAGCCGGGGGAAGTTGCTGTGCGTGATGACCTGCTTCGGATAGCACTGCAACGCGCGCAGGATGGCTTGCGTCTTCCCGGTGCCGGAATGGCCCACGGCAACTGCTGAAATTGCTGGGGCGCGGGGCGTCTTGTGGATGCGCTGCTCTGCGGCCACGTGGGCCCACGTCGAAGCCTGGATGGGGTCGCGATAGCGATAGCCCTGCCGCGTCATCAGATCGATGGTCTGCTGAACCCGGGTGCTCTCCGCGCTTGGAATGTGGAAGTCCTGTAGCGCCAGCAGATCATGCAGTCTGACGTGTGTAGGGATGGCATCCGGACGATCGGGTGGAGGAGGGAGGTACAGCAGGGCCCTATAAGCTTCCTCCCGAGCGAGAATTGGACCGAGACCCTTGACCAGAATGTTCCCGGCATAGGGGTCGTATGGGGGCGCGTTAGTCATCCTGTCGCCCCCCGTTGTTCATCCCCTCCAGGATCTGTCGCATCGTGTTCAGATAGGCGTCGTTGTAGTTGTCGATCGGCCCATGGCTGCTTTCCGGTTGAGACATGGGCGTCTCGAGATGCCCGACTGACCGCTCCATCTCCCGAGCTTCAGTCATGTTCGGCATCGGTCCGCGTGACCCCTCACGGGCCTCTGCAGTGAGCAGCTCTGCATTGGCGATGATCTCCTGCTTCCGCTTGAGGGCCGAGAGGTTGGTCAGATTGCGCTCGTGTTCGCGGTTTGCCGCATCGAGCCGATAGAACTCCTCGGCGTCAGCGACCTCGTCCATCGTGAGTTCATGGGAAGCGGTCGAATGGTCGGCGAGCATGAGTTCGAGCAACCCGGTATCGTCAGGCTTCGGCGTCCAGAGCCGCGATACAGATCCAGGGAAGTAGTGGCACGGGATGTTCCAGCCGCCGAATGCGCGCGCATTTGATGACCACTGGGCATCGTCGGCGAACTCGGACTCGTAATGACGCCCCGCAAAGAAGATCCCGTTACGCCTGATCCGCGCATTTGCGCTTGGTAGCAGCTCCGTGACCAGGTCGGTCTTCGAGACAGCACGGCGGTATCCCATCCCGACTGCATGCCCCCAATGCCACAGGCCCGCGGGGCACGGGGCGACACCCTCCGCTTTCATGTGAGCGTCGAGATCGCCATCCCGCGGCGCCGTGAGGTTGTACTCGGTGAAATGCACATCGAGCAGATGCACGAACTCGCGGACGGTGAGCGCCGCCTCATTGGGGTTGAACCGGCGCAGCTCGTATTCCGCCCGGCGGGCATCGATCGCCCCGGGGGTAAAGGGGTACTGCTTGTCCTTGGCGATCCGGTGGAGGACCTCTACAAGCCCCTTCATGTCGGGCCGGTACGGGGGTGTATAGCTCTCACTCGGAAGCAGTTCGATACCGGTCTGCTTGGCGGCCTGGGACAGATACTCCCCTCGATCACACAAGAGTCGCGCGCACAGCGTGGGCGCCGGTTTCAGCGTGAGCAGGGGCTGATAGCCCCAAATATCCCCGATTAGCGCGGGGTCCGACCCCGCGCAGAACAAGGCGAGCTTAGCCATGTCCCAACTCGGTCCCATGAGGCACACGTAGTAGCCGACGACTGCGGTCGACCAGACATCCACGATGATGTAGACGATGGGACGCCCGATGATCCATGCGCGATTGATCGACGACCGTAGGTAGATGTCGCCCACTGTGGAGTCGATCGCCCACGTGTGCCCAGGCCCGGCAGCCCCCTGCCGACTGCACCCTCGCAGCCCTCGTAGGGCACGTTGATAGTGGCCCTTGGTCGTGGCGTCGATGAACCGTTGTAGCCGTGGAATTCCGGTTTCAAGAACTTGCCGGATCTGCCTGCGATTGGGATAGCTGCCACGCTCGAGGTCGGCAGGCACCAGCGTCCCGTCGGGCTCTTGGCGATAGCGCTTCACGAACGCGCTATCGATTATCCGAGTGACCCGCTGCGACATTGGTGGCTTCGGGGCCGGAATCTTTCTGTCCGCGGCAAGGATGAGGGCTCGCCATTGCGCGCTTGTGCCCGGCTGGTCTGGCGGAAGGAGGATCCCGTATGCACGAGCAACTCGTTGTCTGGTCGTCTTTCTGCCGGCCTTCTTTCGGCCTGCTGGATCGCAGGGCCGGGGTTCCCCGGGGGCGCCGCACCGGTGGTGGCCGAGGATCAGACTGCGTTCGGAGAACCCGTAGCGACAGAGCAGCGAAAATACGTTGTAGACGGCCGATCGACTTAGGCCGCTGGCCTTCATCGCATCCTGGATCAGATTCGCGATTCCGCTCGTGCTCAGAAGTCCATCGCGCAAGGTCGCCAGATCAAGGAACGGCGCTGCGGCGATCTGGCGATTGCGGTAATGAGCCGCGGATCTCTCGCTCAGGGCGTGCGAGGGGGCATTTCGTGCTTCGAACTCCACGTTGAACGCCTGGCCAGAATCCCCTTGGTTGAGCAATTCGTCTCGGTCGAGCCAGAGAACAGCTGCGAGGAGCGGAGCACGCGGCTTCTTGCGCGGAGTCGTGGGACGGGGGAGGCGTTTTCGTCCTCCGCGTGAGGGGCTCCCGGCAGTCAGTGGTGGATCAAGCCTGATGAGCGCGGTTCTGCCCAGCATCGGTTCATCGAGGAGGACGCGGTAGAGGCCTTCGAAAGGCCCTGTCGTGATTCGAATCGCGACGTTATGGATCAGATCCATGCCGACCTCCCGCTGAGAACCGGATTGAGGGCATCGAAATCGGCTTGCGGCAGGAGACGCAGTGGGATGTGCTGGCGCCACCCTCGTCTAAGGTCAGCAGCGACACGCCCTGACCAGATGGATTGCCAAAGTGCCCGCTGGGCAACGTCACTGTCGCCCAGCGCGTCGGTGATGCGTTGGAGCGTGAATGTCAGCGAATGTCCATACCATCGATGAACTGCCGCGTACGCAGCTTCCAAGGCGCGACTATCGACAGGCGTGCCGAGCGCCCATGGCCAAGTGCGCTGGAGGGTTTGCGCGACAAGGGTTTCGTAGAGGTGCGGGGTCAGCAGCAGCCAGGCAACGCCGCGCCTTGTCCAGTAGGCCTGTTCAATCTGAAGGAGCTCCGTTGTACGCCTACTGAGAGGAGTCCGGTCCTTGCAGGAAACGGCGAGCAGCGACGGTTTGCCATCGGCGGCCCGCCGCATCAGTAGGAGATCGGTCGTCATGACCCAGGGGGCGCACTGGCCGCCTCCGCGGCATTGCGGGTGGGGGATGCCGAGGTCGGCCGCGATATCGAGGGTTCCCGGACGGCTCAGGGACGCAAACCGAGCGTCGTATGCGGCCAACTCATGCGGCGCTGAATCGAGGGAGAGAGGGAACTGCTCGCGTACGTCGTCATTGGGGCCAAGGACGCGTGTAGTGAAAAAGAACGCAATCAACTCCCCGTCGCTTAAGAGCTCGCGGTGGCGGCCGCGCCAGACAAGCAAGTGCGACCGACCACGACTTGCTGGATCGCTCCGGCTGACACGATGCCATGGGATGTACTGTTCAAAAGTGCCGGTCCCGCGCCCAAGTGCGCGATAACGTTCGAGAATGTGGGGCGTAAAGCGTCTGGTGGTACGCATTTCTGTCAATCTCCCGATTCGCCGGCCCGTGCGAACTCCTCGCTCGGAGCCTTGCGATGAATGAGGCGGAAATGGGGGATTGACAGACGCTGGCTGCGTCCGTAACCTGACATTGTCTAGATGTTCAGGGGATCCCCATCCCCAGATAACGAAAGCGCTCGGTTTGCAGACCGGGCGCTTTTGCTTTGTGCGCGTCATTATTCCGTCAGCTGGCGTGTTCCTCCTTGAAGGGATAGTGGGGCTGTCTACCGCACCGCTTCGCGGACTGCGGTACGCAGCCCCCTGGTGAACCTGGTTGGCAAGATGTAGGCGTATCGGCGCAAATCCCGAATGAGTTCGCGAACCTCAAGCGGTAGTTGCTCATCGGCCTCGGTGGAGCCACGTTGCTGTGCGGCTAGTCCGAGCAGGTGACGAGACAAGTCCTCGCCGACCCCGAGCGCTCGCAGGATCCTCTCGCATGTCTCCCTAGGGGGTGGTACCCCGGATTCGATCTGTGCCAGATAGCTCGGCGAGATCTCCGCTAGGGTGGCCACCCGTCTCACGGGCATACCGAGATTCCGTCGCTCCAGCCGAACCGCTGCGCCAAATGTTTGGGGTGCGCCCTGTTGTGGCCGATCGGTCATGTTCTTTCGCGACCATGGTTGTCGTCTCAGCACAGGATAGGCGGACAGCGTTTGTTCGCCTACGCAAAAGTCGCCTCCCGGCGGTGTCGGGTTTTGCGTTGACGGGTGAGCATCTGTGAGCAAGCATTGGCTTCGCTCATGAGAAGCACAAAAACTATCTCGATTCGGCGGCGAGCAGCCGTTAACGCGTTTAAGTCGCGATTGCTCGGCGCGCTCAACATTCCGGGGCAGCCGCAAACTCAAACTGCACTGGACGCAATGGCGTGCCTGAACCGCGAAGGGCAAGGCTCAATCACGGAGCGGACGTGGCAATCGTGGCTGTCGAAAAGCCAGGTCGCGCCACAGCCGGGAAAGCTGGAGATCCTTGATCGACTTGCGAGTCATCTAGGCCGAGAAGGTCCAGCGTACTCGGAATCCTACTATCGCGATGCCGCCTGCGGCGGCCTTGCGGAGAGGCTCTTTGCGCCGACCAAGGTACGGACGGTTGGCAATCTGCTATTTGAGCGGGCGGCGGCTTACGAGCCACAATCCGCTCTCCACCTACACCTGGATGCGATCGACGTGGCAGCCATGACGACCGGCTTCGGCGATGTCGTTGGGTCAGTCGTGCGCCGTATCGCTGCGGCGCGGTTGCTCGAGATCCTCCATTCACGATGGAATCCACGCAGTGGTCGCCTGTACAGGGAATGGTCGAAGGGGGCGTCGCTAAGGTGGCTAGGGGGCGAGCCCTTGTCACTCGAAGTCGACCAAAGACCGAATGCCTTCGAGGTGTTACTGGATCGAATGTTGAGATTCGGGTTCGGGCCGAATTCGCAGACTGTTGGAATCGCCGAGGATCTACCGGCGGAACAGATCTACAAATTGCTGTTTGCCTTGGCGGCGGATGCTCAATTCCTTACGGTACGCGGCTTGGAGGTCTGGGCCATGGATGCAGTCAGCGCGGCCCTGGCTCTGTTCGCCTATGCCTGGACCACCAAGTACGAAACGTTCTCTATCCGCCCGACACCCGAGAGGTGCATCTATTCGGCCCTTGAGGCCGTCTTTCTGCGCGAGGAACCGATCGCCTCCTTGGAGTGGGACATTGGTATCGGTATGGAGCAGATTCCGGCTAAGTGGAACGCGCACTGTTGGAGAACCTTCGAGCTTGGGCGGGAGGCCTATGGAACGATGTCGGCGCGTCTGGGGTTCTCCGGCGGGGAACTACGTGAGATCGTAGCCGAGACAATGAGCGCCGAGCCGCATCAGTATCACGCTGGCAGATTAGACTGACTGAGTTCCCCTGCTCGAGGTGACTTAGGGGGCGTGAGACGGCTATCGATCGCAACAGTATTCTAGTCATCCGGCTGATCAGATTTGTTGCTGGCCTCGTCCTTGGATTCATGTGGGTCGCAAAGGAGCCGGGGTAGGAGACGTCGGACCTGATCCTCACACCGACTGGGTACGCCGCATTGAAGTGGCAGGAAGTGTCAGTGCGGCTATTGCCCGACACGGCGCTCTGTGTGGTGACGGCTGAATACTCTCGCGGCGGGTGGGCAGAGCGCGATGTGACCGTGCGCGTGCCGGTCGGTAGCGAGGTGAAATTGATCCAGTTGCGCCCCGAGGACGTGGTGAGTCACGCGGAGCGCGGGCGCAAGTTGCCTCGGCGGTTCAGGGAATTGGACGGTGCGAGCTTGCTCCTTCCATGCGTCGGATCGCGTTGCATGGACGGCCAGCCTGCGGTGGGATGGTCTGGGGCGGCGAAGTCGACGTGAGCATCCGCGCAGCCAGGCTTTGACGGTCACAAGGTGCACGAGGTACGAGCCGCCTGGAGAAGGCTAATGAGAACGATGGTGTTGGATCGGAAGGGACTGTGGGCAGAGTGGGCCTGATTGTCGGTCCACTGGCCCTCGCGGCGGCGATGATGGTCGCGCTAGGCCTGTTCGTCCTGAAGGAGCGCTTCGTTGATTCCGAACTCGTGCTCACGGCGGCCGGTTGTGCGGCCATTGAACGGCTCGGCGGGAGCGTCGAACCCATTGCCGGCTCGGGGCTGTGCAAGGTGACGGCCGACTACGGCGGCGCTGGCTGGTTCACACAGCACGCCTCCCTGCGAGTGCTGATCGGCGGCAAGGCGAAAGCGATCGAACTGCGGAGCAGTGACATCGTCAGCCGATCGACCCGCGAGCGTTGACCGAAAGATTGATGGTGCTGTCGCGGCGCGTGGGGTGCCGTTCAATGCGATAGCGCGTCTGCAGCACGAGCGGTCCGGGCCGAGCGTGAGTCAAACCCGGCCCGGACGACACCTCTGCTAGGTTGTGGCGTCTTCCACCGCGGCCTCAGGCGCGTTCTTCTTGACCGACTCGATCCCGTTTTCCCGTGCTGCCACGCTCTCGTAAAGTTGGCTCGTGCCAATCACCTGGCCGTTCGTGGCCCGGAGGTTGAACATGGGTTTCCCAGATTGCGATTCCTTGCGCTCGTACTTCGTGTCGTCCGGGGCGTTGTTTTTCACCGATTCCACGCCGTTAAGGCAGGACGCCTTGGCCTTGTAGCCCTCGCTCGCGAGGATGACCTGCCCGTTCGCTGCCTTGAGTCGGAAGCGGAACTCACCAGCCTGATCCTTGTACACCTCGAACTTTCCAGCCATGGACGTGCTCCTTGCAGAGAAAAGTAGGGTATCTACAACGGGTAGCCTACCAGCACGACGTGCCAATTGTCATGCCTTGCGCAGTCGGCCAGGCCCCTCACGTGGCATCTGGATTCCACGCCGGCACCCTCTATCATGGGTCCGATGGACGTCGGGTCGTGCAACTGCTCGGACATTGATGCGAGGGCTCTCAACCCAACCTTTCAGCGTGCGAACCCATGTGCAATGACGATGCTTTCCCGCAAACCACCGCCGAGCGCGAAAACTCGCCCGGCGGCCCGCCGGGTGTCTCCGCCGAAGACGTCGCGGAGCGCTTTGCGAAGTGGCTGCAAGCCGAACTCCTGAGCGAGGCGATTCGAGACAAGCATGTCCTGCAGCAAGTGCGGGAGCTGCTTCACCCTGACCACCTGGTGCGTCGGCGGGAAGTCGTCGCCGTGCTCCTCGAGCACCTGCGCTCGATCGAAGCGCCTGCTTCGATGCCCCCGGTTGTCCGCCGGGATCCGCTTGCGGACGCGAGGCTGCGGGGCTTCGCCATGAAGCAAGCGATGTTTGCGTCGGGCGAACTGCTCAGCTCAAGCGAGGTGGCGCGGAATCTGGGCGTCAGTCCGGATCGTGTCCTGAAGATGCGCGAGGAGAAGCGCCTGCTCGGGCTTCCGCACCCGACCCACGCCGACTATTTGGGTTTTCCGGGCTGGCAGTTCGACGAGCCCGTGTTGAAGGCGCTTCCGGGAGTTCTGGGTGCGCTCGGGGAGTGCGCTGCCTGGGAGGCGTGGCTCTTCGTCACGTCTGGTGACGGCTCACTGCGCGGCTTCACTCCGCTGGAGGTGCTGCGGGAGCAGCCGGACGACGAGCAGGACAGAGATCGACTGCACAGGCTATTGGACGAGGCGCCTGCGGACATCCTGGTCGAACGCGCCGCGCGTCGATTCACCGAAAGAACTGAACAGGGAGACTGATTCTATGATGAAGGGTATTCACCCGGTGACCGTTTGCGTGGCGCTGCTGACCCTCGGCACCGTCGCCCTGGCGGTGTCCGGCGTCGGTCCGTGGGAGGCTGCCTGGACGGTGCTGGCCTGGACCGTCGGGGTGGTGGTGGCGCTCGTCGCGATCATCATGATCTTCGCGGGGTCGTACAGGGGAGAGTTCTGGCAAGCGTTCATCGGCGCCATGCGGGACGACTTCGGAATCGTGGTCGAGTTGTGGCGCGCGATGACCAAGTCGAAGTGAGGTGCTGCTGATCGGGTGGTTCAGGCACTCATTCCGCGCGCAATCGCATGCAGGATGCGGGTGACCTCAAGGCGTCCGGCCTCGGTGTCGAGCAGCGAGGCCGGCGTTTGGCCGTCGAGGGCGGTGTTCTCCGTGCGCAGCCACGCCTGGGCACGTTCGGCCCCACCGAAGACTTCTTCCGCGAGTTGGATCACAACGGCTTGGTCTGCAGTTGGCTGGGTCATCGGTCCAGTGCTTTCGCGGCGGTTGCGGATCCGCCTGCCCCGCACACATGGTTCGCTGCGTCTGCCTGCGGATCAGGTGGGTTGTCCGACTCGTGCCATGGGGGCTACCGGTTGGACTTCGTGCTAACCGGTGCGGTGGCTATCGCTTCGGGCGGATCTTCATCAGCCTGTTTCTGCGAAATGATGCTCTGGGTTCTTGCCTGCAGCGTGGCCGCCTCGTCTGCACTGAAACCCAAGTCCAGATAGATGTTGCCGCCAACCGGGGTGACGTGACGGCTCTCGGTGTCAATGTTCACTCGTTGATCCTCCCCGTCAAATAGGCGCGATAGCGGCTGGGTAGAACAGTGACGCAGCCGGTTTGACTAGCCGTTCCATCATACAACGACGGGAGTTGAACCGTACAACGGACGGTCATCCGTTTCCGGGACCGGGCGGGGGGCAGTCAATCGGGCTCCGCTCCCGCTGACAGGGTCCTCGGCCGACTTGGACGACAGGTGCTAGGATTTTCCATATGGAACACGAACTGCGCTACGTGGTGGTCCCCGAAGATGGCGTGTTCGTCGCTCGCTGCCTTGATGTGGAGATTGCAAGCGACGGGCCGACCGAGCACGACGCTGTCGCAAATCTGCGAGAAGCGCTGGCGCTTTACTTCGAGGGCAGTGAAGAAGCGTCGCCAGGAGGCGGGGCGCGTCCAAGTTAGATCGGGGGCGCGGAGCAGTTTCAGCGGCCGATTGAATCCGCAAAGCCGATCGCCGTTGTTTCTAGACAGTCGCTGCCGGACAACCCTTGGAGAAGCCATGGATCTTGTGATTCGTCGCCTGGGCAAGGGCGTGGGGGTCATCTTGCCGCCAGCCCTGATGGCATCGTTGAACCTGAAGGTCGGCCAGCAACTCACGGCCGAAGAGGCGGACGGCGTACTCCTGCTAACGCCCCAAACCAAGAAGTACTCACTCGGTGAGTTGCTGGCGCAGTGCGATGAGCAAGCTCCGCCGCCTACGGACATCAACGCCTGGGATGGCGCACCGATCATTGGTGCGGAGGCCGTCCGCTGACAGGCAATCCAGGGGGCGCAACGTGATCCCCGACCGCGCTATCCGCGAGCGCGGATGTCTGTCACCACCGGCGGTTCGCCGCCTCGACTAACCCGGCGCCTATTTCTTGACCGGAATGCGCGTTGCCTGGTCGACCGCCACGGCCGTCAGGCTGTTCATCGGGCTGCCCTCGATGAGCTTGTCCGAGTAGGTCAGGTAGATGAGCACGTTGCGCTTGGTGTCGACCATGCGCACCACATTCAGTCGCTTGAACAGGATCGACATGCGCTCGGAGAAGATGTTCTCCTGGGGCGGTACGGGTCGCTCGAAGCGGATGGGGCCCACCTGACGACAGGCGATGGAAGCCTCGGACACGTCCTCGGCCAGTCCGACGGCGCCGGAAATGCCGCCCGTCTTGGCGCGCGAGACGAAGCAGGTTACGCCGGCCACCCCGGGGTCATCGAAGGCCTCCACCACCACTTGGTGGTTGGCGCCCAGAAGCTTCCAGACGGTCGTCACCGCACCAATCGTCTCGGCGCGCCCCTGCAGCGGCCACAGCAGCATCGCGGCCAGCAGACTCGGCAATACGCGGTTCATGCGATTCCCTCCTTGCATTACGGCAGCCCTTTGCGCCCGGCGGCCACAGGCCAAGGTGCCTTCATATGCCGCCGAACCATTGTAGGGACGTCCAGGACGACCGTCCTAGCATTTGCGCGGCAATCAAGAACTACTCTGGCCGCGCGCCCCAGAGCCCCCGGAGATGGCGGACTACCAGCCGCTGCCATGGGACACCTACAGGCTCGTCTTCGCGGTGCGCGAACCGTTTCCGAGCATCGCCCCGCAGGCGGGGATCGTCTTCGGGACCATCGAGAGCGGCCGCGAACTCAGGTTACGCATCCCTGATGCCCGAGAAGGGGTGATCTGCAATGACGGCATCGAAGCCGATTTCCTGCACTTCACCGCCGGCATCGAGGCCCGAATCGGGCTTGCGGCACACCGCGGGGCGCTGATTGTGTAATGCTGACGTGCGGCGGCGCATCTCTGGTGGGGCGGGCCGCCCCCCCCGGCCCGGGGGCGCGCGGGGGGGGGGGCGGGGGGGGCGGGGGCGTGCGGGCCAAGCCGGGGTCAGGCG
>JAHDYG010000050.1 GCA_023383815.1 Rhodocyclaceae bacterium
CCTGACGGCCGCTGCCGTGCCAGTGCAGGCGCAGGAGGCGCCCAAATCGCTGCCAGCCGTGCAGGTCATCGGTGAAAAGATGGGACGCAGCGAGCAGGATTCGGTGACCGCTGTCACCGTGTTCACGGCCGAAGATGTCGCGGCCAAAGACAAAAGGACGGTGCTGGACCTGGTCGCCGAAGTGCCCAATGTGACCATTGGCGAGTTCGGTGGCGTGGCCAACATTCGCGGCAGCAACGGGGCGGGGCCGGGCTTCTCTTCCCTGGCCTGGAAGGGCGCCACGCGTGCCCGCACGGCTACCGTCATCGATGGCGTCAGCCAGGTGTGGACCGGCGGCAACCTGCTGAGCAGCGGCGTGTGGGACGTGGAGCAGGTTGAGGTGCTGCGCGGCCCGCAGTCGACCATGCAGGGTCGCTCGGCCGTGGGCGGGGCCATTGTGCTCAAGACCCGGGACCCCAGCTTCACGCAGGAGGGAGCTCTCCGCCTGGGCCTGCAGCAGGCCAATGGCAAGATGCTCAAGCAGGCCGCTGGCGTAGTCTCGGGCCCGCTGTCCGAGAGCCTGGCCTACCGGCTGAGCGCCGACGTGACGCGCGGGGATCACTTCATCGACTACGTGGACAACAACCCCAACCCCGGGGTGGACTATTCGTCGGATCCGGACAAGGTGGTGCGCAGCGACATCAAGGCCAAGCTGCTGTGGGCGCCCTCGAGCAACCCGGACCTGATCAGCCGGCTGGACCTGCAACACCAGTCGCAGAAGGGGCCGTACCTGAACCAGGTGAACGTGGGCGATGACGGTGACTACATCGCATCCACCGACAAAGTGAACCACCGCATCGGCGACACCAGCATGGACGCCATCATCTCGAACACCAGCTACCAGCTCGATGCCAACCGGTCGCTGGACGTGCTGCTCTCCGCTTCTCGAATGGATGCGGGTTATACGCACAACCAGACAGCGCCTGCCGCGACCAACACGGCGAACTACTTCAACGCGAATTCGAAACAGGACGGTCTGGGCGTGGAAGCGCGATTGAACCTGGCCTCGCCGACCTCGGGCGTCAAGTCCGTGGTTGGGGTTTCCCACTTCAAGGATGATCTGACGGTACTGGCGAAAGCCTATTCGGGTGCGATCCGCTATTCCGGTGACACCAAGACGGCGGCCACCTCGATCTTCGGCGAAGTGGACTATCCGCTGAACGACCGCTGGGCGCTGATCGCCGGCGGACGCATCGAGCGCGAGTCGCAGGACCGCTCCATCACCAACGGCATCGTGACCCAGACGCGGGATGCCAGCAAGACGTATGTGCTGCCCCGATTTGCGGTCCGCTATAAGCCCAGTGCACAGACTGTGTTCGGCCTGGATGTCCGCAAGGGCTACAACCCGGCGGGCATCAGCATGGACACGGACAGCGGAAAAATCTCCAGTTTCGAGGCCGAGTACGTCACTGCCGTCGAGGCCAGCGTGAAGCAAAGCTTCAACGGCGGCAAGAGCAGCTGGTCGGTGAACCTGTTCAACAATGCTTTCAGGGACTACCAGGTCAAGAACGGGCAGCTGATTTCCAACGTTGACGAGGCCAACATCCGCGGCATCGAATTCCAGTTGAGCACCGATCTGGGCAGCGCCACCCACGTCTATGCGAATGCCAGCCTGCTGACCAGCAAGGTCGAGGCCTTCGCGGCCAATACGGCCTACGTGGGCAACAAGCTACCGTATGCCGCGCCGCGCACCTTCGGCGCCGGGGTGTCGCACAAGCTGACGCCGGCCCTCACCCTCGGCGCCAACGCCAAGTACGTGGCGGCTTACTACGTGGACCTCTCGAACGCAGCGGGAGCGATTGCCGGGCAGAAAGCCGAGGCAGGGGACTACACCCTGGTGGACGTGAGCGCCAGCTACGCCATCGACAAGCAGACATCGGTTCGGGCCTACGTGAACAACCTGTTCGATGAATACGTGGTCAATACCTACTTCCAGGGGACCACCTCCCAGGACGTGCTCGCCCCGCGCACCGTGGGCGTGCAGTTGGACTACCGGTTCTGACGGAGGATTGCCACGTTGGACGGTAACGTCGCACTAGGCCTGTTGCTGGCCGCCTCCGGTTGCGCGGGCATCTACCTGGCCTCGCCGAACCAGCGCTGGCGCGCTGCGCCCTGGCCTGGCCGACTGGCCAGGACGGTCGGCGTGCTGCTGCTCGTAGGCGGCCTGGCCGCCTTCCTGCAAACCCTGCGGCCGCCCGCGGCCACCTTCGTGTTCGTGCATTGGCTGATGCTGCTCTTCGTACTATTCCCCTATCTGGGCGCGCTGCTTGCGGCGCGCCGTGGACGACGCTCATGAGCACCGCGAAACCCAGGGCCGTCTCACCCGACTGGCTGTCCAAGACCCTGGCCGGCTTGCTGCTCGGCTTCACCCTGGCCATTGGCTGCGCCGGCCTGTTCAACGGGCTGGCGGGCGGCATGCCCATCACCGTCCGCGGCCAACTCGTCATGTGGCTGACGGCGCCGGTCTGGATGGGGGTGCTGTCGGGCGTCTATTTCTTTCGCAGCGGCAAGCGCGCCTGGGCCTGGCTGGGTGGCGTCAATCTGCTCGTCTTCGGCCTATTGTTGGCCATAAACCCGGGCTGAAGCCATGCGTTCCGAATTCATCCGCATCTACAAGGTCGTCCATACCTGGACCGGTATCGTCGCCGGCATGGCACTGTTCATCGCCTTCTACGCTGGCGCCATCACCATCTTCAAGGAACCGCTGGCGCGCTGGGCGGCGCCGCCCAGCGCCATCCACGGCACCGTCCTGCCCCTGGACGAGGCGCCGATCCTGATCGCCCGCACCCTGCAAGACCATCCGGCGGCGGCCAAGGATTTCCGGCTCCACCTGAAGCCTGCTGAACACTTGCCGGCAGGGCTCACCTGGGAAGTGCATGAGGAAGGCGCCGATGACCACGACCACTCATCCGTACGCCACTACCTCGCGACCCTGGAGGGCGGGGCGGCGAAGGTCGAGGAAACCCATCCTTCCTCCCTCGCCGAATTCGTCGATACCCTGCATCGTGTCGTCGGCCTGCCCGTCGATAGCGACCCGAATCGCTGGATCATGGGCATCATCGCCGCCCTCTACGCTGTGGCGCTGGTTTCCGGCGTGATCGTGCTGCTGCCCTCGCTGGTCAAGGATTTCTTCGCCCTGCGCGTGGGCCGGAACCTCAAGCGCATGTGGCTCGACGCCCACAACGTGGTCGGCATCGTCAGCCTGCCATTCCACGTCGTCATGGCGTTGACAGCTGTGGTCTTCGCCTACCATGACGGCTTCTATTACATCCAGGACAAGCTGATCCACGACGGCAAGTGGGCCACCGCCTTCTCGCGCGGCGGCGGGCCGTCTTCCGCGCCGCCACGCGATCCGGTCGACATGCTGCCGCCGGCCGAGCTGCTGGCCAGCGCGCAGGCCCTGTCGCCGACCTTCGAGCCGACTTCCCTGCAATATCTGAACGTTACCGGGTCACGCGCCACGGTGCGGGTCTGGGGGCACGACGCCACCGCCCATTCGCCGCGCTTCATGGGCGGCTTTGTTGCCGTCGATCCCTATAGCGGCAAGGTCATGAACGCCGATTTCCTGCCCGGCCACCAAAGCGCACCCAATGCCGTCGTCGGCAGCTTCTTCGCTCTCCATTTCGGCACCTACGGCGGCACGCCGGTGCAATGGATTTATTTCATCCTGGGTGTCGCTGGCGCGTGGCTGTTCTATGGCGGCAACCTGCTCTGGGTGGAAACCCGTCGGATCAAGGCGGCGCGCGAAGGTGAGGCCGCCGGCATCCCGCCGGAACAGCGGCGCGACGTGCGCGGCATGGCCGCCGCCACCGTTGGCGTCTGCCTCGGCGCCGTCTGCGGCATCTCGCTGACCATAGTTGCCGCCAAGTGGCTGCACGGACGTGTGGACGATCTGGATGCCTGGCACCAGATCCTCTACTACGCGGTCTTCTTTGGTGCCATCGCCTGGGCATTCCGCGTCGGCGCGGCACGGTCCGCCGTCCATCTCCTGTGGCTGGCGGCCGCCTTGACCTTCGCTATCCCGGCCACCAGCCTGTTGGCTTGGTTACTGCCATCCCTGGGCATGTGGGCCCATGGCAGCGCCGCAACTCTGGGGGTGGATGCAACGGCCTTGGCAGGAGGGCTTGGCTTTGTGTGGATGGCTCGGGCAACGCGGCAACGGGTGTTGAATGGCCCCGCTGACAGCGTTTGGTCGGCACGCTGCAACAAGTCTGTCTAAGTTTGCCTCAATGTTGGCTCACTTGGCCGCGTGATACTTCCGGGATGGATGCGCCCTGCTCGGTGACGGCGTGGAACTGGTCGAGCCCCTGTTCATCCCGGCCGAGGGTCAAGGCGGGCGAGGAACTCCTGAACGGCGGTGTCGCGCGCCCAGATCGAGAGAAAGACGAGATTGTCCTGCTCGTCACCGACCGACGCAACCGCCGGCCATGAGGTCGGGGCATTCGTCGATGCGGCACAGCGTCCTGGAAGGATGGAAGGCAGGCATGGTGTTGTCCTCGAAGTAGCCGGAGGCAGCACAGCCGGCCGGGGCAGTCGCTGCCTCAAGGGGCGGGAGAGAGCGCCGGAGACGACGTGGCGAAGAGAAGGGCCGGTGCGTCGCAACGCACCGTAGTCTTGAAGGTCTTGGCAACCTGGGCATGTAGTCGGCTTTGCCGACGGACATGAGGGCAGATTGTTTCAGGTGATCAATGGGCTGTAGCGAAAAACCGCTTTGCAGTGTGCCCTTGTTTGCCTGCTTGCTCCCGGGATACTCTGAGGCGTGCGTTGGCCAGCAATACCCTCCCTTCAGTTCCCTGTGGCGCGGTCCGGCAACCCGGGCGCGGCGAAGGCGGACTTCGGCCATCACCGGCCTGTCGCCCCTTGGACAAAATGGTCGATGGAACGGCAACTCCACTCCGACTACTGCCGGTCACGCCTGGAGGCCGCACGCCGGCAGGTCGGCCGGAGCGACCATTCGCCAGCAACGGCCTGTGGAGCTGCAATGCGACGGTTACCTGCCGCTCAGCCGCGAGCATGCGCAAGCGGCAACTTCTCCATCCCGTGAGCGGGGACTGATGACCCGAAGCGTACATGCAGAACAGGCGACCGCTCCGACTATGAGCGCCGGTAGCACGCAAGGTGCGGCGTTGTGGGCCGTGCCTTCAATTAGCGACGCGAACAGAGCGGAAGACCTCGCTCAACTGAACAGCAGCAGCGCGCCTGTCACCCATGTCAACGAGTCTGTCGAGTGCTCGCAAGAGCTTCTGCGCCATCGCCAAGGGCATGGGTTGCTGCCGCTCGCTGAAGCGCTGAATCAGCCCCGATAGCCGCCCCGGCAACTGCGTATTGCGCCATCCGGGAGGGGTTCCCTCGCCGACCAGCAGGTGCTCAAGGTTGTCCACGAAGTGCTGAACTGGGTAGTGCTCGAAGCTGCTTTCGCAAAGGTTCATCCAGGCGAGAGCAACGAAGGTGACAGAGCCGTGGGCACGCAGTATCGGCTCGAAGACGGGAATCACAGCTCCAACTTCGGCCCACTTTCCATTTGCAAAGCGAACGGCCCCACCTGCGTATCCGAGGTCGGCGAAGAACAGGTGCTTGACGATGCCGACGAAGTCCTGCTCTGAGTGCCCGCTGAAGTTGACCCTTTTCCGTGGACACCTGAACCTTACGGATCAAGGAGTCCCAA
>JAHDYG010000025.1:0-6768 GCA_023383815.1 Rhodocyclaceae bacterium
CAATCGTGCCAACGTTCACGTGCGGCTTCGTACGCTCAAACTTGCCTTTAGCCATGTCACCACCCCTTTCTCAGAATCGCAAATACCGGATCAAGGCCGCCCGCAGCCGCAAGACGACACCAGCAGCATGGTGCCCATGACGTGGATTGAACACGTGGCCTCTCCCTTACCAAGGGAGTGCTCTACCACTGAGCTACATGGGCTCCGTAACCATCAACGCCTGTTCCTGGAGCGGGTGAAGGGAATCGAACCCTCGTCATAAGCTTGGAAGGCTTCTGCTCTACCATTGAGCTACACCCGCGCACAACGCAGACGACTGCAACACCCGCGCCCACCGCCGAGAATGAACCGGCCGACCGGCGCAACAATCTTGGTGGAGGGGGAAGGATTCGAACCTTCGAAGGCAGAGCCGTCAGATTTACAGTCTGATCCCGTTGACCGCTTGGGTACCCCTCCAAGCGAAGCGCCGCACTATAGAGCCTGTGCACGGAATTGTCAAACTTTTTGCCCCGCCCCGACGACCGATCTAGGCCACCGCGCCCTTCAGCGGAGCACCTGGGTGAGTGGCAACTGCGTGGTTTCCTTGACACTCTTGAGGACGAACGAAGACTTCACGTTCGCGACCCCTTCCAGGCGCAGCAATCGGTCCATCAGAAAGCGCGAAAAATGCTCGAGATCCTCCGCGACGACCTGCAGCAGGTAGTCCATCTCGCCGGTCAGCGCCACGCAGGAAATCACCTCCGGCGCTGCCTGGATCGCGTGATGAAAGGCCTGCACGGCCGCCTCGCGACGCTTGTCCAGCGTAACGCTGACGTAGGCCTGCAGCCCGAGCCCGACGCGCTGCGGATCGAGCAGCGCAACGTAGGCACGAATGAATCCCGATTCCTCGAGCTGGCGCACCCGGCGCAGACAGGGTGAGGGGGAAAGCGCGACCTGCTGGGCAAGATCGACGTTCGACAGGCGGCCATCGGCCTGCAGCAGGGACAGGATGCGAACGTCCACTCGATCCGGCGAATATGTCATGAACCCTCCAGAGATGCGCAACAACGTTGCGAGACGCGCCGGAATCATCGCCCAACTTGCACGCTTATGCCAGCATCCCCGAGCTATGGTGAACAGACACGATGCACACCCAGTGCACAGCAGTTCCCACAGAGAGAGGAGTCCATCATGCAGACCGAACCCACAAACGGGGCCAGTTCGTGGCCCAACCCACTCGGCACCGACGGCTTCGAGTTCGTCGAATACACCGCTCCGGACCCAGCCGTGCTCGAAGAACTGTTCACCCGTCTTGGCTTCACGGCCGTCGCCCGGCACCGCTCCAAGAACGTCACCCTGTACCGCCAGGGAGGCGTGAACTTCATCCTGAATGCAGAACCGGAAAGCTTCGCCCAGGCCTTCGCCCGCGTCCACGGACCCTCGGTCTGCGCGATCGCACTGCGCGTTCGCGACGCCCGGGCCGCCTTCGAAGCCGCCCTCGCGGCTGGCGCCGAAGCACACCCGCACGGTGCCGGACCGATGGAACTCAACATCCCTGCGATCAAGGGCATCGGCGGAAGCCTCATCTACCTCGTCGACCGCTACCAGGACGTCTCGATCTACGACATCGACTTCAACTGGCTACCCGATGTGCCGCGCCACCCCACAGGCGTCGGCCTGCAAGGCATCGACCATCTCACCCACAACGTCCATCGCGGCCGCATGGATGCCTGGTCGCAGTTCTATCAGCGGATCTTCAATTTCCGCGAACTCAAGTACTTCGACATCGAGGGCAAGCTCACTGGGCTGAAATCCCGCGCGATGGTGAGCCCCTGCGGCAAGATCCGCATTCCGATCAATGAATCGTCCGACGATCGCAGCCAGATCGAGGAGTTCCTGCATGCCTATCATGGCGAAGGGATCCAGCACATCGCGCTGTCCACCGACGACATCCATGCGACGGTCGAAGCCTTGCGCAAGCGCGGCGTTCGCTTCCTGGACACCCCGGACACCTATTACGAGCAGATCGATGCGCGCCTGCCCGGCCACGGCGAGGATCTCGCGCTCCTGCGCGCGAACCGCATCCTCATCGACGGCGCCCCCACGCCGGAAGGCGGTCGCCTGCTGCAGATCTTCACCGAAACGGTCATCGGCCCGATCTTCTTCGAGATCATCCAGCGCAAAGGCGACGAAGGCTTCGGCGAAGGCAACTTCAAGGCGCTGTTCGACTCGATCGAAGCCGATCAGGTCCGCCGCGGCGTGCTGCCCCCCGACGCGCGGAATCCGTGACGCCTTTCATGGCCCCCTGGGTCGAGATCTCCCGCGGGGTCGCTCGGCGGTACGCGCAGCCCCTCATCATCGCTCGCGCAGGGTCTCGTCCGCATACTGCAACAGTGGGCCGAGGAAGTACTCGATCACGCGCCGCGCACCCGTCTTGATCTCGACCGTCACGGCCATGCCTGGTGACAATCGCACCGGCCGCCCTTCAACCAGCAGAGCATCGCGAGCGATGCGCACCCGCGCCGCAAAGACCAGTCCGAGCGCATCATCCTGGATTGCATCCGACGACACATGCACGATCTCGCCGGGGATCGTGCCGTACTTTGTGAATGCGAAGGTCTCGACCTTCACCTCCACCGGCTGGCCGGCATGGACGAAGCCGACGTCCTTGTTCAGGACAAGGGCCTCGACTTCAAGCGGATGATCCTGGGGGACGACCACCAGCAGGGGTTGGGCCGCGGTCACCACTGCGCCGAGGGTGTGCACCGCAAGCTGCTGCACCACACCGTCCACCGGCGCTTCGAGGCGCAGCATCCGGCCACGGCTTTCGGCCTTGATGAGTTCCTGCGCGAGCGCCTGCGCACGCTCACCCGCCTCGCGTTCACGGTCGAGCCATTCGCGGCGGGCCTCCGCGACGGTTCGCAACCGCTGCCGCTCGGCCTCCGTGCGCGAAGCAACGATCTGCGCGAGCCGTTCGCGGCGCACGACCAATTCCCGCTCCTGCTCGATGCGGGCCTGCTCGAGTTCCAGCAAACCATGATTGGAAACGAAGTGTCGCTTGCGCAGGTCGCGATAGTCGGCTTCGCGCTGGCGCACGATCGGAAGCGTCAGGCGCAGTTTCTCGATCTCGGCCTCGACCGCCCTCCGTTCGGCGTCCCGACGCGCAATCTCGGCCTCCAGTTGCTCGACCATGGCCCGAAAGGCCGAATGCCGCCCGAACACGATGCGCAGCTCTTGTTCCGCCCCGGCCGCATCAAAGTCTGCGTCCAGATCCTGCGCTGCAGGCAAGCGGTCTTCGTCGAGCGCCTGCAGCAGAGCGCGATTGCGCCACGCTTCGAGGCGTGCCGCATACAGGTCCTTTGTCAGGCGTTCGATATCCGCGCGGGCGACGGTCGGATCGAGTTCGATCAAGGGCTCGCCCGCCCGCACCGTCTGCCCGTCGCGAACACCGATCCAGCGGACCGTGCCGGTTTCGAGCGGCTGCACGATCTTGCTCCGCTCATCGAGCACGATCTTGCCCGCGGCGCTCGCGACGACGTCGACATGCCCAAGCACCGCCCAGGCGACTGCGAGCCCCGCAAACAGCAGGATCAGGCCCATCGCGATGCGCGGTGCCGGATGCACCGGAGTCTCCTGAAGCGCCAGTGCGGCCGGCAGGAACGCGGCCTCATGTGCGATGCGCCGCGAGGGATCCATCTGCTTTCGCTCGCTCCAAGCGTGCCGGAAGATCGTCGCGTATCGCGACAGCAGCTCCGCCAGCGCTGCGCCTCTGCCTTCCATTACGCCCCCTGCAGTCGCAGCAAGGCCGCATAGGCGCCGCCCTCGCGCACGGCCAGTTCAGCGTGCGGACCTTGCTCGACGATCCGCCCGCGCTCCATCACGATGATCCGGTGCGCGTGTCGCACCGCCGACAGCCGGTGCGCAATGATGAGGACCGTCCGCCCACGGCAGATCTCGCGCATGTTGTCGTGGATGATCCGCTCGGATTCGTAGTCGAGCGCGCTCGTGGCTTCGTCGAAGATCAGGATGCGCGGGTTGCCGATCAGCGCCCGCGCGATCGCGATGCGCTGACGCTGTCCGCCCGAGAGCGTCGAGCCGTGCTCACCTACCACCGTGTCATACCCTTCTGGAAGCTCCAGAATGAACTCATGCGCCCCCGCAAGGCGCGCGGCCTCCACCACCGCAGGCATCGGCGCGCCCGGGTCGGCAAGCGCGATGTTGTCGCGGATGCTGCGGGCAAAGAGCACGTTGTCCTGTTGCACGACTCCGATCTGGCGGCGCAGCGATGCCGTATCGGCCTGCGCGAGGTCGATGCCGTCGATCAGCACCCGGCCGCGCTGGGGGCCGTGCAGCCGCTGCACCAGCCGGGTGAGCGTACTCTTGCCGGAGCCGGAGCGTCCGACCACACCCACCACCTCGCCAGCCGCGACCTTGAGATCCACGCCATTCAAGACGTCCTGTCCGTCGGGACGGTAGCGAAAGTGCACGTCTTCCAGGCAGATCCGCCCGGCCAGCGGAGGCAGTGTCGTCCGGTTGCCATTGGCCAGTTCGGTTCGGGTGTTCAGAATGTCGCCCAGGCGCTGCACCGAGATGCCCGCCTGCTGGAAATCGGTCCACAGTTGCGCGAGCCGCATGATCGGCTGCGCGACCCGCGCCGCCAGCATGTTGAACGCGATCAACTGGCCCACCGTCAGTTCGCCCTCGATCACGAGGCGTGCACCCAGCCACAGCGTGCCGACCGTCACCAGCTTGCCCACGAGCGAGACGCCTTCGTGCGCGATCGTCGACAGGGTGCTGGCGCGAAAACTCGCGCTCACATAGGCTGCGAGCTGATTGTCCCAGCGGCGGGTCATCTGCGGCTCAACGGCCATGCTCTTCAAGGTATCGATGCCCACCACCGACTCGACGAGAAAGGCCTGGTTCTCCGCGCCGCGGTTGAACTTCTCATGCAGTCGAGCGCGCAGCACAGGGGTGATCGACAGCGAGATCAGCGCGTACAGCGGCAGTGAAGCGAGCACCACCGCCGTGAGCCAGGGGCTGTAGAGGAACATCACGCCGATGAAGACGACCGAGAAGAAGACGTCGAGCACCACCGTGATCGCGTTGCCGGTCAGGAAGGCGCGGATGTTCTCGAGTTCGCGCACCCGCGCCACCGAGTCCCCCACCCGGCGCGCGTGAAAATACGCCATCGGCAAGGCCAGCAGGTGGCGAAACAGGCGCGCCCCGAGTTCGACGTCGATCCTGCTCGTGGTGTGCGCGAAGACGTAGGTCCGCAGCCCCGAGAGCAGCACCTCGAACACCGACACGGCAAGGAGCCCGATCGCAATCACATCGAGCGTCATCAGGCCGCGGTGGACCAGCACCTTGTCCATCACCACCTGAAAGAACAGCGGTGTAACCAGCGCAAACACCTGCAGCGCGAACGATACCGCCAGCACCTCGCCGATCAGGCGCCGGTACTTGACCAGTGCCGGGATGAACCAGCTGAAGTCAAAGCGCGCGAGTTCTCCGGCAAGCGACGCCTTCGATGCGAAGAGGATCAGCTCGCCCGTCCACATCTGCTCGAAGGCCTGCAGCGCCATCACGCCGGGGCGGTCTTCGAGGGGATCCTGAACCAGCACCTTGCCCTGCCCCACCCGTGCCAGCACCAGGTAGCCGCCATCGGCCTTCGCCGCCACCGCCGGCAGCGGCGTGCGCTCCAGGCGATCGGCGCGAGCCCGCACGCGCTTGGCCCGCAGGCCCAGCGCCCGCGCCGCCAGAACGATCTCGTCCGTGCCGAACGGCCGCCCGTCGGTGCGAAACTCGTGCGCCAGCTGATCCGGATCAGCCGCCACCCCGTGCAGGCGCGCAAGCGTGACGAGGCAGAGCAAGCCCGGGTCGGCCGGAGCCTCGGGCGGGAGGTCGCGATTCACGCGCGGACCTCCCGTCGTCTGCCGCTACGCCATGAATCAACCGGGTACCGGTACTCGATATCAGGCCGTGCGACATTCGCCTGCGTCGTAATGGCAATAACTGCGCACCCGCGAGCGAGTGCGCACTCGCACCCCCCCCTCATTGCCAGCTCGTCGCAATCACTGGATGGAGGCTTTCCGCATAGCCCGGCGGCAAGGAAGTCACCCCAGCCCCCGGAGGATCGAAGGCCGCCATGGCCTCGACGAGACTTTGCACCTGCGCCCCGGCCAAGCGCTGCCCGTTCGAAAGCTCCAGGGCGTTCAACTGATAGGCACCGCCGTAGAACCAGTTGGAAACCACGATACCTTCTTCCGTACCCAGCAGCGCGATCTCGAGGTTGTACCCTTGCCTGCGCAACCAGATCTGGTCGGCCGCGATGCCGTCGCCAAGTCGCAAGACATCCTCCCGCCCTTCGCTCGTGTCGTAGTTGTCGATCGTGTCCCAGCCGTCGCCGCGCCCGAAGAGATACACGTCGCTGCCTTCACCACCGCGCAGCCAGTCGTTGCCCGCGCCACCGTGCAAGGTGTCGTTGCCCGCGCCACCGTCGAGCCAGTCGTCACCCGCTCCGCCGTGGAGCGCGTCATTGCCCTCGCCCCCGTAGAGCACATCGTCGCCATCGCCGCCGATCAACACGTCGTCGCCTGCACCTCCGATCAAGGTGTCATTGCCCGCGCCGCCGTCGAGCGTGGCGCCGCCGTCGGGTGCGTACAGCAGGTCGTCGCCGTCGGTGCCCCCTTGCACGCGCTGCGCAATCTCGGCCGCGTCCCACACCGTGCCGTCGCCAAACTCGATCCGGTCGAGCTGGTACGCCCCGTCGTAGAAATGCTGACTGACCGT
>JAHDYG010000025.1:6868-55749 GCA_023383815.1 Rhodocyclaceae bacterium
CGGCCGCGTCCCACACCGTGCCGTCAGCAAACTCGATCCGGTCGAGCTGGTACGCCCCGTCGTAGAAATGCTGACTGACCGTCACTCCTTCTTCGCTGCCCACGATCTGCACGAGCAGGTTGCCATTCTCGCGCCGGATCGTTACCTGCGACGGATCCAGGTCGATGAGCCGCAGCGTATCGAGCCGCCCTTCGCTCGTGTCGTAGTTGTCGATCGTGTCCCAGCCGTCGCCGCGCCCGAACAGATACACGTCGCTGCCTTCACCTCCGCGCAGCCAGTCCTCGCCCGCCCCACCGTGCAAGGTGTCGTTGCCCGCGCCGCCGTCGAGCCAGTCATTGCCCGCCCCACCGTTCAGGATGTCATTGCCCTCGCCGCCGTAGAGCACGTCGTCGCCTTCGCCCCCGTCGAGCAGGTCGTCTCCGGCACGCCCATCGAGGGTGTCGTTACCCGCACCGCCGATCAGCACGTCGTTGCCTGCGCCTCCGTAGAGTTGGTCATTGCCTGCGCCGCCGTCGAGCGTGGCGCCGCTGTCGGGTGCGTACAGCAGGTCATCGCCGTCCGTGCCCACCTGCACCCGCTGCGCGATCTCGGCCGCGTCCCACACCGTGCCGTCAGCAAACTCGATCCGGTCGAGCTGGTACGCTCCACCGGTGAAATGGTGGCTGACCGTCACCCCTTCTTCGCTGCCTGAGATCTGCAACAAAAGGTTGTCGTTCACACGCCGGATCGACACCTGTGACGGGTCCAGGTCGATGAGCCGCAGCGTATCGAGCCGACCCTCACTCGTGTCGTAGTTGTCGATCGAGTTCCAGCCGTCGCCGCGCCCGAAGAGATACACGTCGCTGCCTTCACCACCGCGCAGCCAGTCGTTGCCCGCGCCACCGTGCAAGGTGTCGTTGCCCGCGCCACCGTCGAGCCAGTCGTCACCCGCTCCGCCGTGGAGCGTGTCATTGCCCTCGCCGCCGTAGAGCACATCGTCGCCGTCACCGCCGTCGAGCACGTCGTCTCCGGCACCACCGTCCAAGGTGTCGTTGCCGTCGCCGCCCTCCAGCCGATCGCGCCCCGCGCCGCCGACCAGGATATCGTTTCCAGCGCCGCCGGAAAGCACATCGTCTCCCTCGCCGCCATCCAGGTAGTCATCTCCGTCGCCCCCTAACATCACGTCTTCGAACGGCGTGCCCTGGGACGATTCGGAGCCCACGAACAGGTTGACCGCCGAGAGCAGTTCGGGGTCGGGGTTGTGCGCCAGCACTTCGCGAAGCAGCCCGACGCCGTACCAGCCCAGGCTTGCAAAGCCGCCGAACTTCAGGAGCATCGCGGTGTCGATCGCGGCCGAGGCCGGGTCGGTCTGCGCAAGCTCGCGAAGATGGGCGTCCAGCGCGGTAAAATCTGCGCGCCCGCCTCCGGAGTCGATTGTGAACTGCAAGCGATCGAGATAGCCCGGCAGGATGGTTTCCTGCCAGATCGTCCCGAAAACGTAATGCTCGATCGCGTCATAGGCGGCATCGATCGACTCGAGGTAGGCGTCCCAAAGGTACAGCGGTAAGGGATCAGGCTCTCCACCCTCAATACGATCTCCGCCCCCACCTGTCGCCACCCCACCAAGGACGGCACCACTGCCTGCAGCGGACAGCACATCGATCACATAGCGCCCATTGAACATGTCGATGACGTGCAGCTTGTGTTCGAACTGGCGGATGAGCCGAGCCCAGTCTTCCTGGCCGGTATTCTCGGGTGTCTTGCTGCCGAACTGGTGGTAGGTGAGCGCCACGTTCACCCTGGCAGCCCGCTCGGTGAGCGAGCGGATCTTGATGCCACCGCCGGCCCACACCGCATCCGTGCTGGCCCACTGATCGACCAGTGCCGGGAGTGCCGCGCGAAGCCCGGCGCTGCCAGCGGAGAGCGCCTCATCGACCGCAGCCTGCAGCCCTAGCGACAGGCTCGCCGCCTCCCTCAGATCGCGCAGCGCCCCCGTGCCCTGAACATGCGGCAGCCGCTTCGCCGCTTCGGTGAGCGGGATCGCGTCGGCAAACTCGCGGTAGAACGGGTTGGTGGCGAAGTCGAGCGAGCCGGCCAATAGTTCTTCTTCGGCAGCCGCACCCGCGCTGAGCGTGCCGAGTGCGCCCACGCTGCCGTCGCTGCGCAGGTAGCTTCCCGCATAGCGCAGCAGATTGCCGCCTTCGAGTTCTTCGTGCACCGGCTCGGCGGTGAGCCGGATCGCCCGCACCCCGGCCTGCGCGAGCGTTTGCAGTTCGCCCGGCTCCGAGAGGCCGTTCTGGTTGAGGTCGCGCCACAGCATGACTTCGCCGTAGCGCTCGTCGGCCGCATCGAACACCCCATCGCCGTTGCTGTCCAGATCCGCCAGCGCTTCGAGACCATGCGCCGCAAAGCGTCCATCCGACATCAGCGTCTGCGTGCCAAACAGCTCACGCCCGCTGTCGATCGTGCCGTTGCCGTCCCGGTCGAGCACCACCAGCGCGTCATCGGGCCGCACCCACCCCGTGCCCCGCCGCACCCCGCTCGCGTCGTGGTCGAACATCACCCCCGCCGACGTCCCCACCGTCTCCAACCCATCCCCGTCCAGATCCAGAACCAGCGGATCCCGAAACTCCACGATCTGACCGCGGGCGCGGTCGTAGAGGTCGTTCATTCTGCGTCGCTGATACTCCTGCGACCGCGCGGCACTCGGCTTGCTCAGGTATTCCGAAGAGAATGGTTCCAAATCCCGGATGTATGGTTCGTTGCTTCTCGGCGGCAACTTCCCCTCAAACCCTTCTGGATTCCAGCCTGCCTGCTCCAGAAATTTCCACGTGTAGTCGACGCAGCTATTCCTTGCAAAGTCATACTTGTCGTCCCCAAAGCCATAAAGTCTCGGATTGTCGATGAAGTCCTGGACTGAGTTCCATTGATCGCGTGTAAGCTCTATCTCACGTGAAAAATATCCCGGCTTGTAGGTATCTCCATCCTCTTCCGTAACGCCTTTAGGCGTATATCCTCTAGTCTCTCCATTGGGAAGCCTGATCCACATGTGCCCCGCCTTCGACAGCTTGCCGTCATAAAGAGGGTGCCCAGGTCCTGCAATGTTGATTTCAATCGTAACACTACCCATAAAATTCTCCTTTCCAGACAATTCCGATATCGATGGTCGCTCCTGCCACCAAGATAGTTACGCTCGTTCTTTCATCAACTCATGCTACCGGCCTCACGATTGATGGATTTAGCGTTTTGAGCATGTAGATTTGGGCCTTCCGGAAACTCTAAGTCGTGCATCAATTCCAGAAAAATCCGCCGTCTTATTCGCTACGCGAACACTTGCAATATATATTCCTGGCTCCAGATATGCGTCCCCGCCTCTCATGAATATTTTTGTGTCGCTTCCTGTGGTGCCTGCAGGGCGTCCTTCGATCTTGATTTCAGGAGCAACCATGCTGCCTGATGGATTTCTCACGACAATCCTTACCTCCGCAGGGAGTCTTATATTCCTAGCGTTGCCCATGACATTCACCATGCCAACCGTCGATCTGAAATCGATCCCAATTCCGTACATGCAATGCTTTCTTACATTAAGCACCAATCTGTGCTCGCCTTCTTGAAAGGGGAACTTGCTCTCGTAAGAGGGCGGCTCTTTCAGGATATATAGAACAAATGCAATGAACGCTCCCGGCACCAGCACAAACGGCAACAGCAGCAGGAGTTCCTTGTTGAACCTTCTTTTAGTCAAGACCACCTCCCTATAGCGCTCTCGCGCTCACCGCGCACCTGCGTTCACCCGGCATGCTCGACGCGCCAGCTTCGACCATATCCCCTTGCGGGCCGCTAATTCATGTTCCACACGACCCTCTGAATTTCTGGATCGCGCCCGCATGGCCCCGCCGCGCGTACAAGCATCGGAATCACGCTGCACGGCAGCCTTGGGCGGCGCGGCGCCCAGGATCGCGCAGTGCGCCCTCGTGACGCCTCCATCGGAGCAAGCGCTTTCAAGCGGTTGCTCGTGCAGGATGACCTTGTTTTTGAGCTTCGTATGCGAAAGGGGTGGATTTTAGCAATCCAATACTTGCTCAGCAATTGTTTTGCATACGTTTTTGTAGTATCTGGATTGCAATCCACGAACTTCTGAACCTTGTCAGTCTGGATGAAGCCCATGCTGATCCCTCAGCCATGTCCGAAGGGTTCGGCGCCGGGTGTGCGCAACCGAAGCGTGCTTGAGGTAGTCTTCGGGGATCGCAACGTGGGAGTCGCAGCCATGATCCGCTCCACTTCACATCACCCTCTGCCCCAGCCACTGGTCGACGAACTCGCGGCCCGCTTCAGCAGCCGCTTTTCGACCGCGGAGGCGGTGCGGGCGCATCATGGGCACGATGAGTCGCATTTTCCGGATGCGCTGCCCGATGCGGTGGTGTGGCCGCATTCCACCGAGGAGGTCGTGGCGGTGGTGCAGGCGTGCCGGCGGCATCGGGTGCCGATCATTCCGTTTGGGGTCGGCAGCTCGCTCGAAGGGCACATCCTGGCGATTCACGGTGGGGTGAGCCTCGATTTCTCGGAGATGAACCAGGTGCTCGCCGTGCATGGCGAGGACATGGACGCGGTGGTGCAGCCGGGCGTGACGCGCAAGGCGCTGAACGCCGAGCTGCACGGCAGCGGGCTGTTCTTTCCGATCGATCCGGGTGCGGATGCGAGCCTCGGCGGCATGGCGGCGACACGCGCCTCGGGGACCAACGCGGTGCGCTACGGCACGATGCGCGAGAACGTGCTCGGGCTGGAGGTCGTGCTCGCCGACGGGCGGGTGATCCGCACCGGCACGCGGGCGCGCAAGTCATCCTCCGGCTACGATCTCACGCGGCTGATGATCGGCTCCGAGGGCACGCTCGGCATCATCACCGAACTGACGGTGCGCCTGCATCCGCTGCCCGAGGCGATCTCCGGCGCGGTGTGCGCGTTCCCGGATGTCGACAGCGCGGTGCGCACCGTGATCCAGACGATCCAGCTCGGCGTGCCGGTGGCGCGCATCGAGCTGCTCGATGCGCTGACCGTGACGGCGATCAACCGCTACAGCAAGACCAGCCTGCGCGAAGCGCCAATGCTGTTCTTCGAGTTCCACGGCTCGCCCGCCAGCGTCGAAGAACAGGCGCAGACGGTGCAGGAGGTCGCGCGCGAGCTGGGTGGCCAGGATTTCGAATGGGCGAGCCGGCCAGAAGAGCGCACACGCCTGTGGCAGGCCCGCCACGACACCTACTTTGCCTGCCTCAACCTGCGCCCGGGCTGCCGCGGCATCACCACCGACGTATGCGTGCCGATCTCGCGCCTGGCCGATTGCATTGCCGGCACCCGTGCGGACATCGAGGCGAGCGGCCTCGTCGCGCCGATCGTCGGCCATGTCGGCGACGGCAACTTCCATACGCTGATTCTCGTCGATCCCGAGGACGAGGCAGAGATCGAGCGCGCCGAATGCCTGAGCCGTCGCATCGTCGAGCGCGCACTGGCGATGGACGGCACCTGCACCGGCGAGCACGGCATCGGCTTCGGCAAGCTCGACTTTCTCGTTGCCGAGCATGGCGACGGTGCCATCGAGGCGATGCGTGCGCTCAAGCACGCGCTCGACCCGGACAACCTGCTCAACCCCGGCAAGGCCGTACCCGGAGCCTGATCCAGGGCTCACCGGGGACTGGCGGGTATCCCTGTATTGGATCGGCCGCTCCGTTCGGCTACGCTGAGAACGACACGCTGCACGACCGCAAGGCGGTGCCCGGAGCGGAACCGCACCGGGCTGCGGCGTCTCGAACGAGAAGCGATCACCGGAAACAGGAGAGCCCCGATGGCCGAAGCCGATCCAAAGGCTGGCGCGCCCGTGCGCAATGTCAGCCTCGAAGACAAGTACCTCGTTTCCGGCCGCGTCTTCATGACCGGCTATCAGGCGCTGGTGCGCCTGCTGCTGATCCAGAAGGAGCGTGACCGCGCGGCGGGGCTGAACACCGCCGGCTTCGTGTCGGGCTACCGCGGCTCGCCGCTCGGCGGCCTGGACCAGACCCTGTGGAAGGCGAAGAAGCACCTCGCGGGCCACGACATCGTGTTCCAGCCCGGCGTCAACGAGGATCTGGCCGCAACCGCGGTATGGGGCACGCAGCAGGTCATGCTGTCCCCGCATGCCAAGGTCGATGGCGTGTTCGCACTGTGGTACGGCAAGGGACCAGGGGTCGACCGCAGCGGCGACGTGTTCCGCCATGCGAACGCAGCCGGCACCTCCAAGCACGGCGGGGTGCTGGTGGTGGCCGGCGACGACCACGCGGCGAAATCCTCGACGCTGCCGCACCAGACCGACCACTTCTTCAAGGCCATGATGATGCCGGTGCTCGCGCCGGCCGGCGTGCAGGAGTACATCGATTTCGGCGTCCATGGCTATGCGCTGTCGCGCTACTCGGGCTGCTGGGTGGCGTTCAAGGCGCTGGCCGATACCGTGGAGACCTCGGCCTCGGTCGACGTCGATCCGCAGCGCGTGAGCGTCGCGATCCCGACCGATTTCGCCATTCCACCCGACGGGCTCAACCTCCGCTGGCCCGATCCGCCGCTGGTGCAGGAAAAGCGCCTGCTCAACCACAAGCTCTACGCGGCGCTCGCCTATTGCCGCGCGAACCGCCTCAACCACGTGGTGATCGATTCCCCGGCAGCACGCCTGGGCATCATCACCTCGGGCAAGTCCTATCTCGACGTGCGCCAGGCCTTCGACGACCTCGGCATCGACGACGCACTGGCGGCCGAGATCGGCATCCGGCTCTACAAGGTTGGCATGGTCTGGCCGCTCGAAGCCGACGGCGTGCGCCACTTCGCCGATGGGCTGGACGAGATTCTGGTGGTCGAGGAAAAACGCCAGTTGCTCGAATACCAGTTGAAGGAAGAACTCTACAACTGGCGCGAGGACGTACGTCCACGCGTGATCGGCAAGTTCGACGAAAAAGGGGAGTGGGCGCGCATCCAGCAGTCCGATGGCACGATCGACCATGGCCAGTGGCTCCTGCCGGCGGCCGGAGAGCTCACCCCGGCGATGATCGCGCGGGTGATCGCGGCACGCATTGGACGCTTCTTCACCTCCGAGCGCATCGTCGCACGGCTCGCCTTCCTCGAAGCCAAGGAAAAGGCGCTGTCCGGGCGCAGCTTCGCGATCGATCGCGTGCCGACCTTCTGCTCGGGCTGCCCCCACAACACCTCGACCCATGTCCCCAAGGGCAGTCGCGCACTCGCCGGCATCGGCTGCCACTACATGGTCACCTGGATGCCCGAACGGCATACCGGCACCTTCACGCAGATGGGTGGCGAAGGCGTACCCTGGGTCGGCCAGGCGCCGTTCACGAACGAACCGCACATCTTCGCCAACCTCGGCGACGGCACCTACTTCCACTCGGGTCTCTTGGCGATCCGCCAGGCGGTGGCAGCGAAGGTGAACATCACCTACAAGATCCTCTTCAACGATGCCGTCGCGATGACCGGCGGCCAGCCGCACGATGGCGTGCTGACGGTGCCGACCATCGTGCGCCAGCTGCAGGCTGAAGGCGTGAGCAACATCGTCGTCGTCACCGACGGCACCGAACGCGCCTATGGCCCGGCCGACATTCCGCACGTGCCGGTGCGCCACCGCGACGAGCTCGATGCGATCCAGCGCGACCTGCGCGCCTCGCCCGGGGTTACCGCACTGATCTACGACCAGACCTGTGCAGCCGAGAAGCGCCGGCGCAGAAAGCGCGGCCTGTACCCCGACCCCGCGCGTCGCGTCTTCATCAACGAGGCGGTGTGCGAAGGCTGCGGCCATTGCGGCATCGTCAGCAACTGCATGTCGATCCTGCCGGTGGAAACCGCCTTTGGTCGCAAGCGGCGCATCGACCAGTCCTCGTGCAACAAGGATTTCTCGTGCCTGAACGGCTTCTGCCCGAGCTTCGTCACGATCGAAGGCGGCACCGTGCGCAAGGGCAAGGCGCTCGGTGCCGACGAGCGCGCCTTCGGCGAGTTGCCGGAACCGGTGCTGCCCGGCACGGATGAACCCTTCGGGATCATGGTGACCGGAGTCGGCGGCACCGGGGTCGTGACGATCGGCGCGCTGATCGGCATGGGGGCGCACCTGGACGGCAAGGGCGTGACCGTGCTTGACATGACCGGGCTCGCGCAGAAGGGCGGCTCGGTCTTCAGCCACATCCGCATCGCCGACCAGCCCGGCGACCTGCACGCGGTACGCATCGCCGCGGGGGAGGCCGATGCGGTGATCGGGGGCGACATCATTGTCAGCGCGAGTGTCGAGGCACTCGCCAAGATGGCCGCCGGGCGGACCCGCGCGGTAATCAACTGCGCTGAGACACCGACCTCGGAGTTCGCGAAGAATCCCGACTGGCAGTTTCCGCTCGATCGCATGCAGGAGGCCCTGCGCGAAGCCTTGTCTGCGGACGCTGAACCCACCGCGGTTGACTTCATCGATGCCCAGGCGCTGGCAACGACCCTGATGGGCGACGCGATCGCGACCAACGCCTTCCTGCTCGGCTACGCGTGGCAGAAGGGCATGGTTCCGGTCAGCCATGCGGCGCTGATGCAGGCGATCGAACTCAACGGAGTGTCGATCGAGATGAATCAGCGTGCCTTCCTGTGGGGACGGCGCACCGCCCATTCGCCCGACACCGTCAGCACGCTGGTGCAGCCGGAGCCAGCCCAGCCCGCGATCGAGGACACGCTCGACGAGATCATCGCGCGCCGCGTGGACGCGCTCACTGCCTACCAGGACGCGGCCTACGCCGCCCGCTACCGCGCGCTCGTGATCAAGGTGCGCGAGACGGAGCTGCGCGTCACCGGAGATCCACGCTCGACCCGCCTGACCGAAGCGGTGGCACGCGCCTACTTCAAGCTGCTCGCCTACAAGGATGAATATGAGGTCGCGCGCCTCTATACCGACCCAGCCTTCTGGCGCCAGCTCGAAGACAGCTTCGAGGGCGACTACGAAGTGCGTTTCCACCTCGCGCCGCCGCTCATCTCGCACCTCGATCCGGTGACGGGCATGGTGCCGAAGAAGGCCTTCGGCCCCGGCATGCGCCGGGTGTTCGGCTGGCTCGCGCGCCTGAAGTGGCTGCGTGGCACGCGCTGGGATCTTTTCGGCCGCAGCACCGAACGGCGCAAGGAGCGCGCATTGATCGCCGAGTACGAACACGACCTGGCCGAGGTGCTCGAAGGCCTGAGCTTCCTGCGCCTGCCGCTCGCGGTCGAGTGGATGAGCCTGCCCGAGCAGATCCGCGGCTTCGGCCACGTGAAGGAATTCTCGATCGAGCGTGCGGCCCGGGCGCGCGAGAAACTGCTTGCCCGCTGGCGCGAACCGGTCCGCAGCGAAGCGACCGAACGCAAGCGGGCCTGACCGACTTGCCCGCCGCACTCAAGGCGCTGCTCGCCCAGCTTTGCGGCGGCCTCGTCGCGTTCGTTCTGCTCGCGGCCGGCCTCCTGCCGGCGGTGCCGTGGGCGGCGGTCGGCGTGCAGGCGGTGGCCGCGGCTCTGGCCGCGATCGCGCTCGGCAGCGACCGCTGGTGGATTCCGATCCACCTCGGGTTCGCCCCGCTGCTGCTCGCGGCGCGCACCCTTCCGATCGCACCGGGCTGGTATCTGGCCGCCTTCCTCGTGCTGCTCGCGATCTACTGGACGAGCTTTCACACCCGAGTGCCCCTGTACCTGTCGAACCAGCGAACCGTCGACGCGGTCGCGGCGCTCGTCCCGGCCGACCGGCCGATGCGGGTGCTCGATCTGGGCTGCGGCACCGGCTCGCTCCTGCTGCCCCTGGCGCGCCTGCGCCCGCACTGCCGCGTGAGCGGTATCGAAGCCGCGCCGGCGCCGTTCCTGCTGTGCCGGCTGCGCAGCCGCGGCCTGCCCAACATCGAACTTGCGCGCGGAGACTTTTTTGCGCACTCATGGTCCGAGTACGACAGGATCTACGCCTTCCTGTCGCCCGTACCGATGGACGCGGTGTGGCACAAGTTCGAGCAGGAAGCCCGAGCGGGTGCGACCCTGATCAGCAACAGTTTTCCGGTTTCCGGCCGTAAACCGGATCAGGTGATCGAGGTTGGCGACCGGCGTGGAACCCGGCTCTACCTCTACCACCAGCCCGTCGGGCACAAGGATGCCCGGAAGAAGGACAAGCAAGGGAATTGACGGGGGAAATTCCCCGTGTTTCCCGCAACACCCGATGCCGGCACCCGCATAATGCCCTGGCATCGTCGGAAACTCAGGAAGCATCGGAATGGCTGAAATCATCTGCGTCATCGGCAACAAGGGCGGCACGGGCAAGACCACCCTTTCGCACATGCTGTGCCAGGGCCTGGGCCTGCTCGGACACCGCTCGGCCTGCGTGCTCACCGATACCACGCGCGAACCGCTCAAGCCCGAAGGCCGGCGCTACATCACGGCCGACGCACGCACCCCCGAGGCCCTCACCAAGGTCGTCGAGAAGCTGCGCACGCTCGACGAATGGATCGGCGTCGTCGACGGCGGCGGCAACCGCCTTGAAACCGACCGGCGCCTTTACGCGCTGTCCGACATCGTGTTGCTGCCGTTTCGCGAATCCCACGAGGACATCCGCACCGTGCTGCGCGATCTCGACCAGTTTCCGCGCGCCTACGCGGTCCCCTCGCAATGGCCGACCAACGCCTGGCAGCGCGAGGCGGCCGACCGCAGCGTCCTGCAGATGATGCGTCCCTACCGGCACCGCATCCTCAACCCGGTCAACGCCCTCTCGGCGAGCAAGCTGCTCCTGCACCGCACCGTCGCCGACCAGCTTCCGACCCCGCTCGCAAACGCGTGCCGCGCACTCGCACGACAGGTGCTCGAAATCCTGGAGATCGACCAGGGCGACACCGGCATCCTCGCCTGCGACTCCGACCCCGCGGTACGGCTGTCGGCCGAGGAGATGCCGATGCGTTCGATGCGCGCAGGCACCGAAACCCGCCGCTGATTCTCCTCACCCTCGTCGCCCGGCCCCGACTGCCCCGGGGCGGGCGCACCTGCCTGCGCGTCGACTGCGCCCCGCGCGGTCGTTCAGTTCGCTTCGCCCTGCACGTTCAGAACGTTCAATGTGTTCAGTGTGAACGGGCCCGACCAGACTGAACGTTCAGTTCCGCACGCACAATCCTGCATATTCACAGCGATGAATGGAAATATATTTCCATTCAATGACTTGGTGAACCTGGCACGCGTCTCGCTGCAGCGTTCTGCGGAGGGGCTCGTCCGAAGAACCCGGCTCCCCCTCCGGAAACGATCCTGAAACACGCCTTGCCACGCGCAGCGGATCCACCGCCTTGCGCGTGAAGCTGGGCACTTACAAGAAAGGGGGAGCACATCATGCAGGACACCGCCTGGCAAGCCTCGCTGATCCTGATGTCACTGGTCGGCCTGGGTTTCTCGTATGTCGCCATCCAGTCCGGATCGCGCGACGAGGACTACGCACCGATGCAAAAGCGCGCCTATCGCCTTCGCCTGAAGCTGTTCTGGGCCCTGATCCTGGTCTTCGGGCCGGCGATGATCTACACCCTGACCGATCTGCCCTATGCCGCCGCCCTGGCGCGCAGCGCTCAGGACACGCGCACGCCCCAGGTGATCCGGGCCACCGGACACCTGTGGTACTGGGAACTGAGCGAGAGCCACATCGACGCAGGCCAGCCGGTCGAGTTCCAGGTCAGTGCGGCGGATGTCAATCACGGCTTCGGCATCTATGACCCGGACATGATCCTGGTCGCCCAGGTGCAAGCCATGCCCGGCTATGTCAACACGCTGCGACACACCTTCGAGCGCGAGGGTACCTACAGGATCCTGTGCCTCGAATACTGCGGCACCGTGCATCACGCCATGATGACCGAACTGACGGTCGCCCGGCGCTAAGGGGAGGAGCGAAGAATGCTGACCACGACCCATACGACCACGACCGACGATCGCGGAGCCCAAACCGGAGTCGTCGCGTATCTGTTCACCGCCGCCGCGGTGGTCCTGCTGATGATGCTCTTCGGTCTGCTGATGCGCCTGGAGCAAGCGCAACTGATCGAGATGGGGCCGCAGCCCTTCTACAAACTCATGACCCTGCATGGTGCGGGCATGGTGGGGATCGCGGGCATCGCCGGAGCGGCCGTGATGTGGCACTTCCTGCGCCAGTACGTCGCGCTCTCGACCGGCATCCTCATGACCAACCTCGCGCTGTTCCTGGCGGGCGTCGTCATGATCCTGACGAGCGTTCTGCTGGGCGACTTCCACGGCGCTTGGACCTTCCTGTTCCCGCTTCCGGGCCAGTCGATGGGCATGTGGAGCACGCAGGCAGCAGCGCTGTTCATGGCCGGTCTGCTGGTGATCGGGGTCGGCTTCCTGCTGCTGCACCTGGACATCGCACGCGCCATCCTCGCCCGCCACGGCAGCCTCGCCCGTGCGCTCGGCTGGCCGCAGCTCTTCGGCCGCGATGACGGCAAGGCACCGCCCCCGACCATCGTCGCCAGCACCATGGTGACCATCGTCAACCTCATCGGCCTGGTCGTCGGTGCGAGCATTCTCACGATGATGCTGGTGAACCTGTATGTACCGGGCCTGCAGATCGACGCACTGCTCGCCAAAGGGATGATCTACTTCTTCGGCCACGTGTTCATCAACGCAACGATCTACATGGCGGTGATCGCGGTGTACGAGATCCTGCCGCGCTACACGCAACGCCCGTGGAAGTCGAACAGGGTCTTCCTCGCCTCGTGGTCGGCATCCACGCTGATGGTGATGTTCATCTTCCCGCACCACCTGCTGATGGACTTTGCCTTCCCGAAGTGGATGCTGATCATGGGCCACGTGATCGGTTACCTGAACACTGTCCCGATCCTGCTCGTGACCGGCTACGGCGCACTGATGCTGGTGTATCGCTCGGGCATCCGCTGGGACATGAGCTCGCGGCTGCTGTACGTATCGCTGTTCGGCTGGGCTGCAGGGGCGATGCCCGCCTTCATCGACGGCACGATCTCGGTCAACTACGTCATGCACAACACGCTGTGGGTTCCGGGGCACTTCCACACCTACCTGCTGCTGGGCATGCTCGCGATGGTGTTCGGCTTCATGTACTACCTCGGCAAGCCGGACCGGGACGCGCCCGATGGCCTGCTCGACCGCATCGCGTTCTGGTGCTACACCGGCGGCACGCTGGGCTTCGCGCTGAGTTTCCTCTACGGTGGCAAGGAAAGCGTCGCGCGCCGCTATGCCGTCCATCTGCCCGAGTGGGTGCCCTACGACAAGGCCGGGGCCGCCTTCGCGCTACTGCTGATCAGCGGCGCACTGTGGTTCATGCTGCGCTTCTTCGCCCGCCTGGGGCAGACCCGGCACGACCATGCGCGCACCCCGGAACCGGCTTCATGCCCTGCGGTGACCGCATGAGCACGACGCATGCCGGCGCCGGACTGCTTCGCAGCCTTGCCGTCTCGGCGCTCGTCGCTCTCGTCGGCAGCGGCGTGCTGTGGTGGGGAACCGACGGCGCACGCGCCTTCACCGCCGAAGCCGCAAGGCGCGTCGAAATCCTTCGCGCCCCCCGCGTGCTGCCGGCCGTCACGCTTGAAGACCAGGGCGGCGCGCGCTTCGCCCTGGATGCGTATCGCGGCAGGCTGCTGGCCGTGGAGTTCATCTACACGCACTGCGACAGCGTGTGCCTGAGCCTCGGAATGGCCTTCAGGCAGATCCGCGACCAGTTGCCGGCGCAGGTTGGGGGACAGGAGCTGGCCTTGGTCAGCATCAGCTTCGACCCGGCGCGGGATACGCCGGCACGGATGCGCGAGTATGCCGCCCGGTTCGGCGCCGACGGATCGGTCTGGCGGATTGCGCGGGTGCCGGATCCGGCCGAGCTCGATGCCCTGCTCGAGGCCTTCGGAGTCATCGTGATCGACGACCAACGGGGTGGGTACGAGCACAACGCCGCCCTCCATCTGGTCGGTCGTGACGGGAGGTTGAGCGAGATCCGCGATCTCGATGAGATCGCAGCCTTCACCGAACGCATCGGAGACCTGCTATGAGCATCACGATCGGACCCCTGCACGGGCGGGCACGCCGGGCGGCGCGCATCGAGCAGTTGCACGCACCGGGCCTCGCTCCTGCGAGCCTGATCTACCTCCTCCTCGCCACGCCCTGGGCCCGGCAGTGGCTGGAAGCGACGATGAGCGCGCACATGCTGGTGCAGATTCCGCTGCTCGCGGGGTGTGGCTTTCTCGCGGCCAGCGCGCTGGGCGAAGCGCGGCAGGCGCGCCTGCTCGCAGCGCTGGGCGGCCCCGTACCATGCCTGCTCGCGGCGCTCCTCGCATCGAGCTACTGGATGCTGCCGCGCGCGCTGGATGCGGCCCTGGTCGACCCGCTGACCGAACTGGCCAAGTTCCTGACCCTTCCGGCGCTCGTCGGTGCGCCGCTGGCGCTCGCGTGGCGCCCGCTCGGCGCCATCGGCCGGGGGTTTGTCTGGAACAACCTCGCCAGCATGCTTGCCGTGCTCGGCTGGCTGTACCTCGCCGCACCCGTGCGCATCTGCAACAGCTACTCGGTATTCGATCAGACACACGCCGGATGGTCGATGGTGTGGCTCGCACTGGGATTGTTCGGCGCCTGGCTCGGCTCGCTCTTCGTGCGGCCGCTTTCAGGACCGAACCGCTCCCAGACCCGAGTTTCGACGCAGGAGGGCCAGGCATGGACCACGTGAACCCCGGCAAGCTCATGGCCGAGATCGAATCGGCCGGCTACAAGAAGGCCACCTCCGGCACCCTCTGCCTCGTGCTCAAGTCCTTTCTGGCTGGCGCACTGCTCGCCTACGGCGCGGCATTCGCGTACCACGCCTCGGCAGGCCTGCCAGCGGGGCTGGCGGCACTCGTGTCCGGCGCGGTGTTCCCCGTCGGCTTCGCGATGATCGTGCTGCTCGGGCTGGAACTGGTCACGGGCAACTTCGCGCTCCTGCCGTTTGCCATGGCCCGGCGGCGGATCGACGCCGTACGGATGCTGCGCAACTGGGGCTGGGTCTATCTTGGCAACTTTCTCGGCTGCGTGTTCGCCGGAGCGCTGTTCGCAATCGTGCTCACCGGTGCATTCGCCCACGAGGCGGGCGCGCTCGGAGTCAAGCTCGTTGCCACCGCAGGAGCGAAGACGCTGGCCTATGAGGCGGCGGGCTGGCAGGGCTGGCTGACGGCTTTCGTCAAGGGTGTGCTGTGCAACTGGATGGTTGCACTGGGCACCGTCCTGGCGCTGACTTCGACTTCGAGCACCGGGAAGATCGCCGCCGTATGGCTGCCGGTATCGACCTTCTTCGCACTGGGCCTGGAACACTCGGTGGTGAATCTCTTCGTGATCCCGACCGCGATGCTCCTCGGGGCCGGCATCAGCGTCGGCCAGTGGCTGCTCTGGAACCAGATTCCGGTCACGCTCGGCAACCTCGTCGGTGGCGCTGTCCTGACCGGCCTGTTGCTGCATTTTGCCAACCGGATGCACGGAGGCGACCCCGGCGCTCGCAGCCCGGGCGTGGCCGCCGGGCCGAAACCGGTCGCGGGACTGCTACGGACATGAAGAAGCGCCAGCCACGCGGCCCGGCCATGCCGGCTCACGCGCCCTCGCGCAAGCGCTTCCACAGGGTCGTACGCGACATGCCGAGGCGGCGCGCCGCCTCGGCACGATTGCCGCCCGCCTCGGCGAGTACGCGCCGGATCGCCGCCCGTTCGTCGGCGGGGTCGGCGCTGCCCCGGCAATAGCGGGATCCGAGGCGTCCGTGTCCGCGCTGCTCGGGCTGCTCACCGGGGTCCTCGGTTTCTGCGCGGGACGAGGATTCGGCTCGACGGAGCTCGCGCGGCAGGTGACGGGGCAGGATGACGGGACCATCCGACTGGACCACGGCATATTCGAGGGCACTGAAGAGCTGCCTGACATTGCCGGGCCAGGAATGGGATTCGAGCACCCGCATGGCGGCCGCGGAAAGCCTCAGGTCCGCACGCCGGTAGCGCTCCGCGAGGTTGGCCAGCAGGCGCGTCGCGAGCAGCGAGATGTCTTCGCGTCGCTCACGCAGGGGCGCAACGTGCAGGGGCAGCACGCACAGCCGGTAGTAGAGATCCTCGCGGAAGCTTCCGCGCTCCACCATCTGAGCGAGGTCTCGATTGGTCGCGGCGATGACGCGCACATCGACCCTGCGGGCGAGATTCTCGCCGATGCGAACGACCTCACGCTCCTGCAGCACACGCAGCAACTTCACCTGCGTGGCCAGCGGAATCTCACCGATCTCGTCGAGCAGCAAGGTCCCTCCACCTGCCGCCTCGAAGCGCCCCATCCGTGCTCCGACGGCACCCGAGAAGGCCCCCTTGGCATGGCCGAAAAGCTCCGACTCGAGCAGGTTCTCTGGCAGCGCTGCACAGTGGACGGTCAGGTAGGGCCCCTTGCTGCGCGCCGCATTGTCGTGCAACGCGCGCGCCACCAGCTCCTTGCCGACCCCGCTCTCTCCGGTGATCAGCACGGTCGCATCGCTCGCTGCGGCACGCAGGACCTGCTCGTACAGGCGCTGCATCACCGGACTGCGTCCGACGAGGTCGCCGAGCTGCCAGCGATTGCGCACGGCCGCCTCGAGCTCCACCTCGCGGGTACGGTCGCGCAGGATGATCGCGCAGTACAGGCCGCCCTCGTTGGGCGGCAGCAGCATCGCCCACATCCGTACCGGAACGTCGCGCCCGTTCGCACCCTTCACGACGACGTCCTGAACCTTGCCACCTTCGTCGTGCGCTGGCGTGAGCGAACAGTGCCCGCGCAGTTCGCATTCCTTTGCGCAGTCCGTTCCGGAGAACAGGACGGGGCAGAAATGGTCGATGATCTGGGCCTCGTTGCGTCCGATCGTCACGGCGGCAGCACGGTTCATGTCGAGCACACGCCGGTCCGCATCCAGGAACAGGACGCCCTCTTCCAGGCTGTCGAGAAAATTGCGAAGTGTGGCGATGCTGGACATGCGTTCCCCCAATGCGGCAGTAGAGGCCCCTTTTAGTTGAGCAACTTACTCGGGTATTGAGGGATCGCATTGACCCGCATCAATCAGAGCAGTCCGGAGCCGCGCGCCGCAGATGCATTCGGGGCACACCCGCGGCACGAACCCGCTCGCCAATCGGTTACCATGGTGCAGCCGACGACGCCCACCGGAGGATCGCATGTCACAGGACAACGCCGCCCAGGACCCGCTCGAGTTCGTACGCGGAATGTGGAACAACATGGGGTTTGCGCTGCCTGGCATGGTGACGCCCACACTTGACGTCGACGAGCTGGACAAGCGCATCAGCGACCTGAAGACGGTCGAGAACTGGCTCAAGATGAATCTCAACATGCTGCAGATGACGATCCAGGGCCTGGAGATGCAGCGCGTCGCGATTGCAGCGGTCAAGGCCATGAGCGAACAGGCCACCGAGTCGCGCGCTCAGGGCGATGCAACCGAAGGCAATCCCTTCGCGGCAGCCGCCCTGTGGCCATGGACGATGATGCAACAGGCGCAGGAAGCATCCACCGCTCCCGAGGCCCAGCCGGATACCGGTCCGAGGAAAGCGAAACCGCGCACGCGCGCAGGCGCAAGAAAGCCGACCGGAAAGTAGGATGCGGCGCCGGGCGCCGCGTTTTCTTCCGCTGCTCAGATCACCCTGCGCGCACGCAGGGCTTCGATCCCGCTGTCGTCAAATCCGAGTTCGCGCAGCAGCGCCTCGCTGTCGGCGCCGGCGTGCGGCGGTGGCTCGGGCGGCGGCGGCGCGAACCCCGAAAATCGTACCGGCGGCGCAAACTGACGGAGTCCATCCACTTCCTGGATGTTGCCTCGCGCAACGAAATGTTCGTTCTCCAGGCTCTCTTCGAGTCGCAACACCGGTGTGACGCAGCAATCGACCGCATCGAACACTGCAACCCACTCCTGCTGGGTACGCGAACGAAATACTGCGGCCAGTTCGTCACGCGCCGCACGGCCGGCGTCGCCGGTCGCCAGGTGCGCAGGCTTGAGATCGGTTCTCCCGAGCGTGTCGCACAACAGATGCCAGAACTTCTCTTCGAGCGCACCGACCGCCATGTGTCGCCCGTCGGACGTTTCATAGACGCCATAGCAGGGCACGCCGCCACTCAGGAGATCCTCGCCGCGTGCGCGCACCCTGCCTTCGCCGAGCACGGTCACGAGTGGAAAGATCGCGTGGGCGAGTGTCGCCTCGGCCATCGAAACATCTACGTGCCGCCCTTTGCCGGTCGTACGCGCTTCGAGGATCGCGGCGAGCATTCCGAAGACAGCCGAGAGGGTTCCGCCGAGCAGATCGCCGATCTGCAGGTTGGGGATCGCCGGTGCGCCGCCGGCGCAGCCGATCTGGTCGAGCACGCCGGCATAGCCGATGTAATTGATGTCATGCCCGGCGCGGTCCGCATACGGACCGCTCTGGCCATAGCCGGTGATGCTGCACAGCACGATGCGCGGGTTGACCTTCGCGAGGTGGGCGTGCGAAAGCCCGAGCCGGTCCATCACGCCAGGACGAAAACCTTCGACCACGAGATCGGCGGTCTCGGCCAGGCGCAACAGCACGGCGCGCCCTTCCTCCTGCTTGAGATCGAGCCGCAGGCTCTTCTTGTTGCGGTTGACGAGGCGGAAGAAGATGCTGGTATCGCCATGCATCGCACCCATCGTGCGCGCATAGTCGCCGGCTCCGGTATCTTCGATCTTGATGACCTCGGCGCCGGAATCGGCGAGGTGCTGGGTCGCAAGCGGCCCCGGCAGCAGGCGCGTGAGGTCCAGTACGCGCAGGCCGGCGAGCGGCCCGTCACGCATACTTGCGGATGTCGTCGATGATCTTGCCATCGTTGGCGAGCGCGCCCGGCTTCTCGAACACTACCTCGCTGCGCAGCTTGGTCAGGTCGCGCATGCTGCCGGCAATCGCCTGGGCAAGCGTGTCGCTGCCGCCCTCGGTTTCGCAATGCAGCACCATGCGGTCGTTGAGCTCGGGGTTGTCGACCACCAGGCGGGCCCGCCGCACCTCCGGATGGCGCTTGAGCACCTGCGCGATCTGCCCGGGGTGAACGAACATGCCCTTGATCTTGGTGGTCTGGTCGGCGCGTCCGAGCCAGCCACGAATGCGGGTGTTGGTGCGGCCGCAAGGCGAGATTCCGGGCAGTACGGCCGAAAGATCGCCGGTTCCGAATCGGATCAGCGGGTAGTCGGGATTGAAGGTGGTCACCACGACCTCGCCGACTTCACCCGGGGCGACCGGATCTCCCGTTCCCGGGGTGACGATCTCGACGATCACATCCTCGTCGAGCACGAGACCCTCGCAGGCTGGGGTTTCGTATGCGATGAGTCCGACGTCGGCCGTCGCGTAGGCCTGGTGCGCGATAATCCCGCGTTCGGAAAACAGCGCACGGACACTCGGCGGAAAGGCCTCCCCGGTGAGGAAGGCCTTGCGGAAACTCGCCGGAATTCCGAGCTGTTCAGCCTTCTCGAGCAGGATGCGCAGGAACGAGGGCGTGCCCGCATAGCCGACCGGCTGCAGATCGGCGATGGCCGAAAGCTGCAGTTCGGTCTGTCCGACGCCGGCCGGAAATACCGTGCATCCGAGCGCCAGCGCGGCGCTTTCCATCATGAAGCCGCCCGGCGTGATGTGGTACGAGAAGGTGTTGTGAACCAGGTCACCCTCACGGAAGCCAGCCGCGTACATCGCGCGTGCGAGCCGGTAATAGTCGCGCCGTGCACTCTCCGGTTCGTAGATCGGACCGGGCGAGGCGAACACGCGGTGGCAGTCACGCCCCCAGCGGACCGCGGCGAAGCCCCCGAACGGGCGTGAAAGCTTCTGCAGATCGACCAGCTCGGACTTGCGCACGACCGGCAGCGCAGCGAGCGCCTCGCGACTGCGGATCGCCGCAGGATCGAACGCCTTCAGGCGCTCGCCGAACGCAGGCGCGTTCGCCTTGGCGTGGGCAATCTGCGCGGGCAGACGGTCGAACAGGTCCCGTTCACGCACTTCGGGATCACGGGTTTCTCGGTCGTCGTAGTAGATCATGTGTGTGTTCCGTCAAGCGCGGGGACGCATCGACCACATCGATCGGTGCACCCGGCAACAGCTTGTCACGCGGCGGCGCAGTCCCTCCGGCCGCCACGGCTCCAGAATGAGGACGGCTCAGGACAGCCAGCGCTTGCGCCGCCGGTAGTGCTTGACGTCCCGGAAACTCTTGCGGCCTTCGCCGGAGAGGCCCAGATAGAATTCCTTCACGTCTTCGTTGGTCGCCAGGTCCTTGGCGTGACCTTCCATCACGATCCGGCCGTTCTCGAGGATGTAGCCGAAATCCGAATAGCGCAGCGCGACCATCGTGTTCTGTTCGGCGAGCAGGAAGCTCACCTGCTCCTTGGCGTTCAGATCCTTGACGATCTCGAAGATCTCCTCGACGATCTGCGGCGCGAGCCCCATGGATGGCTCGTCGAGCAGGATCATCTCGGGCTTGGCCATGAGTGCCCGCCCGATCGCGCACATCTGCTGTTCACCGCCCGACGTGTATCCGGCCTGCGAGCTGCGGCGCTCCTTCAGGCGCGGAAAGTAGTGGTATACCTTCTCGAGGCTGTCCTTGAGCTCGGTGCGCGAGATCTTGCGGGTATAGGCCCCGGTGAGGAGGTTCTCCTCGATCGTCAGGTGCGCAAAGCAGTGACGTCCTTCCATGACCTGGATCACGCCGCGGCGCACGAGATCGTTCGGGGTCAGCTGATCGATGCGCGTACCCTTGAACTCGATACTGCCCTTGGTCACGTCGCCGCGCTCGGCGCGCAGCAGGTTGGAGATGGACTTGAGCGTGGTCGACTTGCCGGCCCCGTTTGCACCGAGCAGGGCCACGATGCCGCCCTTGGGCACCTGAAGGGAAACCCCTTTCAGGACGAGGATGACGTGGTCGTAGATGACCTCGACGTTGTTGATGCTGAGGTAGGGCGTCGCTTGCGCCGCTTCGGTATGCGTGGCTGTATTCATTGCACTGTCTTCGCCTGTGGTCTCCGTCCCACCTCCCCGGTCATGCCGAGAGAGGGTCTGCAGGGTGCCCGGCGCGGGCATCCTGCAGACCTCCCCACGGAAAGGGGAAGCCTGCACGGTGCGAACCCGCACGGGGTTCGCACCGGATTACGCGATTACATCTCCTTCGAGCAGTCGCGCGGAGTGATGCCCTTCTCGGCAGCGTACTTCGCGGCCGATTCCTCGATCATCGGGCGAACCAGGCTCTGGTCGCTGTCGATCCAGTCGGTAATGACGTTCCACTTGGTGCCGTCCCACTGCTGGAACTTCACCTTGCCCGAGCCTTCATGGTTCATGCAGCTCGTTGCAAGCGGCGGCAGGAAGCCGCTGGCACCGAGCTCGGCCAGGCGCTCATCGGTGATGTTGAGGTTTTCGAAGCCCCAGCGCATCTGCTCGCCGGTCAGCGACTTGCCAGCACCGAACTTGGCCTGGGCAGTCCGCATCGCCTCGAGCGTGATGATGCCGTGCACCACACCGCGGTTGTAGAGCACGCTGCCAATGCGCGACTTGTCTTCCATGTTGCCCTTGTTCTTGGCGTAGACGTGCTTCTCGATCTCCTTGATCACCGGGAAGTCGCGTCCGGCAACGTTGAAGCCTGCGGCGATGTAGCCCTTGGCGCCGTCACCAGCCGGGATCACGTCCTCCTCGGACCCGGACCACCACACGCCGACGATCTTCTCACGCGGGAACCCCGTACGTGCGGCGGTACGGATTGCGGTCGGGTTCATGACGCCCCAGCCACGCAGGATGACCCAGTCCGGGCGCTCCTGACGCACGCGCAGCCACTGCGACTGCTGCTCGTTGCCCGGGTGGGCGACGGGGATGTGGATGATGTCGAAGCCGTACTGCTTGGCCTGTGCATCGAGAACCGGAATGGTTTCCTTGCCGTAGGCCGAGTCGTGATAGATGTTCACGATCTTCTTGCCCTTGAGCTTGTCCATCCCGCCTTCCTTCATGCCGATGAACTTGATCTTGGCGGTGTTCTGGGACCAGTAGGTGGTGATCAGCGGGAAGACCCACGGGAACACACGTCCGTCAGCAGCATCGGTGCGCCCATAACCCATGGTCACGAGCGGGATCTTGTCGTTGGCGACCCGGTCGAGGACCGAGTAGGTGATGCCGGTCGACAGCGGCTGGAACACGGAGTTACCCGTGGGGCCGCGGTTCTTCATCCGCTCGTAGCACTCCACGCCACGTGCGTTGTTGTATTCGGTTTCGCACTCTTCCCAGGTGAGCTTCACGCCGCCGACGCCACCGTCACGCTCGTTCACCAGGGTCATGTAGTCGATCCAGCCACCGTAGAGACCGGTTCCGCCGGCCGCATAGGCGCCGACACGGTAGCTCGGCAGGCCGATGTACTGCTCCTGCGCCGCGGCGAAGCCGGTGGTGAGCAGACCAGCGACGGCCGCCCCGAGCATCAAGCTTTTCTTGAACTGCATGTGTGCCTCCTCGTTGATGTGGTGCTACAGGTGAAACGCAATGGCCGGCGAACAGGGAGAGACCAGCCGGCGCACTGCAATCTTAGTGCGGGAACGGCCAGATCCGCAGTTTTTCCTTGGCAAGTTGCCACAACCGGGCAAGGCCGTGAGGCTCGACGATCAGGAAGAACACGATCAGTCCGCCAAAAATGATGAGCTCGAGGTTCGCAGCGATGTTCGGCGGCACGAATGCCCCGATCGAGGTATGCATGACGACGTTCAGGAACACCGGGAGCAGGACGATGAACGCCGCGCCGATGAAGGATCCGAGGATCGAGCCGACCCCGCCGATGATGATCATGAACAGGATGCGGAACGACAGGTCGAGGTTGAAACCTTCGGGCTCCACCGTACCCAGATACATGTAGGCGTACAACGCGCCGGCGACGCCACAGTAGAACGACGAGATCGCGAACGCCTGCAGCTTGGTACCCATGAGCCGGATGCCGATCACCTCCGCCGCGACGTCCATGTCGCGCACAGCCATCCACTTGCGCCCGGTCGCCGAGCGCACCATGTTCTTGGCGAACAGCGCGAACACGCACACGATGACCAGTGTGAGGAGGTATTTCAGCAAGGGCGTATCGAACGCGAAACCGAAGATCTCGACCTGCTGGGCCGTGATGACCCCGGAGGTCGAGTAATTCGAGAACCAGCCGAACTTCACGAGCACCCAGACGATGAAGAACTGCGCCGCCAGGGTCGCCACTGCGAGATAGAAGCCCTTGATGCGCAGGCTGGGCAGCCCGAAGAGGATGCCGACCGCCGCCGCGCACAGGCCACCCAGCACGAGGGCGACGAGGAAGGGCATCCCGTCGATGCGCAGCATGAAGTTGTAGGTCCCGAACGCCCCGACCGCCATGAAGGCGGCCGAGCCGAGGGACAGCTGTCCGGCGTAGCCGGTCAGGATGTTCAGCCCGAGCGCCGCGAGCGAGAAGATCAGCACCGGCGTCAGGATGGCCTGCAGCCAGTACTGGTTGGCGATCATCGGCACGGCGAGGAAGAGGAAGGCCATCGCGACCCAGAACCCGATCCGGTCCTGGCGGATGGGGAAGATCTGCTGGTCTTCCTGGTAACTGGCCTTGAACTGGCCGGCTTCACGATAAAACATGCGTTGTCTCCGTATTCGTTGTCGTCAGGCCGGTCGATCACACACGATCGATATGCTTTTCGCCGAACAGGCCTTCAGGCCGGACCAGCAGGAAAAGCAGCGCGAGGATGTACGGGAACCAGGACTCGATGCCGCCGCCAACGAAGGGGCCGACATACACCTCGGCGAGCTTCTCGGACGCGCCGATGATGAGCCCCCCGAGGATCGCACCCGGCACCGAGGTGAACCCGCCGAGAATCAGCACCGGCAGGGCCTTCAAGGCCGTGAAGGTCAGCGCGAACTGAACCCCGTTGCGTGCACCCCAGATCAGTCCGGCGACCAGCGCGACAAAGCCTGCCACGCCCCAGACGATCGCCCAGATGTGCTTGAGCGGGATGCCGACCGAAAGCGCAGCCTGGTGATCGTCGGCCACCGCGCGCAATGCGCGGCCGACGCGCGTGTACTGGAACAGCAGCGCCAGCACGATGAACAGCACGAGCGCAACCGCCGCAGCGAAGACATCGAACTTCGACACGATCATGTCGGCACGGTCGAGCACCCACATGATCGGCTCATCCTGGATCCCGAGGTCGAGACCGCGCACGCTGGTCCCCCAGATGCCCTGAGCGATGCCCTCGACGAGAAAGGTCAGCCCGATCGTCGCCATGAACAGGGTGATCGCCGGCTGATTGACGAGCGGTCGCAGCACGACCTTCTCGGTGGCGATGCCGAGCACGATCATCGAACCCAGCGCGAGGAGGAAGGCCAGCCAGAAGACGGCCCGCCCCCCTTCGGCCAGCCCGGTCCAGCCCGGAAGCACTTCGGTGAAGCCGACGAAGGTCAGCGCGGCAAAGAACACCATTGCACCCTGGGCGAAGTTGAACACCCCGGAGGCCTTGAAGATCAGCACGAAACCGAGCGCAACCAGTGCATAGAGCACGCCCGACAGCAACCCGCCGATCAGCACTTCAAAAAAGAACGTCATCGTTGTCTCCTCTCTATCCCTTGCGGCCCGGCGTCAGTGCGAAGTCCCGAGGTAGGCCTCGATCACCTTCGGATCGTTCTTGACCTCGTCGGGAGCCCCGTCACCGATCTTCTTGCCGTAGTCGAGGACGACCACACGGTCTGAGATGTCCATCACGACGCCCATGTCGTGCTCGATGAGCACGATGGTGGTGCCGAACTGGTCATTGACGTCGAGCACGAAGCGGCACATGTCCTGCTTCTCCTCGACGTTCATGCCGGCCATCGGCTCGTCGAGCAGCAGCAGGCTGGGCTCGGCGGCGAGCGCGCGTGCGAGTTCGACGCGCTTTTGCAGTCCGTAGGGCAGCCGTCCGACCGGTGTCTTGCGGATGCTCTGGATCTCGAGAAAATCGATGACCTCCTCGACCTTCTTGCGATGCTCGATCTCCTCGCGCTGCGCCTTGCCCCAGAACAGGGCATGGTGCAGGAAGTTCGTCTTCATCATGAGGTTGCGGCCCGTCATGATGTTGTCGAGCACGGTCATGCCCTTGAACAGCGCAATGTTCTGGAAGGTCCGCGCAATGCCCTGCGAGGCAGCCATGTGCGGCTCCATCTCGCGGCGCTTCTCGCCCCGGAAGATGATGGTCCCTTCCTGCGGGTGGTATACCCCGTTGATGACGTTGAGCATCGAGCTCTTGCCGGCGCCGTTCGGGCCGATGATCGCGCGGATCTCGTGCTCGCGCACGTTGAAGCTGATGTCGGTCAGCGCCTTCACCCCGCCAAAGCGCAGCGAGATGTTCTGCAGATCGAGGATGACCTCACCGATCTCTCTTGCCATGAATCCCTCCTCCCTCAAGCGGCCGTTTTCGCGGACTGCGGCGCGAAGGTCTTGACGTCCTGGATGCGCAGTGTCGCGGCGATCTTGCCGGTGCGGCCGTCTTCGTACTTCACTTCGGTCTCGACGTACTGGCTGTCCTTGTCGCTGTACAGCGCGTCGATCAGGATGCCGTAGCGCTCGGAGATGAAGTTGCGCCGCACCTTGCGGGTACGCGTCAGCTCGCCGTCGTCGGCATCGAGTTCCTTGTGCAGGATCAGGAAGCGGCGGATCTGCGACGAGCTCATCATCGGGTCGCTCGCAAGCTCGGCATTGACCTTCTCGATCCCTTCCCGGATCAGGTCGTACACCACAGACTGCTGGGCAAGATCGGTATAGCCCGAATAGGCGATGCCCTTGCGCTCGGCCCAGTTGCCCACGGCTTCGAGCTCGATGTTGATGAAAGCCGTCACATAGTCGCGGCCGTTGCCGAAGGCCACCGCCTCCTTGATGTACGGGAAGAACTTCAGCTTGTTCTCGATGAAGTTCGGCGCGAACATCGAACCGTTGTTGAGCTTGCCGACATCCTTCGCGCGGTCGATGATCTTGAGATGCCCGTCCTGGTCGAAGAAGCCCGCGTCGCCGGTCATGAAGTAGCCCTCGGCATTGATCGACTCCGCAGTGGCGTCCGGGCGCTTGTAGTAGGCCTTGAGCAGCATCGGCCCCTTGACGAGGATCTCGCCGTTGTCGGCGAGCTTGACCTCGACGAAAGGCGCAGGCTTGCCGACCGAATCGAGCTTGATCTGGCGATCGGGTTGCAGGCACACGTAGGCGCAGGTTTCGGTCTGGCCGTAGAGCTGCTTGAGGTTGATGCCGATCGAGCGATAGAAGCGGAACAGATCCGGGCCGATCGCGGCACCTGCCGTATAGGCAACACGGATGCGGCTCATGCCGAGCACGTTCTTCAGCGGACCATAGACGAGCAGGTTGCCCAGCCAGTACTGCAGGCGATCGCCGAACGACACATCCCTGCCATCGAGGATATCGGCTCCGCAGCGCCGCGCCACGTCCATGAAATGCGCGAAGATCCGGCGCTTGAACCAGCCCGCGTCTTCCATGCGGATCATCACCGTCGTGAGCAGGTTCTCGAAGACCCGCGGCGGTGCGAAGTAGTAGGTCGGTCCGATCTCGCGCAGATCGTTCATGACCGTCTCGCCCGACTCGGGGCAGTTGATCGTGAAGCCGGCGTACATTGCCTGCGCGAACGAGAACAGGTGATCTCCGACCCAGGCCATCGGCAGGTAGGAGAGGATGTCTTCCTGATCGGTCAGGCCATCGAACTGGGTCGCGCCCTTCGCAGACGCGATGAAGGCGCCGTGCGTCTGGCACACGCCCTTGGGTTTTCCCGTGGTGCCCGAGGTGTAGAGCATGATCGAGATGTCGTCGCTCGCGCCCTTGTCGATCTCGGCATCGAGGAAGTCGCTCTGGTTGCGGTCGTGGATGCGACCCGCCTCCTCGAGCTCATCCAGCCCCATCAGCAGGGTCTGGGTGTAGTGGCGCATGCCGCGCGGATCGTCATAGACCACGTGCTCAAGAAAGGGCACCTGGGGCAGGATCTCGAGCATCTTGTCGACCTGCTCCTGATCCTCGACCACCGCAAACTTGATCTCGGCGTCCTGCAGCACATAGGCCATTTCCTCGGCGACCGCATCCTGGTACAGCATGACCGGAATGCCTCCGAGGCACTGGCAGGCAGCAACCGACCAGTACAGGCGCGGACGGTTGTCGCCGATGACGGCCAGGCGGTCGCCGCGCTTGAAGCCGAGTTGCGCCAGTCCGCAGGCGATCGCACGCACGTTCTGCGCAACCTCTGCCCAGGTGTAGGTCTGCCAGATGCCGTATTCCTTCTCACGCATCGCCGGCCGCTGCGGGCGGACCTTCGCGTGATGCATCAGCAACCGCGGAAAGGTGTCGAGCGCGGTTGCGGGCGTCTGCCCGGTAGAGTCGGACATTCCCAGATCCTCCTTTGATCGATTCCCGGTCCATCTCGTCGTCCGGAGCCGGCTCAGGGCCTGGACTCCGGGTCCGGCACCCTCAGGCGCCGCGAGCCACGATGCGTCGGACGACACGATGCCGCCGCGCATTTCTTTTCAGGATCGGAGTCTGTCAGCGCATGTTTGCGCAACTGTTTGCGGAATGTAGCGAATTGTGACAATCCGGCCGCGCAGGGCGCGGATGCGGAAAACAAGAAACGGCGCCGCAGCGCCGTTTCCGTGGTCCTCCGTGCAGCCCGGTCACATGCTGCGCCGGTACTGCCCCCCCACCTGATAGAGCGCAGAGGTGATCTGCCCGAGCGAGCAATGGCGTACCGCGTCGACCAGCACCTCGAACACGTTGCCGTTGTCGATCACGGCCTGCTGCAACCTGGAGAGCCACTTCGGCGCTTCGGCCCGGTTGCGGGCGTGGAAGTCCGCCAGACGCTGCAGCTGGCTCTGCTTCTCCTCCTCGGTCGAACGCGCAAGTTCGATCTCCTGCTGGGCCTGCCCTTTCGGATTGAGGAAGGTATTGACGCCGATGATCGGGTACGAGCCGTCATGCTTCTTGTGCTCGTAGTAGAGCGACTCCTCCTGGATCTTGCCGCGCTGGTAACCGGTCTCCATCGCACCGAGCACACCGCCGCGCGAGGCGATCGCCTCGAACTCCTTGAGCACGGCCTCTTCGACGAGGTCGGTAAGCTCGTCGATGATGAAGGCACCCTGGTTGGGGTTCTCGTTTTTTGCCAGCCCCCACTCGCGGTTGATGATGAGCTGGATCGCCATCGCTCGACGCACCGATTCTTCGGTCGGCGTGGTGATCGCCTCGTCGTAGGCGTTGGTGTGCAGGCTGTTGCAGTTGTCGTAGATGGCGATCAGTGCCTGCAGCGTCGTGCGGATGTCGTTGAAGTCCATCTCCTGCGCATGCAGCGAGCGCCCGGAGGTCTGGATGTGGTACTTCAGCTTCTGGCTGCGCTCGTTCGCGCCGTACTTGTTCTTCATCGCCACCGCCCAGATGCGGCGGGCGACGCGGCCGATCACCGAGTACTCCGGGTCCATGCCATTGCTGAAGAAGAACGACAGGTTCGGCGCGAAGTCGTCGATGTGCATGCCGCGTGCAAGATAGCTCTCGACATATGTGAAGCCGTTCGAGAGCGTGAAGGCGAGCTGGCTGATCGGGTTCGCGCCGGCCTCGGCGATGTGGTAGCCCGAGATCGACACCGAGTAGAAGTTCTGCACCTTGTGATGGACGAAGTACTCCTGGATGTCGCCCATCATCTTGAGCGCGAACTCGGTCGAGAAGATGCAGGTGTTCTGGCCCTGGTCCTCCTTGAGAATGTCGGCCTGCACCGTGCCGCGCACGGTCGACAGCGTCCAGGCCCGGATCTTGGCGTACTCGTCGTCGGTCGGATCGCGGCCGTTGTCGGCCTTGAACTTGGCGACCTGCTGATCGATCGCGGTGTTGAAGAAGAAGGCCAGGATGATCGGCGCCGGGCCATTGATGGTCATCGAGACGCTGGTCGAGGGCGCGCACAGGTCGAAACCGTCGTACAGCACCTTCATGTCGTCCAGCGTGGCGATGGAGACGCCGGAGTTGCCGATCTTGCCGTAGATGTCCGGACGCAGGTCGGGGTCGCAACCGTACAGGGTGACCGAGTCGAAGGCGGTAGACAACCGGTGTGCCGGCATGCCTTCGGACACCTTCTTGAAGCGGCGGTTGGTGCGAAAGGCGTCACCCTCGCCGGCGAACATGCGGGTCGGATCCTCGCCCTCGCGCTTGAAGGCGAACACGCCGGCGGTATACGGGAACGAGCCCGGGACATTCTCCTTCATGAGAAACTTGAGCGTCTCGCCCTCGTCCTCGAAATCGGGCAGCGCCACCTTGCGGATCTTGCTACCGGACAGCGACTCGTGGGTGAGCTTGGTACGGATCTCCTTGTCGCGGATCTTCACGACGTATTCGTCGGCGGCGTACAGCGCCTTCTCGGTCGGCCACTGCTCGAGCAGCTTCTTCGCCACCGGGGTGAGCTCCCCGTCCTTCCAGTCGATCAACTCGTCAAACGAACCGATCTCCTTGCCGCACTGCTCGAACAACGCCCTGGCGATCTTCAGCGACTGGCGCTCGCGCGCAACCCGCGCCTGCGCATGCACATGCTGGTGGTAGCCGCGCACGGTCTCGGCGATCTCGGCCAGATAGCGGGCACGCTCGGCCGGGACGATCGCCCGCCCGCGGCTCGACGCCCGCACGGCCACCTTCGGCAGCTTGCCGGGCTTGACCTTCAGGCCCTTGCCGACCAGCGCCGGCAGCATCGCCTGGTACAGCGCGGTGACGCCGTCGTCGTTGAAACGCGCGGCCATGGTGCCAAACACCGGCATCTCGTCGGTCGGCGTCGAAAACAGCTCACGGTTGCGCTGGTACTGCTTGGAGACGTCGCGCAGCGCATCCTCGGCGCCCTTGCGGTCGAACTTGTTGATCGCGACGAAATCGGCGAAATCGAGCATGTCGATCTTCTCGAGCTGGCTCGCTGCACCGAACTCCGGTGTCATCACGTAGAGCGACAGATCGACGAAGGGCACGATCGCCGCGTTGCCCTGGCCGATTCCCGAGGTTTCGACGATGACGAGATCGAAACCGGCGAGCTTGCAGGCAGCGATGACCTCGGGCAGCGCGGTCGAGATCTCCGAGCCTGTGTCGCGGGTCGCCAGAGAACGCATGAAAATGTTGTCGTGCTCGATCGCGTTCATGCGGATGCGGTCGCCCAGCAGCGCACCGCCGGTGCGCTTCCTCGACGGGTCGATCGACACGATCGCGATCTTCAGCCGGTCTTCCTGGTCGAGGCGGAAGCGACGCACGATCTCATCGGTGAGCGAGCTCTTGCCCGCGCCACCGGTACCCGTGATGCCGAGTGTCGGCGTTCCGGACTTGGCGGCTGCGTCCTTGACCGCCTTCCTGACGTCCTCGCCGTAGCCGCCATTCTCGAAGGCGGTGATCGCCTTGGCGAGGGTCCGCAGACGAAGCTTGCGATCCCCGGTCGTCAGGCTCCTGACCAGGTCGTCGGCCTTGGCCGGTGCTTCGTGCGTGAGGTCGAAATCCGAGCGCTCGACCACATCGTTGATCATGCCCTGCAGCCCCAGCGTGACGCCGTCTTCCGGGGCGTAGATCCGCGTCACCCCGTAGTCGTGCAGTTCCTTGATCTCGGCGGGCACGATCACGCCGCCTCCGCCTCCGAACACCTGGATGTTCTCGCCGCCGTTCGCACGCAGCAGATCGATCATGTACTTGAAGAACTCGACGTGGCCGCCCTGATAGCTGGTGATCGCGATCCCCTGCACGTCCTCCTGCAGGGCCGCGTTGACGATCTCGCCAACCGAGCGGTTGTGCCCGAGGTGAATCACTTCGGTTCCGGTCGACTGCAGGATGCGGCGCATGATGTTGATCGATGCGTCATGGCCGTCGAACAGGGAGGCTGCCGTCACGAAGCGGACCTTGTTTTTCGGCTTGTACGGCTGAAGCTTCTTGCTCACGCTCAGATCGGTCATCTCTGTTCTCCTGTGTCGGGAAGATTCGCCTCGATTCCGGGCTGGGTCGCACCCGGCCAAAGGCGATGCTGCGATGCGGGAAATCTAGATTACGTTCACGTAAACGTCAACCGATGATACATTCGCCGCGCGACCGTTCCAGGCAACACCCGCGGCTGTGCCGCGCGCCCCGGTCCGGCGAACCGACGGGGCTCCAGGCGGCCCGTTCTGCGCACCCGGTTTGCCCAAGGTTCGAATTGTGACACCATCGCAGACACAATGGGGCTGACCCCGGAGTTGCATGCATCGACCGCGGCAGTCGTACGGCTCAGGAGAACGATGATGGCGATCCTCGAAACTTCGGCGCCGAGCGCCGAGCAGCGGCGTCGGCACGACCTGCTGCTCGCCGGGCTCGACCTGCTCGATCAGGCGATCGCCGTGTTCGATGCCGCACCGAAGCTCGTCACCTGGAACAAGGCACTGATCCGCCTGCTCGACTTTCCCGAATCGATGCTGAGGGTCGGGCTGCCGTTCGAGGAACTCGTGCGCTTCAACGCCGAGCGCGGCGACTACGGCGAGGGCGACATCGAACAGCTCGTGGCCGAGCGCGTCGCCGCCGCGCATGCGTTTCAACCCCACTACACCGAGCGCACCCGGCCCAACGGAACTGTACTCGCGATCCGCGGGGTTCCAATTCCGAATCTGGGATTCGTAACGCTGTGGACCGACATCACCGATCAGCGCCGCTACGCAGACGTAATCAAGGAACAGAACGTCATGCTCGAAGCGCGGGTGCGCGCCCGGACGCATGAACTCGAGAACGCCAATGCGCGCCTTGCGCACGCCAAGACCGAGATCGGCGACATTGCCGAAGCCCTGCGTCGATCGGAAGGACGGCTGCGACTCATCATCGACTCCATTCCGGCCTTGATCGCGTACGTCGATCGTGAGGAGACCTACCAGTTCGTCAACCGCGGCTACGCCGAGTGGTTCGAGATCGGCAAGGACGAGATCGTCGGCAAGACCATCGCCGACGTGTTCGGTGCCGAGTACTACGACCAGATCACCCCTTATCTCGCGATTGCCAAGCAGGGGGAGCGGGTCAGCTACGAGTACTCGCGCAAGCTGAAGGGCAACCGCATCGTCTATGCGCGCAGCGTCGTCGTACCGGAAGTCGACAGCGCGGGGCAGGTCCTCGGCTTTTTCGTGCTGTCGACCGACATCACCGAGCAGAAAGCGAGCCAGGCCGCGCTCGTCCAGGCGCAGAAGATGGAGGCGGTCGGCCAGCTCACCGGCGGTCTGTCGCACGACTTCAACAACCTGTTGTCGATCATCATCGGCAACCTGTCCGCGCTCAAGGAACGCACCCCCGAGCACGACCGCGCCAGCGAATTCCTGAACCCTGCGCTGCAGGCCGCGCAGCGCGGAGCCGAACTGATCAAGCGGCTCCTGACCTTCTCGCGCCGGCAGACGCTCGAACCCAGCGCGGTAGAAATCTGCGCGCTGGTGCGCAGCATGACGCAGTTGCTCGCGCTCTCCCTGACCGAGAGTGTGCACATCCTCACCCGTCTGCCCGAGGAACCGATTCACGCGTTCGTGGACCCGCACCAGCTCGAGAATGCGCTGCTCAACCTCGCACTCAATGCGCGCGACGCGATGCCCAACGGAGGCGACCTGACCCTCGCCGTGTCCGAGCGTAGGCTGACCGGTTACATCGCCCGTCTGGTCGAACTGCCTGCGGGCGACTATGTGCAGATCGACGTTACGGACACCGGCAGCGGCATCGAGCCCGACGCACTCGCACGCGTGTTCGAGCCCTTCTTCACGACCAAGCAGTTCGGGCGCGGCAGCGGCCTGGGGCTTTCGATGGTGTATGGTTTCGTGCGCCAGTCCGGGGGCAACATCCGCATCCGCAGCACACCGGGGACCGGAACGACCGTCACCTTCGTCCTCCCCCGCACGCAGGCGCCACTGCAGACCACGAGCACGCCGACCGATCCGACCGAACGGGCCCAGATCCGCAAGGGGCCGGTCCTGCTGGTCGAGGATGAACCCGAGGTGCGACGCATCATCCGCATCGAGCTTTCCGCGCTCGGCTATCCGGTCATCGAGGCGTCGAACGGGCCTGAGGCTGCAGCCCTGCTCGAGAACGTTCCCGAGATTGCGATTCTCGTGACCGACACGGTGATGCCCGGCGGCATCGGCGGGCGCGACCTGGCCATCCGCGCCAAGGCCCTGCGCCCCGATCTGCCCGTCCTGCTGATCACCGGTTACGCGACCGAAGCCGCGCTGGCCGGCGTCGCCGATCTGGATGTTCCGGTCTTGCGCAAACCTTTCGACCGCGCCGGGCTCGATGCCGCCCTGCGCGCCCTGCAAGCTCCCCTGGAAGCCCATTCCCGATGACCAGCCTGGATACCGCGAACGCGCAGATCTTTGTCCTCGAGGACGATCCCGACATCGCCCGACTGATCTGCAGCAGCCTGACCGAGTATGGTTTCCGGTGCGAGCATGCAAGCACAGGTCGTCAGTTGCTGGAACGCGCCCGCCGTTCGGCGCCGGACCTGTGCATCGTCGACCTCGGGCTGCCCGACATGGACGGCATGCAGGTCGTGCGCGAACTTCAGGATGGCAGCCCCTGCGCGGTGCTCATCCTGACCGGACGCAACGACGTCACCGACCGCGTCCTGGGTCTCGAACTGGGCGCCGACGACTACATCGTGAAACCGTTCGAACCGCGTGAACTGGTCGCGCGCGTACGCTCCATCCTGCGCCGCTACCAGCGGGCCGCACCGGTCGAAACCCTCACCCAGCAGCGCAACATCGCACACTTTGCCGGCTGGCGCTTCGACCGTGGCCGGCACGCGCTCACCGCACCGGATGGTCGCGAGATCCATCTCTCGGCCGCCGAAACGGGGCTCCTCGTGACCATGCTGGAACGGCCCAACCGCATCCTGAGCCGCGAGCAACTGCTCGGGGAACGCGACATCGACCCCTTCGACCGCAGCATCGACGTCCGGGTATCGCGGCTGCGGCGCAAGCTCGACGACGATCCGCACGACCCGAAACTGATCAAGACCGTCTATGGCGCCGGATACCTGTTCTCCGCGCAGGTCGAGTGGGCTTGACCGGCGCACTTCAGCGCCCGGCAGATGCCCGGACAGGAGATCCCGACGCTGCCGCTTGCCATGCTGCGCCTCTGGACCTGGCCTGGGCATGCGTGCCATAATTATGCATTATTAACTCTGAGGTACAGCGACATGACCCAACGTCCCTTCAGGATCCTCGGTATCCAGCAGATCGCCATCGGTGCGCCCAGCAAGGAGCGCCTGAAAGCGCTGTGGGTGGACATGCTGGGACTGGAAGTCACCGGCAACTATGTCAGCGAGCGCGAGAACGTCGATGAGGACATCTGTGCGATGGGCAGCGGCCCGTTCAAGGTCGAGGTCGACCTGATGCAACCGCTCGACGCGGACAAGAAGCCCGCTGTGCACAGCACCCCGCTCAACCACGTCGGCCTGTGGGTCGATGACCTGCCCGTCGCCGTCGAGTGGCTCACCGCCCAGGGAGTCCGCTTCGCTCCCGGCGGCATCCGCCGCGGCGCTGCCGGGTACGACATCACCTTCCTGCATCCGAAGGCCAATGACGAATTTCCGATCGCAGGCGAAGGGGTGCTGATCGAACTCGTCCAGGCCCCGCCCGCAGTCATCGAGGCCTACGCCCGCATGGGCGCGCGCTGAGGCCTCGCCATCCGGGCGCCCACCGCCCGAAAAAAAAGGATGCCTGCATCGCAGGCATCCCGTTCATGACCGGCGACCGCTCAGGCGTGATCGCCAGGCTCGGCCGCCGCCAGACGCGCCTCGCGGATCGCCGCGTACTCGTCTTCCCAGAACCACTTCTCCTCGCCGAAGGCAGGCTTCAGGTGGTCGAGCCAGGTAGCCTTCTCATCGAATCTTGCGAAGAACGGGCGCTGTACCCAGTCGGGGTTGCGTCCCTGAATGAATCGCAGGACGAACACCTTCTCGCCGGCAATCTCCGTCACCCCCTGGATCTCGACCTTGCCCGGGCTCGCGCTCATGCTCGGGCCACGCGCGGTACGGGCCAGCCCGGAAACCTGCTGCATGGCTTCACGATAGATCTCCCAGGCACGCACCAGCGGCACCTCGAAGTAGTTGCGCGCGCCCGTATCGCGCTCGACGAAGAAGTAATAGGGCACGATGCCGAGCCGGACCTGGAGCTTCCACATCTTCGCCCACACGGCCGGATCATCATTGATGTGGGCAATCAGCGGCCCCTGGGCCCGGATCACCGCACCGGTTGAACGCACCCGCCGGATCGCCGCCTGCGCCGCATCCGTGTCGAGTTCCTTCCAGTGGTTGTAGTGGGCCATGACCGCAATGTGCTTGCCGGCCTCGACCATGCGCTCGAGCAGGCGGACGAGATCATCGGCGTCCTCCGCGCCAAGAAAGCGATGCGGCCAGAAGCTCAGCGCCTTGGTGCCGATCCGGATGGTCTGGATGTGATCGAACTCGGGTTCAAGCAAGGGTTCGAGATAGGCTGCCAGATGCTTCGTCTTCATGACCATCGGGTCGCCACCGGTAAACAGCAGATCGGTGACCTCCGGGTGCGTGCGCAGGTACTGGTGCAGGGCCTGCGCTTCCGAACTGGCGATGCGCAGTTCCTTGTCACCGACGAACTGCGCCCAGCGGAAGCAGAAGGTGCAGTAGCTGTGGCAGGTCTGCCCCTGGCTGGGGAAGAACAGCACCGTCTCGCGGTACTTGTGCTGCATGCCGTCCAGGCGGTGCCCTTCCTCATCGAGCGGCATGTTCATGGCCATCTGGTCGGCCGGATGCGGATTCAGTTCATGCCGCACGGCATCGACCGCTGCATCGATCGTCGCCTTGTCGGCCCCTGCCCGCAAGAGTGCTGCAACGCGCTCGAAGTGCTCTTCGGCCAGCATGCCGCGTTGCGGGAAGGTGAGCTGGAAGATCGGGTCATCCGGAACCCGCGTCCAGTCGATCAGTTCATCGATGACGTACTGGTTGACCCGGAACGGCAGGACCGTGGACACCACCTTCATCTCGAAGCGCGCCGCTTCATCGAGACGGTTCAACGCTTCGATGCTCTCCAGATCCCGCTGTGTGTAGACCTTGAACGGAACCCTCGGCTGACCCAGGGCCGCTCGCGCGGACGGTTGCATCGTCAAAGGCGTGATTCGGACACTCATGCTGCTTCCTCCTCATCTTCGCAGGGTCCGCGGTGCGCGAGGCGCACACCGGCCGGTGCGAGCTTCGTGGCCACTACGGAGTTCTGCTGGACAGTTGCGGACCGGCAGCCAGTTCGGGAGGATGGCTTGGAGCAGCCTGCTGCCGGGTGGAAAGGTGGCGCCGTTCTGACGGACACCACGATGATCGGGGCCGATCTTATCCAATCAATTACATTTGTGCAAATACGCACAAACTAGGACCGAAGGCTTCCGGGAAGGTTCCGCTCACCGCGCCAACGGCTCGCCGGTGGTACACCCTGCCGATCCTCGCCCATGAAAAAAGCCCGCTTCCGCGGGCTTCCGGTGCCGATGAGCGGTGGCTCACTCGAACTCGATGATCACCTCGTCGACCGCGACGCTGGCACCCGGCTTTGCAACGATGCGCTTGACCTTCCGGTCCTGCTCGGCCTTGAGCACGTTCTCCATCTTCATCGCTTCGATCACGGCCAGCTTCTCGCCTGCCTTGACCTCCTGGCCTTCGCTGACCGCAATCTCGCGCAGCAGGCCCGGCATCGGCGACAGCAGCAGGCGCGACAGATCGGGCGGCGCCTTCTTCGGCATCAGCGACAACAGATGCGCCGCACGCTGGGTCATCACCATCGGCTCGACCTGCAGCCCGAAATGCGCGATCCGGTAGCGCAGGCCCCGGCGTTCGATCTGGAGGCAGATCGGCGTGCCATTGACTGTGCCCGTGAAGAGCAGTTCGCCGAAGCGCCAGTCGGACACGATGTGGTAGGTCTGGTCGCGGTGCCGGATCGAGAGCCCGCCCTCGATGGGCTCGACCGACATCGCGTACTCGCGCTCACCCATGATCACCACCCAGCCCGCGGGCACCTTGCGTCCGTGACCGGGCATCTGCCCCTCGATCCGCGTTGCACGGTCGATGTAGCGCAGGCGCGCGAAGGTCGCCACCGCCGCGAGCAGCACGGGATCATCGTGCGGCACCATCGCCGCATCGAAGCCCTTCGGGTACTCCTCGGCGATGAAGCCGGTGTTGAAGTGCCCGGAGCAAAAGCGCGGATGCTGCAGCAGCGCTGCCTGGAACGGAATGTTCGAGCTGATGCCGCGGATCACGAAGGCATTGAGCGCATCGCGCATGCGGGCGATGGCCTGGTCACGCGTGGCACCATGCACGATCAGCTTGGCGATCATCGAGTCGTAGTACATCGAGATCTCGCCGCCTTCATAGACGCCGGTATCGACACGCACGCTCCCCTCCTGCTCCAGCGGTGGCTGGAAGCGGACCAGGCGGCCCGTCGAAGGCAGAAAACCGCGGAACGGATCTTCGGCATTGATGCGGCACTCCATCGACCAGCCGTCGAGCCTGACGTCCTGCTGGCTGAAGGAGAGCCTCTCACCCGCGGCCACACGGATCATCTGTTCAACGAGATCGATCCCGGTGATGAACTCGGTGACCGGGTGCTCGACCTGCAGACGCGTGTTCATTTCCAGGAAGTAGAAGCTCTTGTCGGCACCGACGACGAACTCGACCGTCCCAGCCGATTCGTAATTGACGGCGCGCGCCAGCGCCACCGCCTGCTCACCCATCGCTCGGCGCATCTCGGGATCGACGAACGGCGACGGCGCCTCTTCGATGACCTTCTGGTGGCGGCGCTGGATCGAGCAGTCGCGCTCGTTCAGATACACATAGTTGCCGTGCGAGTCGCCCAGCACCTGAATCTCGATATGGCGCGGCTCGACTACGAACTTCTCGATGAACACGCGATCGTCGCCGAATGCGTTTCGCGCCTCATTGACGCACGACGAAAAGCCCTCGTGTGCCTCCTGGTCGTTGAACGCGACACGCAGCCCCTTGCCGCCCCCACCCGCGGAGGCCTTGATCATGACCGGGTAGCCGATGCCCTGGGCGATCCTGACCGCTTCGTCCGGCCCGGAAATGGCTTCGTTGTAGCCCGGGATGGTATTGACCCTGGCTTCGAGCGCGAGCTTCTTGGACTCGATCTTGTCGCCCATCTTGCCGACCGAGTAGTGCTTCGGCCCGATGAACTTGATCCCCTCTTCCTCCAGGCGGCGCGAGAACTCGGCGTTCTCCGACAGGAAGCCGTAGCCCGGATGCACCGCCTCGGCGCCAGTCTCCTTGCAGGCGGCGATGATCTTGTCGATCACGAGATAGGATTCCTTCGACGGCGCCGGCCCGATGCAGACCCCCTCATCGGCCAGGTCCACGAACAGCGCATCCTTGTCCGCCTCGGAATACACTGCCACCGTCCGGATGCCCATCCGGTGCGCGGTCTTGATCACACGGCAGGCGATCTCGCCACGGTTTGCGATCAGAATCTTCTTGAACATAGTCTTGTGCCCTCCCCGGCTCAGAGCGGAATGTTGCCGTGCTTGCGCCACGGATTGGTGAGTTCCTTGTCCTTGAGCATCGCCAGCGAACGGCACACGCGCTTGCGCGTCTCATGCGGCATGATCACGTCGTCGATGAATCCACGCGCCCCGGCCACGAACGGATTGGCGAAACGCGACTTGTACTCGGCCTCACGTGCGGCAATCTTGGCCGGATCGTTCTTTTCCTCGCGGAAGATGATCTCCACCGCACCCTTGGGCCCCATCACCGCGATCTCGGCCGATGGCCATGCGAAATTCACGTCGCCGCGCAGGTGCTTCGAGCTCATGACGTCGTAGGCGCCGCCGTAGGCCTTGCGGGTGATCACCGTGACCTTGGGCACCGTGCACTCGGCGTAGGCGTAGAGCAGCTTCGCACCATGCTTGATGATGCCCCCGTATTCCTGCGAGGTGCCGGGCATGAAACCGGGCACGTCCACCAGGGTCACCACCGGGATGTTGAAGGCATCGCAGAAGCGCACGAAACGCGCCGCCTTGATCGAACTCTTGATGTCGAGGCAGCCCGCCAGCACCAGCGGCTGGTTGGCAACGATCCCGACCGTCGCCCCCTCCATGCGGGCCAGGCCGATGATGATGTTCTTCGCGTAGTCCGGCTGCAGCTCGAAGAAATCGCCGTCGTCGACCATCTTGGCGATCAGCTCCTTCATGTCGTACGGCTGGTTCGGGTTGGCCGGCACCAGGGTGTCGAGGGAATGATCGAGACGGTCAGGCGGATCGAAGGCCGGCACCACCGGCGGCTTCTCACGGTTGCTCGCGGGCAGGAAGCTCACGAGCCGGCGCGTCATCATGAGCGCCTCGACATCGTTCTCGAACGCGAGATCCGCCACGCCGGACTTCGTGTTGTGGGTCACCGCCCCACCGAGTTCCTCGGCGGTCACCTCCTCGTGCGTGACGGTCTTCACGACCTCGGGACCAGTCACGAACATGTACGAGGAATCCTTGACCATGAAGATGAAGTCGGTCATCGCCGGGCTGTACACCGCGCCGCCCGCACACGGCCCCATGATCAGCGAGATCTGCGGCACGACACCGGATGCCAGCACGTTGCGCTGGAACACTTCGGCATAGCCACCGAGCGAATCGACGCCTTCCTGGATGCGCGCGCCACCCGAGTCGTTGAGCCCGATCACCGGCGCGCCGACCTTCATCGCGTGGTCCATGACCTTGCAGATCTTCTCGGCGTGGGTCTCGGACAGCGAGCCGCCGAAGACGGTGAAGTCCTGCGAGAATACGAACACGAGCCGGCCATTGACGGTGCCGTAGCCGGTCACCACGCCGTCCCCCGGAATCGTTTCCGCACCCATGCCGAACTCGGTGCAGCGGTGCTCCTTGAACATGTCCCATTCTTCGAAGCTACCGTCGTCGAGCAGCAGTTCGATGCGCTCGCGCGCGGTCAGCTTGCCTTTGGCATGCTGCCCCTCGATGCGCTTCTGGCCGCCTCCGAGGCGTGCCTTCTCGCGCTTTTCCTCCAGTTGCCGAATGATGTCGTGCATGGATCTTCCCCCTTGTGTCAGTTCGGCGCCGCGCGTTCGCGTTGCGCACCCAATCCGTCCAGATGACCGAGCAGCGCGCGCGCCGCCGCCGCCGGTGTCGTGCTGCCATCTTCCACCGCGGCCTGCAGTCGCGCGAGATCCGCCTTCACCCCCGCGTGGCCGCGAAAACGGCTGCGCAGTCCCGCGTCGATGAGTTCCCACATCCACGCCAGCGCCTGATGCCTGCGTCGCGCCTCGAACTCGCCGCTCGCGCTCATGCTACGCCGGTACTCGCACACCGTCTGCCAGTATGCGGCGATGCCTTCCTTGCGCAGCGCCGACAGCGTCAGCACCGGCGGTGTCCAGTTCGGGCTGGCCGGCCGGAGCATGTGCAGCGCGGTGCGGATCTGCGCCTGCGCACGTGTAGCCGCTGCCGGATCGATGTCCGCCTTGTTGATGACGATCAGGTCCGCAAGCTCCATGATGCCTTTCTTGATCGCCTGCAGGTCGTCTCCCGCGTTCGGAAGCTGCAGCAGGCAGAAAAGATCGGTCATGCCGGCGACTGCGGTCTCGGACTGCCCGACGCCAACCGTCTCGACGATCACGACGTCGAAGCCGGCCGCCTCGCACACCAGCAGCGTCTCGCGCGTCTTCTCGGCCACCCCTCCGAGCGAACCCGACGACGGGCTCGGGCGGATGAAGGCTTCGGGTCGTTGCGCGAGCCCTTCCATGCGCGTCTTGTCGCCGAGGATCGAGCCCCCCGAGAGCGAGGACGATGGATCGACCGCCAGCACGGCGACCCGATGCCCCTGTTCGATCAGGTACAGCCCAAGGGCCTCGACGAAGGTCGATTTCCCGACCCCCGGCACACCCGAGATGCCGATCCGCACCGCCCCGCCACTGGCCGGCAGCAGGCGTTCGAGCACACGCTGCGCACGCGCCTGGTGATCGGGCCGCTGCGACTCGATCAGCGTGATCGTCTTCGCCAGCGGCCGCAACCGGTGCGCCAGCACCCCTTCGACGAGCGCATCGTCGAGGGCCGGATCGGATTGCGGCAGACGTTCGGTCATGGCTCGGGCGCCTGGTTCGGATGAATTCGCGAAGCCCTCACGCGGTGCCGGCGCTCGCGGGCGCCTCAGGCCTTGCCCTTCGCCGCCCGGATCTGCTTGAGCACCTCGCGCGCCGCACGCGGAATCGGCGTGCCGGGCCCGAAGATGCCGCGCGCACCTGCCGCATACAGCGCATCGTAGTCCTGAACCGGAATCACTCCGCCGACGAAGACGATGATGTCGTCGGCGTCGAGCGAGCGCAGGCCGTTGATGAGCGCGGGTACCAGCGTCTTGTGGCCGGCCGCGAGCGTCGACACCCCGACCGCATGCACGTCGTTCTCGACGGCGTGGCGGGCCGCCTCCTCGGGCGTCTGGAAGAGCGGCCCGATGTCGATGTCGAATCCGAGGTCCGAAAACGCCGACGCGACCACCTTGGCGCCACGGTCATGGCCGTCCTGACCGAGCTTCGCGATCATGATGCGCGGGCGCCGCCCTTCCTCGGCGACGAAGGCTTCGATGTCGGCCTTGAGGGCCTTCCATTCCTCCTGCTCTTCCACGACAGCTCCATAGACTCCGGACACGGCTTGCGGATTGGCGCGATAGCGCCCCCAGACCTTCTCCAGCGCGTCGGACACCTCGCCGACCGTCGCCCGCACGCGCATCGCCTGCACCGACAGTTCGAGCAGATTGCCCTCTCCGGTCTGCGCACAGCGGGTCAGCGCATCGAGTGCATCGCGCACCGCCGCGGTGTCTCGGGTGGCGCGGATTCTCTTGAGGCGCACGATCTGCGCCTCGCGCACGGCATGGTTGTCGATGTCGAGGATCTCGATCGGATCTTCCTTGGCAAGCTTGTACTTGTTGACCCCGACGATGACGTCCTTGCCCGAATCGATGCGCGCCTGCTTGTCGGCCGCGCACTCCTCGACCTTCATCTTGGCCCAGCCCGATTCGACGGCCATCGTCATGCCGCCCATGGCCTCGATCTCCTCGATCAGGGCCCAGGCCTTGTCGGCCATGTCCTGGGTCAGCTTCTCCATCATGTAGGACCCGGCCCATGGGTCGACGACGTTACAGATGTGCGTCTCTTCCTGGATGATGATCTGCGTGTTGCGCGCGATCCGGGCCGAGAACTCGGTGGGCAGCGCGATCGCCTCGTCGAGCGCGTTGGTGTGCAGCGACTGGGTGCCGCCAAACACGGCGGCCATCGCCTCGATCGTCGTGCGCACGACGTTGTTGTACGGATCCTGCTCGGTCAGTGACCAGCCCGAGGTCTGGCAGTGCGTGCGCAGCATCAGCGACTTCGGGCTCTTCGGGTTGAACTGCTTCATGATCCGCCACCACAGCAGGCGGGCCGCGCGCATCTTGGCGATCTCGAGGTAGAAGTTCATGCCGATTGCCCAGAAGAACGACAGGCGGCCGGCGAAGGCGTCGACGTCCAGCCCGCTGTTGATTCCGGTGCGTACGTACTCCAGCCCGTCGGCGAGCGTGAACGCGAGTTCGATCGCCTGGTTCGCTCCGGCTTCCTGGATGTGGTAGCCGGAGATCGAGATCGAGTTGAACTTCGGCATGTGGCTTGCCGTGTAGCCGAAGATGTCGGAGATGATCTTCATCGACGGCGTCGGCGGGTAGATGTAGGTGTTGCGGACCATGAACTCCTTGAGGATGTCGTTCTGGATGGTCCCGGAAAGCTTGTCCTGCGCCACCCCCTGTTCCTCGGCCGCGACGATGTAGCCGGCGAGGATCGGCAGCACGGCGCCGTTCATCGTCATCGACACCGACACCTTGTCGAGCGGGATGTCGTCGAAGAGGATCTTCATGTCCTCGACCGAGTCGATCGCGACCCCGGCCTTGCCGACGTCACCGGTGACCCGCGGATGGTCCGAGTCGTAGCCGCGGTGGGTGGCCAGATCGAAGGCCACCGACACGCCCTGACCGCCGGCGGCGAGCGCCTTGCGATAGAAGGCGTTGGAAGCCTCGGCGGTCGAGAACCCGGCGTACTGGCGGATGGTCCAGGGCTTGACCGCGTACATCGTCGGCTGCGGCCCGCGCACGAAGGGCTCGAAGCCCGGCAGCGTATCCGCAAACGGCAGCCCCGCCACATCGGCCGCCGTATACAGCGGCTTGACCGTCAGCCCTTCCGGCGTCGTCCAGCTCAGGCGCGAAACGTCACCTTCAGGAGCGTTCTTCGCTGCAGCCCTGTTCCACGCCTCGAGGTCCGGTGCGGGGCAGGGAGGAAAATCCGGTTTCGACATGACAGACTCCTGGAAGCTTCGACCGCCTCGGCGGCGCTCGGATGAACGTTCGTGTGCTTTCGCCTGCCTCGCGACGACGTGGCCACCCGCGACTCGACCGTCGCGGGTGGCCGTCGGCGCTCCTGCGCGCGACATGGAACCTCTCCCTGGCTCCGGGCACACCCGGAGTCTCCCATTATTCCATGCGGCGCCCCGGAAGTTGACTTGCGGCGCGGAGCACATAATACTTTATCCATAATTATGAATGCAACTGAAACTTGAACCAGCGTATGCTTGCAGCCGACGCTCCCGCTGTAGCCGAAACCCGAACGAGCCGATCGCCATGCCCCCCACGAACCCGATCAAGTCCTCGCGCATCGCGCCGCTCGCCCTCTACCAGGAGGTCGCCGAGCGCCTGCGCCAGCGCATCTTCTCGCACGAACTGCAGCCGGGCGCGTGGATCGATGAGCAGGCGCTCGCCGACCAGTACGGCATCTCCCGCACGCCGCTGCGCGAGGCGCTCAAGGTGCTCGCCTCCGAAGGCCTGGTGACGCTCAAGCCACGCCGCGGCTGCTACGTCACCGAGATCTCCGAGCGTGACCTCGACGAAATCTTCAACATCATGGCGCTGCTCGAAGGCCAATGCGCACGCGAAGTGGCGCAACGGGCAGGCGCCGCCGATCTCGAGCGGCTGCGCCGCATCCATGACCGGCTCGAAACCGCGGCGCGCGACGGCAACATCAACGGCTTCTTCGAAGCGAACCAGGCCTTTCACCGCGGCGTGCAGGAGATCGCCGACAATCGCTGGCTGCTCCACGTGATCGAGGACCTGCGCAAGGTCATCAAACTCTCGCGTCATCACTCGCTCTTCAGCGAAGGGCGTCTGGAGCAATCCCTGAGCGAGCACCGCGACATCCTCGCGGCGCTGCTCGATCGCGATGGCGATCAGGCCGAACGCCGCATGCGCACCCACATCGGCAGCGGTCGGGCGGCCCTCGCGCGCTTTGCCGCCACGCGTCCGCGCACTGCAAGCCAGGAAGCTCCGCGCGAAGGAAGCGTCGCCCAATGAGCGGACAGATCCTGACCACGTTCGACGCCGGCATCGCCACCCTCACGCTCTCCAACCCCGGCAAGCTCAACGCCGTCGATGCCGGAATGTGGCAGGCGCTGGACGAGGCCTTCGTCGCAATCGCGGCGAACGACGCACTGCGCTGCGTGATCCTGCGCGGCGAAGGCGACAAGGCGTTCGCCGCCGGCGGCGACATCGAGGAATTCCAGACCGTGCGCGCAACCGTCGACGACGCCCTCCACTACCACGAGGAACTCGTCGCCCGCGCACTCGACGCGATCCGCGCCTGCCCGATCCCGACCGTGGCGGCCATCCAGGGTGCGTGCATTGGCGGTGGGCTGGAGATCGCCGGATGCTGCGACCTGCGCATCGCCGGCGAGTCGGCGCGCTTCGGCGCCCCGATCAACCGCCTCGGCTTCTCGATGTACCCCGGTGAAATGGCCGGCCTGCTCGGGCTCGTCGGTGCCGCCGTGCTGCTCGAAATCCTGCTCGAAGGCCGCATCCTCACCGCTGCCGAGGCGCTGCAGAAGGGTCTGCTGACGCGCGTGGTCGCGGATGCCGCAGTCCCCGAAGAAGCGCACGCCTGCGCTGCGCGCATCGCCGCCGGGGCGCCACTCGTGGCACGCTGGCACAAGCAGTGGGTCAAGCGCCTGACGAGCGGCAAACCCCTCGACCCGGCCGAGAAGCGCGCCGCCTTCGCCTTCCTCGACACCCAGGACTACGCCGAAGGCCTGGCTGCATTCTTCGACAAGCGCACGCCAGTCTTCCGCGGGCGCTGAGCGCCACACCGATTTGCGGTGCCTGTGGCACTGCTAGACTGCCGCGATGAAGACGGCTCGACCACCGATCCAGGATGCAGGCCAGGCGCCTCGATGGCATCTCGGCTCTTACCTCCACGCAAGTGCGTCGGTGGCTGCAGTCGCCCTCGTGTGCGTGCCGCTCGTCGGGCGGATCGATCTGGCAAACCTGGCGATGCTGTTTCCGCTGGCGGTCCTCTATTCCGCACTCCGGCTCGGACGCGGGCCCGCGGTATTTTCAGCGTTCCTTTCGGTCGCCACGCTCGACTTCTTCTTCGTTCCACCGCACCTGACGCTCGTCGTCAGCGATGTGCAGTACCTGCTGACCTTCCTCGTCCTGCTGGTGGTGGCCCTGATCACGGCCCAACTCGCCGCCGGACTGCGCGAACAGCGCGATGCGGCCGAGCGCCGCGAAGCCCTGAGCCGGGCGCTCAACGAGGTCGCCAGCGAGCTGTCGGCGGCGCTGACGTTCGAGCAGATTCATGACATCGTCGAACGCAGTCTTCAACGCACGTTCGGCGCACGCGGGCGGATCGCCCAGGAAGGCGCGCGCGACAACCCTCGGGGGCCGTACGCAGACGAGCGCGCGGCCGACCGCGTGCTGCCGCTGCACGCTCCGATGCGCACCCGCGGCACGCTTTCGGTCTGGCTGAACGACCCGGCGCGGGGGCGCGACCCTGAGTTCGCGCGCTTTCTGGAAACCTTCGCGACGCTCGTCGCAATCTCGCTGGAGCGGGTGCACTACATCGCGGTGGCAAACCAGACCGAGATCGAGATCACGTCCGAGCGCATGCGCAACGCGATGCTCAACGCGCTCTCCCATGACCTGCGAACACCGCTCACCGCACTGGCCGGCATGGCAGAGACCCTGAAGATGACACCACCCGCACTGTCGGAGAAGCAGATGTCGCTCGTGCACGGACTGCACGAACAGGCGGTCATGATGAGCGATCAGGTCGCCAAGATGCTCGACATGGCCCGTCTGCAGTCGGGCAAACTCCGACTCCGGTGCGAATGGCAACCCATCGAGGAAGCAGTCGGCGCAGCACTCCGTGCGCTGTCTCCCCGGCTCACCGGACACCGGGTCCGCACGGCACTTGAACCAGATCTTCCGCTCGTGGAGGTAGACGCCGTGCTGATCGAGAGCGCCCTGCGCAATCTCATCGAAAACGCCGCCAAGTATGCGCCGGCCGGAACCACGATCACGGTCACGGCGGCCGTGCACGAAGCATGCCTCGAATTCTCGGTCGAGGACGAAGGTCCGGGCCTGCCGGCCGGGCGCGAACATGAGCTGTTCGAGATGTTCGTGCGCGGCGACGCGAGCGCCGGCAGCCCGGGGGCCGGGCTCGGCCTGGCCATCGTCAAGGCGATCGCCGAGGCCCATGGTGGCCAGGTGCGGGCAAGCCCTCGCGTACCGGCCGGCGCGCGCTTCACGCTGTCGCTGCCGCTCGGCCACCCTCCCCAGCCGCCCGGTGAATCGTCATGAAGGAAGTGTCGGGGCCCGCACCGATCGTGCTCGTCATCGAAGACGAACCCAATATCCGCGGCTTCCTCGTGGCGGCCCTCGCCTCGGCCAATTGCCAGGCGTTCGACGCGGGAACGGCCGCCCGGGGGCGAATCGAGGCCGCCTCGCGCAAGCCCGACCTGCTGATCGTCGACCTCGGGCTCCCGGATGGGGATGGTTTGAGCCTGATCCGCGAGATCCGCAGCTGGAGTACCGTACCGATCCTGGTCCTTTCCGCCCGCAGCAGCGAGACCGACAAGGTCGCCGCCCTCGATCTCGGCGCGGACGACTATCTGACGAAACCCTTTGGCACCGCCGAACTGCTTGCCCGCGTCCGGGCGCTGTTGCGCCGCGCAGCGAAGGGCCCGACCGAGGAGGCCGGCCCCCTGGTCTTCGGCCGGCTGTCGGTAGACCTCGAACGGCGCATCGTGACCCGCGGCGGCGAGCTCGTGCACCTCACCCCGATCGAGTACAAGCTGCTCGCACAACTCGTCACCAATGCCGGTCGCGTCCTCACGCACCGGGATCTCCTCGCCCGGGTGTGGGGCCCGAACCACGTGGAGCACACCCACTACCTGCGCATCTACATGGCCGGCCTGCGGCGCAAACTGGAAGACGACCCGGCCTTTCCGGCACACATCATCACCGAATCCGGCGTTGGCTATCGGCTGATTCTCTGATGCCCGCTTCAGCGACGCCAGAAGGCGGGCGTCAGGACGACCAGCAGGGTGAAGATCTCGAGCCGTCCGAGAATCATCGTGAACGACAGGATCCAGATCTGCAGATCGCTCAGGGCCTGGTAGTTCGATGCCGGCCCGACGCCGCCGAGCCCTGGGCCGGTGTTGTTGATGCAGGCCACCACCGCCGAGAACGCCGTCAGCACATCCAGCCCTGTGGCAACCATCACCAGGGTCAGCGCGACGATCGACACCATGTACATGAAGCTGTAGCCCAGCACCGCAAGCAGGATGTGATCGGGCACCGGGCCGCCGCCGACGCAGATCGGCTTCACCGCTCCGGGGTGAAGCGACCGAACCACCTCGCGGTAGATCTGTTTGTACAGGATGATCGCCCGGATCATCTTGATGCCGCCCCCGGTCGAGCCCGAACAGGGTGCGAAACTGCCCAGGAACAGGATCAGCAATTGCGCGAACATCGGCCACAGTGTGTAGTCGTAGGTCGCCAGCCCAAGCGCCGTAGCAATCGAGACGACATGGAAACTCGCGTAGCGAAGCGTCTCCCATGGGCCTTCATGTGCCCCATGCGCGATCAGGTAGACCGTGAGCAGCGCCGTGGTCCCCGCCATCGTGAGGAGAAACCACGGAATCTCGGGATCCTGCCGGTAAGCCGACAGGTTCCGGCGCAAGAGCGCAAGGTAGTGCGTCGCATAGTTGCAGCCGGCCGCCAGGGCAAACACGATCGTGACAAGCTCGATCGGCACGCTGTCGAAGGACCCCAGCGAAGCATCCTTGCTTGAAAAGCCGCCCAGACCCGTGACGGTGAAGGCATGGATCAGCGCATCCCACGGCGGCATGCCCGCCAGCCACAGGCTCAGACCGCAGGCGACCGTCAGCATGAAGTAGACCGTCCACAATCCTTTCGCGGTCTCGGCAATGCGAGGCGTCAGGCTGGACTCCTTCATCGGCCCGGGCGCCTCGGCACGGAAGACCTGACGCCCGCCGATACCGAGCAGCGGCAGGATCGCGACCATCAGCACGATGACGCCCATGCCCCCGATCCAGTGCAGGAAGGTGCGCCACAGATTGATCGACACCGGCAGTCCGTCGAGTCCGACGAGTACGGTCGCCCCCGTCGTCGTCAAACCGGAAGCCGCCTCGAAATAGGCGTCGGTGAAACTCAACCCGGGCAAATACCCGAGCAAGGGCAGCGCGCCGAACACCGGGACCACCAGCCACGTCAGGGCCACCAGGAGAAACGCATCGCGCGGACGCAGATCGCGACGGCCGCGCCGTGTCGAAAGCCACAACGCCGAACCGCAGAGAAAGGTAGCCAGGATCGCGAAGTCGTACGACAGGGTCGCGCCATCGTCGAGCACGAAGGAGACCGTCAGCGGAAAGAGCATCACCACCGAGAACAGCGCGATCACGGCACCGAGGGCATTGAGGGCCGGAAAGTACGCGCGCATGGGAGCGGGCTCAGAGGAAGCTGAAGCTCACCTGGAAGAGCTTCTCGACCTGCTTGACGAGCC
>JAHDYG010000051.1 GCA_023383815.1 Rhodocyclaceae bacterium
GCAGCGTGACTATGCGCGCCTGCTCGGCGGGGAAGAGTTCGTCCCACAGCGGGTCGAGCTGCTGCAACGCCGCGCGGGCGTCGGCCTCGGAGATGTCGTCGGCGCGGGCACGCGCCGCCTTCCAAGTCCCCGCAACAATCTCTGGCTGCCGGAACACGGCACGGAGTTGGTCGATGACTGCGGCCTCAATCTCCCCTGCTGGCACGCGGGCCACGGGGCATGACCCGGCACCATGCTTCAGCACTGTCTGGCTGACGTAGTAGCGGTAGAGCCTGTCGCCCTTGCGCGTATGGGTCGGCGAGAACGCGGCGCCATCGGGGCCGAACAGCAGCCCCTTCAGCAGCGCGGGCGTGTCGGCGCGGGTGCGCGCGGCACGCTTGCGCGGGCTTTCCTGCAGGATCGCGTGGACGCGGTCCCACGTCTCGCGGTCGACGATCGCGTCGTGCTCGCCGGGGTAGCTGTCGCCCTTGTGGACCGCCTCGCCGATGTAGGCGCGGTTGCTGAGCATCCGGTAGATGTATTTCTTGTCGATCCGGTTGCCGCGCGGCGTCCGGAGGCCGCGCGAGCCGACTTCCCGCGCCAGTTCCGTGCAGGACCCGATGTCGAGAAAGCGGGCGAAGATCCAGCGGACATGCTCGGTGGCTTCGTCATCGATCACCAGCTTCCGGTTCTCGACGCGGTAGCCGTAGGGCGGCACCCCGCCCATCCACATGCCCTTCTTGCGGCTCGCGGCGACCTTGTCGCGGATGCGCTCAGCCGTGACCTCGCGCTCGAACTGCGCGAAGGACAGCAGGATGTTCAGCGTCAGCCGCCCCATCGACGTGGTGGTGTTGAACGATTGCGTGACCGAGACGAAGGTCACGCCGTTGCGGTCGAACACCTCCACCAGCTTGGCGAAATCGGCCAGCGAGCGGCTGAGGCGGTCGATCTTGTAGACCACCACCACGTCGACCAGCCCGTCCTCGATATCCTCCAGCAGGCGCTTCAGGCCGGGGCGTTCCAGCGTGCCGCCCGAAATGCCGCCGTCGTCATACTGATCGCGGACGAGCACCCAACCCTCGGACCGCTGGCTGGCGATGTACGCCTCGCAGGCCTCACGTTGAGCGTGGAGGCTGTTGAACTCCTGCTCCAGCCCTTCCTCGGAGGATTTGCGGGTGTAGACCGCACAGCGCAGCTTGCGAACGACCTTCGATTTTTCGGACGGCTTCGTCATGTCCGCCCCCGGTGGTTCTTGAGGCCGAAGAAGACCCACCCGTTCCAGCGGGTGCCGGTTATGGCGCGGGCGATGGCCGACAGCGACTTGTACGGCCGACCTTGCCACTCGAAGCCGTCGGTGGTGACGGTGACGACCTGCTCGACACCCTGCCATTCGCGCAGCAGCCGCGTGCCGGTGATCGGGCGGTCACGGTCGGCGCGCATGCCACGCTTCTTCCTGTCGCCGCCGTCCAGTTCCTCGCCGAGCCGTTCGAGGCGCCGGATCGTCTCGGGTTTGAGCCCACCATAGGCAAGTTCCTGGATGCGGTAGGCCAGGCGGCTTTCCAGGTAGCGGCGATTGAACGGCGGCGGCTCGCTGTCGAACAGGTCGCGCCACTGTTTCTTCAGGTCAGGCGTCGGCGTGGTCTTGAGCGCGGCCAGGCGCGCTGGGATGGGATCGGGTTTGTTCATGCATTTCTCCGGCGAGTTGGAGTTGCATGACGGCATTGGTCGGGCGGATAGTGTAGGCAACGTTCTCCAGTATCGTCAGCTACTTCGCTCGTCTCCCGCATCCGCAACCGAACCAGCCCGAGCGCCAGCAGGCCGCACAGCTCGGTGCGGCGCTCTGCGGGCGTCATCTGGTCGGGCGTGAGCGGATTGGGGCGCTTCATGTCTTGGTACCGGTGATCGGTGGTGCTGTTACCGATCAAAAGCCACCTGACGGCTGCCGATGGGACAGCCCCATGTCGGAGCGGGAGAAAATCTATTGATGGGCGAGTGCCCCTGCGGGATGCTGCGCTTATAGTTGCCTTGGCGTCTTTAGCGAGAGGAAGTGATGGCCCCTTCATCGAAACGTAGCTTGCGGTCCCTTCAGACAGTAATTGAGAACGCATCACCCGAATCTCTTCGGGGCTTCTTTTTTCAGGACGATGAGAATTTCGTTGCGATTGCCTCGGAGATCGCTGAACCTTTTCAGCCCCTCGAAGAAGAAGACAACGAAGAGAACCGAAATGCGGTGATCGCAGCGATCAACGACATGAAACCGGAGGTCACGCTTCCTGTCGAAATCGAGGCGCAACGCGTTTTGCTTTTGACGAACGGAAAAGGCCCGTCCGCTCTCAAGGTGATTGCCGAAGAGGAACTCTCCAACGAGGAGTACGAAGCTGCGTTTGCTCAGCTTGGCGAGTTGGCCGTCGCACTACACGTTCACGCTCATCATCGTCGTGCATTCGATGACGCCGTGAGTTTCCGCAATGCCCGTCTGTGGCGAGATGGAAAGCTGTATAGCGCATTCGATGTCGATCTCGAGCACCCCAAGCCGGTGGACGCAAACGCTATACCGAAGGAGAAGCTCCTCGCTGCTGTGCGGTTGCGCCTCAAGCTTTCCGTAGATTGTGGAATGAGCGTCGTCGACCTCCCTGCGACGGAAGCGTACAAGCCATCGGTTCTGGTGATTATCCGGATTCCAAAGGACATCACCGGCATTCCCGAACATCTCGACAATGGAGGCAGACGCCTTCGCTTTCTTCGGCCGCAAAAAGAAGTTCTGCTGATCTACACTCCTGTGGAACAACGGATCGAGATTTGCGCTGATACAGCCCCAGAGCGCGCGTTGGTTTCCGAGTGTTTTGCGACTGAGGTCCTGGGGCACGATGTTTCGACGAAGCCGCTGACGTGGGTGAATTACGATCTTTCGCAGTTCTTCAGGACGCTCACGCTTGACCCACCTGCCGTGCCCGGCTTCCTCGTGGACAAGACTGCGCTCGTCGAAATCGAGGTGCGCCTCGCCAGATGGAAGCAAAGGCTTCGTCTTTCTGTCCCGTTTGGTGATGAGATCGAGAAGACAGCGCAAAGCTACCTGGCGCCCGCCCGCGTACTGCAGCGCGCGTCGGGGATCTCCCGAGCCGTCATCGCGGTGCGCTACCGGCGCCAGGAATCCGACCCTCCGTCCCTCCTGGAGATCACGATCTCGGACCGTAACCGCTGCAGCCTGCTCAGCGATCCCGATCCCGAGCTTCGCAGGCTGGGGCGGACGCTTCTCACCGAGTGGAAGATCCAGCACCCCTTCCGAGACCTCAGCTCCGGCGAGCTCGGCGACTTCCTCCCCCTGCTGCTGGAACTGCATGACCGAGGGGAAGACACAGTTCCCGCAACATTCTTCTCGGAGAGGAAAAGCGACCCGGATCGGCTCGTCGAAGCCAAGCTGATCGTGCGCAAGGACGTCGATGACAGCGTGATCGACGACTTCGACGACGAAGACGTACCACCGGCGAAGGACCGGATGCTCTATGCCATCAGCACGGAATGGCTCGAGCAGCGGATTATCGAGGCTCTGCAGAGCGTGCTGTCAATTCAGGGGAAGCAGGAGATCACAACGAGGCTCTTCTTCATCGGCAGCATGTCCATCGATGGAAAGGATGTTTCCTGCTACCTCGCGCGCGGATTGGGCGAACAGAAGTGGTTCGTGGATGCCGAGGTCCAATTGCGCATGCGATCCGGAGCGGGCCCCGGCATCGTGTTCTGCGGGAAGGATCCCGGCTCGAAATGCATCGCCGCGAACCTCATCATGACCCTTCCCTGGGCCACCGATGGCTCGGCAGGGTTTGCCAGCCTCGACAAGAGCTTCGTTGAGACTTTCTTCCGTTCAAACCTCGGACTTGCGCTCGGCGGCACCGCCCTGACCCTCGTGGAAAACGCGGACGGAGAGTCTGGAACACTTCACGTGCCCGGAAAGCCGGAGTTGCCTTTGTTCAGCGAACAGCAGGTCCACTGTTTCCGGCTACTGGTGGACGCGAAGAAGAAGGGGCTGCCCGGGGTGAAGACCCGCGACCTCATCGCTGGGTCGAAGTCCACCGGCATCCAGCAGATGCTGGGGAAAAAGCGGTGGCCGGTCTTCCAAGACTACATCGAAGACCTCGGCCAGTCTTGGTGGGGGTTGAAGACCAGCTGATTGCTGACCGACGCGTCCAACCGTCCATCGATGAGCCGTCGATGATTGGGGGGTTAGACGGTCGATGATTCTGTCGGCCAATGGGGGTGCTCACTCAGTCAGAGGAGCACTCCGATGCCGACTCCCTTCCCCCCGCGCCAGGCAGCCCCGACGAGCTGGTCCGGCGCCGCGAAGACCAAGCCCACCACCCTCAACTCGGAATGGCGCTGCACGCGCTGTGACAAGCTGCTCGGCGTCTGTCGGGACGGCCGCATGCACCTGCGTTTCGCGCGGGGGCACGAGTATCTCGTGGGCTTCCCGGTGCAGGCCACCTGCCGCGGCTGCGGCACGCTGAACAACGCGACCGCACCCGCGCGCTGACGCGCGCATTCACCCACCCCCCTGAAATCGCAGAGACGCGCGACGTCCTGACCTGGCCACGAGAAGGCGCCGGACGCCTGGCCGCAAGGCAGGCGTCCGATGTCCTTCGCGTGGCACGAGATCCGTGATCACCTCATGCAATCTTCCTCCAACCTTCACTTCCAGCGCAGTTTCGACGCCGTCAGGCGTGCGCAGGCCGCCCTCGCACCGTTCCGGGATCCGGCGGCCGTGCTGGATGGGCTGCACCGCACGCCCGGCGATCAGGGCCAGAAGAACCTGATCCTCGCCGCGCTCGTCTGCGCGGCGCAGGGCGACGGACCCGCGTCCGACTGCGCCCTGACGCTGCTGTTGCTGGCACTCTGGCCCGGCCTCGACGCCATCCGCCGCCGGTCGATCTGGCGCAGGATCGGCGCCGCCGACGAGGTCGCATCCGATGTTCTGGCGCGCACCACCGCGGCCGTGCGCGGGCTCGACCTCGGGCACGTCAACTGGATCGCGGCCACGGTGCTGCGCAACGTCGAGCGCGACATGATCCGCGTGCGCCAGCGCGACCAGGCACGCGAACATCTCGCCAGCGGCGCAGACCCCGACGAGGTGGCGGACAGCGGCGACAGCGGGATCGGCGCGGCCGGGTACGCAAAGCTGAACGGCGCCGTGCGGAAGCTGCTCGGCGATGATGCCCTGCTGGTGATCCGCGTGGCGATCGAGGGCTTCTCGCAGGCCGAGGTCGCGGTCGAGCTGGGCCTGACCGAAGCCGCCGCCCGCAAGCGGTACCAGCGTGCCATGCGCCGGCTGCACGACGCCCTCGAGGAAATCCCCTGAACCGATGTCCCGATCC
>JAHDYG010000003.1 GCA_023383815.1 Rhodocyclaceae bacterium
GCAACTGCCGGCACTGCGCTGGAAGCTCGCCAATCTCGAAACCTTCCGCAAGCGTCGTCCCGACGACTTCGTTGCACAAGCTGCCGCCCTTGACATCGGCCTGGGCCAGAGCTGACGAACGTCCCGCAGCGACCCACTTGCCGGGATTGCCCCGCTGCACCCTCGAAGCTCTACTTTGTAACGATCAGGATGCCCGCTCAGCTTGGCGGCGACGACGCGTGGATTCGCGAGTTGCTCTGCCGAGGTTCAAGTGTTCGAAGAAGGGTAGGTTTCAGGGTAGGTTGAAGTCAATATTGACTTCAACCGCTTGTATTTAAAGGGCTTCAGCCCCATGTGTACTGCTGCATCATGGGGTGTGCGATGCGAGCGATTCCTGATTTGTCGGATGCACGGGGCCGGGCGCGAGGAAGGGCTTGAACCGTCAGGCAGTCAGGGAAGCCGGGCGATGCGCCTGGACGACGGCCAGCAGTTGCGCGAAGACCTTCGGGGCTCCGGCGACGATGTTGCCGGATTCGAGGTAGCCGGCGTCTCCGGCGAGATCGCTCACGAGACCGCCGGCTTCCTGGATCAGCAATGCACCGGCGGCCATGTCCCAGGGCTGCAGGCCGAGCTCCCAGAAGCCGTCGAGCCGGCCCGCGGCGAGCCAGGCGAGGTCGAGCGAGGCGGCACCCGGGCGGCGGATGCCAGCGGTCTTGTGCGTGAGCTCGCGGAAGGTCGCGAGGTAGGCGTCGAGGTGTTCCAGTTCGCGGAACGGAAAGCCCGTGCCGATCAGCGATTCGGCCAGACGGGTGCGCTTCGAGACGCGGATGCGGCGGTCGTTGAGGTAGGCGCCGGAGCCCTTGGTCGCGGTGAAGAGTTCGTTGCGTGTCGGATCGAAGACGACGGCCTGCTCGGTGACGCCGTTCTTCGCCAGCGCGATCGAGATCGCGTATTGGGGAAAGCCGTGGATGAAGTTGGTGGTGCCGTCGAGCGGATCGATGATCCAGAGGTATTCGCCGTCGCCGGACGCGCCCGACTCCTCTGCTAGAATTCCGTGCTGCGGATAGGCCTCGCGCAGCACGTCGATGATCGCCTGTTCGGCCGCACGGTCGATCTCGGTGACGAAGTCATTGGGCGACTTGGTCTGGACCGCAACGAGGTCGAGCTGGGTCGACGCCCGGTTGATGACGCTTGCTGCGCGGCGGGCCGCCTTGACGGCGATGTTCAGGGTGGGATGCATGGGTGTGGTCTCGCTTGCGGCGCCCTCGTCCGGAATGTCGCCGAAGGGAATACGGAGCGCGGGGTACGGAAAGCGTCGCATTTTAACCCGATTCGGGCCTTCCGCAGCGAACCGGAGCCGGCCTTTCGCGGCGATCCGGACAATCCCGGCCATCAAGGATGAAGCAGGAACATGAGCGGGCAAGCACTTGACCGTATCCGCATCGTATTGGTGCGCACCAGCCACCCGGGCAACATCGGTGCTGCCGCGCGGGCGATGAAGACGATGGGGCTGCGACAGCTCTGGCTGGTCGCACCGGAACACTTTCCGGATCCGGTCGCCGCGGCACGTGCCTCGGGTGCGACCGACATTCTCGATCGGGCGCAGGTGGTGGAGAGCCTGGGCGACGCGCTGCAGGGCACCGTGTTCTCGCTCGCGCTCAGCGCGCGCCGACGTGAATGGTCGGTGCCGCCGGTCGGTGCGCGCGAGGCGGTCGGGCAGCTCCTGCCCCTGACCAGGCAGGGCGAGGTGGCGCTGGTCTTCGGCCACGAGGCGACGGGGCTCACCAACGATGAGCTTGCGCTGTGTTCGCAACCGGTGATGATCCCGACCGACCCGGCGTTCTCGTCTCTGAACCTGGGTGCTGCGGTGCAACTCCTGTGCTACGAACTTCGAATGGCCGCGCTTGCCGGGGCGCCGGCGGCCGAAGCCGTGCCCCCCGACAATCTCGCGACATTCGACGAGATCGAGGGGTTTCACGGACATCTGCTCCAGGCGATGACTGAAAGCGGTTTCTACGAACCCTCCAATCCAAAGCGCCTGCTGCCGCGGGTACGCAGGCTCTTTGGGCGTATCCGGCTCGAACGCGAGGAGGTCAACATCCTGCGCGGGATTTTGAGTGCACTGCAGCGCAAAACCTGATTAAAATGGTCGGGTTTATGGGACCCGACGGAGTAGCCTGCGATGTTCAGCCGCCTGCGTGAAGACCTTGCCAGTGTGAGGGAGCGTGATCCTGCTGCGCGATCGACCTGGGAGGTCCTGACCTGTTACCCGGGCGTGCATGCACTGGTCCTGCACCGTCTTGCCCACGCGGCCTGGAAGCGGCAGTTCCATTGGCTGGGGCGCTTCGTGAGTCATGTCAGCCGGTTTGTCACCGGTATCGAGATCCACCCGGGTGCGACGATCGGGCGCCGGGTGTTCATCGACCACGGCATGGGCGTCGTGATCGGGGAAACGGCAGAGATCGGTGACGACTGCACGATCTACCAGGCCGTCACGCTGGGCGGCACGTCGCTCTACCGTGGCGTCAAGCGCCACCCGACGCTCGGCAACGGGGTCGTGGTCGGCGCCGGGGCGAAGATCCTGGGCGGATTCACCGTTGGCGACGGGGCGCGGATCGGCTCGAATGCGGTGGTCGTCAAGCCCGTCCCGGCCGGCGCCACGGCAGTCGGCAACCCGGCACGGATCATCGATGCGGAGCGCGATCAGGAACGCGATCAGGCGCGCGAGCGCAAGGCGGAGCAGATGGGCTTTTCCGCTTACGGGGTGACGCGGCAGATGGACGACCCGCTGGCGAAGGCACTGCACGGCTTGCTGGATCACGCGGTCGAGACCGACCGGCGCATCCAGGTGCTGATCGAGCGGCTGGAGAAGGCTGGCGTCGCACTCGACGAGACCGTCAAGAAGGCCGACGAATTCGACGCCGAACAGTTGTCCCGCATGGTGGATTGAGCGGCGCCGGGGGCACTTCGATCGGTATCCGGCACATGAGTCCGGACGAGGCGATCAGGAGCAGATTCCATAGTTGACCGATTTTGTCGGGAACCGTATAGTCGAGTGAATCGTTCGGGTATTCACCGGAACGCCATGCAACGTACTGTGCAGCGTGAGGATGCATCATGAGACTGACCACGAAAGGACGGTTTGCGGTTACGGCGATGATCGATCTGGCTGCGCGCGAAGCGGAGGGGCCCGTGACGCTGGCGGGGATCGCCGAGCGCCAGAAAATCTCGTTGTCCTATCTCGAGCAGCTGTTCGGGAAGCTGCGGCGCTACAAGCTCGTGACCAGCGTACGCGGACCCGGTGGCGGGTACCGTCTGGCGCGTCCGATGGACCGCGTGACGGTGGCCGACATCATCATCGCCGTGGACGAACCCCTCGACGCCACCCAGTGCGGCGGCAAGGAAAACTGTCACGACGAGCACCGGTGCATGACCCACGACCTGTGGGCGAACCTCAACAAGCGCATGTACGAGTATCTCGACTCGGTCACGCTGGCTGCGCTGGTGCGCCGTGAAGTGGCGCCCGAGTCCGAGGTCAACATCATCAAGGACGTCCGCCGCAGGTCGGTGATCACCCTGCGGGAGGCGGCGGTCGCCTGAACGCCAAGGATCCGGAGCCCTGCGCCGTGTTTGCCCCTGTCTATCTCGACTGGAACGCCACTGCACCGCTTGCATCCGAAGTGGTCGATGCGATGCGGCCCTGGCTCGACGGTACCCGCTATGGCAATGCATCGAGCCGCCATGAGTACGGAAGGCAAGCGCGGGCGGCGATCGACGAAGCGCGTACCGAGGTGGCGGAGGCCGTCGGCGCACATGCGACCGAGGTCGTGTTCACGAGCGGCGGCTCGGAGGCGAACAATCTCTTCATCAAGGGTGCTGCGGCCTGTCTGAAGGCCGGTGGGATCGCGATCAGCGCGATCGAGCATCCCTGCGTGCGCGAACCGGCGCGGCAGCTTCGGCGGCTCGGATGGAGCCTGCGCGAGATTGCGGTGGACCGCGAGGGCCGGATCGAACCGGTCAGCTGGGCCGCGACGCTGGCGGAACAACCCCGGCTGGTTTCGGTGATGCTCGCGAACAACGAGACCGGGGTCATCCAGCCGGTGGACGAACTGGCGGCCGAGGCTTCGGCCTGCGGTGCGCTGGTCCATACGGATGCGGTCCAGGCGCTGGGCAAGATTGCGCTCGATTTTCGGGCGCTGCGCGTGCATGCGATGACCCTCTCGGCGCACAAGATCGGGGGGCCGCTCGGTGCCGGAGCCCTGATCGTCGACAAGCGGCTGGAGCTTTCGCCACTGATCGCCGGGGGCGGGCAGGAACGCGGACTGCGCTCCGGAACCGAGAACGTGGCTGCGATCGTCGGCTTTGGCCGTGCGTGCGAACTCGCCCGCGCACGAATCGAGACCGAAAGCCGGCGTCTTGCCGGGCTGCGGCGTCATCTGGAGGCTGGATTGCGCACACTGGGCGCAAGGGTCTTCTCGAGTGCAGCCGAGCGCCTTCCGAATACCTGTTTCTTTGCGATCGAAGGGCTGGAAGGGGAAACCGTGGTCGCCAAGCTCGACCGGATGGGCTTTGCATGCGCCAGCGGTTCGGCCTGTTCGAGCGCCCACCCGGAACCTTCGCACACGCTGCTTGCGATGGGGGTGTCCCCCGAGCTTGCACGGGCGGCGCTGCGGGTCAGTCTCGGGCACACCTCGACGCAGGCCGATGTCGACCGGTTCCTTGCCACCTTCTCGCACCTGTCCGATGAACTGAAGAACCTGACGGCCGTGGCCGTCCCCCTGAACTGAACTGCAGTACGACGAACCCGCAGAACATCCAACGGAGAGAGCCCGATGTTGAAGTTTCCGATCTACCTCGACTACTCGGCCACGACGCCGGTCGATCCGCGTGTCGCGCAAGAGATGATTCCGTGGCTGACCGAGCGTTTCGGCAACCCCGCCAGCCGCTCGCATGCCTACGGCTGGGAGGCCGAGAAGGCGGTCGAGAATGCGCGCGAAGAGGTTGCGGCACTCGTCGGCGCCGATTCGCGCGAGATCATCTGGACCTCCGGTGCGACCGAGTCGAACAACCTCGCGATCAAGGGTGCGGCGCAGTTCTACAAGGGCAAGGGCAAGCACCTGATTACGCTGAAAACCGAGCACAAGGCGGTGCTCGACACCGTACGCGAGATGGAGCGGCAGGGGTTCGAGGCGACCTACCTCGACGTGCGCGAGGACGGACTCGTAGACCTCGATGCCTTCCGTCAGGCGCTGCGGCCGGACACGATCCTGGTGTCGATGATGTTCGTGAACAACGAGATCGGCGTCATCCAGCCGATCGCCGAGGTGGGCGAGATCTGTCGTGAGAAGGGCATCATCTTCCACGTCGATGCCGCGCAGGCAGCCGGAAAGGTGCCCATCGATCTCAATACCCTCAAGGTCGACCTGATGTCGTTCTCGGCCCACAAGAGTTATGGCCCGAAGGGGATCGGCGCGCTCTACGTGCGACGCAAGCCGCGCGTGCGCCTCGAAGCGCAGATGCACGGGGGTGGCCACGAGCGCGGCCTGCGTTCGGGCACCTTGCCGACCCATCAGATCGTCGGCATGGGGGCTGCGTTCCGCATCTGCCGTGAGGAGATGGCGACCGAGTGCGAGCGCATTCGCATGTTGCGCGACCGGCTGCTCAATGGTCTGAAGGACATGGAGGCGGTCTACGTGAATGGCGACCTCGATCGGCGCGTTCCGCACAACCTCAACATCTCCTTCGCTTACGTCGAAGGGGAGTCGCTGATCATGGCGATCAAGGATGTGGCGGTTTCATCGGGTTCGGCCTGCACGTCTGCGAGCCTGGAGCCTTCCTACGTGCTGCGGGCGCTCGGGCGCAACGACGAACTGGCGCACAGCTCGATCCGCTTCACGCTCGGTCGCTTTACGACCGAGGAGGAAGTCGAGTACACGATCAGGCTTCTGCGCGACAAGATCGGAAAGCTGCGCGAGCTCTCCCCGCTGTGGGAGATGGTCAAGGAAGGCGTTGATCTGGATACGGTGCAGTGGGCCGCCCACTGAAGTCTTGAAGAAGCAGGAAGGAGAAGGATATGGCATACAGTGAGAAGGTCCTGGACCACTACGAGAACCCCCGCAACGTGGGTTCGTTTTCGAAGGACGACGATGAGGTCGGAACCGGCATGGTCGGCGCTCCGGCCTGTGGCGACGTGATGAAGCTGCAGATCAAGGTCGGCAAGGACGGCGTGATCGAGGATGCGAAGTTCAAGACCTACGGCTGCGGATCGGCGATTGCGTCCAGCTCGCTGGTGACCGAGTGGGTAAAGGGCAAGACGATCGATCAGGCCCTCGAGATCAAGAACACGCAGATCGCCGAGGAACTCGCGTTGCCGCCGGTCAAGATCCATTGCTCGATCCTCGCCGAGGATGCGATCAAGGCAGCCGTGGCCGACTACCGGAAGAAGCACGAAGCGTGAGGCAGGAGGAAGCGAGCATGGGAATCACACTCAGTGACAGCGCGGCGAAGCACGTGGCGGGGTTCATCGCCAAGCGCGGAAAGGGCATCGGCATCCGCCTCGGGGTGCGCACGTCGGGCTGTTCCGGAATGGCCTACAAGCTGGAGTTCGTCGATGAACCCGAGGAAGGCGATCTCGTGTTCGAAAGCCACGGACTGAAAGTGGTCGTGGATCCGAAGAGCCTCCCCTACATCGAAGGGACCGAACTCGATTTCGTGCGCGAGGGGCTCAACGAGGGCTTCCGCTTCCGCAACCCGAACGTCAAGAACGAGTGCGGTTGCGGCGAGAGCTTCAACGTCTGACCCTGCACGCGAACGGCGGCGCCTCGACTGGCTGTCGACGCGCCGCCGTGTGTTGCCCGCATCCTGTCGATGCGGGCGGATTGCCTCACGAAGGACCCGTCGCCATGGGCGTAGACCTGCAGCAGGATCATTTCACCCTGTTCGGACTGCCGCGTCGCTTCGGCATCGACCGTGCAGCGCTCGATGCCGCGTACCACGAGCTGCACAGTGAAGTGCATCCCGATCGCCACGCGCACCTGCCGGACGCCGACAAGCGCAGGGCGATGCAGTGGGCGACCCGGGTCAATGAGGCGTACTCGACCCTCAGCAAACCACGCCCGCGCGCTTGCTACCTGTTGCAGCTCGAAGGGCTGGACGCGGGCTTCGAGAGTAACACCGCGATGACGCCCGACTTCCTGATGGAGCAGATGGAATGGCGTGAAGCGGTCGAGGAGGCGCGCAACGCGGGCGATGGCGATGAGCTGTCGCAGCTCCACGTGCGCTTGCGCCATCAGGCGCGGGAGCAGTACGGCCACCTGGAGCGGCTGATCGACGTCGATCGCGACTATGATGCGGCGGCCGAACTGGTTCGTCGCCTGATGTTCATCGAAAAACTGCAGCACGAGATTGACGACGCCCTCGAGGCGCTGGAAACCTGATGGCTCTACTACATATCGCAGAACCCGGCATGTCCGCCGAGCCGCACAAGCACCGGCTCGCCGCAGGCATCGACCTGGGCACCACCAATTCCCTGGTGGCGACGGTCCGCAACGGCATTGCGGTGTGTCTGCCCGACGAGCAGGGGCGGACCATGGTCCCGTCGGTCGTGCGCTACCGGACCGATGGAAGCATCGAGGTCGGGCAATCCGCCGTGCGCGCGCATGCGACCGACCCGAAAAACACGATCCTCTCGGTCAAACGCCTGATGGGACGCGGGCTGCGCGACGTCGCCCACGTCGAGGCGATGCCCTATGACTTCATGGATTCGGACGGGATGGTACGTCTGCGTACCGTGCAGGGCGTGAAGAGTCCGGTCGAGGTGTCGGCCGAGATCCTGCGCGTGCTGGCCGCGCGCGCTGAAGCCAGCCTCGGGGGGGAGCTGACCGGGGTGGTGATCACGGTTCCCGCGTACTTCGACGATGCGCAGCGTCAGGCCACCAAGGACGCCGCCACGCTGGCCGGGCTGAACGTCTTGCGCCTGCTCAACGAACCAACCGCCGCCGCGGTCGCCTATGGTCTCGATAACGCGGCAGAAGGCGTATACGCGGTGTTCGATCTCGGTGGTGGCACCTTCGACCTGTCGATCCTCAAGCTTTCGCGCGGGATCTTCGAAGTGCTTGCAACCAACGGGGACAGCGCGCTCGGCGGGGATGACTTCGATCACCGGATCTTCTGCTGGGTGCTCGACAGGGCGAACATCGCACCGCACTCGCGCGAGGATGGTCGGCGATTGCTGATGAAGGCGCGCGAGGCCAAGGAACTCCTGACCGTATGCGAGGAGGTGCCGATCAAGGCGAGCCTGCAATCGGGCGAAGAGGTCAATCTGGTGCTCACGCGCGACGAGTTCGCCCACATCACCGAGCATCTCGTGCGCAAGACGCTCGCGCCGATGCGCAAGGTCCTGCGCGATGCCGGACTTGCACCGGAAGACGTCAAGGGCGTGGTAATGGTGGGCGGCGCGACACGAATGCCGCACGTTCAGCGGGCGGTTGCCGAGTTCTTCGATCAGGAACCGCTCAACAATCTGGACCCCGACAAGGTGGTCGCGCTGGGCGCGGCGATCCAGGCCAACGTTCTCGTCGGCAATCGCAAGGACGAGGACGACTGGCTGCTGCTCGACGTGATTCCGCTGTCACTCGGGCTCGAGACCATGGGCGGGCTCGTCGAGAAGGTCATCCCGCGCAACGCGACGCTGCCGATTGCGCGCGCGCAGGAGTTCACGACCTACAAGGACGGGCAGACGGCGATGGCCTTCCACGTCGTGCAAGGGGAGCGTGAACTGGTGAGCGATTGCCGCTCGCTCGCGCGCTTCGAGCTGCGCGGGATTCCGCCGATGGTCGCTGGCGCAGCCCGCATCCGCGTGACCTTTCAGGTCGATGCGGATGGGCTGCTGTCGGTCGCGGCGCGCGAGATGTCGTCCGGAGTCGAGGCGAGCGTGCTGGTCAAGCCGTCCTACGGTCTGAGCGAACACGAGATTGCCGAGATGCTGCGCCAGGGCATGGATCATGCCGGGGACGACATGACGGCACGCGCACTGGCGGAACAGCGCGTCGAGGCGGGGCGCGTGCTGGAAGCGATCGAGCAGGCGCTTGCGAAAGACGGCGAACTTCTCGATGCCCGCGAGCGCATGCAGATCGATCAATCCATGGCAGCGCTGCGCGCTACACTCGATGGCGCCGATCACCACGCCATTCGGCAGGCGATCGATACCCTGTCGCGAGCAACCGACGAGTTTGCCTCGCGGCGCATGGACAAGAGCATTCGTGGCGCCCTGGCCGGGCGCAACATCAATGAGATCGAGGTATGACGCAGATCATCGTATTGCCCCACGTGGAACTGTGCCCCGACGGGGCGGTTCTGGATGCCCCGGCCGGGGAGACGATCTGCGACAGCCTGCTGGCGAGCGGAATCGAGATCGAACACGCGTGCGAGAAGTCGTGTGCGTGCACGACCTGCCACGTGATCGTACGCGAGGGCTTTGAATCGCTCGAGGAGGCCGACGACACCGAGGAGGATCTTCTCGACAAGGCATGGGGACTGGAGCCGCAATCCCGGCTGTCGTGCCAGGCTCGCGTTGGAAGCACGCCACTGGTGGTCGAGATTCCGCGCTACACCATCAACATGGCTCGCGAGGGGAAACACGGATGAAATGGACCGAAGTCGAAGAGATCGCCATCCAGCTCGCGGACGAGCGCCCCGAGGTGGATCCGAAGACCGTCAATTTCGTCGATCTGATGAACTGGGTGATGGCACTGCCCGAGTTCGACGACGACCCCAGGCATTGCGGCGAACGCATCCTGGAGGCGATCCAGCAGGCGTGGATCGACGAGGTGGCGTAAGGGGGAGCCTTACTCCGCCGGCTCGTTGAGCTTGACCCAGTAGGCGACGATTGCACCGACAGCCTGGACGAAGTCCGGATAGTCCACCGGCTTGCGGATGTAGCTGTTCGCTCCGAGATGATAGGCCTGCCGGATGTCGCGCGGCTCACCGGAGGTCGTCAGGATCACGACCGGCAGCAGGGCCGTGCCGGCATCGGCGCGAATCCGCCGCAACACTTCCAGACCATCGATGCGTGGGAGCTTCAGGTCGAGCAGCACCACGGCAGGGTGCACGGCGTCGGGATCCGGTTGTGCCGGATCCGCACCGAACAGGCACTCGATCGCTTCGACGCCATCGCGTGCGACGAGGACCGGGTTCGCAACGCCGTTCTTCGCGAACGCACGCAGCGTCAGGGCCTCATCGTCCGGATTGTCTTCGATCAGGAGGATCGGGCGGGTATCGACCATGCGCTCATTTCATCACAAGGCGGTCGGCGCGACAATCGGCGCAAGCGTACGAATCCGCTCAGGCGCCGTGCGGTCGGTCACGATCCCTGGAACCCGTCAAGATCATCGGCTTGGATCAGGAAGATCATGCCGTCGCCTCCGGAAGTCGGCAGCCAGATGAGGGGCAAATCCGGAAAGGCCGCTTCGACCAGATGGCGGTTGTGTCCGACTTCCACCGCGAGGATGCCCCCCGGGTTGAGGTGCCGGCGCGCCTGGGCAAGGATGCGTCGGACGACGTCGAGACCGTCTTCCCCCGCGCCCAGCGCCATGTCAGGTTCGTGCAGGTACTCCCGGGGAAGGGCCTGCATCGACTGTGTCGTGACGTAAGGAGGATTGCTGAGGATGAGGTCGAAGCGACGCTCGCCGAGGGCGTCGAATACGTCGCTGCGGATCAGTTCGATGCGGTCTTCGAGCCCGTAGTCGGCGACATTCTCGCGGGCGAGCGCGAGCGCGTCAGGCGAAAGATCCGTGCCAACGATCCGTGCCGCCGGAAAGACATGCGCCATGACGATCGCCAGGCATCCCGAACCGGTGCACAGGTCGAGGGCATCCTGCACTGCCTCCGGATCCTCGATCCAGGGCGACAACCCTTCATCCAGGAGTTCTGCGAAGAACGAGCGGGGAATGATCGCGCGCCGGTCGGAACGGAAACGGTAGGAACCGAGCCACGCCTCGCCCGTGAGATACGCGGCGGGAATCCGTTCCTCGACCCGCCGCTCGATCACTTCAAGCAGTGCCTCGCGCTCGTCACCGGGAATGCAGGCATCGAGAAAGGGTTCGAGGCGTTCGAGCGGCAGGGCCAGGGTATGCAGGAGCAGCCAGGCGGCTTCGTCATAGGCATCGGCGCAACCGTGGCCGAAGAAGAGCTGCGCCCGGTTGAAGCGGGTTACGGCGTAGCGCATCCAGTCGCGCAGCGTGACCAGTTCCGCGAGCGGTCCGGTTTCGTGCTCGTGCTCGTCTCCGGACGGGTGGTCGGTATGAGGTTCGTTCATGGTGTCGGGAGCAGTTCGCGCAGGGCGCCTTCGTAGATCCGGGAGAGGGGTTCGATCGCAGCGAGGGCGATGTGTTCGTTGACCTGATGGATGCTTGCATTCACCGGGCCGAATTCGACGACCTCGTCGCAGATCGCTGCAATGAAGCGCCCATCGGAGGTTCCCCCGGTCGTCGACAACTCGGTGTCGACGCCGGCGGTCGCCCGGATCGCCCGGGTCAGCGCCTCGACCAGCCGCCCGCGGCCCGTCAGGTAGGGTTGCCCCGACAGATGCCAGTCGAGCTGGTAGTCGAGCCCGTGCCGATCGAGCACCGCATGGGTGCGGCGTTGGAGTTCTTCAGCGCTCGTGCAGGAGGCAAAGCGGAAGTTGAATGCCAGCTCGCACTCCCCGGGAATCACGTTGTTGGCACCGGTGCCGGCGTGAATGTTCGAAACCTGCCAGGTCGTGGGAGGAAAGAACTCGTTGCCCTCGTCCCAGCGTGTGGCCGCCAGCTCGGCCAGCGCGGGCGCAAGTTCGTGGATCGGGTTGCGGGCATGCTGCGGGTAGGCGACATGTCCCTGTTTGCCTCGGACCTTGAGCGTGCCCGAAAGCGAACCGCGTCTTCCGTTCTTGATCATGTCGCCGAGGGTTGCGACCGAAGTCGGTTCGCCGACGATGCAGTAGTCGAGGCGCTCCCCGCGTCCGGCCAGCGCTTCGACGACCTTGACCGTGCCGTGGGTGGCAATGCCTTCCTCGTCGGAGGTCAGCAGCAGCGCGATCGATCCACCATGTCCGGGGCTTGATGCGACGAAGCGCTCGATTGCGGTGACCATCGCGGCAAGTGAGGTCTTCATGTCGGCCGCTCCGCGACCAATCAGGCACCCGTCCCGGATCGTGGGTTCGAACGCAGGTGACTGCCAGCGTTCGGGGGGCCCCGGAGGCACGACGTCGGTATGTCCGGCGAAGCACAGCACGGGGGCAGCCGTGCCGCGGCGCGCCCACAGGTTGGAGACTCCGCCCGTGTCGATCCGCTCCAGGCAGAACCCGGTCCGCTCCAAGCGCTCTCCGATCAGGTCGAGACAGCCTTCATCTGCAGGGGTTACGGACGGTCTTGCAATGAGTTGGCGCGCGAGCTGGAGGGTCGCGTCGTCGTTCTGGATATCCGGTTCGGTCATCGCTTCCCTAGTGAGCGGAGTCGTCCATGTGCAGCGAGAACTCCTTGAAGGAAGCTCCATCCGGTTCGGTCCGTTCGAAATCGGTCGATGCCGCTGCGCTCCTTGCGGGCGTCTTCTCGGTTTCCTTGATCCCCTGGGCATTGTTGATGAGCCAGGCGAGGTTGGTCGGCGAATCGGCATTGGCGAGCGCTTCATCGAGCGAGATCTGGTTCTCGCGATAGAGGCGATGCAGATCCTGCTCGAAGGTCTGCGACCCGGGAGCGAGACTCTGTTCCATCGCCTCCTTGATCGAGTTCAATTCGCCGTGTTCGACCAGATCCGCGATGTGACGGGTATTCATCAGGATTTCGACCGAGGGAATGCGCTTGCCGCTGGGTTGGCGTACCAGACGTTGTGAAAGAATCGCCTTCAGCGATACCGACAGGTCGAGGTAGAGGAGGGTGCGGTTCTCGAGTGGGAAGAAGTTCACGATCCGGTTGAGCGCGTGATACGCATTGTTGGCGTGCAGCGTCGCGAGACAGAGATGGCCGGTCTGGGCGTAGGCGAGTGCGGCCTGCATGGTTTCGCGGTCACGGATCTCGCCGATCAGGATGCAGTCCGGTGCCTGGCGCATCGCGTTGCGCAGTGCCTCGGCCCAACTGTGTGTATCGATGCCCACCTCGCGCTGGTTGACGACCGATTTCGAGTGGCGGAACAGGTACTCGATCGGGTCCTCGACCGTCAGGATGTGGCCGGTGCGGTTGCGCAACCGATGGTCGATCATCGAGGCGAGGGTGGTCGACTTGCCGGAGCCGGTGGCGCCCACCACGAGCACGAGGCCACGCTTCTCCATGACGATGTCGGCCAGCACGGGAGGCAGGCGCAGCGACGCGAGCGTGGGGATTTCACTCTGGATGAAGCGCATCACGATACCGACGCTGTTGCGCTGCCAGAAAGCGTTGATCCGGAAGTTGCCGAGGTTGGTGACCCCACGCGAGATGTTGAGCTCCCGTTCGCGTTCGAAGCGCTCCATCTGCTCCGGTGTCACCAGCTCGGCCAGCATCCGCCTGATCGTCGCCGGATCCATGACCTGCTGGTTGATCGGCATCGTGTGGCCCTGGATCTTGATCTGGATCGGCGCGCCGGCCGTGACATAGATGTCCGAAGCCTGCTTTTCCGCCATCAGATTGAAGAGCTTTTCGAAGATCGTCACGTCAGTTCTCCTGGAACGGTTGCTCTCAGGGCAGCGGGTTCGGCGCCTATGGTTTCAGTATACGCCGGCGCTTGGGCCTTGATCAGGCCCGCAACAGGTCGTTGATCGCCGTCTTGGCGCGCGTCTGGGCGTCCACCTTCTTCACGATCACGGCGCAGTACAGGCTGTAGCGCCCGTCGGCCGACGGCAGGCTGCCCGGCACGACCACGGAGCCTGCCGGAACCCGCCCGTAATGGATCTCGCCCGTCTCGCGGTCGAAGATCTTCGTGCTCATTCCGATATAGACGCCCATCGACAGTACGGCGTTCTCTTCGATCACGACGCCTTCAACGACCTCGGAACGGGCACCGACGAAGACGTTGTCCTCGATGATCACCGGGCCGGCCTGGACCGGCTCGAGTACGCCTCCGATTCCGACACCACCCGAAAGATGCACGTTCTTCCCGATCTGGGCGCAGGAACCGACGGTTGCCCAGGTGTCGACCATCGTTCCCTCATCGACATAGGCGCCGATATTCACGTAGGAGGGCATCAGGACGACATTCCTGCCGATAAAGCTGCCCCTGCGCGCCACCGCGGGGGGTACGACGCGAAAACCGCCTTCACCAAAGCGCTCGGCGGTGTAGTCGGCGAACTTGGTCGAGACCTTGTCGAAATACTGGGTGCTTGCACCGGGCATCACCCGGTTGTCCGCGAGCCGGAACGAGATCAGTACGGCCTTCTTGATCCACTGGTTGACGACCCATTGGCCGTCGGACTTCTGCGCCACGCGCAGGCGCCCGTTGTCCAGCCCGTCGAGCACGGCTTCGACTGCGTCGCGAACTTCGCGCGGGGCCGTTGACGGTGAGAGTTCGCTGCGCTTGTCGAACGCGGCGTCGATGATGTTCTGCAGATCTTGCATCGGGGATTCCGTTATCGGTTGTCAGAGGTGGTTGCAGTAGGCAGCGATCCGGCCAGCGGCCTCGACACACTCCTGCGTGCCGGCGACCAGGGCGATCCGGACGAAGTTCGCGCCAGGATTGACGCCGCCGGAGTGCCGGGCAAGGAAACTGCCGGGAAGGACCGTCACATTATATTCAGCCTGGAGGCCGCGCGCGAAGTCGGTGTCCGGGATCGGGGTGCGTGCCCAGAGGTAGAAACCGGCATCCGGGCGTTCGATCCCCAGGTGGGGCGCGAGAATGGGCATCACCCGGTCGAATTTCTCCCGGTACAAGCGGCGGTTCTCGGCGACGTGCGCCTCGTCCGCCCAGGCTGCGGCCGACGCCGCCTGTACGCACGGGCTCATCGCGCAACCGTGATAGGTTCGATAGCGCAGGAATCCAGCGAGAAGCCTGGCGTCACCTGCGACGAATCCGGAGCGCATGCCCGGAACGTTCGAGCGCTTGGACAGGCTAGAGAACACGACGAGATTGCGGAAATCTTCGCGACCCAGTTCGTGCGCCGCCTGCAGCGCGCCGACCGGAGGCGCGTCCTCGTCGAAATAGATCTCGGAATAGCACTCATCAGCAGCGATCACGAACCCGTGACGATCCGAGAGTTCGAACAGCCGGCGCCACTCTTCGCGCGACAGCACGCGTCCGGTCGGATTTCCGGGCGAACAGACGAACACGAGTTGCACCCGCTGCCAGGTCGGCGAGTCGACGGCATCGAAGTCGCAGGTGAAGCGCGTCTGCGCAAGGGTATTGAGGAAGACCGGATCGGCGCCGGCAAGTAGCGCAGCGCCTTCGTAGATCTGGTAGAACGGGTTCGGACACAGGACCGCGGCGCCCGGACCGCTGCGGTCGATCACGCACTGGGCAAATGCGAACAAGGCTTCACGCGAGCCATTGACGGGCAGCACCTGCGTCGCGATGTCGGGAGCAGGAATCCCGTACCGGCGCGCGATCCAGCCGGAGACCGCCTCGCGCAGCGCAACGGAACCTTGCGTGACCGGATACACCGCCAGGCCGGAAAGCTCGGCCACCAGGGCTTCGGCGATGAAACCCGGCGTCGGGTGTTGCGGCTCTCCGATCGACAGGCGGATCGGTCGGTACGCAGCCGGAGCGCTCAGGCCGGCGAACAGTTCGCGCAGTTTTTCAAACGGGTACGGGTGGAGTCGGTCGAGATCGGGATTCACGCTGAAAGGGGCTCTGGCAGAGAGGCTCGGAACAGGGGGCAATGCATTGCAGATGGTATCATGCCCCATTCCGTCCCGACCCCGACCGAGTCCCGTCCGACGTGCGTCTCTCCAAGCTGAAACTGGCCGGCTTCAAGACCTTCGTTGACCCGACGACCATCCAGATCCCCGGAAATCTCGTCGGCGTCGTTGGTCCGAACGGGTGTGGAAAGTCGAACATCATCGATGCCGTGCGCTGGGTGCTCGGAGAAAGCCGTGCCAGCGCCTTGCGCGGCGAATCGATGCAGGACGTGATCTTCAACGGTTCGACGACGCGCAAGCCGGTTTCGCGGGCGAGCGTCGAGCTGGTCTTCGACAACCACGAGAGCCGGGTTTCGGGCCAGTGGGCACGCTTTTCGGAGATTTCGGTCAAGCGCGTGCTCGATCGCAGCGGTGAGTCCACCTACCTCATCAACAACCTGCAGGTCCGCCGCAAGGACGTCATCGATCTGTTTCTCGGCACCGGGCTCGGTCCGCGCGCCTACGCGATCATCGAACAGGGCATGATCTCGCGCATCATCGAGGCGCGACCGGAAGAGATCCGCAGCTTCCTCGAGGAAGCGGCCGGCGTCACGCGCTACCGCGAGCGGCGCCGCGAGACCGAGGGAAGGCTGGCAGATGCCCGCGACAACCTTGCACGCCTGGACGATATCTGCAGTGAGCTTGGAGAGCGGATCACCCACCTCGATGCGCAGGCCCGGGTTGCAATCCGCTACCGCGAACTGAACGACGCCCACCGATCGCGGCAGCAGGTACTGTGGCTGCTCAAGCGCAACGAAGCGCGCAACGAGCAGGACCGTCTGCGCGGGGAGCTGCATGGTTTGTCGCAACGCCTCGAGCTCGACAACGAACGGCTCCTCGCCCTCGAGACGGAAATCGAAACGGCTCGCGAGGCGCATCACCTGACGAGCGCCGCAGTGCAGGAGGCGCAGAACCGCCTCTTTGCCGCCAGCGCAGAAGTGACCCGCCTCGAATCCGAGATCCGGCATTTGCAGGATGCGCGCCGGCGCGTGCTCGAACGCCTCGGTGAGCTCGAACGGGAACAGACCCATTGGCGTGAACGCCAGGAAGGGCTTTCGGGTGAGCGTTCGCGCTGGAGCGAACTTCTGGACCATGCCCGCCTGCGCATGGCTCGAGCCGAAGCCGGCCACGCGGAGTGCGCGGAGCGCCTGTCCCGGGCGGACGCGTCCTTCCGCGAGGCGGAGGGCCAGGTCGAGCGTGCGCGCCACGACCTCACGAACACGGAGCAGCTCTGGCGCGTGGCCGAAACGCAGTGCGCCAGTGCGTCGCGCGCGCTGGAGAGCGTCGCCCAGCGCAGGCAGCGGATCGAGAATGACGCACAAGGCGTCCTCGGCCCCGATCCGCAAGAGCTTGAGCGGCAGCGGGAGTCCGTCGCGACGCTCGAAGTGGCTGTCGAGGCGACGCGTGGCGAGACGGACCGTGCGCAGCTTCGATTCACCGGATCACAGACCACGCTGCGCGATGCGCTGGAGCACGAGCGGGCGATCCAGCAGCAGTTGACCGAACTGCGTGCGCGCCATGATGCCTTGAGCCAGCTGCAGCAACGCGTGCAAGCGCAGGGCAGACTCGGAGACTGGCTCAGACGGCACGCCCTCGCCGATCTGCCGCCGTTGTGGCGCGCGATCGAAGTGCGTCCGGGCTGGGAACTGGCGCTCGAGGCGGTGCTTCGAGAACGTCTCAAGGCTCTGGACGGGGGGGGCGGGAGTGCGGTCGCAGCGCTCCTGGACGCCGATCCACCCGAGTCTCTGGCGCTGATCCTGAATCGACCGACGGCCGGAATGGCCCGTGCAGAAGACGCTGGACAAGCCGGATGGCACAGACTGATCGATCTGCTCGAGATCGCCGATCCGGCCCATCGAGCTGTGCTCGCGGACTGGTTGCAAGGCTGGTTTGCTGTCGAATCGGTGGTCGACTGGATCGACCAGCGAGAGCTTCTGGAGCCAGGCGTGCGGCTCGTCGATCGCCGCGGTCGTACTCTCGAGAGGGGCCTTCTGCAACATTTTTCTCCGGATGCCCGGACGCACGGGGTGATCGAGCGGCAGCGCGAAATCGATCAGCTGTCCGAACAGCGCGAGCGGATGGAGACCGAGTTCGAGCGGGTGCAGCAGTCGCTCGCGCTGGCACAGCAGGACGCATCATCCGCCCAGGAGGCGATCGAGCGCTTGCGCCGCAGGATGCAGGACACTCAGCAGCAACTGCACGGTGCGCAGGTTGCTGCACTGCGGCTGGAACAGGAGCACCAGCGCGCGATCGAACGCAACGACCGGCTGGCGAGGGATCTGGCCGATCTCGCCCACCATGAAGCCGTGGAGCGGGCGCACCTTGAAGTGGCAGAGCGGGACCGGCATCGCCATGATGAGCTGGCAGCCCTGCAGCGCGAAGTACTGGATTCGGCGCGACAGATCCAGAACGAACGTTCGGAACAGCTGCGGGAGTTGCGCGCGCTGGAACAGGCGGCAGCGCGTGAGTTGCAGGAAGCCGCATTCGCGGAACGCGAATGTACGGGGCGCATCGAGGAAATCGAGCGAACGCTGGCGCTGGCCCGGGTCGAGCTCACACGCATCGCCGACGAACGTGGATTGCGCGAACGCGATCTCGAGGCGAGCAACGGCGAAGACAGCCAGCGGGCGCTGGACCAGGCGCTGACGGAGCGCTCGCTGCGCGAAGCGAGCCTGGCCGCATGCCGCACCGGACAGGAGGAGGCGGCGCAGCATCTGCGCCAGTGCGAGGAGATGCGGTTGAGGATCGAGCAGGATGCGCGACCGGTGCGCGAGCGGGTCGGCGAACTGCGGTTGTCGCTGCAGGCGGCCGAACTGGCCGCCGCTCAGTTCGAGGAGCGACTGCGGGAAACCGGAGCTGACGAAGCGCAAGTTGCCACGCTGCTCGACGTATCCGAATCGGTGCGCGAGAACGTTCTCGTACGCGAGATCGCCCGCCTAGGTCGTGAGATCACCGAACTCGGACACGTCAACCTTGCCGCCCTCGATGAACTGAGCGCGGCGCAGCAACGCAAGTCCTACCTCGATGCGCAGCACACGGACCTGACTGCTGCAATCGAGACGCTGGAGGATGCGATCCGGCGGATCGACCGTGAAACGCGCGAACAGCTCCGTGCCACGTACGAAACGGTTTCACGCCACTTCAGCGCGCTGTTCCCGCAGCTCTTCGGAGGCGGACAGGCACAGTTGCTGCTGACCGGCGACGAGATCCTCGATGCCGGCATCCAGATCCTTGCCCAACCTCCCGGCAAGAAGAACACCTCGATCCATCTGCTTTCGGGTGGGGAAAAGGCGCTCACCGCAATTGCGCTGGTCTTCGCGATGTTTCAGCTCAACCCCGCACCGTTTTGCATGCTTGACGAGGTCGACGCGCCGTTGGACGATGCGAATACCGAGCGGTATTGCCAGATGGTCCGGCGCATGACGGAGCAAACCCAGTTCATTTTCATCAGCCATAGCAAGGTGACGATGGAGATCGCCCGCCACCTGATCGGCGTGACCATGCAGGAGCGGGGCGTTTCGCGGGTCGTCGAAGTGGATATCGAAGAGGCATTGCGCATGGCCGAAGCGGCCGTCGCCTGACAGACAGGACTAGAGATGGACAGTGAATTGCAGATCGGACTGATCACGCTGGGCGTGGCTGCGGTGGCAGGCATCATCGCCTACAACAAGTGGCAGGAACGCAAGCACCGGCAGCATGCCGAACGGACCTTCGGATCGGATCACCGCGACGTGCTGCTCGAACCGCGTGAAGGCGGCGCTAACGCACAGGCACGCGTCGATCCCGTGGCGGAGGACCTCGAGGAAGGCATCGTCCGGGAAATTGCACCGAACAGGGCACCTCCAGCCGTTCAGGCTTCCTCGGGTCGCCACACGACGCCCGGCGCACCGGACGCAGTGGATCCGCGCATCGACTGCATCATCCGCATCGAGTCGATCGAGCCGCTGGAGGTTTCGCGCCTGTGGCAAACGCAGCATCAGAAACTCGAAGGACTCGGAAAGCCGGTCCGCTGGTTCGCGTTCGACGACCGCGAGAACCTCTGGCGCAGGATCACTGCGAACACTGCGGGGGCGCACCACTGGTTCTGCGCTGCGATGCAGCTCGTTGATCGGCGTGGTGCGATCGGCGAAGGGGAGTTCCAGAAGTTTGCCGCGGGCGTGCAGGACATCGCCGATCAGTTTCTCGCCGTTCCGGCCGACATCCCTGCCCGCGCCGTGGCGTTGTCGGGTGCGGCGGAGATCGATCGTTTCTGCGCCAGCGTTGACGTGCAGATCGGCATCAACATCGTCAGCACCGGGGATCCGTTTGCGGGAACGAAGATCCGTGCCCTGGCCGAATCGGGTGGACTGGTCCTGGGCGACGATGGCGCCTTTCATGCGCGCGACGGCGACGGCCAGACCTTGTTCTCGCTGTGCAACATGGAAGAGGCGCTGTTTTCGCCCAGCGAGATGCGGGAACTGCATACCCGGGGCGTGACGCTCCTGATCGACGTTCCGCTCGTCAGCGACGGCGTTGGTGCGTTCGACCGGATGATGAAGCAGGCAGCGCAGATGGCCGAGGCATTGCAGGGCAGCATCGTAGACGACAACCGGGCGCCGTTCGGCCCCGACGCAGCGGCACTGATCCGTACGCAGATCCAGCAGTTCCAGAGCCGCATGGCCGGCAACAGGATTCCGGCGGGCGGGGCGCTGGCGATGAGGCTTTTCTCCGCATAATGGCCATCCCGATCGACGTCCGGGAGCGTGCGGGTGCGCTGCGAGAGGCGCTCCTGCGCCATGATCATGCGTACTACGTGCTGGATGCCCCGACGATTCCCGACGCGGAGTACGACCGACTCTTTCGCGAGCTGCAACAACTGGAGGAAAGCCACCCGGAACTGCGTTCGGCAGATTCTCCGACACAGCGCGTCGGAGGAGCCCCAGCACCCGATCTCGTTGCGGTACGTCACGCGGTCCCGATGCTGTCGATCCGCACCGAAACCGACGTCACGGCTGACGGCGCACGCGCGTTCGACGCCAGGGTCCGCAATGCGCTCGCGCTGACACCGGAAGATCCCCCGGTTTCCTATCTCGCGGAACTCAAGTTCGACGGTCTGGCGATCAGCCTGCGCTACGAACACGGCATCCTGGTCCGGGCCGCCACACGTGGTGACGGTGAAACCGGTGAGGACGTCACCCACAACGTGCGCACGATCCGCGAAGTTCCGCTGCGGCTGCAGGGCAATGCACCCGAACTGATCGAGATCCGCGGCGAACTCTACATGCGCCGCGATGCCTTCGAAAAATTGAATGCACGTCAACGGGCTGCGGGCGAGAAGGTCTTCGTCAATCCGCGCAATGCCGCAGCCGGTACCGTTCGACAGCTCGATCCGCGCGTCGCCGCCCGACGCCCGCTGTCTTTCTTTGCCTACGGCACCGGGCAGAGCACCGGCTTCGAGATGCCCGACACCCAGGCGGGATTGCTCGATGCGCTTGCCGGTCTGGGTGTCCCGGTATGCGAGCATCGCACGGTCTCTCCCGGACCCGAAGGTCTGGTCGCGTTTCACGCTCGCATTGCTGCCTTGCGTGACCAACTGCCGTACGACATCGACGGCGTCGTCTACAAGGTCAACCGCATCGCCTTGCAGCGCGAGCTGGGGTTCGTCTCGCGCGAACCGCGCTGGTCGGTCGCACACAAATATCCCGCTCAGGAAGAGATCACGCGACTCGTCGACATCGACGTGCAGGTCGGCCGCACCGGAGCGCTCACACCCGTGGCCCGGTTGCAGCCGGTGTTCGTCGGTGGTGTCACCGTAACGAACGCAACGCTGCACAACCAGGACGAGATCGATCGCAAGGATGTGCGCATTGGTGACTGGGTCATCGTGCGTCGCGCCGGTGATGTGATTCCGGAAGTCGTCGGCCCGGTTCTGGAGCGCAGGGAGGGGACACTCGAGCGGTTCGACCTGCTGGCTCGCTTTCCAAACTGTCCGGTGTGCGGATCGCACGTGGTACGCGCAGAGGACGAGGCGGTCGCGCGCTGCAGCGGCGGGCTCTTCTGTCCGGCACAGCGCAAGCAGGCCCTGCTGCATTTTTCGGGACGCCGGGCGATGGACATCGAGGGGTTGGGGGAAAAGGTTGTCGACCAACTCGTCGATGGCGCGATCGTTCGCACCCCGGCCGACCTCTACCGCCTGGGTCTGGTCGCACTTGCGAGCCTCGAACGCATGGGGAAAAAATCGGCACGCAATCTTCTTGCGGCGATCGAGAAGAGCCGTGATACGACCCTGGCGCGTTTCATCTTCGCGCTCGGTATCCGCAACGTGGGCGAAACGACCGCGCGTGATCTTGCGCGGCATTTTGGCGGACTCGACGCCCTGATGGCGGCCGATATCGACGCCTTGCAGAACGTACCGGACGTCGGACCCGTGGTCGCCCGTTCCACCGCGGAGTTCTTTGCGGAGCCACACAATCGAGAGGTGATCGAGCAGCTTCGCGCAGCGGGCGTGCACTGGCCAGAAGGCGAACCCGTGATGGCGACCGGCATCCTCTCCGGAAAGACCTTCGTGCTGACCGGTGCACTCCCGACGCTCACACGCGATGCCGCGAAGGCGCGCATCGAAAAACTGGGCGGGAAGGTTTCGGGCTCGGTATCGAAGAAGACGGGCTATGTCGTCGCAGGCAGCGAGGCGGGCTCAAAACTCGCAAAAGCGCAGGAACTCGGCGTTCCGATCATCGACGAAGCACAATTGCTGGCGCTGCTGCAAGCGGCGGACGGCACAGCCGAACATTTGAGGAGTCAGGCAAGCAAATGAAGAAGGTCACCAAGGCAGTCTTTCCGGTCGCGGGCATGGGCACCCGTTTTCTCCCGGCAACCAAGGCGAGCCCAAAGGAGATGTTGCCGGTCGTGGACAAGCCGCTGATCCAGTATGCGGTCGAAGAGGCGGTCGCAGCAGGCATCACGGATCTGGTGTTCATCACGGGACGGACCAAGCGGGCGATCGAGGACCACTTCGACAAGGCCTACGAGCTTGAGACCGAACTCGAAGTGCGTGGCAAGAAGGAACTCCTGGAACTCGTGCGCAAGACGGTACCTGCAGGCGTCAACTGCATCTATATCCGACAACCCGCTGCCCTCGGGCTCGGGCATGCGGTACTGTGCGCCTCACACGTCGTGAGCGACGACGAGGCATTCGCGGTGATGCTCGCCGACGACTTGCTCGACAACCACCGTGGTGATCCGGTCATGAAGCAGATGGTCGGCGTCTACAACTACCATCGGTGTTCGGTGCTCGGCACGATGAACGTCCCGCGCGAGGACACGCGCCAGTATGGAATCGTCAGCACCGAGAACCAGAACGGCACGGTCCAGCGCATGACGGGAATCATCGAAAAGCCGCGCCCGGAAGAGGCTCCCACTACTCAGGCGGTGGTCGGTCGCTACATCCTTACCCCGCGAATCTTCGATCACCTGCGCGCGCTGAAGCCGGGCGCCGGCGGAGAGCTGCAACTGACGGATGCCATCGCCTCCCTGCTCAAGGAGGAGGCCGTGCTCTCGTATCAGTTCGACGGCGAACGCTACGACTGCGGCTCCAAGCTCGGGTATCTGAAGGCTTCGGTCGAATTTGCCCTGCGTCATCCGGAGGTTGCCGAAGAGTTTGCGGCCTGGCTCGCATCGCGCGGCTGACGAGTGCACGAAAAAACGCCCGTTCAGGGCGTTTTCTGCTTGCGGAGGAGGGGGTTCAGGCCGCCTCTTCGCGCGCTGCGCGCTTGCGCTCGTGTTCTTTCAGGAAGCGCTTGCGCAGGCGGATGTTCTTGGGCGTGATCTCGACCAGCTCGTCCTCGGCGATGAATTCGATTGCTGATTCGAGCGTGAGCTGGATGGGCGGGGTGAGGTTGATCGCCTCGTCCTTGCCCGACGCGCGGACGTTGGTGAGTTGCTTTCCCTTGACCGGATTGACGACCAGATCGTTGTCACGCGTGTGGATGCCGATGATCATGCCTTCGTACAGGACGTCGCCGGGGCTCACGAACATGCGGCCGCGATCCTGCAGGTTCCACAGCGCGTAGGCGACCGCCTCGCCATCGTTTTGCGACACGAGTACGCCATTGCGCCGCTCGGACATCTGCCCGGCCATGGGGCCGAAGTCGTCGAACACGTGGCTGGCAAGCCCTGTGCCTCGGGTCAGCGTCAGGAACTCGCCCTGGAAGCCGATGAGGCCGCGCGCTGGAATCCTGTACTCCAGACGCACGCGGCCCTTGCCATCGGGCTGCATGTCCTGCAGTTCGCCGCGCCGACGTCCCAGCTCTTCCATGACCGCGCCCTGATGTCCTTCCTCGACATCTACGGTCAGCATTTCGTAGGGTTCGCAGCGTACCCCGTCGATTTCCTTGAACACGACGCGCGGGCGCCCGACCGCGAGTTCGTAGCCTTCCCGGCGCATGTTCTCGAGCAGGATCGTCAGATGCAGTTCGCCGCGCCCGGAAACCTCGAACACGTCCGCATCCTGTGTGAACGCAACGCGCAGGGCGACGTTCTTCAGCAGCTCCTTCTCGAGGCGCTCGCGAATCTGGCGGCTCGTCACGTACTTGCCTTCGCGCCCGGCGAGCGGTGAAGTGTTGACCTGGAAGTTCATCGTCAACGTCGGCTCATCGACGGCAATCGGCGCAAGCGCCTCGAGCGCGTCCGGGTCGCACAGCGTGACGCCGATGTTGACCTGGTCGATGCCTGCGACCAGCACGATGTCGCCGGCCTCGGCACTGTCCGCGGCCGAACGCTCGAGGCCCCGGAAGGTGAGCACCTGACTGACCTTGCCCTTGCCCCGGTTCTCGTCGCCATACATCACGACCACTTCCTGGTTCGGCCGGATCCGACCGCGCTTGATACGCCCGATACCGAGCTGCCCCATGTAGGTGGAGTAGTCGAGCGAGCAGACCTGAAGTTGCAGCGGGCCTTCCGAATCGACCTCGGGTGGCGGCACGTGACGCAGGATCGCTTCGAACAGCGGACGCATGTCCTTGTGTTCGTCCTTGCGGTCGAGCATCGCGAAGCCATTTAGTGCGGAAGCAAATACGACCGGAAAGTCGAGTTGTTCCTCGGTCGCGCCAAGCTTGTCGAAAAGATCGAAGGTATGGTCGATGACCCAGTCGGGGCGGGCGCCCGGACGGTCGATCTTGTTGATCACGACGATGGGCTTGAGCCCCAGTGCGAGCGCCTTGCGTGTAACGAAGCGCGTCTGCGGCATCGGCCCCTCGACCGCATCGACGAGCAGCAGGACCCCGTCGACCATGGACAGCACGCGCTCGACCTCGCCGCCGAAGTCGGCATGGCCCGGCGTGTCGACGATATTGATGTGGGTATCGCCATACTGGATCGCGCAGTTTTTCGCGAGAATCGTGATTCCACGCTCGCGCTCCAGATCGTTGGAATCCATGACCCGTTCGGCAACCTGCTGGTTGTCGCGGAACGTTCCGGACTGGCGCAGCAGCTGATCGACCAGCGTGGTCTTTCCGTGGTCGACGTGGGCGATGATGGCGATGTTGCGGATGGCGCGGGACATGGGCGAGGAGGGCGAATGAAAATGAAAAAGTTGACAATCCTAACACGGATGGCGCACCGCAGCATCCGTCACCTCAAGATTCAGACGCAGACGCCGCAGTTCGATCGATCGACCGGCGATCCGGCAGACTGCTAGAATCCACGCCGAACCTGAACGGAGAATCAAGGATGCTCGGAATCATTGGCGGCAGCGGGCTGACACAATTGTCGACACTGGAGATCGTCCGGCGCGAGGTGGTTCGCACTCCGTACGGAGAACCGTCGGGGGCGTTGCTGTTCGGCAGGCTCCGTGAGCACGCGGTCGTGTTTCTGGCGCGACACGGCTACGGTCACACGATTCCTCCGCACCTTGTGAACTATCGCGCCAATATCTGGGCTCTGAAGGAGGCGGGCGCCGAAGCGATCGTTTCGGTCGCTTCAGTCGGTGGCATTCGGACCGAGTTCAAACCAGGCACTCTCGTCGTGCCACACCAGATCATCGATTACACGTGGGGCCGCATCGGCACCTTCTATGACAGTTGCGACGAACCCGTTCATCACATCGATTTCACCCATCCCTATGATCACACCCTGCGGCGACGCATCCTTGCCGCTGCTGCGGCAGTGTCGGAGGTCGTGATCGACGGCGGTGTCTATGCTGCGGCACAAGGACCACGGCTCGAAACCGCAGCCGAAATCGACCGGATGGAGCGCGACGGCGCCGACCTCGTAGGGATGACCGGTATGCCGGAAGCCGCACTTGCAAGAGAGATCGGGCTGCCGTATGCCGCGATCAATGTCGTCGCGAATCATGCGGCAGGACGTGCGTCCAGCGAAAGCGGAATCGAGTTCGCAAGCATCGAGGTCGTCTTGCAGGGTGCCATGGCGCGCGTGAGACGGATTCTCGAATCCATCGGTTCGGACTGAGCATCTTCGAGCCCCTGCGCACGACGATGGATCCGAGACAGACAGCCCCTGGATTTCTTTCAATGTGCGAATCGCGGATTCGTTCCTTGTAAAGCGCCATAATTTGTATTATGTAAACGTTGATCGCGGTTCGAGGCTGTCTGCTTCCTCCGCTGTACTGATCCTTTACCCTTCAAGCGCTCGAATCCAGGTCACGTGCGCGATCGATGGCCTCTTCGATCCGGTCGACCGCGATGATCTGCAAGCTTCCGATGGTCTGTCTGGGCGCGTTGGCGCGTGGAATGATCGCGAACGAGAAGCCGAGCTTCTCGGCTTCCCTCAATCGTTCCTGGCCTCGCGGCGCAGGCCTGATCTCTCCGGCCAGTCCAACCTCGCCAAACACGGCCAGCCCACGCGGAAGCGGCCGGTCGCGCAGCGATGAAACAATGGCGAGAAGGATGGCGAGATCCGCTGCGGGTTCGGCGATCTTCACCCCACCGACCGCATTGATGAACACGTCCTGGTCGGAGCAGACGATGCCTGCGTGGCGGTGCAGTACTGCGAGGAGCATTGCGAGACGGTTCTGTTCGATGCCCACACCCAAACGACGAGGATTCGGGCTGTGGGCGGCATCCACGAGCGCCTGAATCTCGACCAGAAGGGGCCGCGACCCTTCCTGGGTCACCAGCACCGCACTTCCTGAAACCTTGCGGTCATGCTGCGAAAGGAAGAGCGCGGACGGGTTGCTCACTCCGCGCAGTCCTCTGTCGGTCATCGCGAACACGCCCAGTTCGTTGACCGCCCCGAACCGGTTCTTGAAGGCCCGTACCAGACGGAAGCTCGAGTGGGTATCCCCTTCGAAGTACAGTACGGTGTCGACCATGTGCTCCAGCACGCGCGGCCCGGCCAGCGCGCCATCCTTCGTCACGTGGCCGATCATGATCAGGATGGTGCCGCTTTGCTTGGCAAAGCGCGTCAGTTGCGCAGCACATTCGCGCACCTGACCGACCGAGCCGGGTGCCGACTGGAGCGCTTCGGAATACAGGGTCTGGATCGAATCGATCACTGCAAGCCGTGGGGCATCCTCCTTCAGTACGGCCAGGATGCGTTCGAGGTTGATTTCCGCGAGCAGTTGCAGACCACCCGGTTCGAGCTGCAGACGCCTCGCCCGCAGCGCTACCTGTTCCCCCGACTCCTCACCGCTTACATAGACCGCCTTGTGCCGGGACGCAAGGCTGGTCAGGGCCTGCAGAAGCAGTGTCGACTTGCCGATGCCGGGGTCTCCTCCGATCAGGACCACCGCACCATTGACCAGGCCGCCGCCGAGAACCCGATCGAACTCGTCAATTCCGGTGGGCAGTCTGGGTTCTGTGCGCGGTTCGAGCTCTGCCAGCTGCTGCAACCGATTCGTAGTGCCCGCAAGGTGTGCAAAGCGTGCGGACGCTGCCCCCCCCTGCTCCACGATCGTTTCGTCCATCGTGTTCCAGGCCTTGCAGGCAGGACATTGCCCCTGCCAGCGAGGCGCCTGCGCACCGCATTCGGTACAGACATAGACCGGCTTTGCCCGTGCCATCAGTCCTCCCCGTGCGACTGCGTGGCCATTCGCGCCAGTTCGCTGGCCGCATGGGCGGCGAAAGTGCTGATGAGACGGGAGCGAAACTTGTCTTTCGGAACGATGATCTCAAGTGGCGTAAACAGCCTGGGCTGGAGCGGGATGGCAACCAGCCTCCCTTCGCGCAGGTCGCGCTGGATCGCCGCATTCGAGGCGATCGCGTAGCCGATCCCCTGCGCGGCGAGATACTTGACACTCGCAAGGCTACCCAGCTCTGCGCAGACGTTCAGTTCATTCACCCCGATTCCGGCCTCCTCGAAGAATCCTTCGGCCAGCACCCGGATCGCATTGCCTGGATCCCTCGTGATGAAGGGGTGGTCAATCAGGTCACGCGCAGTCAGGACTGGGCGCCCGGACAGTGCATGACCGGGCTGGCAGATCACGAGCAGTTCATCCTGCGCAACCGAATGTCGCTCGATCGAAGGCTGGTCGGTTGCAATCTCGATGAGTCCGATGTCGAGCTCGCGCGACGCGACACGGTCCTCGGTCAACTGGGAATTTCCGACCACGACCCTGGGCAGAACTCGCGGATACTTGCGCTTGAAGCCTTCGAGAAGACGTGGCAGCCAGTAGGCGGCAATCGTCGTGCTGGTGCCGATATTGACCGCTCCGGCCAGTTCGTCCGTCAGTTCGGATACTCTCGATTCGAGTTCATCCGACAGATCGAGGATGCGCTCTGCGTACGCGGCGACGATCTCCCCGGCCGCCGTGAGACCGATTCGCCCATGTCCACGCTCGATCAAGCGCGTGTTGTAGTGCTCCTCCAGCTGCTTGATCTGGAAGGTGACCGCCGGCTGGGTCATGAACAGATGCTCCGCAGCACGGGTAAACGAACCGTGTTTGGCAACGGCATTGAACACCTGAAGTCTGCGATCGGCCACTTGAACCTCTTCCTGCACACTGATGGAGCGCATTTAAGCACATTTGATGCATCCCCCGTCGTCACGGGAACTTGCGCTACGGGAGCGACAAGCCCAAGGCCTTCGTGCTATAACCCGCCATCCTCCCTACCTGCGGCTGCAGATCGACTCGATGCCGGGCGGCTTCTACATCATCATGGCGGCGCAGTTCTTTTCCGCCCTGGCAGACAATGCGCTGCTGATCATCGCGATCGCCCTGCTTCGCGACATGTCGGCTCCGGAGCAGTTCGAGCCGCTCCTGAAGCTGTTCTTCACGCTCTCTTACGTCCTGCTGGCCGCCTTCGTGGGCGCATTCGCCGACTCGATGCCGAAGTGGCGAGTGATGCTGATCAGCAACACGGTGAAGATCGGTGGGTGCCTGATGCTCTTGCTCGGAAGTCATCCCTTGCTCGGCTACGCCGTGATCGGGCTCGGTGCGGCGGCCTACTCACCTGCGAAATACGGAATTCTCACCGAGTACCTGCCCCATCGCCTGCTGGTCGTTGCCAACGGATGGATCGAGGGGCTGACCGTCGGAGCGATCATTGCCGGCACCGTGCTCGGAGGGCTGCTGATCCACCCGGATGTGATGCACTGGCTTGGCGGGAGGGAGGTGCCATTGCTCGACAGCGGCTTTCAGTGTGCGATCGCCCTGGTGGGCGCCCTGTACCTGATAGCCGCAGCGTTCAACGCCTACATTCCGGACACCGGCGTGGACCACAAACCGCTCAAGAACAACCCGCTCTATCTCGTTCATGATTTCCGCCACTGTCTCAAGCTCCTGTGGCGTGACAAGCTCGGACAGATCTCGCTTGCCGTGACCACCCTGTTCTGGGGGGCCGGAGCAACGCTCCAGTTCATCGTGATCAAGTGGGCCGAGCACAACCTCGGCTTCGATCTCTCGCAGGCGTCGATGCTGCAGGGCGTCGTGGCGATCGGAATCGCAATCGGATCGGTACTCGCCGCACGGTTGATCTCCCTTCGCGGCTCGGTCAGGGTCATTCCGCTCGGAATTGCGATGGGGCTCGTCGTACTGACGATGATCTTCGTCACCCATGCATGGATCGCGATGGCCCTGATGGTGCTCGTCGGCGCACTCGCCGGGTTCTTTGTCGTGCCGATGAACGCCCTGCTGCAGCACCGCGGCCATATCCTGATGGGCGCCGGTCACTCGATCGCGGTGCAGAACTTCAACGAGAACCTGTCGATTCTCGCAATGACTGGAACGTACGCCCTCCTCCTGCTTTTCGGTCTTTCGATCAACGGCGTGATCGTCCTGTTCGGCTTGTTCGTTGCCATTACGATGTTGCTCGTGAAAGGACGGCACGAAGCCAATCAGCGAGAGCACGACTCCGTGGCTTTGCTGGACGACAGACGGCACTGACCCGATCGATGCCGGCAAGAAAGGCGCCGCTGTGCTGCAGCACGCTCAGTCGCGTCGTGCCATCAGCCGCCGCGCACGGCAAAGATCTTCCCAGGCCTTGCACTTGTCAGCCGGATTGCGGAGCAGGTAAGCCGGGTGATAAGTCACGACCACCGGAATCTGGTCGTAGGAAAACTCCTTGCCGCGTGCCGCATTGATGCGTACCTCCATGCCGAGCAGGGTTTCAGCAGCCGGGCGTCCGAGCGCGATCAGAATACGTGGCTGTATGAGGCGGATCTGCCTTTCGAGGAACGGCAGGCACGCCGCAATCTCATCGGCGGCGGGCGTGCGATTCAACGGTGGCCTGCACTTGACGGTATTCGCGATATATACGCCCTCGCCGCGCACGAGTCCGATTGCAGCCAGCATCGCATCGAGCAGTTTGCCAGCCTGCCCGACGAAAGGCTCTCCTCGCCGGTCCTCCTCGGATCCTGGCGCTTCCCCGACCAGCATCCAGGGCCCCTGGCGATCCCCTACGCCCGGCACAGCCTGCCGGCGCTGCTCACACAGGCGGCAAGCCGTGCAGGCGCGTATCTCGCGCTCCAGTTCCTCCCACTGCGCACCCGCAATCCGCGCGACCCGTGCATCCGTACCGATCGACGGGCACGCGCTGGGGGTGGCCTGTGCCACGAGGGCCGGCTCGAGCACTCGCGGTTCCGGCGTGAACGCGGTCGTCTCGACGAGTATCCCGGACCCTGCGCAATCTTCCTCCCGGGCCACCGAACACTCGGCGAGTTCGTTCTGAGCGCAGGCAGAGGCACGGGAGCGTTGGCGCCATAACGGCGTCAGACCCATCTCTCGCAGGACGGATTCCCGGCGCGCACTCATCTCAGATCTGCCCGCATCACATGCGCATCCTCACGACCGCCGCCGGGTGCCGGGTAGTAGTTTCGGCGGCGGCCGATCGGTTCGAAGCCGTGACGACGGTAGAGTTCGAGCGCAGCCATGTTGGTCGGCCGGACTTCGAGGAAAAACTGCGATGCACCCTGCTCCCGTGCCAGGTCGAAGAGAAAGACGAGGCAGGCCGACGCGAGCCCGCGTCGATGCATCGCCCGCACTACGCTCAAGTTCAGCAGGTGCGCTTCGTCCAGCACGAGCAGCATGACCGCGTAGGCGACCGGACTTCGGTCGACCCGCGCGACCCAGGCGCTGTATCCGGCATCGAGTGCGTCCGAGAAATTTCCCCGCGTCCAGGGAAAAGCATGCAGGTCCTGTTCGTGCTCGACAACCCAGTCGAGATCCACGTGGGTCATCGGCTCGAACGTTGGCTGGAGCTTCATGCGTTCTCAGGCCTTCCCGCCCCGGGCAAGCCGCTCGGCCGTGGTCAGCGCTACCTTGTTCCGGACGTACAGTGGAGCCGCCTGTTCCGGCGGCAGAAGCCCACCATCCTCGATCATTCGCACGGCCAGTCTGGCGATGCTGGAGGCCTGCGGCACGGCAATCGCGTCATGTCCGATCGAGGAGGCCGACAAACGTCGAAGCAAGGATGGGTGAGCGCCGAACGCCGATCCAGCGAGATACCACTGCGTCCCGGGCGGCAACTGCATCTGCTCGGGCACCTGACAGTCCGGCCCGGCAATCAGGACCGGGAATCCGTCAAGAACACGAAACGCAGCCGAGTAGACTTCCCCCATGCGCGCATCGGTCGCAGCAAGGACGTACTCATGGCCACTCATCGCGCTCAGCGCTGCGAGGCTGGACACGGGGACGACACCGATACCGGCTCCGGTTGCGAGCCCCTGCGCAACGGCGCAGGCCAGACGCAATCCGGTGAAGGCGCCTGGCCCAGCACCGAAGGCGATTGCGTCAAGCTCGCCCAGCGGCTGATCGTTGTCCACGATCAGCTCGGAAATGGTCTTCAGCAAACGTTCCGAATGGGTCGAGTGTCCGTCGAGCGCGCGTTCGACGACTCGTTCGTCGCACAGCAACGCAACCGTCGCGTGCTCGCAGGAAGTTTCGATGGCCAGGATCTTCATAGCGCGGCCATTCTACCGGCTGTCGCCGGTGCGTCGAAATCAGCGTTGCGGAAATCCGCTGCGCATCACGCCCCCGGGGCGTTCGCCGTAGGCGCTGCGCATCGCCTCGCGCAGCTCCCGGTTGCGCGCCGTACGTTCGTCGATCGACAGGGGTCTGGCGGGTTCGTCAGCTCGCGGCAGTTCACCTTCGACCAGCATTCGGCGCAGTGACAGCCACCGGTCCTCGACACTCTCGACCCTGGCAACCGGCTCGCTCGAATGCTCGATGAGATCCCCGTGGATGCCCTCCCAGGCGTACGAACAGGCGGGTGCAAGCACGAACATCCCCGCGGCAAGAAACCGGCGCATGGCCGGGGTGGAACTGCGGCGGCGGTATCGGAGGTCCGGATGCCGCCAGGGAATGCAGGAATGAACGGTTTGCAGTGCGTGCACGGGTTCTGGATGGGCTTGCGCTACAGGAGATGCGACAACATACCGCAAAGCTGCGATCTCGCGTGTCGCAGCCGCGCCACACCCCAGGTGCAGTTTGTAAGCGGATATTGCCTCACGCACGTCGCTTTACGAAGCGTTACCGGCAGTCGTGCCGAACGGTGTCTTCGCCTCTGGCATGCTCGCGGGGCACACGCTAGGATGGCGCATATGAATACGAAAACCCGCTACAAAGTGCTGCTGGTCGACGATGACGCACGCCTGCGAGACCTGCTCACGCGCTATCTGATGGAACAAGGGTTCTCGATCAAGGCGGTGGGCGATGCCGGTTCGATGGATCGTGCGCTGCACCGTGAGCATTTCGACCTCATCGTCCTCGATCTGATGCTGCCCGGCGAAGACGGCCTCGCAATCTGCCGCAGGCTGCGTGCCGATGAGAACCAGATCCCGATCGTAATGCTCACGGCCAAGGGCGATGAAGTCGATCGCATCATCGGGCTTGAGATGGGTGCGGACGACTATCTTCCCAAACCATTCAACCCGCGCGAGCTCGTTGCCCGGATCCATGCCGTCATGCGGCGGCGGCCGACCCAGCTGCCGGGTGCTCCGACCATCGACAATGAAGTGGTCGGATTCGGAAACGTCCAGGTCCATCTCGGTACCCGGACGCTGACACGCGATGGCGAGGAGATTGCGCTCACAACGGGTGAATTCTCATTGCTGAAGGTGCTGTTGCAGCATCCGCGCCAGCCGCTGTCGCGAGACAAGCTGATGGAGCTGGCACGCGGCCGTGAGTACGGCGTCTTCGATCGTGCGATCGATGTTCAGGTGAGCAGGTTACGCAAGCTCGTGGAGGACGATCCGGCCAAACCCCGTTACATCCAGACCGTGTGGGGATACGGCTACGTGTTCGTACCCGATGAAGTCTGACCCCGGTGAGCAGCGAAACCGGCACCCAGGAATCCAGACCCCACCCTCTGCTGCAGGGATTGCAGCAACTGACGCTGCGGATCTTTCCGCACACGCTGCTGTGGCAGACGTTTCTGCTCATGGGGCTGGTGCTGGTGCTTGCGCTGGCGATATGGTCCCAGATCTTTCGCCATTTCCAGGAGCCCGCCAGGGCGAGAGACCTCGCGCAGATGGTGGCAAGCGTGGTGAACCTCACGCGGACTGCCCTGGTCAATGCCGAAGTCGCCAAGAGAACCGAGCTACTGATCGATCTCGCCGCACTGGAAGGCATCCGGATCTACCCCTCTGAAGAAAGTGACGACCTGGGCCGTCTTCCGGATACGCGGCCCATGCGCCTGCTCACGGCGGAGATCCGGCGCAACCTCGGCGCGCATACGAGGTTCGCGTCGCGCTGGAAAACCCTGGACGGATTCTGGGTCAGTTTCCGTCTGGACCCTCATGACACCGATGATTTCTGGGTGATGCTGCCCGCCGAGCGACTTCAGGCTCCGGTCGCGGTCGACTGGCTGGCGTGGGTGAGTGGCGCCTTGCTCGTGACCCTGCTCGGTGCCGCCCTGATCGTCGCGCACATCAGCCTGCCGCTGCGTAACCTCGCCCGTGCGGCGAACCTGGTCGGGCGCGGGCACAAGCCCCCTGCCCTGCCCGAGAGCGGGCCGACGGAAATCGCCGCAGTCGCCCGGGCCTTCAATCAGATGGCTGGTGATCTCGCGCGAACCGACGCCGATCGCGCCTTGATTCTCGCAGGCGTATCACATGACCTTCGAACACCGCTCGCGCGCTTGCGTCTGGGCGTGGAGATGTCGGGCGCGCCGGATCCGGAAGTCGCCGCGATGGTGACGGATATCGAAGAGATGGATCGGATCATCGGGCAGTTCCTCGATTTTGGCCGGGGCGACCCGCAGGAGCCCAAGCGTCCTGAGGACCTGAGCGCACTGGTTGCTGGACTTCTGGAACCTTATTGCTTGCGTGGCACCCCCTTCGCGCTCGATCTGCCGGAGCGCCTGCAGATTCCCGTGCGGGCCCTGTCGCTCAGGCGTGCCATTGCGAATCTCGTTGACAACGCGATCCGCTATGCAGGCAAGGACCGTGAGATCACGGTTATCCTCCGGACCTCCGGTAACGAAGCACAACTCGAAGTCTCCGACCGTGGCCCCGGCATTCCGGAGCATGAGATCGAGCGGCTTCGCCATCCGTTCACCCGTCTCGAAAGCGCCCGCTCCGACGCAAGAGGGGCCGGACTCGGTCTCGCGATCGTCGACCGGATCATGCGGGCGCATGACGGGAGGCTGTCTCTTGCCCCACGGACCGGCGGCGGGCTGCAGGCGATCCTGCACCTCCCACTTGCGACCGGAGGCGAGAGCTTGCCGGCCGACCGCATCCGGGGAACGCCGCCCGATGAGGAGGAACCAGCATGAACTGCGATTCCGCCGGTGCCCCTGACCACAAGCACGCGCTCGACGACCCGGTCTGGCGCTATAATCCTCGCGCATGAAATTTCTCTTCGACCTGATGCCTGTCCTGCTCTTCTTCGGCGCTTACAAGCTTGCCGGAAAGAATGAGCAAACCGCCTTCGAACTCGCATCAGGGTGGCTGGGCCAGGGGATCCAGGCTGCTCAAGCGCCGATCCTGATCGCAACGTGCGTCGCGATGGCTGCGAGCTTCGGGCAGATCGCGTGGGTCTGGAGCCGTCACCGCAAGGTCGAGACGACGCTGTGGATCAGCTTCGCCGTGATCGTCCTGTTCGGTGGGGCAACCCTGCTCTTTCACGATCCGACCTTCTTCAAGTGGAAGCCGACCGTCCTCTACTGGCTGTTCGGAGGCTCGCTCGCCGTCACCGCATTGGCATTCGATCGCAATCTGATGAGAACGATGCTGGAGTCCCAGATCCGTCTTCCCGATCCTGTATGGACACGACTCAACATCGCCTGGGCCGGCTTCTTCCTGTTGATGGGATGCCTCAACCTCGTTTTTGCCTACGGATTTTCGGAAGAGGCCTGGGTGAACTTCAAGCTGTTTGGAGGGATGGGTTTGATGCTGGTTTTCGTGCTTCTCCAGGGGCTCTATCTTTCCCGACATCTTGAAGAGGAAGCAGGCTGATGCTTTATGTACTCATCGGCGAAGATGCGCCGGACCGTCTGGACGCCCGTATGACCGCTCGTCCAGCCCACCTTGCACGACTCGAAGCGCTTCGTGATCAGGGCAGGCTGGTGCTCGCTGGTCCGATGCCGGCGATTGATTCAGCGGACCCGGGGCCAGCAGGCTATTGCGGTAGCCTGATCGTCGCGGAGTTCGCGAACCTCGAGGAGGCCGAACGCTGGCTCATGGAAGACCCTTACGTGACGCAAGGCGTCTTTGCCCGCACCAGGGTTCATCCATATCGCAAGGTGCTTCCATGAGCCGCATCGATGCAATCCGGCAACGTCTGGCCATCCTGGAGCCACTACTGCTCGAAATCGAAGACGAGAGTGCCCTGCATGCGGGACATGCCGGCGCGCGCAGCGGGGGCGGACATTTCCGGCTGACGATCGTTGCGGATTGTTTCAGCGGGCGCAATACGGTCGCCCGCCACCGTATGATTTACGACGCACTTGGCGAACTGATGCGTACGAATATCCACGCATTGGCCATCCGGGCACTTACGGCCGATGAGGCCAAACTTTCAACCACCCGAAAGGAAACTTGATGAAACGTCTGCCGAGCCGCCTGGCCCTGTCCCTCCTGGCCAGTTTCTTTGTTGCATGGTCCGCCCACGCGGCTGATCCGGTTGCCACCGTCAACGGTACGGCGATCCCCGCCTCCAGGGCTGCCGTGATGATGGACGAACAGAAGGCGCAGGGTGCCCCCGAAAGCGCTGAACTCAAGGATGCCATCCGCGAAGAGCTGATCCGCAGGGAAGTGCTCGCTCAGGCAGCTTCCAAGGCGGGCTTCGACAAGCGTTCCGAGATTCAGGCGCAGATGGATCTTGCGCGCCAGGCGGTCCTGATCCGCGCTTACCTGCAGGACTATGTCAAGAACAACCCGGTGTCCGATGCCGAACTGCAGAAGGAATACGACGCGATCAAGGCGCGGATGACGGGCAAGGAATACAAGGCACGTCATATCCTGGTCGAAACCGAAGACGAAGCGAAGGCGGTGATCGACAATCTCAAGGCCGGAACGGATTTCGCGGAGCTTTCCGCCAAGCACAGCAAGGATCCCGGCTCCAAGGATCGGGGTGGAGAACTCGGCTGGAGCAGCCCCGACATGTTCGTGAAGCCGTTTTCCGACGCCATGGTGGCGCTCGAAAAGGGTCAGCGCACCGCCGCACCGGTCAAGAGCGACTTCGGCTACCACGTCATCCAGCTCGATGATGTGCGCGATGTCCAGCCGCCGCCGATGGAGGAAGTCAAGCCGCAACTGCAGCAGCGCATTCAACAATCGAAGGTTGAAACCCACCTGAACGAATTGCGCGAAAAGGCGAAAGTAAAGTAATAGAGTCGCGGCAATTCGTTGAAAAGCGCGGGGGCCGTCCGGATGGAGAGCCCCCGCTTCCGTTTCACTTCTGAGAATCAGGCCCCTACTTGCCAGGCCTGATTCACCTCAGAAGAAATCTTCTTCCAGCGCCAGCGCGCTTGCCGCTCCGGCGCAAACCGTCTGAGCCAATCCAGGCGCCTGCGTCAGCACGTGATCCGCAAAGAAGTGCGCGGCCACGACCTTGGAGCGATAAAAAGCTTCATCGCCACCAGCTCCGTCCGACAGCCGTCGGGCCGCCGCGAGTGCGGCGCGTCCCATCTGCCATCCACCAGCAACGATGCCGAAGAGCTTCAGGAACGGGACCGACCCGACCGATGCAGCCTTGATATCCTTTGAATAGGTCTCGAGGAGATACCCGACTGCACGGTCCATGGCGGTCACCCCTGCGTCCAGCGCACCTGCCATTGCAGTAAACGCGTCTCCTTCCTGTGCCTTCAGCTCATCGACGACCTTGCGGATCTGCACGAGCACGGCTTTCACCGTAACACCGTCCTCGCGCGCGATCTTGCGTCCGATCAGATCGTTGGCCTGGATGGCCGTGGTGCCTTCGTAGATCGTCGTGATGCGCGCATCGCGCAGGTGTTGCGCGGCGCCGGTTTCCTCGATGAAGCCCATCCCGCCATGCACCTGGACACCGGTCGAGGCGATCTCGATCGCGTTTTCGGTGCTCCAGCCCTTGACGACCGGAATCATCAAATCGACGAATGCCTGCTCGCGCGCGCGGACAGCCGGGTCAGGATGGTGGTGAGCCTTGTCCGTCGCCGCCGCGACGACGTAGGCCAGCGCCCGCATCGCTTCCGTTTGGGAACGCATCGACATCAACATGCGACGCACGTCCGGGTGGCGGATGATCGGCACCTTCGGTCCGTTGCGCACCCCCACTTCAGTGCCCTGTACGCGATCCTTCGCATATTGAAGCGCGTGCTGATAGGCGCGCTCCGACAAGGCCAGACCTTCCATGCCAACCGCGAAGCGCGCTTCGTTCATCATGATGAACATGTACTCGAGGCCGCGGTTCGGCTCTCCTACGAGCGTGCCGATCGCACCGCCGTGATCGCCGAAAGCCAGCACGCAGGTCGGACTCGCATGGATGCCGAGTTTGTGCTCGATGGACACGCAGTGGACATCGTTGCGTTCGCCCGGCGATCCATCCTCCTTGAGCAGGAACTTAGGAACGACGAACAGCGAGATCCCCTTCACGCCTTCAGGCGCGTCCGGCAGCCGGGCAAGCACCAGATGGATGATGTTGTCCGTCAGATCATGTTCGCCATAGGTGATGAAAATCTTCTGGCCAAAGATCCGGTACGTCCCGTCACCCTGCGGCTCTGCACGCGTTCTGACCGCCGCGAGATCCGAACCCGCCTGCGGCTCGGTGAGGTTCATCGTTCCGGTCCACTCACCACTGACCATCTTCGGCAGATAGAGGCTCTTCTGCTCGTCCGTACCCTTGAACATCAGTGACTCGATTGCACCATTGGTCAGCATCGGGCACAGCGAAAACGACATGTTGGCCGACTTCCACATCTCCATGACTGCGGTAGAGAGCAGCTTCGGCAAACCTTGTCCTCCGAACTCGGGGTCACAGCCGATCGCGGTCCAGCCCGCCTCGGAGAACTGGCGATAGGCCTCCTTCCAGCCTTTGGCCGTGAACACCTGACCGTGATCCCAGCGCGCACCTTCCTGATCACCCGAAACGTTCAACGGTGCGAGAACACCGCTGGCAAATTTGGCGGCCTCATCAAGGATCGCGTCGACCAGGTCGGTGGATGCCTCTTCGCATCCGGGCAGTTGCTGAATTTCCTCAAGACCCGCCAGTTCTTGCATGACGAACTGCATGTCACGGATCGGTGCGGTGTAGTTGCTCATGTTGGACTCACACAGAAGGTTGCCGGGCCGCAAAACAGGCGGGATCGGTCAAAGCCGATCCCGATGCCCGGAAGTGATGACGGGAGTGCTGCACAGGCCTGAACGATCCGGCATTGCCGGACGTTTCAGCCCAGCGCGGCAGTCAGCTCAGGAACGGCCTCGAACAGATCCGCGACCAGTCCATAGTCGGCGACCTGGAAGATCGGCGCTTCGGGATCCTTGTTGATCGCAACGATCACCTTCGAATCCTTCATGCCGGCCAGGTGCTGGATGGCGCCGGAGATCCCGATCGCGATGTAGAGCTGGGGAGCGACGATCTTGCCGGTCTGGCCGACCTGGTAGTCGTTCGGAACATAGCCGGCGTCGACTGCGGCACGCGAGGCGCCAAGCGCGGCACCGAGCTTGTCGGCAAGGGGTTCGAGCAGCTGGTGGTAGTTCTCGCCCGAGCCCAGACCGCGCCCGCCAGAAACGATGACCTTCGCTGCGCCGAGTTCCGGCCGCGCGGACTTCGTGAGTTCGCGCCCGACGAGCTTCGACAGACCGAGGTCGGGCCCTGCGCCAAGCGTCTCGACCGCAGCCGAACCCCCTTCCGTTGCAGCCGGTTCGAACGCGGTACCGCGAACGGTGACGACCTTCACGGCGTCGCTGCTCTTCACCGTTGCCAGCGCGTTGCCGGCGTAGATGGGGCGCACGAAGGTGTCGGGGCTCTCGACGGCGACGACCTCGCTGATCTGCCCGACATCGAGGAGCGCCGCGACCCGCGGGAGCATGTTCTTTCCAAAGGTCGTTGCCGACGCGAAGATGTGGGTGTAGCCGGATGCATTTGCAACCACCAGCGCTGCGACATTCTCGGCGAGCTGCTGCTCATAGTGCGGCGCATCGGCGACACGCACGCGCGCGACGCCCGCGACCTTCGCTGCTTCAGCCGCGGCAGCAGCGCAACCGCTTCCGGCCACCAGGACGTCCACCGAATCGCCGGCCTTGCGTGCCGCGGTGATCGTGTTGAGGGTCGCCGCCTTGAGCGACTGGTTGTCGTGTTCGGCAATAACAAGAATGGCCATCTCAGATCACCTTCGCTTCGTTCTTCAGTTTCGTTACCAGTTGCGCGACGTCGGCCACGCGCTCGCCAGCGCTGCGCTTGGGCGGCTCGGCGACCTTCAGCATTGCCAGGCGCGGTCTGACGTCGACGCCGAGATCCTCAGGCTTGACGGTTTCAAGCGGCTTTTTCTTCGCCTTCATGATGTTGGGCAAGGTCGCGTAGCGCGGCTCGTTCAGGCGCAGGTCGGTCGTGACCACCGCAGGCAGCAGGATCTCCAGGGTTTCCAGCCCGCCGTCGATCTCGCGGGTGACGTTTGCCTTTCCATCCCCGATCTCGACCTTCGAGGCGAAGGTCGCCTGCGGCCACCCCATCAGTGCAGCGAGCATCTGGCCCGTCTGGTTGGAATCGTCGTCGATCGCCTGCTTGCCGCAGATCACGAGCTGGGGTTGTTCCTTCTCGCACAGCACCTTGAGCAGCTTCGCCACTGCAAGCGGCTGCAGATCTTCGGTGGTCTCGACCAGGATGCCGCGATCGGCACCGATTGCCATCGCCGCACGCAGGGTTTCCTGACATTGCCCGACACCGCAGGACACCGCGACCACTTCGGTTGCAACACCGGCTTCACGCAACCGCACCGCTTCCTCGACCGCGATTTCGTCGAAGGGGTTCATGGACATCTTGACGTTCGCGATATCGACACCGCTGCCGTCGCTCTTGACGCGGACCTTGACGTTGTAGTCGACCACGCGCTTGACGGGTACCAGAATCTTCAAAGCTGTGCTCCTCTGAACAAATTGGACGATACGGATTGTTGTGAAGGCATTATGTCATTGCAGGGCACGCTTTTACACCTTGCCGGACCGGCTTGACTCGGCGCCGAAAAAGTCGTCCCATACGTAACGGTATGGTGGCGTACGGTAGCGTATGGTCACGGATTCGTCAATACTATTCCGAATGGAAGCTGCCTTGAACAAACCTCGTACGCAACTGGACCGTGATGCCTGGGTGCATGGCGCAATGGATGTACTTGCGGAAGAAGGACTTGCGGGCCTGCGGGTCGAGGTTCTCGCCAAACGCCTGAAGGTCACGAAGGGGAGCTTTTACTGGCACTTCACGGATCGCCAGGATCTCCTCGATGCCGTCCTGCAGGTCTGGAAGGAAGGCCGGATCCGCGACATCGTCAAGCAGACCCGCGCCCAGTCCGGCAGGGAACTGGAGCAGATCTACCACGTGATCGACATCTACAGCGCGGGCCGCAACCGACGTGGAATGATGATCGAACTTGCGGTGCGCGACTGGGCACGCAGGAATGCAGCAACTGCGGCGATCGTCGCCGAAGTCGACGACATCCGGCTCCGATGCGCGCGCGATCTGTTTCTCGCCTGCGGGGTGCCGCAGGAAGAGGCCTCCAGCCGCTGCATGCTGCTCTATGCGTACGTTTTCGGGATTTCGCTGATGGTCTACGACAGGTTCGACAGCGATGTCGCACGGGTCAAGCGTGACATCGCCAATCTCATTGCACGCTCGCGCGATGCCGCCGTATCAAGCTAAGCCGGGAAGCACGTCGCAGGCATTGCGCGTCGTCTGTCGTACCACCTCCTCCAACGGGACACCGCGCAAACCCGCGAGGATCTCTGCGTAGCGTGCCAGATTGGCCGGCTCGTTGCGCCGTCCTTGCGCCCACGCAGGCGGAATGTCGGGCGCATCGGTTTCCAGCACGATCGCATCGACGGGGAGCTCCGCAGCGAGGCGCCGGATCCGGCGCGAACCCGCGAAGCTCATCGCACCACCGAACCCAAGCTTGAAGCCCAGAGCGAGAAAGCGGTCTGCCTGCTGCCTGCTGCCGTTGAATGCATGGGCAATGCCGCCCGGAACCTCGATCCGGCGAAGATGAGACAGGATTTCGTCGACGGCGCGACGCACATGCAGGATGACCGGCAGACCGAGCTGGCGGGCGAGCTTGAGCTGGGCAACGAAATAGCGTTCCTGGAGTTTCGGGTCGATATCGGTGACGAAACGGTCGAGCCCGATCTCGCCGATCGCGATGGCCGTGCCGCCAGCGGCCCGCTCCGCGACGACGGCAAGATCGTCTTCCTTCGCGCGCGTGACGTACAGCGGATGGATGCCGAAGGCGATGCGAATGTCAGCGTGCGCGGCTGCAAGCGCCTCGATGCGGTCGAAGTTTCCGACCTCCACTCCCGGCACCACGAATCGGCCAACGCCACCGGCCCGCGCCGCATCCAGGGTCCGATCACGATCTTCGTCGAACTCTGCGGCATCGAGGTGACAATGCGTATCGATCAGCATGCGATTGCCACCTGCGACATCCACACGGGGTCCGCTACCTGCCCTTCCACTCCGGCTTGCGCTTGGCGATGAAGGCGTCGATTCCCTCCACGGCGTCTTCGGCCATCATGTTGCAAGCCATCGTTTCTGCGGCCATCTGATAGGCGGCTTCGAGCCCGGTTTCGAGCTGGCGGTAGAACATCTGCTTGCCCATCCGGATGGCCAGAGGCGATTTGGCGCAGATCGAAGCAGTCAGCTTGCCGATCTCGTCATCGAGGCGATCGAGTGGAACCACGCGATTGACCAGGCCGCGCCGGCAGGCTTCCGCGGCATCGATGAAGTCCCCGGTCACCAGCATCTCGAACGCTTCCTTGCGCCCCATGTTGCGCGAAAGACCGACGCTCGGAGTCGCACAGAACAGGCCGACGTTGATGCCAGATACCGCGAAGCGCGCCGTGTCTGCTGCGACGGCGAGGTCGCACATCGACACGAGCTGACACCCGGCTGCCGTGGCAATGCCATGAACCCGTGCGATCACGGGTTGCGGCAGCTCGGTCAGCCGGACCATGAACTTGCCGCACAGGCGGAACAGTTCCTGCTGGAACGCCAGCTCGTGGTTGCCGCGCATTTCCTTCAGATCGTGTCCGGCGCAGAAGGCCTTGCCCTCCCCTGCCAGCACGACCACCCGCACACTCTCATCCGTGGCGATCCTGTCGATCTCGGCAAGCAGGGTCTCGATCATCGAACGGGACAGCGAGTTGAATTGTCCCGGGCGATTCAGCGTCAGCCAGGCGACGCCGTCCTTGTCCCGCCGCAACACCAGCGGCTCGTTGGCCGGATCCAGTACAGCACTCATCATCATTCTCCTGTTCTCTGGTTGCCGTTGACGTCAACTGAAAACATCTTAGCCCGCCAGGCGGACACGAACCAGAAAAAACATGCGCACGGACCGCTCTCCGCCGTCTATTCAAACAACGCCGCCCCCTCCCATCCCGGTGTGCACACCCTCAATCAAAGGACTTGAGCGAGCCAGCCTGCTCACGCAACAGAAACTTCTGGATCTTGCCCGTTGAAGTCTTCGGAACCGAAGCGAACACAACCCGCTTCGGCATCTTGAATCCAGCCAGATGCTGTCGGCAGTGCGCGAGCAACGCTTCCGCTGTCAGCGATGCGCCGTCCTTCAGTTCGACGAAGGCGCACGGAACCTCTCCCCACTTTGGATCGGGCGCCGCGACCACCGCAACGGCGAGAACATCCGGATGCTTGTAGATTGCGTCCTCGACTTCGATCGACGACACGTTCTCGCCTCCAGAAATGATGATGTCCTTCGAACGATCCTTGATCTTGACGTATCCGTCCGGTTGCAGAACGGCCAGGTCCCCCGTGTGATACCAGCCGCCACGAAAGGCTTCGGTGGTCGCGGCGGGATTCTTCAGATAGCCCTTCATCACCAGGTTGCCGCGAAACATCAGCTCGCCCATCGTTGCGCCATCGCGCGGCACCTCGGACATGGTTGCCGGGTCCAGTACGGTCAGGCCTTCCTGTGCGTGGTAACGCACGCCCTGACGGCCGTTCAGCCGCACCTGCTCGTCGAGCGGAAGTTCGCTCCATTGCTCATGCTTGGCACAGACCGCGGCCGGACCGTAGGTTTCGGTGAGCCCGTAGACGTGCGTGAGATCGAAGCCGATGCGCGCCATACCCTCGATCAGCGCAGCCGGCGGCGGTGCGGCTGCAACGAGGGCGCTGACCTTGTGATCAATCCCCTGGCGCCATTCACCTGGAGCATTGACGATCATCGAATGCACGATCGGGGCGCCGCAGTAGTGCGTCACGCGGTGCTCGCGGATCGCATCGAGGATTCCCTTGGCGTCGACGCGGCGCAGGCAGACATTGATCCCCGCATTGGCCGCGATCGTCCACGGAAAGCACCAACCGTTGCAGTGAAACATCGGCAAGGTCCACAGGTACACCGCGTGCGGCGGCATGCCCCAGGAGACGATGTTCGAAAGCGCATTGAGATACGCGCCGCGGTGATGGTAGACCACGCCCTTGGGGTTGCCGGTGGTGCCGGACGTGTAGTTGAGCGAGATCGCATCCCATTCGTCGGAAGGAGGCCGCATGACGAACGCTGGATCGGCGCCAGCGAGCAGCGATTCGTATTCGAGCGTTCCGACCCGATCTCCGGGCCCGGAGTATTCGGAGTCGTCGACGTCGATGACGATCAGCTCCGGGCGATTCAACCGCTGCAAGGCTGCAGCGACTGCGGACGAATACTCGCGATCGGTGATGAGCACCCTGGCCTCACCGTGATCCAGGATGAAGGCGATCGTCTCGGCATCGAGACGGGTGTTGATGGTGTTGAGCACGGCGCCGCAGGCCGGAACACCGAAGCTGCACTCGAGCATCTCGGGCGTGTTGTTGAGGATGACAGCGACCGTGTCATTGCGCCGCACGCCCAGTTGCACCAGGGCTGAGGCGAGACGGCGGCAACGTTCGGAATACTGCGACCAGTTCAGACGTCGGCTGCCATGAATGATCGCCGTCCGCTCCGGATAGACCGACGCGCTGCGCTCGAGAAAGGTCAGCGGGGTGAGCGGCACGTAGTTTGCCGGGTTCTTGTCAAGCCCGGTTTCATAGGGTGAATTCTGGTGTTCGGTCATGTTGATGATCTCCGGGCTTCGGGGTTGGATTCATGCGGATCTTCGACAGCGCCGGGCGACATCCGGATCCTGCGCGACGGCATCCAGCCACTTCCGGATCTGCGCCACAAGCTCGCTCACTGCCTCTCGATGCGCACCTACGCCCCCTGCGGCGTCAGCCGTCGCGGCCTCCCGGACGGTGAACAGCATGCGTTGCGCCACCGGCGTGGCCACGTGCATGGGCAGCAGGGTCGCTCGGATCCTCCACTCGACCCGGCTTCGGGCCGGCGAGTCGTAGATCTGGATGGCTTCGTCGACATCGATGCGCATCCGACAAGGCAGACGCACCGACGCCCCTGCCAATGAAGCCTCGATCCGGTGTGACAGAAGCTCCGGCAAGGCACCGGCCCAGCGGCTGAACGCATAGCTCTCGCGGGCTGCGGGCACATGATCGTCACGCCGGTACTGCATCGCCGCAGATGAGAGCCAGGACGGAGCCTGCACATCGAGTGTTGCGGCGGCGGTTCCACCGGCCTGATGCACGCCGGTTCCGAGATCGAAGGCACTCATGCGCGGTGGAGGGGCTCCGAGCCCCGCGCAGCCACACAGGAACAGGACTGGCAACAGCAAATGGGCAAGCGTCATTCTCATCGATGGCTCCGTAGCTCAACGGCGAACCGGTTCGAATCCCGGTTCACCGGGCCCCGGATGGGGCGCGCCACGCCCGGTTACGAGCAGTTGCGGAGCGGCTTCGATCTCGTCGACGAGGCGTCGCAGTCCGACCGAAGTCTCGCGCATCTCCCGGGCAAGACGGTTGAACTCGGGCAGGGTTTCATCGACCAGCGCACTGCTTGCGGCGTGTGCCGCGCCATCCAGCGTGAGGAGCAACCGGTCGGTGCGTTCCATCAGGCGGCGCATCTCGGCCAGGGCGGGTCCGGCCTCGCCGCTCGCCTGTTCGAGCTTTGCCAGCATTCGCGCAAGGCTGTCCAGATTTTCGGGGGTGAAGGCGCTGCGTATGGCCGCAAGGGTCGCGGGAGCATCCACGAACGTGCTGTCCACGCTGTTTGCGGCCGATTCGATGGCCTCCAGCGCATCTTGCAGGCGTCGCAGGTTGCGTTCGTCGAAGAACGCAGCCACCTGGTCGGAAAGCCTGCCGAAACGGGTGATCGCTTCGACCGCAGTATCCGTGATCTGCTCCAGCACACCGCCTTCGAGCACGAGTCGTGGCGGTCGGTCACCTTCACCGGTCAGCGGCGCCGGATCCTTGCCGCGATCGTCCAGTTGAACGAAGGCAAGCCCGGTCACGCCCTGATAGCCCAGGCTCGCCCGCGTGCCACGCGTCACCGGCAGATCGGCACGCACCCGGACCGTGATGAGAAGATTGCGGGGATCGTCCGGATCGATGCGGATCGACGTGACCTTGCCCGCTGCCATGCCACGGTAGCGCACGTGCGCCTGCTCGTTCAACCCGCTGATGATGCCGGTCGAGACAAGCTCGTAGGTACGCATCTCATCGCGGCTGCCAGAGAACCACCACACTGCCAGCACGCAGGCCGTGCCAAGCAGCAATGCGAAGAGTCCCGCTGCGAGCGCATAGGCACGGCTTTCCATCAGTCTTGTACTCCCGCAACCGGCGCAATGCGCCTACGATCGATCACTGCCTTGAAGAACCGGCTCACGAAAGGGTGATCGAGGGCAATGGTTTCCTCGACGGGGGCACAGCTGACGATCTTCCGGTCAGCCAGAACCGCCACCTTCGTCGATAGCGCCATCAGTGTATCGATATCGTGTGTCACGAGCACGATGGTCAGGTGCAGGCGCCGGTGCAAGGACCGGATCAGCTCGACGAAGGACAGGCTCAGATCCGGATCGAGCCCGGCAGTCGGCTCATCGAGCAGGAGCAGCTCGGGCTCCAACGCCAGCGCGCGGGCAAGCGCAACGCGCTTGATCATGCCGCCCGACAACTCCGAAGGCATGAGCAGCGCGTGGGCAGGTTCAAGCTCGACCATCGCCAGTTTGCGCAGGACCAGGGCATCGATCTCGGCCTGGCTTGCGACGCGCAATTCGCGCAGCGGAAAGGCGATGTTCTGGGACACGTTGAGCGCAGAGAACAATGCCCCTTGCTGGAACAACACGCCAAAGCGCCGACGCCTTGCGCGTTGTTCGTGCTGAGCGCCGGAGAGCAGCGGTTCGCCGAACATCATGACCGTGCCCGAAACGGGGGCCGTGAGCCCGATCAGGTGGCGCAGCAAGGTTGTCTTGCCGCTGCCCGACCCCCCGATCAGCGAAACGATGTCACCCCGCTCCACCTTCAGTTCAAGGCCATCGTGCACGAGCAGGTCGCCAAAACGCGTCACGATGCCCTGCAGATCGACGATCGGGGTCGACATCAGAACGGGACTCCGATCGTGCGCGTGGCGATCGCAAAGATCGCGTCGACCAGGATCACGATCGTGATCGCCGACACGACCGAAGCGGTGGTGTTGGCCGACAGGCTCTCGGTGTTGGGTTTGACGCGCAGGCCGAAGTGGCAGGCGATGAGCGCGATCAACAGTCCGAATACGAACCCTTTCGACAGCGCGATGTAGAGGTTCGCCAGCGGCACTACGCCCGGAAGGGTTTCGATGAAGAAACCGTATGTCAGACCCAGCTGCAGCGAAGCCGACACCATCCCGCCGAAGAGTGCCATGGCCGAGGTCCACAACACCAGCAACGGCATTGCGATCGACAGCGCGATGACCTTGGGTAGTACGAGACGCAGGCTGCGCGACACGCCCATCGCCGCCAGCGCATCGATCTCCTCGGTCACGCGCATCACCCCGAGCTGCGCTGTCATTGCCGAACCTGAGCGCCCCGCGACCAGTACCGACACCAGAACCGGTCCCAGTTCCCGGATGATGCCCAGCCCCAGGATGTTCACGATGAACACGTCCGCACCGTAAGCCCGCAACTGCAGCGCCGAAAGATAGGACAGGGCGACGCCGATGAGGAAGCCGACCAGCGCCGCTACAGGCATCGCCCGTACGCCGACCTTGAAAACGTTCGCCGAGATCTCTCGCAGGGGCCAGTCCTGGGGCGTGCGCAGCAGATGCAGGAAATCGAGCACGATGCCGCCGAAGAGCCGGACGAAATCGAGCACATGATCGCGAAAATGCAGCGCAGCACGACCGAGCAACACGAGATGGTCCGCTGGGGTGCGCAGTCCCTGCTGCGGCAAGGGCTGGCGGTCGCTGGCCGCAATCTCCTCGAAGAGTGCTCTCAGATCGTCGGGAAGCGACAGATCCGCCGGCCAGGCACGACGCCACGCCTGCCAGAGCAGTACCGCGCCGAAGCTGTCCAGGCGCGTGACCTCGTCCAGTACCCAGCGCGCGTCGGGCGGCGCTGTGCGCAGATGCTGCCGGATCGCACGAATCTGCGGGGTCAGCAGACGCAGGGTCCAGTCGCCGTGCAGCCGGAGCACGCCCCGACCGGAAGGGTCGATCCGGATGCCCGGTCGATGGTTGGCGCGATCGGAGGGCACTGCGGACATCGTCGGTCGATCAGGCCGTCGGCAGCGGGCTGGCCTGGGTGCGCAGGATCAGGCCACGCCCGACCGACAACCACTGGCGCTGTTCCTCTTCAAGGGCCGCCGCCGTAAGCGGGAGCTTCCTGAGCCAGCTTTCACGCACCGTCACCGCAAAACCGGTGGCCGTACGGGCGATCGATATGGGCGGTACGCCGCGTCCGTCGCGAGCGCGGTGCAGCAGATGCGCCAGGCGCAGGCACACGATCAACATCCAGTCCGGGCTGTTCTCATCGAGCGTCGATACCCGTGCGAGCTTGCCCCGGTGCGCGAGCACGATGCGCGAAAGCCGCCCCTGATCCATGCGGGAGAACCCCGGCATGTCGGCATTGGCGAGGATGTAGGCACTGTGCTTGTGGTAGCTCGAATGCGCGACCGACACGCCGATCTCGTGCAGACGCGCTGCCCACGAAAGGAACAGGCGATCCGGGTGTTCCTCGTCCGCGGTGTCCGGATCCAGGCACGCGAGCAGATGGCACGCGGTCTGTGCGACTGCATCAGCATGGGGCACATCGACCTGGTAGCGTGTCGTGAACGCCGAAACCGTTGCGGCGCGCAGGTCGTGGTGGTGGTAGCGACCCAGCAGATCGTAGAGCACCCCGAGTCGCAGAGCGCCTTCCGAGAATGTCATCTGCTCCAGTCCGAACTCCTTGAATACGGCCGACATGATCGCAAAACCACCAAGCAGCACGGGAATGCGGTCCCCCTTCACGCCTGCCAGATCGAGACGGTCGAGATGGCCGGCCCGCAGCAGGATCGCACGCAGGGCCTCGAGCCCCTGCGCCGTGATCCCGTCTCCGGACAGACCGTTCTGTTCGAGCGCGTCGACGAGCGCCTTGGCCGAGCCGCTGGAGCCGACCGCAACTTCCCAGCCGACTTCGCGGTACACATGCGCAATCGCCAGCAACTCACGCCGCGCCGCGAACTCTGCCTCCTTGAGTGCACGCTTGTCGATGCGTCCGTCCGGAAAGTACCGAAGGCTGTAGGTCACACAGCCCATGTAGAGCGATTCGAGCACGATGGGCTGAAAGCTGCGGCCGATGATGAACTCGGTCGAACCGCCTCCGATATCGACGACGAGTTGCTGGCGGTGCGGATCCGGTAGGGTATGTGCGACACCGACGTAGATCAGGCGTGCCTCCTCGCGTCCGGCGATGACCTCGATCGGGGCGCCGAGCGCCGCTTCGGCCTTCGCGAGGAACTGCGGCGCATTCTTGGCCACGCGCAGCGTGTTGGTGGCCACCGCACGCATCGAGTCGGGTCCGAATCCACGCAGCCGCTCGTTGAATCGGCGCAAGGCTTCCAGTCCGCGCTGCTGCGACGCCAGATCGAGCAGCTTGTCCGGGGTCAGCCCTGCCGCAAGCCGCACCGATTCCTTCAGGCCGTCGAGCGGATAGACCTGGTCGTTGACGATCCTGCCCACCTGAAGCCGGAAACTGTTGGAGCCCAGGTCGATTGCCGCGATCAACTCGTGCATGCTGTCGGGAACTTCCGTCGGAGGTGAGGCGCATTCTACTTTGATCCGACCCGATCGCGGGCGGGAACTGCCCGACGCCGCACCGGTCCGGTATGCTTGGCGGAATATCGCCCCCTGTCATGCAGGTGCAACCCTTTCGCTTCAATCTGTGCCGTTTGCGCACTGGAGCGCCCGCAGAACCTGTCGTCCGAGAGTACGATGAGAATCCCCGATAGAATCCTCCAGAACTACCCCTCCGATCACTTTCTCAACCGCGAACTATCGCTGCTGCGCTTTCAGCGACGGGTGCTCGACCAGGCCGCCGACCCGAGCGTGCCACTGCTCGAACGGTTGCGCTTCCTGTGCATCGTTTCGAGCAACCTGGATGAATTCTTCGAGATCCGGGTTTCGGGGATCAAGGAGCAGATCCGCCTTGGCGGGCGCAGCGCAGGCATGGACGGACTCACGCCCGGCGAACTGCTCGACCGGGTGAGCAAGGAAGTTCACGGACTCATAGCCGATCAGTACGAACTGCTCAATGACGAGATCCTGCCCGCGCTGGAGCGCGAAGGGATCACCTTCCTGCGCCGTGGCCTGTGGACGGAGGCGCAAGGCGCATGGATCAAGGAATACTTCGATCGCGAGGTCAACCCGGTCCTGACGCCGATCGGACTCGACCCGGCACACCCGTTTCCACGCGTGCTCAACAAGAGCCTGAACTTTGCGATCGAGCTGGAAGGGCGCGACGCCTTCGGCCGAGACTCGGGCGCCGCCATCGTCCAGGCGCCGCGCGCACTGCCGCGCGTGATCCGTCTTCCCAAGGATATCTGCGAGCATGAGTACACCTTCGTGTTCCTCTCCTCGGTGCTGCATGCGCATGTCGACCAGCTCTTTTCAGGCATGCGTGTGCTCGGCTGCTACCAGTTTCGCGTGACCCGCAATTCAGACCTCTTCGTCGACGAGGAAGAGGTCAAGGATCTGCGCGTGTCGCTCAAGGGCGAACTGCAGCAGCGCCACTTCGGTGACACCGTACGGCTCGAAGTGGCCGACACCTGCTCGGAGAAGATGGAAGGCTTCCTGCTGCAACAGTTTCTGCTCAGCCGCCGCGATCTCTATCGCACCCCTGGCATCGTGAACCTCGTGCGCCTGATGCAGGTGCCCGACTGGGTTTCACGACCGGACCTGAGCTTCCCCCCCTTCCTGCCCGGGATCCCGAAGGGGCTCGACAAGAAGCAGGACATGTTTGCCGCGATCCGCAAGCAGGACATCCTGCTCCATCACCCCTTCCAGAGCTTCGATCCGGTCATCCAGCTGCTGCGTTCGGCTGCCGATGACCCTCAGGTGCTCGCGATCAAGATGACGGTCTATCGCACCGGAACCGATTCCGTGCTGATGGAGCACCTTGCGCGCGCGGCACAGAAGGGCAAGGAAGTCACGGTGGTGCTCGAACTCATGGCGCGCTTCGACGAAGAAGCGAACATCGCGCTCGCCAACCGCCTCGAAGAGGTTGGCGCGCACGTCGTGTACGGCGTGTTCGGCTACAAGACGCACGCCAAGATGCTGATGTTCGTGCGCCGCGAGGAAGGACGCCTGCGCCGCTACGTCCATCTCGGAACCGGCAACTACCATCCACGAACGACGCGCTTCTATACCGATTTCGGCCTGCTCACCTGCAACGAGGAAATCGGGGAAGACGTCGCCGAGGTCTTCAAGCAGCTCACCGGCCTGGGGCGGGCCACGACGCTCAAGCACCTGTGGCAGGCCCCCTTCGCGCTGCAACCCAACGTGGTCGCGGCGATCAATGCCGAGGCCGAAGCGGCGCGAGCCGGCAAGAAGGGGCGCATCATCGTCAAGATGAATGCGCTCCTCGAACCGGAAACCATCGAAGCGCTGTATGCCGCTTCGCAGGCCGGGGTGATGATCGATCTCATCATCCGCGGACCGTGCGCGCTCAAACCCGGAGTGGCCGGACTGTCCGACAACATCCGGGTGCGCTCGATCGTGGGGCGCTTCCTCGAACACCACCGCATCTTCCTGTTCCATGCCGGCGGTGAGGAAAAGGTTTACCTGTCGAGCGCCGACTGGATGGATCGCAATTTTTTCCGCCGCATCGAGATCGCCTTTCCGGTACTCGACCCACGCCTGAAGCGGCGCGTCATCCGCGAAGGCCTGCGCGCCTACCTCGCCGACAACGCCCAGTCGTGGGAGATGCTCGAAGACGGCCGCTACCGGCGCAAGAGCGCCCGCGGCGGCAGCAAGCGTTCGGCGCAGGCACTGTTGTTGTCGGATCTGAGCGGATCGAGTTGATCGGCCTCCTTGTCCAGGTGCCCTAAGCGGCGGCCTGGGCAGGCCCTGCGCTATCGGCGGCGAGCCCGGATCACGTCTCGGACTTCGCTGATCAGCGCCACGGCGCGCTGGATCTGCGCGACACCAGTGATCTCCAGCGTGAAACGCATGTAGGCCTTGCCCTTCTTGGTGAGGGTGTTGACCGCCGTCACGTTGAGCTTTTCGCGGGAGAGCACCTCCGAGATGTCGCGCAAGAGCCCCTGGCGGTCACTCGCCTCGACCTCGATGTCGACCGGGAACACCGCCTGAGCGCCCTTGAACGCGTCACCGCCCCAGGCGACCTCGACCACCCGCTCCGGGTGCCGGGCGACGAGCCGCTGGAAATCCGGGCAGTCTACGCGGTGGATCGACACCCCGCGCCCACGCGTCACGAACCCCTGGATCGCGTCTGGAGGCGCCGGTTTGCAGCAGCGCGACAGGGAGGTCATCAGCTTGCCGACTCCGACCACCAGGACCTTGTCGCTGCTGTCGCCCGAACGGCTGCGGCCGACGACGATCTCCGGCTGCGTCTCCGCGATCGCTTCCGAATCGGGTTCGCGCAAGGCGGTCTGCACCGCACGTGGCCCGACCTCCCCGCGGCCGGCGGCGACGAACATCGCTTCGGCCGACTTGAAGCCGAGCCGCTCGGCCAGATCATCGATCTTCGCCTGGGCTTGCCCTTCCCGCTGCATCTCGCGGGTCACGAAACTGCGCCCCCGCGCCAGGAGTTCAGCTTCCTCCTGCTGGCCGAACCAGGCCTTGATCTTGGTGCGGGCGCGGCTGGTGGCGATGAAGCCCAGTTGCGGGTTGAGCCAGTCGCGTGACGGCCCCCCCTCCTTCACCGTCGTGATCTCGACCGTCTGCCCGTTCTCGAGCTGCGTATTGAGCGGCACCAGATGACCGTCAACCTTGGCACCACGACAGCGATGCCCGAGTTCGGTGTGCAGGCGGTAGGCAAAATCGATCGGCGTCGCACCGCGCGTCAGGTCGATGACCCGCCCCTGCGGGGTCAGCAGGTAGATCGTGTCGTCGAGCGAGGCGCGACGGAACTGTTCGACCCACTCGGCCGAATCGGCAACTTCGTCGCGCCATGACAGAAGGCTGCGCAGCAGTGCAATCTTCTCGTCGTACGCACTGGCCGCGTGGCCGCTGCCTTCCTTGTAGCGCCAGTGCGCGGCCACACCAAGCTCGGCGTGGCGGTGCATGTCGTGGGTACGGATCTGCACTTCGAGCGAGCGGCCATCCTCAGCCAGCAGGGCCGTGTGCAGCGACTGGTAGTTGTTGCCCTTCGGGCGCGAAATGTAGTCGTCGTACTCCGCGGGAATCGGCTGCCACAGGCGGTTCACGATGTCGAGCACGGTGTAGCAATCCTCGACGCGATCGACCAGCACCCGCAGCGCGCGGATGTCGTACACCTGCGAGAAGTCGACCTTCTTGCCGCGCATCTTGTTGTAGATGCTGTAGATGTGCTTCGGCCGCCCCTGGATCTCGCCATGGATGCCGGCCGCTGCCAGCTCGGAATGCAGGCGCTCGATCGCATTCTGGATGAAGGCCTCGCGCTCCGAACGGCGTTCGTCGAGCATCTTCGCAATCCGCTTGTAGGTCTGCGGTTCGAGAAAGCGGAACGAAAGGTCTTCCAGTTCCCACTTCAACTGCCAGACGCCGAGCCGGTTCGCCAGCGGCGCGTAGATGCTCATGCTCTCGCGCGCCACTTCGGTGCGCTGGGCTTCGTCATGATCGGTGAAATAGCGCAGCGTCTGGGTGCGCGAGGCGAGCCGCAGGAGGACGACGCGGATGTCCGCCACCATCGCCAGCAACATCTTGCGCAGCACCTCGGTCTGCGCCCGGATCTCGGGCGCCGTCGCATTCGCGGTCATGCGCGTCAGAGGTCGCAGGCCGTGCAGCTTGTGCAACCCTTCGACGAGATCGGCGACGGGCTTGCCGAACTCGCGCTCCAGGCGCGGACCCGGATCATCGAGGAACTCGTTGACTGCAAAGAGCAAGGCCGCGATCCGCGTTGCCGCATCGAGGCGCAGCGAGGCACAGATCAACGCCATCCCGTGTGCATGGCGGAGCATCGACTCGCCGGTCCCCAGATCGTGCCCGGCGTACAGATCGCCGGCCAGTTCGAGCGCAGCCTCGAGCTGTGCCCGCTCGGCGGCATCCAGCCCCTCGGTGAGCAGCTCGACGGGCAGTCCGGAATCGTCGCGGGAGACGGCATGGGTTACGGAGACCATGGCACGGATTATCCCACAACGCCCTCGCATGCAACGTGCCCGGGAGCCGCGCAACCCGCGCGGGCGCGCACTGTGCCATCATCCACGCTCCGGCCCCGACCGAAGTTCCCGGAGATGAGAACACCTTCCCCCAACCCCTACCTGCTGCTCACGCTCACCGCCTTGTTCTGGTCCGGCAACATGGTCGTCGCTCGTGGCGTTCATGAAGCCGTGCCGCCGTTCGCGCTCGCGTTCTGGCGCTGGGCCATCGCGCTTGCACTGGTGCTCCCCTTCGCCCTGCCACACCTGCGCAACGAGTGGCCTGCGGTGCGCCGCCACTGGCGCGCACTGGTCGTGCTCGGCTTGCTGAGCGTGGCGAGCTACAACACCTTCGTCTATATCGCGCTGCAGTACACGACAGCAACCAGCGCGACGATGCTCAACTCCTTCATTCCGGTCGCAACGATCGCGTTCGCCTTCGTTCTGCTCGGCAAGCGCCTGAGTCCCTTGGAAACTGCAGGCGTCGTGCTGTCGCTCGCCGGTGTGCTGACCATCGTCGCGCGCGGCAGCCTCGATACCCTGCTCGGCCTGGAGCTCAACCGCGGCGATCTGTGGATGCTGCTCGCAGTGCTGACCTGGGGGCTCTACACGGTGGGCTTGAACTGGCGTCCGGCCGGACTGCATGCGATGCTGCTGCTGGCCGCGATGACGGTGATCGGGGTCGCTGCTCTGGTGCCGTTCTACGCGTGGGAGCTGTACGGCGGCCGCTTCATCGAAGGCTCGCCCGGCACCTGGCTCGCGATCCTCTACATCGGCGTCTTCCCCGGCTTCGTCGGCTATGTCTTCTACAACGCAGGCATCGCCGCCGTCGGACCGAACCGGGGCGCACTGTTCATTCACCTGATGCCCGTGTTCGGCACCCTGCTCGCCATTGCCTTCCTTGGCGAGCGGCCGTTCTGGTTCCATTTCGCCGGAATCTCGCTCGTCTTCGCAGGCATCTGGCTGACCACGCGAAGGAAAACATGATCATGGTCGCGCTCATCGACGGGCTGCGTGGCTGGTGGCGGCGCCTCGCCGGCGCGCCGGCCCAGGTGCCCGAATCCCTGTGGGCGGGGGTCGAGGCGACGCTTCCATTTCTCGACTTCCTGAGCAACGAGGAGCGAGCGCAGTTGCGCGGGCTCGCGCGCGAGTTCCTGGCGCACAAGCAGTTTCACGGCGCGAGCGGGCTGGAGTTGACCGACCGGATGCTGCTTTCGATCGCGCTGCAGGCCTGCCTGCCGATCCTCCATATCGGGCTCGACGCCTATCGCGGCTGGGTCGGGGTGGTCGTCTATCCGGGAGGATTCATCATCCCGCGCAGCCAGGCCGACGAGGCAGGCGTCGTCCACGAGTACGACGACGAAGTCCTGGGCGAAGCCTGGGCGCACGGTCCGGTGCTGATCGGCTGGGACATCGACGAAACCGGCGACGAGGCCGCAGACGGCCTGAACGTCGTCATCCACGAATTCGTGCACAAGCTCGACATGCTCAACGGCGAGGCCGACGGCCTTCCCCCGCTTCCGGCCGGGATGTCGCGCACTGAGTGGGCGCGGGTCTTCACCGAGGCGTACGACCAGTTCTGTGAGCTCGTGGATTCTGGATTGCCGACCGTACTGGACCCATACGCTGCCGAACATCCGGCCGAGTTCTTCGCAGTGGCCTCGGAAACCTTCTTCGAAGCGCCGCACCGGCTGCAAACGGCATTTCCCGAGGTCTACGGTCAACTGAGCCGCTTCTATCGGATGGACCCGGCTGCGCGCGCGACCCACAGCGAACCGGACGACGGAGCGCGCATCCAACCGGGTGGGGACTGATCCCCAGCGCTCCCAGTGCCCGGCGCCGCACCTTGCGATGCACCCGCAACCAAGACCGCGAAGATGACCGACCGCAAGCGAATCCTGCTCGTCTATCACAGCCAGTCCGGCAACACCCGCAGGCTCGCGCATGCGGTGTTCCGCGGTGTACGGCGGGTCGAGGACACCGAAAGCTGCATCCTGCGCGCCAGCGCAGCGGGGGTGGACGACCTGCTCGGCTGCGATGGCCTCCTGCTCGGCACCCCGGAGAATTTCGGCTATCTGTCCGGAGCGTTGAAGGACTTCTTCGATCGCACCTACTATCCGTGCGAAGGGCTGCTCACCGGCCTGCCCTACGCGGTCTTCATCAGCGCCGGCAACGATGGTTCCGGCGCCGTGCGCGAGATTGGCCGCATCGCGACCGGCTATGGCTGGAAGCTTGCCGCCGATGCGTTGATCGTGCGCAAGGAGGTCACGCCCGCCGCGCTCGAACAGGCCGAAGAACTCGGCGAAGCCTTCGCGACCGGGGTTGCGCTGGGAATTTTCTGAGAACCTCCGGCGCTCCGGACGGCGCTTCGCGCGCAAACGATGCCCTGGCGCGGCTTTTCGCAATGCGAAATGGCAGCCCTTTGCACGACCATTCGGGCAGGTCTAAGCTGGAAGCGCTGTCTTTGACGGCGCACGTTTCCAATTGTCCGGAGGTACACCATGGCGATTACCTGGATTCTGGTTGCCAACGCCAGCCTGGCGAGACTGTACGAGAACCTCGGCCCCAACAAGGGGCTCAGACTGGTCAAGGAGCTGATCCACCCTGAAAGCCGACTCAAGAACGCCGACCTCGTGACCGACCGCCCCGGCAGCATGGCGTCGAACGGCAACGCACCCGGCGCAAAAACCCCCCAGACCCTTCCCAAGGAGCACGAAGCCCGAGTCTTCGCCCAGGAACTGGCGCAGGAACTGTATGCCGGGCGCACCCGAAACGCATTCCGACGAGCGATCGTCTTCGCCCCGCCCGCCTTCATGGGCCTGCTGAACTCGGTGCTGGATTCGCCGACCGCGCAGTTGATCACCGACCGGTTCGAAAAGGACTACACCAAGTCACCCGAGCCACGACTCAAAGAGCACCTGGAGGCGTGCCTGTATCTCTGAAGCACGAAAACCCGATTGTTCAGGGGACGGGGCCGAAGGCCCCGTTTTCAGTGCTGTGGGCCAGATGGCACGATTCCACCCGATTCCGTCCGCCGCAGTTGCCATTCCCCGATCACCCGATAGTGCGCGCCTTCGGCGCCGAGCGTGGATTCGACCAGCACGAATCGCCCGACATCCCACCCGCACCCTTCGATTGCCCGCGCCTCACAGCGATGAACCGCCTTGCGCACGAGCGTCACGTGTGGCGTGAATTTCCTCTGCTCGGTCGGAAAGCCTGCGGCGGCGAGATGCCCGATCAGCGATTGCGCGAGCGCCCGGAGGGGCTGAGGCGGCTCGCTGGTGCCGGCCCAGACGATGCGGTTGTGCGCCCAGCCGCCCACACGATCGATGACGAAGCGAAAGGGCTCGCCGGATACGAGGTCGCCGACCGCACGCAGTCGCTCGAGATCGGTCCGCGCCACCTCGCCGAGAAAGGCGAGCGTGAGATGCAGGGTCTCCCTGCGCATCGCCCGCCCACCGCACTCGGCGCGAATCTGCAGCGCCTGCGCGTGCAGTCTCCGGGCACTTTCGTCGTCCGGCCACAGGGCGAAGAACACGCGTGCCCGGGAACCGCGCCCGCCGTCGTCCTGCCGGGCCTCAGGCACGGCCCTCGTCGCGCACGAGCAGCGCAACGACCTGGGCGGCGATGCCTTCACCACGCCCGGTGAAGCCAAGCTTCTCGGTCGTCTTGCCCTTGATGTTCACTGCCGCCGGTTCGAGGCCCAGATCGCCTGCGATGTTCGCCACCATGGCCGGTACGTGCGGCAGGATCTTCGGCGCCCGGCAGATCACCGTCGCATCGACGTTCACGACCGAATAGCCCGCCGCGCGCACCCGGGCAAACGCTTCGCGCAGCAGCGCGCGGCTGTCCGCGCCGGCATGGCGCGGATCTGTATCGGGAAACAGGCGCCCGATGTCGCCCAGTCCGGCCGCACCGAGCAGGGCATCCGTCAGCGCATGGAGCAGCACGTCGGCATCGGAATGCCCCAGCAAGCCCAGCGGAAAAGGGATCGTCACGCCGCCGACGATCAGCGGGCGGCCCGCCACGAGCGCATGGACATCAAAGCCCTGGCCGATGCGAAGCGCCGGAAACGATCGTCCGAAATGGGTCTCGGCCATGAGCTTCACTCCTCGCGATTGCGCAGGATCCACTCGGCCAGATGCAGATCGAGCGGATAGGTGACCTTCAGGTTCGTCGCATCGCCCAACACCAGTTTCGGATGCAGACCCGCCGCTTCCAGCGCGGATGACTCGTCGGTGACGTGCTGCGCGCTTTCGAGCGCCCTGCGCAGCATCACGTAGCGGAACATCTGCGGTGTCTGCGCCTGCCACAGGCAGTCTCGCGCCACGGTCCCGAGCACGTGACGATGTTCGTCCGCGCGCTTGAGCGTATCGGCGACCGGAACCGCGAGCAGCCCACCGACTTCGTCCTGCGCCAGATCCCGGATCAGGCGGTCGACGTGCCATTCGGCAAGGCATGGGCGCGCGGCATCGTGGACCAGGATCCAGTCGGTCGGCTGCACGAGCGAAGCAATCGCGCGCAGGCCCGCAAGCACACTGTCCGCCCGCGTCGTGCCACCGCAGAACAGCGGTACCAGCCGATCTCCAAGACCGGACCAGTCGTGGCGCCGCCACTCGGCATCATCGACCGACAGCACGACGAACACTTTCTCGATCTCAGCGACTCCGCACAGCACCTGGAGTGCGTGGTGAATCAGCGGTTTGCCAAGCAGTGCAAGATACTGCTTGGGTTGCCCGGAGCCCATGCGGCTGCCCGAGCCGGCAGCCGGAACGATTGCATAGTAGCGGGGGTGAAAGGCTTGCATGGCGCGGATCTTACCGCGAAACCCCACGGGCCGACGCTGCCGATGTCCTCGTTCGTCACCGCGCTCCAATCACGGGTCCATTGCCCGAACCCGGGTCCTCAGACGACCAGATAGCGGTCCACCGCGGCTTCGTCCCACGTCAGGTTGCAACCCGGCGCGTCAGGCGGCGTCGCGTGGCCGCCGTGCACCTCCAGCGGTTCCTGGAGAATGGGTGTGGCCCAGTCGACATACTCGAGCCAGTGGGCCGAAGGAGAGACCGCCAGCAGGTGTACGCTCAACTCGGGAAAGAGATGGCTCGACAGCGGCAACCCCGCTGCATCGGCGATTGCGGCGGCCTTGAGCCAGCCTGTCACGCCGCCGATCTTCATGGCGTCCGGCATGACATAGTCCGAACCGCCCAGTGCGACGCAGGCGGCCATCTCGTGCGTCCCCCACCAGTTCTCGCCCATCTGGATCGCGGTCCGCGCCTCGTCGCGAATGCGTGCGTGGCCGGCGTAGTCTTCGGCCAGGGCCGGCTCTTCGATCCAGTACAGCCCCTCGCCATCGAGCACCCGGATACGCGCGGCGGCCTCCGGTACGCTCAAGGCCTGGTTATAGTCCGTCATCAGCACGATCTCGTCGCCGACCGCCTTGCGCACGGCACGAACCGCTGCCAGATCGGCCGCTGCATCGGCGTAACCCAGGCGCAGCTTGATGGCGCGAAACCCGGGTTCGACCAGATGCCTGGCCTGCTCCGCAGCCCGCTGTGGCCCGATCATTCCAAGACCGCAACTGTTGTAGGCAGGAATGCGACGCAACTCGCCGCCCAGTGCCCGGGCCAGCGGGATGCCCTGCGCTCTGGCGAGCGCATCCCACAAGGCCATGTCGATCCCGGCGAGTGCCATTCCAACCACGCCCTTGCAGCCAAGCAGGCGAAACCTGCTCCGCAGCTTCCGGTCCAGTTCGATCGGCGACACAGGCTCGCCCTGGATCAGTTGCGAAAGCTGCCCCAGCATCTGCACGACCGGCTTGAGCACCAGGGGGGTGTAGCAGAACAGGTACGCCGTGCCGGTGACCCCGGCATCGGTGTAGAGATCGATCAACGCAAGCGGTGCAATGCCGATCGTGCCATTGCTCGTCTGAAGCGGAAGCGGCATCGGAACACTGACCGCGCGCACGCGCAGGTCGCGGACGATGAGCCTGGGGTGTGCGCTCATGAGAGAAATCCTCGTGCACACCGCACGGAACCGCGTAGCGGCCATCGTGACGCGACCGTCGCCTCCGTGCGATGCAGTCACCGGTCTTCCTGCCGGGTCAGACCTCCCTCACCACAGCTTAGGACATGCCGGGACGTCCTGCCGGAACGAATGAAGCCCATTGCCGCCGCCCCCCGAAGCAAAGGACAATGGCTCCATGGAAACCTACGTACTGCTCATCGCGCTCGGACTGGGCGCCTATGCGATCGCTTCCCGCGAGCAACAGCAGCGCATCGCGCTGCTGGGCGGCCATCTGCAGAACTACCGCATCGAAAAACTGATGGAAACGCTCAGCGAGGGCTACATGCGCGCACTCGGCGAGGAATCTCCCCAGCGGCGCGAGCAGATCTGGGAGCTGATGCAGCCCAACGAGGCCGCACTGAGCAGCCAGTTCAGCCGCTTCGCCGCCGAGATCGCATCCCTCGACGCCGAAGCTGCGCGCGTCAGCCGGCTGCCATGGTCGATCCCCTTCGCCGATCGGCTGTTCCCGGGGGCGATGTTCGATCTGCGCGCGGCCCTCGACATTCACGCCCGCGGCATCGCCCACGTCGTCCAGAATTCCGACGGCCGCTCGGCGAAGGACCGTGCCTATGTCCTGTCGGCCGAAATGCTCCTGATGCAGCACACCTGCCACTGGTACTGCAAGTCGAAGACCGTCGCCTCGGCTCGCCTCATGGCCCGCCACAAGACGACCCACGAGCAGGTTGTCGCCGCCGTCTCCCCCGAGACGCGCCGCGAGTATCTGCGGCTGATTGGCGACTGAGCACCAAGAGTTTGTGGGAAAGCGCACTACCACTGCCACCAGGCAGCATTGACCCAGCCTTCCCATGATGTTTGAGTTACACGTGCGTGCTATTCATTCGATCCAAGCCACTTGAATAGTTGCCGTATGACCTCGTTGCTACCGAGCAACGCGAAGCCAAAGAATGGCAATGACGCCAGAACGCACAGGATGCCTACCATTTCGACCGTCTCGTGCCAGTAGAACTGCCGCACTCCGAAGAACAGGAAGATCGCACCAATCACCACCAGTGCCAGACGAGATCTCAACTCATCGCTCATACTTCTCTCCGGAATGATCGATTCAGATTGAGTTCGAAGATACCTCATCTATCATTCGAATCACGATATTCGATGTCAACATAATGATGCACAAGACAACGGGCGCGAACCCTCGTGAGGTTCGCGCCCGTCTGGAGGCTGTGGTCGTGCGACAGCCGTTTCAGGCGGGGTTGGTCTTGGCGACGGTGAGGCGTTTGACGCCTGCAACGAAGCGCGCGAGCGTGTCGGACAGGACGCCGCGCGGAATGATGGCTTCGATGAGCTGGAACTTGCCGCGGGTCGCGACGGCCTGATCGAGGGCGGCCTTGAGTTCGGCGCGGGTGGTGACGCGTACACCCTCGCCGCCGAGGCCATCGGCCATCGCGGCGAACTTCCAGTCACCGAGGTCGTTGAACGCGGATTCGGGCTGGAAGGTGCGCAGCATTTCCCACGAGGCGTTGTTCAGAACGATCACGATCGGATCCCAGCCGAAGCGGCGGCAGTTGCCGATCTCCCATCCAGTCATCTGGAACGCGCCATCGCCGACAAGGATGATCGGCCGTTCGCCCGAGGCAGCCTGCAGGCCAAGCCCGGCCGGAACGCCAAAGCCCATGCTGGCGTAGTAGCCGGGAGCGACGAGCGCGGTGTGGTCGATGTCCATCGCGGTGAACATGCAGTCGCCGATATCGGTGGCGATCGGGATCGGGCCGTCGCGCTGCATGAGGTCGTTGATCGCGCGGGCGACGTCGTTGGGGCCGATCGGCTGGTCGTCGGCGACGAGTCCGCGCGGGTAGTTCGGGCGCTCGAAACGGGGCACCGCGTTGCGCTCGGCAACGCGTGAGAGCATTGCGTCCAGCAGTGCCGGCAGCGTGATGTCCGGGTAGGTGTGGAAGCCCAGCGTGACGCGATGATCGAGCGCCTGGATCGTGTGCCGCAGATCGATCTTGCGCGAGGAAACGCCGAAGTTGGTGTCGGAGATGATCACACCGAGCAGCAGCAGCGCGTCCGATTCTTCCACCATCCGCGTGATCTCGGGATCGCCTGCGACACCGAGATAGGTCCCGGCGAGCGGCGCGTCGGTCTCGGCCAGCAGGCCACGCCCGAGGATGGTCGTCACACACGGCACGCCCAGCCGGCGCGCAAGTTCGGCCACCTGCTCCTCGACGCCGAAGCGCCGGACCTCGACCCCGACCATCAGGACAGGGGCGCTCGCCGAGCGCAGCCGCGCGAGCACCTCGTCGGCGCATGCCGCCAGCGCATCGGCATCGATCGGCGCCGGCGACAGCGCCACGACCGGCTCGCACGGCACGGCCACCATGTCGCGTGGCAGTTCGATATACACCGGCCGCGACTCGCGCAGACAGCTTGACAGCACCCGCGAAATCTCGGCCGGCGCGGTGCGCGCATCGTCGAGGCGTGCCTGGTCGCAGGTGATCTCGCGGTAGATCGCAAACTGCGAATCGATGGTCTTCGCCTGATGGTGCAGCAGCATGCCCGAAAGAACCTCGCCTTTACCGGGCGCTCCGGATATGACGACCACCGGCGATTTCTCGGCAAAGGCACCGGCCACCGCGTTGACCATGTTGAGCGCTCCGGCGCCGTAGGTAACCGCGGCAACGCCGAGCTTGCTGCGATAGCGCGCCGCCGCATCGGCGGCAAAGCCGACGGCGGGCTCATGGCTCATCGTGTAGAGCGGCAGGATCTTCGATTCTTCGATGATCTTGAAGAACGGCAGCGCAAAGTCGCCGGGGATGCCGAAGACTTCACGAGCGCCATGCGCACTCAGTGCGGTCAGCAGGACTTCAGACAGATTCATGGTCTCTCTCCTTGAATGTGGATTCTGCTGCCAGCATATAGACACTCGAGAGCAATGTTCGACCGCATTTCTGTCTCCATGCGCAGTTTTGTGCTTCGTGGATCGCCATCCGGCACGAACCGCGAATGTGCACGCAGCGCCTTCCGATTTCCTATACTGAAAACAGGGGTATCACCGCTCCCCTCCCTCTCAACGAACACTTTCGGGAACAAGGACGATGGCGAGTGCTTCCGTTCGTCCCGCTGCGGTTGCGGGACTCTTCTACCCGGCCGACCCGCGCGTGCTCCACGCGCAGATCGGAGATCTGATTGGCGCAGCGATGGCCGCAGACCGGAGCAGCCGCCCGCCAAAGGCAATCGTCGTGCCGCATGCGGGCTACCTCTATTCCGGACCGGTGGCCGCGAGCGGCTATGCGGCGATTGCGCCCTTGCGCGGGCACGTCAGCCGGGTCGTCCTGCTTGGCCCGGCGCACCGCATGGCTGTGCGCGGATTCGCGATTCCAGCGGCCCAGGCGTTCGCCACCCCGTTCGGTGAGGTTCCGGTCAGCCGTGACGACTGGCTTGCACTGCAGCGTCGGGCTGACGTCGTCGTCGATGATCGACCGCATGCGCTCGAACACAGCCTGGAAGTGCAACTGCCCTTCCTGCAGATGGTCCTGGATGGCTTCCGCCTGGTCCCGATCCTCGTCGGAGACGCCTCCGCCGAAGCGGTCGCCAGCCTGCTCGGCGAGCTCTGGGGCGGGGAAGAAACCCTGATCGTGATCAGCTCCGATCTTTCGCACTACCACCCCTACCTGCATGCCCGCCAGTGCGACCAGGCGACGGTGCGCCAGATCCTCGCGCTCGATGACCACATCCTGGACGACCAGGCGTGCGGCGCACGACCGATCAACGGCCTGATGCGCGTCGCTGCGCAACGCGGGCTGACTCCCCATCTTCTCGACCTGCGCAATTCGGGAGATACGGCGGGCGACCGCTCGCGGGTGGTCGGCTATGCCAGTCTCTCCTTCGACGAAGCCGGAGCCCACGATGACAATGTCCGACACTGAACTCGGTCCGCTGCTGCTCGCAACCGCCCGTGGCGCGATCGAGCGCCACGTCGGGGCCCGCGACGCGCAGGCGCCCGAGCACCCGGCCCTGCTCGAACCGGGTGCGAGCTTCGTCACGCTGACCTGCGATGGCGAACTGCGCGGTTGCATCGGCAGTCTCGAGGCCCGGCGCCCGCTCGGGGAGGATGTTGCGGCCAATGCCATTGCGGCTGCGAGTCGGGATCTGCGCTTTTCTCCGGTCGAACGCAACGAACTGGAACACATCCGGGTCGAGGTCTCGGTGCTGACCCGGCCACGGTTGCTGCAGTTCGCAGACGAGCGCGAACTACTCCAGAGTCTGCGACCGGGTGTCGATGGCGTGCTGCTGTCGGCACACGGGCGCAGCGCCACCTTCCTGCCCCAGGTCTGGGAGCAGCTTCCCGACCCACGGATGTTTCTCGGCGCGCTCAAACGCAAGGCTGGACTCGAACCAGGAGTCGCCGCGACGGAAATGACGATCGCGACCTACCAGGTGCGTAAATGGAAGGAGGCCGAGCGCAGCACCGCCTCGGGCAGCCTGCGATGAACCACCCCGGCCGCTACTGGCATCGCCTGGACGATGGCCGCATCCAGTGCGACCTGTGCCCGCGTTACTGTCGTCTGCATGAGGATCAGCGCGGGGCGTGCTTCGTGCGTATGCGCGAAGGCGACCAGATCGTGCTCACGACGTACGGCAGGAGCTCCGGCTTCTGCATCGATCCGATCGAGAAGAAGCCGCTCAACCATTTCCTGCCCGGCACCAGTGTGTTCTCGTTCGGCACGGCCGGCTGCAACCTCGCCTGCAAGTTCTGCCAGAACTGGGACATCTCGAAGTCACGCGACATGGATCGCCTGATGGACGCGGCGTCGCCGGCCGAGATCGCGCGCACGGCCAGCGTGCATGGATGCCGCAGCGTCGCCTATACCTACAACGACCCGGTCATCTTCGCCGAATACGCGATCGACACCGCGATCGAAGTCCACAAGCTCGGCTTGAAGAACGTCGCCGTCACTGCCGGCTACATCACCGAAGAGGCGCGTGGCGAGTTCTTCGAGCACATGGATGCCGCCAATGTCGACCTCAAGGGCTTCACCGATGAGTTCTACGTGCGTCTGTGCGGTGCGCACCTGCAGCCGGTGCTCGACACGCTCGTCTGGCTCGTGCACGAGACCAAGGTGTGGGTCGAGCTGACGACCCTGCTGATTCCCGGCCAGAACGACTCGGACGACGAGCTGACACGCCTTGCGCAGTGGGTCTGCCGGGAACTGGGGCCAACCGTGCCGCTGCACTTCAGCGCCTTTCACCCGGACTTCAAGATGACGGACATCCGTGCGACACCGCCCGAAACGCTGCGCCGCGCGCGACGGATCGCGCTCGACCAGGGGCTGCGCCACGTCTATACCGGCAACGTGCATGACGTCGAAGGCGACACCACGCACTGCACCGGTTGCGGCGCGCCGGTGATCGTGCGCGACTGGTACGAGATCCTCGACTACCGGCTCGATCCGCAAGGCTGTTGCCAGGCCTGCGGACAGCAACTCGCTGGGCGCTTCGAAGCCTTCGGCAAGCCATTCGGGGCACGCCGCATCCCGGTCGGAATTCATCGGGGTGAATATCGATCCGTCTGATGCGGCCATGCGGGCAAGACCCGCCCGCAAGGCCCATCCAGGGCAGGACGTCATTCCGATCTCATCACCGGATGCAGCTTGACGGGTTACGGTCGGTTGTGTAGCTTGGGCCGATCGCGGAACTCCGCGATGCTCGCAAGCCCTCCGCCGTTGGACGAGAACAAGAGGCCTGTTCGGGTCATGCACCACTTCGCGACATCGCACCTTCGTACTGTCCTTCGTCCGACGCGGCCTGGCTGGGGTGTCCGCGTCTTCCGCGCCCTCCTTCCGCTCGCGCTGCTGCTTCTTGCACTCGCCCCGCCGGCGTTGGGCCAGCAGACGGTGCGCGTCGGCGTGTACGACAACAGCCCGAAGGTGTCGATGGGCGCCTCAGGGCAGCCCGAGGGAATCTTCGTCGATCTGATCGAGGCCGTCGCCGAACGCGAGAACTGGCGCATCGAGTACGTAGACGGAACCTGGGCCGAGGGGCTGGACCGACTCGCATCGGGGTCGATCGACCTGATGCCCGACGTTGCACTCACCCCGGACCGTACCCGCTTGTACGCCTTCCATGAAGAGCCAGTACTGTCGAGCTGGGTCCAGGTGTATGCAAGGAAGGAAAGCGGCATCCGCTCACTGCTCGATCTCTCCGGCAAGCGGGTCGCCGTGCTCGAGCGCTCGGTGCAGCAGAATTTCTTCAACCATATGGTGGACGGGTTCGGCATCCGCGTCGATCTGATCGAGCGCCCCGACTTCGACACCGCGTTCGAGGCGGTCGCGAACAACGAAGCCGACGCCGTCGTCAGCAATCGCTTCTATGGCGCGCGCAACGCAGCCCGGTTCGGGCTCGAAGATACGGCGATCATCTTCAGTCCGTCCAAGCTCTATTTCGCAGCGCCGCCCCAGGGACGCGCTGCGCTGCTCGAAGCGATCGACCGCAACCTGCGCGAATTCAAGCGTGACCCTGCCTCCCCGTATTTCCGCTCGCTCAATCGCTGGGTCGCTGGCGACATCGCCACACCGCTGCTGCCCACATGGTTGCCGGGTGCTGCCGGCATGACGATCGCCCTCTTGCTCGGCGGCGTCGGCTGGGTCGTGGTGCTGCGCCAGCAGGTGAGTACGAAAACGGCCGAGATCCGCACCCGCAACGACGAGATTCTCGCCATCAACCGGACCCTCCGGGCAACCGGATCGCGGCTCGAACTCGACGCCGTGCTCGACGAAGCCATCCAGGGCGCGCTCGCGGTCACCGGCTTCGACGGTGGCGTGCTGTGCCTGCGCGATCGCGAGCGCGGACTGCTCGCAGTCGGCGCCGCACGCGGAGCATGCTCGACGGGCGATGCGGCTGCGCCGGGCACGATGTGCGAGACGGCCTGCCCGGCGATGCTCGAAGGCATGGCATCCGAAGGGCGGCCGGTCCTGCTGCGCGCCAACGCCCCCGAAACCCCTCAGCAATGCTGCAACAACGTGCGTGACGGCGCGGTGTGCTGGAACGCCCTCTTTCCGTTGCAGGTGCGCAACGAAACGATCGGCATCCTGTGCCTCTTTTCCCGCTCCGAACGCAGGCCAGCGCAACATGTGCTCGATCTGGTCGAGGATCTGTGCGGCCCGGTCGCACTGGCGATGGAGAATGCGCGGCTGTACGCCCAGGCCCAGCGCAATGCGCTCGAGCTGGAACAACGCGTGCGGGAGCGCACCGAAGCGCTGGAGCACGCGAACCTTGAACTGCTCCAGGCCAAGCACGCAGCCGAGTCGGCCGATCGCCTGAAGTCGGCCTTTCTTGCCACGATGAGCCACGAGCTGCGCACACCGCTCAACTCCATCATCGGCTTTACCGGAATCCTGCTTCAGGGGCTCGCTGGCCCCCTGAACGAAGAGCAGAACCGGCAGCTCGGCATGGTGCGAGACAGCGCCCGTCATCTGCTCGCGCTGATCAACGACGTGCTCGACATCTCCAAGATCGAGGCCGACGAGCTGGTCGTTGCACGCGAGCCGTTCAAGCTGACCGATTCGGTCGCCAAGGTTGCCGCGATCGCCCGCCCGCTGGCTGACCGCAAGAACCTCACGCTGAGCGTCGAGGTCGATCCGGGCGTCGGAGAAATGCTCGGTGACTCACGCCGGGTCGAGCAGATTCTGCTCAATCTGATCAGCAATGCCGTGAAGTTCACGGAGAAAGGTGGAGTCGAGGTCAGCGTGCGGCCTGTCGAAGGATTCGTCGCGCAACCGGGCGAAGCCGGGCAGTCGGCCGTATGCCTGAGCGTCAGGGACACGGGGATCGGAATCCGGGAAGAAGACATGGACACCCTGTTCCGGCCCTTCCGCCAGATCGACTCCGCGCTGTCCCGCGCACACGAAGGCACCGGCCTGGGGCTTGCGATCTGCCAGCGCCTGGCACGCCTGATGGGCGGCACGATCACGGCGACGAGCGGTTGGGAACAAGGCAGCGTCTTCAGCGTTACACTGCCGCTGAAGGCGCCGGAAACACGGAGTAAGGCATGAACCGACAGATCCTGCTGATCGAGGACAACGAGCAGAACCGCTATCTGGCCACCTTCTTGCTGCAGGCACGCGACTGGCAGGTGACGCACGCCCCGGACGGCCCCACCGGTGTGCAGCTGGCCGAACAGATCCAGCCAGCCCTGATCCTGCTCGACATCCAGCTTCCCGGCATGGATGGCTATGCCGTCGCCCAGGCGCTGCGACGGAATCCCGACCTTGCGGCGGTGCCGATCGTTGCCGTGACCTCGTATGCCATGCCGGGTGACCGCGAACGCTGCCTCGAATCCGGATGCAACGGCTATCTCGAGAAACCGATCGATCCGGTGACCTTTGCGACCGACGTGGAGGCGTTCGTTCCGCACTCCGATGGAGGCGAACGAAAATGAAGCACGCCCTGATCGTCGACGACAAACCGGAAAACGTCTATTTCCTCCGTGCGCTGCTGCACGGCTACGGCTTCACGGTCGATGAGGCGCCGAATGGTGCGATCGCACTGGAAAAGGCCCGCGCCGAGCTGCCCTCTCTCGTCGTCAGCGACCTGCTGATGCCGGTAATGGACGGCTATACGCTGCTGCGACACTGGAAGGCCGATGAAACCCTGCGCACCGTGCCGTTCATCGTGTATACCGCGACCTATACCGAGCCGCGCGACGAACAGCTCGCACTCGATCTGGGCGCCGATGCCTTCATCGTCAAACCGTCCGAGCCCGAGCCGTTCATGGCAAGGGTGCAGGAAGTCCTGGAGCGTTCGGCCCGGACGAACGAGCCGCCCCGCAGCCCCGTGACCGACGACGACACCGCGCTGAAGGTCTACAGCGAGGTCCTGGTCAACAAGCTCGAACAGAAGGCCAGCCAGCTCGAGGAGCGGATCGCCGAACTCACGCAGGCCGAAGAGCGCATCCGGCGACTGAACAGTTTCTATGCGGCGCTGAGCGAGACCAATCAGGCGATCGTGCATCTGACCGAACGCGAGGAGCTGTTCCGCACGATCTGCAGGATCGCTGTCGAGCGCAGTCGCTTTGCACTCGCATGGGTCGGCATGATCGACGAAGCCGGCGAAGAGATCATCCCGCTCGCGTGGTGCGGAGATGGGCCTGCCTGGTTTGCGCGCCTGCAACCGTTCCGGGCAAAGGGCGAAGCGCACACCCCGATCGAGATGGCCATCGCGGTTCAGGGGCCGCGTCTGTTCAATGACGCTCAGACGGCGCCCGCGCTGTCATCACTGCATGCCCATCTTCGGGACTGCGATCTGCGCTCGGCCGCTGCGTTCCCGTTGCGCATCGGAGAGCGGATCGTCGGCGGACTCGAACTGTATTCGCAGGAGCCCGGCTACTTCGATGAGACCCTGGGCGAACTGCTCGCGGAGATGGTCACCGACGTCTCGTTCGCACTGCAGAACTACGAGAAGGAAGCCGAACGAAAAGAGAACGAGGCCCGCCTGCGTGCCAGCGAGGAAGCCAACCGCCTGAGCAATCGCGCCCTCGAAGCGTCCGCCAACGGAATCGTCATTACCGACTCCCTCCAGCCCGGCCACCCGATCATCTACGTCAACCCCGCTTTCGAACGCATCACGGGATACTCCGCAGACGAGGCGATCGGGCGCGACACGCGCTTTCTGCTCGGTGGCGATGCCGAACAACTGGGCGTCGAAGAGATCCGCGCAGCACTGCGCGAGCAGCGCGAAGGCGAGGCCATCCTCAAGAGCTACCACAAGAACGGCAACCTGTTCTGGAACGAACTTTCGATCGCCCCGGTGAAGGATGTCGACGGGCGCACGACCCATTTCGTCGGCGTCATCAACGACATCACCGAACGCAAACTCTACGAGCAGGAACTCGAGCGTCACGCCAACCGCGACCTGCTGACCGGACTGGCCAACCGCAACCTGCTCAAGGATCGCATCACCCAGGCGATCGCCTTTGCCACGCGCATGCGCAGCATGATGGCCGTTCTGCTGATCGACCTGGATCATTTCAAGCGCATCAACGACAGTCTCGGGCACGAGTTCGGCGACACCATCCTGCGCGAAACGGCCACCCGAATGGCGGCCTGCGTCGGCGAGCAGCCGACCCTGGCGCGTATCGGTGGAGACGAGTTCGTGATCGTCCTGCCGGATGTCGGCCGCCCGCAGGACGTGGCGCTGATGGCCAGCAACGTGCTGCAGTCCCTTTCTGAACCAATGACGGTAGGCGGCCGGGTGCTGAGCCTGACGGCCAGCATCGGCGTCAGCCTCTACCCGCAGGACGGCACCGATCACGACCTCCTGCTACGCAACGCCGACGCCGCGATGTACCGGGCCAAGGAAGGGGGCCGCAACACCTGGCGCTTCTACACTGCCGACATGAACGCGCATGCGCTGGCGCAACTCGAACTCGCCGAACGGCTGCGCCACGCGCTGGAACGCGCTGAACTCCTGCTTCACTATCAGCCGTTGCTGAGCCTCGCCGATGGAACGATCACCGATGTCGAAGCGCTGCTGCGCTGGCGTGGTGCGGACGGCAAGCTGATCTCGCCCGCCGAGTTCATTCCGCTCGCCGAGGATACCGGACTCATCATCCCGATCGGTGAATGGGTGCTGCGCCAGGCCTGCGCGCAACTCGTGCAATGGCAGCGCGACGGAGGCCACCACCTGCGCGTCGCGGTGAACCTCTCTGCCCGTCAGTTCCGCGACCCGAACCTGGTGCAGTGCGTGCGCAGCGCGCTCGAACAAAGCGGACTCTCCCCTTCACTGCTCAAGCTGGAAGTGACCGAAAGCTCGGTCATGGACAACGCCGTGCGCGCGGCCGATATCCTCTCCGAATTGCGAGCGCTCGGTGTCAGCATCTCGGTCGACGATTTCGGCACCGGGTATTCCTCGCTCGCGTATCTGCGCCGTTTCCCGATCGACCAGTTGAAGATCGACCGTTCCTTCGTGCAGGAAGTCACCGAGCATGCGGAAAGCGCAGCGATCGTGCACGGGATCATCAGCCTCGCGCGCAGTCTGCGCCTGCAGACGGTCGCCGAGGGCGTCGAAACGGTCGAGCAACGCGAGTTCCTGCGCGAGGCAGGGTGCGACAAGATGCAGGGCTTCCTGTTCAGTCGCCCATTGCCGCCGGATGATCTGCATGCGCTGCTGCTCACCCACCGGGTCCAGGCGGAGGCCTGAGCGCCCGGCACGGTCATGAGCACGGACCGGAGCGTTTCGGAGCTGAGCATTGCGGCCGATGGCGCGTGGCTCGATGCCCGGCTTCTGCACGCTCCGGATGACTGCGGGCTCGTGATCATCGCGCGCGCCGCCGCCGGTTGTCTCGCGGGTTCAGAAGAAGGGGAAGTCGTTGCGGCGCTGCGCGAAGCCGGGCTCGCAAGCCTCACGCTCGATCTTCTGACGCAGCGCGAAGAGGCGCGCGACCCCGACGTACGATTCAACGTCCCGATGCTGACCCATCGACTGCTTGCCATTCGCGAATGGATCGCACACCAGCCCCGACTGTCGTGGCTGGCCGTTGGCGTACACGGTTCGGACACCGCGAGCGCCGTTGCGATCCGCGGTGCCTGGAAAGAGCCGGAACGGTTTGCTGCGGTCGTCTGCCGCGGCGGGCGTCCGGATCTTGCCGGCGCGACACCGCTCACGGGTCTGCGGGTTCCCGCGCGCTTCATCGCAGGATCCGCCGCATCCGACCCGACCGGATTTCGCGCCGCGTTCGAACGGGTCGGCGGCGAGCGCGACTGGCAGGCGCTCTCCGGGGCGGACCACGAGATCACCGCGGGGGAAGCCCTGAATCGCGCGGCAGCGCTTGCCGCCGCCTGGTTCACGCTGCATCTTCCGCCCCCTGATCCGCAGCGCTCGCAGCGCGAAAACGAGGCCGCGCGCGCTCCGACGCAGCCGCGAGACGGCTGGTTTCCCGGAATCGATCCTCGATGAAGGGTGCGGCCCGGCAGCAACTGTCGGATAATCGCCCCCCTCACCTGCCCGACCGGGTCACCCCATCGCCCGGCCGTCCGTCCTGATCCGAACACCCCGCGCACGAAGATGTCCGATTCCAACGTTGCAAGCGATTCCCTGCTTCCCGGTCTGACCCCGCTGGCGTCACCCGCACCCGGCACACGCCTGGACCTGCCCGCGCTGGCGGGCTCCGCCGACGCCCTCGCGCTGGCGCAACTGGCGCGGCGGAACGGGATGCTGCTCGTGGTATGCGCGCATCCACTGGATGCCCAACGCCTGCAGGACGAACTCAAGTGGTTTGCGCCGGAGCTCTCCGCCCATCTGCTGCCGGACTGGGAAACCCTGCCCTACGACGGATTCTCGCCCCACCAGGATCTCATCTCGGAGCGTCTTGCCACCCTCTACGCGCTGACCCGCGGCGAATCCGACATCGTGCTCGTACCGGCCACCACCGCGCTGTACCGGATGGCACCACCGGCCTTCCTCGCGGCCCATACCTTCTTCCTCAAGCAGGGCGAACGGCTCGACATCGAGGCCCTGAGGCGCCAGATGGCGCTCGCCGGATACGCCCATGTCACGCAGGTCGTGAGCCCCGGTGAGTTCTCGGTGCGGGGCGGACTGATCGACCTCTACCCGATGGGGGCAGCCCTGCCGTTGCGGCTCGATCTGTTCGACGACGAGATCGAGAGCATCAAGACCTTCGATCCGGATACGCAACGCACCGTCTATCCCGTGCCCGAGATCCGCATGCTGCCGGCGCGCGAGTTTCCGCTCGACGAAGCCGGGCGGACACGCTTTCGCAGCCGCTTCCGCGAGACCTTCGAAGGCGACCCGTCACGCGTGGCGCTGTACAAGGATGTCTCCAACGGAATCGCACCTCCAGGGATCGAATACTACTTGCCGCTGTTCTTCGACGGGACCGCGACGCTGTTCGACTACCTGCCCGACGACACGATGATCGTCCTGCACCAGGACGTGCCAGCCGCGATCGAGGAATTCTGGCGCGATACCGTGTCGCGCCACGACCTCCTGAAAGGCGATCGGACCCGCCCGGTACTGCCGCCCCAGGATCTCTTTCTGGGCCAGGAGGCCTTTCACGTCGCCCTGCGCGACCGGCCCCGTCTGCGCATCCTGCCGGAGCTTGCGGATCCAGCCGCAGCCGGACGCACGGTAGCCGCACGCCCCCTTCCCGACGTCTCGGTCGAACGCAAGGCGACCGACCCGCTGCATCGCCTGCGCAATGAACTGCAAGGACAATGGGCCCGTGACGGCGGGCGCGTTCTGGTCCTCGCCGAGTCGGCCGGCCGGCGTGAAACGATGGCAGAGTACTTCGCCGAGTACGGGCTCGCTCCCGTCCCCGTTGCGGATTTCGCTGCCTTCCTCGCCTCCCGGGACCCATTCGGACTCGCAGTCGGCCCGCTCACACGCGGTTTCGTGCTGCCCGAGGCGCGCATCGCAATCGTCACCGAGACCGAACTCTACGCCACGACCGCCCGCACCCGCAGCCGCCGCGACCAGCGCAAGGCCGCGACGATGGAAGGCTGGCTGCGCGATCTTTCGGAGCTGAAGGCGGGCGACCCGGTCGTGCACGTCTCGCATGGCATCGGGCGCTACACCGGGCTCGTGCACATGGATCTCGGCGAGGGCGACACCGAGTTCCTGCATCTCGAATACGCCAACGGCGACAAGCTGTATGTTCCGGTGTCCCAGCTTCACGTCATCACCCGCTACGCCGGTGCCGACCCCGAGTCGGTCGCCCTGCACAAGCTCGGCTCGGGGCACTGGGAGAAGGCGAAGAAGAAGGCGGCGATGCAGATCCGCGACACGGCCGCGGAACTGCTCGCCCTGTACGCGCAGCGCGCCGCGCGCCCGGGACACCGCTTCGATTTCAAGCAGCACGACCTGGAAGCCTTCGCCGAAGGGTTTGGCTTCGAGACCACGCCCGACCAGCAAGCTGCGATCGATGCGGTCGTGGCCGACATGCGTTCGGGCCGGCCGATGGATCGACTCGTCTGCGGCGACGTCGGCTTCGGCAAGACCGAGGTCGCGCTCCGCGCGGCCTTCGTCGCGGTCGCAGATGGCAAGCAGGTGGCTGTGCTCACGCCCACCACGCTGCTCGCTGAGCAGCACTACCAGACTTTCTCCGATCGCTTCGCCGATTGGCCCGTGCGGGTCGCGGAGCTGTCGCGCTTTCGTTCGGCAAAGGAACAGGGCGAAGCGCTTGCCCAACTTGCCGAAGGCAAGCTCGACATCCTGATCGGCACCCACCGGCTGCTGCAGAAGGATGTGCGCTTCAAACGCCTGGGCCTCGTGATCATCGACGAGGAACACCGTTTCGGCGTGCGCCAGAAAGAAGCGCTGAAGACCCTGCGCAGCGAGGTCGACATCCTGACCCTCACGGCGACGCCGATCCCGCGCACGCTCGGGCTCGCGCTCGAAGGCCTGCGCGAATTCTCGGTGATCGCAACGGCCCCGCAGAAGCGGCTGTCGATCAAGACCTTCGTACACCGCTACAGCAAGGGCATCGTGCGCGAGGCGGTGCTGCGCGAGTTCAAGCGCGGCGGCCAGGTGTACTTCCTGTACAACGAGGTCGAGACGATCGAGAACATGCGCGATGCGCTCGCAGAACTGATCCCCGAGGCACGCATCGCAGTCGGCCACGGCCAGTTGCCCGAACGCGAACTCGAGCGCGTGATGCGCGACTTCACGCAGCAACGCGCAAACCTCCTGCTGTGCACGACGATCATCGAAACCGGCATCGACATCCCGACCGCGAACACCATCCTGATCCACCGCGCCGACCGCTTTGGCCTTGCACAGCTGCATCAGTTGCGCGGTCGCGTCGGGCGCAGCCATCACCAGGCCTACGCCTATCTCCTCACCGATGCGCACGCAAAGCCGACCGCCCTGGCACAGAAGCGGCTCGATGCGATCACCGCAATGGAAGATCTGGGCTCCGGCTTCTATCTTGCGATGCACGACCTGGAAATCCGCGGCGCCGGCGAGGTGCTGGGCGAGAACCAGTCCGGCGAGATCCAGCAGATCGGCTTTTCGCTCTACACCGAGATGCTCAAGCGCGCCGTTCGCGACCTGCAGGCCGGCAAGGAACCCGATCTGGCACAACCGCTCGAGGTCGTCTCCGAGATCAACCTGCACACACCGGCGCTGCTACCCTCCGACTACTGCCCCAACGTGCAGGAGCGGCTCACCCTCTACAAGCGGCTTGCCAACTGCGAGCACGAAGACGATCTGCGCGCGCTTCAGGAAGAGCTGATCGACCGCTTCGGCGAACTGCCGGTGCAGGCGCTGGCGCTGCTCGAAACCCATCGCCTGAGGCTTTTCGTCAAGCCCTTCGACATCGCCAAACTCGATGTCACCGAGGCCCGCATTACGGTGCAGTTCGGCGCCAATCCACCGATTGACCCGGCCAAGGTCATCCGCCTGATCCAGACCGACCGCAACACCACGATGTCCGGGCCCGACCGCCTCGTGCGCGCGATCGCGCTCCCCGAACTCAAGCAGCGCGCCCCCGCAGTGCGGGCGCTGCTCGAAGCGGTCCGCACCTGAGCCGTCAGGCCGGACCGGCCTCGCATCCGCTTGTAAGCGCACCCGGATCGTCGCAGAATGCCCGAAAAATCAGGGAGGAAGGGACGATGGGGAACGTGTGCAAGCGCCACGCACGGGGCCGCCCGCGGCGGATCGGCAAGACTCTGCTCGCGGCCGCGCTGGCTGCGGCATTGTCTCCGGGAAGTGCGCTGCCGGCCAATGACGCCGAGGTCGTCTCGCTCGTCGGACGTGGCGAAGCGCGACGCGATACGGCACAGGACTGGCGTGCCGCAGTCATCCGCGAGCGACTCGAAGGCGGCAGCTTCGTACGCACCGGCGACTTCAGCCAGATGGCCCTGCTGCTGCACGATCAGACCCAGTTGCGCCTGAACCAGAACAGCATGGTGCAGTTGCGCCAGATCGGAGCCGACGCAACGCCGACCACGCTTGAGCTCAAGGTCGGACGCGTGTGGGCTCAGGCCAAGCGTCGGACGCCCGGGGCGCGCGAATCGGCTCCTGCGGTCACGGTGCACACCCCCAATGCGGTCGCGGCGATCCGCGGCACCGACTGGGATCTCGCGGTCGACGAGGACGGCAGCGCGACGCTCACGGTGCTCTCGGGCGAGGTCGAATTCTTCAACGACCTTGGCAGCGTCCGGGTTCTGCCCAACGAACAGGCGACCGTGCGCCCTGGGCAGGCGCCCGTGAAGCGCCTGCTGACCGATGCCCGCGAGCGCGTGCAATGGGTGACCGCCTGGCGACCGGCACCAAGCCGCTGGGCCGGCGACCGCGCAACGACGCTCGCAGCCGGGATCGAAGCGATCGAGAGCGGCCGCTATGGCGACGCGCTGGTACGTCTGGCCGGCCGCCCTGAACCCGAGGCGGCGATGCTGCGCGCCGACGTCGAACTCTCGCTCGGGCAGGTTGCGCAGGCCATCGAGACGCTCCGCCCGCATGCAGCACATCCGCGCGCCGCGGCGCTTCTTGCCCGTGCGTGGATCATCGCCGACCGGGCCGACGAGGCCGCAAAGAGCCTTGCCGCGACCGACGTCCCGGATGTCGAACACGATCTTGCGAAGGGAGAACTCGCCCGGTTCGAGGGCGAGGCAAGCATGGCGCGAGCGGCTTTCGAACAGGCGATCGCCCGCGCACCGGAAGCGGCCGAAGCCTGGTCTGGCCTGGGTCGGGTGGACGCCGACCGCGAAGACATCGGCCCGGCCCGTCATGCGCTCGGGCGCGCGATGGAGCTCGACCCGGGCGCCTCGCACCATCCCGCAGAACTCGCAACCCTCGAAACGATGGCGAACGCGCTGCCTCGGGCCCAGGCGCTTTTCGAAGCGACGCTCGAAGCCCAGCCGGATGACTACGTTGCACTCACCGGACTCGGTATCCTGCAGCTCAAACGCGGCGACGCGGAGGCGGCACTGGTATCCTTCCTCAAGGCCGGCGTCATCGAGCCGCGCTACGCCCGCGCGGCGATGTGGCAGGGCGTCGCCTACTATCAGCTCGGCAACCGCCTGCGGGCCGAAGAGATGTTGCGCCGCGCCGCCGAACTCGACGCGAAAGACCCCCTGCCCCACATGATGCTGAGCCTGATCGCGTCAGACCAGCTCGACTTCGGTGGCGCGGTGCTCGATGCGCAGGCCGCAGCCGAACGCATGCCCTATCTGAAGTCGCTCAACCAGTTGCTCAACAACCAGAAGGGCAACGCGAACGTCGGTTCCGCACTGGCGCAGTTCGGCCTCGAGGAATGGGCGCACGCCTACGCCTACGATGCCTACACGCCCTACTGGGCCGGCAGCCACCTCTTCCTCGCCGACCGCTACAGCGGCAATTTTCTGAAGAACTCTGAACTCTTCAAGGGCTTCCTGACCGACCCATCGGTCTTCGGCGCTTCGAACCGGTACAGCACCCTGGTCGCGACACCGGGGCACCACGCAAGCTTCGGTGCCAACGCGCTCGACCTCGGCTACCGTGTCAAGGGCGGCACGGTGACCCTGAACGGCTATGACGTCGACCTGCTGCCGTTCAGCTACTTCATTCAAGGGGACGATGCGCGTGCGCGACCCGGCGATATCGACCTGTCGATCAACGCCCGGAACTACACCGCCGGGCTTGGCTTCAAGCCGACGCACGCGCTCAACGCGTTCCTCTTCGGAACCCGTACCCGGGCCGAGACGCTGGAGCCCTTCCTCGCCGGACAGACCTTGATCTTCGACCTGGACCTGAAATCCGCGCGCAGCGACGCCGGACTCAATCTCCGCTTCGGTCCCCGTTCGCAATCCTGGATCAAGGCCGGTCGTGGCGACAACAGGATCCAGGCAAACCTGCTGTCCTACTCGCCAGCAATGGCGCAAACCCTGTCCGAACTGACCGGAGCACAGATCACGCCGTTCTTCCCGATCCTGCCTTACTCCGAAGAGGTCGAGCAGGAAGACGGACAGTTCCGCCATACCATCGATTTTCGTCCGGGGTTCCAGGCCACGTTCGGCGCCGAGTACGGCAAGCAGGAGCAGGCCTTTCTCGCGGGCCTGTTCCTGGTCTCCGACAATGCCTCGGTCGTCCTTCCCTACGCCTACGCGACCGAACTCAGGAGCCAGGAGGCCTACCTTTCGACCCGCATCCAGCCGAACGATCAGTGGTTGTTCGATCTGACGCTGGCCCGACAGCAACTGCGTGAGGAGTTCCGCTCCCTGATTCTGGTCGCCTCCGCGCGAGGAATCGAGGGCAGCAATTTCATCATCGAAAAGCGTCGGCTCGATGAGTGGAATCCGCGTGCGGGATTCGTCTGGCGACCCGACGACACCCATACGCTTCGCGTCGCCGCGCAGCGCTGGCGCCGCCCGGCCTCCGTCGCATCGCTCGCTCCGGTCGATACCGCTGGGATCCCGCTCGACGACCGGATCGTCGGGATCGGCGGGCTGCTCAAGCGAGCACGCATCCAGTACGAATGGCAACCGAGCCGCAGCACGCATCTCGTCGTCTATGCCGATCACCGCGAGGCAAACAACCGCCCCACCCCGAACAATCCGAAGCTCGTGTCCGACATCGATCTGAGCACGCTCGACGCACTGCGCAACCGTCAGCGGCTCACCACCCAGGCAATCGATTTCTGGGAGGACACCCCGAAATTCAGTGAAGGGCGGATCGCAACGGCCGGTCTTGCGCTGAATCAGATCCTGAGCCGCAATCTGTCGGGCGCCCTTCGTGTTCAGCTCAACAACGGCCGGAACCGTTCGGAGACGTATCGGGATGCGCGCATTCCTTACCTCCCCAGCGCGCTGGCAAACCTCCAGCTCACCTGGCAACCGGCAGCGCGCTGGCAGCTTCGGGCAGGCGCCACGTGGCGCAGCCCGCGCTATACGGATGAGGAAAACACGATGCGGCTTGCGTCGGGCTGGGGGTTCGGGCTGGGGGCCTACTGGGAAAGCGCCGACAAGCGCTGGACGGTAGAAGCAGTCGTCGAGAACCTCCATGCCAACAAGAAGGCTTCGGCCGGCCATTCGCCAGTGGGCGGCGTGCAGGCCAATCTGCGCTTCTGACCGGTGACGGATCGCGCGCCCCCCCGGGCCGGAACCCCGCGCGGCAGACGTACCGGCCTGTGGGCAGGGGTCGCCGCAGCGGCGTTCGCGCTTGCGCTCAGCACACTCCCCGCATGGCGGACCGTCGAACTCGCGCTGTTCGATCGACTGACCGTGTTGACGGCGCCCGGCACCGTGGAACTGCCGATCACGATCGTCGGGATCGACGAAGCGTCGTTCTCGGCCATCGGGCTCGCCTGGCCGTGGCCGCGCAGCCTGCACGCGAAGCTGCTCGAGACCCTGCAGGATGCGGGGGTTGCGCTCGTCGCGTTCGACGTGCTGTTCTCCGAAGCATCGGATGCTGAAGAGGATCGTGCGTTCGCCGAGGCGATCGCACAGTCCGGGCCTGTGGTGCTGGCATCCGATCTGGTGTATTCGGAAACCGGTGCCACGCGCCAGTGGCTGCGCGTTGATCCGCACCCCCGCTTCCGCGAGGCCGGAGCGATCACCGGCCTCGCATCCGTCGAACTGGACCGCGACGGGGTCCAGCGACAGATCCCCGCGATGGCAGAGGCTTTCTGGCGCCAGATCGTGAAGGCCTTCGACGCCGGGTACCCGGACGTCGTCGAGCGGTTCACGGCTGGCCCCGAGGAACGGATCCGCTACCTTGGGCCGCCCCACACCTTTCCCTATCTTTCCTACCATCATCTGCTCGACCCGGACACGAAGCTCCCCCCGCACTGGCGCGAAGCATTGCGCGACAACATCGTATTGGTCGGGCGGGAGCTGAAGGCCACCACCGAAGTCGGCAGCGCCCAGGCGGACCTCTTCCATACTCCCTTCTTCTCCTCGACACGCGAACTGATGCCCGGGGTCGAGATCCAGGCGAACCTCGTCGCAAACATGATCTCGGGGCAGACCCTGCGCGAGACGGGTCGTGGCACGACACTGGGCTTCATGCTGTGTGTTGCGCTCGCTGCGGTGATCGCAATGCGGCGCTGGCGTCCGCTGCCGGCAAGCCTCTGGGCGACCAGTCTGACGCTGGGCGCGTTCGGACTGCAATACATCCTGTTCGCCCGCGCCCTGGTCTGGCTCCCCGCCGCCGGGTCCATGCTCGCCGTGCTGATGATCTTTCTGGCCCAGGGCGGCTATGCCTATCTTGCAATGCAACGCCAGCGCCGCGACATCACCCGCGCGTTCGCGATGTACGTCGCCCCGGCACTCGTCGAACAGATCGCCGCCCACCCGGAGCGTCTGCACCTCGGAGGCGAGCGGCGCGAACTGACCCTGATGTTTACGGATCTCGCGGGCTTCACCGAACTTGCTGAGTCGATGCCGGTGGAAGAGGTCGCGGCCGTGCTCAACCGCCATCTGTCCGAGATGACGGCGATCGTCCTCGCGCACGACGGCACCGTCGACAAGTTCATTGGCGACGCGATCATGGCCTTCTGGGGCGCCCCCCTGCCGGTTGAAGAGGCCGAACGGAAGGCGGTCGAGGCCGCACTCGCGATGCAGGCGCGCATGCGCGAAACCCACGACGAACTCCTCACGCAGCTCGGCATCTCGCTCACGATGCGCATCGGCCTGCACCGGGGTCCCTGCATCGTTGGCAACCTGGGCGGCGACAACCGCTTCGACTTCACGGCAGTCGGGGACGCGGTCAATCTGGCGTCACGCCTCGAAGGCGTGAACAAGGTCTTCGGCACCGGCATCCTGCTCAGCGAACCCGTCGCCGAGGCCGTCTCCGAACGCTTTCCCCTGCGCGAACTCGACACGCTGCGCGTCAAGGGCAAACAACAAGGAATCCGCGTCTTCACCCCCTGCGACGATCCCCGCCTCGTCGCCCGCAGCGCCGAGGCCCTGGCGCTCTACCGCGGTGGCGACTGGATCGCCTCCCGGGCGGCATGGCGAAGCCTCGCCAGGGATTTTCCTGACGATCCGGTCGCCGCCCTCTTTGTGCGCCGCCACGCCATCCTCGAAGCGCAAGGGTGGCCTACGGACTGGGACGGCGTCACGGTGCTCGACAGCAAGTAGCAGGCCGGACACAACACGGCCCACCGCATCCGCACGGAAGAGAATCCGTTCGGGCTTCGGTGTACAATTCGCCCTCCCATGCTGCACTGCGGAGTTCCCCATGCCCGTCGCCCAGACCGAGAACCTCAACATCCTCGCCGTCGACCACATGCCCTCACCGGTCGAGATCCAGGCGCGCGTACCGCTGAGCGATGCCGCCGCCGCAACCGTGCTGGCCGGTCGCAAGGCGTTGTGCAATATTCTCGACCGCAAGGACGATCGCCTGTTCGTGGTGGTCGGCCCGTGCTCGATCCATGACGCGGATGCCGGGCTCGACTATGCGCACCGCCTGCGCAAGCTCGCCGACGAGGTCTCCGACACGCTGTTGCTGGTGATGCGGGTGTACTTCGAGAAGCCGCGCACCTCGACCGGCTGGAAGGGGTTCATCAACGATCCGTACATGGACGACTCGTTCCGCATCGACGAGGGCATGGAACGCGCGCGGCGCTTCCTGCGCGACGTGAACGAGATCGGCCTGCCGGCGGCCACCGAAGCGCTCGATCCGATCGGGCCGCAGTACTACGGCGACCTGATCGCCTGGACCGCAATCGGCGCACGCACTTCGGAGTCGCAGACGCACCGCGAGATGTCGTCCGGCCTGTCCTCGCCGGTCGGCTTCAAGAACGCGACCGACGGCGACATGGATGTTGCGATCAATGCAATCCTGTCGGCCTCGCACCCGCACAGTTTCCTCGGCATCAGCCCGCAAGGCGAGACGGCGATCCTGCGCACCCGCGGCAACCGGTACGGCCATGTCGTGCTGCGTGGCGGCGGCGGGCGCCCGAATTACGACACCGTGTCGGTGTCGCTCGCCGAACAGGCGCTGGCGAAGGCGAAGCTGCCGCAGAACATCGTCGTCGACTGCTCCCATGCAAACTCGTGGAAGAAGCCCGAACTGCAACCGCTGGTAATGAAGGACGTGATGCACCAGATCCGCGAGGGCAATCAGTCGATCGTCGGCGTGATGATCGAGAGCTTCATCGAGGCGGGCAACCAGCCGATTCCGCAGGATCTTTCGCAGCTGCGCTACGGCTGCTCGGTGACGGATGCCTGCGTCGGCTGGGAGACGACGGTCGAGATGATCCGCAACGCGGATCGCGTACTGCGCGAAGCGGGTCGTCCCGGCAAGGCGCGCGCATGAATCTCGTCCTGCAGGGCGACGAGATCCGTATCGAGTCGCTCGACGCACTCCGGATCGCCTGCGCGGCCAGCCGCGTCGAGCCGATCGGCCCGCACGCCTGGCGTCTGGTCGAGGCCACTCCTTCGAGCGAGGTCGAAGCGCTGTGTTTTCCGGCCGGGATCGACTGGGCGTGGATTCCCGATGGACGCAGGCTGGCCGATTTCGGCCTCTTCGTCAGCGACATGGACTCGACGCTGATCAACATCGAGTGCATCGACGAGGTCGCCGACATGTACGGCATGAAGAGCGACGTTGCGGCAATCACCGAGGCGGCGATGCGAGGCGAGATCAACTTCCGCGAATCACTTGCGCGGCGGGTCAGCCTGCTCGCCGGCCTGTCGGAAGACGCACTTGCGGTCGTCTACGAGCAGCGTCTGCAGCTCAATCCCGGTGCGGAAGCCCTGCTCGCCACCCTGCGCGCCAATGGAATCCGGACGATCCTCGTGTCGGGCGGCTTCACCTACTTCACCGATCGCCTGAAGGCGCGTCTCGGCTTCGACGAAGCCTACGCGAACGAGCTGGAGATCCTCAACGGCCGGCTCACCGGGCGCATCGTCGGGCCGATTCTCGACGCTGAAGCGAAAGCGGCCCACCTGCGCACGACGCGTGACCGGCTCGGGCTCGGACGCGATCAGGTGATCGCGGTCGGCGACGGTGCGAACGACATTCCGATGCTCGCCGCGGCCGGCTTCGGAGTCGCCTATCGTGCCAAACCCATCGTGCATCAGGTCGCCGATTGCCGCATCGACCATGTCGGACTGGACGGGATCCTGCGTCTGTTCGCCTGATCGGGCAGATCCTTACATCAGATCCAGGCTTCTCAGCAGCATCACGCCCAGACTGGTCGTGAACAACGAGCCGAGTGTCGTCAGCGCGACGATGTTCGCCGCCAGCGTCGCATTGCCGCCCATCGCCCGCACCATCACGTAGCTCGCCGCGGCCGTCGGCGCCGAGGCCATCAGCATGACGATGCCCAGATCGATGCCGCGAAACCCCACCGCGAGCGCACCCAGTGTGAACACCACCGGAATCACGACGAGCTTGCCGACGGTGACCTGCAGCGTGTTGCCGATCTCCTCGCGCAGGCTCCGGAAGTTCAGCGCCGCACCGGTGCACAGCAGCGCGAGCGGCAGCGTCAGGTCGGCAAGGTACTGCGTCGACTGCTGCAGGATCGGCGGCAGGCGCAGGCCGAACCACGAGATCGGCAACGCCAGCACGATGCCGATGATGAGCGGATTGGTCACGATGCCGCGCACGATCCGCCAGGCGCCCTGGCGACGCTGCAGTGAGCGGCTGAGCGTGATCACCGACAGGATGTTGAACACGATCGTGACCAGGCCGAGGTAGAGCGAGGCGGCAAGCAGGCCTGGTTCGCCATACGCATTCACGCAGTAGGCCAGGCCGATCACCCCCATGTTCGAACGGAAGATGCCCTGCACCACGACCCCGCGGTCGCGCTCGGGCGTGATCCGTGCGCGTGCGTACCATTCGAGCAACAGATAGACCACGATCGTCATCACGATGCCGAACGCGATCAGCGGCAGGTTGGCCTGCTCGGTGATGCGCGTCCTCGCGATGCTCAGGAACAGCAAGGAAGGCAGCGCGATCGTAAACACCATCCTCGTGCCGGCCTCGATGAACGCATCGGTCAGCAGGCCGATGCGCATCAGCAGGATCCCCAGCCCCATGATCACGAAGATCGGCCCGGTGATTCCGAACGAGAAGCCGAAGATGTCCAGGAAGGTTTCCATGCCTGAGTGTCCGCTCGTTCAGCGCGATCCGTCCAGGTGTGCCAGGATGGGATTCAGCATGGCCGCCCCCAGACGCTTGCTGCGCGCACCGTTCCAGCCTGTCTGCCCGTCAGGCAGGTTGGCATTGTCCTTGAATGGCATCTCGAGCGTCAGTGCGACGCAGCCGAAGCGGTGCGCGATCCACTTGCTCGCCAGTCCGAGCACCTCCTCCCCGAAGCGTCCTGGCACGTAGCCTTCCGCCGTCTGGAAATCCGGGCTTGCCGCGGCGAGGGAGGCGATGAACCGCTGCTGCAGGGCCACGCATTCCGGGCGGACGCCGGGCACGTCGTCGGCCGTCGCAAGAAATACGTACGGCAGCGATTCGTCACCGTGGATGTCGAGAAAGAGTTCGCACCCGCTCTGTTCGATTGCATTGCGCACCAGCAGGACTTCTGGACTGCGCACGGGATCGGGTCCGTTCCATTCACGATTGAGGTTGGCTCCTGCGGCATTGGTGCGCAGGTTGCCGCGCACCGATCCATCCGGGTTCATGTTCGGCACGATGTGCAGCACGGCATGCTCGCGAATGCGGCGCGCGGACGGATCGGACGGATCGAGCAGGCGTTCGAGCAGCCCTTCGACGAACCACTCCGCCATCGTCTCGCCCGGATGCTGGCGGGCGATGATCCACACGGGCTTGCGCCCCGGCGCCATGCGCCCGACGATGACACGGTCCAGGTCGCGCCCTTCGACCGTCGAGCCGAGATGATCGATGCATGCGAACGGCGACATCTCGGCACGCCCGAGGAGATCCAGGTGGCGCTCGTGCGAATACGGCTCGAAGTAGGCGTAGTAGATGCTGTTGCGCTCTGGCGCATGCTCGACGATCAGGCAACCGTCCTCGTAGCGGGTGCCCGCCAGGCGAAACCAGTTGCGCCGGTCGTAGGAGGCCACGCAACGATAGCCCGGCCAGCCATCCGGATACGCCGCGCTGGCGGCATTCTCGAACACCATCCGCACCCGCTGCCCGGCGGCATTCTGCAGCCGGAAATAGAACCATTGGTGGAAGTCGGCGGCGTTGTCCGGGCGCAAGCGCAGACGGATGTCCTGCGGATCGGCCAGACTCACGACCTCGATTGCGCCGCCATCAAACCCCTGACTGATCTTCACGCGTGCTCCCGAAATCGTTGAAGTAACCAGCGCCAGCGGGCGCTTCGGCAATGATGCGCCCAGATCCTCAGGCGCGTCGGCGAAACACCAGGGCATCTTCCCGCGAGGCCTCCGGCGCGAACGCATAGCCCTCCGCGTCGAACCCCTTCAGGGCTTCCACATCGTCGATCCGGTTGCGGATCGCATGGCGTGCCATCAGCCCGCGCGCGCGCTTGGCGTGAAAACTGATGATGCGGTAGCGACCGTCCTTCCAGTCCTCGAAGACTGGACTGACGACCTGGGCACCGACCCGGCGCGGATCGATCGCCTTGAAATACTCCTGTGAAGCGAGGTTGACGAGCACCGGCACTGCCTCATTCCTCAGAAGCTGCGCCAGCTCGCGCGTCAGAATGTCGCCCCAGAAGGCGTACAGATTCGCACCCCTCGGGTTCGCGAGCCGGCTACCCATCTCGAGACGGTAGGGCTGCATCAGATCGAGCGGACGCAGCAGACCGTAGAGTCCGGACAGGATGCGCAGGTGCGCCTGCGCCCAGTCGAGATCCGCTTCGCTCAAGCCCGCCGCCTGCAGTCCGCCATACACGTCGCCATTGAACGCAAACACCGCCGGCCGCGCATTGTCGGGCGAGAACGGCCGCGACCAGCTCTCGTAACGGGCGACATTGAGCGCAGCGAGCGGATCGGAGAGCTTCATCAGGTCGGCCACCTGATCCGGCGAATAGCGGCGCAGGATCCCGATCAGCCGTTCGGCTTCGTCGAGGAAATCCGGTTGGGTGTATTTCGTGGTGGCCAGCGGCGACTCGTAGTCGAGCGCCTTGGCAGGGGAGAGAACGAAAATCATCTGTGGGGAAGCTACGCAGACAGGTCGATCCGGCATGGTAGCAAATCCTGTGTGCCCACCCCCGCGGGTGCGGTGTGCCCGTCTACACGCGGAAACGATCTTTCACAGGGAACCCGCCTTTGGGTTCCAGCCAGGTTCAGGCCAGCGGCCGGAACTCTGGATTGATTACACACGCCATAATCGTTACAATTTCTTGCACTGGTATCGTGCATGCGAAATCCACTCGAACCTTGTCGACCGGGTCGAGGTCGAGGCAAGGTGAATAATGGATCGACGTGGTTTTGTACGCGCCTCCCCGGCGCTCGGGCTGGCGTGGCTTCTGGCTGGCTGTAGTTCCGGAAAGCAGATCGGGTTAGGGATTCATCCGTGGATCGGCTATGAAACTCTCTATCTCGCCCGCGATTTTGGTTGGCTCCCATCGTCCGTCACGTTGATCGAAGGCGCCACGGCGCTGGATTCGCTGGGAGCACTTCGAGCCGGACGGGCCGCCGCTGCATGCCTGACGCTCGACGAAGTGCTCCGCGCCCGTGCCGAGGGTGTACCACTGCAGATCGCACTGGTGTTCAACATTTCGGCCGGCGCCGATGTGCTTCTTGCACGCCCGGAAATCAACGCGCTTTCCGACCTGGAAGGCAAGCGGATCGGGGTCGAACACGGTGCGGTCGGCGACCTTGTCTTGTTCAAGGCGCTCAAAGCGGCCCGGCTTGACCAAGCCTCCGTGCAGCGCCTGGATCTTCAGATCGATCAGCAGATCAGCGCCTGGCAACGCAACGAGATCGACGCTGTCGTCACCTACGAGCCGACAGCCAGTCGCATCATGCGCCTGGGCGCACAGCCCCTGTTCGACAGCAGGGCGATGCCGGATACGATCTTCGACGCGCTCGCCGTCCTCCCGGACCGGGCGCGCGGCGCCAAGTCGGATCTGCGCAATCTCATCGACGCCCATTTCAAGGGCCTCGAACATCTTCGCCTGTACCGCCAGGATGCGATTCACCGGATTGCCGGACGGCAGAACATGGGGGTCGACGAGGTTACCCGGGCGCTCGCGGGCGTTGCCCTTCCGACGCTTGCGGCCAACCGCTCCCTGCTGTCATCGAGCAACCCGAGACTGACGAAGTCCGCTGCCAGAGTCGGCCGCTGGATGGCGGATGCGAAACTGGTCGATCACCTTCCGGACAGCCCAGCGCTGTTTTCAACTGAGTGGCTGCCGCGCCATGCCTAGACACCTGCTACGGTTTCTCGTCGCAACCCTGATGCTGATCCAGTCCTGCTGGGCTCTGGCGAATCATCATGGAAGTCTTTCGCTCGGCGTCTTTGCCTACCGTCCGAAGGCGGTGCTGACCGAGCGCTTTGAGCCGCTGGTACGCTACCTCGAGGAGGCGCTTGAAGGCACACGGATCACGCTTCACGTCCTTGACCAGCATGAGATCGAAGAAGCGCTCGTCAACAACCAGCTCGATCTCTTGCTCACAAACCCGAGCCATTACACGATCCTGCGCAGCCAGAACACCTTGTCGGGTGCACTGGCGACCCTGATCAGCATCGAAAGTGGCCGCGCAACCGAGGCGCTTGGCGGCGTGATTCTGGTACGTGCCGATCGAAGCGACCTCAACCAGTTGACGGACCTGCGCGGACGGCGCGTGGCCATCCCCGGTCCGAAATTCCTGGGCGGATTCCAGACGCAGGCGTTCGAACTGCTCCAGGCCGGCGTTTCGCTGAAGGATCTTGAGATCATCCCGACTGGAGGCCACGACCAAGTGATCCAGGCGCTTGCCTCCGGCAATGCGGAAGTCGGATTTGTTCGAACCGGGATTCTGGAGGAACTCCTCGCAGCCGGTCATGAGGAAGCAAGAACCCTGCGGGTTCTCAATCGCCAGGATCTGCCCGGGTTCCCCTACACGGTATCCACGCGGCTGTACCCGGAGTGGCCGTTCGTCGCCCTGCCCCACGTTCCCGCCCATCAGGTTCGACGCCTGACGAGCGCCCTGCTGCTGCTCGACCCTGCCCACCCCGTCTCGCGGGCAGCGGGAATCGGCGGCTTCACGACGGCTGCCGACTACCTGCCGGTCGAACAATTGGCGAGAGCGCTGAGGCAGCCCCCCTTTGATGCCGCACCGACAGTTTCGCTGAGCGATCTGTGGCAGCAATATGCTTACGGGATTCTCGCCTGTTCCGCCCTTCTACTGGTACTCGGGATGCAGACTACGCGCATCGCGCTCGATGCGCGCCGCCTGCGTCGCGAGCGCGAGCGGCTGAAGGAAGTGCTGCTCGGCGCAAACGCTGGCAGCTGGGAATGGCACATTCCGAGCGGTCGCGTCATCTGCAATGACCGCTGGACCGGAATGCTCGGCTACACGGCGGCCGAACTGGCACCGCTTTCCTTCGATCGCTGGAAGGCGTTGCTCCATCCCGACGACGTTTGCCCGTCGATCGAAAGTGTCCAGCAGTATCTTGCGGGCAAGGAGGATGCCTACGTGTGCGACTTCCGGATGCGCCACAAACACGGAAACTGGATTTGGGTTCGTGCGCGAGGCCAAGCCATCGAACGAGATGGGAATGGTGTGCCCTTGCGCATGTCCGGCATCCACATGGATATCACTGCGCAGAAAACGGCCGAACGGCAACTGCGTATCGCGGCCAATGCGTTTTCCCACGCCCGCGAAGGGATCGTGATCACGAACGTGAGTGGCGACATCATCGACGTCAATACCGCGTTCACTGCAATCACCGGGTACGAACGCAGCGAAGTGCTGGGGAAGAACCCAAGGCTACTGCAATCCGGACGCCACCCCAAGGATTTCTATGCACAGATGTGGAACCAGCTCAGCCACGATGGCTGTTGGAGAGGAGAGATCTGGAACCGCAGGAAAAACGGCGAGATCTACCCCGAGATTCTCAGCATCAGCGCAGTGCCCGAATCCGACGGAACGCCCTCAAACTACGTGGCTGTGTTCTCGGACATTACCCCGATCAAGCGCATGGAGCAGCAGCTTCAGCACATGGCGTACCATGACCCGCTCACCCAGCTTCCAAACCGCATGCTCTTCTCCGATCGGCTTGCCAGCGCCATCGCCGGACACCACCGAAGCAAAAAACGGCTCGCCGTCGTCTACATCGACCTGGATGGATTCAAACCGATCAACGATAAATATGGCCATCAGGCCGGCGACGAGCTGCTGATCGCCCTGGCAGGACGAATGCGCAAGGCCTTGCGCGAGTGTGACACCCTCGCACGCCTGGGCGGCGACGAGTTCGTCGCACTCCTCACGAATCTCGAGCACTCGGCGGACGCAGTGGTAGTGTGCAATCGCCTGCAGCAAGCGGCCCAGTCCATCGTTCGAGTCGGAAGGGATGCCAGCCCGGTGAGCGTCTCGGGAAGCATCGGAATCGCCTACTACCCGGAACATGGCCGCGAACCAGCGCTGCTGCTGCAGAATGCGGATGCGGCAATGTATGCGGCCAAATCAGCCGGCAAGGCGTGCTACTCGGTGTTCTCTCAGGCATGCGATGCCATCTTCCCGACTTCCGGTCCAGACACTTCGGAGGACAGAGGATCGGAGACACCCTGCGCCGAGCACCCGAATCGTTGACCCAGATCATTCGTCCCGGACAATCTGTATCGGATGATTGAAACTCAAACCAGAGGAGTTGGTTTGCATGAACATGCTGGATCCTCAATCCAATCCGACCTCAAACGACGCCAACCTCGCCATGCTTATCGACGAAGCGGTGCTGACCGAGCTGCGCGAACTTCTGGGCGATGAACTGCAGGATATCGTCGACCAGTTTCTAACCAGTCTGGACGAGGATCTGTGTTCTCTCGCAGATGCGGTGCGGGAACCCGACCTCGACGCCGCCGCACGACACGCGCATGCCATCAAGGGCAGTGCGGGCAACCTCGGCCTGAACGCGCTCGCCGCCTGCGCTGCGGATCTGGAGAGACTGTCGCGTGGGGCGGATGCAGACACGGCCGAAAGAAGCTTCAGTGCGCTGCGCTCCACGGCAACCGCAACCCTTGTTCGCCTGCAATGCATGGGACTTGCCCGGCAAACACCGGAAGCCGGTTCCTGAGCGATCCGCGTGATCGACATGGAGACGCCATGACGGCCCCTTCCCAAAGCACCGCATCCCCGGCAACCCTGCTGATCGTCGATGATCAGCAATCGACCCGCAGCCTTGTAAAGGGGCTGCTGGGGAAGGAAGGCTATACGATCCTCCAGGCCGCGCACGGCGCGGAGGGCGTCGCATTGTTCGAGTCGGCTCGCCCGGACGTGGTCCTGATGGATGTCATGATGCCGATCATGGACGGATTCGAAGCCTGTCGCAGGATCCGGACTCTGGACCGGAACGAAGGAACTCCGGTCATCATGCTGACGGGCGCGGACGATCTGGAAGCGGTGCGCGAGGCGTTTGATGCCGGTGCAACCGATTTCGTTACCAAACCCATCAACTGGCCGTTGCTCTCGCAAAGAATCCGCTATGCGCTGCGCGGCGGACAACTGATGCGCGAAGTGCGGCTGAACCGCGTCCGGCAGGCGTCTGCCCAGCGCATCGCACTGCTTGCGTTCTGGGGCTGGGATCCGCGGACGGACGAGTTCGAATGGTCTGAAGGCGTCGACGAGCAGACGGCGTGCCCGATCCAACAGATCACCAACGTGGATTCTCTGATCGACGCATTGGTTGCGGACGACCGCGAGCGAGCCCGCCGAGCGTTCCAGATTGCCGCGACGGGAGATCTTCGGATCGACCTGGAAGTCAGGATGCCCTCTGCGCAGGGCGAGCGCGTCGTGCGACTGATCGGCGAACCGGGAACGGAAGGCAGGGATCTGGGCAAGGTCTTCGGTGCCATCCAGAACCTCACCGACACCCGCAGAACGGAAGCGCTCGTCGATTACCTCGCGCTGCACGACGAACTGACCGGACTCGGAAACCGTCGACTGCTCACGCAGGCCATCGTTCGCAGCCTGGAGCAACTGCGCGGCACGGGATCCGGGGTGTTGCGGGTGGCATGGATCGACCTGACCCGCTTCCATCGGCTGAACGATGCACTGGGACAAACAGTCGGCGACACTCTGCTCGTCCAGTTGGGGCAACGGCTCAAATCCCTCGTGGCTGGCGGGCTGGCCGCGCGCGTCGGCGGAGACGAGTTCGCCGTGCTGCTTCAAGCGGAAGATCCCGACCAGGCCACCTACCACCTCGAACAGCTTGCCGAAGGGCTCGATCAACCGATTCGCATACTCGCCGAGGAAGTCTTTCTCACCTCCACGATCGGCGTAGCGCGCTACCCGGAAGACGCTGCGGACGCCGAGCGTCTGCTCGCCCTCGCCCAGGAGGCGCAACGACAGGCACGTGGCCTCGGACGCAGGATGGTGCACTGCGGGGAGTTCGCAGGCCAGGCTCACCGCCCTGCTCTCGAACTGGAAACCTCGCTGCGGCACGCACTGGATCGCGATGAGTTTCACCTTGTCTTCCAGCCTCAGATGGATCTGCGCAGTGGGCGAATCGTAGGCGTGGAGTCCCTGCTGCGCTGGAACCATCCCGAGCGCGGCCTGATCTCACCGGTTGAGTTCATCCCTGTTCTCGAGGAATCCGACCTGATCGTGGCGGTGGGCGAGTGGGTCATCCAGGAGGCCTGCCGACAGGCGCGCCGATGGGAAGATGCAGGCCTTTCACTGCGTGTGGGCATCAACCTGTCGGCAAGGCAGTTTCACGACCCTCAGTTGTACATGAAGGTAGTCTCGGCCGTCCGGGAACAGCAGGTCACCCCCCGCAATGTCGAACTCGAGATCACCGAAAGCCTCGCGATGCAGGATCCGACTCGCGCGATCGAACTGCTGAGTCAGTTTCGCGACCTCGGCTACAAGATTGCGATCGACGATTTCGGCATCGGTTACTCCTCGCTCGAGTACCTGTTGCGCTTCCCGCTCGATACGATCAAGATCGATCGCGCCTTTGTGATGAACATCATCGAGTCGCGCGCGGATCGCGCGATCGTACGCGCCATCACGGCAATCGCACAGACGCTCGGGATCACGACGATTGCCGAGGGCATCGAAACCCTGCGGCAATGCGATTTTGTCGAAGCACTTGGAGTCACCGAGATCCAGGGATACCTGATCGGCAAACCTCTGCTACCGGACGAACTGGAAAAACTCGTCAAAGGGTTCCTGCGTCCAGGCAGCCGAACACCCGATCCATGAACCCGCATCAAGACATTGCGCAAACCTATGGCAGACAGCGAGCACCACTACCTGAGCCCGGCGCAACTGAGAGTGGGCGTCTTCGTCATCCTCGACCTGCCCTGGTTGAGCCATTCCTTTGCACTCAACAGCTTCCGGATTCGCGATGCCGGGCAGCTTGCTGATCTGCGCGCGCTCGGGCTGAAGCGCTACCGCTACGACCCGCGGCGGTGCGACCCCCCGGTCGTTGCAGCCGCTGAAGCGCCCCCACCGCAGCCTGCTTGCCGGGACGCCGGGGACTCCGGGCACGATGCCGCACCGGAGCGGGCGCTCTCAGCAACGCAAGATCAGCACAAGGCAGAGCGCGCAGCTGCACTGGAGCAACACCGCGCCAGAATCGGTGAGGTCGAGCGTGCGTTCGTCAAGGCCGCATCGGTCATGCGCAACCTCAATCAGAACCTGGTCTCGCGTCCGCAACCGACCCTTGAGGAAATGAACGGGCTGGTCGGGCAGATGGTCTCGACCTTTCTGGAAAGCCCAGACGCCACCCTGCATGTGCTGTGTGATCGTCCAGGCGGTGAGGAAATCTATTACCACAGCCTGAACGTGGCGATTCTTTCGTTGATGCTGGCTGCAGATCTGGGGTTTGACCGTGACGCGGCACAGAACCTGGGAATCGGAGCCCTGATCCACGACATCGGCCTGATGGAGATCCCAGGCAAGGTCCTCAACAAGAATCCGTCCGAATACACCTCAGCCGAGCGACGCTTGCGCGAACTGCACGTCGAGTACGGTGCCAAGCTCGCCGGTCGTCTGGGCGTATCGAATGCCGTCCTCGCGGTGGTTGCCGAGCACCACGAAATGGCGGATGGAAGTGGCTATCCCAAGGGACTTTCCGGCTCAGCCATGCATCCCGCAGCGCGCATCGTGTCGCTCGTGAACCACTACGACAGCCTGTGCAACCCCTTCGATCTCGCAAAGGCGCTCACCCCGCACGAAGCGCTTTCGTTGATGTTCGCGAAGCATCGATCCCGCTTTGATGCCCGTGCCCTTCAGCTCCTGATCAAGAAACTCGGTGTGTATCCACCCGGCTCCTTCGTCCAGCTCTCGAACGGCGCCCTTGCGACGGTGACCGCCATCAACCCCAGCGCGCCCTTGCGGCCGACTGTGCTGGTCTACGATCAGAACATCCCGCGAGAGGATGCGATCGTGCTCGATCTTGCGAAGGAGCCTGAGATTGCCATCACCAAGGCGCTACGCCCAGGCTTGCTTCCTCCCGCGGTTGTGGCCTATCTGAACCCGCGCAAGCACATCAGCTATTTCTTCGACGGTGCGGGCCCAGAGCAAGCCGGTTCGGGCAGATTTCCATGAACGCTACGGAAATCCTGTTCGGGGCAACGCGCGAGATCCTGCTGCTGATCGACTCCGAGACCCTGAAGATCGTGGCCGCAAACCCTGCGGCGGGGCGTCTCGGCTACGCGCAGGACCAGCTGCTGGGAATGCCGATCAGCGAGCTCGAATGTGCGCTATCGGATCTCTTCTTCTGGGACGAGATCCGTGCAGCACCCGCAGACATCACGGCTGTGAGCAGCTACCGCTGCGCCGACGGCGACGTGATCGAAGTCGAAAAAACCGTCCGTTCCGTACTCGACATCTCCGGGAACTGCACCCACTACACCGTCGCGATCACACCCAGTTCCTCGCATAACGAGATTGCCGGCGCGCTCACGGATCTCGGCTCACGCCTTGCTGCGACACTCGAAGCCACAGCCGACGGCATACTGCTCATCGATCGAACGGGCAGCATCCTCAACATGAACCGCCGTTTCGCGACGCTGTGGAAGATTCCTCCTGATCTGCTGATCGAAACCAACGAAGACGCAATCATCGATCACGTCAGAGCGCAGGTCGCCTATGACGACGATACGCGCGAGTTCCGCGAGATCTCTCCGCAGTCGGACGAGGAGACCTTCGACACCCTGCATCTGCATGATGGCCGCATCATCGAGCGGACCTCGATGCCCGCCCGCAATGATGTTCAGATCATCGGGCGTGTCTTCTCGTATCGCGATGTCACCGAACTGGTTGCTGCCCGGGAGGAAGCCAACCGCGCCAGCCGTGCGAAGAGCGATTTTCTCGCGATGATGTCGCATGAAATTCGCACGCCGATGAACGGCGTCCTCGGCATTGCTGAACTGCTCGCACTCACTCCGCTCAATGACGAGCAGGCGGCTTATTTGCGCACCATCCGCAGCAGCGGCGAGGTGCTGATGTCGATCCTGAACGGCATCCTGGACTACTCCAAGATCGATGCAGGGAAGCTGCGGATCGAGCAGACCGAGGTTGATCTGGCTGCCCTGCTCGACGATCTCACGCAGCTCTTCAGACCTGCGATGAACGAGAAGAATCTTGCATTTCAATGCGCAATCGATCCCGACGTGCCAGGTCACATCCTCGCCGATCCGATCCGGCTGCGCCAGATCCTCATCAACCTGATCGGAAACGCCGGAAAATTCACCGAAACCGGCAGCATCAAGGTCCAGATCCGACGAAACGAAACCGCACGACTGCACTTCAGCGTCACCGATAGCGGAATCGGGATTCCCGCCGATCGGATCGACTCGGTATTCACCGCATTCGAGCAGGCGGAAGCTTCGACGACCCGACGCTTTGGCGGCACCGGCCTGGGTTTGTCGATCTGCCAGAAGCTCGTGCATCTGATGGAGGGCGAGATCGGGGTCGAGAGCGTCCACGGCAAAGGCTCGACCTTCTGGTTCACCCTGCCGCTGCGGGCGACGAACGTAAGCCGATCGGCAACCTCACCCGAGCAAGCCTCGGATGACAGGCTGCTCGACGGCATGCGCATCCTGGTCGTCGACGATAACCGCGTCAATCTCGCGTTACTTGGCGGCATGCTGAAGAAACTCGGAACCCCGGTGATCACGTTCGCGCACACGGGCCGAGAAGCCATCGGGCACGACACCGGGCAGCTCGATCTGATCCTGATGGATACGCAGATGCCAGAAATGGACGGTCTCGACGCTACCCGGCATCTGCGCGCGCAGGGCTGCAAACTACCGATCGTCGGCGTGAGCGCCGGCGCACTCGAGGAAGAACGGAACGCCGCGCTCAGTTCCGGAATGGACGGCTACATCCTCAAGCCGCTCACCTTCGCGAGCTTGCGCGAAGGCCTGCAGCGCGTGCTCACGACCCGGCTTCCCGGCCGATCCTGAGGCGTGCAACTGCGACGTTTCCGGTTCCACGAAACTCGAACTCCTCACACATTGCACGCACCAGATTGATGCCCCGGCCTCCGCGGCTGACCGCGTTGTGCTGATCCAGGGCGGACGGGTCGAATCCGGCACCGCTGTCGGTCACGATCAATTCCAGCATTGCGCCATCCGGGGTATCGGCTTTCTCGATCGCAATCGCAACCGAACCGTCTTCCAGTTGCGCAAGCCGCTGTTCACGCAAGCCGAAGTAGTGCTCCAGATCGTCTTCGGTATCCTTGCGTTCGGTCGACATTGCGAGCAGACCGTGATCGAGTGCGTTGTTGAAGAGCTCCGACAACACGACGAAGAGACTGCTCTTGGCCTCTTCATCAAGCCCGATCGACTGTGCAAACCCATGCACCACGGGCACGACGTCCGTCGTGCGCAGCTGATGCGCGTCGAGCGAGAACTCCAGCCGCCATCGACCCGTCGGCGCGACCCGGGTGACTGCGCGGAGATCCCCCTGACGCTTGCGGTCCAGCGTATGGGAAAGCACTCCGCAATCCACCACCAGGAGAGTCAGGTCGTCGTCGATCTCACATCGCGGCTCGGTCGTGATGTGCGCGACGACCTGGCCGACCGAGAGATCCGGATCGCTGCGGGCGACAACGCCAGACAGGCGCGCAAGACCCTCCGCCAAATCCATGTCGCCAAGTGCCTCGATCAGTCCGTCCGAGGCCAGCAGCACGAGCGCATCGGCCTCGAGTGGCAACACCGCGACTACGGGATCGAACTCCTCCGGCCGGATGATGCCCAGCGGCAGATTGCGCGAAGCCTGGTGACGCGTCAGTCCGGAACGGCGTTCGACGATCAGCACGTCCGGCATTCCTCCATTCCAGACTTCCAGCCGACGGTCGATCGGGTCAATCACGACCATGCTGGCCGCAACGTAGCACTCACGCGGGAGATAACTGTAGAGCTTGCGGTTGAGTTCGGACAGGATCGTCGTGAGGGCAAACCCCTTCGAGGTCATCGAGTAGAACGGTTCGATCGTCGGCAGCACGTTGAGCGCCGCCGCCAAGCCATGGCCGGTACCATCGGCAAGCAGCACGTGCAGTTTTCCGTCGGGTGTACGTGCCGCGGCAACAACGTCGCCGTTGAGCTGCTCAGCCGGCTGCGAGAGGATCGAAATGGCTGGGTCCTCGATTCGCCCGACCTTTGAGAGCATCTCCATGAGCCTGCGCGCAAAGCGCTTTTCCTCCTCGGCCCGGTCGCGATAACTCGACAGTTCCACGCGCTGCGCCAGCACTTCGTCCTGCCACTGCAGCGCGCGGCCGATCGCATGGAGCTTCGCCTTGAAGACATCCAGCTGAATCGGCTTCTGCAGATAGTCGTCTCCCCCTTCCATCAAGGCCCGCGTGACGGACTCATCGCCGCCGAGAGCAGTCAGGAAAACGACGGGAATCCACCGCTCGAACGGCAAGGCACGAATCCGAACCAGCGCCTCGAACCCGTCCATTCCGGGCATGATGACATCGAGCAGGACCAGGTCGGGCACGTGTCGCTGGCACATCTCGACCGCCTCGAAACCGTCCTTCGCCTGGTAGGCCACGTGTCCCATGCGTTCGATCAGAGCGGCAAGCAGGGTTCGCGAACTGCCCGAATCGTCCGCCACAAGGATGCGCATCTGGCGCAGCGGCAACTCATCGTCCGGATGCGCTTCCTTGCGGCTGACCCGTGCCTGGAAAACCGGAGTCGAAAGCACGGATGCGAGTTGCTTGTCCTGCATGCCTTCAGCTCCGGATCTCGAACAAGCGCTCGAAATTTGCTACCGCGAGCACCTTTTGCACGGTCCCCGTCGCGCGGCACAACACGATCTTCTTGCCTGCTTCTGCCGCGCGATCGCGCAGCAACAGGAGAATTCCCAGCGCTGAGCTGTCGATGTACTCGACCTTGTCGAGTCCGATCTCAATCGACCGGACCCCCTTGTCGTCGAGCAGGGGGTCGTAGGCCTCGCGGATCGCCTTGCGGCCATTGAAGTCGAAACGGCCCGTAATGTCTAAGCGCGCCCGATCGTCGTGGACATAGGTGGAAATCTGGATCATGGAGGGGTTTCCTGTCAGCGTAGGCCGGCCCTCGAGCACCGGCGAAGGGATTGAAGCAATCGTTCAGCAATTTCGCCCAGAGGCAGTTCGTCCGCGGCAGCGCCGATCTGTACCGCTTCGCGCGGCATACCGTATACCACGCAACTCGCTTCATCCTGAGCCACGGTATACGCTCCGGATCGTCTCATCGCCAGCAAGCCGGCTGCGCCGTCCTTGCCCATGCCTGTCAGAAGCGCGCCGACCGCATTGGCACCCGCGACGCGGGCGACCGATTCGAACAGAACGTCCACCGACGGACGATGACGATTGACCGGACCAGCATCGCTCAGGCGGGCGACGTAGTACGCACCGCTGCGCTCCACCAGCAGATGTGCGCTGCCGGGCGCCACATAGGCGTGCCCCGTGAGGATCCGGTCTCCATCCTCGGCTTCCTTGACCGTCAAGGCCGACAGCCGGTCAAGCCGCTCGGCGAACGAGCGCGTGAAGCGCTCCGGCATGTGCTGGGTGATGACCACCCCTGGGGAATCGGCCGGCAAACTCGTCAGCACCTCCTTGATCGCTTCCGTGCCTCCGGTCGAAGCGCCGATCGCGATCAGCTTTTCGGTGGTCGAGTAGCCGAGCTTGACAGGGGCTCGCGCGGGAGGTGCGACCGCAGGCGAGGCTGGTTGGATTCGCGCCCGGACCCGCGCCAGCGCAGCAGCCCGAATCCGGTCGCGGATCTCCTCGGCCACCGCATCCAGGCCTGCAGCGATATCGAGCCTCGGTTTGCCGATCACGTCGACCGCACCCAGTTCGAGCGCCCGCAGGGCCACGTCGGAACCGCGTTCGGTCAGGCTGGAAACCATCACGACCGGCATTGGCCGCAGGCGCATGAGCTTTTCGAGGAAGTCCAGTCCGTCCATGCGCGGCATCTCGACATCGAGCGTCAGCACGTCCGGATCGAGGTTTCGGATCATTTCCCGAGCAACCAGCGGATCCGGCGCCGTGCCAATGCACTCAAGATCCTCGCAGTCGTCGATGATCGCGCGCAGCAGACTTCGCACCAGTGCGGAATCGTCGACCACCAGTACGCGAACCCTCGTACCGCTCCTCATCAGAACAGTTCCACTTCGCCGGCGACCGGCGCCTCGCGCAAATGCTTGGCGTATTCGCTCTCGCGACGCAGAATGGTTTCGTTGTGCAGGCGCTTCATGAGCTTGATCTTGACGGCTCCGTTGTCTGGGAAGAAATATACCTTGCGCGGATAAGGACCGCACAGATCATGCGCCTGAATCGGGATGTCCTCCCGTTGCAGGAACTCGCGCACGAACTCCGCGTTGCGCTCACCGACCTTGGTCACCTGCAGGTCACCCAGCACCGCTCCACCACCGAAGACCTTCGCAACGAGTCGATCCCGTCTTGCCCCGGCCTTGACGAGCTGATTGATCAGCGTCTCCATTGCGAATGCGCCATAGCGCGCCGAGGCCGAGGCCGGATTTGACGGATCATTGTCCACGCCGGGAAGCATGAAGTGGTTCATGCCGCTGATGCCCGTCGTCGGATCGCGCAGGCAGGCTGCAACACACGAGCCAAGGACTGTGACCAGCATCAGACGCCGCGTCACATAATACTCGCCGGGCAGGATCTTGACCGCATCGAGCCCGAAGTTGCGGTCATGGTAGCGATTCGGCGCCGTCATCGAAGCGCTCCGGCCGATCTGCCTGCCGGACCCTGCGTCCGGTGGATCGGCGCATACACCGTCCGGCCGAGATTCCTGAAGAGATCCGCGCAATGCATCAGGCTCTCCGAATGCCCGCAGATCAGCAGTCCGTCGGGCTTGAGCAGCGGGTGAAAGCGCTGCAGCAGCGTGCGCTGGGTGGGCTTGTCGAAATAGATCATCACGTTGCGGCAGAAGATCACGTCGAACAAGCCTTCCAGCGGCCAGCTCGGGGCGAGCAGGTTGATGCGCTCGAAGCGGATCGGGTGGAGCGCGTCGTGGCGAATGCGGGCGAGCCCCTCGTTACGCCCCGCCCCCCGCCGAAAAAAGCGCTTCAGGCGCGCAGTCTCGATCGTGCGGATGCGATCGAGCGCGTAGACGCCCCGGCGAGCCGTATCGAGCACCTGGGTATCGAGGTCCGACGCAACGATCTCGACGGCGCGGTTTCGCTCCCCAAGCGCTTCAGCAAGCGTCATCGCGATCGAGTAGGCTTCTTCCCCGGTTGAACAGGCCGAACACCAGATCCGGAACGGCGCCCCGTTGCGCTCGCGCTGCGCATGCCTTGCGAGCACAGGAAAGTGATGCGGCTCGCGAAAAAAGGAGGTCAGGTTCGTCGTCAGCGAATTGATGAAGATCTCGCGTTCTTCGCCATGATCGGCCTCTACGTGATCGAGATACTCGCGAAAGCTGCGGATCCCCTTCGCGCGCAAACGGCGCGCCAGCCGCCCATACACGAGATCGTGCTTGCAATCGCCCAGCGCGATGCCCGCCATCTCGTAGATGATCTTGCGCACGCGCTCGAAATCGGCGCTGGTAAACACGAACTCGCGGGAGGCTTGGTTCATCTTCGTCGAATACTTGAGTCGAACACGGTTCAGGAGGATCGGCTGCGCCGCTCAGAAATCGCGCCACTCGTCTTCATCGTCGTGCTGCGCGGGCTTTGACCGCCCGGCCTTGGCGGGTGCGCGCTTCACTTCCGGTTCGTGCGAGCTCCTGCCCTTCGGCAACGAAGGCTGATGGGAGCCCGCCTCCTGCTGGCCGATGCGAAACACACTCACCGATTGGGACAGCGCATGCGCCTGCTCTTCGAGCGACTCGGCCGCCGCACTCGCCTGCTCGACCAGCGCCGCATTCTGCTGCGTCACCTCGTCCATGTGCGTGATCGCGGTATTCACCTGCTCGATGCCCCCGCTCTGCTCGGCCGAGGCCGCCGAAATCTCCGACACCACGTCCGTCACCTGCCGCACCGAGGTCACCACCTCGCGGATCACTCCGCCGGTCTCCGTCATCAGCGCCGAACCCTGCTCGACCTTGTCCACCGAGTCCGAGATCAGCGTCTTGATCTCCTTGGCCGCCGCCGCCGAACGCTGCGCCAGACTGCGCACCTCGCTCGCCACCACCGCAAAGCCCCGACCCTGCTCGCCAGCACGCGCCGCCTCCACCGCCGCATTGAGCGCCAGGATGTTGGTCTGGAACGCGATCCCGTCGATCACGCTGATGATGTCGACGATCTTGCGCGCCGCCTGATGGATGTCGTCCATCGTCCCCACCATCTGCTGCACCGCCTCCGCCCCCTTGCCCGCCACCCCGGAGGCAGCCACCGCAAGCTGGCGCGCCTGCTGCGCGTTGTCCGCGTTCTGGCGTACCGCGGAAGTCAGCTCCTCCATGCTCGAGGCCGTCTGCTCCAGGCTCGAAGCCTGCTCCTCGGTACGCGAGGACAGATCCTGGTTGCCCTTGGCAATCTGCTGCGCCGCCGTGCTCACCGAGCCGGCCGCCTCCGCAATCTCACCGATCATCCGCGTCAGCGCATCGGCCGTGCGGTTCGTGTACTCCTTCAGCTCCCCGAACGCCCCTTCGTAGTCCCCCTCGATCCGCCGCGTCAGATCCCCTTCGGCCATCGCGCCCAGCACCCCGTTGGCCTCCTGCAAACCACGATCGGCCGCCTCGATCAGACGATTGATGTGGGTGGTGAGTTGCTGCAGGAAGTCGCCGCTCCCGGAGTGCGCAAGCCGAGCGCTGAAATCCCCGCTCGCCGCGGCTTCGACCGCCTGCTGTACCGCACGCTGCGCCGCCAGTTCATCGGTCCGGTCGCGCCACTCGCCGACCGAGCCGAGGCTCTTCCCCCTTTCATCGACGATCGGGCTGGTGACGACCTCGAACTCCCGCCCGCCGATCAGCATCATCGAGCGCAGCGGCGTCGAAAGTCCCGCAAGCCGCAGGCGCGCCTGCTCGGGGTCGGCGTAGAAGCGCGTGATGTCGCTGCCGACAAACGTATCGGCCGAAAAGCCCGGCACCGACTCGGCAATCCTTGTCTCGATCCGGCGCAGGGTGTCCTGCAGCGCACGGTTGGCGTACAGCACCTGCCCGGCCGGCGTAGCGATGCGGACATTGGTCTCGACACAGTCGAGCGCAACCTTGACCCGCAAGGCCTCGGACGCGATCCGCCGCGCCTCGCTGACGTCAAAACCGAGGCGGATCTGCATCGCCATCAGCTCGTTGAACAGCATCCCGACCTCGTCACTCCCGTGCTCCGACACGACGTTGTCGTAATGGCCTTCGCCGATCCTGCGAAAGACCTGATTCGCCTCGCGCAGCGGCGCGATCACCGAACGCACGATCGCACGGCTTGCAAACACCGCGACCAGCGCCATCAGGATGAAGGCCGCGAGCAAGGCATTGCGGATCCAGTCTTTGAGCTGCTGTGCTTCGGCAAACAGCGCCCGGCCGAGCCTGTCCTGGGCGCGCGACATGTTCCACGCACGCTCGTCCAGCAGGGCATAGGGCTCCTTGAGATCAGCTGCCGCGCGCATCAGCATCGCCGAATCGGCCCCCTCGGCGGCCATCCGGAAAACACGCTCGACCGCTGGGCGAAACCGCTCCCAGGCCTCATGCATTCCATGAAAGGCCTGCGTCGCCGAAGTACGCTGGCAATGGTCATCGCACGCTCGCACCAGGACCTCGATCCGCGCAAGCCGATCCGCTGCGGCCTCGACGAGCACCGCCCGGGAGCCCGGGTCCCCGGTCTGCGCCGCCGCGTAGGCGCCGGCATGCAGTTGTGCCATGTGGCGCTGCATCTCCGACAATTCGATGATGTGATCGAAGCGGTCGTCGAAAAGGGTCTGCATCTGTTGCGCAAGGCGCATCGCGCCGCCGCCACCGAGCAGCACGCTTGCCAGCGCGACCGCGAGCATGACCGCAATCAGGCCGTACAAACGGTGTGCGAGCGGCAGGTTTGCAACCCGCCTGGCAAAAGAAGGACGAGGACGCAAGGGCCGGCTGCCTTCCGCAACGGAACGATAGAGCGCACTCGCGTGAGCAACCTGATCGCGTGACGGACGCGTGCGCACCGACAGGTAGCCCACCACCTGTCCGTTCTCGCGAACCGGCGTGACGTTCGCTACAACCCAGTAGAAATCGCCGTTCTTGCAGCGATTCTTGACCAGCCCCATCCACGGTTTGCCTGTCTTGAGCGTGCTCCACAGATCCTCGAAGGCGGCCGGAGGCATGTCCGGATGCCGCACGAGGTTGTGCGCGGTGCCGACGAGTTCGGCCTCGGTGAAGCCGCTGATCGCCACGAAAGCTTCATTGACGTAGGTGATGACGCCGCGCAGGTCCGTGCGCGAGACGATCGGCACCCCCTCTTCCAGGAAGACCTCACGGTCGGTCACCGGCTGATTGATTCTCATCGCAAACTCCGCTCACAAAGGGGCCGGTCAACTCAGGGGTCAGAAATCCAGCCACTCGTCACCGTCGGAATCCGCGCTCACTGGTGCGAGCGGCCGCGTGCGCGGAGGTGCCCTGCGCGCGGGCTTTGACCGCTCGGCCTTGGCGGGTGCGCGCTTCACTTCCGGTTCGTGCGAGCTCCTGCCCTTCGGCAACGAAGGCTGATGGGAGCCCGCCTCCTGCTGGCCGATGCGAAACACACTCACCGATTGGGACAGCGCATGCGCCTGCTCTTCGAGCGACTCGGCCGCCGCACTCGCCTGCTCGACCAGCGCCGCATTCTGCTGCGTCACCTCGTCCATGTGCGTGATCGCGGTATTCACCTGCTCGATGCCCCCGCTCTGCTCGGCCGAGGCCGCCGAAATCTCCGACACCACGTCCGTCACCTGCCGCACCGAGGTCACCACCTCGCGGATCACTCCGCCGGTCTCCGTCATCAGCGCCGAACCCTGCTCGACCTTGTCCACCGAGTCCGAGATCAGCGTCTTGATCTCCTTGGCCGCCGCCGCCGAACGCTGCGCCAGACTGCGCACCTCGCTCGCCACCACCGCAAAGCCCCGACCCTGCTCGCCAGCACGCGCCGCCTCCACCGCCGCATTGAGCGCCAGGATGTTGGTCTGGAACGCGATCCCGTCGATCACGCTGATGATGTCGACGATCTTGCGCGCCGCCTGATGGATGTCGTCCATCGTCCCCACCATCTGCTGCACCGCCTCCGCCCCCTTGCCCGCCACCCCGGAGGCAGCCACCGCAAGCTGGCGCGCCTGCTGCGCGTTGTCCGCGTTCTGGCGTACCGCGGAAGTCAGCTCCTCCATGCTCGAGGCCGTCTGCTCCAGGCTCGAAGCCTGCTCCTCGGTACGCGAGGACAGATCCTGGTTGCCCTTGGCAATCTGCTGCGCCGCCGTGCTCACCGAGCCGGCCGCCTCCGCAATCTCACCGATCATCCGCGTCAGCGCATCGGCCGTGCGGTTCGTGTACTCCTTCAGCTCCCCGAACGCCCCTTCGTAGTCCCCCTCGATCCGCCGCGTCAGATCCCCTTCGGCCATCGCGCCCAGCACCCCGTTGGCCTCCTGCAAACCACGATCGGCCGCCTCGATCAGGGCATTCATCCCCTGGCCCAACTGCTCGAAGAAGCCGCTCAGGTGCGCCGTCTCCATCCGCTGCGAGAAGTCGCCGCGTGCCGCCGCACCCACGATGCGGGCAACATCCTCCTCCGTAGCCACCTCGTCGGTCCGGTCCTGCCACTCGACGACCGACCCGATGCGTGCACCGTCTTGCGAAAAGATCGGATTGGCCACCAGGCGGAAGGTGTGTTGTGCAACCTTGATCTGCGCGATGTGCGTGGTCTTGAGCCCCCCCAGCAGGTTGCGCTGGTGGGCCGGATTGCGATGGAAATCGTCGAAGTTCGACCCCACGATCGCCGCAGCACGGAAGTTCGGGAGCACCTCACGGATGCCCGCCTCGGCACGCCCCAGCATCTCCAGCACGGCACGATTGGCGAACAGGATCTTGCCCTGAGCATCGGCCACCATGACGTTCACCGACGCACCCTCCAGCGCATTGCGGATCCGGGTCGCCGCCTCGGCACGCGAACGGATGTCCACAACGTCGTTTTCGAGACGGATCTGCATCGACTTGAGCGCCACCAGCAGTTGCCCGGCCTCGTCATCCGAACGCACATCGATCGGGGTATCGAAGCTCCCCTCGGCGATCCGGCCGAAGATCTCGTTGGCCTTCCGGAGCGGTTGCACGACCGAACGCACGATGGCCCGGCTCATCAGGGTCGCGAGCAGGAGCGCAATCATGAGCGCCGCGATGACGACCATCTGGATTCGCCCGCTCATCCGCTCGGCCTCTTCACTCAAGCCGCGCGCCGCCCGATCGTGCGCCTCGAAGAGCGCTTCTGCATGCTTTCGCGCCTCGGCATAAGACGGGTTCACGTGACTCAACAAGCGCGCATTCGCTTCATAGAAACGGCCATCCAGAATCAGCTCGCGAACGGGCAGCAAGCCTTCATTGACGTAGCGACCACGCGCCTCGGCATAGGCCCGGTCGAGGATCTCCATCCCACCGATCTGACGCGCCTGGTAAGCGCTCCACAGCTCGGTGATCCGGTCGCGGTTGCGCAGCACGAGATCGGTGTGCATCGTCGTAGGATGATCGTGGAGCTTCGCAAAGGACGAGACGGGGTCATGCTGCATCGCCAGCAGCAGTTGCGCCCGGTTGTCGCCCATCAGCGTCAGCATCGTCGCGACGTCCTGCGCCGAACGCGCATGATCCTCGTAGACCCGTTGCAGGCTCGCTGTGAGGTAGGCGTTGATGGCAAGCCCGGCAGCTGCGGTCAGGACCAGCAGCAGGACGAGAAAACCCACCAGTCCGTACAAACGCTTTGCAAGCGCCATTCCGGCGAAACGGTCGGACCAGGAGGGTTTTTTGTCCAGGCTCACCTTGCCTTCGTTGATCGCCCGGTACAGGCGACTCGCGCTTTCGATCTGCTCACGCGTGGGGCGGCTGCGCACCGACAGGTAGCCGGTGACCTGCCCATTCTCACGGATCGGCGTAACGTTCGCGACGACCCAGTAAAAATCCCCATTCTTGCAGCGGTTCTTGACCACTCCGGACCAGGGCTTGCCGGCCTTGAGCGTATCCCAAAGATCCTTGAAGGCGGCAGGCGGCATGTCCGGGTGGCGCACGATGTTGTGCGCACTGCCGATGAGTTCGGCTTCAGAAAAGCCGCTGATGCGCATGAACACGTCGTTCGCCTGGGTGATGACGCCGCGCAGATCGGTGCGCGAGATGATCCGCTCGCCGTCGGCGAGGTGGACTTCGTGGTCCGTGACGGGTTGATTGATCTTCATGATGTTTCCTTGCCCGAAAGTTCGTCCAGAAGCTGCATTTCATTGCTGGTCATGAGGCGCTCGATGTCCAGCAGGATCACCATGCGCTCTTCCAGCGTCGCCAGCCCGGTGATGTAGCGGATGTCGATGGCCGACCCGAACTCGGGTGCGGCACGGATCTGTTCCGTCGAAAGCGCGACGACATCGCGCACGCTGTCGACAACGATGCCGGCCAGGCGTCCGCCGATCGCAAGGATGATGACCACCGTGAACTGCGTGTACTCCACCTTGTCGAGGTTGAGCCGGATCCGCATGTCTACGATCGGGACGATCGCACCGCGCAGGTTGATCACGCCCTTGATGAAGGGTGGCGCGCCCACGATGCGTGTGACCGGCTCGTAGCCCCGGATCTCCTGCACCGTGAGAATGTCGACCGCATACTCTTCCTCGGCAAGCGTGAAGGTCAGGTATTCGCGCAATCCCTGCGCAGTGATCGGTTCGTGTTCCCTAGCCATGGGAGCTTTCCTCAGGCGGCAGCCACGTTGCCTGCATGCTGTGTAAGTTTGATGAGATCGCCGACATCCAGAATCAGCGACACCCTGCCGTCGCCGAGGATGGTGGCCCCGGAAATGCCCTTGACCCGTCGGTAGTTCGTTTCGAGGTTCTTGACGACCACCTGGTGCTGCCCGAGCAGCGCATCCACCCCCAGGGCCAGACGGCGCCCGTTCGATTCGAGCACGATCAGCACCGATTCTTCGACTGGCAGGCCTGAACCGGGGATGTCGAGCAGTTCTCCCAGGCTGGCAACCGGAAGGTAGCGATCGCGCACGCGCACGACCTTGCCGTGCCGCCCGACGGTGCTGAACTCGAGGGTCTCGCCCTGCAGCGACTCGATCACGAACCCGAGCGGTACGATGAAGGTTTCGGTGCCGGCCCGCACCGACATGCCGTCGAGAATCGCCAGCGTCAGGGGTAGCCGGATACTGACCCGGGTCCCGAACCCAGCCGTGCTCGAAACCTCGACCGAACCACCCAGGCTCTGGATGTTCCTGCGCACGACATCCATGCCGACCCCGCGCCCCGACACATCGGTGACTTCCTCCGCCGTCGAAAACCCGGGTGCGAAAATCAGGTTCCAGACCTCGGAATCGCTCATCTCGGCAGACGTCGCGATCCCCTGCTTCGCGGCCTTCGCGAGGATGCGATCGCGGCGCAGGCCGGCGCCGTCGTCGCTGATCTCGATCAGGATGTGCCCGCTCTGATGCGCTGCCGAGAGCGTGATGTGACCTGCGGGTGATTTTCCGGCAGCAATCCGTTCGTCCGGCATTTCGAGCCCGTGATCCACCGCATTCCGCACCAGATGCGTCAGCGGATCAATGATCTTCTCGACCATACCCTTGTCGAGTTCGGTCGACTCGCCGACCAGGTGCAATTCGGCCTGCTTGCCGAGCTTTCTCGCCAGGTCGCGGAGCAGCCGCGGGTAACGGCTGAATACCAGGCTCATCGGCACCATGCGGATCGACATGACCGATTCCTGCAGGTCGCGACTGTTGCGTTCAAGCTGGGCCAGCCCACCCAGCAGCTTCTCGTATACGACCGGATCGAGTACCGACGCGGACTCCAGCAGCATCGACTGGGTGATCACCAGCTCCCCAACCAGATTGATGAGCTGGTCCACCTTGTGGATGCCAACCCGGATCGAGGTCGTGTCGGCCCCAGCGGCGGCAACCGGCCTGCGCTGGGTCTCGACGACAGGGTCCTTCTTCGCAGGCAGCGCAAGCTCTACCGCCTGCGCGGGTGCCATCTCAATCCGAGGGGAGGCGTCGAACAACCCATACGCCGTCTCCGGCTCACACTGCGCGGTGACGGGGGCCGCATCCGCCTCGAAAAACCCGTAACCGGGGTCGTCGGTCGTCGATACGCCAGCCGCCGGCGGTGTTGATTGCATCGGCGACGAGGGCATCGCATCGAACAGGCCGTATGCCTCTTCGAGCGGCGGCTTGGCTTCCCCCAATTCGGGCTCGAACAACCCCCAGGCCTCGTCGTTTCCACCGTCCCTCCCGCCGGAGCCCGCCGTGGGGTCGAAGAAGCCGTACGCCTGCCCGGCGTCCGCCTGCTTCCTCTCATCACTTGCGACCTCCTCGATCGCCACCCACGCCGGATCGAACGCAAAATCCACAAAGACCCGAAGTTCATCGAGATGTGCATCGGTTTCGACCTCGATCCAGTGGCGCCCCGCCGCTCGGACGTCGTCCGGCTCGGAATCGGCTCTCGTAGGCCCAAGCTGAGAAAGCGTCGCAACGAGATTCGACCACGCATCGGCTCGCACCGCCGCGGCCTCGGGAAGATCGAGGACAATCCGGATCCATCGGTTACCGCCCAATGCAGGAGCGCCTGCCAGGGCCTCGGCAGGCCCAGCCTTGCGATCCGGGTCGGCAAGCGTCGTCAGTTCCTGGCTGAGCGCAGCAGCCTCGGCAACGTCGCCATCCTGCCCTGAACGACAACCTTCGAGCAGCTCGCGCAGCACATCGACTGCCCGCAGACAGGCATCGCGCCGCATTTCGTCGAGTACAAGCTCGTGATGACGGACCCGATCGAGCAGCGTTTCGAGCGTGTGCGTGAACTCAGCAAGCCGGCCCAGCCCGAAGGTTGCCGCCCCACCCTTGATCGAGTGCGCAGCGCGAAAGATCTCGTTCATCCGTTCCGGATCGCCGTCTTCGGGATCGAAGTCGAGCAAACCCGACTCGAGCGTGGCGATGTGCTCGTCCGCTTCTTCGAGAAACGTCTGGATGAACTGTGCGAGATCGATCGTCATAAAAAGCCCCGTTCACTCGCTTCAGGGCAGGACCTTGCGCACGACTTCGAGCAGCTTGTTCGGGTCGAAGGGCTTCACGATCCAGCCGGTGGCGCCGGCCGACTTGCCCTGCGCCTTCATCGACTCACTTGATTCGGTCGTGAGGATCAGGATCGGTACGCTGCGGTAGTTCGGCATCCCCCTCAGCATGCGGACCATCGTGAGGCCGTCCATGCGCGGCATGTTCTGATCCGTCAGGACCAGGTCGACCTGCTGCGCCTTGGCCTTCGCCAGTCCGTCCTGCCCATCGACTGCCTCGACGACCTGGTAGCCCTGGCTCTTCAACGTGAAACTGACCATCTGACGAATCGAGGCCGAGTCATCGACCGCTAGGATTTTCTTTGCCATGGTGCATTCTCATTCTTCGGGTTCAAGGGATTCCGGCCGCGAGTGTACCGGTTGCCGCCACGGGCTAGAAAAGCTCGATCTCGCCCACTTCCATGGTTTTCTGCGACACGGGCTTCTTCACCGTCTGCCGGTCGATCGATTCCAGCGCGCCTCTGAGCGCCGCAACCCGCTCCGCCGACACCCCGCCTTCCGCATTTCCCTGCAGGGCCGAGAGTCCCCGCACAACGAGGAGCGCACAGCTCAATCGCTCTTCAGTAAGCGCTAGAAGCTGCGAGGTCATGTCCTGGAACTGCAATCCGACCACGGCCTCATGAACGCCGCGTTCCACTTGCGCCGAGATCTCGCCCGCCTGCACGGCGATGTGGGCCCGCTCCGTACTGATCCTGTCAAGCACCCCGATCATCTGCTCGATCTCGTCCTTCGACGCGAGCGCCTGGCTCATGTCATTGCTGGCGAGGGCATCTGCGGAAGAACTGACTGAATCGAGTGCCTGGTCGATCGTTGCGATGACCTTGCGGATCTCGTTGCTGAAGAGGTTGGTCCGCTCCGACAGGGTACGAACCTCGTCGGCGACCACCGCAAATCCGCGCCCCGCCTCCCCGGCACGCGCGGCTTCGATCGCCGCATTCAAGGCCAGAAGATTGGTCTGTTTGGCAATGTTCTCGATATCGCCCAGCGTGCTCTTGACGGCCTTGATGCTCTCGCCGACCCCATCGATCTGCTCGGTCAGTTCGATCGCGCGCTTGCTGCTGTTGAGCGAATCATCGACAAACGCAATCAGAGTCCGCGAAATCTGATCGATGAAGCGCTTGAAGGCAACGTCCTCCGCAAGCTCGTCCCCATCCGCGCTGGTCAGCCGGGAAATCAGTTCTCGCTGCGCCGTCGCCTGGGCTTCCAGCGTGCCAAAGGCCGCGAGCAGGTCACCGATTGCAGATCGCAGGATCGTATCGACGCGACGGATCTCGTCGGACGTACTGCCAAGCCCCGTCTCGAGCTTCGAACCAACCTCCTGCGCAAGCCCGACCATCACAGCCATCCCACCCGGATCGTGTGACGGCCGAGCGTCAACCGGATCCCCAGATCCGCCTGCCGGCTCCGATCGTGCAAGGAGGCCGGCAAGCAACACCCCCTGCACCCCCATCAAGGCCGCGCCGCCCCAGCCGACCCCGGCCAAGGTCATCGCGATTGCAATCAAGGCGACGGAAACAACCACCGCAAGCGCCAGTGCTGGACCACGTTTCATGATGCTCATTCCGTTGTTGTTTTTCGATACCGTGCAGCCCTGATCCGGCCTTCCAATGCGTGCGGGTGGCGGCCCAAACTGCCCGGTGCCGATGTGGATCATGTACAGAACTTCGACCGAGGCTGGTCTTTCTTGAGCGCATTTTACGGAAAAGCAGAGCCACGGAACCTGAGATTTGACGCCCGTCAGCGGCTTTGGCATTGTTCGATGCAGGGGTACGGTGGATGGAGCAGAAGATGGAAAGACTGAGGATCGCCTTTACCGACGAGGTTCAACCCCATGCCCTGTTCGCGCTGGCCGACCAGATCGTCGCCGAAGGCGCTCGCAGCTTGATGGTGCTTGCTGCCGATGCCAACGGCTGCCGGCCTGAAGCCTTCGATGACTGGTTGCGGGCGGTTCCGGTTCCGGTCTTCGGAGGCGTCTTCCCGCAACTGATCCACGCCCAGAGCAACCATGAACGGGGCTATCTCGTGGTTGGCCTGCCGGAGACGGTTGAGGTCTTCAATCTTGGCGGACTGTCCGACCCTGCGGTCGACTATTCCCGAAGCGTCAGTGACCTGGTGGGCGCCGGTCGCCGGATCGTGAGCATGCTGGTTCTGGTCGATGGCCTTGCTTCGCGGATCAGCGCCTTGCTCGATGGGATCTACGATACGTTCGGCAGCGCACCCTTTTACTTCGGAGGGGGCGCAGGAAGCCTGAGTTTTGTCCGCCGACCGTGCCTGTTTTCCAATCGCGGCATGCTTACCGACCACGCGCAGATCGTGGTTTCCAGCGTCGGCGCGGCGCTCAGTGTGGAACATGGCTGGGAGAAACTGGCCGGGCCGTTCGTCGTGACCTCTGTCTATCGCAACGTGATCGAATCGCTCGATTTTCAACCGGCGTTCGAGGTCTATCGCGAACACGTTCAGGCAGAAAGCGGGTGCCGGTTCGGGGAGGACAATTTCTTCGACATTGCGAAGGGCTTCCCCTTCGGCATGGAGAAACCCGACGGTTCGCTGGTCGTAAGGGATCCCATCGCTCGCGAAGGCAACAATCTGGTCTGTGTCGGCGAAGTTCCCTCGCACAGCGTCGTATACCTGTTGCGCGGTGACAAGGAGAGATTGATCGATGCTGCCGCGCGCAGCGCTGCACGCATTCCTCCAGGCAAGGCGCCAGCGATGCTGATCGACTGCATCAGCCGTGTACTGTTCCTGGAATCCGAATTCGCCCGGGAACTCGAAGCCGTCCAGAAGGGGCTCGGCGAGCGCCCGCTTTTCGGCATGCTGACTCTGGGTGAGATCGCCAATGGCGGCACCTCCTGCCTGGAGTTCTACAACAAGACGCTCGTGCTTGCTGCCATCCACCTTTAATTCAGCACTCGATGGTTCCGTTTTCCCATCCCAGTCTCGCACTGGTCTCGCTTCAGTATGAACTCGCGCTTGCCGTTGGGCAGGAGCTTGAGCTTTCACCGATGCTGCGTCGTTTCTTCGCGCCTGCGCTCAAGCTTCTGGGCTGCAATTCCGCGCACGTCTGGCTCCACAGCGACGACACTTTCGGCTTTGAACACGCTTTCGCTTATCCCGCCTTCGATGCGAATACCTGGGGCGACCACCCAGGTTTTTCCGAAGCGGTAAAGAAGTGGCAGACGGTGCCCGACAGCGGCGACAGCTGCCTCATCGATGCCTCGACCTACCTGCAGTTCCTTTCAATGGGGAGCGTTGGGTTCTGCGTTCTGGTTCGCAAGCACGAACCTCTTGAGCCGCGGATCGTGGCGGCACTCAAACCAATTGTCGAACGCCTTGCCACAGCCTGTGTGGCCTCCCTGGAGCATCGGGAAAGCGAACGGCTGCGAGCCTTTGCGGCTGAGAACGAAGCACGACTGCGCACTGTGGTGGAAGCTGTCGGCGAAGTCATTTTCCAGACCGATCGCGCCGGACGTCTGATCTTCCTGAATCCGGCCTGGACACGCATCACGGGTCGAGATATTCAGGACTGTCTCGGAATGCCACTGCTCGGGTTCTTCTCGGATGAAGACCGCGATGCAGCAGATGAGGTGCTGACTTCGGTTCTCGCAAGATGGGAACAGTCCAGACGCTTCGAAGCACGGCTCCTGGCGCTGCATCGCGAAAAAGTCTGGGTCAGCGCACAGATCGAGCGTCGCCAGAACACCGGAAGCACCGCAATCGGCATGACGGGAACGCTGGTCGACATCACAACCCAGCGCGAAATGATCGACCAGTTGATCGACGCACGTCAGGCAGCAGAGCAGGCAAGCGAGGCCAAAAGCGCCTTTCTTGCAAACATGAGCCACGAAATCAGGACTCCGATGAACGGTGTCATCGGTCTGGCACAGCTCGCGCTTGAAGAAGACTTGTCTGCCTCCGCGCGATCCCATCTGGAGATGATTCTCGGCTCGGCGGAGGACTTGCTGGTCATCATCAATGACATCCTCGATTTTTCAAAGATCGAAGCCGGAAGGCTCGATTTTGTCGAGGAGCCTTTTGATCTGCGCCTGTCGCTGGACAAGGCGCTTTCCCCTGTCAGACTGGGCGCAGAGCGCAAGGGACTGGATCTGTCGTTGAAGGTCAACGAGTCAGTGCCTTTTCGCGTGAGCGGAGATCCGGCCCGACTCAAACAGGTCTTGCTGAATCTGCTGAGCAATGCGGTCAAGTTCACGCATGAAGGCTCGATCGGCCTTGAAGTCACGACACTGGAGCACAACGCCGATCACGCAAGGCTGCAATTTGTAGTAAGCGACACGGGAATCGGAATTGCTCCGGAAAAGCAGGCGAGGATCTTCGAGGCGTTCACTCAGGCCGATGGATCCGTCAATCGCGCCTATGGGGGTACCGGACTTGGCCTGACGATTTCCCAGAGACTGGTCGATTTGATGGGCGGTCAATTGAGGCTTCAGAGCGTTCCGGGAAAGGGCAGCCGGTTCATCTTTGACGCCCGCTTCCGCGTCGCGGTCGCGGAAACCCCCGGTCCGGTCTCCGCAACCGATCCTGAACTGCCGTCCGTTGCACTGAAGATCCTGGTTGCGGAAGACAACGCCATCAACAGGCGCCTGATGGCAGGTCTCCTGGAAAAACTTGGCCATCGGTTCAGCTTCGCACGGGATGGACAGGAGGCCGTGGACGCTTTTCAATCCGAGGAGTTCGACGTCGTTTTGATGGACATGCAGATGCCGGTCGTCGATGGTCTCAAGGCAACGCGCCTGATCCGCGCTCTGGAATCGACGGAACAACGTACTCCGACGCCCATTGTCGCGCTGACCGCAAATGCGATGCAGGGAGACCGCGAACGCTGCCTCGAAGCCGGCATGAACGCGTACCTCAGCAAACCCGTGCGTACGGCGGATCTGGTCGCGACGCTGGCGTGCTACTTGCCAAGACATCCGGTGGCGCCTCGGGGTCTGAATCCATCATCCGCCCCCAAACCCTGACACGCCCGCACTGCAGTGAATGGGCCCGCCACAGGCGGCCCCGGGTCTGGGGTGCCCGCGTTCTACTGACTGAACCCATACCCTGGCCGTGCGCGGGGGGTCACCCTTCAAGCACACGCTCAAGCAGCGGTTTCACCTCGGCCATACTGGTCAGCAGCTCGCTCATGAGCCTTCCGCACTGCTCCCAGTCTTCCCCTCGCGCTGCAGCTTCCAGTGCTTGCGCGCTGCGGCGTGCGCGCTCGGCGCCGAACATCGCAAGCTGGCCTTTCAAGGTATGCGCCTCACGGCTCAACCCGCCGGCATCACGATTCGCGTAGGCTCCCATCAATTTCTTCTGGTAGGGTTCCCACTCCTCGTACATCAGGCGCGCAATCTCCATCGCAATCTCGCGATCACCAAGGTCCCGCAAGGCGGTCTGAAAGTCGAAGACCGATTCCTCCGTCGCAAGGCTTTCGAACGCGGCACTCCCCGCGTCACGTGCGCCGGCCGCCCGGTCGAGTGCGGCTGCAAGCTCCTCCACCCGAATCGGTTTCGCGACATAGTCGTTCATACCCGCCTCGATGCACCGAGCCCGGTCCCCCGCCATCGCATTGGCCGTCATCGCTACGATGTACGCCGATGAGGGCCCGGAACTGGCATACCAGGTCCGTCGCATCTCATGCGCACGAATGGCTTCGGTTGCCTCGATGCCTCCCATGACGGGCATCTGCAGATCCATCAGGATCACTTCGTAAGCCATCGACTGGCAGCAGGCAAGCGCCTCAGCACCATCACTGGCGACCACAACCTCGTGCCCCATCTTCTGCAGCAGCCTTACGGCCAGATCCTGATTGATCGGGTTGTCCTCGACCAGCAGTATCCTCAGCTTCCGCTCGCGAACGTGGGGATCCTCCATGGAAGTCTCGTCCAGCGTAAACGGCTCAAGCACGAAGTTTTCACTTGCCGGATCGCGCTGCAGGCCCAACGCGCTCACGACCGAATCAAGCAGATCTTCTTCCGTCACGGGCTTGACCAAATGCACCGACACCCCCAGTTCCCGCAGACGCTCTGCGTCCTGTCGATGGGCTGCGATCGTGTGCAGCGCGACGGTCGCCAGTCGCGCACCTTGCGGTGCGTGTTCACGCCACGAATGCTCGGCGAGCAAGATCGATGCATCGGCGATCAGCACGCTGCGCTCGAAATGCCCCGGATCCCGCATGTCCGCGACCGCCCGACCAATGTCGGAGTCCTGGACGAACGCCCCGAATCCACACCGTTCGCATAGTTGCAGAAGCACCCTCCCCATCGCAGCGTTGCGAACCACGATCACCGCCCTGCTGCGCGCGAGTTGGTCTTTTCGGGGCTCAGGTTTGGTGGACGTCTGATCCACCGCGAGGCGCGCCGTAAACCGGAACACACTTCCGCGACCGGGAGCACTCTCGACAGAAAGACTCCCCCCCATCAACTGGACGAGACGCCTGCTGATCGCAAGACCGAGTCCGGTGCCGCCGAAGCGGCGGGTCACGGACGTGTCGGCCTGAGAGAAGGCGTCAAAGATCGTCTGCTGCTTATCGAGCGGGATGCCGATCCCCGAATCCTCGACCGAAAACTCCAGCACGCAGGACTCCGGCTCGCCAGAATGCTTGCGCACCCCGATGACGATCTCGCCGGCCTCGGTAAACTTGATCGCATTGCTGATCAGATTGGTCAGCACCTGGCGCAATCGCAGGGGATCCCCCCAGACTCTCCTGGGCACATCGACCGAACGATCGATGATCACCTCCAGACCCTTGTTCTGCGCGTCGAACGCGAGCGCCCTGACCGTATCGGCAAGAACGCCCGCAGGGGAAAAATCGACACGCTCGAAGTCGAGCCGGCCGGACTCGATCTTCGAGAAGTCCAGCACGTCGTTGATGATCGACAGCAGCGATTCAGCCGACTTCCGGACGGTCTCCAGATAGTGGCGCTGCTCGGTGTCCAGCCGCGTATCCAGTGCAAGTCCAACCATACCGAGGATCGCATTCATGGGTGTGCGAATCTCGTGACTCATGTTTGCGAGAAACGCCCCGCGCAGGTGCATGGCCGCTTCCGCTGCCTCCTTGGCGGCGGACAGCGATCCTGTGAGTGCCTTCTGCGCATCGATGTTGCGATGCGCAAGCAGCATCCGAATGGGGCGGCCGTCCGGCGCGCTGGCGGTAACCCGACCGACGAGCGACATCCAGCTCCAGCTTCCATCGAACCTGCGCATCCGGCACTCCATCCGCAGAAGATCCGGTGCTCTTCCGGAATCCTGCGAAAGCCAGGCATCGAGCGCGGAAAGATCCTCAGGCGCGACAAGCGATCGCCATCCTTCGATGCGGTGGTCGTCCGGTGCCTCCGCCGGGTATCCCAGCAAGTTCCGCCAGTTCCGGCCTGCAATGACGCGCCCACTTGCCAGATCCCACTCAGCAACGACCAGCCCACCGAGTTCGGAAGCCGCAGCCTGGAGCGTCGCGTAGCGACCGTATACGCCATCGATCGACTGCAGCAACCGCAGTACCGACTCTGCAGTCGTTGCAGGATCCCCGGTGACCAATTGCTGGCGCAGAAAATCTTGATCCTCGGCCCCGGGAAAGGCCTGCCCGACCTGCTGTCGAAGCAGGCTCGAAAACATACGTTCCTTCACAGCTCCTGCTCCAGTTCGGCCTGTGGTCAAGATCCTCGCACGAAATGAATTCTACTGATCATGTTCGATGTGGTGGTGCAATAGAACTTCAACTCCATCTCCTTGTACTCGATCAGGCTCTGGGCTACCCCTTCCACCCAGCGAGGCCTGCGTGAAGGCGCAAGCCATCGCAACGGCGGCCAGGCGCGGCACGCCCCACCTGGGGGTGTAGGCCTGGGATGTAGGGGGATGTAGGTTCGGGCGTTCGGGCCAGCGGTTTGACAGCATGCGGGCGATTGCGCACCATACTCGGTCCCGGCGGCCGCCTGAAATCCGACATCCTCGATGCAACCCGACCCCCTGCTCCAGCGCTCCCTGAATGCGGTCTGGCATCCGTGCACGCAGATGAAGCGGCACGAGCGGCAGCCGCTCGTGCCGATCGTGCGCGGCGAAGGGCCGTGGTTGATCGAGGCCGGCGGGCGCAGGCTGCTCGACGGCATCAGTTCGTGGTGGGTGAATCTCTTCGGCCACTGCAATCCGGACATCAACGCCGCACTGCATGAGCAGCTCGACACCCTGGAGCATGTGATGCTGGCCGGGTGCACGCATGAACCGGTGGTCGCGCTTTCGGAACGGCTTTCGGCCCTGACCGGGCATCGGCTCGGACACGCGTTCTACGCCTCCGATGGTGCCTCCGCGACCGAGATCGCGCTCAAGATGGCGGTCCACTACTGGCGCAATCTCGGACGCCCCGAGAAGAATGGCTTCGCCTGCCTGGCCGGCAGCTACCATGGCGAGACCGTCGGCGCACTGGCCGTGACCGACGTCGCGATCTTTCGCGATGCCTATGCACCACTCGTGCGCGATGCAACGATCCTTCCAACTCCGGATGCGCGCACCGCAACCGGCGGCGAATCCGCCGCCGACGTCGCGCGCCGTGCCGCGGGCATCCTGGAGGGGTGGCTTGCGCAACACCATGCCCGGACTGCAGCCCTGATCGTCGAACCGCTCGTGCAGGGCGCATCCGGGATGGTGATGTACGACCCGGAATACCTGCGCCTTGCGCGTGCCCTGTGCGATCGCTATGAGGTGCTGCTCATCGCCGACGAGATTGCGGTCGGCTGCGGCCGCACGGGCAGCTTCTTCGCGTGCGAGCAGGCAGGCATCTGGCCCGATCTGCTGTGCCTGTCGAAGGGGATCTCGGGCGGCTACCTGCCGCTGTCCCTGGTCCTCACCACCGACGCGCTGTATGCCGCGTTCTATGACGACGACTCGGCGCGGGCCTTCCTGCATTCGCATTCCTACACCGGCAACCCGCTCGCGTGCCGGGCGGCGCTGGCAACCCTCGATCTGTTCGAGCGCGACGACGTGCTCAACGCCAACCGGGAGCGCGCACGACGCCTCGGCGAGGCAGCCCGCGACTCCTTCTCCTCACACCCTGCGGTCCGCCACCTGCGTCAGCGCGGCATGATCGTCGCGTTCGACATCGAGGGCGCTGCGACCGACTTCGCTTCGCGTTTCTTCACGGCCGGACTCTCGCACGGCGTCCTGCTACGGCCGATCGGCAGCACCGTGTATTTCATGCCACCGTACGTGATCGACGACACGCACATCGATCACCTGATGGCGGGCGCCCGTGCTGCGCTCGCTGCGGCACTCGCCTGACAACGATGCTGCTCGACCGCATCCGTGCCGATCTGGCGGATCTCGAAGCGCGCTCGCTCAAGCGCGCGCGCTCCAGCCTGGACACGCCCTGCAGCCCGCACGTGCGCGTCGCCGGACGAGATCTGCTCGCCTTTTGCAGCAACGACTATCTCGGACTTGCGAGCCACCCCGCCCTGCGTGCCGCCCTGCAGGAAGGCGTGGAACGATGGGGCGCAGGCTCGGGCGCCTCGCATCTGGTGAGCGGACACTACGCCGTCCACGACCAGCTCGAAGCACGGCTCGCGGCTTTCGTCGGCTGTGAGCGGGCGTTGTACTTTTCGACCGGCTACATGGCGAACCTTGGCGTGCTGCAGGCCTTTGCCGGCCGCGGCGACACGATCTACTCCGACCGCCTCAACCATGCCTCGTTGATCGATGGAGCACTGCTCACGCGGGCCACGGTGCAGCGCTATCCCCATGCCGACGTCGCTGCACTGGAGCGGTTGCTGGCAAAACCGGCAAGCGGCCAGCGGCTCATCGTTACCGACGCAGTGTTCAGCATGGATGGGGACATCGCACCACTCACCCAGCTCCTTGAACTGGCCGAAGGGTTCGACGCCTGGCTGGTCGTTGATGACGCGCACGGCTTCGGCGTGCTCGGCCCGGGCGGACGGGGCGCGCTCGCCGAGGCCGGCCTCGCGTCGTGGCGGCTGCTGCAGATGGGCACGCTGGGCAAGGCAGCAGGGCTGTCCGGAGCCTTCGTCGCAGGCCAGTCGGAGGTGATCGAGTGGCTGCTGCAGCGCGCGCGCACCTACGTCTTCACGACCGGCTCACCCCCGGCACTGGCCCATGCCTTGCTCACGAGCCTGGATCTGATCGAGCGCGGCGACACATTGCGCGCGCATCTCGCAGCGTTGATCGACGCGCTGCGCAGCCGGCTTGAGTTGTCGCGCTGGCAAGTCCTGCCGTCGCGGACGGCCATCCAGCCGATCGTCATCGGAGACAATGCCGAAACGCTCGCCGTCGGGCGTGCACTGCGCGAAGAAGGGCTGTGGGTGCCGGCCATTCGCCCGCCGACGGTACCTCCGGGCACCGCTCGGCTGCGGATCTCCCTCAGCGCTGCGCATTCGTTCGACGACGTCGAGCGGCTGGCGACGGCGCTGAACCGGCTGGAGGCACGGCCGTGAGCCTGCCACTGGTTCTGCTGCATGGCTGGGGACTCGATGCCGGCGTCTGGGCGCCCTTGCGCACCGCGCTCGGGACGGGACGCGAGATCCTCACCCCGTCTCTGCCCGGTCATGGGACACCCGCTCCGGCAACGACCAGGATCGACGAATGGAGCAATGCCCTGCTCGCCGGCCTGCCGGAGCGCTTTGCCCTGTGCGGGTGGTCGCTCGGCGCCCTGATCACGCTCGATCTTGCCGCCCGCCACCCCACCCGCGTCGCGCGCATTGCGCTACTGGGTGCGACACCAAGCTTCGTGACACGCAGCAGTGACTCCGACTCCGGCAACTGGCAGCACGGTCTCGCCCCCACCACGGTCAACGGCTTTTGCAGCGGGTTCGCTGCCGATCCAGCCGCAAGCCTGAAGCGCTTCGTCGCGCTGCAAGCCCTGGGGGACGCGCGACGGCGCACCGTCTCGACCCTGCTGAGCGCCGCGCTGGCTGACGTCGACAGCGCCGCACGGGCGCCCCTCGCCCGCGCACTGGCGGTGCTCGCCGGGGCCGACCTGCGTGATCGCATCGCATCGATCCGTCAACCCGCGTGCCTGGTCCACGGCTTGCATGACGCGCTGATGCCGGTTGCAGCGGCACGCTGGCTCGCCGAACATCTCCCGGATGCCAGCCTGACGGTATTCGACGACTGCGGGCACGCCCCGCACCTCTCCCGTCCGGCCGAGTGCGCCACCCTGCTCGAAGGATGGATGCTTGACTGACCGCCCGCACCGCAAGCAGCAGATCCGTAGTGCTTTCGACCGCGCTGCGGCGAGCTACGACGCGGCCGCTCTCGTCCAGCGCTGCATCAGTGATGAACTGGCACGGCTTGCGACGCGCCATCCTTGCCACCGCCAGGTCGAACGAGCACTCGATGCCGGCTGCGGCACCGGCTACGGGCTGCAGTGGCTGAGCGACTCCATGCCACAGGCACTGCGGATTGCACTCGATTTCGCGCCTGCAATGCTCGCCCGGGTCGAGTCCCAGGCCGACCCGGATCCCGACCGAGTCGCACTTTGCGCCGACATCGAATCGCTGCCGCTCGCCGGTGCCTCGCTCGACGTGGCGTGGTCGAGTCTCGCGCTGCAGTGGTGCGACCCCGCCGCAGCCTTCATCGAACTCGCGCGGGTACTGCGCCCCGGCGCGCATGCCTGGATCGCGACGCTCGGCCCGCGCACGCTATGGGAACTGCGCGAGGGATTTTCCGCCGTAGACGACGCCGATCATGTCATTCATTTCCATGCACCGGAGCACTGGATCGATGCGGCCCGGATGTCCGGTTTCCGGGTGCTCGAAAGCGACCGCCGCACGATTCCGGCTCTCGCCGGAACCCTGCGAGGCTTGCTGCGCGACATCAAGGCCATCGGCGCCCACAGCGTCGGCCCCCAAAGGCGCCGCGCCCCGCTCGGACGTGCGGCGTGGCGCCGGCTGGAAACGGATTATGAACGCCATCGTCGGGAGGACGGCCTGCTGCCGGCCACGTACGATGTCATCCTCCTCGCACTCGAAAAATCCGGAGATCCGGCATGAGCGAAGCCTGGTTCGTTTGCGGAACCGATACCGAGATCGGCAAGACCTTCGCCACGTGCGCACTGCTCCATGCCGTGCGGGCAGGGGGAAGAAGTGCCGTCGGAATGAAGCCGGTCGCGGCCGGCGCACAGGTCGTCGATGGCGTCCTGTTGAACGAGGACGCGGCCCGGCTACGCGCAGCGGGAAGTTTCGATCCCGGACTCGCGGACCTCAACCCGTATTGCCTCAAGCGCCCGGTTGCGCCGCACATCGCCGCCGCAGAAGAAGGGGCGAGCATCGAACCGGAGTCGATCCAGGCGGCACTCACCCGCTTGCGTGCTCGTGCCGAGGTCGTGATCGTCGAAGGGGTCGGCGGCTTTCGCGTGCCGCTCGGCGAGGATTGGGACAGCGCAGACCTTGCGGTTGAACTCGCGCTGCCGGTCATCCTCGTCGTCGGCATGCGGCTCGGATGCATCAATCATGCGTTGCTCACCTGCGAGGCGATCGCCACCCGCGGATTGCCGCTCGCCGGCTGGATCGCCAACCACATCGACCCTGAAATGGCATCCTTCGAAGCGAACCTCCTGGCCTTGAGCCGGAGAATACCGGCGCCCCTGCTTGGCACCCTGCCTTACCAGCGGGACCCCGATCCAGCCTTCGCGGCGCGACATCTTCGTTTGCCCGAGCCGCCTCCGGCCGCCTGACCGCTGCACGCCCGGGAAGGGCCGAAGCGCTACCCGCGCCCTTCGAGTGCCGCGACGATGTTGCTGCGAATGTCGTCCACCGCAAAGGAGGCGGCGGGATTGTCGTTGACCGCCTCGTACCACTCGTCGACGAGCGCGCCCAGATCTGCAGCCGTCGCGCCGTCGGCAACCTTCTGCATCAGCGCGCGATACTTCATCGGTCCGGTGAAATCGCGCAGGGAATTCACCATCAGCTTGCGTGCCATGTCGAGATGGCGCTCATCGAGTTCCTGACCATCCCCGGCCACCGTCGCCGTTACGGTGGGCACTACGGCGGCGAGCGCTCCAGACCCAGCAGCGGACTCGACCACCTCAATGAACCCGCCAGACTGCAGCAATTCCAGACTTTCTTCGAGCGATGCCTCCCCCACCATCGCCTTCAGTTGATCGACGCTGCGCTTGCCGTCGACGAAGATCAGCAGTCGCCGAACACGGGGGCCGATCTCTCCGCTTCGACTTTCCATCTCGGTGAGCCCTTTCTGGGTCTTGGCATAGATGACGGTCAACTTTCTCCTCCTTGATTCCAGGCCTGTGCCCGGATCGCAAATCATTTCCTGTAGCCCGAAACGATTCTCTCCTGTTGCAAGCATGCTGCCTGCGCAGCGCCGCTGTCAACCGCCCGAATGGATCACTCGAACACTGGTTTCCGCGCCCGTTCGAGCCTGCTGACGGACCTGTTCGAACAGGCAGATTGCCGCCGCGGCCGCGACATTGAGCGACTCGATGGCCCCCGGCATCGGAATCGTCACGAACCGCGTCGCAAGGGCCGCGACCTCCGCCGAAAGCCCTTGGCCTTCGGCGCCGAACAACCAGATCGCTGGCGCTCGAAGATCAAGCGCGTAGAGGTCGCCGCTTTCTGGCCCGAGACCCGTCGCAAGAATCTCACCGGAAAACCCCCTCGATACGACACGAGGGTCGGCCTGCTCGTGCACACGCGTGATGAAATGCGCTCCCATCGCAGCACGCAGCACCTTGGGTGCCCAGGCCTGGGCGCAACCGGCCGTCAGAATCACGTCCTTCACGCCAGCCGCAGCAGCGGTACGGATGAGCGTACCAAGGTTCCCGGGGTCCTGGACGCCATCCAGGACGACGAGCGACGCGTCGGCAGAAATCTCCCCCGACACGTCGGGCACTGGAAGAACAGCCAGAATTCCTGCCGGTTGCGCAACCGGGCTGACATGGGCGAACAGCCGCTCGCTCAGAATGTAGCGGGGAACATGAACCGCCCGCTCCAGCAAGTCCTCGACCTCCGGCTTCGCAAGTGCATGTTCGCTCACGGCCAGCGCCGAGAGCGGCCGCGCTGCGCTCAAGGCTGCCTGGACGAGATGTACGCCATCGAGAATCGTCTCGTTCGTTTCGCGCCGCTCACGCGCCGAATGTGCGAGCGCATGGAGGTGTTTGACGAAGGGATTGTCGCGTGACGAGAGGTGTTTCACAGTCCACCCGGAGCGAGCGTTGCAATCGCGATCGTGATTGCGCCAAGCGCCAGATTGAACGCAACCCGCTGGCGGATGGCGTTGAGCGCCGCAGCAGCGCGCGGCCAGTCCCCGGCGGGAACTGCAGCACGCATTGCCCGCCAGGGACCAAACCAGATCGACACGAAGACGCAGACCATGATCACTCCGGACGCCATCATCAGATGCCACGCCAAGGGAGCCAGACCGAACCCGGTCTGGAACAATCGCACGAATCCCGAAAGCAGGATGAGGCCGATCGATGCCCAGACGAGCGGAAAGAAGCGCTTGAACACCTCGACCCACAGGGTCAGCCGAAGCGGAGGTTCCAGCGCGAGCGCCGCAGGGCGCAGGCACAGGTAGGCGAAGGCCATTCCACCTACCCAGACCGCCACTGCGAGGATATGGAGGAAGAGCATCAGGTTCTGAAGCATCGCGTCATTCATGGTGGCTGCCCCGCGGTTCGTTCTCGAGCAGCGCGCGGACCGGCCCAAAGCTTCGGCGGTAGCACCCAATTACGCCATGCCGGCGCATCGCCTCCAGATGCGCTGCCGTGGGATACCCCTTGTGGCGTGCAAACCCGTATGCAGGGTAGCGGGCATCGAGTTCTTCCATCCAGGCGTCGCGGACCGTCTTTGCAAGGATCGAAGCTGCGGCGATCTCCGCGACTGTCGCATCGCCACGAACGATCGCTTCAACAGGCACGGACAGGTCGGGGCACCGGTTGCCATCCACCTGCACCAGTCCGGGCCTGACCGCAAGGGCTTCGACCGCGCGCTTCATCGCCAGAAGACTCGCCCGCAAGATGTTCAGCGCATCGATCTCGGCTGCGCTGGCCTCCGCCACCGACCATGCGAGCGCACTCGCGCGGATCTGCCCCGCGAGCCGCTCGCGCGTCCGGGCGGAGAGCTTCTTCGAGTCGTTCAGCCCCGCGATCGGCCGGGTCGGGTTGAGAATCACCGCGGCCGCAACGACGGGTCCGCAGAGCGGACCGCGCCCTGCCTCGTCGACCCCACAAATCAATCGACCGGTCATGCTGGCATCCCTCACAGTTTCCGGATCTGCGGCGCCCGGCCCGATGCGCCAGTGCTTACGCGCCGCGCTTCTTCAGCCATGGCAAAATCGCATCTGCCGCCTTCTCTGCCGTATTCTGACGCAGATCGAGGTGCAACTCGGTGAAACGCCTTGCCAGCGCGGCACGGGCATCCGGGTCGGCGATCCAGCGATCGAGCGCGTCGGCCAGCGCCTCCGCAGTGGCGTCATCCTGCAACAGCTCGGGTACGAGCGTCTCGCGGCACAGGATGTTGGGCAGTCCGACCCAGGGAAGATACGCCATGCGCTTCATCATGCGGTACTGCCATTTCCCGATCCGGTAACTGATGACCATCGGTCGCTTGAGCAGTGCTGCTTCGAGGCTGGCCGTGCCGCTTGCAACGAGCACCACATCGGCGGCCGTCATCGCATCGACCGAGTGACCGAACAGGATCCGCAGTGGCAGATCCGGCCGCTTCGTCTGGCGCAACGCGTCTTCGAACAGCAGGCGTGTCTCGCGCGTCGCCAATGGCACCAGGAAACGTGCGGCAGGATGGCGCTCGGCGAGGATACACGCGGTCTCCAGATACGTCGCTGCCAGGTTGCGAACCTCGGACTCCCGGCTCCCGGGAAGCAATGCAATCACCAGCGCATCGTCCGGAAGCTGCAGGCGTTCACGTGCCGCGGCGCGATCGGGCTGAAGGGGAAAGGTGTCGGCCAGAGGATGGCCAACGTAGCTCACCGGCACCCCGGCGTTACGATACAGCTCGGGCTCGAATGGAAACAGGCACAGCATGTGCGACACCGAGCGCGCGATCTTCCGGATCCGGCCACCACGCCAGGCCCAGATGGACGGGCTGACGAAATGAATCGCCGGGATGCCGCGCGCCCGGACCCTCTCTTCCAGCCACAGATTGAAATCCGGCGCATCGACACCAATGAAGGCGTCAGGCGGATCGGCCAGAATCCGGGAGAGAAGATCCTTGCGGATGCCGGAAAGCTCGCGATACCGCTTGAGAGCATCCACATAGCCATGCACTGCGAGCCGCTCGCTCGGCCAGAGCGGCTCGAACCCGGCCGCCTCCATTTTCGGCCCGCCGATCCCGAAGAAGACGCTGTCGGGAAGCCGGGCCCGCAGCGCGTCGATCAGGTGGGCGGCAAGGAGATCGCCCGAGGATTCCCCGGCGACCATCACGATCCGTGCGGTCATCAACGGAACATCCGGATCAACGCACGATGCCGCGCTGCGAAGACTGGATGAACGCCAGCAACGGCTGGACTTCCGGGTGCGTCGCGGCCATCTCCGCGATCGTCGCGCGCGCCTCGTCGAGCTTCAGACCCGATCGGTACAAACTGCGGTAGGCGCGCTTGATCGCCATGATCGCATCGGGCGAGTAGCCGCGCCGTTTCAGCCCTTCACTGTTGATCCCGTGCGGCGCAGCCGGATTGCCGGATACCGTCACATAGGGCGGAAGATCCTGCAACAGCACGGTACCGACTCCGCAGAAGCTGTGTGCACCGACCCGCACGAACTGGTGCACACCGGTAAAACCACCGAGGATGGCCCAGTCGCCAACCTGCACGTGCCCCGCGAGCGTTGCGTTGTTGGCAAAGATCGTGTGATCACCGACCTGGCAGTCATGCGCTACGTGCACGTAGGCCATGATCCAGTTGTCGCAGCCGATCCGGGTGACTCCGGCGTCCTGGCTGGTTCCGAGGTTGAACGAGCAATACTCGCGGATCGTGTTGCGGTCACCGATCTCGAGCCGGGTGGGCTCGTCGTTGTACTTCTTGTCCTGGGGCGGAGCCCCGATGGAGCAGAACTGGAAGATCTCGTTGTCGCGACCGATCCGGGTGTGTCCTTCGATCACGACGTGCGGCCCAACACGGGTGCCGTCCCCGATCTCGACATGCTCTCCGATGATCGAGTAGGCGCCGATCGAGACTGCGGCCCCCAGGCGTGCCGAAGGATGGACGATTGCGGTCGGATGAATCATGACTTCGTCTTCAGTGCGCACATCAGTTCGGCCTCGGTCGCGATCTGGTCACCGACCCGCGCCACGCCACGATACTTGTAGATGTTGCGCTTGCCCTGGAGGATTTCCACGTCGAACAGCAGTTGATCACCCGGAACGACCTGGCGCTTGAAACGCACGTTGTCGATCCCGGCAAAGAGCACGACCGAGTTCTCGTCCGGCTTCACCCCCATGGTCTTGAACGAAAGAAGCGCAGCCGCCTGCGCCATCGCCTCTACGATCAGCACACCGGGCATCACCGGATGGTTGGGAAAATGTCCCGGAAAGAAGGGTTCGTTCATCGTGACGTTCTTCAGCGCCAGGATGCGTCTGCCCTCCTCGATCTCGAGCACCCGATCGACGAGCAGGAAAGGATAACGATGCGGCAGGTACTGCAGGATTTCGTTGATGTCCATGACGGTTCAGTCGGTGTTGGTCTGGTCCAGACGTTGTTCAAGCACACGTACTCTCTCGACCAGTGCGTCGAGGTGGCGCAGATGCGCAAAATTCCTCACCCATTCGGGATGGGCCTGAAGCGGGAGATTCGCCGTATAGGTTCCAGCACGTGCGATCGACTTCGTCACCAGTGTTCCGGCAGAAATCACGACATCGTCGGCAATGTTCAGGTGCCCGATGATGCCCGCCTGCCCTCCGATCATGCAGCGCTCACCGATCGTGGTACTGCCAGCGATGCCGACGCAGCCGGCAATCGCAGAATGCGACCCGATACGCACGTTGTGCGCGATCTGGATCTGGTTGTCGAGTTTGACGCCGCTGCCGATGACCGTGTCGTCGAGCGCGCCGCGGTCGATCGTGGTGTTGGCACCGATCTCCACATCGTCCCCGATCACGACCCGACCGGTCTGCGGAATCTTGACCCAGCGCCCATCGCGCTCTCGGGCGAAGCCGAATCCGTCGGCACCGATCACGGCGCCGGAGTGCACGATGCAGCGCTCGCCCACAACGCAGCCGGAATAGATCGTGACGTTCGCGTGGAGGATCGTCCCCGCACCAATCTCGACCGCATCGCCGATGTGGCAACCCGGGCCGATCACGACCTTCTCCCCCACCCGCACGCCGATCCCGATCGTCGCGCCATGCGCGACGGAACACGACGCAGGGATCGGGCTTGCGGCCGACGCCCCAGACGCAACCCCGGGTTCTGGGTGCTGCAAAGGATTCAACAGCTGCGCGACACGCGCGAAATACAGGTACGGATCGGGCGCAACGATCTTCGGCAGGGCCGTACGGTCGCGCGCGGAGCCTGAAACGATGAGCGCCGAAGCGCGGCAATGCTCGAGTCGGGACGCGTACCGTGGATTGGAGAGAAAGGCCAGATCACCCGGCCCCGCCCGCTCGAGGGTGGCGACCCGCGTGATCTCGACCGCTCCGTCTCCGACCAGCTCGCCCCCAAGGCGCTCGACCAGGTCACCCAGGCGAAACATCAGTACACGCAACTAGCGCGATTCACCGAGCGCCTTGATGACCTTTTCGGTGATGTCTACGCGCGGACTGGCGTACACCGCCTCCTGAAGGATCATGTCGTATTTCTCGGCTTCGGCGATCTGCTTGATTGCACTGTTGGCCCGATCCAGGACGGTAGCGAGTTCCTCGTTCCGGCGCTGGTTCAGATCTTCACGAAACTCGCGCTGCTTGCGCTGGAAATCCCGGTTCAGATCGTTGAACGAGCGCTCCTTGTTGCGCCGGTCAGCCTCGCCCATCGTCAGCGCGTTGCGTTCGAGCTCCTCCTGCATGACCTGCAGTTCCTGGGCCATGCGCTGCAACTCCTGATCGCGCTTCTCGAACTCCTTCTCGAGGCGCTGCTGCGCCCGCACCGCCGGCGGCGCCTCCCTCATCAAACGGTCGGAATCGACAAAACCAATTCTCGACTGCGCCAGTACGGCCTGTGAACAAAGGCCGAGCACTGCACAAACCAGCAACGGACGAAGACTCGCTTTCACTTAAACCTCCAACTATTCCCGGAATCCCGGGCAATCAGCAACCTGGATACTCCGTGCTCAGAACACCGAACCCAACTGGAACTGGAATCTCTGGATCTCGTCACCCGACTTCTTGTTGAGTGGCGCGGCAAGACTGAACTTGAGCGGCCCGATCGGCGAGTTCCAGGAGAACCCGACGCCCGTGCTGTAACGCAGGTCGCCGATGTCGATCTTGCCTCCGGAACCCCAGACGTAGCCGGCATCGAGAAAGACCGACAGGCGGAACGAGCGATCCACGCCCGAGCCCGGCATCGGGAAATAGTACTCCGCATTGCCCACCAGCAAGCGGGTGCCGCCGATCGCCTCGTCGGCATCCCGCGGTCCCAGCGAGCTTTGCTCGAATCCACGCACCGACCCGATCCCGCCGGCGTAGAAATTCTTGTAGAACGGCAGCGGCTTGCCGCCATACCCGCGCGCCCAACCCAGATCGGCGTTGAGCATCAGCGCGTCTGAACGGCGGAACGGGATCCAGTACTGGTATTGATAGTTGAGCTTGACGTACTTCAGCTTTCCGGGAGGAATCGCAGCTTCTGCAAACACACGCTGGTAGCTGCCCGAACGCGGGTAGAGGTGGCTGTCGCGCTTGTCGCGCGCCCAACCGGCCGTGGCGACGAGGCTGTTGACCGATACGGTTCCGACACCTTCGGGATCCGTGCACCCGAAGTCGATGCAGAACCGCTTGTACTGCTGCGGGCTGTCGGTAAAGGTCGTGATCCGCGTGCGATCGACCCCCAATCCGAAATTGATCGCGTCATCCTCGCCGATCGGATAACCGAGCCTCAGGCCGGCGCCAGTCGAAACCGTCTTGTAGCGGGCAACCGACGAAACGTCGGACGGATCGTAGGTGCGGTGATAGACATCGTAGCCGAGGCTGACCCCATCCACGGTGTAGTACGGATCCGTGAAGGACAGCGCCAGCGTGCGCCCCGACTTGCCGGTGTTGATCCCGATCGACAGCGACTTGCCGCTGCCAAACACGTTCTCCTGCGAGACGGAACCCGACAGCACGAGCTTCTCCGAGCTCGAGAAGCCCGCACCGAGCATCAGGTTCCCGGTCGCACGCTCCTTGACGTTGAAGTTCACGTCGACCTGGTCCGTTGACCCGGGAACCGCCGGTGTCTCGACCATCACGTCATCGAAATAGCCAAGACGGTCGATCCGGGTACGCGAGCGGTTGATCGCATCTGCGTCGTACCAGGCGCCTTCGAACTGGCGCATCTCACGGCGGACGACCTCGTCCCGCGTCTTGGTGTTGCCGCCGATGTTGATGCGCCGCACGTACACCCTGCGCCCCGGATCGACGAAGATTGTGAACGCGACCTCGTTTTTCTCCTTGTCCACCTCGGGCGCAGCATTCACGTTGGCAAACGCGTATCCCTCATTGCCCAGGCGATCCATGACCGCCTTTGTCGTCGCGGTCAGGTTCTCGCGCGAAAAGATCTCCCCCGGGCGGATCGCGACCAGCTCCCGATAGGTCTCTTCCGGCAACACGAGTTCCCCGGCAAAGCGCACCGCCGAAACCTTGTACTGATCACCTTCGGTCAGATTGACCGTGATGTAGATGTCCGACTTGTCCGGAGTGATCGACACCTGGGTCGAATCGATATTGAAATCGAGATAGCCACGGTCGAGATAGAACGATCGCAGGTTCTCGAGATCTGCCGACAGCTTCTGGCGCGAGTACTGGTCGTTCTTCGTGTACCAGGTCAGCCATCCCGAGGTCGTGAGCTGGAAGAGATCCAGCAGGTCCGATTCCTTGAACGCCTGGTTGCCGACGATGTTGATCTGGCGGATCTTCGCCGCGGCGCCTTCGACGACCGTGAAGTTGATGCCGACCCGGTTGCGTTCGAGCGGAGTCACGGTCGTCGTGATGTCAGCCGCGTAGCGACCGCGGCTCAGGTACTGGCGCTTGAGCTCCTGCTCGGCACGATCGAGCAGCGCACGGTCGAAGATGCGCGCCTCGGAAAGGCCGATCTCGCGCAGCCCCTTCTTGAGCGCATCCTTGTCGAACTCCTTGACGCCGGTGAAGGTGACATCCGCAATGGCCGGCCGCTCATCGACCAGCACGACGATGACGTTGTCTTCGACCTCGATCCGCACGTCACTGAAGAATCCGGTCGCGAACAGGCCACGGATCGCCTCGGCCGCCTGCGCCTCCGTAAAGGTTTCACCGACGCGCACCGGCAGGTAGTTGAAGACCGTTCCGGCTTCCGTCCGCTGGATTCCCTCGACGCGGATGTCGCGCACCACGAACGGATCGAAGGCCCACGCGGGTGCAGCAACAAAAAGGGCTGTCACCAGCCCGGTCAGAAATCTTGGTTTCATCGAGGATTCAACCCGAAATAAGACGCGTGATGTCGTTGTAAAAGGCGAATGCCATCAACATGGCCAGCGCAACGAGGCCGATCTGCTGGCCGATTTCCATCACCCGCTCGGAAACCGGTCCGCCCTTGATGATCTCGATCGTATAATACAGTAAATGCCCGCCATCCAGCACCGGGATGGGGAGCAGGTTCAGCACCCCCAGGCTGATGCTGATCAGGGCCACGAATCCAAGATAGTGCCCCCATCCGAGCCTCGCCGACTGGCCGGCGTAGTCCGCAATCGTGACCGGTCCGGAAAGGTTCTTCCATGAGACGTCGCCAGTGATCATGCGGCCGATCATCTTGAGCGTGAGCGCGCTCGTCTCCCAGGTCTTGACCACGGACTTGTACGCCGACTCGAGCGGACCGTAGCGCACGACGGTAAACATCGACGCACGCCCATCCGCCTGCTCCGCGACCGAGATCCCGATGCGTCCGAGGCGCTCGCCTCCTTCGGTCACGACATCCGGTGTCAGGGTGACGGTCAGCGTATCCGCGCCGCGCCGGATCACCGCTTCGAGAGGCTCGCCGGCTCGAGTGCGCACCCGTTCGACCAGTTCATGCCAGGAGTCGAGCGGTTCGCCACCGAGCGAGACGAACTCGTCACCGGCGAGTAGTCCGGCGCGCTGCGCCGCACTGCCGTCCAGAACACGACCCACGACCGGGGCGATCCGGGGTCGCCAGACGCGCAGACCGATCTTGCCGATCAGGTCGGTATCGCGCTCGTCGATCCGCACACCCGAAAAATCGAGTTGCCGGAAGGCTTCGACGTCGTCGGCCGTGCGCACCCTGAGCGTGACGGTCCTGCGGTCGATCGCATGGCGCAGCATCACCCAGCGCAGGTCGGTCCAGCTGCGCACGCCCTCGCCATCGATGTCGACGACGAGATCGCCGTCGCGCACGCCGGCGACTGCCGCAATGCTCTGCACATCATCGGTCAGGGCGACCCTCGGTTTGAGCTCCTCGGTTCCGCTCGCGAACAGGACCCAGTACAGCACGATCGCGAGCAGGAAGTTCGCGAGCGGGCCGGCGGCGACGATCGCGAAGCGCTGACCGACCGGTTTGCGGTTGAATGCCCGCGACAACTCCGCTTCGGCGACCGCGCCTTCGCGTTCGTCGAGCATCTTCACGTAGCCGCCCAGCGGAAAGGCCGCCAGCGCCCACTCGGTCTGGTCGCGCCCGGTCTTCCACTTCAGCAACGGACGCCCGAATCCGATCGAAAAACGCAGCACCTTGACGTCGCACCAGCGTGCAACCAGGTAGTGGCCCAGCTCATGCACGAAGATCAGCAAGCCCAGGGCGAAAATGAAGGGAATCAGATAGTCGAGCAGGTTCATCGTGTCGTCCGTGCCAGGATCTCGCGGCGCGCGTCTTCCCGCGCACGCCGATCGGCCTCGATGGCCGCATCGAGCGTGTCGACCCGCTGATCCACCACGCGTTCCAGGCTCGCTTCGATCACGCGCGCAATCTCGCCAAAGGCCAGCCGCCGATCGAGGAAGGCCGCCACCGCCTCCTCGTTGGCCGCATTCAGAACTGCGGCCGCGGCGCCTCCCGCCTGCAGCGCACGGTAGGCAAGTGCAAGACAGGGAAAGCGCTTCAGGTCAGGCGGCTCGAACGTGAGCCGGGCGATCGCAAAAAGATCGAGCGGTGCAACGCCGGCACCGATCCGCTCAGGATACGCAAGCGCATGGGCGATCGGCGTGCGCATGTCGGGATTGCCCAGTTGTGCCAGCACCGAGCCATCGACATACTCGACCATCGAGTGAATCACGCTCTGCGGATGGATCACGACATCGATCCGCTCGGCCGCGACACCAAAGAGCCAGTGGGCCTCGATCACCTCGAGACCCTTGTTCATCATCGTGGCCGAGTCCACCGAAATCTTGCGCCCCATCACCCAGTTCGGATGCGCACACGCCTGCTCCGGCGTCACGGACGCCAGCGCCTCGATCGGCGTCTCGCGGAACGGCCCACCCGAGGCGGTCAGGAGCACCCGCCGCACGCCGGCCGCATCCGGATTTCTGCCATAGTCGGCTGGAAGCGACTGGAAGACCGCATTGTGCTCGCTGTCGATCGGCAGGAGCTGGGCGCCGCTTTCCCGCGCGGCTTCCATGAACAGATGGCCGGCCAGTACCAGCGACTCCTTGTTCGCGAGCAGCACGCGCTTGCCGGCCCGCACCGCCGCCAGAGTCGGCACCAGCCCGGCAGCCCCGACGATCGCAGCCATCACGGCATCGACCTCCGGATGAGCCGCCACATCGGCCAGGGCCTGCGGCCCGCTCGAGACCTCGGTCGCAACCCCCGCTTCATCGAGGCGCCGGCGCAGCTCGCTCGCGGCGCTCTCCTCCCCGAGTACCGCGTGGGCGGGTGCAAAGCGGGCGCAGATCTCGAACAGCCGATCGAGCTGTCCATTCGCGGTGACGGCGAAGATCCGGAAACGCTCGGGATGTCGCGCCGCGACGTCGAGCGTGCTGGTTCCGATCGATCCGGTCGCCCCGAGGACGGCGATCCGCTGGGGAAGGGATTCAGACATGGTTCAGAACAAGGGCCAGAGTGCGATGAGCCCCACCACGGGCAGCGTGGAAGTGAGACTATCGATGCGATCGAGGATTCCGCCGTGACCCGGCAGGATGCGGCCGCTGTCCTTGATGCCCGCCTGGCGCTTGAGCAGGGATTCGAAGAGATCGCCCTCGATGCTGATCGCGGTCAGCACTGCAAGCACGACCATCAGCAACGGCAACGGGATCGTCGAAACCCCACGGGAGCCGACGAACAGCGCGACCCCGACGCCGAAGACCAGGACTCCGGCGAGCGCTCCGCCGGCCCCTTCCCAGGTCTTGCCCGGGCTGATCGCCGGAGCGAGCTTGTGGCGTCCGAAGGCACGGCCGGTGAAGTAGGCGGCGATGTCGGCGATCCAGACCAGAGCCATCGCACCCAGCAATGCCCAGGGATCGAGCATGCGCAGGTGCGCCATCGCCAGGGCACAGGGCACCAGAACGAGCAGACCGATTCCGACCGCGGCAGCATGGCTGCGGAGCGTCCAGTGCTGGCGCAGCCAGAGCGGCACCAGCAGCAGCCAGAACAGCGCCGCCGCGCCATACGGCAGTGCCAGCAGGGGCCGCGCACCCGATCCGTCGAGACCGGTGAGCAGACCGATCGCAAGACACGCACTGGCGCAGACGGCGGAAAAAACTGCCTTGCCCGCGCTCGACCAACGGCACAGCCCGCCCCACTCCCAGGCCGCTGCCGCACAAACGAGCCCGATCAGGGCGAGCCACAGGGGCTGCGAGAGCAGGAATACGGCGGCAAGAAGCCCGGCCAGAAGCACGAGTGCGGTGATGACCCGGTGCTTAAGCATGGTCCCCCGGAGAGGTCCTCTGTGCCCGGGCGGGGAGCAGACCTGCAGGTCGATCGCCTGTAGAGACACCGCTGACCTGATCGCTCGTGCGACCGAAACGACGCTCGCGCGAACGATAGGACGCAATCGCAAGATCCAGCGCTTCTTCACCGAAATCCGGCCACAGCGTCTCGGTGAAATAGAGCTCGCTGTACGCAAGCTGCCACAACAGGAAGTTGCTCAAGCGCATTTCACCCCCGGTGCGGATGAAGAGATCCGGCTCCGGGCCGTAGTTGAGCGCAAGCTCGGCACCCAGTTCTTCCTCGGTGAAATTTTCCCGCCGCTCAGGGTGGCGCACGAGCATCCGCTCGACGGCCTGCAGGATGTCCCAACGCCCGCCGTAGTTCGCGGCGACCGTGAGCGTCATGCTCCGGTTCTGCTGCGTGTGCGCTTCCGCCTCTCGGATCAGTTCAACCAGAGCCGGATCGAAGCGCGACAGGTCGCCGATGACGCGAAAGCGGATTCCGTTCTCGTGCAGGCGCTCGACCTCGCGGCGCAAGGAGCGCTTGAACAGTCGCATCAGGAACGAGACTTCCTCGGCCGGCCGGCGCCAGTTCTCGGAACTGAAGGCAAACAGCGTGAGGTGCGTGACGCCGCGCTCCATGCACGCGCGAATCACGGTGCGAACCGACTCGACGCCACGCCGGTGGCCGGCCACCCGCGGCAGGAAGCGTTTTCGCGCCCACCGGCCATTCCCGTCCATGATGATCGCGATGTGGCGCGGCACACCGGACACTTCGGGGACTTCTCGGGTTGAACTGACGAAACGATCCGCCATGGGATGAGCCTCCGGGGCCGCTCGGGGCGACGACGAAGCCGATGCGGATCAGATCTGCATCAGCTCCTGTTCCTTCTCGGCGAGAAGCTTGTCCACCTCGGCGACGTACCGGTCGGTAAGCTTCTGGATCTGGTCCTGGCCACGGCGCTCATCGTCTTCCGACATCGTCTTGTCCTTCACGCCGTCCTTGAAATGCTGGTTCGCATCGCGGCGCAGGTTGCGGATCGCGACCTTCGCGTTCTCGCCTTCGTGGCGCACGACCTTGGTCAGATCGCGGCGGCGCTCTTCGGTGAGCGGCGGCATCGGCACACGGATGAGATCGCCCTGGTTCGAGGGATTCAGACCCAGGTCGCTGTCACGGATCGCGCGCTCGACCTTCTGCAGCATCGGCTTTTCCCACGGCTGCACGCCGATCGTGCGGGCATCGATCAGCGTCACGTTTGCGACCTGGTTGACCGGAACCATGCTCCCGTAGTACTCGACCATAACGTGATCGAGCAGTCCGGTATGGGCGCGCCCGGTCCGGACCTTGGCCAGATCGGCCTTGAGCACCTCGACCGATTTCTGCATTTTCTGTTCGGTCGTCTTGCAGATTTCTGAAATCATGATCGGGTTTCCTCAGGAATGAACGAGCGTGCCCTCGTCCTCACCCAGCACCACGCGCTTCAAGGCGCCCGGCTTGAAGATCGAGAACACGTTGATCGGCAGTTTCTGATCACGGCACAAAGCAAAGGCGGTGGCGTCGAGCACCGCGAGATTGCGCCCGATCGCCTCGTCGAAGCTGATCCGGTGATAGCGCTGCGCAGCAGGATCCTTCTTCGGGTCCGCGGTATAGACGCCATCCACCTTGGTCGCCTTCAGCACGATCTGCGCACCGATCTCCGCGCCGCGCAAGGCGGCTGCGGTGTCGGTCGTGAAGAACGGATTGCCGGTCCCGGCCGCGAAGATCACGACCCGTCCCTCTTCGAGATGGCGGATCGCGCGTCCACGGATGTAGGGCTCCACGACCTGATCGATGCGCAGGGCCGACTGCACCCTGGCCTCCAGGCCTGCACGCTTCATCGCATCGGACAGCGCCATCGCGTTCATCACGGTGGCGAGCATGCCCATGTAATCGGCCGTGGCACGATCCATTCCGGACGAAGCGCCCTTCATGCCACGGAAGATGTTGCCGCCGCCGATCACGACACCGACCTGCACGCCCAGGCGGACGATCTCGGCAATCTCGGACACGATCCGGTCGACCACGTCCTCGTTGATGCCGTACGCATCCTCTCCCATCAGTGCCTCGCCCGAAAGCTTGAGCAGGATGCGCTTGTAGGCGGCGACACTCATCGGCGGCGCCTCGCTTACTGCTTGGCCGCAGCTGCCTGGGCGGCCACTTCGGCTGCGAAGTCGCTGACCTTCTTCTCGATTCCTTCTCCGACGACGTACAGGACAAAGGAAGCGACCGAAGCGTTGCGCGACTTGAGCAGCGCCTCGACGGTCTGCTTGTCGTCCTTGACGAAGGGCTGACCGAGCAGCGTGACTTCCTTGAGGTACTTCTGCACCGCGCCTTCGACCATCTTCTCGACGATGTTGGCGGGCTTGCCGGATTCGGCGGCCTTCTCGGCCGCGATCCGGCGCTCGGTCTCGATGAGCGCCTGCGGCACTTCGGCCGCGGTCAGCGCCTTCGGCTTGGACGCAGCAATGTGCATCGCGAGATCCTTGCCCAGCGCCTCGTCGCCACCGACGAGATCGACCATCACGCCGATCTTCGCACCGGCATGCACGTAGCTGGCAACCGCGCCCTTCGCGGCGATGCGCTCGAAGCGACGGATCGTCATGTTCTCGCCGATCTTGCCGACCAGTGCGGTACGCACGGCATCGACGGTCTGCCCGCCGATCTCGAGCGCCGACAGGGCCTCGACGTCAGCCGGGTTCTTCTGCGCCACGAGCTCGGCGAGGGTGGCAGCCAGGGCGAGGAAATCGTCGTTCTTCGCGACGAAGTCGGTCTCGCAGTTCACCTCGACGATGGCTGCGAGCTTGCCGTCGGCCGCCACGAACGTGCCGACGATCCCTTCCGCGGTCACGCGCGACGCGGCCTTGCTGGCCTTGCTGCCGAGCTTGACGCGCAGGATCTCTTCGGCCTTGCCCAGATCGCCGTCGGCTTCGGTCAGAGCCTTCTTGCATTCCATCATCGGCGCGTCGGTCTTCTCGCGCAGTTCCTTGACCATGCTTGCGGTAATTGCCGCCATGCTAACTCCTGAAATTCAAATGGATCTTGCGGGAAACCGGGCCGGCTCCACCCACTGGCGGAGCCATGGCACGGGGCACTCAGGCCTCTTCCTCGCCCGCCTCTTCCTCGACCTCGACGAACTCGTCCGCACCGGCGGCAACGATGTCGTGCAGCGCCATGCTGCGCCCTTCGAGCACCGCATCGGCGACACCGCGGGCATACAGGCGGATCGCGCGCGAAGAGTCGTCATTGCCCGGAATGACGTAGTCGATGCCTTCCGGCGAATGGTTCGTATCGACGACGGCGATGAGCGGGATGCCGAGCTTCTGTGCTTCGGTGATCGCAATCTTGTGGTAGCCGACATCGATCACGAAGATCGCATCGGGCAGTCCACCCATGTCCTTGATGCCGCCGATGCTCTTCTGGAGTTTCTCCATCTCGCGGGTCGCCATCAGCGCTTCCTTCTTGGACAGGCGCTCGAGCGAACCATCCTCGACCATCGCCTCCATTTCCTTCAGGCGCTTGATCGACTGCTTGACGGTCTTGAAGTTGGTCAGCATGCCGCCCAACCAGCGCTCATCGACATACGGCATTCCCGCACGGCGGGCTTCCTCGGCGACGATCTCGCGCGCCTGGCGCTTGGTGCCGACGAACAGCACGGTGCCGCGATTGGCCGACAGCTTGCGGATGAAATCCATGGCTTCGAGATACTTCGCCATGGTCTTTTCGAGATTGACGATATGGATCTTGTTGCGCTGGCCGAAGATGTACGGGGCCATGCGCGGATTCCAGAATCGGGTCTGGTGGCCGAAATGGATGCCCGCTTCGAGCATCTGACGCATCGTGACTGACATGTGAAACTCCGAATTGAAGGGTTGTGCCTCCGCCCGGCCAGGCCGCTCTCGCGGCCATCTCCGCAGGCGGGATTGCTCCCCGGCCCTGCGGACCCATTCCCGAACTGCCGGGCGTGTGGATTTTGCCTGCCGTACCAGCCAGACAAGCCCGCGATTATAGCCGCCAAGTATTGCTTTACTCAAGGCGGCCGGTTTGTAACACTTGTCGCTGCAGCAAGCGGCGCGCAACGCGCCGGAACCTTCCCCAACCCGCACGGAGCACGCGGTCCAACGGTCCGCAGAGGCCGGGCGGTCTGACCGGGCGCACGCCGTCCGGCACCACGACAACGATGCGACGATGACGATTACAATCAAGACCCCCCAGGAGATCGAACGGATGCGCGTGGCCGGCAGGCTGGCCGCCGAAGTGCTCGACTACATCGAACCCTTCGTCAAGCCCGGCGTGACCACCGAAGAGCTGGACCGCCTGTGCCATGACTACATGGTGAAGGTCCAGCATACGATCCCCGCCCCGCTCAACTACGCTCCATCCGGCTACACGCCCTATCCGAAGTCGATCTGCACCTCGATCAACCATCAGGTCTGTCACGGCATCCCGGGACCAAAGGTCCTCAAGAAAGGCGACATCGTCAACCTGGACATCACCGTCATCAAGGATGGTTACCACGGGGACACGAGCCGCATGTTCCTCGTAGGTGGCGAGGCCGCAGCAAGCATCCTGGCACGCCGCCTGACCCAGGTAACCTTCGAGTGCCTGTGGGCAGGCATTGCCGTCGTGCGCCCGGGCGGACGTCTGGGTGACATCGGGCACGCGATCCAGACCCATGCCGAAGGCAACGGTTTTTCGGTGGTGCGCGAGTTCTGCGGGCACGGGATCGGTGCCCGCTTCCATGAGGAACCGCAGGTCCTGCACTACGGCAGGGCCGGCACCGGCGTGGAACTGGTCGAAGGCATGGCCTTCACGATCGAGCCGATGATCAACGCCGGCAAGGCCGCGATCTCCGAGCTGCCCGACGGCTGGACCATCGTGACGAAGGATCGCAGCCTGTCGGCGCAGTGGGAACACACGATCATCGTGACCGCTTCGGGCGCCGAAGTGCTCACCGTGTCCGCGAACTGCCCCCGCCCGCCCGAGCGCTACGCCCATCTCTATCCGGAATCTTCATGAACGATCCCGCCGCTGCGTGCAGCCCGGATCCGCTCGCGTCGACCGTCGCGACGATCCGTGCGCGTCTGGCGAGCGAAGGGGCGGCACTGCGGTCCGCCTACGAAGCGCACCCGTCGACCCGCCATCTGCTCGCGGGGCGCGCGGCGATGGTCGATCGCAGCCTGACCGAGCTGTGGCGGGCCTGCCGGATGCCAGCCGAAGCGGCCCTCGTCGCGGTCGGCGGCTATGGTCGCGGCGAGCTCTTTCCGCACTCGGACGTCGACCTCACGATCCTGCTGCCGGCGCCGGCCGATGAAGCGCTGAAGGAAGGCCTGGCCGAACTCGTGGGCGCGCTGTGGGACATCGGCCTGGAGGTCGGGCACAGCGTGCGCACGCTCGACGAATGTCTGGAAGCCTCGGCACGCGACATCACGATCCAGACCAATCTGCTCGAAGCGCGCCTGCTGCAAGGCAATGCGGATCTCTTCGGCGAGTTCGTCCGTCGCTACCACGAAGCGCTCGATGTGCGCGCGTTCTTCAAGGCCAAGCGCCTGGAGCAGGAACAACGCTACGCGCGCCACCAGGACACGCCCTACGCACTGGAACCGGACTGCAAGGAAAGCCCGGGAGGGCTGCGCGACCTCCAGATGCTCGGCTGGATCGCACGCGCCGCCGGCCTCGGGCGCAATTGGCGCGACCTTGCGCGCAAGCGGCTGATCACCGGATCCGAGGCGCGCGAGTTGCGCAGCATCGAACGCTTCCTGCAGCACGTCAGGATCCGCCTGCACTACCTTTCGGAGCGGGGCGAAGACCGCCTGCTGTTCGATTACCAGGAGAGCCTCGCACGCGCACTCGGTGTCACCGCCACGGCCAACAAGCGCGCCTCCGAAGTCCTGATGCAGCGCTATTACCTGACGGCCAAGAAGCTCACTCAGATCAACACGATCCTGCTGCAGAACTATGGCACCGTGATCTTTCCCGAGCGCACGGGCCCGGCCATCGTTCTCAACGAGCGCTTCCAGATCGTGCGCGAGTTGCTCGACGTGCGCGAGGACACGACCTTCGAGGATCACCCGTCGGCGCTCCTCGAATGCTTCCTGATCCTGCAGCAGCGCTCCGAACTGAAGGGCATGACCGCACGCACGCTGCGCACACTGTGGCTCAACCGCAAGCGGATCAATGCCGCATTCCGCAGCAATCCGGCCAACCGTGCCCTGTTCCTCCAGCTCCTGCAGCAAAAGCGCGGCATCGTGCACGAGTTCAGGCGCATGAACCAGTACGGCATCCTGAGCAACTACCTGCCCGCCTGGCGCCGTATCGTCTGCCAGATGCAACACGACCTCTTCCATGTGTATACGGTCGACCAGCACATCCTGATGGTGCTGCGCAACGTGCGCCGCTTCACGATGGGCATTCACGCGCACGAATATCCTCTGATGACGCGGCTGATCCTCGGCTTCGAACGGCACTGGCTGCTGTATGTCGCCGCGCTCTTCCACGACATCGCCAAGGGGCGCGGCGGCGATCACTCGAAGCTCGGCATGGCCGAGGCCCGCCATTTCTGCGAACAACACGCACTCGCGCCCGAGGATGCCGATCTGGTCACCTGGCTCGTCGAGCACCACCTGACGATGTCGCACGTGGCCCAGAAGCAGGACATCGCCGACCCGGAGGTCATCCGCCGCTTCGCCGAGCTCGTCGGCGACGAGCGCCGGCTGACCGCGCTCTATCTCCTGACCCACGCCGACATACGCGGCACCAGCCCAAAGGTCTGGAACGGCTGGCGCGGCAAGCTGCTCGAAGACCTGTACTTCTCGACCCAGCGCTTGTTGCGTGGGGCCACCCCGCAACAGGCGCTCGGACTGGACGACCGGCAGGAGGATGCCCGCAGGCTGCTGCGCTTCTACGGGCTGCGCCCGGGGATCGAGGACGCGCTCTGGGCGCAGCTTGACGCGGTCTATTTCATGCGCAATTCCGCCGACGAGATCGCCTGGCACACGCGCACGCTCTATCACCGCACCGAGACGGCCGAACCGGTCGTCAAGGCGCGCGTCGCGGAAGCCGACCAGGGGCTGCAGGTCATGGTCTACACCCGCGACCAGCCGGATCTCTTCGTCCGCCTGACCGGATTTTTCGGGCGCATGGGCTTCAGCATCCTCGACGCCCGCATCCACACGACGCGCCACGGCTACGCGCTCGACAGCTTCATGCTGCAAAGTGCAGCCGATCAGGCGCACTACCGCGATCTGGTCACCCTGATCGAACACGAGCTGGCCGGGCGCCTCGAGCGTGGTGGCGCCCCCGACCGCCCGCAGACGGGCCGGCTGTCGCGCCAGGTCCGGCACTTTCCGGTCACGCCGCAGGTCAGCATCCGGCCCGATGAAGCCGGCCGCCACTACCTGCTCTCGCTCACGGCCGCCGACCGACCCGGCCTGCTCTTCGCGATCGCCGAGGTGCTGGCAAGCCATGGCATCCAGCTTCATACCGCGAAGATCATGACGCTGGGCGAGCGCGTCGAGGACACCTTCCTCCTGACCGGCCGCGGGCTGTCGAACGACGCCCACGTCGTGCGCGTCGAACGCGAGCTGCTTGACCGGTTGCAGGTCTAACACCGAGAGACAACGCCTTCGCGTACGTTTTTGCAACATCGACCAGACGGACTCGTATGGTCGTCTTTGCCGATGCTATGCTTGCGCAAACCGCTGGCCCACACCCCAGCACACCTTGCACCACTCGTTCTGCAGGGACGTGAGTGAAAGAGAAGTCTGTCCACACGGCCAGTCGGCACCGCATGCTGCTCCGGCTCGCGACGGTCGCGGTCATTGCACTTTCGGCAACAGCCGTAGTGCATCTCTACACGCCGAGGATCGAGCGTGAAGCCTATGAAACGCTCGACACCGTCGCACGGCTCAAGGCCGAACAGCTCGCCCACTGGCTGCAGGAGCACCGCGGCGACCATCGCGTCCTGATGCGCCACGAACCGCTGATCGCGGCCGCCGAAACGCTCCAGCATCCCGACGCCGGACCGCAGGCCCGTGATCAGGCGCTCGGCTACGTCCGCGAGCGGCTGGACATCATCCTCGACGCCCAGAACTTCGCCCACGCCGCCCTGCTCGGTCGCGACGGGACACCGCTGCTGCGCGCGGGAAAGCCGGAAGCCCCGCACCCTGCGCTGCACGAATATCTGGCCGAGGCGCTCGCCACGCGGCAACCGCTTCAGTCCTCCCCCTACATCGGCGACCACGACGGGGTGACAAGCATCGATTTCGTCGTGCCGCTGCTGCACCGCGGGATGGACCACGCCCCGCCATCCGGTGCAGTCGTGCTGCACAAGCACCTCGACGACAGCATCATCGACCTCATCCTCGACTGGCCGGCGCAGACCCGCAGCAGCGAGGTCCTGCTCGCCCGGCGCGAGGGGCAGTCGCTGATCTTCATCGCCCGGCCGCGTCTGGGCAGCCTGCCCGGCCAGAGCATGGCGTTGCCGCTGGAAGAGTTCGCACATCTGCCCACCGCGATCGCACTGCGCGCACGCGAGGCTGGCGCGGCCCGCACCTTCGACTACCGCGGCGTGGAGATCCTGGCCGCCTACGTTCCCGTCAGCGGCACCAACTGGGTCCTGGTCGCCAAGACCGACCGCGCGGAAGTCCTCGCGCCCTTCATGCGGATGGTGCTTCTCGTCACCGCCTTGCTGGCCGGATTCGCACTCGTGCTGATGGCGCTGCTCGGACGATTCTGGCGCGCACAGGCCGAGAATCTTCACCTTGCCGAGCGAAGCAACCGGCTCGAATTGCTGATGGAGAGCGAGGCGCGCTACCGCGCGATCACCGAATCGGCCCAGGAAGCGATCATCACCGCCGATGCAGCCGGCCGGATCGTGGACTGGAACCCGGCTGCAGAGGCGCTTTTCGGCTATCCCCGCAGCGAGATCGTCGGGCAGCCGCTCGTGACCCTCGCGCCCGTGCGCATGCGCGAAGCGGCCGATGCCCGCTACCACCGGATGATGCATCAGGATGCGCCCGAGCCGCGCGGCACCTACCACGAGCTGCTGGCCCGCCACCGCGACGGCCACGATCTTCTCGTGCAGGTTGCCGCTTCGCGCTGGCGAACCGCCGCCGGAGATTTCTCGACCTTCACCCTGCGCGACATCGGCGAGCAGCGGCGCTACCAGCTCGAACGCGAGAAAGCGCTCGCCCGGCTCGAGAAGATGGCCGCCAATCTCCCCGGCGTGGTCTACCAGTTCCGCCAGCGCAGCGACGGCAGCTCCTGCGTCCCGTATGCCAGCCCCGCATTGCGTGACATCTTCCGGGTCCCTCCTGCCGAGGTCGTCGAGGATGCGACGAAGCTCTTCAACCGGGTTCATCCGGACGACCTCGCGGACCTGGCCTCCTCCATTGACGAATCGGCATCCGAACTGTTTCCGTGGAACCACGAGTTCCGTCTGCGCTTCCCCGACGGTTCGACGATCTGGCTGCTCGGCATGGCGATCCCGCAGCGCGAACCGGACGGCTCGACGCTCTGGCACGGTTTCATCACGGACAACACGCGCAATCGCGAACAGCAGGACACCCTGCGCGAGATGCTCGCGATCAACGAGAGCATCCTGCAAAACGCACTGGTCGGCATCGTCTACTTCCGCGACCGCCACATCGTCTCGTGCAACCTACGGTTTGCAGAACTCTTCGGCTACGCGCCGAGCGAGCTGCCCGGCCTGTCGGTCGAGCATCTTCACGTCTCCCATGAGAACTACGTGAATATCGGCGTGCGCGCCTATTCGACCCTCGCCACGGGGGCGATCTTCAGCGAGGAGATCCCGCTGCGGCGCAAGGATGGCAGCACCTTCCTCGCCGCCGTGAACGGACGTGCGATCGATCCGGCATGTCCACTCGAAGGCAGCATCTGGGTCTATGCCGACATCTCCGAGCAGCGCGCCGCCGAACAGGAGTCCCTGAAGCTGAGACTCGCGGTCGAGCAGGCGCCGGTCTCGATCGTGATCACCGATCCGCAGGCGATGATCGAGTACGTCAATCCGACCTTCTCCCGGATCACCGGCTACAGTGCCCGCGAAGCGATCGGAAGGAATCCGAGCCTGCTCAAGTCGGGCGAGACTGCCCCCGAGGTCTACCGGCAGCTATGGGAGACGATCTCGGCAGGCAGGACCTGGCGCGGCACGCTCCACAACCGCACGAAAGATGGCAGGCTGATCTGGGAAGACACCTCGATCTCGCCGATCGTCGACGAGTACGGCGCAATCACCCATTACGTGGCGGTCAAGGAAGACGTGACCGAGCGCATGCAGGGCGAAAGGCAGTTGCGCGAGAGCGAGGAGGCCTTCCGGCGCCTGTTCGAGGACGTCAACGATCCGCTGCTGCTGATCCGCGAGGACCGCTTCGTCGACTGCAACGCCGCAGCGGTCGAGATCCTCGGGTACACCAGCAAGGAAGCCTTGCTGAACCACGGCCCTTCCGAGATCTCTCCCCCGCTGCAACCGGACGGCCGCCGCTCCGACGAAAAAGCCGCGGAGATTCTCGGATTGATGCAGGAAAGCGGCATCCTGCGCTTCGAGTGGGTGCACCTGAAGGCCGACGGCAGCGAGATCCCGGTCGAGGTCACGCTCACTCCGATCACGCTGCGCGGCGAGCGCCTCATCCACACCTCCTGGCGCGACATCACCGAGCGGCGGCGCGTCGAGCGCACGCTCGCCGAGCATCAGGCCCATCTCGAGGAGGAGGTGCGCCAGCGCACCGCGCAGTTGAGCGAAGCGCTGGAAGCCGCGCGCCAGGCCGATCGCACGAAGGACGAGTTCCTGGCCAACATCAGTCACGAGCTGCGAACGCCCTTGAGCGCGATGATCGGCTTCGCGAACCTTGCCCGCCCGCTTGCCACCGATCCGCGCCAGCGCGATTACCTCGAAAAGATCGCCCACGCCGGCACCACCCTGTCGGGCATCATCAACGATCTGCTCGACCTGTCGAAGATCGCAGCCGGCCGCATGGAGCTCGAATCGACGACCTTCCGCCTGCGCGATCTCATCGCGCGCAGCCGCTCCGTACTGTCGTGGAAGGCGCAGGAGAAGGGGCTGGAACTCGTCGAGTGGATCGACGAGGACGTCCCCGATGCACTCGTCGGGGACACCCTGCGGCTCGAACAGATCGTGATCAACCTGCTCAACAACGCAATCAAGTTCACGCCGGCCGGAACGGTGTCGCTGCACCTGAGCGTCCATGACCGGAGCGCCGAGCAGATCTGCCTGCAGATCGAGGTCGAGGACACCGGCATCGGAATGAACGAGGATCAGTTGCAGAAGCTCTTCAAGCCCTTCAGCCAGAGTGACGCGTCGATCAGCCGGCGCTTCGGCGGCAGCGGTCTCGGACTGGCAATCTGCAAGCAGCTCGCCGAACTCATGCATGGCAGCATCCGCATCCACAGCAGCGAGGGTGCGGGCACGCTGGTCCAGTTCCAGGTGCAACTGGGCCTGGGCCGCGAGGCCGCGCTTCCGGCGAACCGGACGGCCACGCGCCGTCCCCCTTCCTCCACCCACTACCGGGATGCCCGCGTGCTGGTCGTCGATGACCAGCCCTTCAACCGCGAGATCGTCAAGGGGCTGCTCGAAGTCTGCGGCATCACGCCGGACCTTGCGACCAACGGCCAGGAAGCGCTCGAACGACTGAAGGATGCCGGCCCTCAGGGCTACGATCTGGTGCTGATGGATGTCCAGATGCCCGTGCTCGATGGGCTCGCGGCCACCCGCGCGGTGCGCGAACTGCCCGGTTTCGACCAGCTCCCGATCATCGCGATGACGGCCCATACCATGGCGCACGAAAGAAAGCGCGCGGTTGCCGCAGGCATGACCGACCACATCGGCAAGCCCTTCGACGAAGCCGGCTTCTACGCGATTCTCGAAAGATGGATCCCGGCCGGGAAGCAGTTCTGCCTGATCGACACCCTGGCCGCCGCACCGCCACCCACCGCCAACGGCCTGCCCGCCCTCGACGGGGTAGACACCACCGCCGGGCTCGCCCTGCTGCTGGGAGACGTGACGCGCTACCGCCACTGGCTCACGAGCTTCATCGAGGATGGCCCGGCCTGCCTGGCCCAGGCCCGGCACGCGCTCGCGATCGGGCAGCGCGACGCAGCCGCAATCGCGGTCCACACCCTCAAGGGACGCACGGGGCTGCTCGGCATGAAGGCGCTGCACGCCCGTGCCACCCGCCTCGAAGAAGCCATCGAAGCCGATGAGGCGGTTCAGGAGCCCCTGCGCCAGACCGAAGAAGCCGTCGAGGCCATGTGCGCCCAGCTTCGCGACGCGCTTGGCCAGCCGGCGAACGCTCCGGCCTCCGACCCCGACCCGGACGGCACCACCCCCCCCTGCGCGATTCCCGAAGGACCGCGGCCGCCCGCGCTCGAACGCCTGATCCGTCTGCTCGAAGCCGGCGACGCCGATTGTGACCACGCCCATTCCGAATGCCTGGCCGAGCTGGCCGGAACGCCCTGGTCGCCCGTGCTCGAGCGCGCCGCGGCACCGATCCGCAACTTCCAGTTTGCGGCAGCCCTGGAGCTGCTGCGCCCGACCGAGGAACCGTCCGGATGACGAACAAGACCATCCTGCTGATCGACGACGATTCTGCCGTGCTGGGTGTGCTGCGCGATTGCCTGCGCCCGCACTACCAGGTCCGCATCGCGACCGAAGGCCATGAAGGCCTGAAGATGGCCCGCCTCAGCCCGCAACCCGACCTGATCCTGCTCGACGTGCGCCTGCCCGACCTGAGCGGTCACGAACTCTGCGCGCGCCTCAAGAACGACCGCCTGACGGCGCCGATCCCGGTGATCTTCCTGTCGAGCGACAGCGACGTCTCGCAGGTCACGCACGGCCTCGAGCTGGGTGCGGTCGACTACGTCACGAAGCCGGTCGCACCTTCGATCGTGCGCGCCCGGGTACAGACCCATCTGCGCCTGCGCGACCAGAGCCTGAATCTCGAGGCGCTGGTCGAGGAGCGCACGCGCGACCTGCAGGCGCGCACGGCCGAACTGCTGCAGAGCCAGGAGCTGGCCATCGTCGCCCTGGGCTCGCTCGCCGAGACGCGCGACCACGAGACCGGCAATCACGTCCGGCGCACTCAGGGCTACGTCGAGGTGATGGCGCGGCGGCTGGCCCGCCTGCCCTGCTATCGCAGCACCGTTTCTTCGCAGCAATGGGCGATGATGTGGCGTTCGGCCCCGCTGCACGACCTGGGCAAGGTCGGCATCCCGGACCATATCCTGCTCAAGCCCGGCAAGCTCACTGCCGAAGAGATCCTCATCATGCAGAAGCATCCGAAGATCGGCCACGACGCGCTGCGCTCGGCCGAGAGCCGGACCCAGGTCGAGGACTCCTTTCTCGACGTCGCGGCTCAGATCGCCTACGGCCACCACGAGCGCTGGGACGGAGGCGGCTACCCGCAAGGGCTCGCCGAAGAGGCCATTCCGCTGCCGGCGCGGCTCATGGCGGTTGCCGACGTGTATGACGCGCTGATCTCGAAACGCGTCTACAAGCCCGCAATGACCCATACCGAAGCCGTCGAGATCATCCGCGAAGGGCGGGCCCGTCATTTCGACCCGCAGATCGCCGACTGCTTTCTCGACTGCCATGAAGAGTTCCACACGATCACGCAGCGCTTTGCCGATCCGCAACCGGATCCCGGCCCAACCCCGACTCCCTGAGCCACCCAGGCTGACCACACCCAACCGAAAGGACAGGAGCCCTCCCCCATGACCGCCCCGTTTTCCGTCTTTGTCGTCGATGACGACCCCTACGTCCTCGACGTCGTGCGCAACATCCTGGAGCCCAACTGCACCGTCCAGACCTTCGCCTCGGTCGAGGCGTGCTGGAACGGCCTGAAGAACACGAAGCCCGATTTCTTCCTGCTCGACGTGCGCATGCCCGGCACCGATGGCTACGCCTTCTGCCGCGGAATCAAGGACGACCCCGAGCTGCGCCACATCCCGGTGACCTTCATCTCGGCGCAGGACACGATCGACGCCCGCCTGCGCGGCTACGACGCGGGCGGCGAGGACTTCATCGTCAAGCCCTTCGAAGCCGGAGAGATCCGCCACAAGGTCCGCGTCGCGCAGCAGATCATCGAACATCAGCGCTCGCTCAAGGCCCAGGCGGCCGATGCCGAGATGCTCTCCTCGCTCGTGATGGCGAGCATCGACGAGTACGCGATCCTCGTGCAGTTCCTGCGCCGGGTGGTCGCCTGCGAATCCGAACAGGAGATCGCCGAAGCCACGCTGGAAATGCTGCAGCGCTTCCGCCTCGAAGGCGTCGTGCAGACGCGTATCGACCAGCGCACGCTCACCCTCAGCGCCAAGGGGCCGAACTGTCCGCTGGAGGCCGCGGTGCTTGCACACGTGCGCACGATGGGGCGGATCTTCGAGTTCCGCAGCCGCAGCGTGCATAACTTCGAGCGCCTGACGATGATGATCCACAACATGCCGCTCGACGATCCCGAATTCTGCGGCCGCCTGCGCGACCACCTGTGCATCGCCGCCGAGAGCGCCGAAGCGCGGCTGAAGGCGATCGAAACGGAAGAAGCGAACCAGCGCAAGGAAGCCGGCATCCGCGAAGCGGTCGAGCGCATCGCCGCCTCGACGAGCCACGCCCGCGATGCCTACCTGCGCGACCGTGCCGAGAGCACCGAGCTGATCGTGCGTCTTGAACACGATTTCACCAGCATGCTCGCCCACATCGAAATGATGGACCGCGAAGAGCAAACGCTGCACCGCATCCTGCGGAGCTTCTCCGAGCGCATGCTGGAGATCATCGACCGCAGCGAGGACACCCAGCGCGCAATGAAGGAACTCGAGAACCTGCTTGCAAGCACCCAGAATCTGGACTAGAAGAGCCGCTTGAGGCCTGGCCGTCATCTTCGTCGTGATCACAGCGTAGTGAGGAACATGAACTCCTTCTTTTCCTGGCTCTTGCGACCCGTGCCACTGGGGATTCTCGTAACGCTGGCCACGATGTTTTCGGCCTTTTACACCGCGCGCCAACAGCAGACGCTCGTGACATCCCTCGAGCAGACACGGCTCGAACAACTCGCAACGCTCGCAAAGGCGCGCGTATCGGCAAGGATCGAAGACTACATCAGTCTGTGCTTGGGCCTCCGGAACCTGTTCGTACTGAACCCGGCAGTCAACCGGGCCGAGTTCGCGAGGGCAGTGGAAAACCTCCAGCTGCGGGACCGCTTTCCCGAAATCAAGAATGTGGCGTTTTCCCGCTACCTTGCGGCTTCTGAACGCGCCGCTTTCGAAGAGCGGGTGCGCACGGATACCTCACTCGACCCCAAGGGGTACCCAGATTTCAGCATCCATCCGCCCGGCGAGCGCAGCGAGTATTTCGTGGCAGACTATCTCTGGCCAATGGCCGGAAACGAGCGTATCCATGGACTCGACATCAGCGCGCAGCCGGTCAATCTGCTTTCGATGCGCCATAGCCGCGACACGGCGCAGCCGGTTGCCAGCGGGCCCTTCGACCTGCTTCAAGAGCAATCTGAGCGAACCGGTTTCGTCGTTCGGGTTCCGGTCTTCATCACCGCGGCCGAAGGCGGGTCGGGTTTTCTGGGGTCGGTCGCGGTCACGACACGCGTACTCGACATGGTTCACTGGCTCACGCTTCACGAGAACCTGGGCGAACTCTCCCTGACCCTCACCGACCTGGGCTCGAACCTACCGGGTTTCGACCTAGCATCCGGCCCCGGCGCCTCGCGACTTCTGTATGCGCCAAAGCCCTCAGAGCCCGCGGTTTCGACCATTTCACGCGCGCTGCAGATCGAGGTATATGGCCGCACGTGGCAGCTCGAAGTCCAGCCCATCCTCCCGCTCCTGTCTGCTGCGGAACGCAACCTGCCCCGGAGCATTCAAGTCGTGGGCGGCACGATCGCCCTCCTGCTGGGTTGGCTGGCCTACTTCCTTGCCCGTTCGCGCACTGCGGCCGAGCAACGGGAACAGTCGGCCAATCTGGCCGTTCAGCGAAGTGAAGAGCGCTTTCGCAGCCTGTTGCGCGACATTCCGACCGTCGCGGTGCAGGGATACCGGGCTGACGGCACGACCACCTTCTGGAATCGTGCGAGCGAAAGGATCTACGGTTACCGGGCCGAGGAAGCGCTGGGACGCAACCTCATCGATCTGATCATCCCCCCCGAGCTGCGCGACGCGGTGCGGAACGACATTCAAACGATGGTCGATACCGGCACCCCCGCCCCCGTGGCCGAACTTGCACTGCAGCGCAAGGATGGAACACGCGTGTCGGTACTGACCAGTCATGCGGTCGTGCAACGACTGGACGACGCACCCGAGTTGTTCTGCCTCGACGTCGAGCTGACCAACCTGAAGCTCGCGCAGGAGGCGCTTGAATCCGTACAGCAGGCTGACCGGGCGAAGGATGCGTTTCTCGCAACCATCAGCCACGAGCTTCGAACGCCGCTGAGCGCGGTGCTCGGGCTGTCGGAACTCGCGGCCCGTCAGACTCCGGATGCACGGGCCAAGGACGCACTGGGCAAGATCCACGCCGCCGGTCAGACCCTCAAACACCTGATCGACGACCTTCTGGATTTGTCACGTATCATGGCCGGAAAGCTCGAATTCGAGCATATTCCGTTCGCCCTGCGCCCCCTGGTCGACAAGATCGGCACGATCCTGCAGGGCGCCGTGCAGGCAAAAGGGCTGACCCTCTCGATCACTTTCGATCACGATGTGCCCGATTCCTTCCAGGGGGATCCGCTTCGTGTCGAACAGATCCTCCTCAACCTGCTTGGCAACGCGGTCAAGTTCACGCCCAAGGGGCGTGTAGCCCTGCACGGCTCCGTCTTCGATCAGAAGGAACGGCAGATCGGGCTGCAGCTCGAAGTCTCGGACGAAGGCATCGGCATGACCGAGGAAGAAGTTGCCCGCCTCTTCCAGCCCTTCATGCAGGCCGATGCGAGCATGAGCCGGCGCTACGGCGGGAGCGGGCTGGGGCTGGCGATCTGCCAGCAACTGGCCCGGCAGATGGACGGTGCCGTCTCGGTCCGCAGTGTCAAGGGCGCCGGATCCCGCTTCACGGTGCGCATCTGGCTCGAACGCACTGATCCGGCGGCCGGGAGTCCGCCGAGCGCAGATCCCGGGTCGCTGCCGGTGCAGGAGCAACTCCGGTTCCACAACGTGCGCCTGTTGCTGGCCGAAGATCAGCCCGTGAACCGGGAAATCGTCGAATCCCTGCTCGACATGGTGGGCATCACCTTCAGCACGGTATCGAATGGCCAGGAAGCGCTCGACCTGCTGACCGACCAAGGGCCACAAGCGTTCGACCTCGTCCTGATGGATGTGCAGATGCCTGTTCTGGATGGAATCTCCGCCACGCGCATCCTGCGAAGCACACCCGGTTTCGAGCATCTTCCAGTGATTGCGATCACTGCGCACACGATGCGCCACGAAGTCGAGAAATGTCTCGATGCCGGCATGAACGACCAGATCGGCAAGCCCTTCGATTCGCAGTCGTTCTACGCAACGCTCGCGCGCTGGATCCCCGAGGACCGGCAGGAACGAATCGTTGCACCCGAACTGCCCGACGCGGCACGCCCGTTGTCTACCCCGGAACGGCTTGATCCAGATCTCTCCCGACTACCCAGCCTTTGCGCCGCAGCCGCGCTTGCCCGCTTCGGCGGCAAGGAGGCGCGCTACAGGCACTGGCTTGACGACTTCCGGAGCGAAGCCCCAGAAGCGCTGGAGCGCATCGTCGAGGCGCTCGCGAATGCGCAGACGGATTCAGCGCGCAAGGGCGCGCACGCACTCAAGGGCCGTGCCGGCATGCTCGGCGCGATGGCGGTGCACGAAGCGGCATCCGAACTCGAAACGGCCTTGCAGGCGGGCCGTGCGCCGCCGGGCGCAATCGAGCGACTGCGCGCTACGATCTTCGCCCTGTGCAACGATCTGGCCTCGCTCGCCACCGCCAATGAACCTTCGCCGGCGTATTCCTCTCCAGACGTCTGCTCGGATCCTCGCCTGGAGCCCCTTCCGGCGTGCATCGCGGAGCTGGTTGCGATGCTCGAAGCTTCAGACGGGCGAGCCCTGCGCCAGCTCGAATCCTGCTTGACGGAGCTCGCTCACAGCACCTGGACTGCACGGCTCGATGCCGCTGCAGAACGTCTGCGCATCTTCGATTTCGACGGTGCAAAGAGCTGCCTGGAGGATTCCCGATGAGTCCGGCAGTCGACGATCGAATCGATTCACCGATGGATTGCTACGCATACCCCGAACACCTCTGCCTTCGCACGGCTCAGCCCCGGCAGGGCCAGCCCATCGCACGCCGTACCCCGGTACCGGGCACAAGGAACGACTAAATGGAACCCTTCGCGCTTTGGCATTCCTTCAGGAATTCGCTCCGCTTTCGCATCACCTTCGCGATTCTGTTGCTGTTTCTTCTGACGATGACCGTCCTTTGGTACGGCATCGCGTACGGATTGCGCACCGACCTCGAGCGGCCACTCGCCCAGCAACAGGAATCGGCAGCCATGGCGCTGGCGACCCGGATCGATGACGCCCTCACCGTGCGGATGAATGCCCTCTACAGCGTAGCCGCGGGGCTACGCAACTCGGTCGATAACCCCGCCCTCCTGAAAGGTGATCTGGCTAACCTGCACATTCTCAACCAGCTGTTCCAGGCCGGTGTGATCGCGTACTCCACCCAGGGGCAGCCCGTCGCACGACTGCGAGCCGGTGTCGAAGAAGTTTCGCATCTGGCCGAGGCGCTTGTTCCGCAGATGCCCGGCAAGTTGAGTCTCATCGGCGCTCCGTTTCAGACCCAGAACGGCAAAACGCTGCTGTTGCCGATGGCCGTTCGCATCCTGGACCGAACGGATGCACCGGGGGGCATTCTGGTCGGCTTGATCGACTTGAACAACGAACGCTTCATCAGCGGCCCGGTTTCCGAGCCGATCGGCAAGACCGGGGGTTTTCTGATCATCTCGCCCCAAGACAAGCTGATCCTTGCCGCCACTGACCCCACGCGCGCCATGAAGCCCGCGCCACCGCCGGGTGTAAATCCCATGCACGATCGCTACATGCGTGGGTTCGAAGGCTCCGGAGTCGCTGTGAACTCGCGCGGAATCGAGGAACTTTCGGCTGCAAGAGGCATTCCCGCGACGGGCTGGTTCGCCGTCGCCGTGTTGCCGACAAAGGAAGCCTTCGCACCGATTGCCCGTCTCAATCAACGCATCACCCTCACCATCCTGACGCTGAGCGTGCTGGTATGCATACTCTCCTGGTGGTTCCTGAACCGGCAACTGAAACAGTTCGCGCTCGCGGCGCACGAATTGAGCGCACTCACGCCTGGCGGGCGACTCACGCTTCCCGATCGTGCGAGCGACGAGTTTGGCCAGATTGTGATCGGTTTCAACCGTGTGCTCGCACGTGCGGAGGAAAGCGCCCGAGCACTCGAACTGACTACAAAGCGCGAAGCGCTGACGAGCGCCTTCAAGGAAATCAGCGATCTCGTACCCGGTGTGATCTACCGGGTCGGGGTAGCCGGGAACGGTCGCACCTTTGTGGAGTTCATCAGCTCACGCGTGCGGGATTTCTACTGCGTGGCACCCGACCAGGTCTATGCCGATGCCTCCGAGCTGTTCTCGGTGGTTCAACTCGTCGACGCTGACCGCTTCTTCGACGCCATGCGCGGGGCCGTGCGTTCGCGCAGCGACTGGAGCATTGAATATGCGGTGCAATGGCCCAACGGAACCCGGCGCTGGCATCTATCGGTCGCCCACCTCCACCAAGGCAGCTCAGGGAACATTCATTGGGACGGTTTCATCACCGACATCACGGAGCGCAAAAAGCAGGAAGCCCGCCTTAGCGAACTTGCGATGGAAAACGATGCGATTCTCAATAATGCGAGGGTCGGTATCGTTCATCTACGCGACCGCAAAATTCATACCTGCAACCCGAGCTTTGCCCGCCTTTATGGCTATACACGTGCGGAGCTGATCGGTGAGTCGACGCGAGTTCTCTATGCACGCGCCGAGGACTGGGAGTCCCTGGGCACTGAAGCCTATCGAATCATGGCAATGGCCAGCGAATTTTCGACCGAGGCCGAGTTTCGGCGCAAGGATGGCAGCACCTTCTGGGGAGCCGTCACCGGCACGGCCATTGACCTGGAGAACCCCCAGGCTGACGCGATCTGGACGCTCATCGACATTTCCGACCGCATACGCTCGGCGCAGGAAGCACAGCGCCTGATGCAGGCCATTGAACAAAGCCCGGTCTCGATCATCCTCACCGATGTCGAGGGCAGCATCTACTACGTCAATCCGCGCTTTACCGAGGTGACTGGCTACACTCCGGCTGAAGTGATCGGCCAGAATCCGAGAATTCTCCAGTCGGGCAACACCCCCCCGGCGACCTATGAAGCACTCTGGTCGACGCTGCTCGAAAAGCGTATGTGGGAAGGCACGCTGCAGAACCGGCGCAAGAATGGCGAACTGTTCTGGGAAACCGCATGGATTTCCCCGCTTCTCGACGAAAACGGCGAGATCAACGGATTCGTTGCAGTCAAGGAAGACATCACCGAGAAAAAGCGAACCGACGAAGAGCTTGCGCAATACCGCCTGCACCTCGAAGAGCTGGTCGAGGCGCGCACGGCTGAACTCCAGCACGCGCTCGTGGCCGCGCAGAAGGCGGATCAAGCCAAGGATGCCTTCCTTGCAACCGTCGGACACGAATTGCGCACGCCCCTGAGCGCCGTGATCGGGCTATCGGAGATCGCTCGCGGAGTGTGCAAGGACAGCGCCCTGCTGAGCTATTTCGACAAGATCAACGGCGCCGGTCTCACGCTCAAGCACTTGATCGACGATCTGCTCGACCTTTCGAAGATCGTGGCCGGGCACCTCGAGTTCGAGCACATTCCCTTCAGCCTGCGGGGGCTTCTGGAACGCACGCAGTCGTTGATGCTTGCGCGGGCCGCAAGCAAGGGGCTCGCGATGCATGAGTTTGTTGACGACGCGCTTCCCGACGTATTGATCGGCGATCCGCTGCGCGTCGAGCAGATCCTGCTCAACCTGCTCAGCAATGCAATCAAGTTTACCGACGCAGGCGAGATTGACGTCCGGATCGAGTTGCTGGCCGAAGACGCGCAACGCATCGGCCTGCTCATCACGGTGCGCGACACCGGAATCGGCATGACGCCGGAAGAAATGGAACGCGTTTTTGAGCCGTTCTCGCAGGCCGATGCGAGCATGAGCCGCCGCTACGGTGGCAGCGGTCTGGGCCTGGCGATCTCGACGCGACTGTCGCAAATGATGGGAGGCCGCATCACGGTCAGCAGCCAGAAGAACCAAGGAAGCGCCTTCAAGGTGGAACTCTGGCTCGAACGTGGAAAATCCGAATCCGAAGCGGCCGCCAACGAGGGGGCCAAAGGCGTGCAGCTTCCCGCTGGCTACCGGGGTGTTCATTTGCTGCTGGTCGAAGATCAGCCGCTCAATCAGGAGATTGTCGAGGGTATGCTTGCCGCGATCGGCATCACACCGGACAAGGCAGGCAACGGCCAGGAGGGGCTCGAGCGCCTTGCCGAGCGCGGTGCGCGCGCCTACGACCTGGTACTGATGGACGTACAGATGCCGGTTCTGGATGGCCTTTCGGCAACGCGCCAGTTGCGCAACTGGCCAGGGTTCGAAGCCCTGCCGGTGATCGCGATGACCGCGCACACGATGCGCCACGAAGTCGAAGACTGCCTCGCGGCCGGCATGAACGATCACATCGGCAAGCCCTTCGATTCGACCGCCTTCTACGCCGCGCTTGCGCGCTGGTTGCCTCGCACCAAACAGCGTCCAGCCGAAGCACCAGCGGAAGTCGCCACGCCAGAGCAGAATGCGCATCCCGCTCGCCCCGATCCGGGGCCGCTTTCGATTCCCGGCCTCGACGCCGAACCGGCGATCGCACGCTTCGGCGGCAGATCCGAACGATACCGCCATTGGTTGAGAGTCTTTCTCGCCGAAGGGCCCGCCACCCTTGCGCAAATCCGCCTCGCGCTGGACCAGGGGAGCCCTGACGAGGCCCGCAAGACCGCACATGCGTTCAAAGGGCGGGTGGGCATGCTCGGCATGACCAGCTTGCACCCGCTCGCGTCGGAACTCGAAGCCGCCTTGCATCACGGCAAACCGCCCGAGAAACTGCTGAGTGCGCTCGAGTCTGCGGTGCGGGGGCTGTGCGCGCATCTTGATGCATGGTTGAAAGAGGAGCCTGCCGGGTCCGTCACCGCGCCGCCTGCCCCGACTTGCCCGCCTGCCGGACCGCTTCCGGGTTGCGTGGCCAGCCTTCTCGATCTGCTCGATGCAGGGGACGGCAGCAGTCTGCGCCAACTGGAGCAATGTCTGGAAGAGCTCGCGCGCACGGACTGGAACCTGTGCCTGCAGCACGCGGCACATCACATTCGGGCGTTCGATTTCGACGCTGCCAGACGACTGCTGCAGTTGCCCTTGCCTGAGGGAGTCGACGAGCCTATCGTCACAGCACAGCGAAAACGCGAGCCCGAAACCGGTTTCGATGCCAACTCACCCGTTACAGGAGCGTAATCAGCCATGGCGGATCCGTGCTCCAGTTGCTTCGCCGGCCGCGCTCGGGGCTTGAATCGCAGGAGCGCCCCATCTTGAAGATCAAGACCAAGATTTCGCTCGCGATCGGCGCCTTGCTCGCACTGTCGATGGGGCTCCACTTGTTCACGTCCTGGCGCGACATCCGCGCCCAGTCGCTGCGCGCGCTCGAGCACGAGGCCGAGAACGTGCGCGGCATCCTCATGGCCACGCGGCGCGTCTACCAGCTGCAGTTCCTGGCCAGCGGCCTGCCGGTCAACGAGAAGACCGTCGGTTTCCTGCCCGCCCATGCCCTGTCGCGCATCGCGGCCGACTTTCCGAGCTGGCATGACAGCGGCCTGCGCTTCAACGCCGTCTCCGACCGCCCGCGCAATCCCGACAACCGCGCCGACGCCGATGAAGTCGCGGCCATGGACTGGTTTCGTGCCCACCCCGAGGCAAAGAAGCGCATCGCCGAGATCACCGACCGCGATGGCAAGCCGTGGCTGCATTACGCGTCGCCGCTCTACATCGAGCCATACTGCATGAGCTGCCACGGCGACCCGGCCGATGCACCGCCCGGCATCCGGGACGTCTACAAGGAAGCCTGGGGCTACCAGATCGGGGAGCTGCGCGGCATCCTGAGCGTGCGCCTGCCGATGTCCCACATCGACGAGCGCGTGCGCGCGACCTGGCTCGATGAGTTCATCGAACACCTGATCGGCTATGCGGTCCTGTTCTTCGTGCTCGCGTTCCTGCTCGACCGCTTCCTCACCCGCCGCCTCCTGCGGCTCGAACGAACGACCGCGAAGCTCGCCCAGGGCGACTACAGCGAGCGCAGCCGCCAGGAAGGCGAAGACGAAGTCTCGAGCCTCGCCCGTGCGATCGACCGCATGGCCGACGCGGTGCAGGAGCGCGACCGCTCACTGGTCGCGCGCGAGCAGAAGATCGCCTCCATCCTCAAGACGGCACCGATCCCGATCGGCATCGCGTCGGGACGCACCCTGATCGAAGGCAACAATGCCTTCGCCACGCTCCTCGGCTGCTCGCCCTCGGAGCTGCCCGGCCTGGAGGCCACGGACCTGTACGAGGACGCAAGCGAGCACGAACGCGTGGGCAAGGAAATCGAGCGCCAGTTCGCGGCGAAGGGCCGATGCACGGTGTTCACGCACTGGCGCACGCCGGACGGCCGGCTGCGCGACGTGGTGCTGCACATGTCGCCGCTCGTGATCCCGGACACACCCGATGCGATGATCGTGTCCGCACTCGACGTGACGGAGCGCAACCGCATCGATGCCGAACTGCGCGAACACCAGGAGCATCTGGAGGATCTGGTCGATCGCCGCACCCGCGAACTGACGGCCGCGCTGGACGCATCGCGCAGCGCCGACCTCGCCAAGGACCAGTTCCTCGCCAACGTCAGTCACGAACTGCGCACGCCGCTCAATGCCGTGCTCGGCATGTCGGCGATCGCCCGCCGGATGAGCCATGATCCACAGCAGATCGATTGCCTGGAGAAGGTCGACCAGGCCGGCAAGATGCTGGCGCACCTGATCGACGATCTGCTCGATCTGTCGAAGATCGTCGCGGGCAAGATGGAGTTTCGCCAGATCCCGTTCAGCCTGCGCCAGATCGTCGAACGCAGCAATTCGGTGCTGGCGTACCGCGCCGCCGAGAAAGGGCTCGAACTGCACGAGCACATCGATGCCGAAGTGCCCGAGGTGCTCGTCGGCGATCCACTGCGCATCGAGCAGATCCTGCTCAACCTCACCACGAATGCGCTGAAGTTCACGGACGCCGGGCATGTCGAGGTGCGCCTCGGGGTCGTCGAGCGTGAGGAAGATCGAATCTGCCTCTCGATCGAGGTCGAGGACACCGGGATCGGCATGCAGGAGCAGGACATCGCACGCCTGTTCCAGCCCTTCTCGCAGATCGACGCCGGCATCGCCCGCCGCCACGGCGGCACCGGCCTCGGACTCGCGCTGTGCAAGCGCTTTGCCGAGCGGATGGGCGGCGGGATCACCGTTCAGAGCCAGCCGGGCGTTGGCAGCACCTTCCGCGTCACGCTGTGGCTGCGTGAAGGCGACCCGGATGCCCTCCTGCAGGCGCGCGTGGAAGACGCAACGCCCGCCACCCTGCCCGCTCGCTACCGCAACGCCCACGTACTGGTGGTCGAAGACCAGCCGATCAACCGCGAGATCGTCGAAGCCCTGCTCGATGAACTTGGCATCGTGTCGCGAATGGCCGACAACGGCCAGGAGGCACTCGACATTCTCGCCACCAGCGGACCGGACGCCTTCGATCTGGTCCTGATGGACATCCAGATGCCGGTGCTCGACGGACTCAGCGCGACCCGCCTGCTGCGTACCCGCAAGGGCTTCGACAAGCTTCCGGTCATTGCGATGACGGCGCACACGATGGCGCACGAACAGGAAATGAGTCTTGCCGCCGGCATGAACGACCACATCGGCAAGCCCTTCGACGAGGCCGTCTTCCGCCAGATGCTGGCACGCTGGATCCCGGTCGCCAAGCACGTGGCCGAATCCCCCTTTGACACCGTGCCGGGCATCGATCGAAGCGGACCTCCCCGTTCGGGGGGAACCGGGAAGGTGCTGAACTGGCTCGCAGAGCTGAAGGCAATCACCGGGCTCGACACCGCTTCCGGCCTCACCCGTTTCGGCGGCAAGGCGCAACGCTACGCATACTGGCTCAACGAGTTCATCGAGGAAGGCCCCGCCACGATCGCCCAGTTGCGCCGCGCGCTGGCCGCCAACCAGCGCGAGGCCGCACGCCAGACGCTGCACGCCTTCAAGGGGCGCACCGGAATGCTCGGGATGACCGAAGTGCACGCGCTTGCAAGCGGGCTCGAAGCCCGTCTCAAGCGCAACGAACCGTTGCAGGAAGGGTTGCTGGAACACCTCGAACGGGCGGTGACGGCACTGGCCACGCGGATCGCCGGAGCCCTTTCCGGGGAACGCGGACAAGGTGACCGAACGACAGAGGCGGCTGCCACGATCGAACCGGGAGACCCGGATTGCCCCTTGCCCGAGCCGATCCGCCGCCTGATCGAACTGCTCGAACTCGGTGACGGCGCCTCGCCCAATGCGATCGAAGCCAGCCTCGAAGCGCTTCGCGGCAGCGTGTGGGAGGCGCGGCTCGAACAGGCGCTGGCGCTTGCACGCCGCTTTGACTTCAGCGGAGCGCGCAATACACTGCTGACAGGTTCGAACGGGGAACCGGACGCATGAACCCGCCGAGAGAACAACAAGAACAGAAGAACAAGAACACTGAGGGAGTGCTCATGGAAGAACCGAAGACCATCCTGCTCGTCGACGACGATCCGGTCATTCTGGAAGTCATCAACGACTGCCTGCAGCCGGCCTACCGGACGCGCATCGCAATGCAGGGGGGGCGCGCACTCGACCTTGCAGCAACCCACCCGACGCCCGATCTGATCCTGCTCGACGTCGAGCTGCCCGACATCGAAGGCTATGAAGTCTGCGCTGCGCTCAAGCGCAACCCGGCCACCGAGGCAATTCCGGTGATCTTCCTGTCGAGCCATTCGGACGTCTTCGACATCACACGCGGATTGCAGCTCGGCGCCGTCGATTACGTCACCAAGCCGGTCATCCCGGCGGTACTCATTGCACGCGTTCAGACCCATCTGCGCCTGCGTGAAGCGCATGAATCGCTCAAGGACCAGAACAACCGCCTGGAACGCATGGTGCAGATGCGCACGCAGGATCTGGAGATCCGCTCGCGCGAACTGCAGACCAGCCAGGACCTGACCATCTTCGCACTCGGCTCGATCGCCGAGACGCGTGACAACGAGACCGGCAACCACATCCACCGCACCCGCGCCTATGTCGCCCTGTTGTCGGGGATGCTTTCGGGGCTGCCCAGATTCCAGCACGGCATGAATCCCGACGACTGGGAGCGAATCTGGAAGTTCGCCCCACTGCACGACATCGGCAAGGTCGGAATTCCCGACCACATCCTGCTCAAGCCGGGCAAGCTGACCGACGAAGAGTTCGAGATCATGAAGCGTCATACCGTGCTCGGCCGCAATGCCTTGCACGAAGCCGAGTCGCGCATCGGCAGCCATACCGACTTCTTCCATGTCGCCAAGGAAATCGCCTACTCGCATCACGAGCGCTGGAACGGCAGCGGCTATCCGGAAGGCCTGGCCGGCGAAGCGATCCCGCTTTCCGCGCGCGTGATGGCGATCGCCGACGTATACGATGCGCTGATCAGCCGGCGGGTGTACAAGGATCCGATCCCGCACGCGACCTCCGTGGACATCATCCGCAGCGAACGCGGGAAGCATTTCGACCCGATCATCACCGACTGCTTCCTCGAACTCGCCGGCGAGTTCGCCCAGGCAGCGCAGCAGTTCTCAGGAGTAGCCCCCGCATGAGTAGTCCGTTCAGGGTATTCGCCGTCGACGACGACCCGGTCGTACTCGAAATCATTCAGTCCATGCTGGATCCGGACTGCGCCGTGACGTGCTTCACGAGTGCCGAGGAATGCCTGGACGCGCTCCCAGAGGGGCCGCCGGAGATGTTCCTGCTCGATGTCGTCCTGCCAGGCATCGACGGCTACGCGCTGTGCCGCACGCTCAAGGACGACCCCGCCTTTGCTTCGATCCCGGTGGTGTTCGTCTCGGCCCAGGACACGATCGATGCCCGGCTGCGCGGCTATGACGCGGGCGGCGAGGATTTCATCGTCAAGCCCTTCGAGCCTGAAGAGCTGCTGCGCAAGGTCAAGGTCGCGAAACAGATCGTATTGCAGCAAAGAGCGCTCAAGGAGCAGCTCGAAGCGGCCGAATACCTGTCCTCGCTCGCCCTCGCGAGCATGGACGAAACCGGCATCCTGGTGCAGTTCATGAGCAAGCTCATCGCCTGGGAAACCGTCGGCGAAACCGCATTCGGGCTGCTTGAACTGCTGCAGCGCTACCGCCTCGACGGCGTCGTGCAGACGCGCATCGGCGACCGCAGCGAGACCATCAGTGCCGCCGGCACCAATCTGCCGCTGGAGGTTTCGGTGATCGAGCACGTGCGCGGCATGGGCCGGATCTTCGAGTTCCGCAAGCGCAGCGTGCACAACTTCGAGCGCATCACGCTGATGATCAACAACCTGCCGCTCGACGATCCGGAGTACTGCGGGCGGCTGCGCGACCACCTGTCCGTCGCGGCGCAGGCCGTCGATTCACGCCTGAAGGCGATCGAAACCGAAGAGGCCATCCAGCGAAGCCAGGCCGGCATCCTCGAAGCCCTCGACAACGTGCGCTCGTCGATCATTGCACTCGGTGAAGCCAGCCGCAGCCAGCGCGAGGCGACGCAGGCGAAGGTGCTGCAGCTCGAAGAGCTGCTCGTGAACTCCTTCTACGGCCTCGGGCTCACCGACAACCAGGAAAAATTCCTGCTCGATCTGGTCGGCAATTTCGTCAAGGAAATGGTCGCCCAGCTCGATCGCGGCAACGAAGCGCAGACGGTGCTGGAGGAACTGGGGAATCAACTGGAGGCACTGCGGGTCGGGTGATACCGGAATTCTGGCAATCTTGATGAAGTCTGCTTGACCATGAGCGATCCACGTGACACGACATCGCGCGTCGCCATCCGCGTTGCCTTGTCGTATGCCGCCTTCGCCGGACTCTGGATCCTGCTGTCCGACCGGGCAATCGGGCTGCTGTTCCGTAACGCCGAGGATCTCGTGCGGATCAGCATGCTCAAGGGCTGGCTGTTCGTCGCAATCACCACCCTGCTGCTCTACGTCTTGGTACGACGATTCATAGGCCAGCTCGACGCAGCACACCAGCTCGAACTCGAACGGGAACGCGAGCGCCAGCACGCATCCGCAATGCTGGCTGCCATCGTCGAGAATACGGATGACGCGATCTTCGTCAAGGATCCCGAGGGTCGCTACCTGATGTTCAACCCGGCCGCCTCACGGTTCGTCGGCAGATCTGCCGATGAAGTACTGGGCAAAGATGACCGGGCCCTCTTCCCATCCGATCAGGCAGAGATGCTGATGGCCATCGGTCGGCGCGTGATCGAGAACGATAGGCTGGAAACCAACGAGGAAATCATCTGGACCGCAGAAGGTGAAAAGGTATTTCATGCCACCAAGGGCCCGTTGCGCGACGCCGCCGGAAGTCTGTTGGGCACCTTCGGCATCTCCCGCGACATTACCGCGCGCAAACATGCCGAGGACGATCTCAGGCAGCGCTATGCCGAATTGGAGCATTTCAACCGCGCCGCAACCGAGCGCGAACTACGCATGATCGAGCTCAAGCGCGAGCTGAACGCGATGGCTTCCGAGCTGGGCCGTCCAGCGCCCTACAACCTCTCCTTTGCGGAGGAACCAGACCGAGCCCGTGCGCAGCTGGACAAGGCGGAGACCATGCAGAGCTCCGCCGGACAAGGACTGGCAACAGAAGCCGAAGAACAGAAGAGGGGTCGCCTCGCCGCACTCAATCTCATGGATGATGCCCGGGCTGCACAGAGCCAGGCCGAAGCGACAGCAGATGCCCTGAGAAAGCTGTCGATGGCCGTCGAGCAAAGCTCGGAAAGCATTGCCATCACCGACCTGGACGGACGCATCGAGTATGTCAATGAAGCCTTTCTGCGCCAGACCGGCTATGCACGCGAAGAAGTGATCGGCCAGAACCCGCGCATCCTGCATTCGGGCAAGACGCCGGGCGCGACCTACGAGTCGCTTTGGGAGACCCTGCGCTCCGGGCAGACCTGGAAAGGCGAGTTCATCAACCGGCGCAAGGACGGCAGCGATTACACCGAGTTCGCCATCATCAGCCCGATCCGTCAGCCAGACGGCCGGGTCAGCCATTTCGTAGCCGTCAAGGACGATGTCACCGAAAAAAAGCGGCTCGGTCAGGAACTCGATGCCCACCGGCACCATCTCGAACAACTGGTGGCAGAGCGAACCGCCGAACTGGAGCAGGCCCGCGCCCAGGCCGATACGGCCAATCTCGCCAAGTCTGCCTTTCTCGCCAACATGAGCCATGAAATCCGCACGCCGATGAACGCCATCATCGGCCTGACACATCTGATGCGCACGGATGCCGTGTCACCCCTGACGATCGAGCGGCTCGACAAGGTCGACGCTGCGGCGAAGCACCTGTTGTCGGTGATCAACGACATCCTCGACCTGTCGAAGATCGAGACCGGAAAACTCGTTCTTGAGACACGGGATTTCTCGACCGCCGACCTGCTCGACGAGGTCGCCATGCTGGTCCGCGAAGAAGCCGGTGCCAAGGGGCTGGTCGTGACCACTGACATCGATGGAGTCCCGCTTTGGCTGTGCGGTGATGTGACGCGCCTGCGTCAGAGTCTGCTGAACTATGTCGGAAACGCGGTGAAGTTCACCCCTTCCGGCACGATCGCTGTGCGGTGCAAGCTGCTGAACGAAAGTGACGATCGTTTCCTCGTGCACTTCGAGGTGCAAGACACCGGGATCGGTATCGCCACCGAGGTGCTGCCGCGACTCTTCCAGGCCTTCGAGCAGGCCGATGCTTCAACGACGCGCAGGTTTGGCGGCACCGGCCTCGGCCTCGCCATCACGCGCCACTTTGCACGCCTGATGGGCGGAGAGGCCGGCGCGCTCAGCGAGCCCGGGCGCGGCAGTACTTTCTGGTTTACCGCATGGCTGGAAAAGGGGCAGCCGGTCGCGCGAACCGCGACAGCCGCCGACTGCGCGAGCGAATTGCGCCACCACCATGCTGGCGCACGGTTGCTGCTGGCCGAGGACAATCCGGTCAACTGCGAGGTCGCACTTGAACTGCTTCACGCCGTGGGGCTTGTGGTGGATATCGCTGGTGATGGCCAAGAAGCACTCGACAAGGCGCACCGCAACGATTACGCCCTGATTCTCATGGACGTGCAGATGCCCCACATGGACGGCCTGGACGCAACGCGTGCCATTCGTGCCCTACCCGGTTGCGGGTACGATGAACTGCCCATCCTTGCCATGACCGCGAACGCCTTCGACGAGGACCGAAGGTGCTGCATCACTGCAGGCATGAATGACTTTGTCACCAAGCCAGTCGATCCGGAAACCCTCTACGCGACCCTGCTCAGGTGGTTGAGGGGGCGCGGCACGTCACACCCGCCACCGATCGACGCCGACCCGACTGCAAACCCTGCCACCGGATCGGACAACGAGGCATTGCTCACGCGGCTCGCTGCGGAACCGGGCCTGGACGTCAACGCCGGCATCATGATGCTCAGCGGCAAGCGTGACCGTTACCTGACGCTGCTGCGTCAATTGGTGTCCAGTCGTCAAGGCGACGCCGCGCGCGTGCAGGAGTGTCTTCACGCCGGTGACAATAAAACGGCCAGGCGCATCGCCCATTCACTGAAGGGCGGAGCCAGTCAGTTGGGTGCAACAGGGCTGGCGAATGCAGCCCGTGCACTGGAAGAACACCTGCGCAGCGGCGACGAGCTGACTTCCAAAGACTTGCAGACACTGTGCGAAGCGGTCGATGCAACACTGAAACGGCTGGACGCGCTGTTGGGGTCGATGGATTCGAAATAGCATGTTCGTCGGTCGCGAACAAATCGTCGAACTGAAGCGGCGCATCATCAAACATGCGTTGCACAGCGGCGAGCTGTGACCTTCTCAGGCGACATCTGGATGCTCGGCAAGCAATTGCGTCAGCAAAGTGGAACCAGCGCGCTGCAGGCCGCAGGCGCCGACGAAACGAGCATTCGAGGGAGTCAGCCGCTCAACTTCAGTCGTAATGCCCACGCAACTGAGCAATGACGACTTCATCATCGATGACCTTGTAGACGATGCGGTGCTCGTCATCGATGCGGCGCGACCAGTAACCTGAAAAGTTGAACCTCAGCGGCTCGGGCTTGCCGATGCCCTCGAACGGATCGCGCTGGATATCGCGTATCAGCGCATTGATCCGCCGCAGCATGGCCTTGTCGGTCTGCTGCCAGTAGAGGTAATCGTCCCAGGCCGCATCCTCGAACGTGATCATTCGTCGATCAACTGGTGGCGTCGCAAGTTGCGGCGCGCCTCGATGTTCTCGATGGATTTCATCAGCCGCATCGCGTTCTTCGGATGGCGCAGCAGATGGGCGGTTTCCATCAGCGACTCGTACTCGCGCAGCGACATCAGCACCCCAGCCTCGGCCTTCTGGCGGGTGATGATCGTCACATCGCAATCGTTGGCAACGCGATCCAGCTCCGAGGCAAGGTTGTTGCGGGCTTCGGTGTAGGTAATGGCGCGCATGGCACCCTCCTGTACAGAATGTTTGACAGGTCTGATTATGCCACGCGCCGCCCTACTCCGCCGCCCTACTCCGCCGCCCTACACCGTCCGCTCCGAAATCACCACCACCGTGCCAGATGGGAGCGTCTCAGAAAACGAATCGCAAAGTACGGTAAGTATCCCCCGGCAGAACCGGGGGATACTTACCTCCGTCATGGCCAGTTTTCCACCGTCAAGCCCGGCACCTTGCGAAACTCACGCAGGTTGGCCGTGACCAGCACGCAGTCGTGCGCCAGGGCTTGCGCGGCGATCAGCATGTCGTTGGGCCCGATGGGCGTGCCGGCCTCTTCGAGTTCGACACGCAAACGAGCGTAGGCGGTGTCCGTCGGGGCGTCCAAGGGCAGGATTTCCATGGCATCCAGCAAGGCATCGACCTGCGCCGTCAGCCTCGGCGAAGCCTTTTTTGCCGCGCCGTAACGCAATTCGCAGGCCACGATGATCGAGGTGCACACTGCCTCCTCGCCCACGTCGGCAATCTTGTGGGTGATTTCACCTTGAGGATGCCGCACCAGTTCGGAAAGGACATTGGTGTCGAGCAGGTAGCGCGTCATAGTTCGATCGCGTCAGGCGGCAGCAACCCGGCGTCGACATCCGGAAACGTCTCTTCGACGGCCGAAAAGCCAGCTAGCACGGCAAGCAGGCGCTTCTTCGGCAGCGGCTCGATGACAAGGCGCCCCTCTTCGCGCCGGAGGATTGCCTCATCAGCATCCAGCTCGAATTCGCGCGGGATGCGCAGCGCCTGGTTGCGCCCATTGCGAAACAGACGGACATGGCGTTCAGTCAACATGTTGGCTCCTGAATAGAACATATGCAGAAGCCTATGCCGCAAAGAGGTGAGGGTCAACACGACGAAGCCGATCCATCGGAATTCGATCGATTTGATGCGCATGGCGCTGCCGGTGGATCGTTGCTCAACAGACACCGGATGGACCCCGAGCGAGCACCACGTGAAGCACGCTTCGACGCTACCGGATCGCGTCCCACGGATTCAGAAGGGCCACTCCCGTGGGTTGAAAGTCGTCCACGTTACGCGTGACCACCGTCATGCCATGCACGAGAGCAGTGGCAGCGATGAGCGCATCACGCTCGCTACACCTGTCAGAGATGTGCAGCCGGGCGCAGCGTCTCGCCACGGCAGTATCGACCGCCAGAGTTCGTTCGGAAAACTCCGGCAATACGTGCTGCTCCAGCCACGTTCGCAGCACGGCGCCTTGTGTCGCATCCTTTCGCTCCATCGCCAACACGCCAAGCTCCAGTTCCAGGATGACGATGGCGGATACGAAGAGGTTGCCCGCATCAACGCCTTCAGCCCAGGTCGAGACGTTGGGATCAGCCTTTCTGGCCCGCACCTTGCGCAACTCCGACACGACGTTGGTATCCAGTACGTACATCAGGACAGATCCGCCGCCTGGGTTCCGATCTTCACGCGCGGAGGCTCGAACTCGATTTCCGCAACCCCCGGCATGGCCAGAGAATCCGCAATGTTGCGTCGCTCCTTCGTCAGTCGCCGGTATTCCTCGATGCTCAGCAGCACGTGTGCAGGCTTGCCGCGATCCGTGATGAAGACCGGGCCACTCTGGGCAGCCTTCTTTGCGCGAGTCACGTCCTGGTTCAGCTCACGGCTCGTGAATGTTGTGATAGGCATGGCGAAACCCCTACCGAAACGCTAACAGTAGGCACGTTACTACTTTTAGCAATGGTGACACAAGACCTTGCGCGCAACGCGCTACTGCATCAGCGCCGGCCGTACTGCACGATGGCAGACGGAATCTGGTCGAGCCCCATCACCTCGTCGGCAGCGCCGAGCTTGATCGCCTCCTTGGGCATGCCGAAGACGACGCAGCTTGCCTCGTCCTGCGCGATGGTGCGCGCGCCCGCGTCGTGCATCTCCTTCATGCCGCGCGCGCCATCGTCGCCCATGCCGGTCATGAGGATGCCGAGCGCGTTGGCACCCGCGAACTTCGCCACCGAGCGGAACAGGACGTCCACCGAGGGTTTGTGCCGGTTGATGAGCGGACCGTCGGCGACATCGACGACGTACTGCGCACCGCTGCGCTTGAGCATCATGTGGCGCCCGCCGGGGGCGATCAGCGCCCGGCCGGGCACCACGCGATCGCCATTGCGGGCTTCGCGGACCTCGAGCTGGCACAGGCCGTTGAGGCGCTCGGCGAACATCGCCGTAAACTTTTCCGGCATGTGCTGGACGATCACGATGCCCAGGCAGGTCGCGGGCAGGCGCGTGAGCACTGCTTCGAGCGCCTGCGTGCCACCGGTCGAGGTGCCGATCGCGATCACCTTGTCGGTGGTGCTCACCAGCGCCTTGTTCGTTGCGGGACCCAGCATCGCATCGGCGCTGAGCTTCGGACTCGGCGGAGCGACTGCGACTGCGCACGCCCCAGCGCGCAGTGCGCGCAGGTTCGCCCGCGCCGCGCTGCGCACCGCCCGCACGATGTCGTTCGAGGCGTCCTCCAGGAAGTTCTTGAGGCCGATCTTCGGCTTCGTGATGATCGCCACGGCACCGGCCGAAAGCGCTTCGAGCGTCGCCTGAGCCCCCTGCTCGGCGAGCGAGGAACACACGACGGTCGGGGTCGGGCGCTCGGCCATGACCTTCTTGAGAAAGGTGATGCCGTCCATGCGCGGCATCTCGATATCGATCACCAGTACATCCGGCCAGTTGGCCTTCATCTTCGTGAGCGCGAACACCGGATCCTGCGCCGTGGCGATCACCTCGATGCCGGAATCGGCTGCCAGCGCCTGCGAGATGACCTGGCGCACCAGCGCCGAGTCATCGACGATCATCACCTTGATCTTTTCAGCCATTGAAGCTCCTGACCTGGGCCCCGCTCCCCTCCGGAAAGGACAGCCAGACGTGCCCGGACCACAGTTCGAAATTCAGTTTCCGCCGCCCGCTGCCACCGACGTGCTCGGCGACCAGCGCGATGTGACGGGACGCAAGCAGCTCGCGTCCATATTCGATGTTGCGCAGCCCGATGTCCATGCGCCCGCTGCTCCCGCCGACGAACATGTTGCCGCCGCCGAAGAGCTTGGCCTGATACTCGCCTGGCCGCGTTCCGGCCTTTTCAACCTGATGCAGGAACATCTCGAAGGCTTCGTTCGCGTAGCGCCCGTCGAGCTTGTGCGGCCCCGCCCGCCGGCGCTCGGTCAGCATGTAGTGGCACATGCCCCCGATCCGCCGGCGCGGGTGCCACAGCGTGATCGAGACACAGGAGCCGAGCAGCGTCGCGATACGGGTCCGCCCTCCGGAAAAGTGGAAATCCCCGGGGTTGAGCACCACCTCGTGGATCGGTTCGGCAGTCTGGTTCACGGTTTGCGGTAGATGGTCGGCCTGACGCTTTCGAGCGGTCCGGTCGCCAGTCCGTTCAGTGTCTCCGAGTGCCCGATGAAGAGATACCCGCCGCGCCTGAGCCGCGGCAGCAGGTTGTTGACGACACGGGCCTTGGTCTCCGGATCGAAGTAGATCATCACGTTGCGCAGGAAGATCACCTCGAAATCACCGATCGCAGGGTCCACCGGCTGCGTCAGGTTGATCTGGTAGAAGCGCGTGCGCTTGCGCAGTTCGGGGGCGATGAGAAAGGTGCCGGCGTGCGAGCGCACGCCCTTCAGGCAGTACTTCTTCATGAACGCGGGCGGAATGCCCTCGGTTCGCGCGAGTGAATAGTGGCCGGTCGCCGCCTTGTCGAGCACCTGGGTGCTGATGTCCGAACCGACCACCTCCCACGGCCCCTGGCCGAGGCGGTCGGCCAGCACCATCGCGAGCGTATAGACTTCCTCGCCACTCGAGCTGGCCGCGCTCCAGACGCGAAAATTGCCCGCTGCCCCACGCTTGCCGAGGATCTCGTCGCGCAGGAACTCGAAATGCTTCGGTTCGCGGAAGAAATAGGTCTCGTTGGTCGTCAGCAGATCGACCATGGTCTGCAGTTCTTCCGGGTGTTCTCCACTCGCGAGCATCCGGTAGTACTGGGTGTAGGTGCTGAAGCCGTAGACCTTCAGCCGGCGCCCGAGGCGGCCGACGAGCAGGACCTTCTTGACCTCGCTCAGGCTGATGCCGGCGATCTTGTAGATCAGGCGCTGGAAGAGCGCGAACTCCTGGTCGGTAATGCTGGCTTCGATCATCAGAACAACTCGATCTTCTTGTCGTCGGGACGCGGCTTCTTCTGCAGGGATTCGGCGTAGGCGCGTTCCTCGCGCACGATCTGGGCCGTCGCTGCGACACTGGCCTCGATCCGCCGGCACCAGGCATCGCCCGTGTTCGGAAGGAACAGCACCTTGCGCGACCAGGGCCCGAGAAAATCGGAGGCGAGCAGCGCAATGCCTTCGCGCGCGAGCCATTCGCGCGCGAACTCGACGTTGCGCCCCCCGATCTGGAGCGAGCTCGCGATCACGGCGCCGCCTCCGAATGCTTTCGCCTGCAGGCGGTTCTTGCGCGCACCCTGCTTGAGCAGGGCGTTGAGCAGGGCCTCCATCGCGAAGTCGCCCGAAAGCAGCGAATCGACATCGCGGTTCTTGCCCGACTTCATCGCCGGCAGCATGAAGTGGTTGATGCCGCCGATCCGCGCCTGGGGGTCGTACAGGCACACCGTCACGCACGAGCCCAGCAGGGTCGCGAGCGGACGCTCGCGCTCCACTGCCCAGGCGCCGGGGTGGATCACGCGCGCCGCCCGTTCGATCTCCCGGGCCGGGAGCTTGCTGTAGTCCATTTCTTCCTGGAAGACCCTCTTCGCGACGATCGTTGCCGCAGGTTCGACTCGGGTGCTGGCTGTTAACTCCGCCCCTCGCCGAGGCGGAAGAAGGTCATCGTGTGCTGCAACTGCTCGGCCTGCGCGCCAAGCTCCTCGGCCGTGGCCGCGAGTTCTTCCGAGGCTGCCGCGTTCTGCTGGGTCGCCTGGTTGAGCTGGCCCATCGCGCCATTGATCTGCGCCACCCCGCCCGACTGCTCCGACGACGCGCTGGCGATCTCCTGCACCAGATCGGAAGTCTTGCGGATGCTCGGGACCATCGCTTCGAGCCGCGTGCCGGCCAGCTCCGCATGCTTCACCGAGGATTCGGCCAGTTGCCCGATCTCCTGCGCCGCAACCTGCGACCGCTCGGCAAGCTTGCGCACTTCGGCGGCGACGACCGCGAACCCCTTGCCGTGCTCGCCCGCACGCGCCGCCTCGATCGCTGCGTTCAAGGCCAGCAGGTTGGTCTGGTAGGCGATGTCGTCGATGATGCCGATCTTCTCGGCGATGCGCTTCATGTCGGTCACCGTCCTGACCACCGCCTCGCCGCTCTGTGCTGCCTCCTCGGCGGCCTCGGCTGCGATGCGGTCGGTGACGCCCGCGTTCTCGGTGTTCTGCGCGATCGAGGCCGACATCTGTTCCATCGACGCGGACGTCTCCTCGACCGAGGCCGCCTGCTCGCTCGAGGACTGCGACAGCGACTGCGCCGTCGAAGACACCTGGCCGGCCGCATTGCTCAGGTTGTCGGCCGCGGTCCGCACCTCGCCGATGATCTGGGTCAGGCTCGTGACGGTACGCGAGATGGCAGACTGCAGTTCGCCGACCTCGTCCTTGCGGCTCACCCGGACGCTGTGGCACAGATCGCCCTCGGCGATGCGCAACGCAACGTCCGTGACCTCATGCATGTCGCGCAGCATGCGCGCGAGCATCCATGTGAAGACCGATGCGACAGCCGCGACGAGCAGGGTCAGCGCCACCGCAATCGCCAGTCCTCGCTGCGCCCGGCTCTGCAAGGCGCCCGCAGCCGACAGGGTGTGGGCGGCCAGCTCGTCCTCGAACACCTTCATCGCGTCGATCTTCGCGGTGATGGTCGAGAACCACGTTGCAGGCGCGATGCCGAAGCCGCCCGAGGCAGCCTTTTCGAGCGCCGTGTTGCGCATGCTTTCGGTGTCGCGGGCCGGCGCAGTCTCGAGCAGGCGCGAAAGCCCTTCGATCTCGTCGGCCGCAGCCATCGCACGGAAGCTTTCCAGATACGCGTCCTGGCTCGCCAGGATGCCGGAGAGCCTGCGATAGAGCGGCAAGGGCATCGGCTGATCGGCTGCGAAGGCGGCATTCAGGGTCGCCCGTTCGCGCCCGGCCTGCTCCTTGGCCATCAGGAACGACAGGTATGCGCTCATGCGGCGCATCATGTCGGCCTGCGTGAGCCGCGCGGTGACGACGGAGATCGCGGAGAGATTGCCCTGGATCGCGCGCGTGAACCAGTCGAAGGAGTCCGCCCCGGAGAGTTCCAGCGCACGGATCGCACCGCGCCGCCCGTCGATTCCCTGCACGAACGCAAACGATTCGTTGAAGCCACGCACGACATCCTGCGGCAGCTCGGCGGCACGTTCGCGATACACGCGGTCGAGCTCGACCACCCGGGCATCGGTGTCGCGCTGCTGGCGGCTCAGCTCGTCGCCGAACCGCTGGCCGCGACTGCCGATGAAGCCTGCCGAAAGTCCCCGCTCCTTCTGCAGTTCATGAACCAGCGCGCTGGCGGCCAGCGCGACCTCGCTCACGGCGGTGATGCGCGTGCTCTCGCGCATGGCCTGGTAGTTGAAGACGATGTCGCGCACCAGATAGATGCCGAAGCCCACGGTCAGCAGCGTGACCATCGCGAGCAGACGGACACGGATCGATCGGAAGTTCATGGTTCGTTTCCCCAGTTCTGGATGTTCCGAACGCGACCGGGTGTGGGACGGCGCGGGCGGGCGGATGGGATTCAGCCGGACCCTTCCTGGCCGGCGGCGCCGGCGGTCAGGGTATCGCTCGCGGTGAGCATCGCGATCTCATCGACCGACAGGACCTTGTCGATCTCCAGCAGGATCACGAACTTGCCCGCCACCTTGCCCATTCCGGAGATGAAGTCGGCCCGGATCTTCGCGCCGAAGGTCGGGGGCGGTTCGATATCGCCTGCCGGAATCTCCAGCACTTCCGAGACGGCGTCCACGACGATTCCGATGTCGTGGCGCAGCTCGCCGTCCGGAACCTCGACGATGACGATGCAGGTGCGCCGGCCGACAGCCGTACTCTTGCCGCCAAAGCGCGCCGCGAGATCGATGACCGGCACCACGGCGCCGCGCAGGTTGATCACACCGCGGATGAACGCGGGCATCATCGGAATCTCGGTCAGGTTGCCGTATTCGATGATTTCCTTCACGTTCAGGATCGCGACCCCGAACATTTCCCCGCCCAGTGTGAAGGTCAGGTACTGGGAGGGAGCCTCTTCCTCTTCCACGACGGCGGGCTTGCCGCCGGCGTTCTTCTTGACGATCTGGTTCATGCTCTCCCCTCAGTAGCGCTCGAAATCGCTCTCGTTGAGCTGGACTGCCGCTGCGCCGCGTGCCGCGGGTGCAGTCGCAGGCGTGCGGGCTGCCGGCCGCGCACCACGCGAAGGCGTCGCGACGCTCGCCGCAACGCGCTGCTGGCCTTCCTCGAGGCGGAAGAAGGTCATCGTCTGCTGCAGTTGTTCGGCCTGCGAGCCCAGCTCTTCGGCCGTCGCGGCCAGCTCTTCGGAGGCCGATGCATTCTGCTGCGTCGCCTGGTTCAGTTGCCCCATCGCGCCGTTGATCTGCCCCACGCCCGAGGACTGCTCGGACGAGGCCGAGGCGATCTCCTGCACGAGATCGGAGGTCTTGCGGATCGTCGGCACCATCTCGGTCAGCAGCGTGCCGGCCCGCTCGGCCTGCTTAACCGAGGAGCTGGCGAGATCGCCGATCTCCTGCGCCGCCACCTGCGAGCGCTCGGCGAGCTTGCGCACCTCGGCAGCCACCACCGCGAAGCCCTTGCCGTGGTCCCCGGCGCGCGCCGCCTCGATCGCGGCGTTGAGCGCCAGCAGATTGGTCTGGTAGGCGATGTCGTCGATGATGCTGATCTTGCTCGCGATGCTCTTCATGTCCTCGACGGTGCGGCTCACCGCCTCACCGCCTTCGGCCGCCTCGGAAGCGGCCTTCGAGGCCATGCTGTCGGTGATCTTGGCGTTCTCGGTGTTCTGCGCGATCGAGGCGGTCATCTCTTCCATCGACGAGGTGGTTTCCTCGACGCTCGCCGCCTGCTCGCTCGACGACTGCGACAGCGACTGCGCGGTGGCCGACACCTGGCCGGCAGCGTTCGTGAGGTTGTCGGCGGCGGTCCGGACCTCGCCGATGATGGCCGCCAGCTTGCCGACCATGTTCTTCATCGCCGCCATCAACTGGCCAATCTCGTCGTTGCTGCTGACGTCGATGCGCACAGCGAGGTTGCCGTCAGCCAGTTCGTTCGCCGCATTGAGCGCATTCATCACCGGGCGCGTGATGGCCCGGGTGACCAGGAAGGCGATCAGGAGTGCGGCGAGGATCGCCGCGATCGACAGACCGACGATGATCGTCTGTCCGCTCGCGGCCGAGCGCTCGGCCTCGATGCCGGTCGTCTCGAAGAGCTCACCCTGGAACTTGACCAGTTCATTGACGCGCCGGCGGTACTCGACCGCGGTCGCACGGAAGTCGCCGTTGAGGTAGTTCACCGCATCGTCCCGCCGCCCCTCCTCGACCAGCCGGATCAACTGGTTCTGCGCCGCGATGAAGCGCTCGCGACTGTCCAGGATCTGCGCCATCAGCTCCTTCCCGCGCGGGTGTACCAACAGTGGCGACAGCGCCTCCCAGGCCTTGCCGATCGCCGCACGCCCCTCCATCACGCGCGCCTTGGCCGACTGCTGGTCTTCCGTTCGCGTCGCGAGCGCCATGTCACGCGCGCCAAGGCCGATGTCGTTCACGCCAGCCAGCCCGTCCTTGAGGAGGACCACCTTCGGCCACAGATCCTTCACCATCAGATCCGTCCCGGAGCGCAGTTCGTTGAGCCGGGCCAGACCGGTCGCGGAGATTGCGATCAGCATGGCCACGATCAACGCGAACCCGAGTGCGAGCTTGACGCCGATTTTCATGTTCTTGAGCATGATTCAGTCCTTTTCCGAGACGAGGGATTTGGGCGTACCTGCCTGCGCACGCCCGGTGCCGATGAGACGGTTGCTTTCCTGGTGCGATACCGACTGGATGAGTGCTGCAACATCGAGGATCAGGGCCACTTCGCCGCTGCCGAGGATGGTCGAGCCGCCGATTCCGCGCAGGTGGCGGAACATCACTCCGAGTGGCTTGATGACGGTCTGGAACTCGCCCATGAGTTGATCGACGACGATGCCGGCCCGGTGCCCGCCGAACTGCACGACGACGATGCTCTCGCGCGGCGGCGCTTCGCCGGGCACTTCGAACGCGTCGCGCAGGCGGATGAAGGGCAGGACCTCGCCGCGCAGGTTGAGGATGTTGCGGCCCGACTCTCCGTCATGGTGCTCGATGCACTCGACCACCGTGTCGAGCGGGATCACGTAGGCGGCCTTTCCGACACCGACGAGGAAGCCGTCGATGATCGCCAGCGTGAGCGGCAGCCGGATCGTGAAGGTCGTGCCCTCGCCTTCGACCGAATCGACCTCGACGATGCCGCGCAGCGCTTCGATGTTGCGCCGCACGACGTCCATGCCGACGCCGCGCCCGGAGAGGTTCGAGACCTTCTCGACGGTGGAGAAGCCCGGCTCGAAGATCAGGTTCACGATCTCGCTGTCGGTGAGCGTCTGGGTCGCCTGGATCAGTCCGCGCTCGATCGCCTTCGCCTTGATGCGTTCGCGGTTGAGGCCTCCACCATCGTCCGAGACCTGGATCACGACATTGCCCGAATCGTGGAATGCATTCAGGTACACCTGCCCGCAGACCGGCTTGCCCTGTGCGGCACGGACCTCTGCCGGTTCGATGCCGTGGTCGAGCGAGTTGCGCACCAGGTGCATCAGGGGGTCGCCGATCTTCTCGACCACGCTCTTGTCGAGTTCGGTCTCGGCGCCGCTGATGTTGAGCTCGATCTCCTTGCCCAGTTCCTTCGACACGTCCCGCACCAGCCGGTTGAAGCGCGAGAAGGTTTCGCCGATCTGCACCATGCGCAGTTGCAGCGCCGAGTCGCGGATGTCCTCGACGAGCCGCGACAGCACCGAGGTCGCCTCGACCAGATCCGACTGCTTGCTGCGAAGGGCCAGCAGGTTGGCCGAGGCGCCCGCGATGACGAGCTCGCCGACCAGATCGATGAGCTGGTCGAGCTTGTCGGCCTGCACGCGCACGAGGCGCGCTTCCTTCGCCTTCTTCTCCTTGATCTGCGCCTGCTTGACGGCAGCCGCCTCGACCACCTCCTCGTATACGACCTCCTTGCCGACGAGGATCTCACCGATCTGTGGCGGGCCCGCCCCCTCTTCGCCCGGAGTGCCCCGGATCTGCTCGTTCAGCGCCGCATCCATCTCGGCCTGCGTGACGGCGCCGCAGCGCACGAGGATCTCGCCCAGGCGCATGCTGTCCTCGGGCAGCTCCTCGATGTGGCGCAGGTAGTCCGCGAGCTTGCTGTGCGGCGGCAGGATGCGCAGATCGCATTCGTCGCGGACGAAATCGAACACGCGCTCGATGTCGGCCTTCGTCGCCCGCGTCTGGAGCTGGATCTCGAAGCCCAGGTAGCACGATTCGGGATCCATCTCGGCCGCAGGGGGAATCGCATCGGTGACGGTTGCGACCCCGATGATCTCTCCCAGGCTCGACAGGAAACGGATGAACGACAGCGGGTCCATGCCGCCGCGCAGAACGTTGGGCCCGAAGCGCACCGAGATGTGCCAGCAATCGGTGATCACGACTCCGCCGCCCGACACCTCGACGGTCGGTGCCTGTTCGGCAAGACCTGTCGCCTGCACGATCTCCACCTCGTCGGCACTCGCGATCGTCGCGAGAACCTTCTTCAGCGCCGCGGTCAGCTCGTCGCCATGGGTCTGGAGTCCGGCCCCGGGGGCGGGTTCGCCGGCCGCCAGCAGATCGAGCAGCGCCCCCATGTGGTCGCAGCACGCAAGCAGCAGCGTCGCCAGATCCGGCGTTACCCCGATTGCGCCGTTGCGCAGTGAATCGAGCAGGTTCTCGACGTCGTGCGTGAACGCCTCGATGAAGCTGCACTCGACAACGCCCGAACCACCCTTGATGGTGTGTGCCGCGCGAAAGATCCCGTTCAGGTTGTCGCGATCGTCCGGATCCTGTTCGAGCCGCAGCAGCCCCTCCTCCATCTCGGCCAACTGCTCGCGGCTTTCCTGCACGAAGACACTGGTCAGTTCATCCATCTCGGTTCCCCTTCCTCCCTACCGGCCTGCGGCTGGCGCCCGTCTTCAGTCCTGCGCCGGAATGAGCAGCGGATCGCCGAACTCCGCCGCCATGTTGCACAGCTCGATCACCGAACGCACGGCCGGACTGTGCGCCGAAAAGCGGACCTCCTTGCCGGCAAGCGCAGCTTCCTTCTTGAGCAGCACGAGTAGCTGCAGCCCGGCCGTATCCATCTCGCCGACCCGCGCAAGATCGAGTTCGAGCACATCGCACATCGCCAGCGCATCGAGCAGCGCGTTCTTCTGGTCCAGTGCGTGGTAGATCGTCAGGTCGTCGGTGAGGGCAAGCTGCTGGTGTCTGGACATCCCGGTTCTCCCTAGAAGAGCTCGACACTGTTCGACGGTCCGGCACCTGCTGCCGGCCGGTCGCGCTGCAGCGTAGCGTCGTGACGCAGGCGCTGGCTCTCCATCACGTAGCGGTTGTAGAGGGTTTCAAGGTGCTCGGCAATCGGCGTGAAGACGAAATCCGGGTCTTCCCGCTGCTCCAGCCGTCGCGCCAGCATCCCGGCATGCTCGTCCAGCAGGTGCAGGGCGCCGATGACCTGCTCGATCTCCTGCCGGCAGGGATCCTGGAACTGGATCGCGGCCTGTGCGTCGAGCAGCATCGCCGACAGCGTCCGGCTGCCGTCGCGAACGGCGTCCAGGACTTCGGCTTCGGCCGTGCCGGGAAGCTGCGTCTCGATGCGGGAAAGCGCGGCGTCGATCGCATGCAGGTGCCCGATCAGGTCGACGGCCGCCCGGCCGGTCTCGTCGATGACATGCTGAAGATGGCCGCGCACGACCTGGTTGAACCCATGCACCTGGCGCAGCTCGCCGACGACCTCGTCGATGACCGGGTGCTGGAGCTTCGGCGTCACAGCCTGTTCCTGCTCCGGCGCCTGCTTCGTCTCCGCCCCGCCCGCCGCCGCAAGGCGGCCAGCGACGAGCAGCGCAACGGCGCATAGTCCGGCCAGGAGCGACACCAGCCACGACGCAAGCGCCGCCTGCAGCCACACGTGCAGCGCAAAGACCGCAGTGCCCGCCGCAAGCGCCGAGGCAAGAAAACCCGGAGACATCCGCGGCTGGAGCATGGGTGGGCGATTCCGCCTGGCCGCCTAGCGGACGACCAGCTTGATCGTGTTGAGCAGCTCGTCAGCGGTCGCAGGCTTGACGATCCAGCCCGTGGCACCCGCCTCCTTCGCCTCCTGCTTGCGCGACTGCTGCGACTCGGTGGTGAGGAAGAGGATGGGCATGAACTTGTAATCCGGCAGCTTGCGCACCTCGCGGATCAGTTCGATGCCGTTCATTCCAGGCATGTTCAGATCGGTGATGAGCAGGTCGACTTTCGTGCCCGACTGGAACTTGCGCAGTGCCTCCTCGGCATTCGGGGCCTTCTCGACCGCGTAGCCCGCCTTGGTGAGGATGCTCGCGATGCTGAGCAGGATCGTTGCCGAGTCGTCAACGAGAAATATGGTTTTCATGGTTCTTGTGCTGAAGACCGTTCAGAGGTTGAAAAAGCGAATCAAGAGCGCAGGCACCATCGCGAAAGAGCATGGCAGCAATTCGCGCAAAGTCAATTGCACCGCGGTTCCCAGGAATTCAAGCCCTGCTGCCTCCCGATTCACGAATCGTGCGATCGGCGCTTCGCTGCGTTACACAAGACCCCGCACAAGATCCCGGATGCACGATCGTGGTGCATCGACAGGCTACCCGAGATCCGTTGCAACTTGTAAGCCGGCCTGCGAACGAGCGTGCGAAAGCGTGACGAAAGTTGCCTGAATGCGACACCTCAACGGCAGCACGAGCGTTCTCCTTGAGGTCTTCCTCCCGCAATCGACGCGGGTCGGCGGCTCCAGCCCGGGATTCGGGCCGGGATTCGGCTTGACCGCGGCCGAACGGGCAGGCGACACTGCGACCCGTCCGCGCACTGCCCCATCGCAGCGCCGGAACGCGGGAATCATCCGGACTCTGTTTCACCGCCTTCGTGGTCGGTTTGTCGGGGAATGTCGGTGCACGACCGATCTGTGGATCATGACTGAAGGCTCACGAGCACTCTCGCCCGGCCCGTTGCTGCTCGGAACGGCCATCGCGCTGCTGGGCGCGGGCGCGAGCCTGCATCTTGCCGAGCAACAGGGCGCGACCTTGGCCGAGGTGGAGCGGGCGCGCTTTTCCACCGCCGCCAACGCCGCCACCGAGGCCTTTGCGCGGCGCATCGACGCCATCGTCGAAGTCACCTTCGGCCTGCGCAACCTCTTCGTGGTCAATCCATCGCTAGACCGCGCCACCTTCGCCCGTGCGGCGCAGAGCCTGGACCTGCCCAACCGCTACCCGGGCATCAAGAACCTCGCGTTCACCCGCTACGTTCCAGCATCCGAGCGCACTGCGTTCGAGGCCCGGGTGCGCGCCGACACCTCGCTCAACCCGCTCGGCTATCCGGATTTTGCGATCCATCCACCCGGCGAGCGCAGCGAGTACTTCGTCGCCGACTACCTCTGGCCGATGGCCGGCAACGAACGGATCCACGGGCTCGACATCAGCGCCCAGCCGGTCAATCTCGCCTCGATGCGCTATTCCATGGAGACCGGGCGTCCGGTCGCGAGCGGGCCGTTCGATCTGCTCCAGGAGAGCACCCACCGGACCGGATTCGTGATCCGCGTTCCGGTGTTCAGCCGCGAAGCAGACGGAAATGGCCGCTTCCTCGGCGCCGTCGCGGCCACCGTGCGGATCCATGACATGGTGAAGCTACTCGAAGGCTGGGGCAACCTCCAGGGTCTGGTCGTGCGGATCACCGACCAGGGCACCACCTTGTCGGACGCCGACGCCGCCGTGCCCAGACCGCTCCATACCCCAGCCGACGGTACCGCCCGACCCGACCCGGGAACCGTGCGCGAACTGGACGTCCATGGGCGGCGCTGGGTGTTCGAGTTTCACGCGAGCGCCCCCTTCCTGTCGCCTGCAGAGCAGCGCCAACCGCTGATGATCGGCATCGCCGGCAACTTCATCTCCGTACTGCTCGGAGTGCTGGCCTTCCTGCTCGCCCAGGCCCGCCGTGGCGCGCTCGACCGCGAGCATGCAACGGCAGATGCACTCGCGCAAAGCGAGGAACGCTGGCGCTTCGCACTCGAGGGCGCCGGCAGCGGTGTCTGGGACTGGGACACCGCGAGGGACATCGTCTTCTACTCGTCGCGCTGGCATGCGTTGTTCGGGCTCACACCGGTGGACGAAGCGGCACGGCTCGATGAATGGCTCGGGCGGGTCCATCCGGAGCATCTTGCATCGGTTCTGGCCCATCTGGACGAATGCCGCAAGCACGGGACCACCCCCGAGATCGAGTTCCGCATGCGTCATGCGGATGGACGCTGGCGCTGGATCCTCGGCCGCACCTTGCGGGTCGCGACTGACGACGAAGGTTCCGCCCGGCTCGTCGGAACCCACACCGACATCAGTGCGCGCAAGGCCACCGAGGAGGCTCTGCGCATCGCAGCCACCGCCTTCGAGACCCATGAGGCGACGGTGATCACCGATGCCGCGGGGGTGATCCTCCAGGTCAATCGCGCGTTCTCGGAGACCACCGGCTACAGCCCCGCCGAAGCCATCGGCCAGACCGCGCGCCTGCTCAAGTCCGGCCGTCACGACGAATCCTTCTATTGCGCGATGTGGGAAGAGCTGCTGCGCACCGGATCCTGGCGCGGCGAGATCTGGGATCGGCGCAAGAACGGTGAGGTCTATCCGACCTGGCTCACGATCACCGCGGTGCGCAACGACGAAGGGCAGGTCACGCACTACGTCGGTGCCCATACCGACATCTCGCAGCGCAAGGCCGCCGAGGACGAGATCAAGCTGCTCGCCTTCTACGATCCGCTGACCCGCCTGCCGAACCGGCGGCTGCTGCTCGACCGCCTCCACCACGCCCTCGCCAGCAGCGCGCGCAACGGGCAGTATGGCGCGCTGCTGCTGATCGACCTCGACAACTTCAAGACGATCAACGACACACTCGGCCACGACAAGGGCGACCTGCTGTTGCGCCAGGTCGGCGAGCGCCTGTCGGCCTGCGTGCGCGATGGCGACACCGTCGCCCGCCCCGGCGGCGACGAGTTCGTGGTCATGCTCGAGGATCTGGGCGAGGGCGCAAACGAGGCTGCGGCACGCTGCGAATCGGTCGGGCAGAAGATCCTCGGCGTACTCAACGAGCCCTACCGGCTCAACGGCGGCGAGCAGCACAGCACCCCGAGCATCGGCATCACGCTCTTCTGCGGACAGCGCGAGGGCGTTGACGAGCTGTTGCGCCACGCCGATCTGGCGATGTACGAAGCGAAGGCCGCAGGACGCAACACCGTGCGCTTTTACGATCCGGACATGCAGGCCCAGGTTTCCGCCCGCGCCGGGCTGGAGGCCGACCTGCGCGCCGCGCTGCGCGAAGGCCAGTTCGTGCTGCACTTCCAGCCTCAGGTCGAATGCGGCCGGATCGTCGGCGCCGAAGCACTGATCCGGTGGCAGAACCCGCAGCGCGGCTTCGTGTCGCCCGCCGAGTTCATTCCGCTCGCGGAGGATACCGGGCTCATCGTGCCGCTCGGCAGGTGGGTGCTCGACACGGCGTGCGCGCGGCTCGCGGCCTGGGCGGCCGATCCGGCCCTTGCCGCCCTCACGCTTGCGATCAACGTCAGCCCGCAGCAGTTCCGCCAGGCCGATTTCGTCGAGCAGGTGCGCTCCGCGCTCACCGCCAGCGGCGCCGATCCGCGGCGGCTGAAGCTCGAACTGACCGAGCGCCTGCTCCTCGGAGACGTCGAAGGCGTGATTGGCCGGATGACCGAGCTGCAGGCCAACGGAATCCGTTTCTCGCTCGATGATTTCGGCACGGGCTACTCGTCGCTCGCCTACCTCAAGCGGCTGCCGCTCGACCAGTTGAAGATCGACCAGTCCTTCGTGCGCGACGTGCTCACCGACCCGAACGATGCGGCGATCGCACGCACGATCGTTGCGCTCGGAGCCAGTCTCGGGCTGGGCGTCATTGCCGAGGGCGTCGAAACCGAGGCACAACGCGAATTCCTCGCAGCCGAGCAATGCGAGGCATGGCAGGGCTACCTGTGCAGCCGGCCGATCCCGGCCGAGGCGTTCGCGCCCTTCGTCGCGCGATGGAACGCCAGCCAGTCGCCTGCCGGATCGCCGCCACGGCCGTCGGCCGGACCCGCTACGGCGGTTTGAGCTAGAATCGAAGCAGGCCGGATTCCCTCCGCCACGTGCAGGACACGGACCCCTCCAGAAGGGCCGGCGAGCACCGCGGAGGCCGGACATTGCGAGTCACCGTGACCGTCATTCCTGGGAGGGAACCGAACATGACCGACACGTTTCTCGTCGACGCGGCGCGCATTCTCGATGCGACCCCCGTGCCGACCTTCGAACGCTACCTGACTCTCGACGCGACCACCGGCACGCCGGGTCCGGCAGTCCGCGTCCCGCAGCGCTAGAGGCGGGCGCCCCCATGCGCATCGCCCACACCCCGCTCGCCGCGCTCGCCGAGCCGGCCGCGATCGCCCTGTTCGGCGCCAGCCCCGATCCGGATTCACTCGGCAACGGTCTGCTGCGCAACCTCGCCGAGGGCGGATTCGACGGCACGCTGCACCTGATTTCCGATCGCCACACGCGGATCGGGGATCGCGAATGCCATCGTTCGCTCGATACAGTTCCAGGACAGATTCCGCTGGCACTGGTGGCAACCCCTGCTGCAAGCGTCCCCGAACTCCTGGAGGCCTGCGAAGCACGCGGCGTGCTCGTCGCAGTGATCTACTGCGCGGGGCTGCGCCCCGAATCGGCCCCCGAGGCGGCGGCGCGCCTTGCCGCCATCGTGGCGCGTGGCAGGCTGCGGCTCTTCGGGCCGCGCGCGTTCGGCTGCATCCTTCCGCACGCAGCCCTCAACCTGACCCCGATCGCGCGACCGGTCCCAGCCGGTAATCTCGCGCTGGTCGCGCAATCGACGGCACTGTGCGCGCACGTGCTCGACTGGAACCTCAACGACGAGTTCGGATTCTCGGCCGTGTTTGCACCGGGCGAAACCATCGATCTCGATCTGCCGGAGATCCTCGATCACCTCGCGCGCGACCCGAAGACCGAAAGCATCCTGCTGTACCTCGAAACGCTGCGCGATGCACGCCGCTTCCTGAGCGCAGCCCGCGCCGCCGCGAGTGTCAAGCCGGTGATCGCGCTGAGGGCCGGACGCGGTGCGGCCGCAAGGCAGATCGCCGAGCGCCACGGCGGTGTCGCCGCTGGCCGCGACGATGCCTTCGACGCCGCACTGCGGCGGGTCGGGGTGCTGCGCGTGAGCACCATCGGAGAACTGTTCTCGGCCGCCCGTGCGCTGACGACGCCCCGCAAGCCTCAGGGCAATCGCCTCGCCATCGTCTGCAACGGCCTCGGACCGGCCGTCATCGCAGCAGACCAGGCCGAGGTGTGTGCCATCGCACTCGCAGAACCCGGCACTGCAACGCTCGAACGGCTCCAAGGCATCGAGCCACGGACCACGGCTCGGAACCCGGCGTCCGCGAATCCCGTCGACCTGCTCTTTGACGCGACGCCCCGGCAGTATTCCGAAGCGATCGCCACCGCACTCGACGATCCGGGCACCGATGGCGCGCTCGCCATCTTCGCCCCGACCACCTACGCTGACCCGCTCGCCGTGGCCCAGGCGCTGATCGCCGTCACCGGGCAGGCGACCAAGCCGGTGCTTGCCTGCTGGCTCGGGGAGCGCGACGCCGGGCAGGCGCGGACGGCGCTCGCGCAGGCGCGTGTCCCGGTGTTCCGTACGCCCGAGAACGCCGTCACGGCATTCGCCTTCATGGCAACCTGGCGACGCAACCAGGCGCTGGTACTGGAGACACCGGCGGCCCTCGGCGAGTACTCGGCCGCCGAAGTCGGGACGGCCCGCTCGATCCTCGACGCGGCGCTTGCGCAAGGTCGCGAGACGCTGAGTCAGGACGAGGCGATGGCGGTTCTGGATGCCTTCCACATTCCGGCCGGCACCGCTCGCGCGGCCGGACCGACCGAACGGGAACTGTCGCTGTCGATCCGGCCCGATCCGACTTTCGGCCCGGTCCTGACCTTGTCCGAAGCCGGTCTCGCGCCCTACATCTACGACGCCCGCTCGGTTGCACTGCCCCCGTTGAACGCCCGCCTGGTCGAGGAGATGCTCGACGTCCCGCATGTCGCGCGCCTGCTGGGCCCGCTGCCAGGGCGTGCGGCGGTTGCCCGCGGACCGCTGGGAGAGGTGCTGTTGCGCCTGTCCGAGCTGGCCAGCGAGCTGCCCGGCGTGCGGGCGCTGGAGATCCGTACCCTGATCGCGGGATCCGAGCGCGCCCTCGCCACCGATGTCGCGATCACCATCCGGCCCTGCGAGGCGCCGCACGCACGCTACGGCCACATGGCGATCTTCCCGTGGCCGTCCACGCTCGTCGCAAGCTGGGCGCTGAAGGATGCCAGCCGCTGCACGATCCGGCCGATCCGCCCGGAAGACGCGGCGAACCTGCAGAACTTCGTGCGCGGGCTGTCGGAAGCGAGCAAGCGCTACCGCTACTTCTCCTCGCTGAGCGAGCTGTCGCGCCACGAGCTCGCGCGTGCGACCCGCATCGACTACGCACGCGAACTGACGCTGATCGCAACCCGCGAGACTGCCGACGGGCCAGAGATGATCGGCGAAGCGCACTACGCAACCCTGCCCGATGGAAGAACCTGCGAGTTTGCGGTCGTCATCGCCGACGCCCTCGCGGGCAAGGGCCTCGGATCGCGCCTCATGCGTTCGCTCATGCAGGCTGCGCGCGATCAGGGGCTCGAAACGATCCGCGGAGAAGTCATGGCCGACAACGAGCCCATGCTCGCGCTGATGGAATCGCTTGATTTCATGGTCTACCTTACCGACGATGAATCCATGGTCGAAGTCTCGCGGACACTGGACGACTCGACCTGAGGGCCAGTCCGGCGGTATCGCCAAGGCAGGCCTGGGGCGCAACAACAATGACAAGCGCAATCCGGAGCCACCGGGCGTCGGGGAGGATGGGCGGATGAAACTGAATATCCGGTTCCAGTACTCGGTCAGGCGGAGCGCTCCAGTCGGACCACAGCGCGGGAGCCGGTCGCTTCTGCGTAGCGGGCCAGAGTGCGCATGCTCGGCACGGTGCGTCCGCTCTCCAGTCGGGCGATGGTCGATTGCGTTGTGTGCATGCGCTCGGCAAGTTCGGCTTGAGTGAGGCCGGCGCGGGTGCGTGCCGCAATGAGTTCGTGCGCAAGGGCGAATTCGGGCGCTTGGGCGTCGTACTCGGTGCGGACTTCAGGGTTCGCCAGAATGCGCGCTTTCAGTTCGGCAAGCTCAGTCACTGGTCAGGCGCTCAGGGCTTCGATGACTGCGGCGGGGTTGCGCTCGATGACGTTGAGCAGCACCAGCGCGGGGCCATGCGGCGTGCGGTCGCCTCGCTCCCAGTGGCGAAGGGTCGCCGTCGAGAACCCGAAGCGCGCGGCGAACTGCTCTTGCGTCATGCCTACCTTGGTGCGCAGAGCCTTCACGTCCACCGGACGCGGGCGATGAATGCGGGTGCCCGGTGGGGAATGCCCTTCGGCGTGCTCGATGGCCTCTTGCAGGCCACGCTTGATGCTCTCGAATGCTGTACTCATGTCCGTCTTTTCCTCCATGCCCTGACAAGTAGGTCGGTCAGGTCGGCAAGTTCGTTTCGTTCGGCCTTGGTCAGGTTGGCACGGTCGCCCTTGGCGAAGAGCGTCAGCAGGTACAGCGGCATGTCCTCGCCATGGAAGTAGTAGATGACCCGAACGCCTCCGCTCTTGCCTTGTCCACCGCGCCGCCATCGCAATTTGCGCACACCACCGGTGCCCTCCATCACGTCGCCGTCTTTCGGATGCGCGGCGAGATAGCGGATGATGTCCTGTCGTTCGTCCGCGCTCATGAGCTTGTCGGCGGCGCGGATGTACTCAGGTAGTTCTGCGATGGTTTGCATGGTTAGAGTGTAATCCAATGGAACAGTTCGGCCTACTGCATGCCGTTGCTCAGGCGGCGCTGCCCTTCACCACTCGCAGCCCTTGCGCGTCTGTACTCTGCTGCTCCATGCCCACTTGTTCCAGAATCCAGCCTTCAATCTTGTTGCGCCACATGCGCAGCAGGTCGAACGTACGGCGTCGCGTTACCCCGAAATACCGGCCGGAGCGGATTGCGGCTTCGGTCTCGACCGCCCACCGCTTTGCGTCGGTCAGGCGGCGGAACGTGGCACTGTCGGGCGGGTGGCCCTTCAGCCGGATCGTCACGCGGTAGCTGGTGCCGCCCTTGCCCTCTCGCCTCTGGAAAGTTGCCATCTTCCGCGCCCCGGTGATGCCGTTGGCAACAATCTACCGCGGCACGGCACGGCCGGCAAGAAAACGCCCCTACTGTTCCAAAAGTGCTCCACAAAAAGCCACATGGAATATACACGCAAGCGAATGTTGCGCTAAGTCATTGTTTTTTCGTGGTGCCCGGAAAGGGACTCGAACCCCCACGCCTCGCGGCGCCAGAACCTAAATCTGGTGCGTCTACCAATTCCGCCATCCGGGCACTTCGGGTGTTGCGTTCGGTGCGTCGCGCTCCGGCAGCGACCGGCCGCAAAAAGCCTCGAAACTCCGCCCTTGCGGCGGAGCGGCGAATTATACACAGATCACATGCGCAACCGGTCCGCGTAGCCGGTCATCTCCAGATAGCCTTGCCCGACCTCGCGTCCGTGTTCGAAGAGCCGCACAGCGCCTTCCCAGTACACCGCCCCGGTCGAGCCGCGGCTGTCGAGTTCCTGGTCATCCATCAGTGCCCGTAGTTCGAATTGCCTGCCGGCAATTTCGAGCTGCCAGGCGATGGGGTACTCGGCCCCGGTCCGCGCCGAGCGCCAGTGCCGGGCGGGTTGGAAGCGCACTTCTTCGGGTGTGAGGATACGGGCTTCCCCGGTCTCAACGCCGAGCGTTCCACCGGCCCACAGCGCTTGTCCCGCCGCATCACGCATGCGAAAGGCCATCAGCGCGCCACCGTCGTGCAGGTTGATGCCGATCCAGTCCCAGCCCTGCGCACCGGCGGGCATCAGCTCGCTCGACCATTCGTGATCGAGCCAGGCGTGGCCGCGCACGGCGCGGCGGGTGCCGCGAAGTTCGATCTCGCCCGTCACGGCCAGTTGCGGGCGGCTATAGTAGTAGCTTGCGTTGACCGGATCCGGGGCCTTCTGGCTGTATCCCGCCCGGCCGTTCAGGATCGGCGCCGAATGCGCGGCGAGTTCGAGATCGAACGCGAAGGCATCGGCGCGTACGCGCGTGCGGTAGCGATCCGTCCCATCCGCCCCTCCGGTTTCGAGCTTCAGCGTCCAGTCGTCGATCCGGGCGTCCGTCCGACCCGTGCCGGCGCCGGCAAGCGGCTCGAGCGCGCGCGCCGAGCGCTCGGCGTGGAGGAGCCGCCCTTCGGCGGGATCCGCGAGCGCGGCATGGGCGAGGATCAACTGGCGCGGGGCGAAGCGGCTCGGATTGTCCTCACCGATCCCGGTCCGCACGCGAAAGAAGGTGACCTGGAAACCGCGTTCGCCCCCTTCGTCATCAGCCAGCCAGCCGGTCGCGTACCACCACTCGGTGCGAAAATCGGGATGTGCCCCGGTGTCGGCTGGAAACGCCAGCGCCCGCCCCTCGACGACGGGCGGAAAGATCGCCCCGGCGCCCGCCTGCGTTCCCTGCGCGCGGGCGTTCGCCGTATCGCCGAGCGGAGCACAGCACCACAGCGCGAGCGTCACGATTCGAAGCACACCCGGCCATCGGCTGCCGTATCCGCGCATCACCAATCCTCCCGCACCGCCTGCACGGCGCTGCCACGCATCGCCGCGGCACCCGACGCGCGTGCCGCGAGGGCTGCCAGCACGACGAGCAGCCCGGCAAAGCCGGCGATCAGGCCAACCGGAATCGCCACGTCCATGCTCCAGTGGAAGCTCTGGCGGTTGATGACCCGGATCAGCACCAGCGCGACCGCCCCGCCCGCCACACAGCCCAGCGCAACCCCGATCGCCGCGGTCAGCGCTCCCTCGTGTGCGAGCAGGCGCCCGATCTGGCTTCGGACCATTCCCAGATGACGCAGCATGCCGAACTCCTTGGTCCGGCTGATCGACAGGGCTGCAAAGGTCGTCGCGATGCCGAAGAGCCCGATCAGGATCGCAACGGCCTCCATGAGCCAGGTGATGAAGAAGGTGCGGTCGAAGATCGCAAGACTCAGGGCACGGATCTCGCCGGGCGACGCGAGCTCGATCCGTCCGGGCTCGAAGAGCGCCGCAATTGCGGTCGAGATTCGTGCCGGGTCCGCGCCCGCGACGAACTCGACCGCCAGATCGTTGCTGCGCCCATCACCACTCAGGCGTCGGTAGTCCTCGAGTTCGAGCGCGACCGCACCATGCTGACGTGCATAGTCGCGCCACACGCCGGCCACCCGGAACTCGTGGGCCAGCCCCCCCAGGGGCAGCTTCAGGAAATCCCCCGGGCCCAGCGCGAAGAGATCGGCCATCGCCTCCGAGACCCAGACGGGCGGACGATCCGTGAGCCCATCACGGGGGAAATCACCGGGCTCGACCAGGGGCAGCCCCGCACCGCCGGACAGCGGACGGGCGATCAGCGTGACCGGGGGGTGACGGGCGGAAAGGCGCAGCGTTTCGAACCGGATCTCGCGCACGGCAGCCACGCCTGCAACCGCAGCGACACGCGCCACCGACGGCGCATCGAAATGCCCGCTCGCCGCCGAGGACGAAGCCCGCAGGTACAGATCGGCGGGCAGCATCGTGCGCAGCCAGTCATCGACCGACAGGCGAAAGGAGTGGACCATGATCGCCATCGACACGGCGAGCGCGACACTTGCCACCACGCCTGCGCCCGCCACGACGACCTGCCCTGGCGCGGCCACGAGTCGCGCCTGCGCAAGTTCGGCCAGCACCCCGCGGCGACCGGCCAGCCCCCCCATCGCCCACCGCGTCGCCCCCGGAAGCAGCAGGACGGCCGCGGCAAGAAGGAAGGCGACGGCCGCATACCCCGCAACCGGAACGCCCTGCCACGGAGGCAGCAGGCAGGCGAGCCCCGCCAGCATGAGGCAGCCCAGCGCCGCGGCGGTGCGCGGGCGTGCCTGGAGGATTTCCATCTCGTCGCCCGCGTGCAGTGCGCGCGCGGGCGCAATGCGGGTTGCCTCACGGGCCGGCAGAGCCGCCCCGGCGACCCCGGCCACCACGCCCAGCATCAGGTAGGCGAAGCTCACCAGCGGCTGAAAACGCAATTCCGGGGAGACACCGCGAAAATAACCGGCGCCGAGATCGGCTCCGACCACGCGAAACGCAAGGGCCGTAAGCCCGTAGCCGAGCACAACGCCCAGTACGCCACCGACCAGCCCCACGAACGCCCCTTCGGCGAGCAATCCGCGCAGCAGCACGCGCCGATCGAGTCCGAGCGCGCGCAGCAAGGCGAACTCCTGGCGTCTTCGCACGACCGACAGCAATTGCGTCGAGAATACGAGGAACGCCCCGGTCAGCAGCGCAATCGCAGCGAGCATCGCAAGATTGACGCGGTAGGCCCGCGACAGGCCGGCCGACTGTGCCGCAGAGTCTTCCGGTGCAAGGGCTGCGACCCCCGGAGGCAGACGCGCGGCGATGCGCGCCTCGGCCTCGCGCCTTTCCACACCCGGTGCAAGACGCAGGTCGATCCGGGTAAGCGTCCCGATGCGTCCGAAAAGCTGTTGCGCCGCGCCAAGGTCCATGACTGCAAACCGCTCGCCGACACCGGCTGCTGCAATGCTGCCGGCAACCTGCAAGCCGGCCTCCTCCAGCCCGCTCTGCACGCGCAGAAGCTCGCCATCCTCGGTTCGCAGCGCCACCCGCGCAGCCGGGCTGAGAAAGATCGCGTCCGGGCGCAGCGCGGCGAGCCGGTCGCGTGCGTTGTCCCGCTCCGCCCGGACCTGCGGCAGCAAGGCCGGCTGTACCTGCGCGACGCGAAAGAGATCGATGCCGAGTACCCGCAGGTTGCTCTCATGCCCGGGAAGCCTCGCCTCGATCTCGAGCACTGGGCTGGCCGCCTCCACCTCCGGCATCTGCGCAAGCGTCAGATACAGGGTATCGTCAAATCCTCCACGAGAACCGAGCACCTGCAGATCCGCCTCACCGGCCAGGCGCCGCATGCCGCGCCCGAATTCGTCGAGCGCCGAAGACTGGATCAACTGGACGGCAAGGCCGAGCGCGACCCCCAGCGCGATCGCTACGAGCGACAACAGGGTGGCCATCCGCCGCTGGCGCAGACTCGCAAGGAAGATCGAACCCAGTGCCGCACGGCCCGCACCCGGGGCGAGCCCGCTCATGACGAACCCGCCTCCTCGACCAGACCATCGCGAACCAGCCTCAATACCCGGTCGGCACGCGCAGCCGCCTGACGCGAGTGGGTCACGACAATTGCCATCGCCGACGCCTCACGGACCCCCTCGAGCAGCAGCTCGAGCACACTGCCCGCACGCTCGGGGTCGAGATTCCCGGTCGGCTCGTCGGCCAGCACCAGCGCCGGCCGATGCACCAGTGCACGCGCGATCGCCACGCGCTGCAGTTCTCCTCCGGAAAGCCGGCGCGGCCACTCGTTGGCACGATCGCCCAGCCCCACCCGCACCAGCATCCCGTGCGCCCGCTCGGCTGCGGGCTCGCGCGCAACGCCGAGCAACCACAACGGCAGCGCGACGTTCTGCGCGAGCGTCAGGTGCGGCAAGATGTGAAAGGCCTGGAACACGAAGCCGTAGCGCTCGCGGCGGACCTTCGCGAACGCCTCCTCGGCCAACCCCGCAAGCTCCACTCCACCGAGCGCGATCCGCCCGCCGTCGATGGTCTCCAGCCCGGCGATGCAATGCAGGAGCGTCGACTTCCCGACCCCCGACTCACCCATGATCGCGACACTCTGCCCGGGCTCGAGCCGCAGCGACACCCCACGAAACAGACTGCGCTGCGCGCCTCCGCCTTCCTCGGCGAATGACTTGGAGATTCCGTCCAGTTCGAGCATGTCGCCAGATCTCGATGCCTCTGATCCGCCTACCGTATCAGAAATGTCACCCACATCGGAAAGCGCTGAACGACGCGATCCCCGGCCCCGCTTCCGCTTCGCGTATACTTGCCGCGCCCTGTCGAGCGCGGTTGTCGCGGATGCCGGTCGATCACTACGAGAACTTTCCTGTCGCGTCCCTGCTGCTGCCGGCGAATCTGCGCGAACCGGTCGAGGCGATCTACGGCTTTGCGCGAAGTGCGGACGATATCGCGGACGAGGGGGACGCCAGCACAGAAGAACGCCTCGCGCGCCTTGCCGGCTTTCGCGCGGAGCTCGATGCGATCGCACGCGGTGAAGGCCTGGTCGATCCGGAGCTTGCGCCGGTGTTCGCGCGGCTTGGCGCCGCCACAGGCGCACACCAGTTGCCCCTCGAACCGATGTACGACCTGCTCGATGCCTTCGGCCAGGACGTCGTCAAGACCCGCTATGCGGACTTCCCGGAGCTGCTCGACTATTGCCGGCGTTCGGCCAATCCGGTCGGGCGCCTGATGCTGCATCTGTACGGCGCTGCCAGCGCCACGAACCTTGCCCGGTCGGACGACGTCTGCACCGCGCTGCAACTGATCAACTTCTGGCAGGACGTGGCGATCGACTTCGACAAGGAGCGCATCTACCTGCCGCTCGACGAGATGGAACGCTTCGGCGTGCGCGAATCCGATCTGGCTGAACGACGGACCGGTCCGGCCTGGTGCGCCTTGCTCGGCTTCCAGGTCGAGCGCGCCCGCGCCATGATGCTGCGCGGCGCGCTACTCGCGCAGAGCCTCCCGGGGCGCATCGGGTGGGAGCTGCGGCTCATCGTGCTGGGTGGGCTGCGCATCCTCGAGCGAATCGAGGCGGTGCGGTACGACATCTTCCGCCATCGACCAACCCTCACCCGAACCGACTGGCCGCGCCTCGCCTGGCGTGCGCTGCGCTACCGACCGACATGAACCCCCACGACTACTGCCAGGAGCGCGCCGCCGCCAGCGGTTCCAGCTTCTACTACAGCTTCCTCTTCCTGCCGCCGGAACGGCGGCGGGCCATCACCGCGCTGTATGCCTTCTGCCGCGAAGTCGACGATGTCGTGGACGAGTGCCACGACATCGAAGTCGCCCACGCCAAGCTCGGCTGGTGGCGGACCGAGGTGGACCGGATGTTCGAAGGCGCACCGGAACACCCGGTCGGGATCGCGCTACGCGAGGTCTTCCAGGATCTGCGGCTGCCCCGAGAGCAACTGCTGGAGATCATCGACGGGATGGCGATGGATCTCTCGCAGTCGCGCTACCCGGATTTCAAGGCGCTCCAGCTCTACTGCTACCGCGTCGCCTCCGTGGTGGGGCTGCTCGCTGCCGAGATCTTCGGCTACAGCGATCGCCACACGCTCAAGTACGCGCACGACCTGGGCATGGCCTTCCAGCTCACCAACATCATCCGCGACGTCGGCGAGGACGCGCGGCGCGGGCGGATCTACCTGCCCGTAGACGAACTACAGCGCTTCAACGTGCCTGCGGCGGATCTCCTCGAAGCACGTCATAGCGACGCCTTCGTCGAACTGATGCAGTTCCAGGCCCGGCGCGCGTATGACTTCTACGACCAGGCCATGGCACAGCTTCCCCCGGTCGATCGCAAGAGCCAGCGTCCTGGGCTGGTCATGGCGGCGATCTACCGCACGCTGCTCGACGAGATCGCGCGTGACGGCTTCAAGGTGCTCGACCGGCGCACCTCGCTCACGCCGCTGCGCAAGGTCTGGATTGCCGGCACCACCTGGATGCGGGGCTAGGCACGGTGGACGACACGGTCGCGATCATCGGTGCCGGCTACGCCGGGCTCGCCTGCGCGGTCGAACTGGCGTCGCGCGGGATCCCCGTGACGGTCTTCGAGCACTCGCACGTGCTCGGGGGCCGGGCCCGCGTCGTGATGAAGGATGGCTGGCGCGTCGACAACGGCCAGCACATCCTGATCGGTGCGTATACCGAGCTGGCACGCCTGTTGCGCATGACCGGCGTGTCACCGAAAGTGTTCGAGCGCCTGCCCTTCACGCTGCATTCACCGGGCCGGCTCCACCTGCAGGCCGCGCGCCTGCCCGCCCCCCTGCATCTGGCGGTCGGACTGCTGCGCGCAAGCGGACTGGACTGGGCGGACCGGCGCGCGATGTTCAGGCTGATGGCGCATCTGAAGAAGATCAGATTCCGCCTCGATCCAGGGCAGTCGGTGGCCCATCTGCTCGCGCAGACGGAGCAGACCGGGCGGCTCGTGCGCTGGGTCTGGGAGCCCCTTTGCATCGCCGCGCTCAACACGCCGCCGACGCAGGCGTCTGCCCAGGTGTTCGCGAACGTGCTGCGCGACAGCGTGGCTGCGGGCGCCGCCGCAAGCGAACTCCTGATCCCGCGCACCGACCTGTCCGAGCTTTTTCCCGTCCAGGCAGCGCGCTACCTCGCCGTGCGTCGCGGCAAGATGCGCACCGGAACGCGCATCGACGCCATCTGCCCACAGCCCGACGGGATGAAGCTCGAAGGCGATCCTGCCGGGCGCATGTACCGCCACGTGGTGCTCGCCTGCGCGCCCTACCACGCAGCGCCGCTGCTGCGCACGACCGGAAGTTGCGAACGTCTCGCGCGGCAGGTCGACGAACTGCCCCACGAGCCGATCACCACGGTCTATCTCGCGCTGGGCGCGCAGGTGCACCTGCCACATCCGATGATTGCACTCTTCGACGGACCAGCCCAATGGGCATTCGACCGGGGCCAGCTCGGCTCGGAACCTGGTCTCTTCGCCTGCGTGATCAGCACGCACGGCCCGCATGAGGCTCTCAGCCGCGAGGACCTGGAGATCGAAGTGCATCAGCAGCTCGAACGTGAGCTGGGTCGCCGGCTGCCGCCTCCGCACTGGACACGGACGATCACCGAGAAGCGCGCGACGATCGCGTGCCGGCCCGGCCTGATGCGCCCCGGCCCACGCACACCGGTCAATGGCCTGTGGCTGGCAGGCGACTACCTGGAGTCTCCCTACCCAGCGACGCTGGAATCGGCCGTGCGCTCCGGAACGGCCGCGGCAAGCGGGATCCGGAACAGCATGGCACCACCGCCAGCCATCCCGTAAGCATTGCCCCGGACCCTACCCAGACCGGGGCCATACGCATCGACACCAACGGCATAAAGAGGTGTAGAGTGCACCCCCAGTCGCCAGTCTGCCATCGACCGATTCCCGGAACGACATGCGCTGACGCTCAACTGGCTGGGAGATCCCGCAATGCTGCCTCGTCTTGGTCGCACCCTCGGAACGATCGCCGCACTCCTGGTGCTCGCCACTGCCAGCCCTGCGCGAGCGGCCAGCCCCGACGCGAACCACGACATCCTGCGCTACGAGGGCGGCAGCCTCGCACTGAACATTGACCGCGGGCTGTGCGAGATCACCCTGCGCGGCGAGATCAACCCGGCGATGGTACGCCAGTTGTCCCATGTCCTGACCGGGATCGAGAAATCCGACTGCCACCGCAAGCGCCTGACCCTGCACTCCTCCCACGGCGTCGTGAACTCGGCGATCACCGTCGGAGCGATGCTGCGCAACCGCGATTTCGACACCCGGATCGCCGACGGCAGTGTCTGCCAGACGCCTTGCGCGCTGGTCTTCCTGTCCGGTCGTGAACGGCTCTTCGCAACCGGATCGCTTCCCGCCCGGATCGCGCTCCACCCGATCCCCCCGGATCGTGATTTTTCCGCCAACGCGTGCCGCAGCGAACTTACCCGCAACCAGGCACTGACCCTTTCGCGCTACCTGCGCGCGATGCTGCCCGACCGGGTCGCGACGGCCACCTTCAACAAGATCGGATCGGCCGATTGCCGCAGGATCGAGATGATCGGCGTGCAGGAGGCCATGGCGCTCGGAATCGCAACCGGAAGCTGGCTCCAGCAGGCACGCATGCAGTCGTACTGACGGCCGAATCGCCCGCCCCCGTAGCGCACTCTGGAACACCCTCCGGATCGGTTCGGAAAAGAGCGCCGGCCGACCGCGGCTGATATACTTTTTCGTTTGGTCGTGCGAGCGCGCGCAGCGCGCCATTGTTCATGTCCCTCCCGTTTTCGATGCCGAACGCCGCAGTCAGCCTGAAACACGTGCTGGACGAGGGCTTTCACCGGTACTTCGATGATGTGACGTTTGCACGCGGCCGCGCCTACGCGCGCGAGAATCGCGCTGAACTGCAGCACATCGTGCTGCGCGAGGAAGGCTTGCGGCTGATCGGACGGGTCCACGGCAGCGGCGGGCGTGTGTACCACACCGAGGTCTGGCTCGACCCCACAGAACATGATCATCTGTTTCCGACCGACTCGTCGTGCACCTGTCCGGTCGGTTTCGACTGCAAGCACGCCGTGGCCCTGCTGCTGACGTTCGCGGAATCGATCGAGATCGAAGAGCCGCACATCGACGAATCCAGTGCACCGGCCGACGCGGGCCCCGGGCAGGCGCCAAGCGAACGCATCCGCAACTGGCTCGATCTGCTCGAAACGCCTCCGGATCCGATGCCGGAGGCGGCCAACCGCGAATACCGGCTCGTGTATCTGCTCCATCCCGGACAGCACCCTGAGCTTTCGATCGGCAAGAGCCGGATCCTCAAGAAGGGTGGGCTCGGCAAGCCCACCGACTTCATGCCGCAGGGCTACGACCTGTCGCGCCGCAGCCGCCGGGATTTCATCGTCGATGAGGACGAAACCGCGCTGCGCCTCTTTCACGCGCAACTGGCCGGGTTGAATCCCGCGTTTCGCCATCCTGCCGTCCCGCTCTCCGGTACGACCGGTGCGCTGCTTCTCGATCATGCAGCACGCACGGGGCGACTCTACCTTGCCGGCGAGATGGATAGCGCCCTGCAAGCAGGCGACCCGCGCGAGCTTGCGCTCAAGTGGATCGCGGATGAGTCCGCACGACAGCATCTTTCGTTCGATCTTCCGGCCCATGTGTGGGTGATTCCGGTCTGGCCACCCCACTATCTGGATCCGCAGTCGGCAAGCATCGGACCGCTGCACAGCGCACTGCCCGAGGCCCTGCTGCGCAAGCTGATGACCGCTCCGCCGCTGAACGAGGCCGATGCGCTGCTCGTGCGCGCCCGGCTCGACGCACTGGCGCGACGCTCGGATCTCGTACTGCCGTTGCCGGATGCCGTTCGCCCGGCATGCCCTGCCGAGCCGCCGGCTGCACGCCTCATCCTGACGATGGGACGATTCCGTCACGAGCTGATGTTCAGCCTGCATGAAGACTATCCGGTGGCCGAACTGGTCTTTGACTACCCGGGCGGACACACGGTCCGCGGCAGCGAACACCCCGAACCACTGCTGCGTACCGAAGGCGGACTCATGCGGCGCGATCTCGACACCGAGTTGGCGACATGGCGTGCGCTGCAGGGAGCCGGGCTCGAGAGCCATCGCAAGCGCCTGCCGCGCTACCTTCGTCTCGACGCGGAGGGCGACTGCCTGCTCGCGGTGCCGTCCGATGCGCGGGGCTGGATGCCTCTGCTCTCGGAGCGCCTGCCCGAGCTCGAGCGCGCCGGGTTGATCCTGGAGTATGCGGACGACTTCCCGTTCCGCCTGACCGAGCCGGACGACTGGTTCGTCAGCATCGACGAGAGCGATCGCACGGACTGGTTCGATCTCGATCTCGGTGTGCTCGTGGATGGCAAGCGCATCAGCCTTGTGCCCCCGCTGGTGAAGATGCTGCAGGAACAGCCGCAGATCCTGAACCGGCTCGACCAGTACGCAGACACTGACCTGGTCCCGGTGGCCCTCGACACCCACCGCATCATTCCGATGCGGGCCGGACGCCTGCGCGCCTGGCTCAAGCCCCTGATCGAGTTGCTCGACGAGGATCGTCCGCGCCTGTCGCGCTATCACGCCGCGGCGCTCGCAACCCTGGACGAGCAGCCGGCGCACTGGCTCGGCGGCGAACATCTGCGCGAGCTCGGACAGCGTCTGCGGGATTTCTCCGGCATGACACCGACGCCCCCCGCACCTGGATTCAACGCCACGCTGCGTCCCTATCAGCAGGCGGGACTCAACTGGCTGCAGTTCCTGAGCAGCTACGGGCTTGCCGGCATCCTCGCCGACGACATGGGGCTCGGAAAGACGGTCCAGACCCTCGCACACCTCCAGCTCGAAAAGCACGAAGGCCGTGCCGACCGCCCCAGCCTGGTGGTCGCACCGACAAGCCTGCTGCCGAACTGGGCGCACGAAGCCGCGCAGTTCGTCCCCGACCTCAAGGTCCTCACCCTGCACGGACCGAACCGCGCGGCCCACTACGATGCGATCGAAGCCGCCGACATCGTGCTCACGACCTATCCGCTGCTCGTGCGCGATCAGGAGGTCCTGCTCGAGCGCAAGTTCCACCTGCTGGTGCTCGACGAAGCGCAGTTCATCAAGAATCCGAAGGCGCAGTCGCATCGGGTGGCCCGCAAGCTCGACGCGCGCCATCGCCTGTCGCTGACCGGTACGCCACTCGAGAACCACCTGGGCGAATTGTGGGCACAGTTCGACTTCCTGATCCCGGGTCTGCTCGGCAGCACACGCCGCTTCGGCGAGGTATTCCGCAATCCGATCGAAAAACGCAACGACGAAGACGCACGCCGGCGCCTGGCCGCCCGGGTCGCACCGTTCATGCTGCGACGTACGAAGGAGCAGGTGCTCAAGGAACTGCCGCCGCGCACCGAGATCGTGCGCTGGGTCGAGCTGGGCGGCGGACAGCGCGATCTGTACGAATCGCTGCGGGTCGCGTTCGACCGCAAGCTGCGCGACGCGCTCGCACTCCAGGGCGTCGGACGAAGCCAGATCCAGATCCTCGAAGCGCTCCTCAAGCTACGCCAGGTGTGCTGTGATCCGCGGCTGGTCAAACTCGGTTCGGCGCAGGCCCTGGGCCGCAAGGGAATCGCCGAATCCGCCAAGCTCGCCGAGCTGATGGCGCTCCTGACGGAACTCCTCGACGAAGGGCGTTCGATCCTTTTATTTTCGCAGTTCACTTCGATGCTCGCACTGATCGAGGAGGAGCTCACGCGCCAGCGCATCCGCTACGCCAAGCTGACCGGCCAGACGCGCGACCGCGACACCCCGGTGCGCGACTTCCAGGAGGGGCGCGTTCCGCTCTTCCTCATCAGCCTCAAGGCAGGCGGAACCGGTCTCAACCTGACCGCGGCCGATACCGTGATCCACTACGACCCGTGGTGGAACCCGGCCGTCGAGGCCCAGGCCACCGCACGCGCGCACCGCATCGGACAGGACAAGCCGGTGTTTGTCTACAAGCTGCTCGGACAAGGCACCGTCGAAGAGAAGATCCTCGCGCTGCAGGCGCGCAAGCAGGGCCTTGCCGATCAGCTCGTGCGGGGCGACCAGGCCGAAGGCAGCGGACACCTGATCACCGCCGAAGATCTCGAAGTCCTGTTCGAGCCGCTGGATGGAACAAGCAGCGCCTGATCGACGGTTTCAGATCGCCGACAGCACTTCCTCGGCAATCCGCCCGGCGTGCATGCGCAGCACGCGCTGACAGCGTCGCGCGAGCGCCTCGTCGTGGGTGACGAGGATCAGGGTGGTGCCGGCCTCGCGGTTGAGCGAAAACATCAGCTCGATGATTGCCGCCCCGGTTTCGGCATCAAGGTTGCCGGTCGGTTCGTCGGCAAGCAGAAGCTGCGGGCCGGCTGCAAAGGCCCGCGCAAGCGCCACGCGCTGCTGCTCGCCGCCGGAAAGGTGCTTCGGATAGTGGCGTGTGCGCTCGCCCAGCCCTACCCGTTCGAGCCACTGGCGCGCGAGCCTCTCAGCCTCCGGATTGCCTGCAATCTCCAGCGGAAGCATGACGTTCTCGAGGGCGGTCAGTGCCGGCAACAACTGGAAGGACTGGAACACGAAACCGATCGCCTCGCCACGCAAGGCTGCGCGCGCATCCTCATCGAGCAAGAAAAGATCAACGCCCCGGATGCGCACCGTACCGCCTTCGGGAACATCGAGCCCGGCCAGCAATCCGAGCAGGGTGGATTTTCCCGAACCCGAGGCGCCGACGATCGCGACCGACGCCCCCGCGCCGACGGTGAAGGAAATGTCCTGCAGGATGTGCAGCGTGCCCTCGCCCCCGTTCACGGGTACGCTCTTGTGCAGCCCTGAAACCTCCACCACGGGAGCCCCCAGTTCGATGTCCTTGCGATCCATGGCACTCATCCTGCTGATTTCAATCTGGACGGGCACGGCTTCGGCCGCGACCATCCTCGTCTGGGGCGACAGCCTTTCGGCCGGCTATCGCCTCCGCCCGGGTGAAGACTGGCCCACCCTGTTGCAGACGCGCCTGCGCACCGAAGGGTTCCAGCACACGGTCGTCAACGCCAGTGTCAGCGGAGAAACCACTTCGGGCGGACGCTCCCGCCTGCCGGCCGCGCTCGCGCAGCACCGGCCGGCGCTTCTGATCCTCCAGCTCGGCGCCAACGATGGCCTACGCGGCCTGCGCCCGCAGATGATGGCGGACAACCTGAAGGCGATGATCGAAACCGCGAAGACAAACGGCATCGAGGTCCTGCTGGTCGGCATCCGCATTCCGCCGAACTACGGGCCGACCTATACGCGTCGTTTCGAGCAGGTGTATGCGGATCTGGCGCAGGGGAGCGGTGTGCCGCTCGTGCCCTTCCTGCTCGACGGATTCGCCGATCAGCGCGAGCGCTTCCTCGACGACGGCATCCATCCGGACGCTGCCGCACAGCCGCTGATTCTCGATACCGTCTGGCGCCACCTCGAACCCTTGCTCAGCAAGTAAGGGCGAGTCCCGGCGCGCCTTCGAACATCCGCCCGATCACCCGCGCCTCGCAACCCTGCTCGTCGCGCACCGCGGCAAGCACCTCGGAAACCCATTCCGGCGCGCAGGCGATCAAGAGTCCGCCGCTCGTCTGCGGATCGGTCACCAGTTTCTGCTGCCACTGCCCGAGTTCGGGCGCCAGCCGGACCGATTCACCGTAGCTCGCCCAGTTGCGCCCCGAGGCACCGGTCGCGATGCCCTCCCTGACCAGCCGCACGGCGGCCTCCAGCAGCGGAAGATCCGAAAAGCACACTTCCGCCGCAAGCCGGGACGCGCGACACACTTCAAGGAGATGCCCAGCCAGACCGAACCCGGTGACATCGGTCACCGCGTGCACGCCGGCCATGCCGGCCAGGCGCATCCCGACCCGGTTCAGCTGCGTCGTCCAGCGCAGCATCGTCGCGTAGTCGTCCTCCGGCAGCAGATCCTTCTTCAGCCCTGCCGAAAGGATCCCGATCCCCAGGGGCTTGGTCAGGATCAGCGCATCGCCCGCTTTCGCACCAGCATTGGTCTTGACTTCGGCCGGGTCGACCACGCCGATGCCGACGAGGCCGTAGATCGGCTCCAGCACGTCGATCGAGTGTCCGCCCGCAACCGGAATCCCGGCCTCGCGGCACACCGCGGCTCCGCCCTCGAGGATGCGTCCGATGACCTCGGCCGGAAGCTTGTCGAGCGGCATGCCAACCAGTGCGAGCGCCAGCAATGGCCGTGCGCCCATCGCATAGACGTCGGACAGGGCATTGGTCGCCGCAATTCGACCGAAGTCGAACGGATCATCGACGATGGGCGTGAAAAAATCGGTCGTCGCGACGATCGCCTGACGATCGTTGAGCCTGTACACCGCCGCATCGTCGGCATGCTCGGTGCCGACCATCAGTTCCGGCGGCACGATTCCGGCCGGCATTCCGGCCAGCATGCTTTGCAGGACGGCGGGCGCGATTTTGCAGCCGCATCCGCCCCCGTGGGAAAATCGGGTCAGTCTGATATCGTTCATAGTTCCAGAAAAAAGGGGCGTGCGCAGTCACGCAGGCGGGATGAAAAAAGGCTTCGCGACCGTAGCACAGCTGGCAGAGTTTGACGAGGTGATCGACGTTCGCAGCCCGGCCGAGTTCGAGGAAGACCGCATTCCGGGCGCGATCAACTGCCCGGTGCTCGACAACGCACAGCGCGCCACGATCGGAACGATCTACAAGCAGCGTTCTGCTTTCGAGGCCCGCCGGCTCGGCGCGGCGATGGTTGCCGAGAACATCGCCCGCCACCTGATGGCCCGTTTCCAGGACAAGCCCCGGGAGTGGCGTCCACTGGTCTACTGCTGGCGCGGCGGCCAGCGCAGCGGCTCGTTCGTGACCTGGCTTCGCCTCATCGGCTGGGATGCGTGTCAGCTCGAAGGCGGCTACAAGAACTGGCGGCGCAAGGTCGTCGAGGCGCTGACCGAGCTGCCGCTTCGCCACGACTTCCGCGTCGTCTGCGGCGCCACCGGCAGCGCCAAGACGCGCGTGCTCGAGGCGCTCGCTGCACTCGGCGCCCAGGTCATCGACCTGGAGGATCTCGCCGCCCACAAGGGATCGGTGCTGGGTGCGCTGCCGGGCCGCCCGCAACCGACACAGAAGTGGTTCGAAACGCAGCTGCATGCAGCCCTGTCCCGCATCGATCCGGCACGACCGGTCTTCATCGAGGCTGAAAGCCGCAAGATCGGGCGCATCCATCTGCCCGAAGCACTGATCACCCGCATGCGGGCGAGCCGCTGTGTGGCGATCGAGGCCACGCGTGAAGCACGGCTGGAATTCCTGGTGCGCGACTACGCCTATCTGGGCGACGACGTCCCAGCGCTGCAGGCGCGCATCGACAATTTGAAGGGGCTACAGAGCAACGAAACGCTCGACCGCTGGAAGGGCCTCGCGGCCGCGCGCAAGCTGCCCGAACTCTTCGCCGAGTTCATCGACCTGCACTACGACCCGCTCTACCAACGCTCTCAGAACCGCAATTTCCAGCATTATTCCGAGGCCGACATCTTCCGCAGCACCGACCTGTCGCCGAGCGGCATCCGCCGTCTCGCCCAGTCCATTCTCGAGTTCGGCTGAGCCGGCCCGTCCAGCTTCAGGGCAAGGCGCAGATCCGCTCCGCCCCGCGCACCGCGCATACGCGCTGGATCACCGCCGGCCGCGGCACCTGGGTCTCTCCCTGTTCGAACGCGACGATCGAGAACTCCGGCGTCAGGCATTCGAGCAGTTCGCCCGGCCTGAGCAGAAACTCCGGACTCGTCGGCCGGCCATGGCGCTCATTGCCGATCATGAAGGTTTCGTAGATCAACAACCCGCCTTCGCGAAGCGTCTCCAGCAGGTGCGGCAAGCGCGGGCGATGGAGATAGTTCGTGACGACGACCGCATCGAACTGCTGCCCTTCGAGCGGCCATTGGCCCGCTTCGAGATCCGCCTCCAGGGTCTGCACACCAACGACACCGGCCAGTCTGGCCAACGCATCGGCGTTGCGATCGACCGCAAGCACCTGCAGTCCACGCCCCGCGAGCCAGCAGGCATGACGCCCGCTGCCGCAAGCGAAATCGAGCACCCGCATTCCGGGCGCCAGCAGTGCACAGAAGCGGCGAACCCATGCGGACGGCTGCAGGGGGGGCATCGAACGGTGCGCGGCGGACTCGATCGACATCGTCGGAGGGGTTCCTGAGGTCTGCGACAAGGGCGCTCGATTCTACTGCGTCCGCGTTCAACGGCAACACGGTCCCTGCACACTGTCGCTGCGGCAAACCAGGATTGCACCCCGGACGGTCCGCAAGCAGAATTCCAGTGGTTTGCGGTGTGTTCTTGACCAATGTTCATGTTGCAGCGCCGCAATTTCGTGTATTGTCAGACAACCCTGCACTTCGAGCATGCCTCGCGCCTTCGGGCAATCCTGCCGTCCGGAGGCGTTCGGAACCCCCGATGCGGATGAACCCATGAAAGAAAAACACTATCTGACCCCCCTGCTCCAGCCCCGCTCGGTCGGCGTCATCGGCGCCAGCGAGCGCGAGGCCTCGCTCGGCAACGTGGTCATCCGCAACATGCTGCAGGCCGGCTTCAAGGGCCGGCTGTTCGCAATCAACCCCAAGCACGAATCGGTGCTCGGCGTACCCTGTCACAAAAGTGTGGAGGACGTGCCGCACCGCCTCGACCTCGCAGTCATCGCGTTGAGCGCAGACAAGGTCGTGGCAATCGTCGACGCCTGCGGACGGGCCGGCGTCAAGGCGGTCATCGTGCTCACCTCGGGATTCTCTGAGACCGGTCCGCGCGGCGCCGCCCTGGAACGCCAGGTGATCGAAGCAGCCCGTCGCCACCGGATCCGCCTGCTCGGCCCGAACTGCCTCGGCATCATGCGCCCGGAACTGGGCCTCAACGCGACCTTCGCCCATGCCAGCGCCCTGAAGGGGTCGATCGGCCTCATCTCGCAATCGGGTGCGCTGTGCACGGCCATCCTCGACTGGGCCAAGCCGAACAACATCGGCTTTTCGGCTGTCGTCTCGCTCGGTTCGAGCAGCGACATCGATTTCGGCGAGGTGCTCGAATACATGATCTCGGACCCGCGCACCGAGAGCATCTTCCTCTACGTCGAAGGCATCCGCGATGCACGCCGCTTCATGAGCGCGCTGCGTGGCGCGGCCCGCGTGAAGCCGGTCCTGCTGATCAAGGTCGGCCGCCATCCGCAGGCCTCGCGCGCGATCCTGTCGCACTCCGGAGTCGTCAGCGGCGAAGACGCGGTGTTCGACGCCGCGCTGCGCCGCGCCGGGGTCATCCGCCTCTACAACCTGGGCCAGCTCTTCGCTGCCGCCAACGCGCTGTTCTCGCACTTCCGTCCGCGCGGCAACCGCCTTGCGATCATCACCAACGGGGGCGGCCCGGGTGTGATGGCTGCCGACCGGGCCGCGGATCTCGATATTCCGCTGTCGGAGATCACCGACGTCACACTCGAAAAGCTCAACGCCGCGCTGCCGGCGCACTGGTCGCGCGGCAACCCGATCGACCTCGGCGGCGACGCCGGCGTGGACCGCTACCGCCAGGCGCTCCAGGCGGCGCTCGAAGGCCCGAATGTCGATGGCGTGCTGGTGATGCTGACGCCGCAGGCGGTGACCGATCCGACGGCGGTTGCAAAGGCGGTGGTGGAGATCGAGAAAGGGGCGGACAAGCCGGTCGTGACCTGCTGGATGGGCGAGGATCTGGTGCACGACGGGCGCAAGGTGTTCGAGGCTGCCGGCATTCCGACCTTCCGCACGCCCGAACCGGCGGTCGAACTCTTCAGCCACATCTCGGCCTACTACCGCAACCAGAAACTCCTGATGCAGACCCCGGCATCGCTTTCGCATCTCAATCCGCCCAGCGTCGAAAGCGCCCGCCTGGTGATCGAGACGGCGCTCGCCGAACGGCGCAAGGTGCTCAACGAGATGGAGTCGAAGGCGTGTCTGGCGGCCTTCCGCATCCCGATCGCGCAGACCGTGGTTGCCCGCTCGGCCACCGAGGCCATGGTGCTCGCCGAGGAAATCGGCCTGCCCGTGGTGATGAAGATCGACTCGCCTTCGATCCTCCACAAGGCCGACTCGGGCGGCGTGCGCCTGAATCTGGGCAGCCTCGCGGCGGTGCGCACGGCGTACCAGGAGATCCTCGACGAAGTCCGGCGCAACAAGCCCGACGCGGCGATCAACGGCGTCGCGATCGAGCCGATGATCCTCAAGCGCCATGGTCGCGAACTGGTGGTGGGCGTCAAGCGCGACCCGGTCTTCGGCCCCGTCATCACCTTCGGCGAAGGCGGCAACCGGGTCGAGGCCAATCGCGACCTCGCGATCGCGCTGCCGCCGCTCAACCGTTACCTCGTGCGCGACCTGATCCAGTCCTCACGTGTGGCGCCCCTGCTCGGCGACTTCCGCAACATGCCGGCGATCCACCACGAGGCGCTCGAATTCGTGCTGCTGCGGGTTTCCGAGATGGTCTGCGAACTGCCGTGGATCCACTCACTGGAGATCAATCCGCTGATCGTCGATGAAACCGGCGCCGTCGCAGTCGATGCCCGGCTCGTTGTCGACAACATGTCACCTTCGGCCGATCGCTACGATCACATGGCGATCCACCCGTATCCATCGCAGCTCACGACGAAGTGGACGCAGCCCGACGGCACCGAGATCACGATCCGCCCGATCAAGCCCGAGGATGCCGATCTCGAGATCGAGTTCGTGCGCAAGCTCTCGCCCGAAACCAAGTATTACCGCTTCATGAACACGATGCGTGAGCTGCCCCCGGCGATGGTCGCGCGACTCACGCAGATCGACTACGACCGCGAGATGGCGTTCGTCGCGACGATCCAGCTCGACGGCCAGGAGGTCGAGGTCGGCGTGTGCCGCTATGCGGTGAATCCGGACGGTGAATCGTGCGAATTCGCGATCGTCGTCGCCGACGACTGGCAACACCGCGGCCTCGCACGCAAGCTGATGGGGGTGCTGATCGAGACCGCCCGCAACAAGGGCCTGGCCTACATGAACGGGGTCTTCCTCGCCAACAACGAACGTATGCTGCGTTTCGTCCAGGGCCTCGGCTTCGTGCTCTCGAATGATCCGGAAGACAGCACGGTAAAGGTCGGCGTGCTGTCCTTGCAGGACTGAAGGCCGTCCATGGGCGCACACATCGAGGAAACCACGTTCCACGGGCAGCCGGTGCTCGCGCTGCAAAGCGCCGATGGCGCCCGTGCGCTCGTCTCGCTCTTCGGCGCACAGGTGCTTGCATGGCAGCCGGCACGCGGGGACGAAGCCCTGTATCTGAGCGAAGAGGCACTTTTTGACGGACGCAGCCCGATCCGCGGCGGCATCCCGGTATGCTTTCCGCAATTTTCCGACCGCGGCCGCCTGCCCCGACATGGATTCGCGCGCACCGAGCCCTGGGCGCTGCGCGAAACCCGCGGCAAAGAGCGCTACGCGATGGCGGTCTTCGGACTGTGCGAGAACGACCAGACCCTGGCGCTCTGGCCGCACGCCTTCGAGGCCGAGCTCACGCTTGCGCTCGAAGGTCAGCGCCTGGACGTCGAGTTCGAAGTCACCAATACCGGCCACGCCCCGTTCGCCTTCACCGCCGCATTGCACACCTATCTTCGCGTACGCGAGGTCGAGCACGTCCGGGTGGAAGGCCTGTCCGGCCTGATGTATCAGGAGCACGGCGACCGCCACAGGACGACTCACCGCGATGGCGCCGATGCGCTGGTTGTCGACGGCCCGCTCGACCGCCTCTATACCGGCGTGACCCGCCCGTTGCTGCTGCAGGAGCCCCACCGCAATCTGAGCATCGAGACCGAAGGTTTTCCGGATGCGGCGATCTGGAATCCGTGGGAAGAGTCATCGGCAGCCCTTCCGGATCTTCCCGCTGGCGGATTCCGCCGCTTCCTGTGCATCGAGGCCGCCGCTGCCCGCCAGCGCATCGAACTCGAAGCCGGCCAGTCCTGGTGGGGGCGCCAGACGCTGATCGCGCTGTAGTTCCCGGGGCTTGCGACCGCCTGGAAACTTGCCAGCACGGCCCCGATCCTGCACCATCGCGCCTCTTTCGCCCGTAGCGCCAGACGAAGCCCCGGCGCTGCGGAAACGGCATCCGGTGTGAGCCGGCTTCTTTCATCCTGTCCCATCCGCTGCCATGCTGCCATCGATCGAACACCGCATCGCCAAAGAGTTGGGCGTCGAACCGCGCCAGGTGCTGGCCGCCGTCCGCCTGCTCGACGAAGGTGCGACCGTCCCCTTCGTCGCCCGCTATCGCAAGGAAGCCACCGGAGGGCTGGACGACACACAGTTGCGCCAGCTCGAAGAGCGCCTCGGCTACCTGAGGGAACTCGAAGACCGCCGTGCGGCGGTGATCGCATCAATTGCCGAACAAGGCCAGCTCTCCGAACCGCTGCGCGCCGAACTCGAAGCCGCCGAGACCAAGCAGCGACTCGAAGACCTGTACCTGCCCTACAAACCGAAGCGCCGCACCAAGGCGCAGATCGCGCGCGAGGCCGGCATTGCCCCGCTGGCTGAAGCCTTGCTGACGAACCCCGGTCTGGACCCCGAAACCGAGGCAGCCTCCTGGCTCAACCCCGATGCCGGCTTCGCCGACGTCCGCAGCGTGCTCGACGGCGCCCGGCAGATCCTGATGGAGCAGTTCGCCGAGGACGCCAGCCTGATCGGGGCGCTGCGCGACCGCATGCGCAGCGAGGGCGAGTTGCATGCCAGCGTGATCGAGGGCAAGGAAACCGAGGGTGCGAAGTTCCGCGACTGGTTCGATTTTCGCGAAGCCATCGCGAAACTTCCCTCGCACCGCGCACTTGCGCTGCTGCGCGGCCGCAACGAGGGCGTGCTGCGCCTCGCACTCGACCTTCCACGCCCTGATCGGCAGGCATCGCATCCTTGCGAGTCGCTCATCGCGGCACGTTTCGCGATCCGCGACCAGGGGCGAGCCGCCGATCGCTGGCTGCTCGAAACCGTGCGCTGGGCATGGAACGTGAAGATCTCCGTCCACCTGGAACTGGAGCTGATGGGCGAGTTGCGCGAGCGGGCCGAAGCCGAAGCCATTCGTGTCTTCGCACGCAACCTCAAGGATCTGCTGCTGGCCGCCCCGGCAGGCAGCCGCCCGACGATGGGGCTGGACCCGGGCATCCGCACCGGCGTCAAGGTGGCCATCGTCGATGCCACCGGCAAGCTGGTCGACACCGAGACGGTCTATCCCTTCGAGCCGCGCCGCCATCGCGAGCCCGCGCTTGCGGCGCTGGCCGAGCTCGCGCGCAGGCACCACGTCGAACTGGTCGCGATCGGCAATGGCACCGCCTCGCGTGAAACCGAGAAGCTCGTCGCCGAACTGATCGCCCGCCACCCGGAACTGAAGCTCACGAAGATCGTCGTCTCCGAAGCCGGAGCTTCGGTCTACTCGGCATCGGAACTCGCGGCGCGCGAGTTTCCGGACGTCGACGTCTCGCTGCGCGGTGCGGTCTCGATCGCGCGACGGCTCCAGGACCCGCTTGCGGAACTGGTCAAGATCGACCCCAAGTCGATCGGTGTCGGCCAGTACCAGCACGACGTCAACCAGAGCCACCTGGCGAAGAGCCTCGATGCCGTGGTCGAAGACTGTGTGAACGCGGTCGGTGTCGACGTCAACACCGCATCGGCCCCCCTGCTCGCCCGCATCTCGGGCCTGAACACGACGCTCGCCGCAAACATCGTCGAACACCGCAATGCCAACGGCCCCTACCGTAACCGCAATGCGCTCAAGTCGGTCGCGCGCCTCGGGCCGAAGACCTTCGAGCAGGCCGCCGGCTTCCTTCGCATTCCCGACGGTGACGATCCGCTCGATGCCTCAGCCGTGCACCCGGAGGCCTACCCGGTCGTCGAGCGCATCCTGGCGCGCGTGCGCAGGAACGTGCGCGAAGTGATGGGCGACACTTCGCTGCTGAAGTCGCTGCAAGCCGAGCAGTTCGCCGACGAACGCTTCGGCCTCCCGACGGTGCGCGACATCCTGGCCGAGCTTGAAAAGCCGGGACGCGATCCCCGCCCCGAGTTCCGTACCGCGAACTTCCGCGAGGGCATCGAAGCCCTCAAGGATCTCGCACCGGGCATGCGGCTCGAAGGCGTGGTCACCAACGTCACGAACTTCGGTGCCTTTGTCGATATCGGCGTGCATCAGGACGGATTGGTCCATGTGTCAGCGCTCGCCGACCGCTTCGTGAAGGATCCGCACAGCGTCGTCAAGGCCGGCCAGGTGGTGCGGGTCAAGGTGCTGGAGGTCGATCTGGCACGCAAGCGCATCGCGCTCACGATGCGTCTGGGCGATGAAGCGCTGGTGACCGCCGAACCGAAGCAGCAGAGTAACCACGGCAACACTCCGCGCCGCGACCACAACGGGCAGGCGGGCTCCGGAGCGCGTCCCGGAGCCACACGCCAGCCCTCCGCGGCACGCAAGGAAGCAAAGAGCCGCCCGGCAGCGGGCGGCGCGATGGCCGATGCGCTCGCCCGCGCGCTGCGCAAGTAGTCCCCCTCCCGGAGCCGATCCGCGATGAAACCGACCGACAGCTACCTGCAACGCTTTCTTTTCGAGGCACTCGACATCCGCGGGGCGGTCGTCCGGCTCGGCGACGTCTGGCGCCGTCTTCAATCCGGCCGCGACTACCCGGAGGCGGTCGCAACCGTCCTGGGCCAGATGTGTGCCGTGGCCACGATCATCAGCGGCAATCTCAAGCAGACTGGCCGCCTGACGTTCCAGATCCAGGGACATGGACCCGTCGGTCTGCTGGTCGTCGACTGCACCGAAGGGCTCAACCTGCGCGCGATGGCGCGTGTCGACGAGGAAGGCCGCGCACGGGGGTCGCTCGGCGAGCTGGTCGGTGACGGGCAGCTTCAGCTCACCCTCGACGCACCGAGCATGCGCGAACCGTGGCGCAGCCTCGTGCCGCTCGAAGGCGCGACCGTCGGCGAGGTCTTCGAACACTACCTGACACAGTCCGAACAGCAGCCTGCTGGGCTGTGGCTCGCCTGCAATGCCGAAGGGGCTGCCGCCCTGTTCCTGCAATGCCTGCCCGGCGCGCCCGAACGCGATGCCGACGGCTGGGAGCGCGTGCGTCAGCTTGCCCGGACCGTGCGGCCGGAAGAACTGCTCACGTTGTCGCCGCAAACCCTGCTTACCCGCCTCTTTTCCGAGGAAGAAGTGCGTGTGTTCGAGCCGCGTACCGTCTACCACGACTGGCCGGCCGATCGCGCAAAGGTCATCGCGATGCTCCGGAGCCTGGGAGAGCGGGAGGTGCGACGCATCCTCGCCGAACAGGGCGAGGTGTTCATTCGCGACGACCTGGGCAACCATGACTACCGCTTCGACACCGAAGAGATCGACGCGATCTTCAGCGCGGACGACCAGGAGGAAGGGGATGCGGACAGTGTCTCCAGTCCGCCTCCGCCACCCCCGACGGTCCATTGACGCCCGATCCGACGTGGTAGCGGCACAGGACGTCATGCGCCTGAAATGCGGTCTTGCCCGAATCCCGGGGGCTCAGTAGACTCCGGGTCTTTACAGGCCCCGATCGTCCATGTCCGCAGCCTCGTCCAACCGACCGATCGAATTTCGCAACGCCTCTCTGGGCACCACCGTGGCGGTGCTGCGCGAGACGCATCCCCCACTGCTGGCCGACGCGCTGCACAAGATGCTGGGCGGAATGCCGGATTTTTTCAGCGGTGAGCCAGCGATCCTCGATTTCGCCGAAATTTCGCTCGACTGCGGGCGGGTCGACTGGGCCGGCCTGTTGAGCCTGCTGCGCCGCTTCCAGCTCCAGCCGGTCGGTGTGCGCAACCTGCCGGGCGAACTCGCCGCCGAGGCACGGCGGGCCGGTCTCGCGCTGCTCGACGGAGTGCCCCTGGGTGAGCGCAGCACCCCGCCTGCCACACCGGCTGCGGCTGCGCCAACTGCCCCGAAACCCGCCCCTGCCACACCCGCTCCAGCGCTCGCCGCCATCCAGGCCGGCACGATGTTCGTCGATCGTCCGGTACGATCCGGACAGCAGATCTACGCGCGCGGGGGGGATCTGGTGCTGCTGGCGGGCATGAGCAACGGCGCGGAAGTCATCGCCGACGGCAGCATCCATTGCTATGGCCCGCTGCGCGGACGCGCCCTGGCCGGAGCCCAGGGCAACGCCTCGGCACGCATCGTCGCGACGAACTTCGGCCCCGAGATCGTCTCGATCGCCGGCGTCTACAAGACCTTCGAACAGGGGGTTCCGGCCTCCATTGCCGGCAAGCCGGCGACGGTACGCATGCGCGGCGCCGGCAACGAACAGAAACTCGACATTGAACCGCTGCAGCTCGACTGAGCGCGGCATTGACCTGCCAGGAAGGACTGAACGTGACCCGAGTCGTCGTCGTAACATCCGGAAAAGGGGGGGTGGGCAAGACCACCACCAGTGCGGCATTTGCGTCCGGCCTCGCGCTGCGCGGCTTCAAGACGGCCGTCATCGACTTCGACGTGGGCCTGCGCAATCTCGACCTCATCATGGGCTGCGAGCGGCGCGTGGTGTACGACTTCGTCAATGTCATCAACGGCGAAGCCAAGCTCAATCAGGCGCTCATCAAGGACAAGCACTGCGAGAACCTCTTCGTGCTGCCGGCCTCGCAGACGCGCGACAAGGATGCACTGACCGAGGAAGGCGTCGAGACCGTCATTCGCGAGCTTGAGCACATGGGCTTCGACTACATCGTGTGCGATTCGCCGGCCGGCATCGAGCGCGGCGCGGTGATGGCGCTCACCTTCGCCGACGAGGCGATCGTGACGACCAATCCGGAGGTCTCGTCGGTCCGCGATTCGGACCGCATTCTCGGCATCCTGCAGTCGAAGTCCAAGCGTGCCGCCGAAGGGCGCGAACCGGTCAAGGAACACCTGCTGGTCACGCGCTATTCACCGAAGCGCGTCGAAGAAGGCGAGATGCTTTCGTACAAGGACGTCCAGGAGTTGCTCAGGGTGCCGCTGCTCGGAGTGATTCCCGAGTCCGAATCGGTGCTGCACGCGTCCAACCAGGGCACGCCAGCCATTCACCTGAAGGGCACCGACGTCGCCGAAGCCTATACCGACGTCGTCGCCCGCTTCCTCGGCGAGGAGCGAGCCCTGCGATTCGTGGCCTACGAGAAGCCCGGCCTCTTCAAGCGGCTGTTCGGAGGCAACTGACATGTCCCTGCTCTCTAGGATTTTCGGAGAAAAGAAGAAGACTGCGGCGGTTGCCAAGGAACGCCTGCAGCTCATCATCGCGCGCGAGCACGGCAGCGGCACCCGCGGACCTGATTTCCTGCCCGCGCTGCAGCGCGAGCTGATCGAGGTGATCTCCAAGTACGTCTCGGTGAATCCCGAAGACATCAAGGTCAACCTCGAGAAGCAGGACAACTACGAAGTACTCGAAGTCAACATCGTCCTGCCCGACCAGGCGCGCTGAGCGGCACGGAATGCGCCGGACTGGATCCGGCGCGGCGAGCGCCCGGCGCTACGGCCGCTTGTGACGAATGCCGTGGCTTTGCCGCGCATCCTCCTCGAACGCATAGTCGATCCGTCCGTTGCGCACGATGCCCACGACCAGCATGTTCTCCGTGATCGCATCGTGGTCTTCGGGCGTGAAGGGCCGCATGTAGGTCGTGACCACCCCTTCGACCCCCCGGCCACCGAGGTTCTCGAGCGCCTCGCGGATGCTGTCCCCATCCAGATCCTTCGCGGTAGCCAGACCGTTGTAGAGCAGGCGCATCGCATCGTACCCCTGGGCTGCCGACATCGCCGATTCCAGCGACGCTTCGCCGAAGCGCTTGAGGTAGTTCGTCACGAACATCTTGTGCCGCATGTTCTGACTGGCCGGAATGAAGCTGTTGGTCGTAAACACCCCCTCGCCCGCTGGCCCGGCTGCATCGAGGAAGTTGCGCATCGACACTGTCCACCCACCAAAGAGCGGCACGTTCCAGTCCATCTCCCGACGGTTTCGGGCGATGGCCGCCAGTTCGGGGCCGATGCCATACATCACCACGACGTCCGCCCCGGCGGCACGCGCCCGTTCGAGCTGCGCGCGCATGTCGCGATCCCCGATCGAGAAGCGCTCGATCACGACGGGCTGCATCCCGAACCGTGAAAGCGCCGTCACGAAATCGTTCATCTCGGCTTCGCCGTAGCCGGTATCGTCGGCCAGCAAAGCGATGCGGCGAAAGCCGGCGCGCTCGACCAGATGGCGCGTGGTGAAGGCGTTCGAGACCGTGGTCGGAGGCGAGACGCGGAAGATGAAATTCTCCTTCGCATTCGGCGGTGCATAGCGAAGCGTGACGGGAGAGCCTGTCGTCACCGCCGCAACGAGCGGTACACGCGCATCCTGGTAGATGTCGATCGAATTGAGCGCGACGCCGGTATTGACGACACCGATCGTCGCGACCACCTTGTGTTCGTGCACGAGCGCCTGCGCGATCGCACGCCCCTTGTCGTTGTTCGCCTGATCGTCCATCTCGATGAACTCGATCCTGCGCCCGTTGACGCCGCCCACGAATGCGTTGATCTCCTCTGCTGCAAGCACGATGCCGTTGCGCATGCTGGTACCCATCGGCGCGCTGCCCCCCGTGAATGGCCCCGAGAGCCCGATCTTCACGGGCTCCTGAGCGTGCGCCTGCGTTGCGTGAAGCCCGCCAGCCCCGGCCAGCAGAAGTGCCACCAGACCGATGCGCATACGAACCTTCCAGCCAGATCCTGCCATGTGTATCCCCTCTCCGTTGTAATGAGCTTGTGCACCGGACGGTGCGGGCACAGTCTATGTTGTCGGACAACTGGCCGGGATCGGGATTTGCCCCAGCCCCGGGTCCACGCACCGGGATCAGCCGCTACCCCGATCGGATCCGCAGCCCATGCGCTTCGGGCATTTCGAGTCGTTCCGAAAATCCACTGAAATTCAATTCGTTACCCCGCAAGTTTGGGTAAACCCGAGTACACGACGAGTTCTAGGGAGTTTCCCTAGAACTCTTGCAGGTCCACGACGACCCGCGAATACTTGCGCCACTCTCGAGGGAACGCCGGAACGTCCCGATTCTCCCTGTCCTCCTCGGCGGACGGCTTCGGAGCATCCGTTCCCTCGAGGGGTTCCAGAAGAGCAGACCTGCACACCGTTTCGCCCCGTTGCGAAGGTCAGGCAGGTCGACGAGGATCGTGTCCCGTGGCGTGGTGTAAGAAGCGTCAGCAGAATCGGTCGGCGGGTCATCGTCTCCGGTTTGGCAGGAGCGCGTGTCAGGCTGCGACCGCGGGCAGGCTGACGTTGGGATTGTCGCCAACTTCGGCAAGCGTTTCCAGCGTCATGTATCGGCGCTGCAGAGCCCATTCGTCGTTCTGCTCGAGCAGCAAGGCGCCGACCAGGCGGTAGATCGCTGCCTCGTTGGGGAAGATGCCCACGACGTCGGTGCGCCGCTTGATCTCGCCGTTCAATCGTTCGAGCGGATTGGTGCTGTGGATCTTGGTGCGGTGCTCCTTCGGGAAGCTCATGTGGGCGAGCACGTCGTCCTCGGCCTCGTCCATCAGCCGGGCGATCTTCGGGAAGCGCTCGCGCAACTGGTCGGCAACCGTGCGCCATTGGTCGCGGGCTGCGCGCTCGGTGGTCTGTGCAAAGATCGTGGCGACCAGGGCGGAGACGACACGGCGCTGCCCGGCTGGCGCATGGACGAGCACATTGCGCATGAAATGCACCCGGCAGCGCTGCCAGCTCGCCGAGATGACTTTGCGCACGGCGGCTTTGAGCCCCTCGTGGGCGTCGGAGATCACCAGCTTTACGCCACGCAGCCCGCGCCGGGTGAGGCTGCGCAGGAAGTCGGTCCAGAACGGCTCGGCCTCGGAGGCCCCGACTTGCATGCCCAGCACCTCGCGCCGCCCGTCGGTGTTCGCACCGATGGCGATTATGGCGGCCACCGAGACGATCCGGCCGGCCTCGCGCACCTTCAGGTAAGTCGCATCGATCCACAGGTAGGGCCAGTCGCCCTCGATCGGGCGTTGCAGGAAGGTCTGCACCCGTTCGTCGATCTCGGCGCACAGGCGCGAGACCTGACTCTTGGAGATCCCGCTCATGCCCATGGCCTGCACCAGATCATCGACCGAGCGCGTCGAGATGCCCTGCACGTAGGCTTCCTGAATCACCGCGGCGAGCGCCTTCTCGGCGGTGCGCCGCGGCTCCAGAAAGGGCGGGAAGTAGCTGCCCTGGCGCAGCTTCGGGATGCGCAGCGCCACCGTGCCGGCGCGCGTGCCCCAGTCGCGCTCACGGTAGCCGTTGCGCGAATTGGTGCGCGCCTCCGAGCGCTCGCCGTGGGCGGCGCCACAGCGGTTGTCGACATCCATGTCCATCAGGCGCTGGGCCACAAAGCCGATCATCTCGCGCACGATATCGCTGGCGCCGGCCTTCTCAAGCAGCTCGGAAAGCTGCATCCTGTCTTGGGTCATCGGGTTCTTCCTCATGGTTCGGTTGAAGTGTCGCAACTCCTACCTTACCGAAGATCTCCGATGACCCGCCGACTTCGCGCCCGCCGTGGTGGCCCTGCAGGGCCACCACGGCGAACACCTCACTCCCTCACGCTGTTACACCACTTCCCGGGACACCGCCTCGACGAGCGGAGACGGTCTTTCACACAGGCACGAATCCGGAGACGCCCATCGGGCATGTTTGGCAAGTCCACCTGGAGGTTCACGAACAATGAAATTCACCAAGTCCACCCTGGCCGTTACCGCAGCCTTTGCCGCGATCGGTCTTTCCACACAGGCCCAGGCCGGCGCCACGCTCGACGCTGTCGTCAACAAGGGTTTCGTACAGTGCGGCGTCAGCGACGGTTTGCCCGGCTTTTCCTATACGGATGCGTCCGGCCAGTATCGCGGCATCGACGTCGATGTCTGCCGCGCCGTTGCAGCAGCCGTCTTCGGCGATGCGAACAAGGTCCGCTTCAGCCCGCTGACCGCAAAGGAGCGCTTCACCGCGCTGCAATCGGGCGAGGTCGACATCCTGTCGCGCAACACGACCTGGACCAGCTCGCGCGATGCTGGCATGGGTCTGAACTTCGCCGGTGTGAACTACTACGACGGCCAGGGCTTCCTCGTCAGCAAGCGCCTGGGCGTCAAGAGCGCACGCGAGCTCGACGGCGCGGCGGTGTGCACGCAGTCCGGGACGACGACCGAGCTGAACCTGTCGGACTATTTCCGTGCCAACGGCATGAAGTACACGCCGGTCAACTTCGACAAGTCGGACGAAACGGTGAAGGCGCTCGAAGCCGGGCGCTGCGACGTGCTGACCTCCGACCAGTCGCAGCTCTACGCACAGCGCATCAAGCTGGCGAAGCCCGACGACTACATGGTGCTGCCGGAAGTGATCTCAAAGGAGCCGCTCGGGCCGGTCGTGCGCCAGGGTGACGATGAATGGTTCAACATCGTGCGCTGGACGCTGTTCGCGATGATCAACGCCGAAGAGCTGGGTGTGACCTCGAAGAACGTCGAGCAGGAAGCCAAGGATTCCAAGAAGCCCGACGTACGCCGCCTGCTCGGCGCGGACGGCGAGTACGGCAAGGATCTCAAGCTGCCGAAGGACTGGGCCGTGCAGATCGTCAAGCAGGTCGGCAACTACGGCGAGGCGTTCGAACGCAACGTCGGCATGGAAAGCGAGCTGAAGATCGCGCGCGGTCAGAATGCCCTGTGGAACAAGGGCGGTCTGCAATACGCGCCGCCGGTCCGCTAAGGCACGCCGTAACGGCCACCGCCGCAAGGCGGTGGCATCTTTCCATTCAGTTCGAGGCTACCCATGCAGAAACGGGCAAGCGCCCCGCCCTCGCGCGGATCGATCCTCACCGACCCGAAGATCCGCGGTTGGGTCTTCCAGGTTCTCGCGGTGCTCACGGTCGCCGGCTTCGGTTGGTACCTGTTCCAGAACACGCAGACGAACCTCGCGCAGCGCGGCATCACCTCCGGATTCGCCTTTCTCAACAACACGGCAGGATTCGGAATCCTGCAGTCGTTGATCGAGTACACAGAAACCGACACCTATGCGCGGGTGTTCGTGATCGGACTCCTCAACACGCTGCTGGTGTCCTTTCTCGGCATCGTGTTCGCGACGATCCTCGGCTTCATCATCGGGATCGCGCGCCTGTCGCCCAACTGGCTGATCAGCCGCCTCGCTGCGGTGTACATCGAGATCTTCCGCAACATCCCGCCCCTGCTCCAGATCTTTTTCTGGTATTTCGCGGTGCTGCGCGCGATGCCCTCGCCACGCCAGAGCATCGTCTTCTTCGACACGGTGTTCCTGAACATCCGCGGCCTGTACCTGCCGGCTCCGAGCGCGACGGGTGCCTATCCAGCCTTCATCGCTTCGGTCGTCATCGCGGTGATCGTCTGCATCGTCATCAGCCGCTGGGCGCGCGCGCTGCGCGAGGCCACCGGTCAGCCTTTTCCGGTACTGGTGACCTGCATCAGCCTGCTCGTGGCCATGCCGGCCTTCACGATCGTCGTGTTCGGCAACCCCTTCGTCTGGACCCTGCCAGAGTTGCGCGGCTTCAACTTCGTCGGTGGAATGGCGATCATCCCCGAGCTGGTCGCACTCACGTTCGCACTCACGCTCTACACCGCGGCCTTCATTGCAGAGAACGTCCGGTCCGGAATCCAGGCCGTCAGCCACGGACAGACCGAGGCGGCACGCTCGCTCGGTCTGCGCCCGGGCCACACGCTGCGGCTGGTGATCATTCCCCAGGCATTGCGCGTGATCATTCCTCCCCTGACGAGCCAGTATCTCAATCTTGCGAAGAACTCGTCGCTCGCCGCCGCGATCGGCTACCCGGATCTGGTATCACTCTTTGCCGGCACGGTGCTCAACCAGACGGGCCAGGCGATCGAGACGATCGCGATCACGATGTCGGTCTATCTCGCGATCAGCCTGAGCATCTCGATGATCATGAACTGGTACAACAAGCGCATCGCGCTGGTCGAACGATAGGAGCCCGCTGCGATGAGCACCCATACCTTCAAACCCGACCTCCAGCCGCCGGTGATGTCCGTCGGCGTGCTGGGCTGGCTGCGGGCGAACCTGTTCTCGAACTGGTTCAACACCCTCTTGACACTCCTTGCGATCTACCTGATCTGGATCGTCGTTCCACCCATCCTGCGCTGGGTCATCCTCGATGCGGACTGGAGCGGCTCGACCCGCGCCGACTGCACCAGCGGCGGCGCCTGCTGGGTCTTCATCAAGGTCCGCTTCGCGCAGTTCATGTACGGTTTCTATCCGGCCGAACTGCGCTGGCGCGTCGATCTCACCGTCCTGCTGGCAATCGTCGGCGCGGCGCCGCTCTTCATCCGTGCGATGCCCGGCAAGCTGCGCTACGGACTGCTTTTCCTGCTGGCCTACCCCCTGCTGGCGTACTGGCTGCTGCACGGGGGCTTCTTCGGTCTTGCCGAGGTCCAGACCAGTCAGTGGGGCGGGCTGATGCTCACGCTGGTCATCGCCGTCGTCGGCATCGGTGGCGCGATGCCGCTCGGGGTTCTGCTCGCACTGGGGCGTCGGTCCGACATGCCGGCGATCCGCGTGATCTGCGTCACCTTCATCGAGTTCTGGCGCGGCGTGCCGCTCATTACCGTGCTCTTCATGTCCTCGGTGATGCTGCCGCTGTTTCTGCCCGAACACGTGACGATCGACAAGCTGCTGCGCGCGCTGCTGGCCGTGATGCTGTTCGAGGCCGCCTACATCGCAGAAGTCGTGCGTGGTGGTCTGCAGGCGATTCCGAAGGGGCAATACGAAGCGGCCGCGGCGATGGGCCTCGGGTACTGGCGCTCGATGGGGCTGGTGATCCTGCCGCAGGCGCTGAAACTGGTGATCCCGGGCATCGTGAATACCTTCATCGCGCTCTTCAAGGACACCAGCCTCGTCATCATCATCGGGCTGTTCGATCTCTTCAACAGCATCCACCAGGCAACGGTCGACCCGGCATGGCTGGGATTCGCGACCGAAGGATACGTATTTGCAGCCGCGGTCTTCTGGATCTTCTGCTTCGGCATGTCGCGCTACTCGATGCGACTCGAACGCAGGCTGCACACCGGACACAAGCGTTAGGAGTCTTGCAATGAACGAAAACGTCAGCGAAGCGGTCGCAAAACCCGAACTGGGCGAAAAGCGGATGATCCTGATGGAGGATGTCAACAAGTGGTATGGCGAATTCCACGTCCTGAAGGACATCAACCTCGAGGTCCGGCAGGGTGAGCGCATCGTCCTGTGCGGGCCATCCGGCTCGGGCAAGTCGACCACGATCCGCTGCATCAACCGGCTCGAAGAGCATCAGAGCGGACGCATCATCGTCGATGACGTCGAGCTGACCTCGGATCTCAAGCAGATCGAGGCAATCCGGCGTGAAGTCGGGATGGTGTTCCAGCACTTCAACCTGTTCCCGCACCTGACCGTACTGCAGAACTGCACGCTTGCCCCGATGTGGGTGCGCAAGATCCCGCGTCGCGAGGCGGAGGAAATCGCGATGCACTTCCTGGAGCGGGTGCGCATCCCGGAGCAGGCCGGCAAGTACCCGGGACAGCTCTCCGGCGGGCAGCAGCAACGGGTCGCGATCGCCCGCGCGCTGTGCATGAAGCCGCGCATCATGCTGTTCGACGAGCCCACTTCAGCACTCGATCCGGAAATGGTGAAGGAGGTGCTCGACACCATGATCTCGCTCGCCGAAAGCGGCATGACGATGCTGTGCGTCACCCACGAGATGGGCTTTGCGCGCACGGTCGCCCACCGCGTGATCTTCATGGACAAGGGCGAGATCGTCGAACAGGCGGAACCGGAAGAATTCTTCTCCAACCCGAAATCCGAGCGCTCCAAGCTCTTTCTTGGCCAGATCCTGCACTGAGTCCTCTCCCCTCGGCGCGGATACGCGAAGGGCGGCCCAATGGCCGCCCTTCGCACCTTTCTCTCCGCCTCGGTCTGACCGATCCGCTTCCTTCCAGCTCCGTTCCCTTCGCGATCAGCTCGCCAGCAAGGCGTTCGCCGGAACACCAACCCGCACGTTGCCCCACTGACGCCCGTTGATCGTGATCGGCAGAGCGATGTCGCACAGGATCTCGCCGGTATCGCGCAGGTAGGTCTGCACCAGCAGGGGCTTGGTGTTCTGCGCGGCCCGCATCTCAGCCGGGCGCTCGAACTTGCGGCAGGTCCGGTTACCGACCAGATCCGTCTCATAGTTGCCGGTGAGTGGTTTCGAATAGCGCAGGTTGTGCGCGGAAAGATAGCTGTCGGATGTCATTCCGACCGCAAACACGCAGCCCGGAATCGCGTTCAGGCAATCTTCCATGATCTGCTGGCAACGCCGGCCGTACTCGTCGCCCCAGGACACCCTGAACTTCTGCGGATTGGTGTTCGGGATCGGCTGGTAGTGACGATCGAAGAGGTCGACACCACCACGCGCCATCTCTTCCATTGCGACTTCGAGGCGATCACGGAACTCGCGCGCCTTGTCGATCGCGTGGTCGAAGGCGCCCTGGCCGATCTTGAAGCGCGACACCAGTTCCTGCACGTCCTCAGTCGCCTTGGCAAGTTCGGCCGTGCGCTTGTCCGATTCGACCATGTTGCCTGCAACGGCCCCGGAAAGATCGTGGATCGCGTTGACGTTCTGGTGCACCTGGGCGTTGGTTGCCGAAAGCTCTTCCATCGCGGCGGCGATCTGCAGCAACTGCTCGCCGTTCATCTCGAACTCGCCGACCATGGATTCGAACTGCTCGGCAGAGCGCCCGACCACTTCACGCGTCTGCTGAACGTCGGCGTTGATCACTTCATTCTCTGCCCGGGTGTTCGAGACCAGCCCGATCATGCCGTTGATGTTGCCCGCGATCTCTTCCGTGGCTTTGTTCACCCGCTCGGCAAGCTTCCTCACTTCGTCGGCGACGACCGCAAAGCCCCGGCCGGCCTCACCCGCACGCGCGGCCTCGATCGCCGCGTTGAGCGCGAGCAGATTGGTCTGGTCGGCGACTTCGCGGATCAGCGACGCGATCTGCTTGACGCTTTCGGAACGCTTGGACAGATCGTCCACCGTGTGATTGAAGCGCAGCACCTTCTCGCCGACCGCGTTGATCTTGCCCGCGATCTCCTTCATCTCGCCGAGCGATCTGCGGGCGGTTTCAAGGTTGGCCGTCGTGGACGCCGAGATCTGCTGCGTGCTGTTCGACACCGCCTCGATCGCCGACGTCGATTCCGTGCTGGCGGTAAACACGACCTCCGTGAGCTGCCCCTGCTTCTGGGCATCCTTCGCCGAACTCTCGACCTTGGTCTTCACCTGCACGGCGCCTGTCGCGATGTTGACGCTCATCGTGCGCACTTCGCTGATGATCTGTCGCATCTTCTCCGCAAAGCGGTTGTAGCTCGCTGCCAGATCGCGCAGTTCGTCGTGTGTGACGAGCGGCAGGTTGTGCGAGAAGTCGCCCTCACCACGCGCAATCTCGTTGAAGATGCGCGTCATGATGCGCACGGGACGCACGATCAGGTGCCGGATGTAGAGGATCTGGCAGATATTGACGATCAGCGCGATCACGGTCAGGACGAGGATGGCATACAGTCCGCCCTCGAGCGTCGCCTGGATGCCTTGCGCCACCTCCGGGGTGACGCCGCCCGTCTCGAGCAGTTTCGCAACCTCGCTCTGCTGCCTGACGTACACCGCCACGTACACGAGATCGATGAAGAACAGCAGCAGGAAACTGCTCAGCTTCTTCGTGAGCGAGTTCCAGAACGTCTTCTCCACCGTCTCATAGAGCTGTCGAAACGTGCTCATAGGACCCTCCGCTTCATCCGATTCTCTCCCTGTCGTGACCTTTTCCGGCGATCGTGCGCGCAATCGCCCAGGTCATCTCCTACACATCATGATACGACCATGCACCATGTATCGGAATCGGGACGGACGAACTTTAGGCGACACGATGCAATTGTTGCAAATCCATGACGGAAGAACGGGATTTGTCCCCTTGCCGTCCAGTCCGGCATCTGCCCGCTGCCGGCGATGCTGCGGCACATTTGCCCGTGCACTGGCTCGCATGCCACAATTCCTGCTTTTCCGCACCGGCTGCAGAACCACCATGACCGAATCAGATTCCAGCGCCGCTCCCCAGCAGGACGAGAACCACATCATCGCCGAGCGCCGCGAGAAACTCGCAGCGTGGCGCGCCACCGGCCAGGCCTTTCCGAACGACTTCCAGCGCGAGAACCTGGCGGGCCGGCTTGACGAACTCTACGGCCAGAAGGAGAACGACGAACTGGAAGCGCTCCCGGTCGAAGTCAGGATTGCCGGGCGCATCCTGCTCAAGCGCGTGATGGGCAAGGCGAGCTTCGTGACGCTTCAGGACCTGTCCGGACGCATCCAGGCCTACGTCACGCGCGACGGCGTCGGCGAGGAAACCTATGCCGCGTTCAAGCACTGGGACATCGGCGACATCGTCGGCGTGGTCGGTACCGTATTCAAGACCAAGACCGGCGAGCTCACCGTCAGGGCGGGCGAGATCCGGCTGCTCACGAAAAGCCTGCGCCCCCTGCCCGACAAGTACCACGGGCTCACCGACGTCGAACAGAAGTACCGCCAGCGTTACGTCGATCTCATCATGAGCGAGCAGGCGCGCTTCACCTTCGTCGCGCGCAGCCGCATGATCCAGTCGATCCGCAACTACATGGTCGGCCACGGCTTTCTCGAAGTCGAGACGCCGATGATGCACCCCATCCCGGGTGGCGCCGTCGCGCGCCCCTTCGTCACCCACCACAATGCGCTCGACATGGACATGTTCCTGCGCATCGCGCCGGAGCTGTACCTGAAGCGGCTCGTGGTGGGAGGGTTCGAGAAGGTCTTCGAGGTCAATCGAAATTTCCGCAACGAAGGCCTCTCCCCGCGCCACAACCCCGAGTTCACGATGATGGAGTTCTATGAGGCGTACGCGAACTACCGCACGCTGATGGACTTCACCGAGGGGCTCATCCGCCACTCGGCACGTGAGGCGCTCGGCTCGGAAACCTTCGTCTATCAGGGCCGCGAACTCGACCTGTCACGGCCGTTTGCGCGCCTGACGATCGTCGAGGCGATCCGCAAGCATCATCCCGGTTTCACCACCGAGCAACTCGAAGATGCCGGCTGGCTGAAGCAGAAGATCCAGGCCTTCGGCGAGAAGGTGAAGCCGGGCGGACTCGGGAGCCTGCAACTGCAGCTCTTCGAGGCTTGCACCGAGGCCGATCTGTGGGAGCCGACCTTCATCATCGACTATCCGGCCGAGGTTTCGCCACTCGCACGGCGCAACGACGCGAACCCGGAGATCACCGAGCGCTTCGAGCTCTTCATCGTCGGCCGCGAGATCGCAAACGGCTTCTCGGAACTCAATGACCCCGAAGATCAGGCCCAGCGGTTCATGGATCAGGTCAAGGCCAAGGAAGCCGGCGACGAGGAAGCAATGTACTTCGATGCGGATTACATCCGCGCACTCGAGTACGGGCTGCCGCCGACCGGTGGCTGCGGCATCGGCATCGATCGCCTGGTCATGCTGCTGACCGACAGTCCATCGATCCGCGACGTGATCCTGTTCCCGCAGATGCGCGCCGAGTAGCCCCGAAGCGGGCAGGCGGTCACCCGACCGGCTGCCCCAGCGCCCGTTCGCATGCCGCTGCTCGAACCCGCACGCCTTTCCTTTCGTGACGACGGCACGCCGTATTCCGAGCGGTACGGCGACGTGTACCACACCGAGGCCGGCGGTCTCGGACAAGCCGAAGCCGTCTTCCTCGCCGGCAACGGCCTGCCCGGGCGCTGGCGGGCCATGGACCGCTTCACGATCCTGGAAACCGGCTTCGGTCAGGGGCTCAACTTTCTCGCCACCTGGGCGGCCTGGCGCAGGGATCCGCAACGCAGCCGGCGGCTGCACTATGTATCGACCGAACTGCATCCTTTTTCGGCCGCCGACCTCTCCCTCCTGCATGCCGGCCTCGGCGCACTCGAACCCCTCGGCCGGACCCTGCGCGAGCACTGGCCGACGCTGACGCCGGGCTTTCACCGGATCCACCTCGATGAAGGCGCGGTCGTGCTGACACTGCTCTTCGGGGACGCGCTCGCGACGCTGCCCCAGCTCCAATGCGGTGCGGACGCGATCTTTCTCGATGGCTTTTCGCCCGCGTGCAATCCGCAGATGTGGTCCGAAGCGCTCTTCGGTGAGCTCGTCCGCCTCGCCGCACCGGGTGCGACGCTTGCCACCTGGTCGGTTGCCGGCCACGTGCGGCGCGCACTCGCGAAAGCCGGCTTCGACTGCGAGCGTGAGCCCGGCTTCGGCCCCAAGCGCGAGCGACTGGTCGGGCGCCTCAGCGCGCACGCGCCCCATCGGCCCGCATCCGCAGCAAGCCGGCATGCCCTCGTCGTCGGTGCCGGACTCGCCGGCACTTCGATCGCAAACCGCCTTGCCGAACGCGGCTGGCAGATCGAGCTGATCGACCAGGCTTCGACGCCCGGAGCCGGCGCCTCCGGCAATCACGCTGGCGTACTCCGCCCGCTGCCGAGTCTCGACGACAACCGGCTCGCCCGCCTCACGCGGGCGGGATTCCTGTACGGCCTCCATCACCTGCACTGTCTGGAGTCGCACGGACAGCCCACACGCTGGGAGGCCTGCGGTGTGCTCCATCTGGCCCGCGATCCGGCACACGAAGCCAGGCAACGCGAAGTCGTCGCGGCACAGGGCCTGCCGGCTGACTTCCTGCGCTTCGTCGATGCCCGGGAGGCCTCCGCCCTCGCGGACTGGCCCCTGGCCCTCGGCGGCTGGTGGTTCGAGCACGGTGCGTGGGTTCAGCCGCCGTCCCTGTGCGCTGCGAACCTCGGCACCTGGCCCGACCGGATCCGCCTGCACCTCGGCCACACACTGAAGGAACTGACGCACGACGATGGCCTGTGGCGGGCGCTCGATGCGACCGGCGCGGAAATCGCCCGCGCGCCGGTCGCGATCCTCGCCAACGGCACCGGGATTCTCGACCTCGAACAGGCCGCTGCACTGCCGGTACGCAGCGCCCGCGGCCAGGTTGCGCATCTGCCGGCCAGCGAAGGCAGCCCCCCGCGCATCGTGGTCTGCCGGCTTGGCTATGTCAGCCCGGAAATCGACGGCCTGCGCTGTGCCGGCGCGACCTTCACGGTCGACGACGACGAACCGGATCTGCGCGAACACGACCATCGCGAAAATCTCGCGAAACTGGACTTCATCCTGCCCGGCTATCCGCATCCGCCCGACGGCGCACCACTCGCCGGTCGCGTGGGCTTTCGCCCGGCCTCCCCCGACCGCCTGCCAATGGTCGGTGCCGTGCCCTCGACCCGGACCATCGACCGCAATACCCCGCTGTCCGGAATCCCCCGTCATCCGGGCCTCTACGCCGTGTCCGGCTTTGGCGCCCGCGGACTCGTGTGGTCCGCCCTGGTCGCCGAAACGCTCGCCAGCCAGCTCGATGGCGACCCGCTGCCGCTCGAGCGCGACCTCATCGACGCGATCGATCCGGCCCGCTACCTGCTCCGCCCCATCCGCGCACGACGACACGACCGGATCGAGGAGTAGACTTCCCCTGCATTTTCAGCGCGCCACAGGAGAACCGAGTTGTCATTCTGGATTCCCGCTTCCGCCGCCCTGCTGATCCTCGCCTGGGCGATCTTCGCCTTCAACCGCCTGGTGCGCCTGCGCAACCAGGTGCGCAATGCCTGGGCTGACATCGACGTCCAGCTTACCCGCCGCCACGATCTCGTGCCGCAGCTGGTCGCGGCGGTCAAAGGCTATGCCGATCACGAGAAGGCGCTGCTGACGGCCGTGACCGAGCTGCGTGCACAGGCCCTGCAACAGCGCAGTCCGGCCCGCCTGGGCGCAATCGAATCGGAGCTGGAGCTTGCCCTCGGAAGACTGTTCGCGCTCCAGGAGGCCTATCCCGATCTGAAGGCAAGCGGCAATTTCCTGGATCTGCAAAAGGGGCTGGTGGAAGTCGAGGATCACCTGCAGTATGCGCGACGCTTCTACAACGGCGCCGTGCGGGACCTGAATGACGCCATCCAGCGCTTCCCCGATCTCGTCGTCGCGAGGATCTTCGGTTTTCGCGACAACGAGTTCTATCAGGCCGACGCAAACGGGCGCAACGCGATCGAGGTCCGCCTGTGACCGCCAGCCGCAGCCGGATCCGCGCCGGGATTCTGCGCACCCTCGCCGCGCTGGCCTTTCTGGCAACCTGGCCCGTCCTCGCCATCGAAGAGATCCGGAGCTACGACATCGAGATCGGGATCCGCGCCGATGGCAGTCTGGATGTCACCGAGCACATCACGGTCCAGGCAGAGGGAAGCCAGATCCGTCGGGGGCTCTACCGCGACTTTCCGACCCGGTACCGGGATCGCTTCGGCAACCGGGTCGTGGTCGGGTTCGAAGTGCTGGGCGTCGAGCGCGATGGCCTGCCCGAGCCGTGGTTCACCGAGAGTCTCCACAACGGCGTGCGGATCAACACCGGCAACGACGACTTCCTGCCCAGGCTGCCGGGGGAGTATCGCTACACGCTGCGCTACCGGACCACCCGCCAGCTCGGCTTCTTCGACACCCATGACGAGCTGTACTGGAATGCGATCGGCACCGGCTGGATCTTTCCGATCCGTTCCGGGGCGGTCGAGGTGCGACTGCCGCAGGCCGTACCCGTGGACGCGATGCGACTGGACGCCTACACCGGACCTCAGGGGGCACAGGGGCGGGACTATCGTGCAACGCCCGTCGCACCCGGCACCGCACGCTGGACCCTGACCCGGGAACTCGCGCCCAACGAGGGATTGACGATCGCGCTCGGGTTCCCCAAGGGCATCGTCACCGAACCCACTTCGCAGCAGCGCATGACGTGGCTGCTCCTGGACAACCGCGGGATCCTCGTTGCACTTGCCGGCGCCGCGATTCTTCTTGCGTACTGCCTGCGGCGCTGGCATGCGGTCGGACGGGATCCACGGCCGGGCGTCATCATCCCGCGCTATGAGCCTCCGAAGGATCGTTCGCCCGCCGAACTGCGCTATCTGTGCCGCGGTGGTTACGATTCGCGCTGCTTCACCGCCGACCTGTTGACGCTCGCAGTTTCCGGCCAGGTCCTGATCGAACGGGAGGACCGGCTGCTGTTCAAGGACCGGTGGCGACTGGAGCGCACGGGTGCCACCGCAGATCCGCGCTTGCATCGGACCGCATCGGCCCTGCTCGCGAGCCTGTTCGAACCAGGAGCGACCCGACTCGAGCTGCAGCAGGAAAACGCCTCCCGGCTGCAAAAGGCGCACAGCGCGCACACGACGGCGCTCGAAGCACGCCTGCACGGCAGCCACTTCAACCGCAACGGGGCAAGCTTCCTGATCGCAGTCGCGATCGCGCTGGCCACGGGTATCGGGGCACTCGGCATTTCCGGCGGCGCGGGAATCGAAGTGATTCTTCTCGTCTGCGCAGCCATGCTCGCGATCGTGCTGGTGTTCCGCAAACTGGTGATGGCCCCGACGTCCACGGGGCGTCGCCTGATCGACGAGGCCGAGGGGCTGAAGCGCTATCTCTCCGTTGCCGAGCGCGACGAACTCAGGAGCATAGCTGGCCCGGGCGCTCCGCCTCCACTGGATGCGAAGCGCTACGAAACCCTCTTGCCGTATGCGATCGCGCTGGACGTGGAAGAGGCCTGGACTCGAAAGTTCACCGCGGCCATCGGCGTTGCCGCAGCCGCAGCGGCCGGAGCTGGAATCCGCTGGTACCGTGGCGCAAGCCCTGGGGATCTGGGGGGCCTGGCCAGTGCGGTCGGCAACGGTCTGAACGCCTCGATCGCGTCAGCCTCCACCCCGCCCGGAAGCTCTTCCGGCGGCAGCGGAGGCGGCTCATCGGGCGGCGGAGGCGGTGGCGGTGGCGGTGGCGGACGTTGAGCACTACCGGCGACTGCCCAGCCCCTGCACCGCGGAACCATTTGCCGCCAGGAACGGTCACTGGAGCGCTCGCGCGCAAGCCGAAACCGCAAGCACCGCAGCTTCGACAAGAACCATTTTTCGCCGCTGGCCAATGACATGGACGCCATCCCCCTGTTCTTCGCGCTGGGTTTCGCCGCACGCCTGACCCGCTCGGACCTCAAGATCCCGGCCCAGCTCTACGAAGCCCTCTCGATCTATCTGCTCATCGCAATCGGCCTGAAAGGCGGAATGGAGCTGGCACGGCAGGATGCCCTGCACATCCTGCCGCAGGCGATCGCCGTCATCGGCATGGGCCTGCTGATTCCACTGCTCGCCTTTCCGATCCTGTACAAGCTCGGTCGCCTGGACCGCTTCAACGCGGCGGCGATTGCCGGCCACTACGGCTCGGTCAGCGTGGTCACCTTCGCCGTCGGGGTCGACTTCCTGATCGCCCGCGGCGTCGAGTTCGAAACCTATCTGCCACTCTTCCTCGTGCTGCTCGAATTGCCCGGGATTGCGGTCGGGATCCTGCTCGCGCGCATGGGCGGAGACTGGCGTTCGATCCGCTGGGGCACACTCGCGCACGAGATCTTCCTCGGCAAGAGCATGGTGCTGCTCGGCGGTGGGCTTTTGATCGGCTGGATCGCGGGCCCCAAGGGGCTGGCGCCGCTCGAACCCTTCTTCTTCGATCTCTTCAAGGGCGTGCTGTGCCTGTTCCTGCTCGAGATGGGGCTGGTTGCCGCGAGTCAGGCCGGCGCGCTGCGCACGAGCGGCGCCTTCCTGGTCGGTTTCGCGATCGCCATGCCGGTGATCGGAGCCCTCGTCGGCATCGCCTTCGCGCTCGGCATCGGGCTGTCGGCCGGCGGCGCGCTGCTGCTCGCAACGCTGGCTTCCAGCGCCTCGTACATCGCCGCTCCGGCCGCGATGCGGATCGCCGTACCCGAAGCGAATCCGGGGCTGTCGATCACCGCCGCGCTGGTGATCACCTTCCCCTTCAACATCCTCGTCGGAATTCCGCTCTACAACGTCCTTGTGGGCCTCGCATACGGGAGCTGACCATGCGCAACACCCATCCCTGCAAACTGGTGGTGATCATCTCCGAGGCGGCAATCGAAGATCCGCTCGCGGCCGACGTGATGCGGCTCGGAGCCCACGGCTACACGGTGTCGGATGCGCGCGGCCAGGGCAGTCACGGCCCGCGCAGCGCACTCTGGGGCGCCGACAAGAGCATCCGCATGGAGATCCTGTGCGATGGCGAAACCGCCGGAGCCATCGTCGAGCACGTCGAGAAGGCCTACTTCCGCAACTACGCGATGGTCGCGTACGTCGCCGACGTCGGCGTGCTGCGGCCGGACAAGTTCCAGCACAAGGCGTGATCACCCGCTCGATCAGGACAGCAAAGCGCGGGGACCGAGATGCCGGCCGTCAGTGTCCGGCCTTCGAGACCAGCGGGAAGTCCTGAGGATTACGGATCGACTCTACCGCAAGGTCGATATCGAGTTCCGGCCAGTACAGGTGACCGGGCGCAGGCCATTCGACATGCATGATCTGTTCGATTGTGGCCTTCCCGAACCAAGGGAACTGTTCGAACGCAAGGAGCATTTCCTCATCGTTGAGCAGGATCCAGAAACCATGCTTCGAGATATGCGTTACCTCAGGAGCCGAAATGTGCCTTCCACGCATCGATGATTTCCTCAAGATGTGCGCAGATCAGTGTCTGCGCTTCACCGATCTGTCGGTCTGAAAGACCGACTGCCGTCGCGAGTTGAACCTTTGGTCCGAGCCAGAATTTCGCCTCACCGTCGGGATGGGACACGTGAACATGAATACGGGTTTCCTCTCTGGAAAAGAAGAAAAACCGATACGACCCTTCACGAAAGACGGTTGGAGCCATTCACGGAGTGTACCTGAATCCCCACGTTCACGTCAGGCTGACGAATCGCACCCGGGTCCAACGAATACCGACCGGTCAGACACATCCGCTCAGACGTAGCGCTTCATCCGCGCCAGCACGCGTTCACGGCCCAGGACTTCCAAAACGGCATCGATGGCCGGGGTCTGGGGCACGCCGAGCGTTGCGACGCGCAGCGGGATCGCGACCTGCGGCATCTTCAGGCCGTGCTCGGCCATCGTGTCCTTGATCGCCTGATTGAGCGCCGTCTTCTCCCAGGCTTCGAGCAACTCGAAGCGCCGGGCAAGGCTGGCGAGCGCCGCGCGGGCGGGCTCGGTGAGGTGCTGGTCCAGCACTTCGGGGGCTGGATGCACGGCGACGACGTAGAGTTCGACGGCGTCCGCGAGTTCGTTGAGGTTCGTCACCCGCTCCTTGTACAGCGCGACGATGCGCTCGAGCGCCGGTCCGCCCTCCGCGTCGATGCCGCGCTGCGCGAGGCGCTTCGCCGCATCGGCCGCAAGCGCATCATCCGGGTGCTTGCGAAGGTACTGGGCGTTGAGCCAGTTGAGCTTTTCGGTATTGAACTGCGCCGCCGAGGGCGTGATGTGGTCGAGGTCGAACCATTCGACAAATTGCTCGCGCGAGAAGATCTCGTCGTCACCGTGACTCCAGCCCAGACGCGCGAGATAGTTGATCACGGCATCCGGCAGGTAACCGTCGTCGTGGTACTGCATCACGCTCACGGCACCGTGGCGCTTCGAAAGCTTGGTGCCGTCGTCGCCGAGGATCATCGAAAGATGCGCAAAGCGCGGCAGTTCGGCCCCGAGCGCAGACAGGATGTTGATCTGGCGCGGCGTGTTGTTGACGTGGTCGTCGCCGCGGATGACGTGCGTGATCCGCATGTCGAGGTCGTCGACGACGACGCAGAAATTGTAGGTCGGCGTGCCGTCGGCGCGCGCGATGATGAGGTCGTCGAGTTCGGTGTTGGCGATCTCGATCCGGCCCTTGACGAGATCATCCCAGGCCACGATGCCGTCGACCGGATTACGGAAGCGCACCACCGGCTGCACGCCGGGCGGCGGCTCGGGCAACACCTTGCCCGGCTCGGGACGCCAGCGCCCGTCGTAGCGCGGCTTCTCGCCGCGCGCGCGCTGGGCTTCGCGCATGTGATCGAGCTCCTCGGGCGATGCGTAGCAGTGGTAGGCCTTGCCTTCGGCCAGCAGCGAGCCGATCACTTCCTTGTAGCGATCCATGCGCCGCATCTGGTAGAACGGCCCCTCGTCGGCTTCCAGACCAAGCCACTGCATGCCGTCGAGGATGGCCTGGACCGCCTCGGGGGTCGAGCGCTCGACGTCGGTGTCCTCGATGCGCAGGATGAAGCTGCCGCCATGACGCCGGGCGTAGGCCCACGAGAAGAGCGCCGTGCGGGCGCCTCCGATGTGCAGGTAACCGGTCGGACTGGGGGCGAAGCGGGTGCGGACGGTGGTGGCGGACATCTGGCGTGGATCCCGATACGGATGCTGAAAGGGCGAGATTCTACGCGATCCCGCCCTCGCGGTCGTCAGCGCGCCCGCTCATCCGGGGCCGCTCAGGGACGGGCCTCGCGTGCGGCCTGCGCAGGATCCGCCCGAACCTCTGGCCCCGGCACGGCCTCCCGCTCGCGGTCGCCGAAGATGCGCCTGATCAGCACATAGAACAGCGGCACGAAGAAGATCCCGAGTACCGTCGCCGAGATCGTGCCACCGAGCACGCCGGTGCCGATCGCGTTCTGGCTTCCCGAACCGGCGCCGGTCGCAATCGCCAGCGGCACGACACCGAACCCGAACGCGAGCGAAGTCATCAGAATCGGCCGCAGGCGCATGCGCACCGCCTCCAGCGTCGCTGCCACAAGTTCCTTGCCTTCGGCCATCTGCGCCTTCGCGAACTCCACGATCAGGATCGCGTTCTTCGACGACAGGCCGATCGTCGCCAGGAGCCCCACCTGAAAGTAGATGTCGTTGGGCAGCCCCCGCCCGCTGGCCGCAACCAGCGCACCGACCACCCCGAGCGGCACCACCATCATCACCGCAAACGGCACCGACCAGCTCTCGTAGAGTGCGGCCAGACACAGGAACACAACGAGGATGGAGAGCGCATACAGCGCCGGCGCCTGCGCCCCCGAGCGGCGTTCCTCGTAGGATGTGCCGCTCCACTCGTAGCCGATGCCCGGCTGCAGCCGGGCGACGAGCTCCTCGACCGCGATCATCGCTTCACCGGAGGACAATCCCGGTGCCGCCTGCCCGAGGATCTCGACCGAAGGCTGGCCGTTGTAGCGCTCCAGGTAGGGTGCGCCGTACACCCAGCGGCCCGAACTGATGGCCGACATCGGCACCATGTCACCGGAGCGATTGCGCACATACCATTTTTCGAGATCCTCCGGCCCCATGCGTGCGGGCGCATCGGCCTGCAGATAGACCTTCTTGATCCGGCCGCGGTCGATGAAATCGTTGATATAAGCCCCGCCCCACGCGGTTGAAAGCGCATCGTTGATATCGGCCACAGTGACTCCGAGCGCAGCGGCCTTTGCGTGATCGACTTCGATCAGGTACTCCGGCATGTCGTCCTGACCGTTTGGGCGTACCCCGACGAGACGCGGATCCTGCCGCGCCATTCCCAGGAACTCATTGCGCGCCGCCACCAGGGCGTCATGCCCGAGCCCTGCGCGGTCCTGCAGCTGGAGGGTGAATCCGCCCGAAGTACCGAGTTCCAGTACCGCCGGCGGCACGAAGACAAAGGCCATGCCCTCGCGGATCTTCGAAAACGCACCCATCGCCCGCGCGGCAACATCCTTGACGTGCATCCCCGGGGCCTTGCGCTCGTTCCAGTGACGAAGGTTGATGAAACCGATACCCATGTTCTGGCCGCGGCCGCCAAAGCTGAACCCCGCCACTGTGAACACGGCCCGCACCGTGCCCTGCTCATGTTCGAGGAAGTGCTCCTCGATCTTCTCGAGCACGCCGAGCGTGCGTTCCTGCGTCGCACCCGCCGGCAGCATGACCTGGCTGAACATGATTCCCTGGTCTTCCTCGGGCAGGAAGGAGGTCGGCATGCGCAGGAAGAAGAAGGCCATCACCCCCAGGATCACCGCATAGATCAGCATGAAGCGCCCGCCGCGGCGCAGGATTCCCGCAACCGAAGATTCATAGCGCCGCTGGTTGCGCGCAAACATGCCGTTGAACCAGCGGAAGAAGCCCGAGAACCAGCCGCCTTCGGCGGCCGAATGCCCTCGCGCCACCGGTTTGAGCATCGTTGCGCACAGCGCCGGCGTGAAGATGATCGCAACCAGCACCGAGAACGCCATTGCCGAGACGATGGTGATCGAGAACTGGCGGTAGATCACGCCGGTCGAGCCGCCGAAGAAGGCCATCGGTACGAACACGGCCGAAAGCACCAGTCCGATGCCGATCAGCGCGCTGGTGATCTGATCCATCGAGCGCCGGGTGGCCTCCTTCGGCGGCAGGCCCTCCTCGCTCATCACCCGCTCGACGTTCTCGACGACGACGATCGCATCATCGACGAGGAGCCCGATCGCGAGCACCAGCCCGAACATCGTCAGCGTGTTGATCGAAAAACCGAAGGCTGCCATCACGCCGAAGGTGCCCAGCAGCACGACGGGAATCGCGATCGTCGGGATCAGGGTCGCGCGCAGGTTCTGCAGGAACAGGAACATCACCAGGAAGACCAGCGCGATCGCCTCGATCAGCGTGACCACGACCGAGCGGATCGAAAGCTCGACAAAGGGCGTGGTGTCGTAGGGAATCACCGCCTCGACGCCCGGCGGAAAGTACTCCGACATCGATTTCAGCGTCGCGCGCACGGCTGCCGCAGTCTCTACCGCGTTGGCCCCGGAGGCGAGGCGGATACCGACGCCCGCGGCAGGCCGGCCGTTGAAACGCGCGAGCGTGCTGTAATTCTCGGCCCCGATCTCGACCCGCGCCACATCACGCAAGCGCACCTCGCCGCCTTCGGCCGAGGTGCGCAACAGGATCGCTTCGAATTCCTCGACCGTCTGCAGCCGGCTCTGCGCGGTGACCGACGCGGTGAAACCATGTCCCGGCACAGCCGGCGTGCCGCCGAGCTGACCCGCCGACACCTGGGCATTCTGGGCCTGGATCGCCGCCCGCACATCGCCCGGCGTGAGGCGGTAGTTCACGAGCCGTGCCGGATCGAGCCAGATCCGCATTGCATACTGGGCACCGAAGACCAGCACTTCGCCCACGCCATTCACCCGCGACAGCGTGTCCTGCACGTTGGAGACGACGAAATCCGACAGATCGAACTGGGTCTGATCGCCCTTCTCGGACACGAAACCGATCACGAGCAGGAAGTTGCGCGCCGACTTCGCGACCTGCACGCCCTGCTGCTGCACCGCCTGCGGCAAGAGCGGCAAGGCCAGCTGGAGCTTGTTCTGGACCTGCAACTGGGCGGTATCGGGATTGACGCTGGCGTCGAAGGTCAGCATCACCGACGCCCGACCAAAGGAGTCGCTCGACGACTTCATGTACAGCAGCCCATCGAGCCCGGTCATCTTCTGTTCGATGATCTGCGTCACCGAATCCTCGACCGCACGCGCCGAGGCGCCCGGGTAGTAGGCGTTGATCGCGACCGCCGGAGGGGCGATCGCCGGGTACTGCGACACCGGCAGGACGCGGATGGAGAGCAGCCCCGCGAGCATGATCACGATCGCGATCACCCACGCGAAGATCGGTCGGTCGATGAAGAATCGGGCCATGGTCGGGGTTCCCTCAGCGCGCCGCGGCGGTCGCCGCCACTTCGACCGTCACCGGGATCCCCGGCCGGACCCGCTGCAGCCCCTCGACGATCACACGCTCGCCTCCCGCGAGGCCGTCCGTCACAATCCAGCGGTCGCGCAGCGACCGCTCGGCCTGCACCACCTTGACGCCGACCTTGCCCTCCCCGTCGACCACCATCACGGTCGCATTGCCGCGCGGATCGCGTCCGACCGCGGCGTGCGGCAGCAGGATCGCCTCCTTCACACCCTGGTCGAGCCGCGCCCGCACGTACATCCCGGGCAACAACTCGCCTGCAGGGTTCGGAAAGACGGCGCGCAAGGTGACGCTGCCCGTTCCGGGGTCCACCGACACCTCGGAGAACGCGAGACGACCGGGCTGCGCATACTCGCTGCCATCCTCCAGCACCAGTTGCACCGGAATCCGGTCTTCAGCATCGCGACGGATCCGCCCCGCCTCGACCTCACGCCTCAATCTGAGCAAATCGGCGCTGGATTGGGTCAGATCGACGTAGATCGGATCGAGTTGCTGCACGATCGCCAGCGCCTGCGCCTGATTTGCCGTCACCAACGCACCGGCGGTCACGGCCGAGCGCCCGATCCGCCCGTCGATCGGCGAAGTCAGCCGCGTAAATTCGAGATCGATGCGCGCCCGCTCCAGCGCGGCACGCGCCGCCGCGACGTCGGCTTCGGCCTGCCGCAAGGCGGCCTGCGCCTCGTCGTGGCGCTGCCGGCTCACCATGTCCGACTTCGCCAGCCCGGCCACACGCTGTGCGCTGAGGCGTGCTGCCTCCAGGTTGGCCTCGGCGCGGGCGAGCCCCGCCCGGGCGGAATCGTGCACCGCCTTGTAGCTCGCCGGCTCGATCTCGTAGAGCAGCGTGCCAGCCTGGATCTCGGACCCTTCGGCAAACGCGCGCTGCTTGATGATGCCCGTCACCTGGGGACGCACCTCCGCGATCAGGTAGGGCGAAGTGCGCCCCGGCAACTCGACGATGGTCGGCACCGCAACGCGCTCGGCCACGACCACTCCGACGGTCGGCGGCGGCATCTGCCCCGGCCCGGCGGCGGGCGCGGGCTTGCCTCGATCGCAGGCGGAAAGCGAAGCGGCAAGCACCAGCACAACCGCGGTGCAGAGGATCTGGCGGGCTATCGGACTCATGCGTGGAACATCCTTGTTGTTCGCGATCCCGACGAACCTCCCCCGCCCAGCGGGGGCCCGGTATCGTCGTCGACTAGAACGAGCATTCTAGTTTGAACTTCCAACAATGTCCGTTCCAATCTCACGACCTTGCAATCCCGTTCCCGTGTGTTGCTGGGTCCCTGCGTCGCGCTGGCTCCCGTGGGTACGACCGGCCCCGCCGAGGCGAGGCCGGCCTCAAGACCGGATCGGTCAGTGCCGGATCGGCTGGAAGCTGGAATCGTCGAAGAACTTCGCGTAGTTGTCGAGCGCCCCAATGATCTTCACCGCGCCACTACGCGGATTGGCGCCGCTCTCCGGTTTTTCCATGGTCGTCGCACCCTCGAGCAGTTCGGCAATGATCAGATGCAGTTGAGCGTCTGCCTCGGGTGTGAGATGACAGTTGTTGACCATGTAAGCCACCTCCTCATTGACCGTCGCGGCCAGTTCGCGATACCCGCCTGCGGCGAGCCGGTCGGTGTGGATGTCCTCGAGCCGCTCATGCACGGCCTTGCGGATATGCCCCATTGCGCGGCTGAGGGGCGCATCGATCGCCCACTTCTTTCCATGATCGAGTTGCAGTTCGGTCGCACCCGCATGGTCGTGTTTGTGCGAATCGGCCGGACTGGAGGCGGCGATCGCCGCCCCCGTAGCGGTTGCGACAACCAGCCCGGCAATCAGGGCGGCGCGGGATGCGTTAAGGATGAGTTTCATGGGTTCTCCTGAAGATTGGGGACGGGATGTCCTGATCGATGACGCCGCAAGTCCGGCGTGAAAGAAGTATTCAGGAGTCAGCTTAAGACATCCTTAAGGGGCGGGAATGAAAGCGTCACCGACAATCCCTTTCCTTCGGGCCCATCATCCAGAATCAGTCGTGCATCGTGCAGTGTTGCGATGTGCTGAACGATCGACAGCCCCAACCCGCTTCCCGGCTCGGCATTGCCGAGCACGCGATAGAAGCGCTCGAACACGCGCGAGCGTTCTTCGCGCGGAATGCCCGGACCGGTATCCGCAATCCGGATCGCCCAGGACTCCTCCTCCCGAAGTACCTCCAGATCGACGCGGCCGCCTTGCGGGGTATAGCGCACGGCGTTGTCCAGAAGATTGCGCAACAGGATTCCGAGCAACACCGGATCCCCCTGGACCGTCCCCCGGGCCTCGGCGCACAGCCCCAGGTCGACCGAACGCTCCGCGGCGTATGGCGCCATGGCCGTGACCGCATCGCGCGCCAGCTCCAGCAGACCCACCGGATGCACGTTCTGAAGGGCACGCTGCGGGTCGAGCCGGGCGAGCACGAGCAACTGCTCGACGAGGCGCCCGGCACGATCGACCCCGGCGATCACCTGATTCAGTGCCCGTCTGCGCTCCGCGTCCTGCGTGGCATGGCGTGCAACCTGCGCCTGAACCCGGATCGCTGCCAGTGGGGTCTTGAGTTCGTGTGCGGCATCGGCAGTGAATCGGCGTTCCAGTTCAAACGAGGCTCCCAGCCGCTCGAACAATGCATTCAACGCAACCTGCAGCGGGAGCACCTCGCTGGGCGTCTTCGTGCCATCGAGCGCAGCGAGGTTGTCCGGGGCACGCTGTTCGACTTCGCGGGCGAAACGACCCAGCGGCGCAAGGCCAATACCGACGGACAGCCAGATCAGCAGCCCAAGCGCCGGAACGGCAAAGTACAGCGGATGAAGCAGGTGACTCGCGACGCTCTCGGCCAGTGCTCTGCGCACCAGCGTGCGCTCGGCCACCTGCACGACGAAGCGACCGTCCTCATCGGGTCGGCTGTACACCCGGTACGCCTGCCCCTCGACCACCGCATCGGAATATCCGGCGAGCGGTTCCGACAAGGGCACATCGGGCGCATCGCCAGAGCGCAACATCAGGTGCGAGCCCCGCCAGACCTGCAGCAGCGTCGCCTCCACGGCCTTCAGCGGTCGCGGCTCAGCATCCCGGACCGGTTCATCGGGCACTTGCAAGGCCATGTGGACGGCAACCAGGTCGGCCGACTGCGCCAGGCGAGCATCGAGCATCGCATCGATTTCGTGGCGAGCGTCCAGATACGTGAATACCGCCGTCGCCGTCCAGGCGGACAAGACCACAGTCAAGAGCACCAACAGCAATCGCCGACGCAGCGAAGGCGTCACGATGATGCGCGCTCGATCATGTAGCCTACGCCACGAACCGTGCGGATCAGCTCCGGGGACAGTTTCCTTCGCAGATGATGGATGAACACCTCGACCGCATTGCTCTCGATCTCCTCTCCCCAGCCATAGAGCCGATCCTCGATCTGCGCCCGCGACAGTGCGCGCCCGGCATTGAGCAACAGCACGTGGAGGATCGCAAACTCGCGCGCCGTCAGCTCGACCGCCAGTCCGGCGTGGCAGACCGTGCGTGCGGTCGGATCGAGCGTCAGGTCTCCGTGCACGATGAGCGGCTCGATCTGCTGGTTGGAACGGCGAACGAGTGCCCGCAGGCGCGCTTGCAGTTCGCTCAGGTCAAACGGCTTGACGACATAGTCGTCACCCCCGGCATCCAGCCCGGCCACCCGGTCGTCAATCGCATCGCGCGCAGTCACGATGAGAATGGGAACGGAATCGCCGCGGCTGCGCACCCGGCGCAGGATCTCCATGCCACCGAGCCCGGGCAGGCCGAGATCGAGCACCACGGCCTCGTACGACCCGGTCTCGAGGGCCAGCCCGGCCTGGCGTCCGTCCATCACCCAGTCCACAGCGAATCCGCCCTGCTTCAATCCGGAACGAACCCCGTCGCCCAGCAGCGCATCATCCTCGACAAGCAGAATTCTCATGGTCCGGTTCCCCGCGCTCCAATGGTCACCATGCTGCGGACACGCCCGCCGCGCCTCTGCGGTGCCGCCCTCAACGCAGTTCGAACGCTTCCTGATGAAAGCGCAGGCGGCTCCCCAGGAGCGCACCAAGCCTGGATCGCAAGGATTCGCCAAGACCGCGCGGTCCACAGAACCAGATCTCGGCCCGATCGTTCCCTTCATCCGCGGAAATGATCTGCTCCGCGCTCAGATACTCGCCCTGAGAGGCGTCATGCACCTGTAGCGAGATGCTCGGCAGATCGACACACATCGAAGCCAGTCGTTCGATCAGGGGATCGGCTGCCGCGTTGCGGGTGCAGTAATGCAGCCGCGCAGCCGGTGCGCGCACCGGATCGGAGCGCAGGCGATCCAGCCAGGCCATGAAGGGCGTAACACCGATCCCGCCCGCGATCCAGATCTGGCGTGCGTTGCCGTCGCCGCGATCGAGGTCGAAGCACCCATAGGGGCCCTCGACCGTGACCGCCTGCCCCTTCGAGATCCGCCTCGACAAACCCCGTGTGTAGTCGCCCAGCCCCTTGATCAGGAAGCTGAGGCGACGGTCGCCGTGATCCGCGCTGGCGATCGTGAAAGGATGCGCGCCTTCGAAGCGGTCGAAACTCACGAACGCGAATTGCCCGGCCCGGTGCCCTGGCCAGCCGTGCTCCAGGCGGCACACGACTTCGGTCACGTCCGGAGCCGGCGTCGAGATCGATTCCACGACTCCACCTGCACGATTGTCGCGCCCGATCCGGCCTGCAAGCGACAGGAAAGCGGCCGTCGTGCCCGATGCCAGGAGCAGCGCAAGCACCCAGCCGACCGGCTGACGCCAGTATCCGAGCGGAGCCAGAACGGCCGCATGAAAGGCAAGGAGCAGATACAGCGCCGGCATGGCCTTGTGCAAGGGACGCCACCACCGGTACGGAAACCTGCGCCACAGGCTCAGGACCAGCATCGCCAGTACGAGGTAGATTGCAAACTCGCCCACCTCCTCGCCGGCATCACGCAAGTTCTCGATCAGCCCGGAAAACTCGATTTCGTGAAGACGGCCCGCCCGACCGGCGAGCGACTTCACGAGATCGTCGGACATCTCGATGAGCCAGTGCAGCGCTGCAAACCCGACTGCGAGCATTCCGCTCCACTTGTGCACGCGATAGATCCTGTCCATCCCGCCGAGCGGTCGCTCCAGCAGGACGGGGCGCGTGGCCAGAACCATCGCGACCGACATCAGTGCGATGGACAGCAGGCCGCTGAGCAACAGGGCCTGTTCGTAGATCACCCACGGCGTGCTCCCACCTCCCGCTCCGTTTGCCCACATGCCCCAGCCCCACGCGAGCACCACCATACCGATCACCGCACTCAACAGCCTCATGACTGCCCTCCGATCCTCTCCACAGTCAGCCTTCCGAGCAAGACCGACAACGACGCCGATTCTCGGGGAGGCACCCTGTACATCACATGAAGGGCGCGTTCATCCTGCGTTCACATTCCGTACCGCAGGGCTTTGCACAGCCGCCCGGAAACACACGCGCGCTCGTGCAGCACGGTTGAAACTCTGGCAGGCTTGAACCTGCGAACCGCGTGGCGAGTTGCACGGCGCACGCGCGCGAAATGGTGAGGAGAACGGACCCATGCCGGACGGACAGATCGACCACGACGACGCGCCTCGCCCCGAGACCCGGCGCGAGCAGATCCTCGACGCCGCCGCCGAGTGCTTTCGCGACCACGGTTTCCACGGCGCGAGCATCGCGCGCATCTGCGCCACGGCAAACATGAGCCCGGGGCACGTCTATCACTATTTCGAGAACAAGGAAGCGATCATCGCCGCGATCGTCGAGCGCGATCTCGACCGTGTCCTGGCCTTGACGGCCGAGTTGCGGGTGGCCCGTGAACCGCTCGAGGCCTTGCTGCTCGCCTCCGACGACGGCGTCTCCGAGAAGCTCGACGCGGGCTCGGCCGCACTGCGTCTGGAGATCGTCGCCGAGGCTTCACGCAACGAGCGCATCGCGGCCATCGTTCGCGAAGCCGATCGCCAGTGTCTTGCCAGTCTCGTCGAACTCCTGCGCGAACTTCGGGTCCAGCTTGGATTGTTGGTCGATGACGGGCAGTTGGGCGCGCAGGCCGAACTGCTGGCGGCGATGTTCGAGGGGCTGAGCATCCGCGCCGTGCGCAATCCGGCGCTCGACCACACGCGGGTGAAAGAGATGTTTCGCAGTGTGATCGGCAGGACGATCGCTGCGGACTGCTGAGCAACCGAGCACGCGAACCGTAAGGAGAATGCGATCATGCGCCTGCCCGAGACAATGACCGGATTTTCGACCGACCGCCGCCGCCTGCTCGCCGGCGGCCTGACGCTGGGCGCCTGCGCGGCGCTGGCGCCCTTTGCAGCCCTGGCGACCGACCTACGCTCCGGGCTTGCCACCCGGCCGATCCCGAGTTCCGGCGAGCGCCTGCCGGTGATCGGCATCGGCACCGCACGCCGCTTCGATGTCGATGAATCGGAGGCCGCGCGTGCGCCGCTGCGCGAAGTGCTGCGCGAACTGCCGCGCCTGGGCGGACGGGTGGTGGACACCGCGCCTTCGTATGGGCGTGCCGAAACGGTGATCGGCGATCTGATGGCCGAACTAGGCAATCGCGACGAGCTCTTTCTTGCCACCAAGGTGGGGGCCGGACGTGGCGGCGCCGCGGCCGGCATCGCCGAGATGGAGGGCTCGCTGCGCCGCCTGCGCACCGGGCGCTTCGATCTCCTGATGGTGCACAACCTCGCCGGCATCGACGACATGCTGCCGGTTCTGCGCGAGTGGAAGGCGGCCGGCCGGATCCGCTACCTCGGCATGAGCACCTCGTTCGACAGCCAGTATGCGGACTTCGCCGCCGTCATGGCGCGCGAAGCGCTCGATTTCGTCCAGGTGGACTACGCGGTCGACAACCGCAACGCCGAGGATCGCATCCTGCCGCTGGCGGCCGAGCGCGGCATGGCGGTGCTGACCAATCTGCCCTTCGGCCGCGGACGCGTGCTGCAGGCCTTCGGGCAGCGCCCGCTGCCGGACTGGGCGAAGGAACTCGGGATCGCGAGCTGGGCGCAGTTCGCGCTTAAATTCGTCGTCTCGCATCCGGCGGTGACGGTAGCGATCCCAGGCACGGCACGCCCTCAGTACCTCGTCGACAACCTGGCTGCCGGCCGCGGGCCGATGCCCGACGCCGCGACCCGTCAACGCATGATCGACCTCGTCGCCCGCGGCTGAAGCACCCCCATGCCCGGCGCGATCGAGCGTCTACTGGCACGCAGCATTGCCATCCGGCCGGGCGAACTCGCAGCGCTCTTCTGGTCGTGCGCGTACTTCTTCCTGATCCTCACCGCCTACTACATCCTGCGACCGATCCGCGACGAGATGGGGGTGGCCGGCGGGGTCCAGAACCTCGCCTGGCTCTTCACCGGCACGCTCGCCGGCATGCTGCTGCTGCACCCGCTCTACACGGCTCTGGTATCGCGCCTGCCGCGCAAGCGCTTCATCCCGCTCACCTACCGCTTCTTCATCGCCAACCTGCTCGTCTTCTTTGCCCTGCTCTCCTGGGCCGACGCCGCGCGCAACGTGTGGGTGGGTCGTGCGTTCTTCATCTGGCTCAGCATCTTCAACCTGTTCGTGGTCTCGGTGTTCTGGTCCTTCATGACCGATCTGTACCAGCCGCAACAAAGCAAGCGCCTGTTCGGCGCGATTGCGGTCGGCGGCACGCTCGGCGCGATGCTCGGGTCGACGATCACGACCGGGCTTGCCGGCTGGCTCGGCCCGCTCAAGCTGATGCTGGTGTCCGCGCTGGTCCTCGAACTCGCAGCCCGCGCCGCGCGACTGCTCGACCACCACGAACCCGCCTTGCGCAGGGAGGCCGAAAGCGAGGCGCGCGAGAACGGCACCCGCGATGCAGGATCGTGCCCAGAAGAACCGGTGGTAGTCGGCGGCGGTGTGAGCGACGGCATCCGCAGCGTCGTCACCTCCCCCTATCTGCTCGGCATCGCCGGGCTGGTGCTGCTCTTCACGATCGCCTCGACCTTCCTGTATTTCCAGCGCATCGACATCGTCTCACGCACCTTCGAAGGCGACCCGGGCGGCCGCATCCGGCTCTTCGCCGGCATGGACCTCGCGACCAACGTCCTCACGCTCGGTACGCAGATCTTCCTCACCGGACGCCTGCTGCGCTGGCTCGGTCTCGGCTTCGGCCTCGCCTTCCTGCCGGTGCTGAGCCTCATCGGCTTCGGCCTGCTCGGCGCCATGCCGGTACTCGCCGTCGTCGTGGTGTTCGAAGTGCTGCGCCGCGCCGGCAACTTCGCGCTCGCAAGGCCGGCCAGGGAAATCCTCTACACCGTGCTGTCACGCTCGGACAAGTACAAGGCGAAGAACTTCAACGACACCTTCGTGTACCGGCTCGGCGACCAGATCGGCTCCTGGTCCTACACCGCCATGGCCTGGTTCGGCCTCGGCCTCTCCGGCCTCGCCCTCACGATGCTGCCGGTCTCGCTGCTGTGGCTCGTCCTTGCGCTGTGGCTCGCGCGCCGCAATCGACGGATTCTGGCTTCGGACTGATCCGGGCGGAGATCTGTGCGGACAAAAAAAGCAGCCGGAGATCACTCCTGGCTGCTTCTCGTTACGGAGGAGGTTGGTTCACCTGGTCTGATGAAGGTGATCTTCGATCTACGCAGGGGGCCCGTTCCCCGTCATTTGGCTATGCCCAGGAACACTGCCAGGCATCGCTCAATCTCGATCATCGAATCGACATCGATGCGCCCGAAGCACTGTTTCACCTTGTCGCGCTTCACAGTCATAGCCTTGTCCACCATCACTTGAGATGGCTTCTGCAAACCGTTTGCCGTGCTCGGATGAACGGTGATCCGAAACAGCGGCGCGGCAATCAGCGTCCCGGTCACCGGGAGCACGGTGACAGTGGCGTGTTCGTCGTACCGGTCGGACTGGATTACCAAGGCAGGTCGCGGCTTGCCGAAGTCGCCCTGCATGGCGATGGTCACGAAGTCACCACGCATCATTGCGTCCAGCCATCCACGTCCGTCAGGGCCTCATCCATGAAGTGCTGCATATCCGCGTCTGCCATGTCCGCCTGAGCGGCAAGGCGGGACTGTCGGCGGCATTCCTCTATGAAGTCCGGCCGTCGCGTATCCGGCACCCAGATTTGCACCGGGCGAAGCCCTGCCATGCGGAGCGCGTCGCGGTGCTTCTGAACTCTTGAATTCACATGTGCCATGTCGGTCTCCAGCGCGTTACATGCAACACTTTATCCAACTGCCCAGTTACATGCAACGGGGCCGGGAAGTCTGGCAGCACCTACAGTACAGTCGATGAACGCCGACATGCCCCTCGCTCTCGTGCAGGATCGTGGCTTCGACATCGGCCTCCGACGTGTGCATGTCGGCAACCACATAGACGCGCCCCTGATGAAGTACGCCCTTGGGTTTCTCGTCCTTGCCGTACTTGGCTACGGCCTCTTTCACGCCATCCGGCAGCGCGGGTAGGTAACACATTCCCACCATCCCCGTCATCCCCGCCGTTCGCCCATGGCTGAAGATGCTGCCGCTCGGCATCAACCACGAGTGCTGAACACCGGCTTTGCGCGCAAGAGAGAAGGTCGGCATGCCCAGCGTGCATTTCCACGATCTGCGCCAGCCTGCTGATCATCATGTGGGGTGAGGCTGGAGGTCGTGCGCGACATCCTGGGGTGCACCACGATCAAGGCGACTGAACGCTACGCCCATCTGCACGTCGACCGCCAACAGGAAGCGCTGATGAAGCTGTCGGAGGCCGTCATCGGTGGGTGATTGCACCGTGAATTACACCGGGCCTTCAGCACAGCCGCTCGCGCCGTAAAACAAAAAACCCGCAAGGCCAATAAGCATGCGGGTTTCATGTGGTGGGCGGTACTGGGATCGAACCAGTGACCCCTGCCGTGTGAAGGCAGTGCTCTACCGCTGAGCTAACCGC
>JAHDYG010000052.1 GCA_023383815.1 Rhodocyclaceae bacterium
TCTACGTCGAGCACTGGTTCCACTCGGTGTTCTGGAACAAGATGCGCGAGGTCGCGGCGGTCATGCAGGAGCATGGCGTGATCGACGATGTCGAGGACGTCTGGTACCTGCGTCGCGACGAGATCCGGCAGGCCCTGTGGGACATCGTCACCGCCTGGGCGACCGGCGTCACGCCACGCGGCACGACCACCTGGCCGCCCGAGATCGAATGGCGCAAGGGCGTGATGCAGAAGTTCCGCGAATGGACGCCGCCGCCGGCGATCGGCACCGCGCCCGAAGTGATCCAGGAGCCCTTCACGATCGTGCTCTGGGGGGTCACCAACAGCTCGCTCTCGGCCTGGTCCGCGGTGCAGGACCTCTCCGACCCGGACAGCATCTCCGAGCTGAAGGGCTTTGCCGCCAGCCCCGGCACGGTCGAAGGCAGGGCGCGCGTGTGCCGCAGCGCCGAGGAGATCCGCGACCTGCAGGAAGGCGAGATCCTCGTCGCGCCGACCACCTCGCCGTCGTGGGCGCCCGCGTTCGCGAAGATCAGCGCCTGCGTCACCGACGTCGGCGGCGTCATGAGCCATGCCGCGATCGTCTGTCGTGAATACGGCATGCCGGCGGTCGTGGGCACCGGCGTGTCGACGCGGCTGATCCGCACCGGCATGCAGCTTCGGGTCGACGGCTCGTCGGGCCTCATCACGCTGCTCGACTGAGCACCTCTCCCACAGCCAACCGCAAGGGCCACGTCCATGGGAACGGTATTCTCGGCAGCTCCCTGCCACCCGGGCTTCGTACACCGCAGCGAGCCCGCCACGGTGTGCTTCTTCGACGAGTGCGACAAGGATTCGGTCGCACTCGTCGGCGGCAAGTGTGCGTCGCTGGGCGAACTCATCGCCGCCGGGGTTCGGGTGCCGCCCGGCTTCGCGCTGACGACCCACGGTTCGACGCGCTTCCTGGAAGAGGCCGGGATCCGCAGCGAGATCGACGGGCTGCTCGAAGGACTTGGCCACGACGATCTGGACCGCCTCGAAGCGGCCTCGCGCAGCATCCGCGAGATGATCGAGTCGCGGCCGATGTCGATCGAACTGGAAGACCTGATCGCCGAGGCCTACCGCAAGCTGTCGGTCCGCTGCTACATGCCCGCGGCCCCGGTCGCGGTGCGATCGAGCGCCACGGCCGAGGATCTGCCGGGGGCGAGCTTCGCCGGCCAGCAGGACACCTACCTGTGGATCCGCGGCATCGACGACGTGATGCTGCACGTGCGCCGCTGCATCTCCAGCCTGTACACCGCACGCGCGATCGCCTATCGCATCCGGATGGGCTTTGCGCACCACGAGGTGGCGATCAGCGTCGGCGTGCAGAAGATGGCCAACTCCTTCACCGCCGGCGTGATGTTCACGCTCGACCCGGCCACCGGCGACCGCTCGGTGATCGTCATCGACTCGAACTTCGGGTTCGGCGAATCGGTGGTCTCGGGCGAAGTCACGCCCGACCACTTCGTGGTCAACAAGGTCACCCTCGACATCCTCGAACGCACGATCTCGACCAAGGAGGTCTGCTACACGGTCGATCTCCGGGCGCAGAAATCGGTCGCGATGCCGGTGCCGGCCGAGCGCCAGAACATCCAGTCGATTCTCGACGACGAGATCACCGAACTGGCGTGGATGGCGAAGAAGATCGAGAAGCACTACGGCCGTCCGATGGACATTGAGTGGGCGATCGACAAGAACCTGCCCGCCGGGGGCAACGTGTTCATCCTCCAGGCGCGCCCGGAAACCATCTGGAGCAACAAGCAGAAGGCCTGTGCGACGAGCGGCGCGACCTCGGCGATGGACTACATCGTGTCGAGCCTCATCACCGGCAAGCGCGTGTCCTAGGGAGGAACCGAGCATGATCGTACGCAACTGGATGCAGCCCAACCCCATCGTCATCGGCAGCGACACCCTGCTGTCGGAAGCCAAGCGCATCCTCTCCGAATCCAACCTGCACGCGTTGCCGGTAGTCGACGGCGAGCGCCTGCGCGGGCTCATCACGCGCGTGAACTGCCTGCGCGCCGCCCACTGCGCACTGCGCACGCAGAGCACCGACGAACTCGATTTCTTCACCCGGCGCGTCAAGGTCAAGGACGTGATGGTGCGCAACCCCGCCACGATCGAGGCCGACGACACGATGGAGCACTGCCTGCAGGTGGGGCAGCTGCACGGTGTCGGCCAGTTGCCGGTGATGGATCAGGGGCGGGTCGTCGGCATCATCTCGGCGATCGAGATGTTCTCGCTCGCCGCGCATTTTCTCGGCGCCTGGGAGCAGCGCAGCGGGGTGACCATCGCTCCGATGGAACTCGCGCGCGGCACCATCGGGAGGATCACCGACCTGGTCGAGGAAGCGGGCGCCGAAGTGCTCGCCGTCTATCCGATCAGCATCAACGGACAGGCCCCCGGGCACGACCACCGGCTCAAGAAGGTGATCGTCCGCTTCCACGGCCCGGACATCGAGGCGGTGATCCGCATCCTGCAGCGTGCCGGCTTCGAGATCATCGAATCGGTCGCCGCGACGCATTGAGCCGATCACCACCGCGCACAAGCCCCGACCCACCTCTCACCGTCATCGACCCACTACCCAAGGAGCCGTCCTCATGGACCTGAGGTACTTCATCAATCAATGCGCCGAAGCCGGCGAACTGAAGCGGATCACCACCGAGGTCGACTGGGACCTGGAGATCTCGCACGTCTCCAAGCTCAATGAAGAGAAGAAAGGCCCGGCGCTGCTGTTCGAGAGCATCCAGGGCTACTCCACGCCCGTATTCACCGGTGCGTTCGCGACCACCAAGCGCCTGGCGATCATGCTCGGCCTGCCGCATCACCTGTCGATGTGCGAATCGGCACAGCAGTGGATGAAGAAGACGATCACCTCGGAAGGGCTGATCAAGGCCCGCGAGGTCAAGGACGGGCCGGTACTGGAAAACGTCCTCTCGGGCGACAAGGTCGACCTGAACATGTTCCCGGTGCCGAAGTTCTTCCCCCTCGATGGCGGGCGCTACATCGGCACCATGGTGTTCCTGGTGCTGCGCGACCCGGAGACCGGCGAGACCAACCTCGGCACCTACCGCATGCAGATGCTCGACGACAAGACCTGCGGCGTGCAGATCCTGCCGGGCAAGCGCGGCGAACGCATCATGAAGAAGTACGCCAAGCTGGGCAGGAAGATGCCGGCCGCCGCCGTGATCGGCTGCGACCCGCTGATCTTCATGGCCGGCACGCTGATGCACAAGGGCGCCAACGACTTCGACATCACCGGCACCGTGCGCGGCCAGCCGGCCGAGTTCCTGATGGCGCCGCTGACCGGCCTGCCGGTGCCGGCCGGCGCCGAGATCGTGCTCGAAGGCGAGATCGACCCGGAGAACTTCCGCCTCGAAGGGCCGTTTGCCGAGTACACCGGCTACTACACCGACGAACTGCACAAGCCGATCCCCAAGCCGGCGCTCGAAGTGAAGCAGATCCTCCACCGCAACAGCCCGATCCTGTGGGCGACCGGCCAGGGCCGCCCGGTGACCGACGTGCATATGCTGCTCGCCTTCACGCGCACCGCGACGCTGTGGACCGAGCTGGAGCAGATGAAGATTCCGGGCATCCAGTCGGTCTGCGTGCTGCCCGAGTCGGCCGGGCGCTTCTGGGCCGTGGTGTCGCTCAAGCAGATGTACCCCGGCCACTCCAGCCAGGTGGCGAGCGCGGTGCTGGGCAGCAATACCGGTTCCTACGGCATCAAGGGCGTCATCACGGTCGATGAGGACATCCAGGCCGACGACCTGCAGCGCGTCTTCTGGGCGCTGTCGTGCCGCTACGACCCGATGCGCGGCACCGAGCTTCTCAAACGCGGCCGCTCCACCCCGCTCGACCCTGCCTTGCACCCCGACTTCGACAAGCTCACCACCTCGCGCATCGTCATGGACGCATGCATTCCCTACGAGTGGAAGCAGAAGCCGGTCGAAGCGCGCATGGACGAAGCGATGCTCGCGAAGATCAAGGCGCGCTGGCACGAGTACGGCCTCGACTGAACCGACCCGTTATCGCTCAACAGGAAACCTACACATGGAACAGGCCAAGAACATCAAGCTGGTCATCCTCGACGTCGACGGCGTCATGACCGACGGGCGCATCGTCATCAATGACGAAGGCATCGAATCGCGCAACTTCGACATCAAGGACGGCATGGGTGTGGTGGTGCTGATGCTGTGCGGCATCGAGGTCGCGATCATCACCTCGAAGAAGTCGGGCGCCGTGCGCCATCGCGCCGAGGAGCTGAAGATCAAGCGCTTCCACGAAGGGGTCAGGAAGAAGACCGAGCCCTACCTGCAGATGCTGGAGGAGATGAACATCTCCGACGCCGAGGTGTGCTACGTCGGCGACGACCTCGTCGACCTGTCGATGATGAAACGCGTCGGCCTGCCCGTGGCGGTCGGTGACGCGGTGGCCGACGTCAAGGAAGCGGCCGCCTACGTGACCACCGCCCGCGGAGGGCACGGCGCGGTGCGCGAAGTCGCCGAGATGATTCTCAAGGCCCAGGACAAGTGGAGCGCCGTGCTGGCGAAGATCCACTGAGCCGGACCCGAACCGAACGCAATCCATCCATCACAGGAGCCAGACGTGGGAAAGATATCCGCACCCAGGAGTAACCGCGAGTTCATCGAGGCATGCGTCCAATCCGGCGACGCCGTGCGCATCAAACAGGAAGTGGACTGGGACAACGAGGCCGGCGCGATCGTGCGCCGCGTCTGCGAACTGGGCGAAGCCGCGCCGTTCATGGAGAAGATCAAGGACTACCCGGGCTTCAGCTACTTCGGTGCACCGTTGTCGACCTACCGCCGCATGGCGATCTCGCTCGGCATGGACCCGGCCTCGACGCTGCCCGAGATCGGTAAGGAATACCTCAAGCGCACCAACAGCGAGCCGATCGCGCCGGTCATCGTCGATCGGCGCGACGCTCCGTGCAAGGAAAACATCCTGCTCGGCGATGACGTCGACCTGACCAGGCTGCCGGTGCCGCTGGTGCATGACGGCGACGGCGGGCGCTACGTCGGCACCTGGCACGCGGTCATCACCAAACACCCGGTGCGTGGCGACGTGAACTGGGGCATGTACCGGCAGATGATGTGGGACGGCCGCACGATGTCGGGCGCGGTGTTCCCGTTCTCCGACCTGGGCAAGGCGCTGACCGAGTACTACCTGCCGCGCGGCGAGGGCTGCCCCTTCGCCACCGCGATCGGCCTGTCGCCGCTGGCGGCGATGGCCGCCTGC
>JAHDYG010000053.1 GCA_023383815.1 Rhodocyclaceae bacterium
CGTTGCCGAGTCGTTCTGATCCGCAAGGCCCCATCCCCGGGGCCTTGTCTTCTCATCGTCAGCAGGAGACCTTCATGATCACCCTCCCCGGCCAACTGGCCATCAAGACCATCCATGGTCGCAACGGCGACTTCAACGTCGGCCGCCTCGCGACTTCCATCGGCGAGTTCGTCGTGAAGAACGCCGAGCTCGACCAGTACGCCGAAGGCAAGTACGAGGGCGATTTCGTCATCGCCGAGATTCGCCCCTCCACCTACACCGCCAACGGCCGCATGATCATCGAGATCCGTGCCCTTCTGGGTGGGATGACGTTGTCCAGCATCGACGCCCTGAGCCGCGACGAGGCCCGCCGGCTGAGTCCGCAGGAGGTCGATCCGATCGACGAAGAAGCGCAGGCGCCCGCGCCGGATACGACCAAACCCACGGCCAAGTCGACGTCACGTTCCTCGCGCGATCCCCTGGTCGACACCACGCCGTTCAGCAGCGAGCCGAGCGTGGCCGCATCCGAGGCTTCGGCCGACGACGCTGCACTGTTCGGCGCACTCTGGCCGCTGGGCGATGTCGTCAAGCTCGACGCCACCGTCGATCGCCGCGTCCTGCGTCAGCAGCGCGACCGTCTTGGTGCGTTGGGCTACGAGTTCGCTCCACTGTCCCAGGACTGGCATCTCGCCACGGCCTGATTCCAACCGCCGCGCCAGCGGCGCTCCACCACCCACCGGGGTTCCCTCCCCGGTGGGGCGGGGCTCCGGTCTCTTATCCAAGGAGATCGTCATGCAACTCGCTTCCAGTTTCGCTTATCGCTCCCCGGTGCTGCGGTCGAACCATCCGCTGTCCGATGACCAGATCCGCACCGTCGCACCCTCCATCTTCGCGGACACCCCGCACGAAAGCCGATCCGAACGGTACAGCCATATTTCCACGGCGGCGGTGCTCGCCGAACTGCGCAAGGAAGGCTTCCAGCCGTTCATGGTGTGCCAGACCCGCGTGCGCCAGGAGGACCGCCGCGACTACACCAAGCACATGCTGCGCCTTCGCCATGCGAGCCAGATCAACGGCGCCGAGGCGAACGAGATCATCCTGCTCAATTCGCACGACGGCACCAGCAGCTACCAGATGCTGGCGGGCATGCTCCGCTTCGTCTGCCAGAACGGCCTGGTGTGCGGCGACACGTTCGCCGACGTGCGCGTGCCGCACAAGGGCAAGGTCACCGATCACGTGATCGAGGGCGCCTACGAGGTGCTGCATGGCTTCGAGCAGGTGCAGGACTCGCGCGACGCCATGCGTGCCATCACGCTCGACGACGGCGAGGCCGAGTTCTTCGCCAGATCGGCCCTGGTCCTCAAGTACGACGAACCGGGCAAGACCCCGCCGATCACGGAAAGCCAGATCCTGCGTCCCCGTCGCTTCGACGACAACCATGCGGACTTGTGGTCCACGTTCAACCGGGTCCAGGAGAACCTCGTCAAAGGCGGCCTGACCGGCCGCAGTGCCAACGGGCGCCAGCAGCGCACGCGCCCCGTCCAGGGCATCGACCAGAACGTCCGGCTCAACCGGGCACTCTGGCTGCTCGCGGAAGGCCTGCGCAAGCTGAAAGCCTGACCCCAAAGTGGATCGTGCCCATCGCGGCATGGTCCGCTTCTTTCTTCGCCTATCTGCGGGGTGGGCTTACAGTCTCAAAACGACCCCGAAGAGACATTCGCTATTGTGGTGTTGCTGCGGCAGGTTACTGAGTGGTGCTGCCGTTCCGGGCGACAGATGAGCGTGTGCTGGTCGGCCGATGCCGACCTTGGGCATCTCTCCGGAATCGGGCTGCAAACCACCAGTCACCTGCCGTTCGGCAGGGATTCACGTAGAAGGCAGTTTGCTAGCCCAGGGGATTCACACTGCCGGCCCTGACTGGAAGTTCAATTGCCCCAGCCTCGTCGCCTCAATGCGGTCAAACGAGCAACTAGTCAAATGACAAGATCGTAACCAGAAGCCGCTGTCGCTGGTTAGCAGGGTGATGCAAAACCGGTCGACACGGCGCCAGCGGGGGTGTCCGGATTGATTTTCATGGCGACTTCTTCGCGGGAATTGGATTTTCAATTCGCTTCGAATTGCCGAAGCGGTTGCCGGCGTGCACCGCGGCGGCCCTTTTCGCCCCCCGGCTCACGCCTTCACCTCCGAACCGCTCAATTTTGCGATTCTCAGGAGGTTGTATGCGGCGCCGGAAATGAAGGCCGCCATCTGGGTCTTCGCCTGTCCGATGAATCGGCTCTTGCGCATTCCGCCGACCGTCTTGAGCCAGCCGAAGATTTCTTCCACCCGTTTGCGCTTGCGTTGGCTGATCTGGTAACCCTCGGTCCGCGTGGTGCGCCCGTCGAGCCCTGGTGTCTTGCGCCCCTCAATGCGCGCAATGTGCGGACGGATTCGGTGCTCGCGCAGATGCCCCACGAACTCCTTCACGTGGTAGCCCTTGTCGGCGGCAAGCGTCTTCGGGTGAATGCGGCGGCGTCGCGCCCGGGTGAGCATCGAGCGCGCGGCGCGGTGCTCGGCCTGCGTCGATTCGGTCACGAGGATGTCGACGCAAAGCCCATTGCGATTTTCCATGAGCACATGCCCGCCGTAGCTGAGCTTCGCCGGCTGGCCGTTGCCCTTTCTCATAAGGCGCGAGTCCGGATCAGTCGTGCTTTGATGCGTCGCGTTCGAGCGCTTCTCGCCCTTGAAGTCGACCATTCCGGTGCCGTCGCCGCCATCCTTCGGCGGCTCGCCGTCTTTGCGCCTGAAGCTCTTGAACGAGGCCCAGGCGTCGATCAGCGTGCCGTCGACCGTGAAATGGTCCGAAGACAACAGTTGCTGCCGGCGGGCGAGGCGCACCACTTCATCGAAAAAACGCCGCGCCACGTCGGTGGCGACCAGGCGTTCGCGCAATCGGCTGAAGTTCGACTGATCGAGGCTGGCGCTCTCCAGGTCCATGTCGAGAAACCAGCGAAAGAGGATGTTGTAGTCGAGCTGCTCGCAAAACTGCCGGTCCGAGCGAATCGAGTACAGCGCGATCAGCAATTGGCCCTTGAGCAGGCGCTCGGGTGGGATCGACGGGCGGCCAACACTCGAATACAGCGCATTCAGGTCCGCCGAAATGGCGGCGAGCGCCCGATCGGCGAGCTTCTTCACCCGCCGCAGCGGATGGTCCGCCGGCACGCGCGACTCGGGAGAGAAGTAATGGAACATCGAGGACTGGGGGTCGAGTTGGCCGCGCATCGCTGTCAGGACGAGAGTTGTGGGAATGTCTCTATGACAAAAGACTTCATGGTTCGTTCACTGGGTTCTGCATCGACTACAAAGGGACTTCCCACTTCCGCCTGTGGCCTGTTCGGCCCGGCATCGAAGTGCCAAGATTGAATTGCTGAAGTTCAATCTGGTAGAGCGAAAGGGGAAGTCCAAATGAATGCTACGACGGTTGGGGTGGATCTGGCAAAGAACGTGTTCGTTGTTTGTGTAGCTGATGCGGTGGGCCGCGTAATCGAGACGCGCGAGTTCAATCGGGCGGGGTTTCTGGCCTGGTTGGCGACGCTGCCGCGGGGCACGGTGGTCGGCATGGAAGCGTGTGGCGGGGCGCATTGCTGGGGTCGCACGATGCAGGCGCGGGGTTTGGAGCCGCGGTTGATGGCCGCCGAGTTCGTGCAGGCGTATCGCAAGCGCCAGGCGGTCAAGAACGACCGCGCGGACGCGGCGGCGATCGTGGCCGCGCTGCTCGCGCCCGGCATGCGCTTTATTCCGATCAAGACCGAAGCGCAGCAGCATCGCCTGGCGTGGCACAGTCTGCGTCTCGGTTGGATCGAGGAACGCACGGCGCTGCTGAACCGCATTCGCGGTCTGCTCGTCGAGTTCGGCATGGTGGTCGAGAACGGGGCAACGCGATTGCGGCGCTGGCTCGCCGCGCACGAGTTCGACACGGCGCAGCCGGCTCCGATCCGCCATCTGATCCAGAACGTGCGCGATCAACTCGACGCCCTGGACGCGCGGATCGCCGAATGCGATCAGCAAATCGCGGCGCAGCAGCGTGACGACGCTGCGGCTCGACGGGTGCGCGATCTGCCCGGTGTGGGGTTGCTCACCGCCGACGCGGTCACTGCCAGCGTGGGCAATGCGCAGCTGTTCGACAACGGGCGCCAGTTCGCCGCCTGGTTGGGGCTCACCCCGCGCCAGTATTCCAGCGGCGGCAAGCCGAAGCTCGGCCGCATCACCCGGCGCGGCGACGACTACTTGCGGACCTTGCTGGTGCAGGGTGCCAGAAGCGTGCTCGCGGCCACCTTGCGTAAGGCCCGCTCGGCGCCCGACACGCTCACGCGCCTGCAGCAGTGGATCGTGAGCCTGAACAGCCGGGTGGGTTACCACAAGACACTGGTCGCGATCGCCAACAAGCATGCCCGCCAGTTGTGGGCCGTCTTGGCCAAGGGCGAGGCCTACAACCCGGAGGCGTGGCGCCAGTGGGGTGAGGCGGCCGAGTTGCAAGCATCCGCGTGATCCGCGTGCAACACCCGAAACGATGAAAGCATGACTGCACAGCAGCGATAGGCAAAACAGGTCAGACCGACCGGCGGAGAGCCTGGCTAACAAGATGGCCGACCAATCAGGGTGTCGCGGCTGATCCCCGCGCCCCGGTCGCGCCGAGCAGCGATCGAGGCCCGCCGGAGCGGTTAGTCGCATGGCCCCGGCGCACGCGCGCCGAGCAAGGCCGATTGGGGAAAGGCAGTCTGCTCTGTCCTCAGGGCAACCGCACTTATTTAGCATGGCGCACTCACGATAATGCCACCGTCGT
>JAHDYG010000026.1 GCA_023383815.1 Rhodocyclaceae bacterium
CTGCGGCACGACCGAGGGCTGGATGCAGTAGCCCAGGTCGATGCCGCCGTAGCGTCCGGCGTGCAGGATCTGCTGGATCGCGACGGCGCCGCCGTCATGGATGTACTGCGCGATGGTCTCGAACTGCGGCAGGAACTTGTCGTCGAACAGCGCCACCTGGCGGAAGTAGGCCTTGCCCTCGCCGAGCGGGTCGGGATAGGCCCCCTGGTTGGTGATGATGCCGCAGCCGGTCGAGGCGATGACGCGCGTGCGCGCCAGTTCGCGCGGGGTGATGTAGCCGTCGCGCGTGTTGTAGTTGGACACGCAACAGGCGCCGTACTTGACGAGGTTCTTGGTCTCGAACTTGCCGATACGGCCGGGCTGGAACAGGTGCTTGAGCTTCTTTTCTCCGGGTCGGTTCACGGGTGGTCTCCTGGCTGGCACAGCACGATATCGGGATGGATGGATACTGTATACATTGGTCCCGGGCGCGTCAAATTGCGGGATGCGCGCACACCCCCCTTGGCTTCGCGCGCATCCCGCACCCACGGCACGCCTGAGTCCCCACCCGGCGTGCCGCGCCCTGCCTGGCTCAGCCCTTCGGCTTGGCCAGCACCTGCTCGGCGAACTTCTCGTCGAACTGCGCGCCCTCGGCGACGAGCTGACGGTACTTCACGAAGTCGATCAGATCCTTGCCGGTGATCTTCTTCGCGTCGAAGGCGTTGAAGCCCAGCCACGCCTCGTGGTTCATGTTGGCAGCCAGCCAGTGGCGGTTGGCGAGCTTGAACTGGTCCCAGAAGAACTTCTTCTTGCCGCGGATGCCGTCGATCGACTTCATCAGGCAGTGCGGGAAAAGGTTCGTGAACTTCCACACCAGTTCGCCGACGGCCGCGTCGAGCAATTCGAAGTCGGTCGTGCATTCGGCCATCAGCGCCTTGGCCGCATCACGCTTGTCGGCCTGCACCGGCTCACCGTACACCAGCTCGCCGTCATCGACGTAGGCGTCGGTGCGCACCATCGGGTTGCGCACCCACTGGCCGTCCTTCTTGAGCACCGGCACGACCTTGGTGACGAGGTTCTTCGCCTTCATCTTGTAGGCGCTCCAGGTCTCGCACGAGACGCAGTTGTACATCGCGTCTTCCATGTTCAGCATCCACGGCAGGAAGTCGGTCGAGCCGCCGTCCGGCGCGCTGCCGTGCTTGGGGCCGGCCTGGCCGAAGATCGCCAGATCGGACGTCACCGTGAGGTCGGTCGCCATGCCGATTTCCTGGCCGCCGGCCACGCGCATGCCGTTCACGCGGCAGATCGTCGGCTTCTTGCAGTTGAGGATGCCATCGACCATCGCGTTGAACAGATCCATGTACTCGCCGTACTCGTTCGGACGACGCGAGTAGTAGGCGGAGTATTCGGCGGTGTTTCCGCCGGTGCAGAAGGCCTTGTCGCCGACCGCGGTGAAGACCGCGGCAACCACGGTGCGGTCGCTCGATGCGCGCTGGAAGCCGGCGATCACCGCCTTGACCATCTCGGTCGTGTACGAGTTGTACTGCTTCGGGTTGTTGAGGATGATCCAGGCCGAGTACAGACCGGGCACGGCATTGCCCTGCGGGTCGGTGACGGGGCGCTTCTCGTAGATCACGGACGGGGCTTCGGTGCCGAAGTGCTCCTCGCCGAGCAGGGCGTGGTCCTTCAGCTCATCATCGCGACGCAGCCATTCGAGTGCCATGTGTGTCTCCTGTGTGTTCAGTGTGGTCGGTTCAGAAATCGGGCGTCAGGATGACGCGACGCTTGAGCTTGCCGTGGTGGGCCTCGTCGAACACCTGTTCGATCTGGCTCATCGGCCGCGTCTCGACGAAGGGGCCGAGCTGGATCCGGCCGTCGAGGCACATGTCGCGCACGGCCGGGTACTTGTCGGGCGTGCAGCCCCAGGTGCCGATGAGCTCGGCATCGAAGGCCATCAGCTTCGAGAGCATGTAGGTGGTCTCGTCGGTGCCGTAGCCGACGACGACGAGCTTGCCGGTGAAGGACAGCAGCGCCAGCGCCAGTTCCTGGCCGGGCTTGCTGCCGGTGACCTCGAAGATCTTCCAGTTGGTGTTGGCGGAAATGCCCTTTTCCTTGCAGAAGCCCTTGATCAGCTCCTTGACCTCCTTCGCGCTCTTCCCCTTGGGGTTGATCGTGAAGTCGGCGCCGTAGCCTTCCATGAACTTCAGCTTCTCTTCGTTGATGTCGATGCCGATCACGGCAGCCGCACCCATGCCCTTGGCGGTCTGCACCATGAAGCTGCCGACGCCGCCGGCCGCGCCAATGACGATCACGCGGTCACCGGCCTTGAGATCCGCGCGCACCGCCGCCTGGTAGGGCGTGGTGACCGCGTCGGCGACCACCGACAGGTGCTCGAGCGGCACGTCGCCGCGGTTCTCGACCGGGCACAGGAAGCGCGCCTGGCACACGATGTGGCTGGAAAACCCGCCGTAGATGCCCATCGAGTTGCCCGGCATCTTCTGCGCGAGGCAGCGGTTGCCGCGCCCTTCGCGGCACAGTTCGCATTCGCCGCATGGGATCACCGCCGGGACGATCACCTCCTTGCCGATCCACGAGGCTTCGCCCCCGATGACGGTGCCGGAGATCTCGTGGCCGAGCGACAGCGGCGGCTTCTGCACCGTCGGCACGCCCATGTAGAAGTACGACAGGTCGGTGTGGCAGACGCCGCAACCGGCGATCTTGACGACGACGTCGCCGGGGCCCAGCGCAGGCATCGGAACGCGGGTCTTGACGAGCTTGCCCGGCTCGGGCATCTGCCAGGTATCGATGAATTCCGGAATCACGTGCTTCTCCCTAATGGTCGGATGAATCGGAGACGGTCCGGCGCTCAGCGGTCGGTCCAGACGGGCTTGCGCTTTTCCATGAAGGCGTTGAGCCCTTCGACGGCATCTGCGGTCGCCATGAGCTCCTTCAGGTAGATCTGCTCGACCGTGAAAAGCGCCTCGAAGAACGGCTTGCCGGACGCCTCGCGGATCGCGCGCTTGGTGTAGATCAGCGCGACGCGCGACAGCGACAGGAACTGCTCGACGAAGGCGCGCGCATCGGCGCGGAAGCTTTCGCGCGGCACGACGCGGTTCACCATGCCCAGCCGCTCGGCCTCGGCCGCATCGATCAGGCCGCCGCCCAGCAACAATTCCATGACCTTCGGCAGCGAAACGATCTTCGGCATCAGGATCGCGGCAATCGGCGGGAAGACGCCGAGCTTGATCTCGGGCTGGCCGATCTTCGTGCCTTCGGCCGCGACCACCATGTCGCACGCGATCGCCAGTTCGCAGCCGCCACCCATCGCCGAGCCGTTGAGCGCAGCCACGGTCGGCAGCGGAAACACCATCAGGCGCTTGAGGATGCCGTGGAACACGTCGATCATCTGCACGACCTTGTCGGGCGTGTGATCCATCACATCCACCCCGGCCGAGAAGACCTTCTCGCCGGCCGAGGTGATCATCAGCACCTTGGCCGATTCTTCCTTCGCGGCCTGGTCGAGCGCGTGGTTGAGCTCCTCCATCAACGCGATGTCGAGCACGTTGTAGGGCGGACGGTCGATCGTGATCGTGATCAGACCGGCGTCGAGCTGGTACTTCAGAAACTGGTAGTGCGCTTGCGACATGTTGACTCCCGTGGTTCGTCCCTCGATTCGCGTGCCGGAGCGGCGCCAGTGCGGCGCCGGCCGGACGGTTTCAGTACTCGTTCTTGCGCTGCAGGCGGTAGGGGCAGACCGCCTCGCAGTCGGCACAGCACAGCTCGCCGTCGCCCCGGATATGCCACAGGTCGGCGCCGCAGTTCGAACACCGGCATTTCCCTTCCGGCGCCGGCTCCGGGCGGATCTCGATCTTCTTCAGGGTGCGGAACTCGATCACCTGACCCATGGCCTGCCCCTCAGAAGAGATCGTCCATCTCGTCGGCGCCCACCCCCGGCGGCATCGAGCCGTGCTGCTGCATGTAGGCCTGCATCAGCTGGTTCTCGCGCTGGCTGAAGAAGGGTGCCTCCTCGAAGACGAAGTACTTCGCGACGTCGGCCTTCTCGAGCATCTCCTCGAGGCCCTCGCGCAGGTTCTCGACGCCCTTGATGACGAGCACGTTCTTGTCGGCATCGAGAAGCTGATACACCCCGGCTTCCCCGGTGACGCCAGCCACCGTGTCCGCATCGAATTGCGACCACGCTTCGGGCGGCAGCACCGCGTCGAGGATCTTCGGTGCGAGGTTGCACTTGAAGCAGCGGGCGGCCTCGGCCCGCGCAGTGGCGTCGTCGAAGCCGAGCTCGACTTCGTCCCAGCCGGCGCGCTGTTCGGGCGCGAGCATGATCGGGTGGAACTTGCGCGTGGTGTTGAAGCCGTCCCGGCGCCCGATCCACGGATCGGTGTCCCAGCCATTGGTGAGCAGCACCTCGGAGATGTCGCCGTCACCGCCGAGCGCGCGATCGATACCCGAGGCCGCGACCCGGCCCTGTGCGACCGACTCGATCAGCGTCGAGGGTCCGAGCACGCAGTCGCCGCCGGCATACACGCCGGGGCGGCTCGTCATCATCGAATCCTCGCGCACGATGATGCGGCCCTTCTTGTCGGTATTGACGCCGAAGCCTTCGAAGCGCTGCGGAAACTGGCCGACCGCAGCGATCACGAGATCGACGCCCTCGACGACTTCTTCGCCGGTGTCGACCGGACGGCGACGCCCGGACTCGTCCGCTTCACCGAGCGCCATCTTCGCGTAGGTGATCTTCAGGCGGTAGCCGTCGGTGCCCGGTTCGATCTTCTTCGGCGCCAGCAGGTAACGGATGTTGACGCCTTCCTCGATGCAGCCCTCGTACTCTTCGAGACGCGCCGGCATCTCCTCGCGGGTGCGCCGATACACCATGTCGACCTCGGCGCCGAAGCGGCGCGAGGTGCGGGCGTTGTCGGTGGCGACGTTGCCCCCGCCGATCACCGCGACCTTCTTCCCGGTCTGGATGCCGTCGGGCGTATTGACCAGCCCCATCGTCGCGGCCTTGAGGTAGGTCGGGCTGTCGACGACGCCCGGCAGATCGTCACCGGGAATCCCGAGCCGGTCGCCGCCTTGTGCGCCGATGCCGATGAAGACCGCCTCGAAGCCGTCCGCGAAGAGCTTCTCGACGCTCTCGACACGGGTGCTGAACCGGAACTCGACCCCAACCGCGGCCACTTCGGCCACCTCGTTCTCGATGACCTCGACCGGCACGCGATACGAGGGGATGCCGTAGCGGGCCATGCCGCCGGCGGCCGGCTGGGCGTCGAACACGACGACCGAATGGCCCTGCTTGGCCAGGTAGTAGGCAACCGTCAGGCCGGCCGGGCCGGCGCCGATCACGGCCGCCTTGCGTCCGGTGGCGGGCAGGCGCTTGACGTGCTCGCGCCACAGGCCGGTGTCGTTGTCGGCGGCGATGCGCTTGAGGCTGCGGATCGACAGCGGATCGTCGAGCTGGCCGCGCCGGCAGGCCGTCTCGCACATCGCGAAGCACGCACGCCCGAGGATGCCGGGGAAGGGCAGCTTCTCGCGCACGACCGCGATCGCCTCGCCGTAGCGCCCTTCGGCGGCAAGCTGGACGTAGCGCGGCACGTCGATGCCGGCCGGACAGGCCGACTTGCACGGCACCATCGATTCCTCACGCCGGGTCGCATCGAGCGTGCGGTCCATCAGGGCGCCGGTCGGGCAGACGGTGACGCAGGCCTGGCAGAAGGTACAGCCGGACTCGATCAGCGTCGGTGCGATCGTGCCGACCCAGGTACGGATGCCCTGCGGCGTCTCGGTCTCCTTCACCTCGAGACAGCCGACGCCGCGCACGTCGTTACAGGCGACGAGACAGCGGCGGCAGTCGATACAGAGGTTGTAGTCACGATCGAAGAAGGGCTCGTCCTTGATGATCGGCAACTGCACCGGCTTGTACGGCGGCGTGCTGGCAGGGATGCCGATGAAATCGGCGACCTTGCGCAGCTCGCAGTTCGAGAAGATCGAACAGCAACGGGTCTCCACCGGGTTGCCGAACGAGCAGGTGGTGCGGCTGCAGCCTTCACGCTGCGGACAGGTCAGGCACACATGCGGGTGCGGTCCGAGCACGCGCGCGAGGTTGTCCTGGCGCACCTTCTGGATCGCGGGCGAGTGGGTGCGCACGACGAGGCCGGCCTCGACGCTGCGCGAACAGGCCTTGACCAGCCCTTCCTCGCCGTCGATCTCGACCATGCACAGGTTGCAGCCGCCGTCGCCGGCGCCCCGCTGCGCCGCGGGCGGCAGGTCGGGGTGCGCACAGAGGGCGGGAATGTAGATGCCGGCGTTCTGCGCAGCGTTGAGCAGCGAGGCCCCGGCAGGGGCGCTGAACGTACGGCCGTCGATTGTCAGTTCGACCGGCGCGCCGAAGTCTTCCATCGATTTCGGGCGGGCGGCCGTCCACCAGGTGATGGTTGCAGTCTGTTGGGCTTCCATGCGTATCTCCGATCCTTCGTCAGGCGGCCGCGGCAGCCCGCGCGTAGCCCGGGTAGTAGGCGCCCTCGCAGGCCCCGGCGCGGACGGCGGCGATGAAGCTCGCCATGTCGGTCACCGGCTGCGAGAACCAGGTCGCGCAGCGGCCGACCGCTTCGGTCTTGTGGCAGTCGCTGCCGCCGAGCGTGGGCAGCGCCATGTGGCGCGCGGCATCGAGCGCGAGCACGTTGTCGCTGTCGAGGTTGCCGCCGTTGTGGGTTTCGACCGCCGCGATGCCGGTCACTTCGAGCAGCTTTTCGAGCAGGCTCGCGACGCCGACCTCGCGAAACGGATGGGCGGGGACGCAGATGCCCCCGAGTTCGGTGATGCGTTCAACGACAGCCGGCAGCGGCAGGTAGTTGTCACGACCCCAGATGTTCCAGCCGTCGTCCTCGACGCCATAGGCGAGCATGTGACCGCGGTCGGTCGCGATCTCGACGCCGCGCAGCACGAGCAGGCCTTCGTCCCGTCCGACCTGCTCGACCGGCTTCGAGGCCTCATACGAATAGTGCTCGGTGATGACCACCGCATCGAGTCCGAGCGCTTTCGCGCGACGCACGAGATCCACCGGTTCGAGCCAGTTGTCGTAGGAATGCTTGGTATGACAATGACAATCGATCCACATGGCCTGGCTCCGTGCGCCGCGCCCCGGATTACGCCGTCAGAGGACGGTGTACTCGAGATTGACGCGCTTGGACGGCTCGAAACGGTGACGCGAGAAGAATTTTTCGAGCGAGAAGTCGTCCCAGTTCACGAGCGTGTAGACCTTGTGCACCCCGGCCGCCTTCATGTTCATCATGAACTGGTCGAGCAGTTCGCTCGCCACGCCGCGGTTCTGGGCCGACACGTCGACGCCGATGGTGTCGATCGTCGCGGTCGTCTCGGGAATCCCGAACTCGCCGAAATACACGTCGCCCATGATGAAGCCGACGACCTTGCCATCCACCTCGCACACCAGCGAGGAGTTGATGTTGTGCTTGGGATTGACGATCGCATCGATCTTGCGCTCGTAGTACTCGCGTCGATCCTGCTTCGAGGCCGCCTTGTCGATCGCCACGATCGCATCCAGGTCGTCCGCCCTGAGGACGCGCATTACCCGCTTCTGATCCGCCATTTTTCCTTCCTCCTGATCCTTTGTTTGTTCGACTTCAGCCCCGACGGCTTGCGCCGGGTTCAGAACAGCTCGTCTTCCTGCGGCGCAGCGGCCGACTTGCGCGTATAGACGGTGCCCAGCACCTTGCCCGTCGCCGTGTCCTCGTCGAGGCAGGTCGTGCAGCCGTCGCCTTCGGTCTGCCATTTCTCGACGTGCACTTCGTAGCCCATCGCCCGGTAGTTCTCGGCGATCTCGGACAGGCGCGGCTCGCCGATCGTGGTCTGGCGCCGCCAGCCCTGGGCGATCAGGCGTTCCTCGACCTGTTCTTCCTGGCTCGCGGCCGCCTGCTTGATCGGAATCAACTTGCGCTGGGTCATCGCAAAACCCTCCGTCATTCCAGCAAAGCCCATGGATCGTCCTCCTTACCAGGAATGCTTGATCGCGCCCGGGGTACAGGCGCTGGTACAGGGCAGGGTGGTGTAGCCGCCCGACGGCTTGCATTCCGAGCAGTCGAACGCGAGGCTGCGGGTGAAGGATTTCTTCACGCACGCCACTTCGTCGTCGTAGTCATCGGTGATGATTTCGAACATGCCCTTCGGGCACGCGGTCAGACAGGCGCGGTCGGCCGAACAGTCGATGCACTTGTCGGTGTCGATGCTGATGTAGAACTCGCCCGAACCGTCCTTGTAACCATTGTTCGCGATCATGTCCGCTCTCCTTGGCGTTGGGCCGGATCTTCCGGCCGGCCGCGGGGCCCGGCGCGCCTCGTGGCGCGACCGCCGCGCGGCCCGTTTGCTGCGCTCAGGCCGCCTTGGCCTGCTTCTGCATCAGCGTATAGGCGAACAGCGAGGCGCCCAGCGCACCGGCGATCTGGCTGTCGATCTTGGTCTCGACCGCCTGGATGCCGAGCAGACGCTCGATGCGCTTGACCACGCCCGGGTTCTTCGCGATGCCGCCGGTGATGAAGAAGCCTTCCTCGACGCCGATGCGCTCGAGCAGGCTCACCACGCGCTCGGCCATCGCCTGGCAGTACGCCGCGATCACCATGTTCTTGGTGTAGCCGGCCTTGAGCAGCGCCAGCGCCTCGGACTTCGCGAACACGACGCAGATCGAGGACACCGCCTCGGGCTCGGTCTCGACATCGAAGGAACGCGGGCCGAGGTTGGCGATGGGAATCTGCATCAGGTCGGCGATGACCTCCATGCCGCGCCCGGTTCCGGCCGCGCACTTGTCGTTCATCAGGAAGTTGGTGACCTTGCCGCGCTCGTCGCAGTGGATGGCCTTGCAGTCCTGGCCGCCCATGTCGAGAATGGTCCGCACCTTGCTGCCGCCCATGTAGTTCGCGCCGCGTGCGTGACAGGCAATCTCCGTCACGGCCTTGTTTGCAAACGGGACATTGACGCGTCCGTAGCCGGTACCGACCGTGTAGTGGATGTCTTCCAGCTTCATGCCGGTCTTGTCGAGGATGCCCTGCAGCGCGTTCTTCGCCGAGTCCGGCGAGTTGTTGCCGGTACGCATGCTGTTGTAGCCGAACAGTTCGCCGTCGCAGCAGATCACCGCCTGCGAGGACACCGAGCCAACGTCGATGCCGCAGGTGATGATCTTGGCATCGCGCCAGTTCTTGCTCTCGTCGAACCAGGTGTTTTCCTGCCAGCGCCAGAATTCCTTCTTCTCTTCAGCGGCCGGCGTCGCGAGTTCTGCACTCATGATTTCGCTCCTATGCGTGGATTCGGTTAGTGCTGACGTTCAGCCGCGAGCAGCGCGCAGCCCAGCGCGCTGATCGATTCTGGCATCTCGGGCAGCAGGATCTTCTCGACGTCGAGCGCCTTCTTGAGCGCATCGACGAAGCCGGCGCTGTGGGCCATGCCGCCGATCAGCACGATCGACTCCTCGATCCCGACGCGGCGCACCATCGCGCAGATCCGGCTCGCGACCGCATCGAGCACGGCCTTGGCGATGTCCTGCGAGGGCGTCGAGGCGTGGATCAGCGAGACGACTTCCGACTCGGCGAACACCGTGCATTGCGCGTTCATCGGGATCGTCTTGTCCGAGCGCAGGCTGGCTTCCCCGAACTCCTTCAACGTCATCTGCAGCGCGCGGCTCATCGCCTCGGCAAAGGAACCGGCACCTGCAGCGCACTTCTCGTTGCCGGCAAAGTCGACCGCCTTTCCGGCTGCGTCGACCTTGACGCCACGACCTTCCTCGGCACCCACGTCGACCACCGTGCGCACTTCGGGGAACATGTAGTTCGCACCCCGTGCACCCGCAGTCATTTCGGTCACGCCCTCGGTCGCAAACTTGACCTGGCTGCGACCCGCACCCGTGACATACACGGCTGCGACGTCTTCGCGCTTCAGCCCGGCGGCCTGCAGCGCCTCGTTGTAGGCCTTCTCGGCCGCCTCGTCGGCATCCAGCTCACCCGGCAGCATCATATAGGCCTTCTTCACGGCGTACTGCAGCTGCGGCGCACCCTCCACCTTGATCTCTTCGAGCAGCACCACCTTGATGCTGCGCGACCCCATGTCGATTCCAGCGGTAATCATTTTCGTGTCTCCTGGTTACAGATGTTCCGCTCAGGCGGCCGCGCGGCGCAGACCGAGCTGCTCCATGAAGGCGTCGACGCGGGCCTGGGTGCGCACTTCGTCGAACTCGCGCTCGTCGCCCATGTTGCCCTCGAAGGTCATGATGGGCACACCGGCCTTGGCGATCGCCAGGCGGTTTTCCATGATGCCGAGCGACAGGCCTTCGCAACCGCGGTTCAGGTGCAGCATCACGCCATCCACGCCCCACTCCTTGCAGATGCGCAGCATCATCTCGCTCTTCAGTTGCGGGTTGTAGAAGTGCTGCCACTGCGGCTTGGAGAGGTTCCAGTCGGCATACAGGCGGAGCGCGGTCTCGCGGTCGTTGATCTCGATGCCCTTGTCCCACGGCAGCGTGCGGCCACCCCACGAACCGTCCGGCTTGTCTTCCCAGATGCCTTCGAGCGAGAAGGTGTAGAGCGAGCCGATCGACACCGCACCGTAGGTCTCGAGGTAGCGGAAGATCTTCAGGAAGGACCAGGGCGGCTGGGTGTCGGACATCATCCGCGCCGTCTCGTTGGGCACGGCGGCGATGCCGCGGGCAACCCGGTCCTTCACTTCGTCATACAGCTCGTCATAGAAGTCGGCGCACCACTGCGAGGACTTCGACAGCGTGGCGAGCACGTACAGCGAGTACATCGTCTTCTCGTCGAGCGGCGCCGGGCGGGCCTTGTTCAGCGCGCAGATGTCGGCCCAGCGGCTGGTCGAACGCATCTCGTTCTTGACCGCCTTGATGAAGAGTTCGTCGTCGAACTTGCGGCCGGTCGTCTTCTCCAGGAACTCGATGCCGTCATGGAGCTGGTTCACCACGTAGTTCAGGCGCGATTCGGTCAGGTCCTTGTACGGACCGACGCCGACGTCGAGGTAGAACTGCGGGATCTGCTCTTCCTTGGCGACGTGCTGGTACCACTTCGAGTGGGAACAGCAGATCTGCGTCTGGAACACGAAGTCGGCCTTCGGGAACTCGCCGCCGAACGCATACTTGTTCAGGTGCATGCCGCCCCAGTAGATGCGCATGTAGGAGCACAGATCGCGGGCGAAACCGTAGGCTTCGGCTGCGTCCATGCACTCCTTGGCGAACTTGCGGTCATGCGATACGGCAGCGGCGTACGGCTCGCCGGTCAGCGAATAGACGTCCTCGCCGAGGCCGGCGGGCAGCGCGTCGAGCGCCCACGCCGAACCGGACCAGCGCAGGCCGCCCTTTTCCTTGGCGCGCGCATAGTTGATGTAGTACTGCTCGCGCAGCTCCTTGGCCTTCTTCCAGAGCTTCAGCGCTTCGGTCGGATACTTGTTCATTGCACTCATCGTTTCGCTCCCGTCAGATCAGAACAGCTCTTCTTCGCCCAGCGTCTCGAGGAAGGCCTCGACGCGGATCCGGAAGGGCCCGATGGGGTTGGTGATGTCGAATTCCAGGAACAGCGTCGGAATGCCGTTGTCTTCGAGGTGGCGCTTGAGATCCGGGTAGTCGCCCTCATGCGGATCGCAGAACTTCTGCTGCAGGAAGATCGCACCCTGCACGCCATAGTCCTTCGCCAGGCCCAGCACGTGATCGAAGCGGGTGTGGGCGGGGTAGTCCTTGGTCGGGCAGGCCGGACGGTCACAGTAGCGCTCGGCGATCGCCTTGATCACGTCGCCGTCGTCCTTCGACGCGTTCCAGAAGTAGCGCGTGCCGGAGCACTGGTCGTCGATGACGATGGTGCCGCCGACCGACTCGATCATCGCCATGAACGCGATGTCGTCGTTTTCCGAACCGATGGTCATGAAGCGCACGCCTTCGGAACGGTTCAGGTCGCGCGTCTTCATCGCGGCCAGGACCTTCTTCAGCTCGGCGTTGTGCTCGCGCTTGTCGACGAACTGGGCGGTGATCGAGGCATACAGCGCCTCGACGCCGGTGACCTGCGGGTTCGACTGCTTGCGGTAGTCGAAGAGTTCGCGCAGCAGGCGGCGGTTCTCGTCGCACACCGCGAGCGCTTCCTTGAGCATCTCGTCGGTCAGCGGCTTGCCGGTCAGCACGCCGAGGAACTCGCGGAAGCTCTGCACTTCGGCGTAGTGGGCCTTCTTCGCGTGCGGCGACTGCACGTCGTTGGGCATCGGCACGTAGTAATCCCACTGCACGCTCGGGACATGCATGCGCCACGAGTTGAAGGTCTGGCGGTACTGGATACAGGACTGGGTCAGCGTCACCCCTTCGGCGTAGTCGAAGCGGCCGAGCAGCCCCTGGGCGAGCGAGTCACGGCAGAACGGGCAGAACATGCCGAAGATGTGCGGCTCGGTCACGTTCTGCGGCTCGTGCGCGCCGAGCACGCGGACCGGCAGCATGCCGGCGGCGATCAGCAGCTCCTCGGGGGTGTAGGTGCACATCGTGGCCACCACCTGGCCACCCGTGCGGGCCTTCCAGGCACGCGCATAGTCGTGGCGCTTCTCGTACCAGGTCTTGAACTGGTCGAACAAACCGTCATTCATCGAATCGTCTCCTCTGGTGTTCCGCGGCTCACTCGCTGAATCCGCGGGCGCTGCAATATACTGCCGGTGCTGCAATAAGTTGCATCATACGCATTGGAGTGCATCCGGAGTTGACCTATGTCAACAGTTCGATGCGGGGACATGCACTTTCGTGCACGAGGAGGAATCTGGTTCCGGAAAGGCTTGCCGCGCGCCGCCGTCCGGTGCTCAGGCGTGCAGCGCGAGCGCGCGCAGCAACTCGTCGAAGCTCTCTTCGATCGACTTTCCCGACGTGTCGAGGACGACGTCGGCCTTGCTGTACATGGCCACACGCCCCGAGAGGATGCGCTTGAGGTCGTCCATCGCTTCCTGGCTGCCCTTCATCGGCCGGTAGTCGCCCTGCGCAATGACCCGCGACATGTGCTCTTCGGGCGAAGCCCGCAGCCACACCGTGTAACACGAGGACAGCAGCAGATCGAAGGTCGCAGGCTCGGACACGATGCTGCCCCCGGGCACGATCACGAAGCGCTCGTGGTTCTCGATCACCGCTTCGAGGCTGCGCCGCTCGTAGCGGCGGTAGGCCGCCTGGCCGTAGAGCGAGAAGATCTCCGACATCTCCGCGCCGGCCTCCTGCTCGATCGTCTTCGCCAGTTCGATGAAGGGCGCATCCAGATGCTTGGCGAGCAGGGTGCCGAGGGTCGTCTTGCCGGCCCCGCGCAGCCCGATCAGCGCCACCCGCCGGCGGCGCGCACTGCGGTCGGAGGCTTCGAGCTCGGATTCGAGGATCTGCCGCGCACGCGCCAGCGACTTCTCGGGAAAGCGGCTCAGGTACTGGGTCAGCAAGGTCAGCTCGACCGGCTGTTCGGGTTCGTCGCGCACCAGGTCGACGATCGGAAAACCCAGCCCCTGCGCGATCTGGCGCAGCAGGATGATCGAGATGTTGCCGTGGCCGGTCTCGAGCTGTGCCAGATAGCGCTCCGACACTCCCGACTGCTGTGCCAGGATCTTGCGCGTCATGCCACGGCGCGCGCGCAGCTCGCGGATGCGCTCGCCGAGCATCAGCAGGTATTCGTTCTCACCGGCGGTCAGGTCGGGGCGCTGCAGCTTCTCGACAGGCTTGTTCGACGGCATGGGCGTTCCTTGTCCGGGCACGATGCGTTCATGCATTATAATGCGTTTTCCGCGGGGAAATGCAAGTAGCAAGGGCCTCGGGTGTGTCGACGTCGAAGCGCACCGCGTCGTCGTCGAACACCACGCGGCGCAGGTCGCCGGCGTGCCGTTCGAGGAGTTCGCGCGCGCCGCGGTCGCCGTGGATCGCGCTCATCTGCTCGATGAAGGCACGCGGCCACAGGACCGGGTTGCCGCGCTGGCCGAGGTATTCGGGCACGACGATGCGCGGAGCCGCGGGGTCGAAGGCCTCGATCAGGCGGTCGAGATGGGTCGCGCGGATGCGCGGCATGTCGGCCAGCTGCACCAGTACCGCATCTGCTTCGTCCGGCAGTGCCGACAGACCGGCGCGCAGCGAGCTCGATAGCCCCTGATCGGGATCGGGGTTGTGCACGATCCGCAGCGGCCGCCCTTCAAGGAGCGGTACGAGGCGTTCGGCCTGGTGCCCGAGCACGACCGTCACGCTGGTCGCACGCGAGGCCAGTGCGGCGTTGACCGCCCGCAGGACCATCGGAATGCCATCCACCTCGGCCAGCAGCTTGTTCGTCGCGCCCATCCGGGTCGAGCGTCCAGCCGCCAGGATCAATGCCGCGACGCGCACCTTCGGCGGCGGATCGGCGCGCTCGCGTGCGGGAGCAGCACGCGGGCCTTCCTGCGCTCCGCCCTGCGGATCGTCTTCGTCGTTCGCCTCGACCGGGCTGCGGATGAGCCCTCCGACGCCCATGCGCATGATGTCGGCGCGCGTGACCGGAAGATCGGCGAGCAGGCGATGCAGCAGCCAGTCGAGCCCGTTCGTGCGACGCGAGCGGGCGCAGCCGGGCAGCCCGATCACCGGTACGCCCGCTGCGCGCGCGAGAAGCAGCATGTTGCCCGGCTCGACCGGCATGCCGAAGTGCTCGATCGCCCCCCCGGCCGCAACGATCGCGGCCGGCACGACGTCCATGCGATCCTTCGTCATCGCCGCCCCGGCAATCAGGACCAGGTCGCAACCGGCGGCAAGCGCCTGGCACATGGCGTCGGCGATCGCGTGCACCTGGTGCGGGGCGTGCAGTTCCAGCGCGAGGCGGCTTCCGAGCGCCTCGAGCCGCTGCCGGGTAGCGGCGAGGGTGGCTTCGGCTGCGCGCGCGGTACGGCCGTCGTCATCCGCCAGCGTGGTCCGGATGAATGCAGCGCGATGCGGACGCAGCGCGGCGAGCCTCAGTGGGGCATCGCCTCGGACGATCTCCCGGCAACGTTCGATCAGCGCCCCCGGAACGGCACACGGAATGATCTTCACCGTCGCGAGCACCTGTCCGCTGCGTGCGACGGTCCACGGCGGCAGGGTGCCGATCGCGATCGCCTCGTCGAGCAGGTTGAGCCGGTCGACCGCATCGGGTTCGACGACCAGGGTGCCGCGCGCTCCGGCATGCACGTTGCAGCGCCCGGCGTAGGGCGCTCGGATCTTCGTGCCATCCCCGGCCAGCAGCGCGGCGATCTCGGCCGCCGCCTCGTTCTCGGGCACATCGCCGGCTTCGAGCCGGGCGCCGGTGACAAACTCGATGCCGGCCGCGCGCAGGACGTCGAGATCGGCCGGTTCCAGCACATGGCCCTTGCCGAAGCTGTGCGCGCCGGCCCGCAGCGTATGCGCGAGCAGCACGCCCGCGGCTCCGGCGGTGCGGAAGTCGCCGAACTTCATGGCACGGCCCGCGTGGTGCCGGCCGGAGCGTGCCGCACCTGGATGAGCTGGGCGAGGATGGAGACTGCGATCTCGGCCGGCGAGCGTCCGCCCAGGTCGAGCCCGATCGGTGCATGGATGCGCTGCAGCGCATCGCCCAGGCCGGCCTCGGTGAGACGTTCGACGCGCTTCGCGTGGGTGCGCGTGCTGCCCAGCGCACCGATGTAGAAGGCCGGGCTTCGCAGCGCGGCCACGAGCGCCGGGTCGTCGAGCTTCGGGTCATGCGACAGCGCGACGAGCGCGGTGCGCGCATCGAGCCCGACCGCCGCGAGCGCTTCATCGGGCCATGCGGTCGATACGCTCACGCCGGGCAGCCGCGCGGGCGCCGCGAAGGCCCGGCGGGGGTCGACGACGAGCACCTCGAAGCCCGCCATCGCCGCCATCGGCACCAGCGCCTGAGTGATGTGCACCGCACCGATGATCACCAGCCGGGGCGCCGCCGCGTGGCAGCGGACGAAGAGGGCGCCACCACCCGTATCGAGCGGCCCACTGCGGTCGCTGCACAGGCGCTCGCGCACTTCGGCGAGCGTGGCTGCGTCAAGCACCAGCTCACCGGCAACGGACCCGGCATCGACGAGCGCCTGAACGCCATCCTCGACCCGCGTCACGAGTGCGACGGGCTGACGCGCGCGACGGGCCGCGAGGATGCGTTCGAAGAATTCCACCTTCATCCGATGCGCTCCACGTAGACCTGCACGCGACCGCCACAGGCGAGCCCGACCTCCCACGCCTGCGCATCGCTGACGCCATACTCGAGCCGGCGCGCAATGCCGTCGGCGATCACCTCGAGCGCTTCACCGATCACCGCCGCCTCGATGCATCCGCCCGAGACCGAACCGAGAAAGAGGCCGTCCTCGGCCACCGCAAGGAGGCTCCCCTGGGGGCGCGGCGACGAACCCCACGTGCGCATCACCGTGGCGAGTGCGGCCCTCTTGCCCTGCGCACGCCAACGCGCAATCGCCTCGAAGAGCGCATCGTCGTTGACCTGCCCGGTCTCGCCCGAGTCCTCGGGTCCTGGCATCGGTGCCGGAGCGCCGAGCGGCGGTGCGGACGGAGGCTGAGGCAGCGACGCCTCGCGGGCCCGCAGACGCTGGCCGGTGCCGGCTGTGCGGGCATGGGCATCGATCGCCGCCACGAGCTCGTCCACCCCGGTGCCATGCACCGCCGCCGTCAGCACCGTCACCGGGGGCGGCTCCCCGGGGCGGCGCAGCCGCGCGGCCCCGACGAGGTCATCGAGCGCCAGCGCCGCACCGGGAAGATCCCCCTTGCTGACGACGAGCAGATCCGCGACCTCGAGGATCCCGGCCTTGATCGCCTGCACCTCGTCACCGAGCCCGGGCGGACAGACGACGATGCGGGTGTCGGCGACCCGTGCGATCTCGATCTCGGACTGGCCGACGCCGACCGTCTCGACGATCACCACGTCGAAGCCAGCCGCATCGAACACGTCGACCACGTGCGCGGTCGTACGCGACAGCCCGCCGAGGTGGCCGCGCGCCGACAGCGAACGGATGAAGACGCGTTCGACCGCGTGGTCGGCCTCCATGCGGATGCGGTCGCCGAGCAACGCGCCGCCGCTCACCGGGCTCGACGGATCGACCGCGACCACCGCGACCCGGTTTCCCCGTGCGGCCAACGCGTTGATCAGGGCGTGGATGAGGGTCGACTTGCCAGCACCGGGCGCGCCGGTGATTCCGACCACGTGTGCGCGGCCCAGATGCGGCACCAGTGCGGCGAGCAGCTCGGCCGCCCCCGGACGTTCGTTCTCGACCAGCGAGGCTGCCCGCGCCAGCGCCGGTCGCGATCCCTCGACAATCGCCGCGAGCGCAATCCCCGCGAAGACCGCGGAGGAATTGCCCGCGGGGTTCTCACCGGTTCCGGCCACCGTACGCACTCCTCTGCCATCTGATGCATTATCGTGCACAATTCCCCCATCGATCTGCATTCCGTTGCACTTCGTGATGGGTTCATGCAGTATATCGCACAGGAGGTCTTTCGACCTCAAGGGTCTGCGATGAATCCTGCACCAGACGACAGCCGTTTCGATCCCCTGCGCTGGCAGGCGATGCTCGACGCGCAGGGCGTGCCCGCCGCGCACGCCTGGATTGGCGTGCTCGCACGGGACGACTATGCCGCGCGCTCCGGCACCCTGCTCCTGTGGCGCGGGACCATGGGCGGCACCGAACTTTGCGAACGCCCGTGGCTGGGCGCGGCGGACCGGGACGTGGCGATGTTGCTGGTGCTCGACGACGAAGCAGCCGCACGCCTGCCCGAGCAGGGGTTCGCGCAGATTCCCGCACTGATCCGCGGCGGCCATCTTCACCCGTACATGCTGATGACCCTCGACCAGCTCGAGGAGGCTGGTCTCGACGACTTCGTCGAGGATCTCGGCCTGGTGTTCCCCAAGCACTGATGAGTGCGGCAGCCGGAAGCCCCTTTGGCGGCGCGCAGATCTGGCAGCCGGCGCTCGACCGCAACGCCGAGATCTTTTCGGGCATGGTGCCGGGCGCCGCGGTGGGCTTCGTCGCCCGCAGCGGTTCAGGCCTGCAGCCGGGCAAGCATGTCGGCGGGCTGGAGCAGGCGGGGGGCAGCGGCGAAATGCTGGTGTGGGAGATGGGCGAGCACGGCATGCGAGCACAACTGCGCACCTATACCGGCTTTCAGCAAGGGGGCATCGATCTCTTGTTCGTTGCCGAAGAGGCTGCGATTGCGGCCATGCACGGCGCCCGCGACGGTGAGCTGCTGTCGCAGGTCAAGCGCCTGATCCGCAGCGGCGCGATCATGTTCTACGTGATGCGCACGAAATACGAACTCCAGGACGCGGGCTACGAGGATTTCCTCGATACGCTCGGACTGGCCTTTCTCGGAGCCTGCCGATGATCTTCAGGAACCCTGCGGGCGCCCCCGAACTCGCCTGCGACCAGTGCGGCTGCCGCTGGTTCGACCGCATGACCAACGTCTGCTATGAATGCGGCGCCCCGGTCACCCCCGAGAATCTCGAAGAAATCCGCGCCGCACTCGAAGCCTTCGAGGCGCAGCGCCAGCACAATGAAACGCAACGCAACGAGGACGCCAAGCCATGCAACTGAAGGACCGAATCGCCATCGTCACCGGAGCCGGCCAGGGCCTGGGCGCCGCCATCTCCCGCGCCTACGCGCGCGAAGGCGCGAAGGTTGCCGTCATCGATCTCGGCCTCGAAGCCGCCGAGCGGACCGCTGCCGAAATCCGCGCGGCCGGCGGCGAAGCGATGGCCGTCGCCTGTGACGTCGCCGACCGCGCCCAGGTCGAAGCGATGGCCGCGCGCGTCAATGAGGCTTGGGGGCGGATCGACATCCTCGTGAACAACGCCGGCATCACACGCACGGCGATGCTCCACAAGATGACGCCCGAGCAGTGGCAACAGGTCCTCGCCGTACACCTGACCGGCGCCTTCAACTGCCTGCAGGCCGTCGTCGGCGGCATGATCGAACGCCAGTTCGGACGCATCCTCTACGTCACCTCAACCGCCGGCGTGCTCGGCACCATCGGCCAGATCAACTACAGCGCCGCCAAGGCCGGAATCCTCGGCATGACCAAGAGCACCGCCAAGGAACTCGCGCGCTACAACATCACCGCCAACGCCATCGCCCCCGGCGCCGCCACGCCGATGACCGAAACCATCCGCACCGACGACCGCTTCAAGGAAAAATACCTCGACCGCATCCCGATGGGCCGCTGGGCCGAACCCGACGAAGTCGCTCCCGTCTTCGTCTTCTTCGCCTCCGACGCCGCCAGCTACGTCACCGGCCAGATCCTCGCTGCCGACGGGGGCATGACCATCTACTGAACGGCAACCCGACATCGCCATGCAGATCCGACCGGCGCACACCACGAACGACATCGAGGAAGTCCGCGCGCTTTTCAGGGAATACGAAGCCTTTCTGAACATCGACCTGTGCTTTCAGGGGTTCGAGGAAGAGCTTGCCGGTCTGCCCGGAAAATATGCGCGCCCGGCGGGAGAACTCTTGATCGGGTGCAGTGGCGAGCAGGTGCTCGGATGCGTCGCGCTGCGCAGGCTCGACGAACAGACCTGCGAGATGAAGCGGCTCTTCGTCCGGCCCGCCGGCCGCGGGAGCGGACTCGGACGCAAGCTTGCCGAGCGCATCGTCGCAACAGCGCAGGAGCTTGGGTACTCGCGGATGCGGCTCGATACCTTCGAGCGGCTTACGGAAGCCATGGGCATCTACGAATCGCTCGGTTTTCGCCGGACCAGCCCGTACTACGCGAACCCGCACGCGGGCGTCGTGTATCTGGAACTGGATCTGCTCGCACCGGGCGCCGTCTGAAGCCGGTCGCGCGCACGGCCCCGGCACGGAACCCCAGGGGCATTTTGCCCCGACTTCATCCCGCACTGGCATGGGGTGTATCATGCCGCGTTCCGGATCCCGTTCGGCGACCCGGGATTTCGCGCACGAGTATCCGATGACCGTCCGTTCCGACATGCCCCCCCGCAAGCCTTCCCTGTTCATCCGTATGCTGCGCTTCATCCTCTCGCGCGTCGGGCGCGTGAGCGTGAACGGCGTCGAACACCTCGCAGGCACGCGCGGCAAGATCGTCGTCTGCAACCACGTAGGCTGGGTAGACCCACTGTGGATGGGCTATGCGGTGCTGCCGCGCACCCTGCACCAGATGGCCAAGAAGGAGCTGTTCGAGAACCGCCTGAGCGCATGGTTCGTGCGCTCCGGCGGGGGCTTTCCGGTCGACCGCGGACGCCCCTCGGCAGCCACGATCAAGCACACGATCGGGCTACTGGAGCAGGGCGAACTGGTGCTGATCTTCCCCGGAGGCACCCGCAGCCAGTCCGGGGTCGGCGCACGCCGCGGCGCGGCAATGATCGCGCTGCACGCCAGCGCTGAAGTGGTTCCGGCCCACTATGACGGCCCGGACCGGATCCGCTTCACCGACCTCTTCCGCCGCCCACGGATCCGCATCACCTTCGGCACGCCGATCGTACTGCCAGCGGAGTCGGAGGCGGACAAGGCCGCCGCGATCCGGCTGACGACCGAACTGGAAGAAGCCATGAAGGCGCTGGCCGGGCCAAAACCGGAGGACGCGGCCACGCCGCCGTTGCGCCACGCGGCGTGACGAAGCGATTCGCGACACCGCCCCGCCCTGGGGGCGCTCACGAATCCCCGGAGTCCTTCGGGCGCTCCGACGCTTCCTCGTCCAGCCCCCAGTCGCCATGTTCGTACCAGTCCTCGCCGAGCAGTTCGGCCGGATGCATCGTGCGCCCGGAACCATTGCCGCATTGCAGCGCATCAGCCGCACAGTACTTGTCGCAACCCCAGCAAATGCGTTCGGGGCGCGCAGGGCGAAGAGGAAACTTTCTGGCCATTTGTTCGAGTCAGGCGTTGCCGTGGATGCAGATCCCTTGCGATGCTAAAGCGCAAGCCGCTCGCGCGCCTCGCTTTCCGGCACATCGGTCGGGAGCTTCAGACCGTGCTCTTCGCCGTCGCGCCAGTAGCGAATGACGGCCGGATGACCTGAGGGAGTCCGGCTCACGAGGACGAGAAACGCCATCGGCGTATTCGGCGCCTCGCCGTTGACCTCCACGATCAGGGTACCGGGGGCGATGCCGGAATACGCCGCAACGCCGCGTGCGCCGGTGACAAGCACCCCGGGACGGTCAGGCAGCGCAAGCACTTCGCGCAGTTCGGGCGTGGCCTCGACGACTGTGACCCCGAGGGCACTGACCACCTCGTCACGGCCGATGCCCTCGAACGCGAGATCGCGCCCGGCCTGCAGCACAGCAACCGCAACCCGGATCTCGGAACCTGCCCGCACCGCCAGTGCCAGCGCGTCGCTCGGCCGCGCATCGATGTGCACGATGCGATTGGACGGCTGTACGCGCACTTCGAGAACGGCATGGTAGGTATTGTTCTGGATGGCGTCGACGACGACCCGTTCGAGACTGCCGTCAAGCTTGCCGATCACTTCGTGCAACAGATCGTGCGTCATCGGCCGCGGTGTTTCCACACCCCTCAACGCGAACAGGATCGCCCGCGCCTCAGCGACTCCGATGAAGATCGGAACCAGTTCTCCGGATTCCGGTTCACGCAGCAAAACCACCGGCATCCCCGAGCCCGCCAACACCGCAACGGTTGCAAGCTCGACCACCACCATGCGCTCGGGCCCAACCGCGAGTTCACGCCCGAGCGCCGGCGGGGCCAGGAGGAGAGCGGCCAGCAGCCACGGAACAACGCGCGCCAGGTTTGCGACCATGTGACCTCCCTTGGGAGGAGAACGACCTTCACCCGTCAGACCCGGACGAGACGAGATGCGTTCCGCACGCGCCGATTGTGGCGCACGCGAGAGCCTGCCCGGCTCAGTGACCCCCTGAACGGATCATGCCAGGACGGCCTCACATGCGATGCGGTGAAAGGCTGCCGCTTCGTTCAGACGCCGGTCAAGGCTCGCAAGGCGAGCGCCGGTACGGTGGGCAACGGCCAGACGCAGGGCGTCTGCGGCACGCAGCACCAGCGGCGCATCGATGAAAACTGCCGCGGTACGGAAATCGGCCGGCTCGACCTCGACGGTGCGCAGCTCGGCCGATACGAAACGCTGGAAGTTCGCCATGGCCAGTTGCCGCGCTTCCTCATCAATCGCACCGGTACGACGCTTGATGCCTCCGACGCTGGCCATTTCTGTGAGCGTCCATGCAGAGATCACAAAACCTTCGCGGCGCAAGGGCTCCAACCGATCCAGCAGCCGCGCCGCGCCCGGCTCGCGAAAAAACAGCGCGCCGAGCACCGAGGTGTCGAGGTAGATCACAGCAGATCCTGCTCGCGCATCTGCGCTACAGTCAGCCCCTCTGCGGGCGCCGCAGCAACCCAGGAACGCAGCGCCGACCACCCGAACCCGCTCGCGCCCGGCTCGGGCACCAAGCGCGCGAAGGGCTGTCCGCGGCGCGTGATGACGACGTCGTCCCCCGCCTGGACGTTCGCGATCAGGCTTGAAAGCCGGGTTTTGGTTTCGGCAACGGAAGCAGTTCTCATGGATTCGGTTCGCCAGGTCAGAATGGTCAACTAGTCTTGGATTTTTCCACTCGTTGACCATAATTTAAACTTCCCCGTTTCCGAATCCTCGAATGCGGTTCACCCACCGATCGCCTTCGAACGAAGGCAACGACAAGCGCTGCCACAAGGGCGAAGGCAGGCCTCAGGCCGCCTCGGTCCACAACCGGGTGACCAGCCGCCGCGCGAGGATCGGCGTGGCCTTGCGCCGGTAGGGCACGCTCGCGGTCGTCGTTTCCATCGCCTGGATTCCGCGCAGTACCAGCTTTTCGAGTTGAGCCAGCGCTGCGTCGTCGAGCGGCTGCCCGACCAGCGCGTCCAGCCCTTCGATGCGCTCAGGCCGCGAGGACACGCCGGTGCACGCGATGCGCAGTCCGGCGAGGCGCTCGCCGTCGCGCGCGAGCGCCACGGCCACACCGCTGAGCGGAAAGTCGATCGCGCCGCGGATGCGCAGCTTCTCGTAGCCGCTCGACCAGCCTGGCGCGAGCGGCACGCGCACGGCGGCCAGCAGTTCGCCGCGATCGAGCGCGAGCCATCGCATGCCATCGTCGTGGTAGAACTCGGCCAGCGCGAGCGTGCGGCGGCCGTTCGTGCCGACGATGTCGACCTCGGCGTCGAGCGCGAGCAGCGCGGGCGCGACATCGCCGCTGAAGGCGGCGTAGCAGCGCTTGGACTTCGGCGCGACCCGGCACACGTCGCCCTCGAGCTTCATGCAGTAGTGGTTCGCCTCGCGCCAGGGCGTGCTCTGGTTGTAGTAGCGGCAACGCGTATCCAGGCACAGGTTGCCGCCCAGCGTCGCGCTCTCGCGGTGCGTCGGCCCCGCCACGGCCAGGGCGGCTTGCGCCAGAGCGGGCAGTTCGGCCGCAATCCCGGGGTGTGCGGCGAGTGCGGCGAGCGTCGTGCCGGCGCCGATGTGGACCCTGTCGGCATCGACCCGGATGCCGGCCAGCTCGGCGATCCCACCCAGGTCGATGACGGTGGCGGTGTCGGCGAGGCCACGGCGCAGGTTGGGCAGCAGATCGGTGCCGCCGGCCAGGTAGCGGCTGGCCGGACGGCTCGCATGCAGGGCTACCGCCGCTTCGGCGGAATCCGGACGCAGCAGTTCGAAGTCGGGCATGACGGGCATCAGCGGTTTCCTCCTGCGGCACCTTCGCGGGCCGGGCGCGATTTCGGGTGGAGCGCTTCGAAGACGCGGTCGGGCGTCATCGGCAGGCGCGTCAGGCGTGCGCCGGTCGCTTCCTCGACCGCCGCGGCGAGTGCGGACATGAATCCGGACAGCGGGCCTTCGCTCGCTTCCTTGGCGCCGAACGGTCCATTGGGATCGATGCTCTCGACGATATGCACGTCGATCTCGGGCGATTCGGCCATCGTTGGCACGCGGTAGTCGAGCAGGTTCGCGACCTGGTGGCGGCCGTCCTCGTACACCGTCTCTTCCGAGATCGCCTGGCCCATCCCCATCCATACCGCGCCCTGCACCTGGCCCTCGACCGACATCGGGTTGATCGCGAAGCCGCAGTCGATCGCTGCCCACACCTTCTCGACCTTGATCGTACCGAGGTCGGGGTCGACGCTGACCTCGACGGCCTGCGCCGCATACGAGAAACCCATCGTCGAGCCGACCGCGCCGCCGCGGTGCTTGCCGCCCTGGAACTCCTCGGGGCAAGTGAAGGTACCCTTGACCGTGAGCGTGCCGGTCGCGACGAGCGCTTCCTCGACGACGTCCGTGAAGGCGACCTCGCGCGCCGGATCGGAGGCGACCACCGCCGATTCGCCGAGCCATTCGACTTCGTCCTCGCGCACCTGCAGGCGCTTCGCCGCGGCCGTGATCAGCAGGGCGCGCAGGTTCTCGGCCGCGCGCGCGGCGGCGTTGCCGACCATGAAGGTGACGCGCGAGGAGTACGAGCCGTTGTCCTTCGGCGTGATCGCCGAGTCGTTGGCGATGATGCGCAGGCGCGAGTAGTCGACGCCGAGGATTTCGGCGACGACCTGGGTGATGATCGTCGACGAGCCCTGGCCGATGTCGGAGGCGCCCGTGAGGATCGTGACGCCGCCGTCGAAGTCGAGCTTGAGCAGGATCACTGCGTGCGGCTCGCCCGACCAATGCACCGGCTTGGCCGAGCCGCTGACGAAGTGCGAGCAGGCCACGCCGAGCCCGCGCCCCTTGCCCAGCTGGCCGCGGCGCTCGCGCCAGCCGCTCGCCTGCTCGACCCAGTCGAGGCATTCGGGCAGGCCGTAGGACATGATCTTGAGGCCGTTGATCGTCTCGGTCGGCGCCTTGAGCAGGTTGCGCCGGCGCACCTCGATCGGATCGAGCCCGAGTTCGCCGGCCATCATGTCGAGCAGGGATTCGAACGCATAGCGCGCGTTGACCGTGCCGTGGCCGCGCATCGCACCGCAGGCCGGGGTGTTGGTATAGACCCGGTAGCCGTCGTATTTGACCGCCGGGATATCGTAGAGGCCGTTGAGGAGCGCGCCGGCGTACAGGATCGTGACCAGACCGTAGCCGCCGTAGGCACCGCCGCGCTGCACCACCTCGGCCTGGCAGGCCGTGATGCGCCCGTCGCGTTTCAGGCCGATGCGGATGCGGGTCTGCTGCTCCGGGCGACCGCGGTGGGCGAGGAAGCACTCCTCGCGCGTCTGCAGCAGGCGCACGGTGGCGCAAGCCGCGCGGGCGAGCAGCGCGCAGATCACCTCGAAGTTGAGCGCCTCGGTGCGGTGGCCGAAGCCGCCGCCGACGAAGGGCTTGATCACGCGGATGTGCGCCGGGTCCATGCGCAGGCAGCGCGCCAGCGTCAGATGCACGTAGTAGGGCACCTGGGTCACCGAGTGCAGCGTGAGGTGGCCGCGCTCGGCGTCCCAGGTGGCGAGTGCGGCGTTCGGTTCCATCATCGCGTGATGCACCTCGGCACACTCGAAGGTGTGCTCGCGCACGAGATCGGCCTCGGCGAAACCGGCCTCGACGTCGCCGAACTCGTTGTGCACCTGGCGTTCGATGTTGCCCGGCTTGTTCTCGTGCAGCAGGATCGCGTCGGGCTGACGCGAGTCGGCGGCCTTGAAGTAGGCCGGCAGCTCCTTGACGCGCAGGCGGATACGGGCCAGCGCGGCGTCGGCGGTGGCCTCGTCGACCGCTGCGACCGCCGCGATCGGGTCGCCGCAGTAGCGCACGCGGCCGCGCGCGAGCGGATATTCGTTCTGCGCGATCGGAATCACGCCGTAGGGCATGTCGCAGGCGTCGCCGGTGATCACCGCATGTACGCCGGGCAGTGCCAGCGCCTCGGAAATGTCGACCTCGAGCAGCTCGGCATGGGCGTAGGGACTGCGCAGGATCTTGCCGACGAGCGCCTGGTCGGCCGGCAGGTCGGCGGTGTAGCGGGCAGTGCCGGTGACCTTCTCGACGCCGTCGACGAAGGGCCTCCGGGCGCCGGCGCCATGCGGGCCGCTGGCGGCCCGGGCGACGCGCTTGAGCGAGCGTTCGGGTGCGTTCATGCCGCTTCCTCCCCGGCCTGTACCGCGGCCTCGACCGAATCGAGGATCTTGACGTAGCCGGTGCAGCGGCACAGGTTGCCGGCAAGTGCCGTGCGGATGGTGTCACGGTCCGGGCGCGGCTCGGTGCGCAGCAGGCCCTCGGCCGCCATGATCATGCCCGGCGTGCAGTAGCCGCACTGCGTGCCCAGGTGCTCGTGGAAGGCCCGCTGCAGGCGCGACAGGCGCCCATTGTGGGCCAGCCCCTCGATCGTCTCGACCGTACCGTCGGCGACCGAATGTGCCAGCGTGCAACAGGCGAGCCGCGGCCGGCCGTCGACCAGCACCGTGCACGCCCCGCACTCGCCGCCGTCGCAGCCCTGCTTGGTGCCCGTGAGGCCGAGGCCATCGCGCAGATAATCGAGCAGGAGCGCGTTTGCCGCCACCGCATCCTCGCGCGCGCGGCCGTTCACAGTGATCCGCAGAACCGATTTCATCGCCTACTCCCTTCCAGCGGCATGGGTCGCACGCCGGATAAAATGATGGAGATCAAACAATTTGATTGGCTCGAATCGTAGCACTGCAGTGGGACCGCTCCAATATGAACCCTCCTGCATAGGAAATCCGCGATCCATCGCCCGCCAGCCCTGCTTGACGACTCCGCCGGCAGAGCCTATGTTGGCCGCGGTTGTGACGGGCGCTTGCCGGCTTGCGTCCGTTCCCTGGCAGCGTTTCAGGAAACCCGCTCGATTTCTCCCTTTCGGAATGCTCGTGACGCTCCACGTCCGCCTTCTCGCCTGGATTGCACTGTTTCTGACGGCCCTGCCGGTGTCTGCGCTCGCCAGCGGCGAGGTCGTGACCGCGGCTGTCGCGGCCAACTTCACGAAGACGATCGAGGAGATCGGGGCGCGTTTCACGGAGGAGACCGGCCACACGATCCGCTTCTCATCCGGTCCGAGCGGCAAGCTCTATGCGCAGATCCGCAACGGCGCGCCGTTCGATCTGTTTTTCTCGGCCGACACTGAAAAGCCGGAGCTGCTCGCGGCGGAAGGACGTGCCGATACGCCTTTCGTGTACGCGCGTGGCCGGCTCGCCCTGTACAGCCCGGACCTGCCGGTGCGTGAGGGATGGCAGCAGGTGCTGGAGGAAGCCGGGTTCCGCCACCTTGCGATCGCGAATCCGCGCACCGCACCGTACGGTGCGGCGGCGCTCGAGGTCCTGACCTCGCTCGGCGCACTCGAAAGAGTCGAACCGAAGTTCGTGCAGGGCGAGAGCATCGCGCATGCATTCCAGTTCGTCGCGACGGGGAACGCCGCGCTCGGTTTCGTCGCGCTGTCGCAGCTCGTCGACCCGGCCGGCCCGGTCTTCGGCAAGGGTGAATTCTGGCTCGTACCGGAGGATCTGCATTCGCCGATCGACCAGGCTGCGGTGGTACTCGAGCGTGGCCGCGCGAGCCCGGCCGCGCTGGCGTTCATGGACTACATGCGTTCGCCCCGGGCACGTGAAATCATCGAGCGATACGGCTACAGCATCCCATGATCGAACTGTTCGGCGCGTCGATCAGCCTGGAACCGATCTGGCTGACCCTGCAGGTGGCGGCGGTCACGACCGTGATCCTGCTCCTGCTCGGAACGCCGCTGGCGTGGTGGCTGGCACGGACCCGTACGCGGTGGCGCGTGGTGATCGAGGCCATCGTCGCACTGCCGCTGGTGCTCCCGCCCACGGTGCTGGGCTTCTACCTGCTGATCGTGCTCAATCCGAACGGGGCCGTCACGCAGTTCCTGCGCGGGTTCGGCTTCGAAGGTCAGCTGACCTTCTCGTTCACCGGCCTCGTGATCGGCTCGGTGCTCTACTCGCTGCCGTTCGCGGTACAGCCGCTGATGCACGCATTCGAGTCCCTTTCCGAGCGCCTGCTCGATGCCGCGGCAACGCTGCGCGCCGGAACGCTCGATCGCTTCTTCTCGGTGGTCGTGCCGCTCAGCCGGCGTGGCTTCCTGACCGCAGCGACGCTCTCCTTCGCGCATACCGTCGGCGAATTCGGCGTCGTGCTGATGGTCGGCGGCAATATCCCGGGACAGACGCGCATGGTGTCGATCGCGATCTTCGATCACGTGGAGTCGCTCGCCTACACGGAGGCCCACGTGCTCTCGGCGATGATGCTCGTGTTTTCGCTGGTGGTGCTGACACTGGTGTACGGCCTGAACCGGCGCTTCGGCGTCAAGGTTGGGTGAAGCGATGCTGCGCGGCCAACTGACCCTGCGGGCGGGCGATTTCCTGCTCGACAGCGGCGAATTCGAGATCGAGACGACCGGCGTGACCGCGCTATTCGGCCGCTCCGGCTCGGGCAAGAGCCTGCTGCTGCGGGCGATGGCCGGCCTCGATCCGCAGACCCGCGGACATCTGCATTTCGGGACCGAGCGCTGGCAGGACGGGCGCTGGCGGCTGCCGGCCTCGTGCCGCGACATCGGCTTCGTGTTCCAGGATGCGGCGCTGTTCCCGCATCTGGATGTGCGCGGCAACCTCGACTACGCACGCCGGCGCGCGCCGGGCGTGACCGTCGCGAGCATGGTGGCGATCGCAGAGGAGGTCGGGATCGCGCACCGGCTCGACCAGGACGTCGGCTCGCTCTCGGGCGGCGAGCGCCAGCGGGTGGCGATCGCGCGAGCGCTGGTGTCACGTCCGCGCCTGCTGTTCATGGACGAGCCGCTGTCCGCGCTCGACTGGGGCGCGAAGGCGGAGTTGCTGGGGTTGATCGAGACGCTGGCCGCGAGCACCGGCGTGCCCATCCTCTACATCACCCACGCGCCGCTCGAGGTCGAGCGCCTGGCCACCCGCGTGGTGTTCATGGCCGAAGGCCGCATCGAACGGGTCGAGACGCTGCGCGACGCGCTGGCCCGCCCGGACTCTCCGCTGTTCGACGAGGAAGGGCCGGTCTCCGTGTTTGAAGGCGAACTCGGCGCGCCCGGCGATTTCGGTCTGCTGCCCTTCAACACGCCGGGCGCGCGCCTGTGGCTGGTGGGCACGCCCGGCCGCAAACCCGGTGCCGCCCGTCTGCGCATCCTCGCACGCGACGTCGCGCTGGCGCTGGATGCGCCGGGGCGCGCGAGCATCCTCAATCAGCTCGCGGTGACGGTGGAACACATCGAACCCGAATCGGGCGGGCGCGTAACCGTGGTATGCCGCCTCGGCGACGGCCAGCGCCTGCTCGCGCAGATCACCGCCTGGTCGGCACACACGCTGGCGCTTGCGCCCGGCATGGCCGCGTTCGCGCTGATCAAGTCGGTGGCGCTGGTGGACTAGCGCGGCCGCTGCAGCAGCACCACGTTCGGACACGGAACCTCGCAGCGCCAGCCGTGGATCCGGGCGAGGCAGTGGAAAGTCTCTTCCCGGTAGAAGACCACGTGGGTCGGATCGCGGCGATAGTGCCAGGCCGCAAAGCGCGCATCCTCGGTCTGGAAGCAGGTCATGACCGCAAGCCACCCTCCCGGATGGAGCAGGCGATCGAGCTGGCGGAAGGCATCGGCCGGACGATGGAAGTGCTCGACCACTTCGCTGCAGGTAACGAAATCGTAGCGCTGCGCGAGCACGGCCCGGTCATCGAAGAACAGCGGATCGAAGAGCGCGACGCAGTGACCGGCCTCGCGCAGCATGGCCGCAAGCGCCGGTCCGGGACCGCACCCGAAGTCGAGCCCGCTGGATGCGGATGGCAGGCGCTCGAGCAGCGGTTCTGCGAGCCGTGCGAGAAAGCGGCGGTAGCCCTGGTCGTCGACCGCGTTACGATGCCGCAGGTACTCGGTCCGCTCGACGGCGGGCACGGGCAACTGCGCCGGATCCAGAAACGTCGCCCGGCAATGCCCGCAGCGCCAGTAGCTGCGCGCCCCCACCTGCATGAAGAAGGATGCGCCGGGCGCTTCGCACACCGGGCAGTCCGGAAAGCTTGCTGCGCCCTCGCGGGCGAGCGCCCCGTCACGCACGAGGGGGGTCCCGTTCATCCTTCGGCCGCCGGTAGGTCCACCACGGCAGGACGGCCTTCATCGACAGCACCTGCCCGCATTGCGCCGCGCGGTAGCCCGGCAGCGCATTGAGCGCTTCGCGCCATTTCTCGCAACACAGCAGCTTGAGCAGCGCATTCAACGGTGCTTGGCCGAGCGAGGCCTTGAGGCATGCGAGGTGATAGCGCTCCTCGACCAGCGAGACGAAGTCGAGTCCGAACGCATCGGCCGTTGCCGCGATGCCGAGTCCGGCATCCGCCTGCCCGGACACGATCGCACTGGCAACCGCGGCGTGGGATGGCTCGCTGCTGGCGTAGCCGCGGATCTCGTCGGGCTGCAGGCCGGCCTCGTCGAGAAGTTCGTCGAACAGCACGCGCGTGCCGGTCCCGAGCGCGCGGTTCGAGAACCGGGCTGCACTCGCCCGGATGTCTTCGAGCGTACGCAGTCCGAGCGGATTACCGCGCGCGACGATGAGGCCCTGGCTGCGTTGCGCGAAACCGACGAGCTTGTGCAGGCCCGGCCGCAGCAGCGGCTTGTAGATGCGCTGCGTCCGGCTGCCACGCCCGGCCAGGATCCGGGTGTGAAAGCCGGCGAGCATGCACCGCCCTTCGTTGAGTGCTCGGATCGCATCGACGCTGCCGGTGAAGCGGATGTCGAGGTGCAGCCGCTCTGCCCGCGCCCGCTCGGCCAGCGTCGCGAGCGCCTCGTCATGGCTCGCATACAGGGTCAGGACATGCACTGAATCATCGAATGCGACCGCATACGCACGCTCGAGGTCGGCACGCAGCGCCTCGATCTGCGGCAACAGGCGCGCCTGCGCCTGGCGTTCGGCCCACATCAGCTTGGTTCCGAACTCGGTCAGGCGCGCGGCCTGGCCCTTCTCCCAGACGATCAGCCCGTGGCCAAGCTCGGCCTCCCAGCGCTTGAGCTCGCCCCAGACATGCCGGTACGACAGGCCGAGCGCCCGCGCAGCGGCCGAGATCGACCCCATGCGTGCGACCGCATGCAGCAGATCGAGCAAGGGGTTGCGGATGCGGCCGGGCGCGGCCTCCGATCCGAGCGTGTAGTTGAGGTGAACCCTATGCATGACCGTTCATATTGATGGCCTTCCGGCGACTCCATAGATTACGCGAATTCCCTCGCGCACCCGGAGGTCGAACCCATGCGTCCGCTCCAGCCCCTTGCCGCCCGCGCCCGTCGCCTCTTCACACTCGGCGCGCTCGCCCTCTTCAGCCTCGCACCGATCGCAGGCTTTGCGCAGTCGATCACGGTCGCCTCGACGACCTCGACCGAACAGTCCGGCCTCTTCGGCCATCTCCTGCCGCGCTTCACCGAAGCCAGCGGCATCGAGGTGCGCGTCGTCGCACTCGGCACCGGCCAGGCGCTCGACATCGGGCGCCGTGGAGATGCCGACGCGGTGTTCGTGCACGATCAGGCGGCCGAGGAAAAGTTCGTCGCCGAGGGTTTCGGTGTGAAACGCCATCCGGTCATGTACAACGACTTCGTGCTGATCGGCCCCCAGTCCGACCCGGCCGGCGCGCGCGGCCAGGACATCATCGAAGGGCTGCGACGGATCGCTTCAGCGGGCGCCGCCTTCGTGTCGCGCGGCGACAAGAGCGGCACCCATGCCGCCGAGCTGCGCTACTGGAAGGCCGCCGGCCTGGACGCCGGCAAGGGCGCCGGCTACCGAGAGTGTGGCTGCGGCATGGGGCCCGCGCTCAACATGGCCGCATCGACGGATGCCTACGTACTGGCCGATCGCGGCACCTGGCTGAGCTTTCGCAATCGCGCCGGGCTCACGGTCCTGGTCGAGGGCGACCAGCGGCTCTTCAACCAGTACGGCGTGATCGTCGTGAACCCGGCCCGCCACCCCCACGTCCAGGCCAAGGCAGCGCAGGCCTTTGTCGACTGGATCGTCTCACCCGCTGGTCAGGCCGCGATCGCGGGGTACCGCATCGGCGGAGAGCAGCTCTTCTTCCCGAACGCGGCGCACTGACACGGGACGGGTCAGAATCGAATCTCGGTGAGCGGCTCCTCGTCGCGATACTCGACCCGTTCGGGCGGATAGACCACGAGCATGTTCACCGCCGGCAGGCGCGTCGCCAGGCGTGCCGGCAGTGAAGCCAGCAGCGGCTCCCAGGCGAGGCTGCCGGGCCGCGCACCGCAGATCACGAGCAGATCCTCGGGTGTGGTGAATCCGGCCAGCGTGCGTCGCATCGCGGTCCAGCGCTCGACCGGTTGCAGCCTGAGATCGGCAAGTGCCGCCAGCGGTTGCAGCTCGCGCCGCAGCACGCTACCGGCACCCGCCTCGGCAACGACCACGAGCGGCGCACCAAGCTGACGCACCAGGCGGCCGAGCAATGCGACGAAGGCTGCAAACCCCGGCTCATGCTCGGCATTCGGTGGCAGTGCGACGATCACGCGCCGGCAGGTGTTGAGCGGTGCAACCTGACGTGCGATCACGAGCGTGTACTCGGGGTCGCGCGCCAGATGTTCGAGCATCGAGCCGAACAGGCGCTCGCGCGGGCCGCTGCTGCCCTGCCAGCCGACCAGGACTTCGGTCGCACGTAGTTCGCGCCGGGCGCGCAGGATGCCGGACGCCGCGTTGAGGTCGATGCGCGTCACCGCCTGGGCCGGTACCTCGGCGGCCGCGAGCTGACCCACCGTCTGGCCGAGCATGAGCTCGGCGCGCTCGACTTCCTCCGGGGCATCGAAACCTTCCTCGATCACGACGAGTGGATAGATCGGCTGGTTCTGCGCGCGGTCGCGCAGCAGTACGGCCAGCTCCAGCAACGGGCAGGCGGACGTCAGGTGCGAGCACGCGACCAGGATGCGTTGCGGCGGCAAGCGGTAGTCCGGGCGCACGTGGGAATCGGCCAGCGCCAGCGCCCGCCCGTGATGTTCGACCAGAAAGGGGGCGACGCAGCAGGTGAAGAAGATCATCAGGATCACGCCGTTCACGACCGCGTCGCCAAACAGGCCGAGATCATGACCCACCAGCGTGACGGCGAGCGTGACCGCTGCATGCGGCAGGCTGAGACCGAACACGAGACGCGCCTGATCGAGGCTGTAACCAAGCAGCGGCCGCGTGAATTCGGCCGCCAGCCATTTCGCCGCATAGACCGTGAGGATCAGCGTGAATGCGACCAGCCACGCGTAGGGCCCGGCAAGGAACACGCGCAGGTCGAGCAGCATGCCGAGTGAGATCAGGAAAAAGGGTACGAAGATCGCTTCGCCGACGAAACGGATGCGGTTCATCAGTGTTCCGTGGTGCGGAATCAGGCGGTTGAGGGCAAGCCCGGCCAGGAAGGCTCCGATCAGTGGCTCGGCTCCGGCGAGCGGCGCCAGCGCGGCGCAGCCGAAGACCATGGCGAGCACGAACACGAACTGCGAAACGCCGTCGCGCCCGAGGTTGCGGAAGAACCCGCGGGCGATGAATGGCACGCCGATCTGAATCGCTGCGACATAGAGGCCCAGACTCAGCGCAAGCTGGACCCAGAACCAGTTGTCCGCGACACCGCGCACAGCGCTCGTGACCCCGACCAGCACCAGCAGCGCCAGCGTGTCGGTGATCACCGTGCCGCCGACCGCGGTGGTCACGGCCGGGTTGCCGGTGATGCCCAGACGGCTCGCAATCGGATAGGTGAGCAGGGTATGCGAAGCAAAGATGCTGGCGATCAGGAAGGCGCCGGGCCATTCGAAGCCGATCACCAGTCGTCCGGCGACCAGACCCAGAGCCATCGGAACCACGAAGGTCAGCAGCCCGAAGCCCACGCTGTGCAGGCGATAGCGCTTGAGCACCGACAGATCGATCTCGACCGCAGCCGAGAACATGATGTAGAGCAGACCCACCGTGCCCAGCAGGACGAAGGACTGGTCGCGTTCGAGCACGCCGAATGCGTTCGGACCGAGCAGCGCGCCGGCCAGCAGCAGCCCGATCATGCCGGGCATGCGCCAGCGTTCCATGACGATCGGCGCGAGCAGGATCAATGTCGCGACGATCGCGAACACCAGCACGGGGTCATGGACGGGCAACCAGTCGGTCACTTCGGGTCGGCTCCTCGCGTGACAAGGCTCGCAGCATAACAAAACCTGTCCGGCGCGACCGTCACGATGCGCGCAGCCTCGGCCGCGCGGGGTACACTGCGTTCCTCCAACCCAATCTGAGCCCGGATTCCGCCATGATCGACTGTCGCATCGTCCCCGTGACTCCCTTCGAACAGAACTGCAGCATCGTCTGGTGCGAGCGCACACGCAAGGCGGCGGTCATCGACCCCGGGGGCGATCTCGATCGCATTCTCGCCGCGGTCGACAAGCTCGGCGTCACCGTCGAGAAGATCCTTGTGACCCACGGCCACATCGACCACGCCGGCGGAGTCGGCGCACTGGCACGCCAGCTCGGCGTACCGATCGAGGGTCCGCAGGAAGAAGACCGCTTCTGGATCGAGGGCATGCCGCAGCAGAGCAAGATGTTCGGCTTTCCGGGCGTCGAATCCTTCGAACCCGACCGCTGGCTCCACGACGGCGACACCGTGACGATCGGCGAGGAGACGCTGCGGGTCATCCATACGCCCGGTCACACGCCCGGCCATGTGGTGTTCTTCCATGAGCAGGCACGGCTGGCGATCGTCGGTGACGTGCTGTTCGCCGGCTCGATCGGCCGCACCGACTTTCCGCGCGGCGACCACACGACCCTGATCCGTTCGATCCGCGAGAAGCTCTTTCCGCTCGGCGACGACGTGAGCTTCGTGCCGGGCCACGGGCCGGCCTCGACGTTCGGCAACGAACGCGCAACCAACCCCTACGTCGCCGACAGCGCCTGACCACCTCCGGACCGCCGCGCGCCGCAACGTCCACCACAAGGACCCGACCGATCGCCATGGGCCGGTTCGTGCGCCGCATCCTCTCACCGGCGCTCGTGGCGGTGCTCCTCATCGGCGCACTGCTGGTGCAGCAGTCCGGAACCCTGCTGCGCACGGCGCTCGAGCGCGGCCTCCAGCCACTACTGGTGCCGACGCTGCGGATCGGCGCACCGGTCGAATGGCGCTTGCTGCCGCAACCGGGCCTGACCTTGCGCGCGATCACACTCACCGAAGCAGACGGAAGCACCCCGCTCGTGCTGCGCGAAGCCGAACTCAGCCTTGCGATCGACGCGGCGGCTCGCCACATCACGATCGACGCGCTCGATCTGACCGGTCTCGAACTCACATTGACGAAGGCCGCCGATCACGGATGGAACGCCGCCGGCTGGCTCGCGCCCCGCGATGCGGCAACGAGCGGAAGCGGTGTCGCGGTCACAGTCGGGCGGCTGCACCTGCGCGAAGCCAGCGTGCGCGTCCTGGGCCCACCGGAAGACCGTGCATCGGGCGGAAGACCCGTCGACGGCCTGCGCCTCGATGCGCTGGAAGTCGCCATCGAAGCCCTGCAGCCAGGTGTCGCCGCACCGTTCACGCTTGCAGGCGAAGTGCGGATCGGCCCGCCGGCCGGACTCGAACTGCACCTCGAAACGAGCGGCGCACTGACGATCGGCGAGGCGGGGGCCGCGATCGATGCCCTGCGGGTAGACGGGCGGGGCCGCAGCGAAGGCCTCGAAGCCATCGTCGTCGTGCTGGGCGCCGAACGCATCGAACTGGGCGGAACCGACGGTTCGGCGTCAGCCAGTGCAATCGCATGGCAGATCGCGGCGGAAAAGGACGGGTTCGGCCCACTGCGTGCGAGCGGCACGCTGTCCCGGCTCACCGGGACAGCGCAGGCCTGGCGCAGCGGGCCGATCGAGCTTTCGCTCGAAGCCGCTCCGGCAACCGGCAGCCTGACCGCGCGCCTCGACGTCGATGAACTGGCCGGCGTCGCCAGCCAATGGAGTGCGAGCCACCTGTCGCTCAGCGCCCGCTCAACCGCAGGCTCGCCACCGCTGGAGCTCACGCTTGCGGCGCACGCGCGGGGCGAAGGCGGCACGGACGCCTTGCCCTGGCCCGGTGCGCTCACGCTGGAGGTCGCCAGCGCGACCCTCCGTACGCCCCATCCGTCCGGATCCGGCGATGCCCTGGCGATCGAATGGTCGGGCCGCCTGCAGGCGGCGCTCGCTTCGGCAGAAGTGGATGCCGTGCTTGATGGCCGTTTCGACGACAGCCGCTTCGAGGCCCGCGCAAGCTACCGCCCTGGAACCGCGCTCCCGGTCCGCCTCGACGCAGCGGTCGACCGCCTGGCGCTCGACCGCTACCTGCCGCCCGCTCAGCCCGACGGCCCGCCGCCCGACCTCACGAGCTGGCGCCGCTGGCCGGTCGAGGCCGAACTGCGGATCGAGGAACTGAAACTGGGCGAACTGACGGCCCAGGACGGCCGGATCCGCCTGCGTGGCGGCGACATGCCGCTTACTGTCGCGCCGTGAACACCGGCAGGCACCAGCGATAGCGCAGCGCCGCGAGGCGGATCAGGAGCACCAGCGAACCCCCCGCCAGCGCCGCCCAACCCGCGCTCACCCCGGCCGCGCTGAGCGCCAGCAGCAGCAGCGCACCGGCCCACGAGGCGGTCGCATACAGCTCGCCGTTGAAGATCAGCGGCACCTGGTTGCACAAGAGATCGCGCAGGATGCCGCCAAACACTCCGGTAACGACCCCCATCAGGCTCGCAACCAGCCACGGCGCGCCGACCGAAAGCGCCGCCTGCGTGCCGCTGACGGTAAAGAGCGCCAGCCCCACCGCATCGGGCAGCACGAAGAGGCGCGCCGGAAGACGCATGTAGCGCACCAGCGCGAAGGTCGCCAGCCCGGCAAGCAGCGCCGTGAGCAGATAGACCTGGTCGGAGATCCAGAACACCGTGCGATCGAGCAGCACGTCGCGCAGCGACCCACCCCCGAGCGCCGCCGCCAGCGCAACGACGACCATGCCGAAGAGGTCGAACGGCCGGCGCCCCGCCTCGAGCACCCCGGACGCGGCGTTGACCGCAACCCCGGCCAGCGCGATGCCGTACAGCAGGGTTTCGATGGGGATGGCGTCGAGATCGATCATCGGCACGAGCATAGCACCGGCACCTGAAGTGCTGCAGCCCGTGAGATCCTGCCAGATTCAAACGATCGTTTGATCTGCACGCCGGCCGTGCTAGAGTGCGGCGATCCCCCTCTGTCAACGCTGGAGACCCCATGCCCGTACCGAACGCCTTCGCCGGCACGATGCGCCTGCCCGCAATCGCCGCACCGATGTTCCTCGTGTCCGGACCGGAACTGGTCATCGCGACCTGCAAAGCCGGCGTCGCCGGCACCTTTCCGTCGCTCAACGCACGCCCCGCGAGCCAGTTCGACGACTGGCTCGCGCGCATCGGCGGCGAACTCGCCGCCCATCGCGAGGCCTCGCCCGGCGCACCGTGCGCACCCTATGGCGTGAACCTCATCCTGCACGCGAGCAACGCGCGCGTGCCCGAGGACTTGGCGCTGATCGCGAAGCACCGCGTGCCCTTCGTCATTACCAGCCTCGGCCATCCGGGCGAGGTCGTGAAGGTGGTCCACGAATACGGCGGCCTTGTGTTCTCCGACATCATCCACGCCCACCACGCGAAGAAGGCGATCGCGGCCGGCGTCGACGGCATCATCGCAGTCGCGGCCGGTGCGGGCGGACATGCCGGCACCCAGAGCCCGTTCAGCCTGATCCGCGAAATCCGCGAGTTCTGGGACGGCACGCTGATCCTCGGCGGCGCGATCTCGGACGGCGCCGGCATCCGCGCGGCCGAGATCCTGGGCGCCGACTTTGCCTATATGGGTACGCGCTTCATCGCGACGCGCGAGTCGATGGCGCAGGACGAATACAAGCGCATGCTGGTCGATTGCCCGGTGAGCGACATTGTCTACACCGACCGGATTTCCGGAACGAACGCGAACTTCATGTGGCCGAGCCTGGAGAAGGCCGGTTTCGAGCGCGCAGCGCTGCAGGCCGGCTCGGGCAAGGGCAAGCTCCACGACCTCGGCGACGAGGCGCGCGCGTGGCGCGACGTGTGGAGCGCCGGGCATGGCGTCGCGACGATCCACGAGGTGCCGTCGGTGGGTGAGCTGGTCGATCGTCTGGAGGCCGAATACCGCGCCGCCTGCGCGCTGCCTCCGAGCCCCGCGCTGGCGCAGCGCTAGGGCGCGTCAGACGCTGTCGATACGGTTGCGGCCGGCCGCCTTGGCGCGATAGAGCGCGACGTCGGCGCGGTTCACGGTGTCCGACAGGCTCTCCCCAGGACGGTATTCGGTCAGCCCGAAGCTGGCCGTCACGGCCAGGGGTTCGCGGACGGTCGGCAGTGCGATGCGCTCGATCTCGGCGCGCACGCGTTCGACGACCTGCGCCGCATCGGTGATCCGCGTCTCGGGCAGGACGATCAGGAACTCCTCGCCCCCCCAGCGTCCGCACAGGTCGTATTCACGCAGCGCCCGGCGGATGCAGGCAGCGATCTCGCACAGGGTCTGGTCGCCGATCTCGTGGCCGTAGCGGTCGTTGATCATCTTGAAACGATCGACGTCGCCCAGTGCCAGCGTATAGCCCCCACCCCCGCGCGCGCAGCGCTGGTTCTCTTCCTTGATGCGCTCGATCAGGAAGCGCCGGTTGCCCAGCCCGGTGAGCGGGTCGCGCAGGGCCGCTTCCTTGAGTGCCTCGCTCACCTCGCGCAGGCTGTTCTGGTAGCGGTCGGAGATGCGGGCGATCTTCTCGATGCGGCGCAACTGCTTGTCGTAGCGCTGGGCGAGCGATTCGTTGCTCGCGCGTTCGAAGAGGTGGTAACCGTCGGAGATGCGGACCAGCCGTTCGAGGCGGCCGCGCTGCTGCGCACTGTGCCGGTAGAGTCCGGCAAGCGCATCACGCAGTGGATTGTCTGCATGCGCAGGATCGGCCAGCAGGGCCTCGATACGCGCGATCAGCGCGTCCTCCGAGAGCTCCGGACCGGGCGGCTGGCTGGGTTCAGGCATCGGCGGCAATCACGAACGGAAACTCGCAGTCTTCCTTGAACTCGCTTGCAAGCTCGGCCACGCGTTCGTTGCGCGGGTCGTAGTACCAGTTGACCGCGACGTCGCGCCCGCTGCCATGCGCCTCGGCAAGCAGGTCGAAGATGTCCATCATGGCCTTCACGCTGCTGGTGTTCATGTACACCAGCCGCAGTTCGAGGCGCAAGGGCCGATCCGATGCGCCGAGAAAGCGTTCGATCCAGGCGATCACCTCGCCAAAGAACTCGTACGAGTTTTCGGGATAGGAGTCACCGTCCATCCTCAGGACGCCAGCTTCCCAGGATCCGGACACGGCCGGCGTGGATTGGGTCTTGGTGAGGTTCAGGTCGTTCATTGCATGAGGTTCAGGTGAATTCAGATGACGGCGCGCAGGCTCACGAAGGCCCGCCCGTTCCCGGCTTCGGACAGCGTTGCGGCCAGCGGTTGCGCCGCCTTGCGGGCGACGTCGATCAGGCCCAGGCCGGCACCGCTGGCCGCATCGCCTTCGCGTGGCTTGCGCAGCTGCTCCTTGTAGGCGGCCTTGAGCGCCGGACGATCCATGCCGGCCAGCGCGCGGACCCGTTCGAGCAGGGCATCGCCATCACCGCGCTCGACGACGTTGCCGGCCATCACGACATAGCGGCCCTGGTCGTCGCGCGCAACAACCACCGTAGCCGAGCTCTCGTTCTCGCCGTAACCCTGACGCAATGCGTAGTGGCGGATGTTCTGCGTCAGCTCGATGTAGATGCCGAAGACGTCCATCGCCGCTGAAGGCTGGGCATTGTCGGCATGCAGGTAGTTCTTCAGCGCATTTCCGATTTCCTCGATCAGGCTGCGCGAGATCGGCCCGTTGAAGCACAGCAGGATGCGACCGCGATTGAACTGGTCGCGCAGGGAGAAAAGATCGATGAGTTCCATGGCGCCTCGCTTCAGTCAGTCGTCGAACCGGAAGGACAGGAGGGTCACGTCGTCGCGCTGGGGCCGGTCGCCCCGCCATTCGAGCAGGGCGCGGTCGAGCGCTTCGGCCTGCTCGTTCATCGGCAGGCGGGCATTCGCACGCAGCAGTGCAGTGAAGCTCTCGTAACCCATCCCGTAGCCAAGCTCCCCGCCTGCCTGATCCAGAAACCCGTCTGTCGCCAGATAATAGGTGCAGCCGGGTCGCAACGGCAAGCCGGCATCGTGGTAGTCGCCAACACGCCGATCCACCAGCGCCCGGCGCCCGCCCTTGAGCACGCCGACGGTCTCGCCGTCGCTCCAGTACAGCGCGATGCGCGCTCCCGCGTAGCGCAGCGTGCGCGCTTGCAGATCGACGCAGGCGATCCCCGCATCCATGTTGGTCGCAATCGCCCGCGGCAGTTCGTGCTGCTGCAGCATGGCGCGCAGCGCGGTGTCGGTATGCGCAAGGATTGCCGAGGGCGATTCGACGCCGGTCTCGGCCATCGCATGGTCGATCGCCGAGCGCGCCAGCATCGTCATCAACGCGCCCGGCACACCGTGCCCCGCGCAGTCGACGACTCCGATCACGAGATGCTTACCCTCGGCACGGAACAGGTAGAAATCGCCACCGACCACGTCGCGCGGTCGCCACAGGATGAAATGCCGATCGTCCAGGAGCTTCTCGAGTTGCCGGTTCGGCAGCGTCGCGCGCTGGATGAGGCTTGCGTAGTCGATCGAGTCATTGATCTGCTTGTGGGCCACGCGCATCTCTTGATTGGCCTGTTCGAGTGCGGCGGTGCGCTGCCGGACCCGCTCTTCCAGTTCAGTGGTGTGGCGGCGTACCTGGTCGGCCATCGTGCCGAAGGCCCGGCTCAGGTCGCCGATCTCGTCCTGTGCGCCGGGCGGCAGGCTGAGTTCGTAGTGCCCGCCCGCAATCGCAAGCGCCGACTGGTGGAGCTTGCGCAAGGGCTGCAGGACGAGGCGCTCGACCGCATAACCGAAGGCGCCGAACAGGGCGACCAGCAGCAGGACCAGCGCCGCCGTCGCCGACTGCGCCCATACGCCCTCCAGCACCCGCGCAGCTCGCAGGTCGACGGCCGTGACGACGTGCCACTTGAGCTCCGGCACGTACGACAGCGCGAGCAGTTGATCGCGCCCATCGAACATCGCCGGCAGGAGCTGCACCGCGCCCGGTTCGGTCTCGGCCCGGACCATCGCCGCGGCCACCGCGGCGCGATCCCCGTCTTCGGACAGCTGCGCGGACAGGGTATGGACCGCATCGCGCGCGCCGGCCGCTGACCCGTAGGCGATCCGGCGCTCGTCCGGATGAGCCTGGATCGCACCGCTGCGGTCGACGATCAGCGGCGTGACGCCGGGCTCACCGGTCGCGATGAACTCACGCACGAAGGCCGACAGATCGAGACCGGTTCCGGCCAGGCCGATCTTGCGCTCGCCGTCGTACACGAGGACGTTGAGCCAGACCCGCGTGACGCGCAGGTTCACGTCAGGATTGACGTTGATGTTGTAGTCGGTCGCGTCGCGCACGGTATTGAAGAACCACGCATCATCGGCCTTCATCGGATCGAGTGTGTAGCGCGGGGCGGCGCTGAAGGGCTTTTCGGCGTCGTTGAAGTAATAGTGGCGCGACAGATTGCTGATCAGGAAGTAGGAATGGTCGCGGAAATCCTGGCGGTAGCCTTCGGCCTCGCGGAAGAACAGATCGCGTCTTTCCGGGTTGCCTTCGTCGAGCAGCCACTGGCGTGTCACCTCGGAGCCGGCGAGGCGGCGCGATAGCGCGAGGTCGCGCGACACCGGCGCCAGAATGCGTTCGCGGTTCAACTGCGTGAAATTGCGCGCATAGGCTTCGCCGAAATGGGTCCGTACGCCTTCGAGTGCGAGCCATCCGATCGCGCCGGCCGGAATCAGCGCAACCAGACAGGCCAGCGCAAGCGCAGCGATCGACTTCGTACGCAGACCGAACCGGGAAAGCATCGTGATTGTCCCTACAGGCGGCCTTGCGGACGCATTCATGCGATCATAACGTGCACCCTCTGGCCGTGAGCGGCACCGCAGCCCATTTTGATGCGGTGCAGCGAAGACGGTCCCTTCGAACGTTCGGTTCATCCACTTTTTCCGCTCGGGAGTCGTTTTGCACATGAGCCCCGCTGCGCGCACCATCGCGGTCGCCTGGACTGGCGCCTCGGGCCTGCCCTACGGTCTGCGCCTGGTCGAATGCCTGCTGCAGTCGGGCTGCACGGTCTGGCTGCTGGTTTCGAAGGTCGCGCAGGTCGTCGCGCGCCAGGAGATGGCGCTTGAGCTGCCGTCGCGTCCGTCCGAGCTGCAGGCGCTGCTCGACGGACGCTTTGCCGGCGCGCCCGGGCAACTGAAGGTGTTCGGACGCGAGGAGTGGTTCGCGCCGATCGCTTCCGGATCGAATCCTGCCGATGCAATGGTCGTGTGCCCCTGCACGATGGCCACGCTCGCATCGATCGCCGCCGGCCTGTCGCGTTCGCTGATCGAGCGCGCCGCAGACGTGATGATCAAGGAGCAGCGCAAGCTGGTCCTGGTCCCGCGCGAGACACCGCTGTCGGTGATCCATCTCGAGAACATGCTGCGGCTCGCACGCGCGGGGGTCGTGATCCTGCCGCCGGCTCCGGGCTTTTACCATCACCCGGCGACGATCGACGAGCTGATCGACTTCATCGTCGCCCGCATCCTCGACCAGCTCGGCGTGGCGCATGCGCTGACGGCGCGCTGGGGCGAAGAAGGACGCAACGAATGACGAACCCCGAAGCGCGGCTGCCGATCTTCCCGCTGCAGACGGTGCTGTTTCCGGACGGCATCCTGCCGCTGCGCGTGTTCGAGGCGCGTTACGTGGACATGGTCGCGCGCTGCCTGCGCGAAGACACGGTGTTTGGCGTCAATCTCGTCGCCCAGGCCGGCGCACCCGGACGCGCCGCGGTGCCGCACGTGGTCGGGGTCAGCGCCCGCATCCTCGAATGTGACGCCGAACAGCCCGGCGTGCTGCAGATCCTCACGCGCGGCGAGCGCCGCTTCCTGATCCGCGATATCGAGATCGGTCCGGGTCGCCTGCTGCAGGCCGAGGTCAAATGGCTGGACGAACCCGGACCGGAACCCCTGCCGGAAGGATTCGAGGCGCTCGTTACCCTGCTCACGGCGATCATCGCCGATGCCGGGACAAAGCACTTCCCGCCGCCGCACCGCTTCGAAGATGCGAACTGGGTCGGCATGCGGCTCGCCTCGGTGCTGCCGATCCCGTTCTTGGCACGCCAGCGCCTGCTGGAACTGGATGACACGCTGTCGCGCCTGGAAATCATCCGCACCTGGCTCGAACAGCACGGCCTGACGAAAGACTGACTCGCGGTCTCGATGCTCAGCCGCGATCGCGCAGCGTTTCGAGCAGACGTCGCACCGGCGCGGGCAGCGCCAGGGATTCGAGCGCGCCGAGCCTCACCCAGCGACCTTCATCAGGTTCCTGCACGGAACGGCCGGAAGGCCGCTCGACCTCGCACCACAAGGGCGTGATCTGCAGGCGAAAGTGCGTGAACGCGTGCTCCACCGCAGACCCCGCGCGCACACCAGCGACCGGCTGCACGCCAAAGCGTGCGGCCAGCCAGGCGGCCGGCTCGACACCGCGTTCCGGGACCTCGGGCGGTACCAGCAAGCCCCCCCAGATTCCGGAAGGCGGCCGCTGCAGCAGCAGGACCTGGTCACCGCAATACACGAACGCGAGCTGCGCCAGCCGCAAGGGGCGCGCCCGCTGCGGCCGGGGGGCTGGCAGCTCCCGGATACGTGCGTCGAGCGCCGCCACGCACTGCCGCGCAAGCGGGCAAGCATCACAGCGCGGCCGGCTGCGCGTGCACACCGTCGCGCCAAGATCCATCTGAGCCTGGATATAGGTTGCCACCCCGACCTGCGGCAACAAGGATCCGGCGAGCGCCCACAACTGCTGCTCGACGGCCCGATCGCCCGGGTATCCCTCCACTGCGAAGACCCGGCACAACACCCTGCGCACGTTGCCATCGAGAATCGCGGCACGCGCGCCGAATGCGAAGACCGCGATCGCGGCGGCCGTCGAACGGCCGATGCCGGGCAGGCGCGCAATCGCTTCCGGATCCTGCGGAAAGCGCCCGCCGTGCACGGTCACGATCTCCCGCGCGGCGCGGTGCAGGTTGCGCGCCCGCGCGTAGTAGCCAAGCCCGCTCCACAAACCAAGCACCTCATCGAGCGGTGCGGCGGCCAGCGCCCGGAGATCCGGAAAACGCGCGAGAAAGCGCTCGAAGTACGGAATAACGGTCTCGACCCGCGTCTGCTGCAGCATGATCTCCGACAGCCAGATCCGGTACGGATCGGCATCGCGCTGCCACGGCAGGTCATGACGGCCGTGGGTCGCGTGCCAGGCGACCAGCACCTGCGCGAATGCACTCACAGGCCCGCACGCCCTTGCGCGCCGCCGATTCCTCGGGCCCGGCGCTCGACGCAAGGCCCGAACGCGGACATAATCCCTTCATTCCTATAACGATTGCGGGCCGCCCCGGCAAGATCCGGCCCGCCACACCCCGACCCCTTCATGGCACAAGCTCCCATCACCCACCAGGAATTCACTCGAGCGTTCCGCGATACGCTCGGCATGTTCGCGACCGGCGTCACCGTCGTCGCGACCCGCGCACCCAACGGCGATCCGATCGGCCTGACGGTCAATTCGTTCAACTCGGTGTCGCTCGACCCGCCGCTCATCGTCTGGAGCATGGCCCGCCACCTGCCAGGCCTGCCGGTCTTCGCGGCGTGCGAATACTACTCCGTGAACGTGCTCGCGGCCGATCAGCAGCATCTTTCTCAGCTCTTCGCCTCACGCTCCGACGACAAGTTCCGTGACCTTGCCTTCGACGAGGGCCTCTACGGCGTGCCGCTGCTGCGCGGCTGCTGCGCCCGCCTCGAATGCCGCAACACCACCCGTCACCCGGGCGGCGACCATCTCGTCTTCATCTCGGAAGTGGTCCGCTTCGACCGCGAAGACCGCCCGCCCCTGGTCTTCCAGGCCGGCGCGTATCGCCGCCTCGCAGAAGACTGAACCTAACGGCTGCTAGCAGCCGCCTCGATCAGCGCCGCTGCCTGCGCGGCCCGCCGCCTTTCCGCGGCGCAATCCGCCTCGATGGCGGCGCGCACCTCGGCGGAGGAGCCTCGCTTGCGATAGACCTCGGCGATCAGCTTCCGCTCTTCTGCGCATGGGCCGGAAGAACGAATCCGGAAAGAACAAGCAGCATTGCCACCGCGAACCGCCAGGTACCCATCACTTGCTCCCTTTGGATCTGTCTTGTTGCCGCCTGCAGCACCGAGTCACGGCACCGGCTCACAGCGCACCTCGCCCTTCACCGACTGGCGATGAAGCATTCCTCGTGCGCCATGCGGTGCAGCGTACTCACGTGGAGTCGCTCGAAGTGCACGTTCTTGCAGCAGCTCTCTTCGTGCGGGACATGCCGCTCTTGGACTTCTGCGGAAGTCCGCAGAATGATGCGGTGGAGCGGGTGAAGGGAATCGAACCCTCGTATGCAGCTTGGGAAGCTGCCGT
>JAHDYG010000027.1 GCA_023383815.1 Rhodocyclaceae bacterium
TTACAACGCTTGAGATTCAAGCGATAACCTGTCCACCGGAAGGGGGCAACTCCAAGGTGAAGCTTGGTGGGGAGCTTCCCGAGGGGGTGGAGGTCTGGCGGGATCCGGGGCGGCCGGTGGGGGTGGGGGTTCTGAAACCGAAGAAGGCCGGCTTGAGCCGGCCTTCTGGTCAGGTTCCGCCGCACTCTGCCTGGTAGGTCAACTGCCATGATCCATTACTTTGGCATACCTGGTAGGTTAGGGTCGAGGGGCCAGAGTTGGAGCAGGAGTTGATGAGTGTGTAGCCGGTTGGCGCTTGATTTGTGCACCAGTCGTCGCTTGCTGCGCAGGCAAGCTTCTCATGAAAGATTCCGGAGCTGCCGTATCTCCAGCGGCAACTAGCAGGGCCGGGCAGGGGTTCCATGATTGGGGGAGGGGGCAGCTGGGCGGTTGCTGTGGCATCAAACGACCCAGAGAACCCTGCGCCAGGTGCTTGTGTTGAGTCCTGAGCTGAGGCGCTTGTCATGGCAGCTCGGGCGTCGCCGGCCGCCTTGGCGGCATCGTGCCCGGCCTGGAGCGTTGGGTTTGGGGTGCGGGTGGCGCTGGCGCGCACCTGGTCCCGGATGCTCGGGGTTTGGTGGCCGTCGCGCCGCTCGCTGCCGCGCAGCTGCTCGGCGGCGAGCGCGGGGGTGGAGAGGGCGAGGGCGAGGGCGGCGAGGGGGATGAGAGGGGTTTTCATGGGGGGGCGCCTTCTAGTTGAAAGGCATAGACTAGCCCGCCATGGATGTGCAATGGGTGCGACAAAACGATGGTTTTGGGTGGGAATTGGGGGTGGGGGTTGCGAACTGGGGCGAGGGTGGTAGTCTGTGCTGTCTGTCCCCTGTGCCAGGGGTGAGTGAAAGGCGAAGGGCGGCGAGAGCCGCCCTTCGCTCTATGTTTCAAGCATTTTTTTGTGCTGAGGGTCGCGCAGCCAGTCCTTCAGTGCCGCGTTCATTCTGGTTTGCCAGCCGGGACCGGCGGCGCGGAATGCATCAAGAACTTCAATGTCGATGCGGATCGCAACCTGTTCCTTTTTTCCGCTGCCGGCGGGGCGCCCTCTTGGTTTGCGCGCGGCCACGATTCCGGCCTGCATCTCCGCTGCACTGGCCGGCCGCTCGTCCTCATCTGAGCCGTCCCAAACAAAATAGCCGGCGGGGGGGGGTGACTTCATCGCGTCGAGGATTTCTTCGCGTTCAGTCCGTTTCTTCACTGAGCCAGTCATGATAGGCCTCCGCTTCGGTTTGGCTCGCTGGGCGAAAGCTAACGATGCGTGTCGCATTCTCGCGATCCAAATGGACCACCGTAAGCACCGCCAGCTGTGCCATTACATAGGAAAACGACTGAATGCGGGGCTCGCCCTTGCGCACCACCGGCACGTCCAAGCGGTAGCGCGATTCGAGAACATCGCGCGCATCGACGAAATCAAGACCGTGCTTCGCAAGGTTGGCCAAGCGCTTGGTTTCGTCCCAGATCAATCGCCTTTTCATGAAAATAATTGTATCTACGTAAATCTGTAAGGTCAATGATTATTTGTAGATACATTATTTAACCTAACCCGCCTCGAACTTTCGGCGCGCGGCGTCAATCCGCTGCGCAAGCTTCCCGGCCTGGAGGTGCGTATAACGCTTCAGCACCTGTAACGACCGGTGGCCGCTCACCGCGGCGAGTTCCAGTACGTTCAGATCACCAAGCTCTGCAAGTGTTGAAAGCGCCTCGTGACGCAAATCATGAAAAGTCAGGTTCGCACAGCCGGCGCGCTCCGCAGCGCCCACGAAAGCCTTGTACAGGGTCATGCGTTGGGTCGGCAATACTGCGCCATTGATCGAGCGCGGGAGCCCCTTGAGGGCCCGGATAGCGGCTCCTGTAAGCGGAACCGCGCGAGCATCGCCGTTCTTCGTCGTCGGCAAAATCGCCACGCCGGATCGCAGGTCGACGTGCTCCCACCTCAACGACAGAAGTTCGCCTTGCCGCATTGCCGTTTCAAGTGCGAGTTCGACTGCAGGCCGCAACCATGGATTCCTGCTCCTTTCGCATTCTTCGAGCAACCTCACACGCTCGATTGCACTAAGCCGTCGCTCGCGTCCGTTGCTCGATCGCGGCTTTCGAACTCCAAGTACCGGGTTGCCGTTCGGAAGCGCGATTCCAAGCTCCTTCTGGGCGTAGCCAATCAGCTTTGACAGAAGATCGAGTTCGCTCTTGACGGTTGCGGGGCTTACTCGTGGCGCCTCGACCTGGTTGCTATACCTGCTGTCGGCTTCGGCTAGCCTGCGATCGCGATAGGACGACACCACGCGAGGCGTGAGGCTCGCAAGGCTGTAGCTTCCGAGCTTCTCACGGAGTCGCGTGAGTTTGAATTTCCATGCGCTGCCGCGGTAGTGATGCGGCGCGAACTCCTCTTCGAATGTCTTTGCCAGATCCGCAATCGTCGTCACTTCGGCTGTGCGTCGAGGCAGGTACGTTCCACGTTCAAGCTCGGCTTGGATCTGGCGTGCCCATTTTTCGGCGTCTGCGCGCATCGTGAAGGTCTTGCTGACAGGGGGCTGACCCCTGACCCTTACTCGCGCTTGAAACTGATGCGGCCCCCTCGAAACGATCGTCGGCATGGCGTCTACCTGTCTTTCCGTTGTCCCAACTGTGTCCCAAATAATATCAGATGCGTCTGAATGGCGCATGGTTACTGGTGGTTTAACTCCCCTGCTAAGGGAGCATACCGGCAAAACCGGTATCGAGGGTTCGAATCCCTCCGTCTCCGCCAAACCTGAAAAAAGCCGGCTGCAGCCGGCTTTTTTTCGTCAGACTTCCTGGACTGCGCGTAAAGCCGCTTTTCGCTCAGCGTTGCGCATCGGAAACGGCGAACCCCTGTTCGGTCCAGAACTTCCGGGCGCCCTGGTGTACCGGGGTGACCACGCCGGTCAGGCCAGTGCGGATCGCCATTTCCCTGGCAGCACGGGCCATGGCGTGCATGAACTCGAGTCCTTCTCCGGAATAGACCGTGGCGAGCGATCGGTAGGCGAGATCCTCCGGAACATGCCGGCCGGCGACCCAGAGCGCTGAATCCTGGATGGAGTGCACGTCGTAGTCGACGCCAGGGTAGGTTCCAGCGGGAATGGTGACCCGGGTGTAATAGGGGTGCTCTTTCAGCAGCGCGCCCCGCTGCGCAGGTTCGAACACCTGCAGCAGACGGATCGGCTTGTGCGATGCGGCGCGGATCACCGAAGCATTGGGCAGGCCAGCGAAAGCCCACAAGGCATCGACCTGGTTCTCCGCGAGAGCGCTGGCGCCCTGCAGGTACCCCACGAACTGTGGCTGAATCCTGTCCCACATGCCGAGGCTTTCGAAAAAGCGCTGGGCCGAGGTCGCGGCGCCGGACCCTGAAGGGCCGACGGCGACGCGTTTGCCCGCGAGCTGTGCGACTTCGGTGATGCCCGAGTCTTCGTGCACGATGAGGTGCGCGGGCGCCCCGTACAGGTAGGAGATCACCTGGACGTTCGTATAGGCGTTGGCGTCGCCAGCGAGACTCCCGCGGACGCCCAGATACAGGTCACCGGAGTAGACGATGCCGAAGTCGGCCTCCTTCGCGTGTACCCGGCGCAGATTCTCGACCGACCCGGCCGAGGCCATGTCTGTGATCTCCGTCCCTTCGAACTTGCGTGACAGCAGGGCAGAGATTCCATTCGACAGGAACTGGAAGGTGCCGCCCTCAGGCCCGCCCGAGAACGTCAGGTGCCGGGTCTGCGCGTACCCCGCCGATGGTGCGGCCAATACCGTGAAGGCCAGGGCCATGAAAGCGAACCGGGCGAGACGTGCGGGGCGGTTGAGCAAGACGAAGAGGCCCATGTGGGTTTCCTGATTGCGACAGATCCAGGGGTTCAGTCGGTCGAGCGCTCTCCGGCGGGCATTCCGCGAACGATCAGAACCGAGATTCCGACCTTGCGCACGAGATTTTCGGCCACGCTGCCAAGCAGCAGGCGTCGCACGCCGCGCCGCCCGTGCGAGCCGACGACCAGCAGATCGGCTCCCGACGACTGCACGGCATCGGCGATCAGGTCGTCCGCGTGCTTGCCGTGTCCTTTGATCAGATGCGCGCGAGCCTGCACGCCTGCCGTCCTGGCGTGTTCGACGGCGCGGGTGAGCACCTCCTCGCCGCTACTGACCAGCACATTCTTGAGCTGACTGGCGCTCGTCGTCGTCACGCCGCCTGCGTGAAATACATGGACGAGCTGTTCGTCGATCGCGTGTGCGATTTCCAGCTCGGCGCCATGGATGCGGGCGACCGTGATCGCTTCTTCCAGTGCCTTCTGCGACGTGGCGCTGTCGTCAATTGCGACGAATACGTGTCGATACATGAATTCCTCTCCTGGCTAGGCACCGGATCGTCGCTGAGACGGACGACCCGGTGCGGGTTTGGCGTGCTTTCAGTCCAGTCCGCGGGCAACGGTTCTGGCCGAGACGATCTTTCGCTGGATCAGGAAGGCCGCGATCGCGGTGACCAGTCCAACCAGGTCGGACATCAGCCCGCCGGAGATCATGGCCAGGGCTGCGCCGCACAGGACGATCCGCAGCACGAGGCCTGCAGTGCCGAAGAACCAGCCCGTGATCCCCGATGCGAGCAGGTAGATGCCGAAGCTCGCAGTCACGAAGGCGTGCAGGTTTCCGTACCAGGCGCCTTGCATGAGCAGGGTCGGGGAGTAGAAGAACATGTATGGAACGACAAAGGCCGCGAGCCCGAACTTGAAGCTCTCGACACTGGTCTTCATCGGGTCGGACTGGGCAATCGCAGCACCGGCATACGATGCGAGCGCGACCGGAGGCGTGATCGCCGACATCACCGCGTAGTAGAAGATGAAGAAGTGTGCGGTCAGCGGCTCGATGCCGAGCTGGATCAGGCCCGGGGCGATGACGCTCGCCGCCACCGCGTAGGCGGCTGTCGTGGGCATGCCCATGCCGAGGATGATCGACACGCACATCGCAAAGAACAACGCGATGAACTGGCTCTGGCCGGCCAGTCCGAGCAGCATCGACGAGAAGCGGGTGCCCACTCCGGTCAATGCAATGACCCCGACGATGACTCCGGCGGCGGCGCATACCGCAACCAGTTGCAGAGACATCCGTGCGGCGATCTCGAACGCGTACAGGATCTCCTTGACGCCCATGCGGATCGGTGTGAACCAGCTCACGACGGCTGCCGCCGCCATGGCCAGGGTGCCCGCGCGGATCACCGAATAACCGAGGAACAGCGCGACGATCAGGGTCACGATCGGGATGAAGAGGAACGCCTGCCGTGCAAGCTTCGCGAACTCGGGCAGTTCCTCGCGCGGCAGGCCGCGCATGCCGTTCTTCAGCGCCTCCTTGTCGACCATGAAGTAGATCGACAGGAAGTACAGGGCAGCCGGGATCACGGCCGCAATGACGATCTCGGCATAGGGAATTGCCGTGATCTCGGCCATGATGAACGCGCCGGCGCCCATGATCGGGGGCAGGATCTGCCCACCCGACGAGGCGGCCGCCTCGACCGACGCAGCCGTCTGTGGCCGGTAGCCGACCTTCTTCATCAGCGGGATGGTGAGTGACCCGGTCGAGACTACGTTGCCGGCTGAAGTGCCGTTGATCGTCCCCATCAGGGCGGACGAGAAGACTGCCACCTTTGCCGGGCCGCCGCGGGCGCCGCCAGCCGCGGCGAACGCGAAATTCACGAAGTATTCACCGACGCGGCTGGCCTGGAGGAAGGCTGCGAAAGTGATGAACAGGATGATGTAGGTCGAGGAGATCGCCGTGGTCGCGCCGAGGATGCCATTGTCCGTGTAGATGAAGGCGAAGAAGCGGGCCGGCGCGTAGCCGCTGTGCTCGAGCACTCCCGGCAACCATGGTCCGAGGAAGCCGTAGGCGATGAAGATGCCGACGATGACGACCAGCGCAAGCCCGGCGAGGCGCCGCGTCAGCTCCAGAATCAGCAGGATGCCTGCGAGCGACGCATACATGTCGTTCGGGTGGGGAAAGACCTGCGCGCGGATGCGCAGGAACTCTGCGTGGGAAATGATGTAGGCGCCGACCGTGACCGCGGCGATCGCCAGAAGCAGGTCGGGCAGTGCGAGCCGGTTGCGTTCGCGCACCGGCGCGGTCCACGAGGCGAGGATGGCCAGGACGGTTCCGGCGAGGATCGGGTACCCGAAGGTCAGCAGCATCTTGTCCTTCGGTGCGCCGGTCGGAACGAGATCGTTCGTCACGATGCCGAATGCGATCTGCCCCAGCGCGGTGAAGAGCGCGATGGCAGCGGGTAGCAGCAGAAGCCATTCCTGCACCGATGCGCCGCGTGCCCTGGCCGATTCGGCCGGAAAGGCGCGTGCCGAGAAAAAGATGAAACCGAGTGCCAGTCCGCCCGCGACGTGACTCAGCCGGTAGATCCAGGTCTCCAGCGGGTAGAAGTTCATCACCCCGATGTGGAAGGCGGTGTACAGAATGCAGGCGGTTGCGAAGAGCACGCCGGTCCGGCCTGTGAAGACCCGCTGGTTCGACGTCACGACTTCGGCGTCGACGCCGGCGGCGATGTTGTCCTTGTCGCGCACGATCGAATCGGCCGCGCCAGGTGCAGCGGCAACGTCGTTGGGCGTCTGGGTGGTCATTGGGAATTCTCCCGGTTCATGCTTGGTTGCTCACAAGAAAGGCCAGGGAGCGCGGTGTGGCTGCGCTCGCTGGCCTGGGGTCACGCACGTCGCGCGTCGGGAATCAATCCTTCAGCTTGGCAGGGATCGTGATGCCCTTCTCTCCGTAGTAGCGCACGGCGCCCTTGTGGAAGGGCAGGAAGCCGTTGTTCTCCCAGTTCTCGATCTTCGTCGCCTTCGCCGCGGCGTGGATCTGCAGCATGCGTGCGTTGTTCTCGAGCACCAGCTTGGTGACCTCATAGGCGAGGCTCTCGGGCATGTCCTTGTGGACAACCGCAAAGTTCCACATGGCGACCGAGTTCTGGTCGTCCTTCTGCACCGTGTACGTTCCGGCCGGGATCTTGAACTTCGACACTTCCGGGAAGGCTTCGAGGATCTTCGCATGCTCGGCATCGCTGAAGGCGAAGGTCACGACATCGGCTTCGGCCGCGAGCTGGGAGAACGCGCCGATCGGCAACCCGGCCGCGAAGCAGAAGGCGTCGATCAGACCGTCCTTGAGCTGGCTGGCCGCGTCCGCGGCACCCGTGTTGGAGACGCGGGCATTGACCCCCAGCGCCTGGAAGAAGCGCGGCCAGTAGGTGCCCGGAGTGCCGCCGGCGGGGCCGACGCTGACGCGCTTGCCGCCAATGTCTCCGACCGTCTTGATGCCCGAGGCGCGCATCGCGACGCACTGGAACGGGGTCTCGTACATCGGGAACAGGGCGCGCACGTCCGTGTGCGGCAGCCCGGGCGCCAGTTCGCTCTTGCCCGTCCAGGCCTCGTACATCGGACCCATCGTCACGAGGCCGATCCCGTGTTCCTTCATCTGCACCAGCGTCGCGTTCTGCACCGGGCCGCCGGTCACCTCGCCACTGGCATTGATCTTGAGGGACTCGCCGATGAAGCCGGCCAGGCCGTTGCCATAGACGAAATACACGCCGCCCTGGCTTGCGGTGCCTACGGTGAGGCTGTTCGGCCAGCCGGTACGGTCCTGCGCAATGGCCGCACCTGCCGTCACCAGCGCAGCGCCGGTGGCGATCGTCGCAATCGTTTTGACGACTTTGTTCATTCGTGTCTCCTGATCAAGTGAGGTACCCGCCGCGACAGCCGTCGTTTCGGGATCGGTTGAAGAGAACCTGCGATCGACGGGGCCAGAACTGCCGTGGCTGTCGCGAACCCGCGCAACGCAGCTTCAAGGAGAAGATTAGGCGACCGAGGTGACCCGGGCAATTGTGGATAGTCCCTAGGCCGAAACGGTTCGGCTCAGGCGTTCTTGCCCTTCTGCCAAAGCACGTCGCCACGTCCTCCGGCGCGGTTGAGCACGCGGCCGAGCACGAAGAGCAGGTCGGAGAGGCGGTTCAGGTACTGGCGTGGGCCATCGTTGACCGCCTCGGCCTGCGCCAGCGCTACCAGCGCGCGCTCGGCACGGCGGCAGATCGTGCGCGCCTGGTGGGCGAGTGCGGCCGGGCGTGTGCCACCGGGCAGGATGAAATCCTTCAGCGGTTCGAGCGGTTCGTTGAGTCGGTCAAGTTCCTGTTCGAGCTTCTCCACCTGGGCTGCGGAGATCATGCTCATGCCGGGGATGCACACTTCCCCGCCCAGATCGAAGAGATCGTGCTGGACGTCGGTCAGCAGCGCGCGCACGTCTTCTGGCAGCGTTTCACACAGCAGCACGCCGACGCTGGCGTTCAGTTCGTCGACCTCGCCCAGCGCGTGGATGCGCAGGCTGTCCTTCGAGACGCGTTTGCCGTCGCCGAGGCCGGTCGTGCCGGCGTCTCCGGTGCGGGTGTAGATCTTCGAGAGTCGGTGGCCCATGGCGGTGTTTCCTTCGGTGGGGAGCGCCGATTATAGGCCATCGGCAAGACCGCCGATTTCCGCGCCTTGCGGCGCTCCTTTGCCCGCGGGTTTCACGATAAACTTGAAAACTTCGCCGCGCAGCGGCCATCCGTCATCCACAAAGAAAGCCTCCATGAAAAGCGCCGAGATCCGTCAGCAGTTCCTGAAATTCTTCGAGTCCAAGGGGCACCAGATCGTCTCTTCCAGCTCCCTGGTGCCGCACGAGGATCCGACCCTGCTGTTTACCAATGCAGGAATGAACCAGTTCAAGGATGTCTTTCTCGGCTTCGACAAGCGTCCCTACACGCGCGCGACGACCGCCCAGAAGTGCGTGCGGGCGGGCGGCAAGCACAACGACCTGGAGAACGTCGGCTACACCGCGCGCCATCACACCTTCTTCGAGATGCTCGGCAACTTCTCGTTCGGCGATTACTTCAAGCGCGACGCGATCGCCTACGCATGGGAGTTGCTCACCGCGGTCTACCGATTGCCTGCCGAAAAGTTGTGGGTCACGGTCTATGCCGAGGACGACGAAGCCTACGGGATCTGGACGCAGACGATCGGCGTGCCGGCCGAGCGTGTGATCCGGATCGGCGACAACAAGGGTGCGCGCTACGCCTCGGACAACTTCTGGATGATGGGCGACACCGGTCCCTGCGGGCCGTGTACCGAGGTCTTCTACGACCATGGCCCCGACATCTGGGGTGGGCCGCCGGGAAGCCCGGAAGAAGATGGCGACCGCTACATCGAGATCTGGAACGTCGTCTTCATGCAGTTCAACCGTGACGACAAGGGGGTCATGCATCCGCTGCCCAAGCCCAGCGTCGACACCGGCATGGGCCTGGAAAGGGTCGCGGCGGTGCTGCAGGGCGTGCATTCGAACTACGAGATCGACCTCTTCCAGGCGCTGATCCGGGCTGCCGCGCGCGAGACGGCCTGCGAGGATCTTTCCCGACCCAGCCTGCGCGTGCTGGCCGATCACATCCGCGCCTGTGCCTTCCTGATCTGCGACGGTGTGATCCCGGGCAACGAGGGGCGCGGCTACGTGCTGCGCAGGATCATCCGCCGTGCGATCCGCCACGGCTGGAAGCTCGGCGCGCGGGCAGCGTTCTTTCACCGCCTGGTGCCCGATCTGGTGGGCGAGATGGGGGACGCGTATCCCGAGTTGCGTGAAGGTCAGACGCGCGTGATGGCGATCCTGCGTCAGGAGGAGGAGCGCTTTTTCGCGACCATCGAGAACGGCATGGAGATCCTCGAAGCCGAACTCGGACGTCTGGTGGCGGCCGGCGCGCGCGTGTTCAGTGGCGACACCGCGTTCAAGCTTCATGACACCTTCGGCTTTCCGCTCGACCTGACGGCCGATGTCTGCCGCGAGCGCAGCGTGGAAGTCGATGCTGCGGCCTTCGATGCCGCGATGACGCGCCAGCGCGAGCAGGCGCGCGCCGCCGGCAAGTTCCGCATGGCGGCAAACCTCGAATACGAAGGAGCCGAGACCACCTTCGAGGGCTACGACACGCTCGAAACCCGCGCGACCGTGCTGGCCCTGTATCGCGATGGGACGTCGGTCGACGAACTGGCTGAGGGTGACCTCGGCGTGGTCGTGCTCGACCACACGCCGTTCTACGCCGAGTCCGGAGGGCAGGTTGGCGACCGCGGTGAACTGCGGGGCCCGTCCGGCATCTTCGCGGTCGAGGACACCCAGAAGATCCAGGCCGCGGTGTTCGGCCACCACGGCGTGCTGCGTACCGGCAGCCTGCGGGTCGGTCAGATGCTCGGCGCACGTGTCGATGCGGCGGCGCGGGCCGCGACCGCGCGCAACCATTCGGTGACCCACCTCATGCACAAGGCGCTGCGCGAAGTGCTCGGCAGCCACGTGCAGCAGAAGGGTTCGCTCGTCGATCCCGACAAGACACGCTTCGATTTCACCCACACGGCCCCGATGAGCGCAGAGGAAATCCGCGAGGTCGAAGAGATCGTCAACGCCGAGATCCTGGCCAACGCAGCTACGCGGGCGCAGGTCATGACGCTCGACGACGCGCGCGCGACCGGCGCAATGATGCTCTTTGGCGAGAAGTACGGCGACGAGGTTCGGGTGCTGACGATCGGTTCGTCGACCGAGCTGTGCGGCGGCACCCACGTCCAACGTACCGGCGACATCGGGCTCTTCAAGATCGTCGCCGAGGGCGGGATCGCGGCCGGCGTGCGGCGGGTCGAGGCGATCACCGGCCTGAATGCACTGCGCCATCTCCAGGAGCAGGAGCGCCGGGTGCTGGGCGTGGCGGCGCTGCTCAAGGTGCAGCCGGACGAAGCGGCCGAGCGTGTCGCTTCGATGCTCGATGGCGTGCGGGCACTGGAGAAGGAGATCCAGCGCCTGAAGTCGCGTCTTGCGGCAAGCCAGGGTGACGACCTGCTCGCACAGGCGATCGATCTCGGAGCGTGCAAGCTGCTTGCGGCCACGCTCGATGGAGCCGATGTCCCGACGCTGCGCGAGACGATGGACAAGCTCAAGGACAAGCTTGGCTCGGCTGCGATCGTGCTGGCGTCTGTTGCCGACGGCAAAGTGAGCCTGATCGCGGGCGTCACGCCCGGGCTGACCGGCAAGCTCAAGGCCGGGGAACTGGTCAACATGGTCGCGCAACAGGTTGGCGGCAAGGGCGGTGGCCGCCCCGACATGGCACAGGCCGGCGGCACCGACGCGGCGGCGCTGCCGGCGGCGCTCGCGAGCGTGCCGGACTGGGTCCGTGCCAGGCTGGCCTAGCGCCTGCTCATTTTTCCGCAAACGCAATGCATACGCCGCGCTCTCCACGCGCAAGACGCGCGAGGTGAAAGCGCGGCAGGGGATCGTCCGGATCCCTTGCCAGGACTTCGCGCAAGGCCGATGCCGCATCGGGATCCCCCGCGGCGAGCAGCGCCCATGCCTGCCGATAGGCGGCCAGCCCTTGCGCTTGTGCGCGTGCGACGTCGGCGCGCACCGGTTCGAGCACGGGGATCGCCTCCTGCTTGCCCTTCAGGATCACCTCGGCAATCGGCCGGAACGAGTGGTCGGGGCAGGTGCGTGCCGTTTCTCCACTTACGCAGAGCCGGGTGCCGAAGTACTTGTTCGCCCCTTCGAGGCGGGCAGCCTGGTTTACCGGGTCACCCATTGCCGTGTAGTGGAACCAGTCGCGGCCACCGAAATTGCCGACGATCACCTCGCCCGTCGCCACCCCGACGCGCGTCGGACCGAATGGGACCGGCAGGTGCTGGTGACGGCAGAAATCCTGAGACCAGTCGTCGATCGCGAGTGCGCAGGTCACCGCCCGGCAGGCATGGTCCGCCTGTCCCGCCGGGGCATTGAAGAGCACGATCAGGCTGTCGCCGCCCATGCCCGCGATCGTCCCCGAGTGGTCGAGCACGATCCGGCACAGGCCGCCAAAATAGTCCTGCAGGGTGCGCACCAGCGTCGGTGCGTCGAGGGCCTCGGTCAGTCCGGTGAAGTTCGCGAGATCGGTCACCAGGATCGTCGCGACGCAGCGTTCGCCTCCGAGGTTCAGATGGCTGGGATCGGCGATCAGATCCTCGATCACCGCCGAGGAAAGGTATTTTCCGAATGCCTCGCGCAGGTAGCGGCGCTGCCGCTGTTCGCGCAGGAAGGCGATTCCGCCCTGGGCAAGCCAGGCGAGCCAGATGCCGATACAGGGCCCCGCGAGGGGCAGCCAAAGATCGCCCGAGTGGAGCAGTACGGCGGTTGACGCAAGCATCGCCGCGCTCGCACCCGCGCCCAGGACGGCGCTGCGGATCGGCCTCCAGGTCCTGCCGAGGCCGGCGAGGGCAAAGGCGAGCACGGCATACGAGGCGAGTTGTGCCGGCAGCGCGGCGACCTGCACGACGTCGCCGCGCCGTAGGCTGTCGAGCACGTTGGCGTGCGCTTCGACGCCTGAACTGATCTGCCCGCTGCTGCGGAAGAACGGTGTGCGCAGCTGATCTACCCCCAGCCGGTCCACACTCGCGGCGGCCCGCACGGCAAGACCGACCAGCACGATGCGATCGCGCAACGCCCCCGCGGGGAGATGCGTTTCGGGATCGAGCGCCTGGTAGTAGGAGACATGCCGGAAGGTGCCCGGTGGTCCGGCATAGCGGATGCGCGCCGAAGGCGGAAAGCCCGCCACCGGGATCCCGGCGCGGTCCAGAATCTGCCTGGCCAGGCCCTCACGGTCTTGCGGGACGCGGCGCTGCACGCCGTCCGGGTCGAGGTCGAGACCGACGCGTCCGGTTGCCGCGGCCGCAACCCGCAAGGGTTCGATCGGCTCGATCTGCTGGAAATGCGTGAAGCCGGCGCCTTGGGTCAGCGCGACGTCGGCACCCAGCACCACGTTGCCGGCACGCGCGAGGGCGGCTGCAAAGCGGCGGTCATCCTCGGGCTCGCCCGCGGCCTCGGTGAAGAGGACGTCGAACGCAATCATGTTTGCACCTGCCCCGGCCAGGCGGTCTACGAGCTGCGCGTGCACGTGGCGGGGCCAAGGCCATTGCAGCCCGAGTTCGGCGAACGACGGCTCGTCGATCGCTACGATGACGACCGGCGAATCGTCGATCTGCGGCGGCTGCGCCGCGAGCAGGAGATCGAAGGCGATGCGGTCGAGCGCCTCGCCTGCCGCGCCGAGCCCGATCAACATCGCCGCGAGCCAGGCCGCAGCGATCGCGCCGATGCTCCGGCGGTCGGGGCTTGCAGGCTGTGCGGCGGACATGATCCGGTCGCTGGCCTTCAGAAATTGAGCGACACGCTGAGCGCGACTTCGCGCGCCGGTACGCGGCCGGTGAAGATGAACTGGTCGACGACCCAGTCGAAGCGGCGGTCGAAGAGATTGCGCACGGCCAGCGAGACGGTGCCGCGCTTTCCGGGCAGTTCGTACGACAGGTCGGCGTCCGCGAGAAAGATCGACTGGTCGCGCCGGCTGGAGCGAAAATCGAGCTTGCGCCATGTGCCGCTGACGCCGGCCGAGTAGCCGCTCGGATCGACCCAGCGCACCCCGAGTGCGAGCAGGTGTTCGCGCCGGTCGAGATCGGCGTAGAAGTCGTCGCGCACGTCCAGGTGGCGATAGCGCGCGGCAAAGCCGGTGCGAAGATTCACGATCTGGTCGAGCGCGATCTCGGCCCCGCGCGTGCGGCCGCGATAGTCCACCCGGTAGCGGCCCTCACCGAAGTCAAAGTACTGCACGCTCTCGCGCCGCAAGCTGAAGACGCCCGCAGACAGAAATCCCGAAGACCAGCCGTGTTCCCAGGTCAGCGCACGTTCGTGCACGCGGGAGCCCTCTTCGGCTGCCCGATAGACGGGAATGCCGGCGATGTCTGCAGGGTCGAGACGGGTGAAGGTGAAGGGTACGAGGTAGCGAAAGGCTGCCAGGCGCACCGTGTCGTGTGGCGTCGGGCGCCACGCAAGACCGACGCGCGGGCTGATGGTCTCGACGGTCCAGCGTGTGCCGGCGAAGAGATTGCCCGTCTGCATCCGATCCCAGTGCACCGCGCCTTCCAGCGACCAGCGCGGCGAGAGATTCCAGATGTCCTGGAGGAAGGCATTCGTGTACCGCACGCGGTGGCGTTGGGCATGGCGCTCGGAAACGTCGGGCAGCGGGATCGATTCGTCGAACACCAGCAAGGCATAGTCGGTCGTGCTGAGGGTGGACTGCCTTGCCTCGTACCAGGTCAGCCCGCCGCTCAGTTGATGCGCGCCGGCCTGGTGCATCACCATGGCTTGCGCATTGCGCGAGTTTCGGCCGTTACGCCCCTGCGTCAGCGTCACGAGTTCAGACGGTACGTCTTCAACGACGGGGAAATCCTCTCGATCGTGGCGCCTCGAATCGAAATCGAGATTGTTGGCCGAAACGACTGCTAGAAGATGGGTCCGGGCGCCGAGACGGCGGTGCCAGCCGGCTTCGAAGGTCGTGCTGCGGCTGGTGTCCCGGTCGAGCCGGTCGCCAGCATACGTATCGCTGAAGGGTTGTTCCGGGTCACGCATCCTGCGCCGGTTGTGGCGCAGGGAGACGGTCAGGTTGTCCAGTGTGCTCGGCTCCCATTTCATGCGCAGGATCGCACCGCCACCGCGGTCCGAATTGGTGCCGCGCCAGCCGTCGGTCCCGAATCCGCTGAGGCTGCCGCTATAGACCAGGCTGTGGGCCGGTTCGGCGTGGTAGGCGAAGAGCTCGGCCCGGCGGGTGCCGTGATTGCCGACCGTGACGCCCGCGCTGCCCGAGGTGCCGGGCTGTTCGAAGAAGGTGGTGTAATCGTTGAAGGTGTTGAAGGTGTTGATGTTGGCCGGCTGCAGGATGCGCCCCAGCAGGGCTTCGGTGGCGAAGCCGCGCGCGCGCTCGTCGCGCCCGCCAAGGGCGCCGGCGTAAAAGACGTGACCGGCGAAATTGAGGACGTCCTGCTTGACCGAGGTCAGCGCCTGGTGTTCGGCCCAGGCGGTCAGGCCGAGGCGGCCGTAGAGATAGGACAGGTCGACGTTGCGGAAGGCGAGATCGCGATCGAGCAGGAAGCGCGAGCGGTACACGGCGCGATGGTCGTTGAGCGCGATGGCGCGGTGCAGTTCTTCGATCGACTCTCCTGGCCGGTTGAGGTCGTTGAGGATGACGGCCCGGTAGTAATGCGGGGACGGGTCGAGCGGGTCGCTGCGGCTCGCGGAGGCGAGCACGACCATTGCCTCGTCGATGCGTCCGACCTGCTGCAGCATGCGGCCCCAGTAACCGAGGTAGAGTGCGCGCGCGGGGTCGAGCGCAACTGCGGACGAGATCGCGGCGAAGGCTTCCTCTTCGCTCCCTGCTCTCATCGCTGCGATGCTCAGGCCGAGCCAGGGCTCGGCCAGGGTCGGATCGCGCTGCAGTGCCTGCTCGAAGCGGCTGCGGGCAGCCTCGGCCTCGCGCCGGGCGAGCAGCAGGAAGCCGCTGAGATTGAGCACCTCGGGATCATCCGGGGCGAGTGCGCGGGCGCGCTCGGTCGTTCGCCAGGCGTCCTCGTTGCGGTCGCTTCCGAATTCCAGGCGGGCCTTGCCGACCAGGGCCGTAAGGTTTTGCGGGTCGAGCGCAAGGGCCCGTTCATAGGCGCGACCGGCAGCCTCCAGATCGAAATGCGCCTGCTCGACATAGCCTGCGAGTACCCAGGCGGTCGCCGAGTCGGGAGCGATCTCGACGGTCCGGGCAGAGGCCGCCCGGGCCGTCGGTTTGTCGTCGATGACGAGCGCGCTGAGCGTGAGAGCCTGCCAGGGAATCGCCTCCTCGGGTGCTTGTTCTGCGAGCGCCACGAGCCGGCGATGGGCGTCGAGCGCCTCTCCCCGGTAGAGAGCGATCACTGCCGCAAGGGTCTCGATCCGGATTGAGCCCGGGGCTGCCCGCAGCGCTGTTGCGGCATGTTCGGCGGCAGCGTTACGGCGGCCGCGACGCAGTTCGGAGAGGGCTTGCATGGCCGGCTCGCGGGCTGCGGCAGGCAGCCCGGCCGTCAGGGCATCGAGCGGAAAGAGATCCGGCACCGGGACCGTCCATTGCACCGCGTCGCGCGGGCGCAGCATCACGCGCTTGAAGGGTGCTGCACCCGGTGGTGCGACGATCTGTTCGCCGGTCTCGGCGACGATCTCGCCGTAGGGGCTGCGGCCCCAGGCGCGGCCTTCCAGCACTGAGACGATGACGCCCTGGGCTTCGTCGATGCGCACGTTCAACTCGGTGCCGCGGATGCCGGCCGAGAGCGTCGGGGTGTGGATGTCGACCTGTGCGCCGGGGTGGTTGTTGCGGATCCACAGTTCGCCGCGTTCGAGCCGGTAGCTCGATGTGCCGCCCTGCAGCGCGGCGCGCACCCGTTGCAGGCCGGTTGCCAGCAACCCGCGGCGGGCGACCTCCTGAAGCGTGAAGACACTCGACCGGTTGACGCGCACCAGCGATTCGTCGGCGAGGCGGATGGCTGCGCTGCCGTCTGGGCCGGTGCGCACGCGATCACCAGTGTGGAGGATCGCGCCCGGTGCAACGTCGCGGCTGCTGCCGTCGCTGGTGCGGATCTCGACTTCGCCGCTGGTGCTGACCAGGATGGCGGCCGCATCGGGACCGGCCGCGAGCGCGGCCTGAGCCGCGAGAAGCCAGAACCCTAGGGCGAGCAGCGCGCGCGCGAAACGCGAGGTCGGGGCAGGTAGGCGCATTTCCGCATCCTCCGCAATGGGGTTTGTGTTCTTGTCGGCGCGCGGGCCGCCGTGGGATCTTGTGTGCGACCCCTTGTCTGAACCATAGGGAAAGCTGGTGCGGATTGCAACGCGCAGTGGAAAGGACGCAGTTCACTCCCGGTAGCCGGCTGCAAGTCGATGCATGCCGGCGCCGATCTACGAGCCGGAATCTCGCTGCGCTCGTGATCCCGTACGGGCCGTCAATCGTCCGATCCGAACACCATCTTCCACAAGGCGACGACCGGCTCGCGCGCGCCTTCGACTTCGGATGGGTCGACCCGCGACGGCTGGGCGTTGAGGCGCTGGCGGTGCTGCAGCCGGCGCATCAGGCGGTAGGCGTCGCCACAGCGGCTTGCGAGTTCGGCCGGGATCAGCCCGAGCTCACCCGCAATGCGCAGCAGCGCGATGTTGCCGAGGTTGCCGGTCAGCTCCGCGTGCGCATGCGAATGCCCGAGTACGAGGTACTGGATCAGGAACTCGACGTCGACGAGTCCGCCGACGTCGTGCTTGAGATCGAACAGTTCGCTCTTGCCCGCGTGCGCGTCGCGCATCTTCCGGCGCATCGCCAGCACTTCGTCGCGCAGCTTCGCCAGATCGCGCGACTGGCGCAGCACCTCGCAGCGGATCTTCTCGAAGCCCTGGCCGATCATCCGGTCACCGGCTGCGAACCGCGCCCGGGTGAGCGCCTGGTGCTCCCACACCCAGGCCGATTCGAGCTGGTACTTGCGGAAGGATTCGAGCGAGCACACGAGCAGGCCCGCGTCGCCGTTGGGACGCAGGCGTAGATCGGTCTCGAACAGGATGCCGGCGGCGGTCTGGCTGGAGAGCCAGGTGTTGATGCGCTGCGCGTAGCGCGAATAGACCTCCATTGCCTCGGGGGCCTCGTCGTCGTAGAGGAAGACGATGTCGAGATCCGACGCGTAGCCGAGTTCCTTGCCGCCGAGCTTGCCGTAGGCGATCACCGCCAGCGCCGGTTCGTCGCGGTGGCGCTTCTTGATCTTGCGCCAGACAAGCTTGAGCGTCAGCGCCAGGATCAGGTCGGCGAGCGCCGAAAGGTGGTCGGCAAGGCGCTCGACGGTGAGCTTGCCGGCAATGTCCTGGGTCAGCAGCCGGAACACCTGCGCATGGTGCTGTTCGCGCATGCGGTCCATCTGTTGTTCCATGTCAGGCTCGATGGCGTCCAGCTCGCGGTCGAGTTCCTCCGCCAGGTTCGCCCAGTCGGGCTCGCCTTCGAGGTTGCGGTCATCGAGCAGTTCGTCGAGCAGGATCGGATGGCGGGTCAGATACTGTGCCGCCCAGCTCGACGCACCGGCCAGATCCGCCACGCGCTTGAGCGCCTGCGGATACTGCTGCAGCAGTGCGAGGTAGGCGCCGCGGCGGCTGATCGTTTCGAGCAGGTCGAGGCAGCGCCCGAGCGTGTCGTCGGGCAGCGCGGTGGCGGCGGCCGCCTCTACCACGCGCGGCACCAGCGCATCGAGGCGGCCGCGGATGTGGTTGGGAAGCTGCTTGTAGCGTGCGCTGTCCTGCATCGAAGCAAGGCGTCGGGCCACCGCTGCGGGGTTGCGGTAGCCGAGATCCCCCAGCACGGGCAGCACGTGGTCGTCGTCGCCGGCGCTCGCCCACATGCTGTCGAGCTTGTGATCCTCTTCGCTCGGGTCGCCGAACACGTCCTCGAAATGATGGCTGACGATCGCGCGATGGGCGTCGAGCGCCGTCTGCAGGGCCGCAAAGTCGGTGAATCCCATGCTGGCAGCGACCCGTTCGCGGTCCTCGGCGATGTCTGGCAGGTCGTGCGTCTGCGCGTCGTCCAGGTACTGCAGGCGGTGCTCCAGCCGGCGCAGGAAGACGTACGCTTCGGATAGCCGCTCGACCGCCGGGAGGCTCAGGATGCCGCGTTCCGCGAGCGTCGCGAGCACCTTCAGCGTCGGCCGCTCGCGCAGGGCCGGTTCGCGTCCGCCGCGGATGAGCTGGAAGACCTGCGCGATGAACTCGATCTCGCGGATCCCACCGGGGCCGAGCTTGACATTGTGGGCCCGGTCGCGGCGAGCGACCTCGCGCCGGATCTGCGCATGCAGGCCGCGCATCGCGTCGATCGAACCGAAATCGAGATACTTGCGGAAGACGAACGGGCGCGCGATCTCCTCGAGCTCGTGGTAGCGCTCGCCGTTGAGCGCACGGGCCTTGATCCAGGCATAGCGCTCCCATTCGCGGCCCTGCGTGATGAAGTAGTTCTCAAGCATGTCGAACGAACACACGAGCGGCCCCGAGTCGCCGTTCGGGCGCAGGCGCATGTCGACGCGGAAGACCTGGCCGTGCTCGGTAACCTCGGCAAGCGCCTTGATCAGCCGCTTGCCGAGCAGCTCGAAGAACTCGAAGTTGCTGATGACCTTGTGGCCGCCGGTATCGCCGTCTTCCGGGTAGATGAAGATCAGGTCGATGTCCGAGGATACGTTCAGTTCGCGTCCCCCCAGCTTGCCCATGCCGATGACGATCAGTTCCTGTTCCCAACCGGAGCGCGACAGCGGCACGCCGTACTTGCGCACCAGGGCTTCGCGCAGGATCGCATGCGCGTGATGGATGCTTGTCTCGGCCAGCACCGTCATGGTTTCGGTCACCTCGGCGAGGTCGGCGTCACCAGCCAGGTCGCGCACCAGCGTGTTGCACAGCACCCAGGTGCGCAGGTCGCGCAGCACGGCCGGAAGACTGGCTTCGTCGAGCGCGCGTGCGGCCAGGAACGCTTCCATCGCCTCCCGGTCCATCGCGTGCTCGATCGACGCCGCAAGCGCCTGCTCCAGCCACGGACGGCTCGCGAGCATGCGCGCCAGGAAGCGGGAATGCCCGGTTGCAGCTTGCAGCGGATCGGCAGTTACCGCGGGATTCAAAGACATGAGAGCAGGGCTCCGGATCATTGCTAGAATTGCCAGCTTGAAGGCTGGCCGCGTGGCCACGGGAACGTGGCGAACGGCGCGCGGGATTCCGTGTGCGGACTGACTGTCAGATGGATTGTAGCCAAGCTCCGGGTGATTGCATCGGGACGTCTGACCCCGGAGTCGTGAGCCCAGAGCCCTGAGTCCCGCCAAGCATGATTGCTCCGACCCCTGATCCGCAACGCACTGCCGCATCGCGCGCCGATGCGGCGCGCGGTTTCGCGGGCGTTCTGCGGCTCGTTCTGGTCGTGCTGTTCTTTCTCGTCGGGCTTGGTTTCCTGCTGCTACGCGAAGTCGTGCTGCCGCGCGCAGACGAATACCGGCCGCAGATCGTTCAGGCGCTCGAGCAGGCAATCGGCTTGCCGGTGGCGATCGATGCGCTGTCGGCGGACTGGCAAGGGCTGCGACCGAGACTGCATCTGACGGGCCTGAGCGTGCTCGATGCCGAGGGGCAGACCGCGTTGCGCCTGGAGCGGGTGGACGCGACGCTCGCGTGGTCCTCGCTCGCGCGCGCCGAGATCCACTTCCACCGGTTGCTGATCCTCGCGCCCGAACTGTCGGTGCGCAGGGAGGCCGGGGGCGCGGTGTATGTAGCGGGTGTGCGGATCGATCCCGGCGCGTCGGGCTCGGGGTTTTCCGACTGGCTCCTGCGTCAGCGCCAGATCGTCGTGCGGGGGGCCGCGCTGCGCTGGACCGATCATCAGCGCGGAGCGCCCGCGCTGAGCCTCGATCATGTCGATCTGCGTCTGTCGAGGGTTGGAGCACGCCATCGTTTCGGGTTTCGCGCCCGCCCTCCGGAAGGCCTGGCGAAGCTCATCGACTTGCGCGGGGATCTCGTCAGCGCGGCACCGGCCGAACCCCGAAGCTGGGAAGGGCAGTTGTATCTTGCGCTCGACGGCGCCGACCTGGCGGCCTGGCAGCCCTGGCTGGCTGAGCCCTTCCTCCTTGAGGGCACCGGGGCTCTGAGGGCCTGGGCCGAGATCCGCAGCGGTGCCCTCGAGGCACTTGCGCTCGACGTCGCGCTCGACGATGCGCGCGTGCGCCTGGCGGAGAATCTGCCCGAATGGTTGCTCGACGGCGTGCGTGGGCGGATGGAGGCGCGGCGTTCGGCCGACGGAATCGCGCTGTCCGCGCGGGGGGTGGAACTGGTTTCCGGCGCGCATCTGAGGCTGCCTCCCACCGATGTCGATCTCTTCTTGCAGGGGGCGCGCACCGAAGGAGGGCTGCAGCCCGGGGATGGCGGCAAGCTCACGCTCGGAGCGATCGATCTGGGTGTCGCGGGGCGGATCGCTCGCCATCTTCCGCTTGCGGGCGGGTTGCGCGATACGCTCGACGGAATCGCCCCGCAAGGCAGCCTCGACGCGTTCCGGTTCGAGTGGCAGGGCGCGGTGGAGCAACCGCGCGGATGGAGCGTGCATGCTCGCCTTTCGCGTCTGGGCACTCAGCCGCACGGACAGATCCCCGGCATCGCGGGGTTAGCGGCCGAGTTCGACGGCAGCCACGAGCGTGGCCGCTTCCGGCTCACAGGGCGCGACGCCGCGCTCGAGATGCCGCACGTCTTTCCTGAACCCTTGCTGCAACTGTCCAGCCTCAGCGCGGAAGGGGGTTGGGTGCGCCGAGACGGGCGGACCGAGTGGGTGCTGGACGGTGCCCAGTTCGAAAACCCGGACGCCGCCGGCAGCGCATCCGGGGTATACCGCACGGCGCCGGCCGGATTGGGTAAAATCGATCTTTCCGCACGCCTCGTGCGGGCCGACGGGCTCGCCGTGTGGCGCTATCTGCCCCGGGTCGTCAACGAGGAAACGCGCAGCTGGCTGCGCCGCAGCCTGACCGGCGGCACGGCCCCCGAGTCGCGTTTGCGGCTGAAGGGCAACCTGGATGATTTTCCGTTCACCGACCGCCCGGACGGGCAGTTCCTGGTGACTGTCCAGGTTGCCGGCGCCAGGCTCGATTACGCGCCTGGCTGGCCATCGATTCGTGACATCAATGGAGAGTTGCGCTTCGAGGGCGCCGGCATGCGCATCCTGGCGGAAAGCGGCCGGATCTTCGGTGTACGCCTCGAAAAGGTAGTAGCCGAAGTGCCCGACCTCGATGCACGGGACGGCCCGGTGATGACCATCCGCGGGCGCGCTGAGGGCAGTACCGCGGAGTTCCTGAAGTTCGTCTCCGAGAGCCCGGTCGCTGCGCGGATCGATCATTTCACCGACGGGATGCGGGCCGAGGGCAATGGTGCGCTCGATCTGGAACTCGTCCTGCCGCTCGCAGCGATCGAATCGGCGCGGGTTCGTGGCGAGTATCAGTTCTCAGGCAATCGCCTGACGGTGCTGGACGGGCTCCCGCCGCTTGCCCAGGCGCGCGGACGGCTGCGGTTTACCGAGAACGATCTGACGATGACCGATGCGTCGGCGCGGCTGTTCGGAGAACCGCTGCGGGTGTCCGTGCGCACCCCGGCCGGGGGAGGCGTGCGCTTTCTCGCCGAAGGTGGGGCGGCTGTGCGTGCGGTCCGCGAAACCTACGGTTGGCCGATACTCGATCATTTGTCGGGAACCCTGCCCTGGAGTGCGGAGATCGACATCGGGGCCAGTCGGGCAGGAGTGCTGTTCCGCAGCAACCTGGATGGCGTCTCATCGAGTCTTCCGGCACCGTTCAACAAGCGGGCCGGTGAGGGCTGGCCACTGATCTTCAGCTTCGATCGCGATCGAAGCACCGGCAAGGAGACGATTCGAGCGCGCCTGCGGGATCTCCTGGAGATGGACCTTGCGGGACGCAGGGCGGGGGACGGAACGTTCGAGCTGGTCCGGGGCGGTGTGGGTCTGTTCGCTCCGGTGCGCGGGCTCGACGGCGGAGTGCTCGTCACGGCGAGCCTGCCGGAGATCGATCTCGATGCCTGGCGGCGCACGCTGACGTCGGGCAACGGATCGGCGGAGAATGGACGCGACGGACCCTGGGCGTGGACCGGATTGCTCGGGGTCGACCTCAGGATCGCCCGCCTGCAGGCATTCGGGCAGTCCTTCGAAGCGCTGGAGCTGGACGCGGTCGGCACTGCCGAGGGCTGGAGAGGCAGGGTGTCGAGTGCTCGCGTCGAGGGCGAGTTCGACTGGCGTGGCGCTGGAGCGGGAGCGCTCAGGGCACGCTTGCGGCATCTGGCGATCGATCGGGAGGACGAGGCGGTCAACGTGCAGGCGGCGTCCGCCGAGGCTGACGAACCACGCCAGCTTCCGGCGCTCGACGTCGTCGCGGATCGTTTCCGCCTGCGCGGGATGGAACTTGGGCGCCTTACCCTGGAGGCGCACAACGCGGGCGGTCTGTGGAGGCTCGACACCCTGAGTCTCGAAGGCCCGGACGGGCGTTTCAGTGGCGCCGGACAATGGCGTCCGGGGCGCGCTCCCCGGACCGAGCTGAAGTTCGAACTGCACGCGGCGAGCCTTGGCGGCCTGCTCGACCGCCTGGGCTACGAAGGGGTGATGGAAGCAGGAGGCGCCGGGATGAAGGGCTGGATTGCCTGGGGCGGTGCGCCCACCCGCCTGCATCACGCCTCGCTGTCGGGCGCGATCGAGTTTGAGGCGAAGCAGGGACAGTTCCGCCAGCTCAAACCGGGTGTCGGCCGTCTGCTCGGGGTGCTGAGCCTGCAGTCCCTGCCGCGTCGGCTGTCGCTCGATTTTCGCGATGTCTTCAGCGAAGGGTTCGTGTTCGACCGTATTTCCGGTAGCATCGAAATGGAATCCGGCGTGATGAACACGCAGGATCTGCACATCGCCGGACCGGCTGCGCGGATCTGGATCACGGGGTCGGCGGACGTCGATCGCGAAACGCAGGATCTCAAGGTGCTCGTCCAGCCCACCCTCTCGGAATCGGTTGCGATCGGTGCTGCGGCCGGCATGATCAATCCGCTCGCCGGTGTCGTGACTTATCTCGCCCAGAAGGTGCTGAGCGATCCGATCGAGCGGATGTTCGCCTACCAGTACCTGATCACCGGCAATTGGAGCGACCCGAAGGTGGAGAAGGTCATCGGTGCCGGAACGGTCGGGCCGGCGGTTGCGCCCGCGGCACCCGCGGCACCCGCGCTACCCGCAAGCGAAGGAGGAAGATGAGTTGAGCAGCCAGGAAGAACGTGCGAAGGTCGCCGGGACGGTGCGTGTCGCCGCGGTCCAGACCGTTTCCGGACCCGACGTTGCCGCCAACCTGGGCGCGGTCGGCGAACGAATCGCCGAGGCGGCAGCGGCTGGGGCGCGTCTGGTGGCTCTGCCCGAGTATTTCCCGCTGATCTCGCCCGACGAGGCTGCGAAGGTCGCGATCCGTGAGCGCGAAGGCGATGGGCCGCTGCAGGAGTTTCTGCGGACCACGGCGCAACGGCACCGGATCTGGCTCGTAGGGGGAACGATCCCGCTGGTTGCCGAGGATGCGGGCAAGGTGCGCAACTCGACCCTGGTGGTCGATGACGAGGGGCGGATTGCTGCGCGCTACGACAAGATGCATCTGTTCCGCTTTCGCAAGGGAGCGGAACAGTACGACGAATCCGTGACCATCGAGGCGGGTTCGAAGGTCGTGACCTGCGACACGCCGTTCGGGCGGATGGGGCTCGCGATCTGCTACGACCTGCGCTTTCCGGAGATCTTCCGGGCAATGGGCGAAGTCGACTTCATCGTTCTGCCGGCGGCCTTCGCGCACACGACCGGCAAGGCGCACTGGGAGATCCTGCTGCGCGCGCGGGCGATCGAGAACCAGTGCTACGTGCTTGCGCCGGCACAAGGCGGGCGCCACCCGAGCGGGCGTGTGACCTGGGGGCATACGATGATCGTCGATCCCTGGGGAGAGGTGCTCGCCTGTCTTGAGGAAGGGCCGGGGGTCGTGCTCGCCGAGCTCGATCCGGAACGAATCGCGGCAGTGCGCGAGAGCCTGCCGGCACTGCGCCATCGCAGCGCAAACCTGTGTTGAGCAGAAGTATCCCGATCCCTGTGCAGGCCGGCCCGGCCGCGGCGTGCGCGATCGTTTTCAGGCACGCGGTGTCAGACACCCGAGCGACCAACGTGGAATCCCGATGAGCACGACACCCAATGCCCTCGAGTGGGCCGATCAGTACCTTCTCGCACCTTACGGACTGGACGAAGCCGGAATCGGCAAGGTCTTCTCCGAGCTGATGCAGCACCGCCTCGATTACGCCGACCTGTACTTCCAGTATCACCGTGCAGAGGGCTGGAGCCTTGAAGAGGGCATCGTAAAGGCCGGCAGCTTCAGCATCGAGCAGGGGGTGGGCGTGCGTGCGATCAGCGGCGAGAAGACCGCCTTTGCCTATTCGGACGACATCGGCCTGCCTGCGCTGCTTTCGGCTGCGCGCGCCACCCGCGCGATTGCGGCTGCCGGGGCGGCGCACCGGCCGGTCGCCATCGAGGCACGCAGTGGGGCCAGGCCGCTCTACCGCGGCGACGACCCCTTGCGCTCGCTGGAGGATACCGCCAAGGTGAGCCTCCTCGAGCGCCTCGAGAGTCTTGCCCGAGCCGAGGATCCGCGCGTCACCCAGGTCATGGCGCATGTGGCTGGTTCCTGGGAGGTCGTGATGGTGGTTCGCAACGATGGTCACATGGCCGCGGATGTACGTCCGCTCGTGCGGGTCTCGCTGACGGTCATCCTCGAGGAAGGCGGGCGGCGCGAGCAGGGCAGTGCGGGTGGCGGCGGGCGCTTCGACTATGCCTGGTTCGACGACGCGCGACTGGGCGAGTACGCCCGTGCCGCGGTCCATCAGGCCAGGGTGAACCTCGATGCGATCGCGGCGCCGGCCGGCACGATGACCGTGGTGCTGGGCTCGGGCTGGCCGGGCATCCTGTTGCACGAGGCGATCGGCCATGGCCTGGAGGGCGATTTCAACCGCAAGGGCAGTTCAGCCTTCTCCGGCCGTATCGGACAGCAGGTCGCTGCGCGCGGGGTGACCGTGGTCGATGACGGCACGATCCCCGACCGGCGTGGTTCGCTCACGATCGATGACGAGGGCAACCCGACGCAACGCACGGTCCTGATCGAGGACGGCATCCTCACCGGCTACATGCAGGACCTGCTCAATGCCCGGCTCATGGGGGCTGCCCCGACCGGCAACGGGCGTCGTGAGTCCTACGCGCACCTGCCACTGCCGCGCATGACCAATACCTGCATGCTCAATGGCGACAAGGATCCGGAAGAGATCCTGCGTTCGGTCAAGCGCGGCCTGTATGCCGCGAACTTCGGCGGTGGCCAGGTGGACATCACCTCCGGAAAGTTCGTGTTCTCGGCGTCGGAGGCGTACCTGATCGAAAACGGCAAGGTCACACGGCCGGTCAAGGGCGCGACGCTGATCGGCAACGGTCCGGACGTGCTGACGCGCGTGTCGATGATCGGCAACGATCTGGCGCTCGATCCCGGCGTGGGTACCTGTGGCAAGGACGGTCAGAGCGTGCCGGTCGGCGTCGGACAGCCGACCTTGCGTATCGACGGGCTGACGGTCGGCGGAACGGCCTGATCCAGGGCGCACCCGTCTGCCGGCTGGGGATGTAAGGGCATCTTTCACGATCCACCGGGCTGTTCCTGCGCGCCGGGCCGGCGGACCCCGGGCCGGTTCTCCCGCGATGACGGCTTGATTCGCGCAATCCATTGATATGGCAAGTGAATCCAGGGAGCCTCTGCGCGTCGTTCGGGTGGAACTGGAATCGATCTGGTGTCGCGGGAGCCCGTCCGGGCGATCGTGACTTTGATACAAGATCGCAAAAATGCGGACCGATCCGGCCGACTACACTGGCCGCTCCCCTGCCGGTCCGTCGCGTTCGGTTCGTGCCGGCCGGGGTCCGTAGACCTGCGCCGGGGCCACTTCGTGCTGTATCGAATGCGTCCGGCGGCCAACGATCGAGGAGAAACCATGTTCAACAAGCCCACCCTTTTTCCGAAGACCCCGGAGCCCCAGATCGCGCGCAGCGGCCGGATCGGTACTGCAGCATTGTCGACGGGCGCCGCGGCCGCACCCGTCGACAATGCTGCCGTGCGGGAGTCCGGATCGTCCGCGGGTGCGCCCGCGGGTGGATCGGCTGCCGCGCCTTCGCGCGCTCAGTCCGAGTCGCGGACCGAGGCGCACACCGGGGTCGAAGGAGGAAGCAGTCTGATCGTCGGACCACAGGTCAAGCTCAAGGGGGCGGAGATCCTCGATTGCGACACGCTGGTCGTGGAAGGACGGGTCGAGGCCACGATGGACAGCCGCGTGATCCGGATTGCTCAGGGTGGCGCTTTTGCCGGCACGGTCTGCATCGATGTGGCTGAGATCGATGGGCGTTTCGACGGCGAGCTGACCGCGCGCAGCCAGCTCATCATCCGGGCGACGGGGCGGGTGAGCGGGACGATCCGCTACGGCAGGATCTTCATCGAGGAAGGAGGTGAAATCTCGGGCGACGTCAAGGCTCTGGAGCCGGGCTCGGGTCAGGGCGCGCGCGCGGAGCCGGTGTCCGGCGCTGCGGCGCGTGCGACGCTCTCCCCTGGCAGCGGCGCGGCCGCCTGAGGCGACCCGCCTGGGCGGGCCGTGGGTATCCGGGTGTTACCCGTGGCAGCCGGAGCGCTCAGCCCTGCGCCGTGATCGTTGCCGGAGCGTCGCCTTCGCGGGGGCGGTCGGGCAGCGCCTGGGCCAGCGTTGGAGGCAGTCCGAGTGCTGCCATCAGTTCGGCTTCCTTGCGGAGCGCGCGCTCGACGCTCGCAGCCTTTACATGGCCGTAGCCTCGCATCTGTTCGGGCAGGCTTGCAAGCGCGATTGCCGTTGCGAGGTTCTGAGGCGACAGCACTTCCAGCACCCGTTCCATCATCTGCGCGTAGCAGGCGGCAAGCGCGCGCTCCATCCGGCGTTCGGCGCTGGCGCCAAACACGTCGAGCGCAGTGCCGCGCAGCCGGCGTGCGCGCGCGAGCCAGCGCATTGCGGTCAGTAGCCACGGGCCGTAACGGACCTTGCGTGGTGTCTTGCCGTCCTTCGGTTTGACGAGCAGTGGCGGGGCCATGTGGAAGGACAGTCTCAGCTCGCCTTCGAAGACCTCCGCGAGCGCCTGGCTGAACTTCGGATCGGAAAACAGCCGCGCCACTTCATACTCGTCCTTGTAGGCGAGGAGCTTCGCGTAACCCGTCGCGGTCGCACGCGTGAGCGGAAGCTGCGGATCACCACCGAGCGCCTGTTCGGCGGTCCTCACCCGCTCGACGAGCACGGTAAATCGCTGCGCGTAGGCGGCATCCTGGTACGCCACCAGATGGGTCTGTCGATGGGCGATCAGCTCATCGAGGGTCAGCGCGCGTGCACTGGGCTCTTCGGCGAGGTCGAGCACGGTCTCCGGTTGTTCGGCCGCGAGCCGGCCAAGGCGAAGCGCCATGCGGTTCGATTCGACCGCGACCCCGTTGAGCTCGATCGCGCGCTCCAGTGCTGCGAGCGATACCGGAACCCGGCCTCGCTGCCAGGCAAATCCAAGCAGCAGGAGATTGGCACCGATCGAGTCGCCGAGCAGGCGCAGCGCGAGGTCGTAGGCATCGATCGTTTCCAGCGCTTCACCGCCGGCGGCGTGCCGCAGTTTGGCTTCGAGCGCTTCGGCGTGCAGCTGCGCGTCCGGATCGCGTACGAAGCGGTCGGTCGGCGTGCGATGGCTGCTGGCGATGATCTTCGTGCGGCCGCGGCGCACCGTCTGCAGAGCGTCGGAGCTGGCGCCGACGACCAGATCGCACGCGAGCAGCAGATCGGCCTGCTGGGTGTCGATGCGGACCTGGTGGAGCAGATCGGGGCGCTTCGCCCAGCGGATGAAGGCGAGCACGGCGCCCCCCTTCTGCGCGAATCCCATGAAATCGAGCTGGGAGCTTGCCATGCCGTCGAGGTGGGCGGCCATGCTGACAAGCGCGCCGACGGTGACCACTCCGGTGCCGCCGACGCCTGTGATCAGCATGTCGTAAGGGGCTTCCGCGAGCTGAGTATCCGGGTGTGGCAGGTGGGCGATCAGGTCGTCCAGCCGTTTCGCCGACAGCTTCGCGACCCGCTTGCGCAGGCTTGCGCCTTCCACCGATACGAAACTCGGGCAGAAACCCTCGACACAGGAGTAGTCCTTGTTGCACGAGGACTGCTCGATCTGGCGCTTGCGTCCGAACTCCGTCTCGAGCGGGATGACCGACAGGCAGTTCGACTGGCGCCCGCAATCGCCGCAGCCTTCGCAGACGTCAGGGTGGATGAAGATGCGCCGGTCCGGGTCCGGATACTGCCCCTTCTTGCGCCGCCGGCGTTTTTCGGCCGCACAGGTCTGGTCGTAGATGAGGCAGGTGACCCCTTCGATCTCGCGCAACTCGCGCTGGACCGCGTCCAGCTCGCTGCGATGGTGGAAGCTCGTGGCCGGAGGAAAGAGGCTCTCCTGTCCGCGGTACTTTCCGGGGTCGTCACTGACGATCGCCAGGCGCCGAACGCCTTCGGCCTCGACCTGGCGGGCGATGCGCTCGACCCCGATCACACCATCGACGGGCTGGCCGCCGGTCATTGCGACCGCATCGTTGTAGAGGATCTTGTAGGTGATGTTGGCCCGCGCGGCGATGGATTGGCGGATTGCCAGCGCGCCGGAATGAAAGTAGGTGCCGTCGCCGAGATTCTGGAACACGTGGGGACGCTTCGTGAAGCGACCGTGGGCGGCCCAGTCGACGCCTTCGCCGCCCATCTGGATCAGCCCCGTCGTGTCTCGTTCCATCCATGAGGCCATGAAATGGCAACCGATCCCGGCCTGGGCGATCGAGCCTTCCGGGACGCGGGTCGAGGTGTTGTGCGGGCAGCCCGAGCAGAAGTAGGGGACCCGGCGCACCGCGTCGGCGACGTTCGAGAGAAGTTCTGGAGCAGTGAAGTCGCGCACATGCGCACGCCGGTCGAGTTCGGGTTTATGCGCAGCGAGCCACTCTGCGAAGATGGGCATGATGCGCGAGGGCCGCAACTCGCCAAGCGCCGACAAGAGCGCACGCCCGTCCTCCGTCTGTTTGCCGATCACGACCGGAGCGCCGCTGCGGTTGTAGAGGAGCGTCTTGATCTGCTGCTCGACAACCGGCGCCTTTTCCTCGATCACCAGCACTTCGCGCAGGCCGGCGACCAGGGTTTCGATGCGAGTGGGTTCGAGCGGGAACACCAGTCCGACCTTGTAGACCCGGATGCCTGCCGCCTCCAGCTCGGCAAGGCTCAGGCCGAGCCGGCGCAGCACCTCCAGGAAGTCGAAGTGTGCCTTGCCGACGGTCACGATGCCCAGGTCGGCCGCGGGGGTGGCGCAGATCCAGCGGTCGATGCTGTTGGCCGCCGCGAATGCGCGTACCGCGTCGAGTTTGGCAGCCAGCCGCTGTTCGATCGTGAGGCTCGGAAGATCCGGCCAGCGGTAATGGAGCCCGCCCGCTGGCGGGGCGAAGTCTGCCGGCGCGCGAAAGTCGGTGCGGACCAGGTCGAGGTTGACCGTCATGCCGCTTTCGACGACCTCGGAGATGGCCTTGAACCCGACCCAGTTGCCCGTGAAACGCGACAAGGCCCAGCCGTACAGCCCGAATTCGAGGTATTCGGCGACGTTGCCCGGATGCACCACCGGCATGCTCCAGGACCGCATCGCGAGGTCGCTCTGGTGGGGCATCGACGACGACACGCAGCCGTGGTCGTCACCCGCGACGACCAGCACGCCGCCGTGCGGGGACGAGCCATAGGCGTTGCCGTGCTTGAGTGCGTCGCCGGCGCGGTCCACGCCGGGCCCCTTGCCGTACCACATCGCGAATACGCCCTCGACGGTACGCTGGTGGTCACCCTCGACCTGCTGGCTGCCGAGTACGGCGGTCGCGCCGAGTTCCTCGTTGATCGCCGGAAGGAACTCGATCCGGCCTTCGGACAGGCGCTCGCGTGCCTGCCACAGGGCCTGATCGAGTCCTCCGAGCGGCGAGCCGCGATAGCCGCTGATGAACCCGGCGGTGGTCAGCCCGCGTGCGCGATCCAGTGCCGACTGCATCAGGGGCAGGCGCACCAGGGCCTGAATGCCGGTCAGGAAGACCGTGCCGTGGCCGGCCTGGAGATTGTCGTCCAGCCGGTAGGAGGGGCGGGCGATGGCGTCGGCTGCGGAAGCAGGGGCGGGCGGCTGCGGCACTGCGCCCGTCGGCGCGGGAAAGCGGTTCTCCATGGTGTCTCTCTCCGGATGGCGCAGCTCTGCCGTGCGAACTGCGCTCGTTGTTGTGAGTGTGCTGCGCAGCCTCCGTTCCCCGTGGCGGGGATCGAAGGCTCAGTCGTCGAAGTCGTCGCGCTCGATCGTCAGGTTGGTCAGGAGCAGGTCGAGGGCCGCGCGGTGCTCCGGAAAATCGAGGTCGACGAAGCGCAGGCCGGTGGCAATGAAGGCCGGGTTGACGTCGGGCCCGGACCACATCGGCTTTGCCTTCAGGCTCAACGCCGCGAGCCTGCCATCGGGCAGCAGCAGTTCGACGCGCAAGGTGATGGGTTCGCGTGTCTCGATGGTGCGTGAGCCATAGAGCAGCAATCCGCCTTCACTGATGTCTCCGATCCGGCCAATGTACTCGCCGCTCGCTTCGTCGTGCACGCGCAGGTGCAACGCGATCGAGCGTCGTCGATGGGTGCGCTTGTTCGCCGAAGGGACACCAGGAGGAGAACGAAGGGCGCTCATGCCGACTCCAGTGGGTTTGACGGGGTCAGTTCGTCCCAGGTGCCGCACGACTGGTTGCCACGTTCAGCGGTGCGTAGTGCCAGTCGCGTTCCCAGGCGGTCCGGACCAGGTTCGGGTACGTCGGTTTGCCGAGGCTGCCGTTATAGCGGCCAAGCGCGCGGAAGAGATCGCCCTTCTCGATGTCGAGATAGTGGCGCAGGATCGTGCAGCCGTAACGCAGGTTGGTGCGCAGGTGGAACAAGTTGTCGTCCTTGCGTCCGATCACGCCAACCCAGAACGGCATGACCTGCATGTAGCCGCGCGCGCCGGCGCTGGAGATCGCGTACTTGCGGAAGGCGCTTTCGACCTGGATGAGGCCGAGCACGAGCTGCGGGTCGAGCCCGGCGCGCGTGGATTCGTAGTGCACAGTGATCAGCAGCTCATGCCGGTAGCGTTCATCGGGAATGCGCTTGGCGAGCCGGCGCGACATCTCGTCGAGCCAGCGTGTCCGTTCGACGTCGTCAGCGATCAGGAGCCTGGGCGCGGCCGAGTCGCTGACGGCCGCGTGCAGGGCCGCGCGAACGCTTGCGGACATCGGTTCGTACTGCTGGTTGGCAAGCGCAGGAAGCGACGCAAGGGCCAGCGAAGCGGCGATGGCGAGAAGCGCTCCTCTGCGCTTCAGAGGTGATCCAACCCCGCGTGCCTCGTTCTTCATCACTCCGTCTCCTCGCGGTCGATCTCTCAGCCGGTGAGCCTGCCGCGTACGAAGGCTTCGATGTCGCGCACGGACATGCGGGTGGCCTGTTCTTCACGGCGGCCCTGGTATTCTGCGAGCCCTTCCTTCAAGCCACGATCGCCGATCACGACGCGGTGCGGGACACCAATCAGTTCCCAGTCGGCGAACATGACGCCCGGGCGTTCGTCGCGATCGTCGAGGATGACATCGACGCCTGCCGCCGCCAGGGCGTCATGGAGTCGTTCCGCCTCGGTTCGCACGGCCTCGGACTTGCTCCAGCCGACCGGGCAGATGACGACCTCGAAGGGGGCGATCGCCGCCGGCCAGATGATGCCGCGCTCGTCGTGATTCTGCTCGATCGCCGCGCCAAGGATGCGCGTCACGCCGATGCCGTAACATCCCATCTCCATCGCCTGCTCACGCCCGTTCTCGTCGAGGAAGCGGCAGCCGAGCGCCTCGGAATACTTCGTGCGGAGCTGGAAGATGTGCCCGACTTCGATGCCGCGGCAGATCTCGAGGAGGCCCTTGCCGTCAGGCGAGGGATCCCCGGCGACGACGTTGCGCAGGTCGGCCACTTCAGGTTCGGCAAAGTCACGTCCGATGTTTGCGCCGACATAGTGCCAGTCGTCGTCGTTGGCGCCGATCGAGAAATCGGACATCGCCGCGACGGTGCGATCCATGATGATCCGCCCCTTGAATCCGACCGGTCCGAGCGAGCCCGGACGGGCACCGAAGGCCGCCTCGATGTCCTCGGGGGTCGCGAAGGTGAGCGGGTTCAGGAGTCCATCGATCTTCTGTGCCTTGATCTCGTTCAGTTCGTGATCACCGCGCAACAACAGCAGGACCGGTGCGCCGCCGGACTCCTCGTCGCCCTTCACGACGATCGCCTTGACCGTCTTCTGTTCCGGGATGCCGAGAAAGGCCGCCAGCTCTGCGATCGTGCGCACTCCCGGCGTGTGCACCTTCTCGATGCTGCGCGCCGGTGCCGGTCGTGCAACGCCAGGACCGATCGCTTCGGCCAGTTCCACGTTCGCAGCGTAGTCGGACGCCGGACAGTACGCGATGTCGTCTTCGCCAGTATCGGCGATGACGTGAAACTCGTGCGAGCCGGTGCCGCCGATCGAACCCGTGTCGGCTGCGACCGCGCGGTAGTGCAGGCCGATGCGGGTGAAGATCCGGTTATAGGTGTCATACATGTTGTGGTACTCGCGTACCAGATCGTCGAAGGAGGCGTGGAACGAATAGCCGTCCTTCATCGTGAACTCGCGACCGCGCATGACGCCAAAGCGCGGTCGGATCTCGTCGCGGAACTTGGTCTGGATCTGGTAGAAGTGGCGCGGCAACTGGCGGTAGCTCTTCAGCTCGCGGCGTGCGACATCGGTGATGACTTCCTCGTGTGTCGGTCCGATCACGAAGTCGCGTTCGTGACGGTCTTTCAGGCGCAGCAGTTCGGGTCCGTAGAACTCCCAGCGGCCCGATTCCTGCCAAAGCTCGGCGGGCTGAACGGCAGGCATCAGGACTTCGACCGCGCCCGCACGGTTCATCTCCTCGCGCACGATGTTCTCGACCTTGCGCACGGCGCGCAGGCCCATCGGCATCCAGGTGTAGATGCCGGCGGCGACCTTGCGGATCATGCCCGCGCGGAGCATGAGCTTGTGGCTGGCAACTTCGGCGTCGGAGGGAGCTTCCTTGAGGGTGGAGATGAAGAACCTGCTTGCACGCATGCTGGAGTTTCCGGAATGACTGTTGGGCCAAAGGAAGCCATTCTAGCAGCCTGATCAGCGGTTCAGATTGCGATGCTGGACGGATGGCCGGAAGGTGGCGGCTGGTTCATGAGGGAACGGGCAGGATGCCAGGGCGCGGGAACCGCTCCCCCGGCTGGCTTTCAAATGGCTGTCAAGTGTGGAAAAATTCCACGCAGTGAACGAATAAAGGTTTGATCATGCTCGATCGTGAAGGCTATCGCCCGAACGTCGGCATCATTCTGGTGAATGCGCGCAATGAGGTCTTCTGGGGCAAACGGATTCGCGAACACTCGTGGCAGTTCCCGCAGGGCGGTATCAAGCATGGTGAATCACCGCAACAGGCCATGTATCGGGAGCTGTTCGAGGAGGTCGGACTCAAGCCGGAACATGTGAAGATTCTCGGGCGCACGCGCGGATGGTTGCGGTACGACGTTCCCAAGCACTGGATTCGTCGTGAATGGCGGAACACCTACAAGGGACAGAAGCAGATCTGGTTCCTGCTGCGTCTCGTGGGTCGTGATACCGATGTCTGCCTGCGCGCGAGCAAGCACCCGGAGTTCGATGCCTGGCGCTGGAGCCAGTACTGGGTGCCGCTCGATGCGGTCATCGAATTCAAGCGACAGGTCTATCAACAGGCCCTGTCCGAGCTTTCGTCGGTGCTGTTCCGCGTCACGCCACCCGAACCGCCTGAGTCGTACCGGAACCTGGGGGCGGCCGTCCGTACGCCCTGAACTGCGGCAGCCCCGGCTGCCGCTTACCGATGCCTGCGCGCGATTCCCGCGCGTCTCTTCATCGCCTTCCGTTCCCTGATAGAGGCGATCAATCTGGCGGATAGATCCGTTCAATTTGGATTGTCTTCCATCGATGCCTAGGCTCAGATCATCTCCCGCGATGCCGGAGAGATGCCACCCTGATCACGAGGAGACGGACATGGAACTGAAGGGCTCAAGGACCGAAGACAATCTGAAGGCCGCGTTTGCGGGTGAATCCCAGGCCAATCGCCGTTATCTCTATTTTGCCGCCAAGGCCGACGTCGAGGGGCAGAACGACGTGGCGGCCGTGTTCCGGTCTACCGCTGAGGGCGAGACCGGCCACGCACACGGTCATCTGGAGTATCTGGAGACCTGTGGTGACCCGGCGACCGGAATGCCGTTCGGTGCGACCCGGCAGAATCTCGCGACTGCGATCGCCGGAGAGACGCATGAGTACACGGACATGTACCCCGGCATGGCCAGAACAGCGCGCGACGAAGGGTTCGAGGAAGTCGCCGACTGGTTCGAGACGCTCGCGAAGGCAGAGCGCTCGCATGCCAATCGCTTCCAGCGCGCACTGGATGCCTTGCAGGACTGAACCGCGCTCAGCTCGCAGGGCTCCCCGAAGTCCTGGGAGCCCTCGTGCCGGCCCTGGTTGGTCGGCGGTGCGAGCGGAAGGATGCGCGAGGTAGCGGTGGAGGGCAGGTCATGAGCAAGAAAGAGGGTAGCCTCGAACCCCCCAGGCGGCATCCGGTTCGCTGGGAAGAGCCGCAGTACTACGATGCCGATGAACTCGATCGCGAACTGGAGCGGGTGTTCGACATCTGTCATGGCTGCCGCCGCTGCGTGAATCTGTGCAATGCATTTCCGAGCTTGTTCGATCTGATCGACGAGAGCGAAACCATGGAGGTGGATGGCGTTCGCAAGCAGGATTACTGGAAGGTGGTTGACCAGTGCTATCTGTGTGACGTCTGCTTCATGACGAAATGCCCCTATGTGCCGCCGCATGAGTGGAATGTCGATTTTCCACACTTGATGCTGCGGGCGAAGGCAGTCAAGTTCCGCAAGGGCGAGGTGCGGCTGCGGGACAAGATCCTTACCAGCACCGATGCGCTGGGCAAGCTTGCGGCGATCCCGGTGGTTGCGCAAACCGTCAATGCGGCCAACCGCAATGGTGCCGCACGCGCTGTGCTGCAATCCGTGCTCGGGGTCGACAAGCGGCGCGAGTTGCCCCCGTATGCAGCGCGAAAATTCCGGCGGTCGGCGGCGCCCGATGCGAGTTGGCCGGTTCGGGATGGTGAGCGAACGCCGGGCAAGGTTGCGATCTTTTCGACCTGCTATGTGAACTACAACGAACCCGGTCTCGGCCACGATCTGTTGGCGGTGCTTCATCACAACCGGATTCCGTCGGTGCTGGTGGAGCGCGAAGCCTGCTGTGGCATGCCCAAGCTTGAACTGGGCGACCTTGACGGCGTGCGGCGGCTGAAGGATGCGAACATTCCGGCGCTTGCGGCGCTCGCACGCTCCGGTCATGCGATCCTTGCGCCGATTCCGTCCTGTGCATTGATGTTCAAGCAGGAACTTCCTCTGCTGTTTCCGGAGGACGGGGAGGTTGCCGCAGTTGCCGATGCGATGTTCGACCCGTTCGAGTATCTGATGCTACGCCACCGGGATGGTCTTCTCGTCACGGACTTCAAGACGCCGCTCGGCAAGGTCGCCTATCACATTCCTTGTCACGGGCGGGTGCAGAACGTCGGACAGAAGACCCGGGAAGTCCTGGAGCTCATTCCAGGAACCGAGGTCGCGACGATCGAGCGATGCGCAGGCCATGATGGCACCTGGGGCGTGAAGGAAGAATTCTTCGAACTTTCCATGAAGATCGGACGGCCGGTCTTTCGCCACATGATTCAGGCAGAGCCGGACTTCATCAGTTCGGACTGCCCGATCGCAGGGCGCCACATTGCCCAGGGCATGCGCGAAGATGGTGCAGGGGGAGCGGCGGAAAGGCTGCACCCGCTGTCACTGCTTCGGAAGGCATACGGGATCTGAGGAGAACCAGCATGATGTGTCCGGTGACGCGAGACAGTCTGATGAGCCTGGAGACCTACGCGCGCGAGCGACCCGGGTTTCGCGCGAAGGTGATCGCCCACAAGAAGCAGCGGACGCTGAGCGTGGGGGCGCACGTCACGCTCGTTTTCGAGGACGAGCTTACGGTGCGGTACCAGATCCAGGAGATGCTGCGGATCGAGCGGACATTCGAGGAGGCCGGGATCGAGGATGAGCTTGGTGCCTACAATCCGCTCGTGCCGGATGGCAGCAACTGGAAGGCTACGATGATGATCGAGTTCCCGGAGGAGGCCGAGCGGCGTGCCTGGCTCGCAAGACTCATTGGAGTGGAGCATCGCGTCTGGGTGCAGGTAGCCGGATGCGAACGGGTGTTTGCGATTGCCGATGAGGATCTTGAACGCAGTACGACCGAGAAGACCTCGTCCGTGCATTTCTTGCGTTTTGAACTCGACCCCAGTATGGTCCGGGCCATTCATTCGGGCGCCGGACTGGCGGTTGGGGTTGATCATCCGGAGTATCGGGCCGTGGTTGACCCGGTGCCCGGTCCGGTCAGGGATTCCTTGTGCGGAGACTTGCACTCTTGAGGCGTGTTCGAAAAGGGTTGGTGATGGGAGGGCTTGTGGCCCTCTTGCTGTCAGGGGCCGAGGTGGGCGCAGGGTTGTTTTCCGGGCCGGATCCGAACTGGCGGGAAGGAGAGATCGTCTATCCGCCCGCGTTTTCGGGTGAGGGGCTGCGCGAGTTCTACGTCAGTGCAGCGTCTCCAAACCGCTTTCTTGTCGATGAGAACAGTCTGTCGGTCGACTCCGATGGGGTCGTGCGCTATGTGCTGGTCGTGCGGACTTCGGGGGGGGCGGAGAACGTGACCTTCGAGGGAATCCGGTGTGAAAGTGGAGAGCGTCGGATCTATGCCACGGCGCGCGCCGACGGGGGATGGTCTCCGGCGCGGCGTTCGGGTTGGGAGCCGATCGGAAGCGGCAGCTATAACCAGCCGCGCTCGGCCCTCGCGCGCAACTATTTCTGCGATGGATCGACGATGGCTCGCGATCGGGCGGAGGTATTGCGCAAGTTGCGAGAGGCCGTCCGGATCCTTCCCTGAGCGGATTCGGAAGAATGAACGGTCCAGCCGAACGGAGTCGATGGTGATGATGGATGATCTGATCGTGAGTTTCGACCAGGGGCTGAGGACCGTGTTCGCGCAGGCCGTTTCCGCGCGCAGCACGCCTGGCGCCGAGCTGCCCGAAGCGGTCCTGTGCGATGAGGAGCGCCGCCGCGTGGCAGCGCTGATGCGGGTCAACCACTGCGGTGAAGTGTGCGCGCAGGCGCTCTATCACGGTCAGGCGATCGCTGCGGGGAATACCGGAATCCGCGAAGATCTGGAGCGCGCGGGCAGGGAGGAGACGGACCACCTGGCCTGGACGGCGCAGCGCCTTGCAGATCTCGGCGGAAGACAGAGCTTGCTCAATCCGGTCTGGTACGCGGGATCATTTGCGATCGGATGGCTTGCCGGCAAGCTTGGCGAGCGATGGAGTCTTGGTTTCGTCGTCGAGACCGAACGCCAGGTGGAGGCGCATCTGGAAGGCCATCTTGACCGGATTCCAGAGGGGGATCGCAAGTCTCGAGCGATCGTTGAGCAAATGAAGGAGGACGAGATTCGCCATGGCGCAATGGCGCTCGGTCTCGGTGCGCAAGAGCTTCCTCCCCCTGTTCGTGGGCTGATGCGGCTTGCGGCCAAGGTAATGACGATGACCGCGCACCGCATCTGAGCGGTCAGGGCTGGCGCCGCAACCCTTGCGGCGCTCCTTCGCAGTGTCCGCTCAGTCGTATTCGACGATCTCCCAGTCGTGTACGAGCTCCGCGGTCTTTCCAAGCATGATCGAGGCGGAGCAGTACTTCTCTGCCGAAAGGCGAACGGCGCGCGCGACGGCGTCCGGTTTGAGGTTCCTGCCGCGCACGGTGTAGTGAAACGCGATCTTTGTAAACACCTTCGGATCCGTCTCTGCGCGTTCTGCCGTTAGCCGGACTTCGCAGTCACGAACGTCCTGACGTGCGCGCTTCAGGATCAGTACCACATCGAAAGCGCTGCACCCGCCTGCACCGGCGAGCAGCAACTCCATCGGACGCGGGGCAAGGTTGCGTCCTCCGGCCTCCGGAGCACCGTCCATCGTGACGAGGTGTCCGCTGCCTGTTTCGGCAACGAAGCTCATCCCGTTCATCCATCGGATCGTACATTCCATCATCTGCTCCGCTGTCTGGTCGTTCGGCTGAAGGGGGGGGCGAGGGCAGGTGATTCTACCGGATCCCGTAGCGCTTCAGGAGCATGGAGATGCGCAGCGGAATAGAACGAATCGACGGTGGTGCGGTGCGGTCAACATAGGCGAGACGGAAAACTTGATGTATCTCAAATTTCGGATTCGAGCTGTTGGTGTGTTATTAAAATACGTTTAAAAACATAATATTGAGTAACCATAAGCATACTTGATGAAAAGATCAAAACATTTATACTGCGATGCACAAAAATTACTTGCCAGAGTCCATCGACATCGGGATAATGGTCCTCAGTCGGATCGGTGCAGCAGTGATCCAAACGGTGTCTCCTCCACCCTCCTCCTTTGGTGTGGATTTAACGCAGTCCCTAGCGGACTGCGTTTTTTTTGTCTGGGCTGGTGAAGTCTCATCGTAACCTGCGCCCCCTGAACATCCCGGCAGCCCGATTCGGATTTGACACTCGCTGTGGCTTGCCGATAAAATCACGAGCTTTCCGCATACATTGGCCGTCAAGCGAGGCCGGACAAGATCGAGGATTCGAATGAAAACGTTTTCTGCCAAGCCGCATGAGGTCACACGCGACTGGTTTGTTATCGATGCGTCGGACAAGGTGCTTGGCCGGCTCGCTGCCGAAGTTGCACGTCGTCTGCGCGGCAAGCACAAGACTATCTACACGCCGCACGTCGATACCGGTGACTACATCGTCGTCGTCAATGTGGAGAAGCTTCGCGTCACCGGCAACAAGGCGCTCGACAAGAAGTACTATCGTCACACGGGATATCCCGGTGGCATTTACGAAACCAGCTTTGCCAAGATGCAGCAGCGCTTTCCCGGCCGGGTTCTGGAGAAAGCGGTGAAGGGCATGCTTCCGAAGGGGCCGCTTGGCTACGCCATGCTCAAGAAGCTGAAGTGCTATGCGGGCTCCGAGCATCCTCATTCTGCCCAGCAACCCAAAGTTCTCGAGATCTGACAGGAGCCTATCAATGGCTGTGAGCTACAACTACGGAACCGGGCGGCGCAAGACCGCCGTTGCCCGCGTCTTCATCAAGCCGGGTTCCGGCAACATCGTCGTGAACGGAAAGCCTGTTGACGAATTCTTTTCGCGCGAGACCGGACGCATGGTGGTCCGCCAGCCGCTGGTTCTGACCGAGAACGAAGCGCGCTTCGACATCATGGTCAACGTCGACGGTGGTGGCGAGTCGGGTCAGGCCGGAGCAATCCGTCACGGAATCACGCGTGCGCTGATCGACTACGATGGCGACCTCAAGGCAGTGCTGCGCAAGGCCGGATTCGTTACGCGCGACGCCCGTGAAGTCGAGCGAAAGAAGGTTGGTTTCCGCAAGGCGCGTCGCCGCAAGCAGTTCTCGAAGCGCTAAGCGTTTCCTGCATTGCCGGAAAGCCGTCCCGAGGGGCGGCTTTTTCGCTTGTGCGTCTGCGCCGGGGCGGACGGTGCGATAATTCACTACATTGTCCGGAATCGGGAGCTGTTGCGATGATCAAGGTTGGCGTGGTGGGCGGTACGGGATACACGGGGGTCGAACTGTTGCGGTTGCTTGCCGGGCACCCTCAGGTGCAACTGACCGCGATCACCTCCCGTGGAGATGCGGGAATGCCGGTTGCCGACATGTTTCCTAGCTTGAGGGGGTGCGTCGATCTGCGGTTCGTATCCCCCCAGGAGGCCCGTCTGGATCAGTGTGACGTCGTCTTTTTCGCGACTCCGAACGGGATTGCGATGGGGCAGGCAGGAGCGCTCGTCCAGGAAGGGGTTCGTGTGATCGATCTCGCTGCCGATTTCCGTATCCGTGATGTGTCCGAATGGCAGAAATGGTATGGGATGGAGCATTCCGCGCCCGAACTGGTGACCGAGGCGGTCTATGGTCTTCCCGAGGTCAATCGTGACCGGATCCGATCGGCCAGGATCGTTGCGAATCCGGGTTGCTATCCCACGGCGGTCCAGCTCGGATTCCTGCCTTTGGTCGAGGCGGGTGTGATTGATCTGTCGGGTCTTGTTGCCGATGCGAAGTCTGGCGTGTCGGGTGCTGGTCGAAAGGCAGAGGTTCACACCCTGTTTGCTGAGGCCTCTGACAGTTTCAAGGCCTATGGTGTTGGCGGGCATCGCCATCTGCCTGAGATCCGGCAGGGGCTTGCTGCGATGGCTGGAACCGAGGTTGGGCTGACGTTTGTGCCGCATCTTGTTCCGATGATTCGTGGGATTCACGCCACACTCTATGCGCGGATCGTCAAACCGGTGGCTGATCTGCAAAACCTGTTCGAAGCGCGCTATCGCAGCGAGCGCTTCGTGGATGTATTGCCTTCGGGCAGTCATCCCGAGACGAGGTCCGTGCGTGCAAGCAATCTGTGCCGAATTGCGGTTCATCGACCGCAGGGTGGTGATGTGGTGGTGGTGTTGTCGGTGATCGACAATCTCGTGAAGGGCGCGGCAGGGCAGGCGGTACAGAACATGAACATCATGTTTGACCTTCCAGAGCAATCCGGGCTGGAAGTCGTTCCAGTCAGCCCTTGATCTGGATCATTCACACTGCCGAGGAACTTGGCAGGATGGCGAAAATCAAATTGGCGCCCGTGACTGCTTTGTCGCATCATGGAGCCATACCCCAGCAACAGGAGATGACATGAATACAGCAGTCGATACGCCGGAGTTGCTCGTTTTCACGGACAGCGCGGCGAACAAGGTCAAGGAGTTGATCGAGGAAGAGGGGAATCCAGAGCTGAAGCTGCGGGTCTTTGTGACGGGTGGTGGATGTTCGGGCTTCCAGTACGGGTTCACCTTCGATGAGGAAGTCAGCGATGACGATACCGCTTTCGAAAAGAACGGCGTGACGCTCCTCATCGATCCGATGAGCTACCAGTACCTGGTTGGGGCCGAGATCGACTACACCGAGGGTCTGGAAGGTTCACAGTTCGTCATTCGGAATCCGAACGCGAGTAGCACTTGCGGCTGCGGATCTTCGTTTTCTGCCTGAGTTCGTAGATCAGGGGCCGATTCTCCCGCACCGAGCGGGATCGTGTCCCTGGCCGTTCCTAGCGGCTGGCGAGATGTGCATCGTCGGTCCGGCTGAGTAGCGCGAGCCGTTCCAGCATTGAAGCGGTTTCCGAGCGGAAAGCCTGAAGTTCCGCATTCTCAAGTGGCTTGACCGTGGGTAGCGCGATCTTCATGGGGTCGCGAGGTGTGCCGCTGATCCTGATCTCATAGTGAAGGTGTGGGCCCGTCGCCCATCCGGTCATGCCGACATAGCCGATTACGTCACCTTGGCGAACGCGACGACCCTTCGTCGCGTTCGGTGAGAATCCGTTCAGATGGGCGTAGAGAGTCGAGTACTTGTCACGGTGCTCGATGATCACGGTCTTTCCGTATCCTGTCTGGTTTCCCACGAAGCCGATTCTGCCATCCGATGAGGCCTTGACCGGTGTGCCGCGTGGGGCAGCGAAATCGGTGCCATTGTGGCTGCGCCAGCGCTTGTGGATGGGGTGTAGGCGTCGGCCAAAGGTCGAAGAGATCCGGGTGAACTCCAGGGGATAGCGCAGGAACGCCTGGTTCAGTCCGCGGCCATCGGGTGTGTAATAGGCTTCATTGCCGTCCGGTTCCCGATAACGGACGACGGTATGCTTTTTCCCCTGATTGACGAACTCAGCGGCAAGGATCCGTCCGGCTCCGACTGGCACACCCTGGTCGAAGACCGTCTCGTATACGACGCTGAAGCGATCGCCCTGGCGCAAGTCCTTCGTGAAATCGATCTGCGTACCGAAGATCTCCGCAAACTTCGTCGCGATCTCGTCTGGTACGTTTACGGCGTCAGTGGCGCCGAACAGAGAGTGCGTGATCGTTCCCGAGCGCATCTCGACGAGGGTGTCGAGCGTGGCAGTCTGCTGTGGGATGGCCTGCAGACCCTGAGCAGTCCTTTCGACGACGAACCGTTCGGAGGTGCGTCCGACCGGAAGGTTCAGGGTGGCGATCCTGCCTTCGGGTGAGATCATCGCGATGATGGAGCGGCCTGCCCGGAGCTGTCTCAGTACCGAGCGTGCCTGCTCATCACCCATCAGATATCCCAAGGCATCCGGGTCGTCAATGTCGAGTCTGCGAAAGATCGTCTGGATGGTGTCTCCAGGTTGAATCCGTTCGTCGTAGACGTAGGGAAGGCCGGACTCGGTCACAGGTTCTGGCTGAGGGCTCGCGAGGCGTTCAAGAACCGACTCGGGGGTAAAGGAGGAGTCGGCCGGGCCTGGAACCACGGCGGTTGCAGTAACGACCCCAAGCAGGGAGGTGGTAATCACTGCACTGCCGACCAACAGACGCCGTGCGATCGGAAGTTGTCGCGGTACTTCGGATAGAATCGCCGTTTTTGGTGCCTGCATACGGACCCTACGACAAAATTTCGTGAAGTCTATCAAAGATTGTCATGGTTCCGTAACTCATGGAGAGGTTGATGAGTGACGTAAAGGCAGCTCTTGCTCTGATCAAGCGCGGGGCTGAAGAGCTACTTGTGGAAGAGGAGCTGGTTGAGCGCTTGCAGTCGGGTCGTTCGCTGCGAGTAAAGGCCGGTTTTGATCCGACGGCCCCGGATTTGCATCTGGGCCATACCGTGCTGATCAACAAGCTCCGGCACTTTCAGGAGCTTGGTCACAGCGTGCTGTTCCTGATCGGGGACTTCACCGGAATGATCGGGGATCCCTCCGGGAAGAACAGCACACGTCCGCCCCTCACAAGGGAGCAGATCGCAGGGAATGCGCGTACCTATCAGGAGCAGGTGTTCAAGATTCTCGACCCCGAAAGGACCGAAATCTGCTTCAACTCGACCTGGATGGAGCCGCTTGGCGCGGCCGGCATGATCCGGCTTGCGTCGCACCACACGGTGGCGAGAATGCTTGAGCGTGATGATTTTGCGAAGCGGTATAGCGGAGGTCAGTCGATCGCCATACATGAATTTCTCTATCCGCTGTGTCAGGGATACGATTCGGTCGCGATGCAAGCGGATGTGGAGCTTGGAGGGACCGATCAGAAATTCAACCTGCTGGTCGGGCGCGAGCTGCAGCGACACTACGGTCAGCCCGCTCAGTGCGTTCTGACCATGCCCCTGCTTGAGGGGTTGGATGGCGTCAACAAGATGTCCAAGTCGCTGGGCAACTACATTGGTATCGCGGAGCCCGCGCGCGAGATCTTCGGGAAAACGATGTCCGTTTCCGATGACCTGATGTGGCGGTACTTCGAGCTACTGTCCTTCCGGTCGAGTGACGACATTGCGGGTTTGCGGCAGGAGGTCGAGGCAGGGCGCAATCCGAGGGATGTCAAGGTGATGCTGGCGATGGAGCTCGTTGCCCGCTTTCACGATCTCCGGGCCGCCGAAGAGGCGCGTGCTGAGTTTGAGGCGCGATTCCAGCGAGGGATGTTGCCGGACGATCTGCCCGAGGTCGCCGTTCAGGTTGGTCAGCACGGGCTGCCGATCGTGCAGGTGCTCAAACAGGCGGGGTTGACCGGAAGTACGTCGGAGTCGATTCGGATGATCGACCAGGGAGCGGTTCGTCTTGATGGGGATCGAGTCGAAGACAAGGGGCTTGTCCTGAAGGGGGGGCGTACCGTTGTCATGCAGGTTGGCAAGCGTCGATTTGCTTCGGTTGTCCTGTCTTGATCGATTCCATTCACGGGCCGATGTTTTCGTGTTGACATTGCGGTTGTGTGGCTTAGAATTCGCGCT
>JAHDYG010000054.1 GCA_023383815.1 Rhodocyclaceae bacterium
CCAGTACGAGCACGCCGGCACGCTCGGCGAGCTGGTCGTGCAGGCCGACCAGGCTTCGGTCGCCCATGAACTCGGCGGCGATCCGGCGAAGGCGATGGCCGCGCCGAAGCATGCACTGCAGCGCAAGCTCCTCGATGGCCTGCGCTTCCTCCTGCGCGAGGAGTTCAAGCTGAACCAGCCCCAGGCGTCGGACGGCTGGCTCACCCAGGACGCGCTCTGGCTGGTGAGCAAGACGGTCTCCGACAAGCTGCGCGCTCACCTGCTGTCGCAGGGCATCGACGGCATCCCGTCGAACAACACGGCGGTGTTCAACGTGCTGCAGGACCATGGCATCGTGCAGCCGACCGCGGACGGCAAGGCCATCTGGAAGGCCACCGTCACAAGCGACAACGGCTGGTCGCACAGCTTCACCTTCCTCAGGCTGGCGCCGGCGCTGATCTGGGATACCGGCGAACGCCCGGGGCCGTTTGCGGGGACGGTGCGCATCGAAGAAGGCGAGGCATCGCCCGAGGCCGGCCCATCGCCCGCGGTGACGGCCGCAGTCGATGCCGCTCCCGTTGCCGTCGCTCCCGACATCATTCCAGCGGACCCGTTTTCCGGCCTGCTGGAAATGCTCGGTGATCCGCCCACGTCTCTCGCGCGCCCCTCACCCGACACCTCGGCCGACGCCGAACCGCCCGCCCCGCCACCTCCAGCAGCAGCGGCGGCACCTGCCGACATCGCGTCGATCGCCCCGGAAATGATGGTCCCGTCCACGATCGAACCCTCCGGCGAGCATTTCGTCGCCTGGCTGCGGCACGGCATCCACACCCGCAAGCTCATCATCAACGACGTCAAGGCCCTGGTGCACACCGTGGCCGATACCGCCTACCTGGTCAGCCCCGGGGTGTTTCAACGCTATGCGCAGGAACACCCCGCGGTGGCGAAGCGGGCGAAGGAAGCTGGACTCACCGACTGGCAATGGGTGCAGAAGCGCTTCGAACGCCTGCAGTTACACCGCAAGCAGCCCAGCGGCCTGAACATCTGGACCTGCGAGGTGACGGGGCCGCGCAAGTCGCGGCGGCTGCACGGCTATCTGCTGACGACACCTGACGTGCTCTTCGAAAACACGTCCGCGAACAATCCCTATCTGCATCTGATCGAAAGCACATAGCCACCCGAGGGACCCACTGGTCGAATGTTCGATGCAGCCGCAATATTCGCTGCTCAGTGAATTTCCGACTCGCACGCCCCGGCTCGCAGCCTTCGGACTCCGAGGCCGCACGCTGCAACTCGTTGGTAAGCGTGGCTACCCGTATCCGGCCTAGCCCAGCTGGCGCCTCCAGTGCATCACTGATGCGCTCGTCTATCCACAGTCGTCCTTGAGCGCTCCGAGCTTCCGTTCGGTCTCAGCGATCAGCGCCGTCGCACTGCACCCCAACGCTCGGGCGATTCGGATGATCAAGGCCAGAGTCGGCATGTGCTCGCCGCGCTCGATCTTGCCCATGTGGGATCGTTCGATGCCGGCACGGTGCGCGAGCGTCTCTTGAGCCACCCCTTGAGCGGTCCGGGCCTCCCGAACGGCGGCGCCAAAGGCCAGGGCGGGCTCAGCTTCGAATGTGGTTGAACCGGCCGGGCGGCCGCGTTGTATCGGACGCTTCTGCATCCGCAGAAGCGTCGAAGATCAGCACATCTTAAACCACGTTAAATTTAACTCAATGATGCTAATCTCCGGGTGACAATCCATTTGGACGATGCCAATGTCGACGCATGCTCCCGGCACCTCCCGGCTCCGGCTTGCCATCAGCGAGGCCGGTGTTCAGCCACAACTGGCTCGTCTTCTGGCCCTTCAACGCGTCGAGGCGCCGGGCGTTGAGCTTTCGCTGTCCGAAACCAGCCTTGGCCGCCAAGTCGAAGGCTTGCTGACTGGCTTGTACGATGTCGGGTTGGCGACGTCAGGAGAGGAGCGCAGCGGATTGACTGCCGAGCCCATCTGGCGGGAGCCGCTTGCGCTCGCAGTGCCGGCGCGCTCTCCCCTCCTCGCCTACACGCACGTCCCGTTGCCCGAGGCGCTGCGCTACCCGATGGTGCTATGGGATCCGACAGCCTGCGCGGGCATCCATCGGCAAGTCGATCGCATCCTTCACGACGTGACCGACGCCCCAATCGTGGCCGAGCGCGTCGCGTCCTCCGCCTTGATGATGACCCTCGTGGCTGCGGGCTATGGCACCGGCTTGGCGCCGGCCACACAGATCGTGGCCTATCGCCCGCTCGGCGTGGTGATGCGACCGCTGGCCGGGCTGTCGCCGCAGTTGATCACCTACCTGCTGCGGCCGAAAGCCGAAGCCAGCGACAGCGTGTCCCGGTTCGCCCGGCGCGCCATGCGCGTCGGTTCGATGCGCATGGGCGATCTGGACGGGGAGTCATCACCGGTTTCGCACTAGACCACCTGCCTCAGTACCGTCACCGCACGTTCTGGCTCGCCGAGCAGACCCAGGACGCCAAGCACCGCATGCATGGCTTCGCGGGCGGCGCCGGCGACCACCGCCTCCAGCGGGGACAGTCCGCCCAGCGCATCCACCGGCTCGCACAGGGCGCGATATAACATCCAGCTGTCGAGGTCGCCGACGCGCGCCAGGACGGCACGAGTGAAGTCCTGGCGCACCGGATCCAGCTGCCAGTCCGGAATGCGCTGCCCCCGGTTGCCCATGCTGAGCGACAGCAGACGGCGGGCCTGGATGTCCCGGTTGATCTGATGACGCGACTTGCCCACCAGCTTGGCGAACGCCGGCAGCGGGAGGTTGTGGGGCGACTCGAAGGTCGCCAGCACCAGGGCCCGTTCGCGCTGGATGTCGGTCAAGACCGGCTGAGGACGCTGATCCTTGCGCGCGACGAGCGTGAGCACCGGGGATCTCTCCAACTCATCGCCCTCGCCTGCCGCCACCTCGGCGGGTGCGCTCTCCACATGACCGTCGCGGATCGGAAGGGGCTCGACGGCGGGAACGGGCGGCAGCCGACGGTCCCGCGGCATTGAGGGCGCCATCTCCGGATCGGCCTGCAGGTCTTGCATCTCCCACTGGTCCAAGCGGTCCGCCCAGTCCTGCATCATGGCCCGGCGCTGCTCCACGTACTCGGCGTGGTTGTAGCTCGCCCGAATCTGATTGGTGTCGGCATGGGAAAGCTGCGCCTCCACCCAGTCCTTGTGGTAGCCCAACTCGTTGAGTGCGGTCGAGACCGTCGCCCGGATACCGTGGCCCGTGAGCAGGTCCTTGTAGCCCATGCGTTTGAGCGCGGCGTTGAGGGTGTTCTCGCTGATGCGCTCCCTGGGCTTGCTGCGGTGTGGCAGCAGGTAGCGCTGGGCTGGGGACTTGGCGCGGAGCAGTTCCCGTACGATCGCAACAGCCTGCCGAGGCAGTGGCACCAGGTAGGGCGGAATCTCCGTGCAGTCCTTGTTCTTCTTGCGCATCTGCTCCTGCAGTTGCTTCACGTTCTCCGGGGGAACGATCCAAAGGCTGCGCTCGAGATCGAACTGCTCCGGCACCGCGGAGCGCAGCTCGCCGGTACGCACGCCGGTGAGCAACAGCAGGCGCAATCCCAGTTGCGTGTTGAGATCGCCGCCATAGTGGCGCAGCTTCACCAGGAACGCCGGGAGCTGTTCCATGCGCAGAAAGGGGTTGTGCTTCACGCGCGGCTTCGGCATCGCCACGATGTCGAGATCCGCCGCCGGGTTGCTCTGCAGCTCGACCTCGACCATCGCGTAGCGGAAGAGCTGGTTGAACCAGGTCCGGCACTTCTCGGCGGTCGTGTGTGCGCCGCGACGCTCGATCTTGCGCAGGACCTCCAGCAAATCGGCGCGCGTGATCTCGAAGATGGATTGCGGGCCCAGCGTCGGCAGCAGGTCCTTCTTGAAGATGCGGTCGACCTGCGACAGGGTGCTTTGGCGCCCGGCCTTGAGGCTCAGCGCCTTGAAGTCGCGCCAGGATCGAAATACCGCCTCGAAGGTGTTGGAGGCGGCGAGGAGCGCCGCCTTGCGTTCCTGCCGACGGTGGATGCGGGGGTCGACGCCCTTGGCGACGAGCGCGCGGGCTTGATCCCTGAGTTCGCGGGCTTCCTTGAGGCTGATCTCGGGGTAGGTGCCCAGCGAGATGCGGGGTTGCTTGCCGGCCCAGGAAAAGCGGAAGTGCCAGTTCTTCGCCCCACTGGCGCCGACGAAGAGCGCCAGGCCGTCCCCGTCCTTGAGCGTGTACTCCCTGCCGGTGGGTTTGGCCAGACGGATTGCTGTGTCTGTGAGAGGCATCGTACATCTCCCCGTCTCGTTGAATTGAGGAGAGATGTACCGCCAGCAGCGGGACCACACCCGGAGGAAACCGAACCGCCGCTCGCCCCGATTGATGTACTGGAAAATGTACTAAAAATCCGTGGCTGGGGGTGGCTTCCAGCGGACGTCGCTGGAATGAAAAAAGGGACCGAAGTCCCTTTTTTCAACCACTTGCGGAATTCAGTGGAACTCCGAAGCAGTGCATCTGGAGCGGGAAACGAGTCTCGAACTCGCGACCTCAACCTTGGCAAGGTTGCGCT
>JAHDYG010000028.1 GCA_023383815.1 Rhodocyclaceae bacterium
CGCCTCCCCCGAAGCAGCCACCCCGATCACACGCACCACCACCTACGCCTACACCACCATCAACGGCCGAAGCCTCCTCACCCAGATCGACGGGCCAATGCCCAACGGGCCCGGTGGAGATCCGCGTGATTCGGATGTCACGCGCTTCGACTGGGATGCGGGTGGAAACTTCGTTCTACGCGCAACGAGCCCCGACGGTTTTCGCACAGAAGATGAACACGACGACGCTGGACGCGTCCGCTCTCGCCGCTTCGAGGACGGACACCGCCGGATCGAGACCACGCAGCGCTACGCCGGGCCAGCGTTCATCGCCTTGCAACCCGAGCACATCGCACGCAGCGCCTGGATGTTGCGCGACGGTCAGCCATTGCCCCGGACGCGCATCGACCAGGTGCTGCTGCAGGCCCGCTTCGATCCCCTGGGCCGGCACATACGACGCGAAGGCTCTGACGGCACCGTCCAGTCGCTGGAGTACGATACCGCCGGGCGGCCGGTCAAACTGCAAAATGGCGCGGGCGAACAACAGCACTGGGCCTACGATGCCGACGGGCGAATGCTGGCCCAAGTCACACTGGATGCTCAAGGGAAGATCAGTGATGGCCGTCTGTGGCTGCGCGACGAGCTGGGCCGCTTGCGCGCCACGCTCACGCCCGACGGTATCGAGCGCATCCACGCCTACCTGGACGAAGGTCTGGCGCTGCTGAAGACGCGGGTGGACACCGGCACGCCCGGTGCCCGCGAGCCACGTACCGAATCATCCGCTCCGACCTCCCGGCCTGCCGTGCTCCACGACGATTTCGGGCGCGAGGTGTGGCAAAGCCACCCCGAAGACGGGGATCTCGTCACACGCTACACGAACAAAGCAGGCTACCAGCTGCAAACGCAAATCCAGCGCCCACCCGCCGGCGGTGTGGCCGCACCCATCGAAGAAGTCCTGGTCTTCGACCACGCCGGACGCCTGGTCGAGCGCCAGCGCCAAGGCTGCACCGAGACCCTGCGTTACGAAGGCACGCTGCTCATGCACCTGCAAGGCTGCGGCAGCGCACATCGCTTCGAGCGCGACGCCTTCGGTCTCATCACCACGCACCATCAAGAACAACAGGGCGACCCGGGCCAGATGGCGCGCTTTACCCTGCGCTATGACTACGACAGCGCCGGGCGATTGCGCACCCGAACGCTGGCCAATGGTCAGGTGTTGTCCTACGGCTACGACAACGCCGGACGTACGGAGTCGGTACACCTGCAGCGCACATGGCTGCGCGCGCTTGAGCATGTCACAGGGGATGAGGCTGCCAGCGCGCTGACCAGCCGGTTGCCTGAACATTGGCTCCAGCGCAGTGTCGTGACAGGGGTACGCCGTCGCCCTTTCGATACCGGCCTGACGGCACTGCAAGAACTCATCCACGGCAACGGCGAAGGCCAGCAGTGGGTACTTCCGAGAGCTTCACGGGTAGGGTCGGTCACCGCTGGTTTCGACAAGAGGGATCCGTTCGAGCGCGACGCCTATGGGCGCCAGACCCGCCACACCCCTGCCAGCGGCCTGCATCGGGGCATTCCGCTGCAACTGGTGTGGAACGACGCCCACCAACTCGTCGAAGTGAGGCGGACGCAAAGCGGCGTCCTGATCTCTCGCTACCGCTACGACAGCCTCGGCAACCGCGTCGCCAAGACGGTGTTCGACGCACAGGGCCGAGGACACACTACGCGCTACGTCTACGACACAGCGCACCGGCTCGTCGCCCAAGCGAACGAAGGAGGCGAAATCGCCCACCAATACCTCTATGCTGACCACCGCGCCCACAGCATGCTGGAAGGTGCCGCACTGCACGCTGTTCACAGCGATTGGCGCGGCCTGCCCGGGCGCGTAAGCGACGGGCAACGCCGGGAGGTCTGGCGTGGCAGCTTCGACGCCTGGGGAGCCACCCTCGCGCAAAGCGGTGAAACGATGCCACTGCGCCTAGCTGGCCAGCAGTGGGATGCCGAAACAGGCCTGCACTACAACATCCACCGCTACTACGACCCGTCCCGGGGCCGCTATCTCAGCCCAGACCCGATGGGTGCACCCGACGGCCCGGACCGCTACGCTTATCTCAACGGAAATCCGTACGCGGGCATCGATCCGCTGGGGTTGTTCGAGATTCCCCTGGCGGCTTTCGGCGGCGCACGCGTCCTACCCGTCAGCGACGGCGGCCACGGCGACATCGTGCGCATTGCTTTCGCGCAGTACAACACCACTCAGGGCTTGCGCTTCAGTCAGGCCATCATCGATCAGATGGTGTTGAACAACTACCACACGGACTCACAATCCCTGCCGCTGCTCAATCCTGGCGGCGGGCAAGGCAACCCGAGCAACCACTTTGACAACCCCAACAATGGTCCTGTCTATGTAGACCGCGGCTCGGGTGGATTTGGCAGCCGCGAGAAACTGCCGGACTACCGCGACGGTGTTGGCGACGACTATATTCAAGACGCCATCAACCAACTCAACGCAAACCGGATGTCCTACCAGAACGCCACCTTCGGCAACGGCAGCGGCTTCGACATCTCCCGCATTCTTTCAGCCTTCGGTCAGAACAGCCATGCGCTCGCCGATTTCTACGCCCACACCAACTGGGTGGACGGCCCGAGCCGCGGCGGCTGCGTCGCAAATCCGCGCTTCGACGGCTCGATGGAGCGCGGCTATGTGCCCATCGGCCTCGCACAAACCCGAACGTGGGACGAAGACTGGGACATCATCGCCATCGACAGCCTGTACTCGGGTACCGTCAACCTGCTGGTTGACAACTACAACTGCGTGCACGTCGCGACAAAGCCAGGCGACATCAGCTGTACGAAGGACAAGACGACCCACGGGTACTGGAACAAGGACGACGACGGCACCTTGGGCGGCGGCGCGCCATACACCGGGCCGCCGATGTTTGGGTGGAGGGTGCAGGAGTATGACGGTAAAGTACCTGAGAGAGAGGACCAAAAGCTGACCTTCGGCACCGAATGGCACGCCGATCCTGGCGTTGCCCAAGCAGACCTGAAGGTCGGCGACCGCATCTACGTCCAGGTGCCGATCACCACCATGCACCAGTTGGCCTTTCATCTGGCCGTCGAGCACACCAGGCACGAGATCGCCCGTCTGTACAAGGCCAACGCCGGTCACTCGATCGGCGGCATTGCCCTGCACGACATCTTCAAGATGGATGCCGAAGCCCTGGCGCAAGGCAACATCCACTACGACACGCGCCATTCGAAACGCTAAGGAGTACCGTGATGCACCCTCCTGTTCTGATCACGGTCGCACTCCTGCTCAGCGCCACCTTATCCGCCTGCTCGATCCGCAAGCACGATGAAATCGAATGCGGCCTGCCCGACGGCAGCAGCTTCATCCTGCGCAGCAGTTACGACTGGTACCCGCTCGCGAGATTCGTTCCGCATGCCGCAGAGCGACTCAACAGCACTGGTTTCTCGACCTATTACCGGCCTGCGAGGGGTGGGGCTGAGATTCATGCTGCCGGCGGTCTATCCCGGAGCGAGATCATGCCAAAGTACAACGATCTCGATTACCTGGCCCGGCTTTGCGCCCTGCACGGCATGATCAACGGGGTACCTTATAGGCTCGCAAACCACTACATGCCGCCTGGAACGATCGACTTCGAAAGTATCAACTCGAAACATGAGCTGTTTCGCGCACTTATCTTTGACAGCAAGAATGATCAAACCCAGTTCAAGGATGTCGAGGAACTAGGATGGCGCTTCGATCACTACACGATGATCTGGCGCCCCAACCTTCTCGTCATGGAAAAATCCCTGATCGCCAAGGACGCCCCACACCCAGCTCCGGTCATCGGCGCCTACCGCATCGAATCGCACGACGGCGGGCAGACCTGGGGTAACCCCCATCTCACCCGGGAACCCGAAATCTTCGAGTTGGGCAAGCCGGCCACCGAACAGTGCTTCGTCGCCCGCCTGGTCCGCATCGATGGCCGCAGGTTCAAATCCGACTTCCCCGACTGCCCGGTGGCCCGTGTGTTGCCGGATCGGTAGTTTCCGGCGCGCTCTCAACCCTCATGACATTCTCCAGGAACGACCTACACCCGCGGCGGCGACCATCTGGCGCTGGTGTCGAGCTTCTTCTTCCTGCCGCTGCAGTACTCGCAGGCTTCTTCGGCGGACTGGTGCTGTCGGCGATCAAGCGCGACCGTGGAGTGAAGGACTGGGGCTACATGGTGGAGGGGCACGGTGGCATGCTCGACCGGGTGGACTCGCTATGCTTCGCTGCTCCTCTCTTCTTCCACATCGTGCGCTATTGGTGGGTTCCTTGAAATCGAAGTGGAACCGGGAAAAGATTCTTCAGTCTCTCGACCTTCGTCGATCAACCTACCTACACCCGTTCCCGCACAGCCGGTACTGAGTCCGATCTTGAAGATCGGAATGCCAATTTGTGGTGCTGCTCCATGAAGCGCTGACGGTATTCCATCGGGCCGACACCTGTTGGCTGACGCCTGTTGGCATCTGTTGGCATCTTCCAAAACACTGTATGCATCGATATAATGCGCAGCTCTTGAGGGCCGATAGCTCAGCTGGGAGAGCGCCGCGTTCGCAATGCGGAGGTCGAGGGTTCGATCCCCTTTCGGTCCACCAAAAATTTTGAAAGCCAGGCATCACGCCTGGCTTTTTTCATGCCTCGGTATCGGCGGAACCTGAATCTTCACGAATCCGCCAGCAGTTCCGGTACAAGTTTTGCTCAGCGCCACGCTTGACGGGTCAGCTGCCTGGAGTTGAAGCTGGACTTGCCCCCTTCCCGTGAGCGGATCGTTGCTTCGTCCTCACGCCCCGGGACACGATCCGGTGTGGTCGTATCCCGTAAAAGGGGTGTAACGGGACCGGTGCCTATTCCTCTGTGCCCCCCTGCTCCTCCAGCCGCAACACCACGCTGCCGCGCTTGCGTCCGGTGTCGACCCGTGCATGGGCCTGCACGGCGGCTTCGAAGGGCAGGATACAGTCGATCAGCGGCCGGAAGCGCCCCGCGGTCGCCAGGTCGACCAGAGCGGCGAGATCATCGGCGCGTTCGGCGGCTGGGCCGGCGATGCAGCGGCGGCTGCCGCGCGGACGGGCGAGCATGTCTGCAACACTGCCATTGATTGCAAGGTAGCGACCGCCTTCGGCAAGAATCGCTTGTGCGCGGGAAAAATCCAGGGCACCCACGGCGTCGGCGACGATATCGAAGCGCTCGCCGGTGGCGAGGATATCCTTCGTGGTGTAGTCGATGACCTCTTCAGCGCCGAGGCTGCGCACCAGATCGAGGTTGGGGGCGCTGCTCACCCCGGTGACCCGGGCGCCGGCCGCAGCCGCAAGCTGCACGACCGCGCTGCCTACCGTGCCCGAAGCGCCGATGACGAGCATGCGTTCACCGGGGTGGAGCGCACCGCGCCGCAGGTAGTCGCGCGCACAGGTACCTCCAAACGCAAGTGCGGCGGCGGTTTCGAGGGCCATTCCGGACGGTCGAGGGACCATCGCGGCGCGCTCGTTCAGCAAGAGGTACTCGGCATGCGCCCCCATCCTCGTGCCGCACAGTGCAATGACCGCGTCGCCGGGCCGGAACCGCTCCACGGCTGAACCCACCGCGACGACGATGCCGGTGGCCTCGACGCCAAGCACCGGGCGACGTGGGCGCCTGAAGCCGAAGACGGCACGACCGACAAGACCAAGCCCGCGCGGGAAATCCATTGCCCGGATGCGCCGGTCGGCCGCTGAGACGGTGCTCGCCTCCACCCGGATCAGCACTTCGCCGGCGCGGGGGCGCGGCACGGGCAGTTCGCCCGCTACCAGCACCCCTGGGCCGCCGTAGGCCCGCGCGAGCCACGCGCGCATGGTGGATGGGGAGCTGCTCACTGGGCCACACGCCCGGGCAAATTGAACGTCGACATCGCAGCATGCAACCTTACATAGGGATCATTGAGTCGAGAAGCTCACGATGCGCGCCCTCGCTGGGGAACTGCGCATAGAGACGATGTCACTCTACAACCACATGTGCAACAAGGATGTTCTTCTGCTCACCGCACTGGAAGCGCACCGCGGCGGATCGTAAGCAATCCGCTGTGCAAAGTGCAGGCGCTCGGGCATGCTGTTCCGGCCCATGGCCCGAGATGGCTTCCGGGCGAACAATGACAGCATTCCTCAACCCTGACCGGAGTATGTGCATGAGCAAGCCTGGCCTGATCGTCATCGACCTGCAGAATGACTATTTTCCAGAAGGCGCCTTCCCACTGTGCAACACCGAGGCGACGCTCTCGGCGTCCGAGCGCGCAATTGCCAAGGCGCGTTCCAAAGGCATCCCGGTCGTGCTGATCCAGCACGTTGCCGACACGGCGCGCGGGCGCGCACCGTTCTTCAATCCGGGAACCACCGGCGTGGAACTCCACCCACGCATCCTCGCCGCGGCGCCCGACGCTCCCGTAATCGTCAAGCACTACGCCGACAGCTTCGATCAGACCGATCTGCAGTCGACACTCCAGCGGCTCGAGGTCGACGAGCTGGTGGTGTGCGGGATGATGACCCAGAACTGCGTGACGCATACCGCGCTGTCGCGGAGTGCAGAAGACTACGCCAAGGTCACGGTGCTGGCCGATGCCTGCACGACCGTCAGCGAGATGCTGAACGCCATTGCCTTGAGTGCCCTGTCGAGACGGGTGACGCTGTCTTCGGTCGACGACGGGCTCGCGTGACCGGGTACGAAGCGCGACGCTCAGGAACCGCTCGACCCTGCACCGGAGCCGGTTTCGGCGCGTGCAAGGCGATCGCCGACGGCGCGCCAGGCATCACCGGCCGGAGGCGCCTCGACGAGGATGAGCGCAGCCCCCTGGCGATCGAGCCGGCGCAGGTTCGCGTACAGATCGTGCGCGAACCCTTCGGCGGTTTCGGGAGCGGGGTTCCAGCACACCCCGGCGACGCACGGATCCGCGCAGGTGCGCGCGAGCACCGATACGGGCTGGCCACCACCTGCCAGCATCCGCGCCGCTGAAACGAGTTCGGCCGGGGCGCACAACCGCATCGGCGTGCGCGGCGCATAGTGGGCCGCGAGCGAGCCGGACACCCGCGGCGCTTTCGATTCATCCCTCGCGCCCGGTGACGCCGCAAGGTCCGGCTCGACGCCGATGAGCTCGCCGATGCGCGCCGCGGTGATCGCACCGGGACGCAGGATCACTGGCCGCTCGCGCGACAGGTCGAGAATGGTCGATTCGATCCCGACCGTGCAGGGCCCGCCGTCGAGGATCAAGGCGACCCGATCTCCCAGTTCTTCCTCGACATCGGCCGCAGTGGTAGGAGAAATCCGCCCAAAGCGGTTGGCGCTCGGCGCTGCGAGCCCCGAGCCGAAACGGCGCAGCAGCGCGAGCGCAACCGGGTGCTGAGGAATGCGCAGGCCGACGGTGTCCTGCCCGCCGGTCACCGCGTCCGGCACATCAGCGGTCCGACGCAGGATCAGCGTCAGCGGACCGGGCCACAGCGTCTCGGCAAGTTGCCACGCGTGCTCGGGAATCTCGCGCGCCCAGCGACCGAGCTGCGCCACATCGGGAAGATGGACGATCAGCGGATGGTCGGCCGGCCGCCCCTTCGCGGCAAAGATCCGCGCGACCGCCTGCGGACTGCGCGCATCGGCCGCCAGGCCATACACGGTTTCGGTCGGCATGCCGACCAGTTCGCCAGCCCGCAGGAGCTCGGCGGCCCGGTCGAGGTTCGCTGCGGAGGGTTCGACGATCATCGCGCACGCCCGCATTGGCCGCGGACGGCGCCGCCAATCGTCTTCATTCGTCGCGCACCCCGATCGCCAGGCGTGCGGCGAGTGCACGCTGCAGGACGGTAGGCGCGTCCTCGCCGACGACCGTGAAGTGCCCCATCTTGCGGCCGGGCCGGGCGTGATGCTTGCCGTACAGATGCAGCCGCAGACCCGGCACGGCATGAAGCACCGACCAGTCGGGCTCGCGATAGTGCTCACCATCGACCCACAGTTCGCCGAGCAGGTTGACCATCACCGCCACCGAATGCTGGCGCGACTCCCCGAGCGGCAGCCCGCACAGCGCGCGCACCTGCTGCTCGTACTGGCTGGCGACGCAGGCATCGAGCGTGTGGTGCCCGCTGTTGTGTGGCCGTGGTGCCATTTCGTTGACCGCGAGACGCCCACCGGTGACGAAGAACTCGACCGCCATCGTTCCGATATACCCGAGCCGCTCCGCGATCCGCCCGGCGAGCGCGCGAGCCTCTTCGCACAGGAGCGGATCTGCCGGGGCCGGTGCGATCGTGACGTCGAGAATGCCCTTCCGGTGCCGGTTCTGTACGGGCGGGAAAGCCCGCACTTCGCCCTGCTCGGTGCGCGTGAGGACGACCGAAAGCTCGCTCTCCAGTTCGAGCCGCCTCTCCAGTACACAGGGCTCGTGCTTGAAGTGCTCGAACGCCGCAAGCGCTGCCTCACGATCCGCGACCACGGCCTGGCCCTTGCCGTCGTAGCCGAAGCGCGCGACCTTCAGGATCGCCGGAAACAGGTCGCCCGGCGTGGATCGCAGATCCGCGGCACTGCGGATCGCCGCGAAGGGCCCGTGCGGCAGGCCATTTTCTGCGAGAAAGGACTTTTCCTCGATCCGGTTCTGGCACACCGACACCGCCGCTGCGGACGGATGCACCGGCAGGAACTTGGCGAGATAGTCGAGCGAGCCGGCCGGTACGTTCTCGAACTCGGTACTGACCGCAGCACAGTTGCCCGCGATCTCGTCGAGTGCCGCGAGATCGTCGAACCCGGCCACCAGATGGCGGTCGGCGATCCGGCCTGCAGGGCTGTGCGGGTCCGGATCCAGCACCCAGACCCGATAGCCCATTTCGTGGGCGGCAGAAACGAAGAAGCGGCCGAGCTGGCCGCCGCCGAGCATGCCCAGCGTCGCTGGGGGCAGGATCATTCTTGCTCCAGCTTCATGTCGAGAACCGCCTGGGTCTGCGCGGCACGAAAGGCATCGAGACGGCGCGCAAGTTCTTCAGAGCCGCTCGCCAGCATCGCCACCGCGAAGAGCGCCGCGTTGGCCGCACCCGCCTCGCCGATCGCGAAGGTCGCGACCGGAACGCCCTTCGGCATCTGCACGATCGACAGCAACGAGTCCTGACCCGACAGCGCCTTCGACTGCACCGGGACGCCGAGTACCGGCAGCGTCGTCTTCGCGGCCACCATGCCTGGCAGATGAGCCGCGCCCCCGGCACCGGCGATGATCGCGCGCAGTCCGCGTGCACGCGCCGTCTCGGCATACTCGAACATCAGGTCCGGCGTGCGGTGCGCGGACACCACGCGCGCCTCGTAGTGAACACCGAACTGCTCGAGAATCGCGGCGGCCGCCTTCATCGTCGGCCAGTCGGAGTTCGAGCCCATGATCAGGCCGACGAGCGGCTGGCCGGCACTCATGCCCGCTGCCCCCGCGCAGCGACGCGCTCGGCCGACTCGACGGTGTTCGTAAGCAGCATCGTGATCGTCATCGGCCCGACTCCACCCGGCACCGGCGTGATCAGCGAGGCGACCTGCGAAGCACTGGCGAAGTCGACGTCGCCGCACAGCTTGCCCGCCTCCTCGCCTTCGGTCAGGCGGTTGATGCCGACATCGATGACCACTGCGCCGGGCTTGACCAGGTCGCCGGTGATGAAGCGCGGGCGCCCCACTGCAGCGACAAGGATGTCTGCGCGCCGGCAATGTGCAGCCAGATCGCGCGTCTTCGAATTGCATACGGTGACCGTCGCACCGGCATTGATGAGCAGCATCGCCATCGGCTTGCCGACGATGTTCGAGCGCCCGACCACGACCGCTTCGGCGCCCTGCACCGGCACCGACTCGGATTCGAGCATCTTCATCACGCCATAGGGCGTGCACGGAATGAAGGCCTCGCGGCCTTGGGACAACAGGCCGACGTTCTCGGCATGAAAACCGTCGACGTCCTTGTCCACCCGGATCGCTTCGAGAATCGCCGCCTCATCGAAGTGCGCAGGCAGCGGCAACTGAACGAGGATGCCGTGCACGCCAGGATCCTCGTTCAGCGCCCGAATGCGCTCCAGTACGGTTGCCGGATCGGCATCGGACGGATACACGTCTTTCAGCGAGCGGATGCCTGCCTTCTCGCACGCTGCGACCTTGTTGCGCACATACACCGCAGAAGCCGGGTCGTCGCCGACCAGGATGACCGCCAGGCAGGCCTCCACGCCCTGCTCCTTCAGCCTCGCAGTGCGTTCTGCAAGCTGCCCGCGCAAGCGCGTGGCAAGCGCGTTGCCATCGAGAATCCGTGCCGACATCGTCCCTGCCCTACCGGAAAAAACGGGGATTTTACCAAACGACACCCTGAAAAACCCATTCCGCGAGCGGACGACGTCTGTTTCGTACGTGGGAAACCACCCAATGCGCGGCTCCAATCCAAACATGACGCGCACGCCACACCGCAACCCGGAGGCGCTGCACCGATGTCGAGGTTCAGTTCTGCATCCCCTTGCCCGGCACCACGGCAAGATCGTCAAACCAGATCGAACCCTTCGCTTCGAAATCCAGCGCCACCCGGCCATCGAGTTGCAGCCGCAGAACCTGGGCCGGACAGTCGGCTTCGGGGACGGCAAAGCCCGCCTCGAAGCCCCGCCATGGCCCACGCCCCTTGAAGTGCGCGCTCTGCCCGATCCGGGTCTCGCGCTTGCCCAGGCAGGCGATCGTCCACATCACACCGGGTTCGGCCTCCAGGCCATCCACCCGGACACGCCCCTTCAGCAGGTAGTCGCCCGGTGCGAGCATGAGCCACTGACTCAGATGGCGAAACTGCACTCGCGGGCCGCGGAAGAGCACGTGGAGCGCTGCGTTCCCTGTCATGCCGAAGGTCGGCGCGGACTCGACGAGAATGTGTCCGGCACGCGCGCGGATCCAGTCGAACCCGACATCGCTGATCGGATACTCGAAGCCGCCGTTGAACACGTTGCCCATGCCGTCGAGCTGTTCGTCGGGCAGGCTGTCCATCCACGCCAGACGCGAATCGAGCCAGAATCCGTCTTGCTGCAGCCGCCTCAGCACTGCGCCGAGCGCATGGCCGGACAGACGATTGTGTTCCGACTCATAGGAAAGGTCGTACAACGCCGCGACGGTTTCAAGGCGCTTCGCCTTCGCTGCCGCATGCGCGACAAAAGCCGGCCACCAGCTGAGCCTTCCGGTGCGGGCAAGCGCCGCAAAGGCAGATCGATGTTCGGCAACGGCGAGATACTCGAGCAAGGTCGGAAAGAGCGTCTGACGCAGCGACCCACGCCGGCTCAACGCCACATCCCAATGCTGCAGCGCCGTCAGCAATTCCCCTCGCTGCAACGCGAGCGCCGCGGCTGCCAGCCGGAGGTCGACACCGGCCGGCTTCAGCCTCACCGCCTTGTCGAGCGACCGCTCGGCCGCTTCGAGATCCCCCTGCTCGACCTGAATCGCGCCGACCAGCCCATGGGTCGTACCACGCGCAGGGTTCTGTGCAATCGCGCGCCGCAGCAGGGCGAGTGCCGCCTCGCGGTCACCCCCCGCTTCGATGAGTGCGGCGGCCTCGTTTTCGAGCGCGCGCGGATGATCGGGCAGCCATTGGAGCGCCTGCGCCGAACGACCCGATGCCACATGATGCTCGGCCAACCCGAGCACCGTCACCCGCCACAGCGCGAAGAGCGCACCACACAGCACCAGCAGCGCAACGGGGATGCGGGACCACTCGGGCGTTCGTCCCGGACCGCTCACGGGCGAGGTAGCAAGTGCAGGGGCAGTGGACCGGGACATGAGCGCAAGTATACGATGAAGCCCGGCCGCCGCGCTGCGCAAGTGTCGGCATATACCGCCCAACCGCAAGGAGATTCCCGCGATGAAGCTCATCAGCAAGGATTTTGCCGACGGCACCTGGATCCCCGGCACGTTCGCATTCTGCATCCCGGCCGAGCAGGGTCACGTGTGCCTTGGCGGCAACCACAACCCGCAACTGAGCTGGAGCGACGCCCCCGCCGGAACGCGATCGTTCGCGCTGATCTGCCACGATCCCGACGTGCCGAGCCGTGGCGATGACGTAAACCAGGAGGGCCGCAGCGTGCCGGCCGATCTGCCGCGCGTCGATTTCTTCCACTGGGTGCTGGTCGACCTGCCAGCGGATTGCCGCGGCATCGAAGCCGGCCAGTTTTCCGATACCGTGACGCCAACCGGAAAGACCGGCCCCGGGGCCCCCTTGGGTGCGCGCCAGGGCATCAACGACTACACCGCCTGGTTTGCCGGCGACGCTCAGATGGGTGGCGACTACTATGGTTACGACGGCCCGTGCCCGCCATGGAACGACGAACGGTTGCACCACTACGTGTTCACGCTCTACGCGCTCGATGTCACGCGCTGCGCGGTCGAAGGGCGCTTCAACGGCGCCGATGTACGCAAGGCGATCGCGGACCATGTGCTGGCTCAGGCAGGCCTGACCGGCATCTACAGCCTGAACCCCACCGTACGCGGCTGAAACGGCCGGATCGGCAGCCTCTCCCGGGGCCGCTCAGAATCCTGCGGCACGCCCCTCGCGGCGCGGATCGGCTGCACCGGCCCAGCCTCCGCTCTCGCGCACGATGAGGCCGACCCCGCTCGTCATGTCGCGCAGCACGGGTTCATGCCCGAAGAGCGCAAGACGCGCGGCCAGTTCGCGCCCGGCCGGCGTATCCTCGACCTCCGTAGGCCCGTTGCGGCTGCCCGCATGCGCGCGCGCGAGGACCTGGTCAACCGGGAGCTTCCAGTCGATCGCGCCGACGACACTGCTCACGACGTACTGGATGATGCGGCTGCCGCCGGGCGACCCCGTCACGAGGTGGAGCGCCCCTTCCGGGTCGAACACCAGTGTCGGCGCCATCGAGCTGCGCGGGCGCCGCCGCCCTCCCACCCGGTTCGGGTGCTCGCCGCGCGCATCGTACGGCGCGAACGAGAAATCCGTGAGCTGATTGTTGAGCAGGAAACCGTGCACCATCCGGCGGCTGCCGAAGGCATCCTCGATCGATGCGGTCAGTGCCACCGCATTGCCCTCCCGATCGACGATCGAGAGATGGGTGGTGGAGCGCAGCTCGCTGTCCGGCGCCGGCGGCGGACGCTTTCTTCCCGGCAACGGATTGCCGGGTGCCGCCACGCCCAGGCTGCCATCCAGGCCAATGAGCTGCGCGCGGCTCGCAAGGTAGCGGCGATCGAGAAGCTGCGACGGCCGGACCGTCATCGCGTCCGGATCGCCATACCAGGCGTCGCGGTCGGCATAGGCAAGCCGCCCGGCCTCGCTGATGAGATGCGTCACGAAGGCCGACTCGGGATCAAGGCGGTCGAGCCGGAAGCGTTCGAGGATGCCCAGCATCGCCAGCACCGTCGCACCCCCTGAACTGGGCGGTGGCATGCCACAGACGCGGTAGCTGCGGTACTCCCCGCACAGCGGCTTTCGCTCGATCACGCGGTAGGCGCGCAGATCCTCGGTCGCAAGTACGCCAGGATTCGGCTCGCGCCGTGCCGCTGCAACGATATCGGCGGCAAGCGGCCCTTCATAAAAGGATCGCGCGCCATCCCCTGCCAGCGCACGCAGCACCCCGGCCAGTGCAGGATTGCGCAGCGTCGCACCAACCGCCAGCGCGGCACCCTCTGCATCGAAGAAAAGCGCCCGCGCCGCCGCATCGTCGCGCAGGAAGCGGTCGCGCGCGATGAGGGCATGCAGGCGCGCAGATACGGGAAAGCCATCCTGAGCGAGCGCGATGGCCGGCTCGAAGAGCCGCTTCCATGCCAGGCGGCCATGGCGACGATGCACCGCTTCGAGAAGTGCCGGCAGGCCCGGCACGCCGACCGCCCGGCCACCGACCGCTGCGTCGTGAAACCCCAGCGGCTTCCCATCGGCCTGAAGGAAGAGTGTCTCGCCGACTGCCGCCGGCGCAGTCTCGCGCCCGTCCCACGCCTCCAGTGCACGGGTGCGGCCATCGAAATGCAGCAGGAAGGCGCCGCCGCCGATCCCGGACGATTGCGGTTCGACCACGTTCAGAACGAGTACCGCGGCGATCGCAGCATCCACCGCGCTTCCCCCTTCCCGCAACACGGTCAGAGCAGCCTCGGTCGCATGCGGATTGGCTGTCACCACCATCGCCCGCGGCGCACGCACGGCCGCTTGCGGCGCGAAACCGCTCGCTGCCTCCGGCTGTGCCGGAGCCTGGGCGTACGCGGAAACGGCCGCCGCGAAGAGGAGGATCAGGAGGATCGGAAGGGCGCGCATCGTTGTGGCATCGGTCGCAGCACAAACCGCGGGTAGTCGGGAATTCCACCCCGGAACCGCGGCGGCCGCTCGCCTTCGATCAGCGGCCTCAGGTAGGCGCGTGCGGCGGGCGTCACGTGCAGGCCATCGGCTCGAACGAAGGCATCCGGAAGGAGCCGCTCACGGTTCGCGATCGCCTCGACCGGCACAGGCACCACCGACCACCGGTACGGACCCTCGCCCTCCCGCCGGATCCCCGCCATCACGCCATCGCGCCCCTGCAGCGCAAACTCGACCGCTGCGCGCCCCACGGCGCAGGCCTGAGCATGATCGGTGGCCGACACGAGATGGCCCGCCGCGCGCTGCAGGTAGTCGGGAATCGCCCAGTGATGCTTGTAGCCAAACGCAGCATGAATCCGGCGCGCGATGCACTGCCCAGCGCCGCCGAGCTGCACATGCCCCTTGCTGTCGTGCGACTGCTCCATGACCGGCGCGCCGTCGACCGTACGGATCCCTTCCGAGACGGTGATCGCGCAGTAGCCGATCCGCGCCACGGTGCGTTCGACCTGGGCGAGAAAAGCCGCCTCATCGAGCAAAACCTCGGGCAACAGGATGATGTGCGGGGGCTCATCCTCGCTTTCGGTGGCAAGGGCCGTTGCCGCAGCCAGCCAGCCCGCGTTGCGGCCCATGACCTCCATCACGAATACGCGCCCGATCCGGCTCGCCATGGCGTCGAGGTCCAGCCCCGCCTCGCGCATCGAGGTTGCAACATACTTCGCTGCAGACCCGAAGCCAGGCGAGCAGTCGGTGCCTTCGAGATCGTTGTCGACCGTCTTCGGCACCCCGACGCAGACAAGCGGATAGCCCCGCCGGCGCGCCGCGGCCGACAGTTTCGCGACGGTGTCCATGGACCCGTTGCCGCCGTTGTAGAGGAAGAAACGGATATCGTGCGCCGCGAACACCTCGAACAGACGCTCGTACTGGGCCGGGTCGCGCGTTTCGTCTTCGAGATCGAAGCGGCAGGATCCGAAGACTCCCCCTGGCAGATCCTCCAGCACCCGCAGATCGTCGTTGCTCAGGGTCGAAGTGTCGATCAGGTCCTCCGCGAGCGCACCGAGGATGCCATGACGGCCCGCCACCACGCCTGCGATCCGCTCCGGATGCTCGCGCGCGGCGCGGATCACGGCTGCAGCCGTCGTGTTGATGACGGCCGTGACGCCCCCCGACTGCGCATAGAAGAGCTTTCCGGGACTCATCTCACCCCCTGAAACGAAAACGGCCGGACGCGGATTGGAGTCCGCTGCCGGCCGTCCGGTTCTGCATCCGCCTCGCGCGGGGCTCAGGAAAGCGCGCCGAACACGCGTGCCGTGATCTCCTCGACCGCACCCTGGCCCGAAATGCGGCGCACCTTCGGCGCGGCGGCGTCGCCCGACTCGGCCCAGCGGGTGTAGTAATCGACCAGGGGTCGGGTCTGGGCGTGGTAGACCTCGAGGCGCTTGCGCACGGTTTCCTCGCGGTCGTCATCGCGCTGGATCAGGGGTTCGCCCGTCACGTCGTCCTTGCCTTCGACCTTGGGCGGATTGAAGCGCACGTGATACGTCCGGCCCGAGGCCAGATGCACGCGGCGTCCGCTCATGCGCTCGATGATGTCAGCGTCGGGCACGTCGATCTCGAGAACCACGTCGAGCGCAACCGCGGCCTCCTTGAGCGCGTCGGCCTGCGGAATCGTGCGCGGAAACCCGTCGAACATGTAGCCGGAAGCACAGTCGTCCTGCGTCAGGCGATCCTTCACGAGCCCGATGATGATGTCGTCCGAGACCAGTCCGCCCGCGTCCATGACCTTCTTCGCCTCGACCCCGAGCGGCGTTCCCGCCTTGACCGCGGCACGCAGCATGTCGCCGGTCGAAATCTGCGGAATCGCGAACTTCTCCCGAATGAAATTCGCCTGCGTACCCTTGCCTGCCCCCGGCGGTCCCAAAAGAATCAAACGCATGTCATCCCTCCCGATTCCGTGGCTGGGCGGCCCACAGCCACTCGTTATGTAAAAACTGCCGAACCTTACTGTACCCGCCCGACCCGGTCAAATCTGCTCGAACATGGCCCGCACCCGTGCCAGATCCTCGGGCGTGTCGACGCCGGCGACCGGCGCCGCATCGATCGTGCTGACCACGATGCGCTCGCCGTGCCATAGCACCCGCAACTGCTCCAGCGCCTCCCACTGCTCGATCGGTGAGACTTCGAGTTCCGCATAGCGGCGCAGGAACGCGACGCGGTACGCGTAGATGCCCACGTGGCGCAGGACGGGAAGGTTTGCGGGCAAGGCGTCGCGCTCGCGTGCAAAGGCATCCCGCGCCCAGGGAATCGGGGCACGCGAGAAGTACAGCGCGCAGCCATGCGCATCGCACACGACCTTGACGATATTCGGATCGAAGAAGGCCCCTGCCTCCTCCAGCGGATGAGCCGCCGTTGCCATTGCGGCATCTGGCGACGCCGCAAGGGTCTTCGCGACCGCGGCGATCAGTTCCGGGTCGATCAGGGGTTCGTCTCCCTGGACGTTCACAACGATCTCGTCGTCGGCCCATCCAAGCGCGTCGGCCACTTCGGCGATGCGCTCGGTCCCGCTCGGATGATCGGCGCGGGTCATCAGTGCCCGGCCGCCGGCAGCCTGCACCGCCTCGAACACCCCGTGATGATCCGTCGCCACCCAGACTTCCTGAGCGCCCGCTGCCTGCGCCCGCTCGAGCACGCGCACCACCATCGGCTTGCCCGCGAGGTCGGCGAGCGGTTTGCCCGGCAGACGGGTCGACGCGTAGCGGGCGGGGACGACTGCCTTGAAGGCGATCATTGCTTGCGCAATGCGTCGACTTCCTCGGCGCTCATCTGCCGTGCCTCGTCCTCGAGCATGACGGGAATCCCGTCCCGCACCGGGAAGGCCAGCCGATCAGCCTTGCACACGAGTTCCTGCTTGTCCTTGAGATAGTCGAGGGGACCCTTGCAGAGCGGGCAGACCAGGATTTCAAGCAGGCGGGCGTCCATGCGCGAGTTTCTCCAGGATGAAGGGTTCCGCGCCCGGCTCGATCCTCGCGGTCACCGGAAGCACCCAGCAGTCAGCGGGCGCGAAAGAGGCGCATTTTACCGCATCCTTTGCCGTCAGGATCTTCGTCTCGCCAGGCGCGAAATCGAGATCGGACGCGGTGAATGGATGGTGATCGGGAAACGGATGGGGGACGACCTGGAGCCCTGCCGCGCGAAGCTGATCGAAGAAGCGCTCCGGATGGCCGATGCCGGCCACCGCGTGCACCCGCTGCCCGCCCAGCGCATCGAGTACGAGCCGCTCGCCCGGATCACCGAGCCGCTGCAGTTCAGCGCCTTCGAGCCGCATTCCGAACGCCGGCACGGCGCCCGCCAGCGCGCACAGGCGATCCGGTGGTCGCCCATGGACGATGAGCACGTCGACACTGCCCAACCGGTTCAAGGGCTCGCGCAGGGGTCCGGCCGGAAGCAGCCATCCGTTGCCGAGCACGGCCTCGTCGACCACCGCGATCTCGATATCGCGCTGCAGCCGATAGTGCTGAAGCCCGTCATCGGCAATGATCACGCTGCAACTCGGTACGTGCGCAAGCAGAAGCCTTGCGGCCCGAGGCCGATCGCGCCCGACCGCGACGGGGCAACCCGTCATCCGGGCAAGCAGGACGGGTTCGTCCCCGCACCGCCCCGGGTCGCTGGCTGCGTCGACCATGATCTCGGCACGGTTCCGCCCGCCGTATCCGCGGCTGACGATTCCGGGAACATGGCCAGCGCTGCGCAGCAGATCGGCCAGCCAGGCCACGACAGGCGTCTTGCCACTGCCGCCGACCGCGATGTTTCCGACCACGATGACCGGCACCGGCAGGCGACAAGAGCGCAGCAGGCCGGATCGATAGAGGGCGCGTCGCATCGCCACGATCGCGCCGAACGACGCGGCCAGGGGCAGCAGTGAGAACGCGGGCAGCGATCTGGACTGCCAGAAACCGGGGCGGCTTGCCGGCATGCGCTAGACCGCCGGCAAGCCGGGAAGCCGACGCGGATACACGCCCCTCATCAGGGGCGCCCGGCCTCGATCGCGAAGGTAATGTGCGGCAGGCCGGCGCGCTGCGCCGCCTGCATCACGTCGATCACGCTCTGATGCGAGGCCTCGGCATCGGCACTGATCACGACGACCGGTTCCTTTGCCGCCGCACTCGGCGTCGCCCGCCCGAGTGCGCGCGCGATCTCGTTGATCTCGCGCGAACCGACCGGGGTGCCATTCACGATCACGTCGCCAGCAGCCGTGACCGCAACCGGAATCTCGTTCGGAACCGCTTCGCTCGCATCGGCCTCGGCCGTCGGCAGGTTGATTTCCAGCCCCGCCACCTTCGAGAAGGTGGTCGTCAGCATCAGGAAGATGATGATGACGAGCACGACGTCGATCAACGGGATCAGGTTGACCTCGGGCTCACCCTGTCGCTGCGCGCGCTGAAATCTCATCGACTGTTCCGCCTAGGCGCGCCGTTCGCCATGCACCACTTCAACGAGGCGGATGGCCTGCTGCTCCATGTCGAGCACCAGGTCGTCGATCAGCGCGCGGAAGTGGCGCCAGAAGATCGTCGCCGGAATCGCGATCATCAGGCCGAGTCCCGTCGTATTGAGCGCGATCGAGATCCCCTGCGCGAGCAGTTGCGGGTTAGCGCCAGCCACCCCCTGCGAGGCGAAGATGTCGATCATTCCGATGATGGTGCCGAAGAGCCCAAGCAGCGGACTGATCGCAGCGACGGTCCCGAGCGTCGTCAGATAGCGCTCCAGTTCGTGCGCAACCGCACGCCCCGTTTCCTCGATCGCCTCCTTCATGATCTCGCGCGAACTGCTGACGTTGCGCAGGCCTGCGGCAAGCACCCGCCCCAGCGGCGAATGAAGCGCCACCCGGTTCACCATCTCGGTGGTCACACCGTTGCGCCGGAATTCGGTCACGACCTCGTCGAGCAGGTTCGGCGGCACGATCCTGCTGCGGCGCAGGCTGATCGAGCGCTCGATGATCAGCGCCACTGCAATGACCGAAGCCAGCAGCAAGGGCCAGATGGGCCAGCCAGATGCCTCAATGAGCGCAAACACGCAAACCGCCTCCCGCTACCAAAGCCCGAACTCTAGCGCTGGGTCGCGCACAGGGCAAGGGCGAGCCGGATATTTCATGGGCATCGCACGGACGCACAAAGCCCGTGTTCCCGGGCGATCGCCACGCTATCCACAAAAACTGTGGATAAGTTTGTGGACAGGTTCCGGATTCTGCTCGAAAGCGGCGCCTCTTCTGGGAGTGCGTCAGATAGATCAAAAATGAGGCAATAATCTTTTCATTATTATTCAACAACTTGCAAAATCTTCAAGAAGGAATGACCTGCTCGGCCATGATGTCTTGACAAGATCCAGCCCTTGTGGATTGTCAAAGCGTTCCACGCAGACCCGCGGGACGACTGATAGAATCCAGCCATGCCAAGCAACTTGCCCGGGCTTTCAAGGACAGGGATTCCAGAGTACGACGAAGTGCTCAGCGTTTCCGCCCTCAACCAGCTCGCCCGCACCCTCCTGGAGAAGACGTTCCCGCCGCTGCGCATCAGCGGGGAACTCTCGAACCTGACCCGGGCCGCATCGGGACATCTGTATTTCACGCTCAAGGATTCGCAGGCGCAGGTTCGCTGCACGATGTGGCGCAATCGAGCCCAATTGCTGGGTTTTCATCCGGAAAACGGAATGCAGGTCGAGGCACGCGCGCTCGTGACGCTGTACGAAGCACGCGGAGACTTCCAACTGAGCGTCGAAGCAATGCTGCGCGCGGGCATCGGCTCGCTCTACGAAGCCTTCATCCGGCTCAAGGAACGGCTCACCGCACAGGGCCTCTTCGATCCCGCAGCAAAGCGCGCGCTGCCACACTTTCCGCGTCGCATAGGCATCGTGACCTCTCCCGCTGCAGCGGCCTTTCAGGACGTGCTCGCAGCGGTGCGCAGGAGGGCGCCGCACCTCGAGGTCGTCCTCTATCCCGCGCTGGTGCAGGGGGAAGCTGCACCCGTCAGCCTGATCGAGGCAATGAACACGGTGGCAACCCGCCACGCCCGTGACCGCATCGATCTCCTGCTGCTGGTGCGCGGGGGCGGGAGTCTGGAGGATCTGTGGGCCTTCAACGACGAAGGGCTCGCCCACGCGCTGCGTGCCTGTCCGGTTCCGGTCATCAGCGGTGTCGGACACGAAACCGATTTCACGATCGCCGACCTTGCGGCCGACGTTCGCGCGGCTACCCCGACCGGCGCTGCCGAACTCGCCACCGCCGGCTATCACGCGGCTGCGGCGCGATTGCCGGAACTTGCACGAACCCTTTCGCGCACGATGCAGGCGAGGCTCCTGCAGCTTGGCCAGCGGGTCGATCGCACCAGCTTCCGGCTGGTACATCCTGGGGAGCGGCTGAGGCGCTCGCGTGAATCCCTGGAACGGTTGCACGCTCGGCTCGAGAGCGCTTGCCGGCTGAGGATCGAGCGCAGTGCCACCCGGAGCCACCAGATTGCGCTCCGCCTGTCAGCATGCAGACCGCAGACCGCGGCCGAACGGGCGCGCTGCGAACGACTCGCCGACCGGCTCGAACACGCCTCCTCCGCGTCGATGAGGCAGCGCCATGAGCGACTGCGATCGCTCGCAGCACATCTCGACCACCTCGACCCGAGCGCTGTGCTTGCACGCGGCTACAGCATCACCCGTAACAGCGACGGAGTCATCCTGCGCTCGTCGGCCGGTATTGCAACCGGATCGACTCTGTCGGTCGAGCTCGCAAGCGGCCGGATCGACGCCAGGGTCACAGGAACGAAGCCATGATCCCGCCCGATCCCTCCGTCGTGATTCGAGTCGCAACCCCGGCTCTCGCCTGGGTCGACTCGCTCGGACAGCCCTCCGGGTCATTGTCATCGCGACAATGCCCGACTAGAATACTCGGGCATTGCAACCCCAACCCCCATCCATAAAACAAGGAGAGATTCATGGAACATCGACTGCCCGAACTGCCCTACGCCCGCGACGCGCTCGCACCGCACATCTCGGCCGAAACCATGGAGTATCACTACGGCAAGCACCACCAGGCCTATGTGACCAACCTGAACAACCTGATCAAGGGCTCCGAGTACGAAGCCCTCGAACTCGAAGCGATCATCCGCAAGGCACCGGCAGGTGGCGTCTATAACAATGCCGCCCAGGTCTGGAACCACACCTTCTTCTGGAACAGCATGAAGCCGGCCGGCGGCGGTGAGCCGACCGGTGCCCTGGCTGCTGCGATCCAGGCAAAATGGGGGTCATTCGAGGAGTTCAGGAAGGCCTTCACCGCATCCGCGGTCGGCAACTTCGGATCGGGCTGGACCTGGCTCGTCAGGAAGGCTGACGGCTCGGTCGACATCGTGAACATGGGCCCGGCCGGCACTCCGCTGACGACCGCGGACAAGGCCCTGCTCTGTATCGACGTCTGGGAACATGCGTACTACATCGACTATCGCAACCGTCGCCCGGACTTCGTCGCGACCTTCCTGCAAAGCCTGGCGAACTGGGACTTTGCCGCGAAGAACTTCGGCGCCTGAGTCCACGCTGCGTGCGGGAGGCGCTGACCTGAGTGCCTTCCGCAGCCGGCGCAATCGATCTAGCGCTTCACCGCTTCACGGCACCGATCCATGGAAGTCTTTCGAGAAGGGATGGCCCAAATGCGTTTTGAAGGGACCGAGAATTACGTCGCCACACCGGACCTGATGCTCGCCGTCAATGCGGCGATCCGCCTGCAGCGCCCGCTGCTCATCAAGGGAGAACCGGGAACGGGCAAGACCATGCTCGCCGAGGAAGTTGCCCAGTCACTCGGCCTGCCGCTCGTGCAGTGGCACATCAAGTCCACGACCAAGGCGCAGCAGGGGCTCTATGAATACGATGCCGTGTCGCGGCTACGTGATTCGCAACTGGGCGACGATCGGGTCAAGGACATCGACCACTACATCGTGCGCGGCGTGCTGTGGCAGGCGTTTGAAGCCGAAACACAGACCGTGGTGCTGATCGACGAGATCGACAAGGCCGATGTCGAGTTCCCCAACGACCTCCTGCGCGAACTGGACCGGATGGAGTTCCATGTATACGAGACGCGCAAGACGGTCCAGGCGCGCCATCGCCCCATTGTCTTCATCACCTCGAACAACGAGAAGGAGTTGCCGGACGCCTTCCTGCGCCGCTGCTTCTTCCACTACATCAAGTTTCCCGACCACGAGACGATGCAGCGCATCGTCGACGTCCATTTTCCCGGCATCCGCGAGGCGCTGCTGAAGGAGGCGCTGGATGTGTTCTTCGGGCTACGCAACATCCCCGGCCTGAAGAAGAAGCCGTCGACTTCGGAGCTGATCGACTGGCTCAAGTTGCTGGTGGCCGAGGACATCCCGCCAGAGGTGCTGCGTTCCCATGACAACAAGGTCGTCGTCCCGCCGCTGGTGGGTGCGCTGCTGAAGAATGAGCAGGATGTGCATCTGTTCGAGCGTCTCGCCATGATGGCCCGGCAGAACCGCTGACGAGCGCAGCCGTGCTGAAAGCCCTGCTCCGCTGGCTTGGTCTGGCGAAACCCTCTCTGAAGGGATCGCAAGCGCCGCAAGCGCGGGATGGCTTTGCCGACCTGAACCGCAAGGCTCCACTGCGGAAGCGGACCGAGAGCGATCCGGACGACCCAGCCCCCGGGGATGAGACCTTTCTGTGCCGCGAAGCGGTGCTGGGGCGGGATCAGAAAGTTGCCGGCTACCAGTTCATGCTCCGCGAGGGCACCCGCAACCGGATTCGCAACAGCAGTCGCGTCGTGCACCACGTCTATGCCGAGGTGCTGGTGCGCAACCTTGCCGCTTCGAGCGTGTGCTCCCTGCTCGGCCACCGGCTTGCGTTCGTGGATGTACCGGACTCCTTCCTCGGCCATGAGTGCCTGAGCGAGCTTCCTCCTGCCAATACGGTACTGTTCGTCACGCCGCTCGATGACCCCGGCGCTCCACGCCAGGAAGACCTCCTCGAGCGCGTGCGGGCGCTGCGCAAGACGGGCTTTCGCATCGGCATTCCGGACCCCGAGGTGGTCACGGAGTACGCCCCGCTGCTACCCGAAAGCGACTTCGTGATGCTGATGGGAGCGGCGCTGGATCCCGCACGGGTCGGTCGTCGCACGTTCAGGCTCGGCCAGCTTGCCGAGCACGCCAGCCTGATCGTACGGGAAGTCGCATCGCTCGAACTCCTTGGCTACTGCCTGCGGATCGGCGCAAAGCTCTTTCAGGGACCGTTCGTGACGAGCCGCGAAGACTGGCACGAGAATCACCTGAGCCCGGACATGGCACGCCTGGCCCTGCTGCTCGGACGTCTGCGACAGGAGGCCGACACCTCGGAGATCGTCACGCTCACGAAGCAGGATCCCGCCCTTTCGCTGCGCCTGCTGCGCTATATCAACTCGGCCGCGAGCGGCCTGACGACACGCGTATCCTCGATCGAGGGCGCGCTGCAGCTACTGGGCCGCTCCCGGCTGTATCGCTGGCTGATGGTGCTGTTCTGCAGTCAGAGCGAAGCCGGAGGGCGCTCGGCGGCAGCCCTTGAAGCAGCCCTCGTCCGGGCACGGATGATGGAACTGCTCGCCGCCCGCCACCAGCCCGCAGAGCAGGAAGCGCTCTTCCTCACCGGCCTCCTGTCGCTGATCGACGTGGTGCTCCAGTTGCCGATGGCTCGCGCGATCGAGCCGCTCGCATTGTCCCCCCAGATCGACGCCGCCGTTCGCGAACGCAGCGGTCCCTACGCTCCGCTGCTGGAACTGGCAATCGCCTGCGAAGGTTCGGAGACCGCGCAAATCGACCAGTGCGCACGTGCCTGCGGCATTTCACCGGCCGAGGCCTCGACCCGCCACATCGAAGCGCTCGGTTGGGCGCTCGAACTCCAGCGCTAGGCGCCGCTCACCCATGCTGATCGACTTCTTCCTGCATCTGAAAGCCAACAAGCTTCCCGTCTCGACACGCGAATTCCTGACACTTCTCGAAGGTCTGCAGGATCGCATCTGCGGCCACTCGATCGACGAGTTCTACTTCCTCGCCCGCACCTGCCTGGTGAAGGACGAAGCGCATTTCGACCGATTCGACCAGGCCTTTGCCAGCTATTTCAAGGGCGTCACCGAAATTCCGGGCCTGGAACAGGATCTCCCGGAGGACTGGTTGCGGGCGATCACGCGCAAGCATCTGTCGCCCGAGGAAAAGGCGAAGCTCGAAGCGCTCGGCTGGGACAAGCTGATGGAAGAATTGCGCAAGCGTCTGCAGGAACAGAAGGGACGCCACCAGGGCGGCTCGAAATGGATCGGCACCGGCGGTACTTCCCCCTTCGGCAACAGTGGTTACCATCCGGAGGGCATCCGGATCGGCGGAGAGTCGGCCGGCAACCGCACTGCGGTCAAGGTGTGGGAGAAGCGCGAGTACCGCAACCTCGATGACTCGGTCGAACTGGGAACACGCAACATCAAGGTCGCACTTCGTCGCCTGCGCCGCTTCGCGCGTGAAGGCGCGGCCGAGGAACTCGATCTCGACGGCACGATCGCCGCCACCGCCCGCAACGCAGGATGGCTTGACCTGATGATGCGCCCCGAGCGCCACAACGCGGTCAAGGTGCTGCTCTTCCTCGACGTCGGCGGTTCTATGGATGATCACGTCAAGGCCTGCGAGGAGCTGTTCTCGGCCTGCCGCAGCGAGTTCAAGCACCTGGAGTACTTCTACTTCCACAACTGCGTGTACGAGCACGTCTGGCGCGACAGTCACCGCCGCCACAGCGAGCGCCTCGCGGTGCCCGACCTGCTGCACAAGTATGGCCCGGACTACAAGCTGATCCTGGTCGGTGACGCGACGATGAGTCCGTACGAGATCCTTCACCCGAACGGCGCAATCGAGCACATGAACCAGGAAGCGGGTGCGGTATGGCTGCGCCGCCTGCTCGACACCTGGCCGTCGGCCGCCTGGCTCAACCCGGAGCCTCAGGCCGCCTGGCCCTATCGCAAGTCGATCGACATCATTCGCCAGATCATGGGAGAGCGGATGTATCCGCTGACGCTCTCGGGCCTCGAAGAGGCGATGCGCCTGCTCTCGCGCAGGCGCTGAGTTTCCCGTTGCTTGCGCCCCGAAGCGCGGGGATCAGGCGCAGTAGCGCACTTCGAGCACTTCCAGTTCGCGCAGACCGGCCGGACTCATGAAGCGCACCACGTCTCCCTCACGCGCCTTGAGGAGCGCCCGCGCGAGCGGCGAGATCCAGCTGATGCGCCCCTGCGACGCATCCGCTTCATCGACGCCGACGATCTGCCAGCGCTGTTCGGCATCACCATCCGCGTCGCACAGCGTCACGGTCGCACCGAAGAAAACCTGATCGTTTCCGGCCTGAGCCTCGGGATCGACGACCTCGGCGCTTTCGATACGCTTGATGAGGAAGCGGATCCGGCGATCGATCTCGCGCAGGCGCTTCTTGCCGTAGATGTAGTCGCCATTTTCCGAGCGGTCACCGTTCGAGGCTGCCCACGCGACCGTCTCGACCATCTTCGGGCGCTCCATCCGCACGAGCTCGTCAAGCTCGCGGCGCAGGATCTCGTATCCACGCCGTGTCATGTAGTTCTTCATGCCTGGCGGCAGACGCGGTGCATCCGCCGCCAGGCCGTCGTCGTCTTCCGCATTGCCGTCGTCGCGGACAAAAGCCTTGCTCACCTGCCTGACCTCACCACTGCACCGTCGATCCTTCAAATACTATACTGCTGGACCGCCTTGCGCATGCGCGAAACCACGCCTTCGAGGTAGGAGACCGTCGCCGAAGTCTGGTCGACGACGGCAACGTTCTGCTCGGTCATCGCGGCCACCTGTTCGAGGTTGCGCGCAAGGTCGCTCATCGCCGAAGTCTGTTCGTTCGCAGCGTGGGCGATCTCGTTGACCATCTGCGCCGTGCGGTTCATCTCGTCGCGCATGTTGCGTAACGAATCCGCCGCTGCCTCGACCTGCGAGACCCCTTCGGCCACCCGCACTGCCCCGGTGCGCATGCCCTCGACCGCGGTATTGGTCTCGACGCCAATGCTTTGCACCATGGTGCTGATCTCGTGCGTTGCATTGCTGGTGCGCTCGGCGAGCTTTCGCACCTCGTCCGCCACCACCGCAAACCCGCGCCCCTGCTCGCCGGCGCGCGCCGCTTCGATCGCTGCATTGAGCGCGAGCAGGTTGGTCTGATCGGCGATCTCCTTGATCACCGCGGTGATGCGCGAGATCTCCTGCGAGCGCTGCCCGAGCGACTCGACCTGTCCGGCAGAGACACCGACGGTGTCGGCCAGCGAGCGGATCGTCGAACTCGCCCCTTCGATCACCTGAGCCCCTTCGCGCGACATCTGCCCCGCCTGTTCGGCGGTGCTGCGGGTGGATTCGGCGTGGGACGAGACCTCGCCGATCGATACGGTCACCTGCTCGACCGCAGCCGCCGCCGACGATGTCGCCTCGCTCTGCATCTGCGCCGAGTGCTGTACGTTGCGCACGCCCTTTTCGACGTCGTTGGTGGCCCGCGCGACCTGCCCGGCGACATCGGACACCCCTTGCAGGGTAGCCTGCATCGACGACACGAAGGTATCCGCACGCAGCGCGATCGTTCCGATCACGTCGCGCCGGGCGAGGCTGAAGCGGGTGCGCAGGTCGCCCGAACTGAGGACCTTGTCGAGCCAGTCCGCAATCGCATCGAGGTCTCCGGTCACACCGCGGGCGTAGAACAACAGCCAGAACAGCGCGTAGACCAGCGCCCCCGCAGCGACCGTCATCGTCATCCAGTCCGGTGCATTGAAACCGGTCACGCGCTCCCCGAGCAATCCGAGTGAAAGCGCGATCATCACGAACGCCGCCAGATTGAGCTGGGTCCGCAATGACAGGAGCGCACCGAGCCAGCCAGGCCGCTGGCGCACGACCCGGCCATGCTCCACGGCAAGCGACTTGTCGCCTTCGCGAATCCGCTTGTAAGCAGCCTCGGCCGCCGCCACTTCATCCCGGCCAGGGCGTCCGCGCACCGACTGGTAGGCCACCACGCGTCCGTTCTCGCGCACCGGCGAGACGTTCGCGACGACCCAGTAGTACCCGCCATCCTTGCGCCGGTTCTTGACGACGCCGCGCCACGGGTAGCCTTTCTTCAGATCCTCCCACAGATCCTCGAATGCCGCTGGCGGAATGTCGGGATGGCGCACGATGTTGTGCGACTTGCCAAGCATCTCTTCGCGGGCAAAATTGCTGATTCGTGCGAAGGCCTCGTTGGCCTCCTCGATGACGCCCTTGAGATCGGTGCGGGAATAGATGAACTCGTTTTCCGGGAGCAGTGTTTCAACGGTCGTGACGGGAAGGTTGACTTTCATTCTGAAGCCTCATTGTTCTTGTTCGCATGCGCCCGGAAACCCGGGCGGCCTTCGGTACGGATCATCGTCGCAAATCTCCCTGCAAGCCTCGGCGGCGACCGCTGGATCCGGACCCCTGCTTCCCGCCGCCCGGACGGTTGTCTTCGCCGCTTGCGGCGCATAACATAGCTGCGCACCAGCCATTCTATCGGCGCCCTTCCAGCCTACTTTAGCAGGTATCAAATGAGTGATGAAACCCCCGGCGATGTCACCAGCCTGCAAGCCCGGCTCGATGAACTCCGGATCGAGCACCGCGATCTGGACGAGGCGATCGCCCGTCTGACCGTGAACCAGATGGAGGATGAACTGATGATCCGGCGCCTGAAGAAACGCAAGCTCGTCCTCAAGGACCGCATCTCGGTGATCGAACGCATGCTGGAGCCCGACGAACTCGCCTGAACCGACCGCTTTCGAGCAACGCTTTCGAGTCACTCTCGCAGCCCGGCCTTTCAGCCGTATTACAAGCGCCGGCCTCCCTTGCCGGACCCACCCACGCCGGGCCGAATGCCCGCCGCAACGGAACCTCATGAGCCAACCCAAGACCTTTCAAGCCGAAACCCTGGCGCTACACGCCGGCCAGTCCCCCGACGCGAGCTTCGGCTCACGCGCCGCACCGATCCACTTCACGACCAGCTATGTCTTTCCTGACGCGGAGCACGCGGCCGCACTGTTCAACCTCGAACGTCCGGGACACGTCTACACGCGCATCTCCAATCCGACCAATGCGGTGCTCGAGGAGCGGATCGCCGCACTCGAAGAAGGCATCGCCGCAATCGCGACCGCGAGTGGCCAGGCCGCGCTGCATCTGGCGATCACGACCCTGATGGGCAGCGGCGGGCACATCGTCGCCTCGCGTGCGCTCTATGGCGGCTCGCACAACCTGCTCACCTACACCCTGCCGCGCTTCGGCGTCACGACGACCTTCGTCGATCCGCGCAACCCTGATGCCTGGCGCAGCGCGGTGCGCCCGGAAACACGTCTCTTCTTCGGGGAATCGATCGGCAATCCGGGCCTCGACGTGCTCGACATCCCGGCGATCGCCACGATCGCCCATGCGCATCGCGTCCCATTGCTCGTCGATGCCACGCTGGTCACCCCGTGCCTGCAGAAACCGCTCGTGCTCGGCGCCGACCTCGTCGTGCATTCGGCCACCAAGTTCCTGGGCGGGCATGGCGTTGCAGTCGGTGGGCTGCTGGTCGACGGCGGACGTTTCGACTGGGAAGCGTCGGGCCTGTTCCCGACCCTGACCGAGCCCTACGATGGCTTTCACGGCATGGATTTCGCCGAGGAATCCCCTGTTGCAGCGTTCGCGCTGCGTGCCCGCCGCGAGGGCTTGCGCGACTTCGGCGCCTGCCTGTCGCCGATGAACGCGTTCCAGATCCTGCAGGGCATCGAGACGCTGCCGCTGCGCATGCGCGCCCACGTCGCCAACGCCCAGGCGGTTGCCGCGCATCTGTCCACCCAGGCGATGGTAGAGCGCGTGTCCTACCCCGGTCTGCCAGACCACCCGGACCATGCGCTCGCATCGCGACTGCTGCCACAGGGCGCCGGCTCGGTGCTGTCGTTCGACCTCAAGGGCGGTCGCACCGCGGGCCGTGCCTTCATCGAAGGATTGCGGGTGTTCTCGCATCTGGCGAACGTCGGAGACGCCAGGTCGCTCGTGATCCACCCTGCCAGCACCACGCATTTCCGCATGTCTGCCGAGGACCTCGCCGCGGCAGGAATCGGCGAAGGCACCGTACGCCTGTCGGTCGGTCTGGAGAACCCCGACGACCTGATCGAAGACCTGAACCGCGGTCTGTACGCCGCCGGCCGCACGCTCAAGGACAAGTAACGATGGAACTCACGCTCGCCGGCCAGCCGGTGTACGTCTATACCGGTGGCCGCGCCTTCGACCCGGCGCTGCCGACCGTACTCCTGATCCACGGCGCCGGTCATGATCACAGCGTCTGGAATCACCAGGCACGCCACCTCGCCCATCACGGCTTCTCGGTACTCGTACCGGATCACCCCGGACACGGACGTTCGGGCGGGCCGGCGCTCGGCAGCATCGAGGCGGTTGCCGGCTGGATGGTCCGGCTGCTCGATCATCTGAACCTCGAGCGGGTCGCCGCGGCCGGCCACAGCATGGGCTCTCTGATCGCCCTGGAACTGGCCGCAACAAACCCGCACCGGATCTCGCATCTCGTACTGGTCGGCAGCGTCGCACCGATGCCGGTCGCCGAGCCGCTCCTCGAAGCGGCGCGCTCGAACCGCGACGCAGCGCACGGGATGATCAACCATTGGTCCTATGCACCGGCCTCGCAACTGGGCGCGAGCGCCTTGCCCGGCTTCTCGCTGCCGAACCTGAACCGGCGCATCCTCGAACGTCAGGCCGAAGGCGTGCTCGCAAGCGACCTCGCGGCCTGCAATGCGTACATGGGAGGGCTCGAATCGGCTGCCCGTATACGCTGTCCGGTCGCGATGCTGTGCGGCGAGCGCGACCAGATGACGCCGCGCCGCGCCGCTGCGCCGCTTGCCGAAGCGCTTGGCAAGACCCCATGCGGAGCGCGTATGATCACGATACAGGGTGCAGGCCACGCGATGATGGCCGAAGCACCTGATGCAGTCACGGACTCGATACGGGGGTTCCTCACGCAGGCATGAGACCTGCGAAGGAATCCCGACCGGCCCCCGGTCGGGGCGGATCCTGCCCCCGTTCGCTGCACAGACGACAAGACCCATAACAGGAGAGAGACATGTCGCAGTCGAACCCAGGCCATCCGGGCGCGGAAGGGGTGCCCTTTCCACGCGTCCGGGAAGTCAGCATGAACGCGCCGCTACGCTGGATCGCGCGCGGCTTCGATGATCTCAAGAGCTGCCCGATCCCCAGCCTGTTCTATGGCTTCTGCTTTGCCGGGATGGGCCTGCTCGTCACCTTCGTGTTCGAGCACGCCTATCAGTACACGATGGCTGTGACCTCGGGCTTCCTGTTGCTCGGCCCGTTTCTCGCGATGGGGCTGTACGAAATCAGCCGCCGCGGCGAACTGGGTCAGGGCTGCGCGCTCGTGCCAACGCTCACGGTCTGGCGCCGCAACGCCGGCAACCTCGGAATCTTCGCCGTCGTGCTCGGTGTCGTGTTCCTCGTCTGGGCGCGCGCCTCGCTGATCATCTTCGCACTCTTCTACACCGACGACCTCCCCAACCTCTCCGGCTTTCTCGGTCAGGTGCTGAAGCTGGAGAATTTCGAGTTCCTTGCCGTGTACTTCGGCGCCGGCCTGGTGTTCGCCACGCTCGCCTTCGCTGTCAGCGTCGTCTCGATCCCGCTCATGCTCGACCGCAACCAGGACGCCATCTCGGCCATGCTCGGCAGCTTCGGCGCGCTACTGCGCAACCCCGCCCCGCTCGCATTCTGGGCGCTCATCATCGCGACGCTGACCATCATCGGTTTCCTGAGCTTCCACCTCGGGCTGGTGTTCCTGATGCCGCTCATCGGCCATGCCACCTGGCATGCCTACCGCGATCTGGTCGAACCTCTGTAGCTTGGCCTGCTCGCAGTCATCGGCCCGCGCGGACGCATGGCCTTACAGCGGCAGCCTGCGCTCGCGCTTGATCGCGCGCAGCGAGAAGCTCGAATAGATTTCCTTCACCCCCGGCAGTGCGCGGATGACATCACGTGCGAAGGCGCCAAAGGCCTCGAGGTCGCGCGCTACGACTTCGAGAAAGAAGTCGTAGCGCCCGGAGACGTTGTGGCAGGAGATGATCTGGGGAATGCCCTGGACCGCGCGTTCGAAGGCTTCACCGAGGTCGGCGCGATGGTTTTCGAGATTGACGCTGACGAAGGCGGTGACGTCGTAGCCCAGGCGCGCGGCGTCGAGTTCGGCGCGATACGCACGGATGAAGCCACGCTCTTCGAGGCGGCGGACCCGGCGCCAGCAGGGCGAATGGGTGAGGTGGACGCGTTCGGCGAGTTCGGCGCTGGTGAGCCGCGCATCCTCCTGAAGCGCTGCGAGAATCATTCGATCGGTCGCATCGATCGTATCTGACGAGCCGTTTTGTGCAGTCATTACCACTTTCGCGCAAGATATTTGCACATACGATTACAGATGCGCACCCAGTTGGCAAGCTTGTCGCATCGATCCGGGCCTATAGTTCGTTCATCGAACGCCCCCTGGAGCCCGTCATGACTGCCACGCCCCACACCCCCGGTTTTGCCACCCGTGCGATCCACCATGGATATAACCCCGCCGAGCATCACGGAGCGCTCGTACCGCCGGTGTATCAGAGCGCGACCTTCGCCTTTCCAAGCGCTGATTTCGGAGCCGCCTGCTTCGCTGGTGAGGAGCGTGGCTACATCTACACGCGGATCTCGAATCCAACCCTCGACCTGCTCGAGCAGCGCATGGCGGTCCTCGAAGGTGGTGCCGGTGCGATCGCCTTCGGTTCCGGAATGGGCGCGATCACCGCGACGTGCTGGACCGTGCTGCAGCCAGGCGACGAGGTGATCACCGATCTCACGCTGTATGGCTGTACATTCGCGTTCTTCGAGCACGGACTGAAGCGATTCGGCGTCACGATCCGCTCCGTCGACCTGACCCGGCCCGAGGCGCTCGCCGCGGCGATTGGTCCGCGCACGCGCATGGTCTATTTCGAGACCCCGGCCAACCCGAACATGCGCCTCGTGGACGTCGCCGCAGTGTGCGCAATCGCACGGGCGCACGGCGCCCTCACGGTGGTGGACAACACCTACTGCACCCCCTGGATGCAACGACCGCTGGAACTAGGCGCCGACGTAGTGGTGCATTCGGCGACGAAATACCTCAACGGCCACGGCGACGTGACCGCCGGCATCGCGGTCGCAGCCGACGCCGAACTGGCTGGCCGGATCCGCCTCTGCGGCCTCAAGGACATGACCGGCGCGGTGCTCTCGCCGCAGGACGCCAGCCTCGTGCTGCGCGGCCTGAAAACCCTTTCGCTGCGCATGGAGCGCCACTGCGCGAATGCCGCGGCGATCGCGGACCTGCTCGCGAGCCACCCGGAAGTCGAGCGCGTGTATTACCCGGGTTTGCCGAATGATCCCCAGCACACGCTCGCGCGACGCCAGATGAGCGCCTTTGGCGGCATGCTCGCGTTCGAACTGAAGGGCGGCCTCGATGCCGGGCGGCGCTTCCTCGATGCCCTGCAGCTCGTCACGCGCGCCGTGAGCCTGGGCGATGCGGAGACCCTCGTGCAGCATCCAGCCACCATGACGCACTCGACCTATACTGCTGAAGAGCGCGCCGCGGCATTGATCTCGGACGGCTTGGTGCGCCTGTCGGCTGGCCTGGAGGAAATCGACGACCTGCTGGCCGATCTGGCGCAGGCACTCGACGCAGCGGCCGGCCAGGACGGCCGCGAACTCACCCGTCACGCGGCCTGAGGTCGCGTCCGGCCAAGATCTGCCCCTGGAGAGGACGATGAACGCCCCGATTCCGCCCGCCCCGTTTTCGCCGACCGCCATCGACTCCGACCCGCTAGAGACGCAGGACTGGCTCGAGAGCCTCGCCGACGTCATCGAGCGTGACGGACTTGCGCGTGCGGAGTACCTCGTCGACCGACTGATCGAGTCCGGGCGCCGCTCCGGCGGGCGATTTCATACCCGCCACACGACCCCTTACCGCAACACGATCCCGGTCGAGGCGCAGGCCCCCTACCCGGGCAACCTCGATCTCGAAACACGCATCACCGCGATCCACCGCTGGAACGCACTCGCGATGGTGTCGCGCGCCAACGCCGCGCATCCGGAACTGGGCGGACATATCGCCACCTACGCGTCGATCGCCGACCTCTTCGAAGTCGGTTTTCACCACTTCTTCCGCGCTCCGCACGCCGACCATCCCGGGGATCTGGTGTACTTCCAGCCCCACGCGGCACCGGGCATCTACGCCCGCGCATTTCTCGAAGGCCGCTTCGGCACGGACCGCCTCGACCTGTTCCGGCGCGAGGTCTCAGGAGGGGTCGGTGCCGGTCTTTCGTCCTATCCGCACCCGACCCTGATGCCGGATTTCTGGCAATTTCCAACCGGGTCGATGGGGCTGGGGCTGTTGACCGCAATCTACCAGGCGCGCTTCCAGCACTATCTGCGCAACCGCGGACTCGTGCCCGACTCGGACCGGCGGATCTGGGCCTTCGTCGGGGACGGCGAGATGGACGAACCCGAGTCGCTCGCAGGCATCTCGCTCGCGGCGCGCGAACAGCTCGACAACCTGATCCTCGTCGTCAACTGCAACCTGCAGCGGCTCGACGGCCCGGTCCGCGGCAATGGCAACATCGTGCAGGAGCTCGAAACGCTTTTTGCCGGCGCTGGCTGGAACGTCGTGAAGTGCCTGTGGGGCAGCAACTGGGATGTCCTTTTTGCGCGCGACCGCGAAGGCTGGATCCTCAAGCGCATGGCCGAAGCGGTGGACGGCGAATTCCAGAAGCTCTCGGCAACCGACGGCCACTACAATCGCGAGCACTTCTTTGCCCGCTACCCGGAGCTTGCCGCACTCGTCGCAAACCTGTCGGATCGCGACATCGACGCGCTGCAGCGCGGCGGCCACGATCCGGTCAAGATCCACGCCGCATACTCGGCCGCCTGCGCACAGCGCGGTCAGCCGACCGTGATCCTGGCCCAGACCACGAAAGGCTACGGCATGGGCGGCTCCGGCCAGGGTGCGAACACCTCGCACCAGACCAAGAAGCTCGCCCACGAAGACCTGTGCCGCTTCCGCGACCGTTTTGGCCTGCCGCTGTCGGATCAGGATCTGACCGAACTGCGCTACTACCATCCCGGCGCCGACAGCCCCGAGGTGCGCTATCTGGCGGAGCGTCGCAAGGCGCTCGGCGGACCACTGCCGGCACGCCGGCATGAAGTCGCACCCGTCGCAGCTGCGCAGCCCGAGGTCTTCGAAGCCGCCCGAGCCGGCAGCGGCACACGCGAGATCTCGACCACGATGCAGTTCGTGCGCCTGCTCTCGAAGCTCCTGCGCGACGAAGCGCTCGGACCGCGCATCGTGCCGATCGTCGCCGACGAGGCGCGCACCTTCGGCATGCAGGATCTCTTCCGCCAGTTCGGCATCTACTCGCCCTGGGGCCAGCGCTACACCCCGCAGGACAGCGAACAGCTCGCCTTCTATCGCGAGGACGTGCGCGGCCAGATCCTGGAGGAAGGCATCACCGAGGCCGGCTCCATGGGTTCCTGGATCGCCGCCGGAACCGCATACTCGCACACCGGCATCGCAATGCTGCCGTGCTACATCTTCTACTCGATGTTCGGCTTCCAGCGCGTGGCCGACCTCATCTGGTGTGCGGCCGACAGCCAGGCGCGCGGCTTCCTGCTCGGCGCGACGGCCGGGCGCACGACGCTTTCCGGCGAGGGCCTGCAGCACGAGGATGGCCAGAGTCTCGTCTATGCTGCAACGGTCCCGACCTGCCGTGCCTACGATCCGGCTTTCGGCTACGAGCTGGCGATCCTGATCGAGGAGGGTATCCGCCGGATGCTGAGCGAGCAGGACACCGCCTTCTACTACCTCACGCTGTACAACGAGAACGCTCCCCAGCCCGATGCCCCTGCCGGCGTCGAGGAAGGTGTGTGCCGCGGGCTCTACCGGCTGCGCACGAGCGCGCTGCCTGATCCGGCCGCACGCGTGCAGCTCATCGGCAGTGGCAGCCTGCTGCGCGAGGTCATCACCGCCGCCGAACGGCTCGAGCGCGAGTTCGGGGTCGCTGCCGACGTCTTCAGCGCGACGAGCTACAGTGAACTTCGCAAGGACGGGCTGGCCTGCGAGCGCTGGAACCTGCTCCACCCCGAGGAGGGCGAAGCGCGCATCCCATGGGTCGCCCGCCAGCTCTCGGCCGATGCGCCGGTCGTCGCCGCAAGCGATTTCATCCGCGCCTGGCCGGATCTCATCCGCAACTGGGTTCCGGCCCGCTACACAGTCCTGGGAACCGACGGCTTCGGCCGCTCGGACACCCGTCGGGCGCTGCGCGATTTCTTCGAGGTCGACGCCCGCTACGTGGTGCTCGCTGCGTTGCGCAGCCTCGTCGAGGACGGACGGCTGCCGCGCGACACGCTCCAGGGCGTATGCACACGCCTCGCGATCGATGTCGACAAACCCGCGCCGTTCTGAGCGATGACCGGTCAGTCCCCGGCGCCCACCCCGGCCGGAATGACCCCGGCGCCACAGCGCACACAAACGCTCCGGGCGAGCCCCGCAGTCCGCCGTCTCGCGCGCGAGTTTGGAGTCGATCTCGCGCTGGTCCGCTCCCGAACGGCGACTGACCGCATCACGCAAACAGACGTACTCACCTTCATCCGCGAGGCGATGCAAAGCGGAAACGTGCCGGGTGCACCCCTTCGGCCACGTCCGACCTTGGCCCTCGCGCCGTGGCCGCGGATCGACGCATCACACTTCGGGGCAATCGAAGCACGTGAGCGATCCCCGGAACAGGTGATGCATTCGCAGGAACGGGAACGGGATCGGGTGCTCATTCCGCAGGTCACGAGCTTTGACGAAGCCGACGTCACCGAGCTGGAACGCTTCCGCCAGAAGATCCTGCACGAGCGCGGCATGGCGGACGCCGAGCTACCGCTGAATGCCTTTCTGATTCACGCCTGTGCCGACGCATTGCGGCGCTTTCCCGAGTTCAACGCCAGCTTCGAAGCGGATGCAGGCCATGCAAAACTCGTCCTGAAAAGACGCGTGCACATCGGTTTCACGGTCTTCACCGATACAGACATGAAGGTCGCCGTCATACGTGACGCCGACCGGCTTACGCTGACCGCGATCGCACAGCGCGTCACCCTGTTGTCCCGCGAAGCCCGGGACGGGGCACTTACCGGTGACGCGCGGGCGGGCGCCGGATTCACCCTCGCCAACCTCGGGGAGCTCGGCGGCACCGGTTACATGCCAGCCATCCACGCGCCCGAAGTCGCGCGGCTCGGCGTCAGCCGCGCAGACCTGCGCCCCTCCTGGAATGGCATCGGATTCGAAGCACGTCGGATCCTGCCACTGTCCCTGAGCTGGGATCACCGCGTCATCGACGGAGTGCTTGCCGCGCGTTTTCTCGTTCACCTTGCCCAGTGTCTGAGTGACTTCCGGAAGCTGCTGACCTGACGTCGACGGACGACACGGCGGACTGTCACGAAACCTTCTATATTGAAGGGCAGACTTGCTGGAAACCTGCCATGCTGCCGCAGGTCTCACCGAACTCCAGCAACCTGTTACCCGAGGAGGAACCGAGATGAGCCAATCGTCCATCACACAGCTGCGCGGAGATCCGCTGCTCGAATGTGAGTTCATTCCGCCCCTCGACTATCGCGACACCTGGGACACCCCATGGGAGCAGCATCTCGCCTCCCACTGCGCCTGGCAGGAAGCCGGCGGCAACCGTGACGGAGAGTCATGCCAGTGGCAACACCCTGACGGCATCGCGTTCATCGAGCGCCGCCGCCGCGCAATCGCAATCGACTTTCCAGACCGCCGCCTCGCGGCCTGACACGCCTTACTCCCCGGCCAGCAGGCCGGGCTGCGCAGCGAAGAACCGACGCCGGCCGGCCACGCAGTCCGGCCGGCTCGCCGACAAGCCAACGGTGTGACCGCTGCGCAGTTCCGGGAAGTTCCCGAGCGCTTTCGCGGCCAGCGGGGACAGTTCATTTGCTCCCTACAACGACACGCACTCCGACTGCACTCCGGCTTGACAGTCGAACAAATCTCCCTAAAATTCAAACGATCGTTTGACTCGAACGTTTGACCTACTTGTCTGGCGAGCCGAACGACCTCACTAGACCGCAATGATCCGGAGACAGCATGTTCGCCAATACCCGCCTCGCCACGCGGCTCGCACTCCTGCTGGGCGTCGTGATTGTGATCGCCCTGATCATCTTTGCGTTCGGCCTGCGCGGCATGCACACGGCCGACCGTAGTCTCGAATCGGTCTACGCCGATCGGACGATCGCCCTGCAGCGCATCGCGACGATCAACAAGCTGCTTACCTTGAACCAGATGTGGCTCACCGATGCGGCGCTTTTTCCAATGCCGCAGAAGGTCTCTGAACATCTTGAAGCGATCGACCGGAACCTCCAGCAGATGACTCGGCTCTGGCAGGAATTCTCGGATCGTCCTCTTTCATCGACTGAACAAGTCGCGGCATCGTCCTTTGCGGCCGACCGCGCGCGCTACCTTGAGGAGGGGCTGAACCCTGCGATCCAGGCGCTGAAGATCCGTGATTTCGACGTCCTCGAACGGACACTCGAACACGTCAACACGACCCTCTTCCCAGCACTTCAGGCAGGCATCGAAGGACTCGAAGCGATGCAGGTCGAAGGCGCGCGCGCCGAGTACGACAAGGCCCGGGCTGCCTATACCCTCGCCCGCAACACCATGCTGATCGCGGCGATTGCTGGAATCGGCTTCAGCCTCGGATTCGGATTCCTGCTCATTCGTGGCATCATCCGCTCGTTCGACGAGCTTCACTCGGTGATCACCGGCATCCAGAACAGCCGCGATCTCTCACGACGCAGCAGGATCAACGGACGCGACGAGCTGGGGCAGACGGCGAGCTGCTTCAACGCATTGATGGACAGCCTGCAGGACACCCTCAAGAGCATTCTCGACGACGCCGAGCGCGTCGCCGGCACCGCGACGGAAGTGGCTCGCACCACCACCCGAATCGCAGACAGTTCCGAGCGCCAGTCCGAAGCCGCCCGCTTTGCGGCGACGTCGATGCACGAGATCAGCCACCGCATCACGGAAGTCGCTCAGAACACGCAGGAGACGACCGGTCTGTCTCAGCAGTCCTCGCAGGCCTCCGCCCACGGCGCCAGCGCCTCGCGCAGCAGCGCGAGCGAAATGGCCCGGATCGCGGACGAGATGCGTCAGTCCGTCGAGCGGGTAAACGAACTGCGCAGGAAGTCGGCCGAAATCGGCGGCATCGTACAGGTCATCAATGAAATCGCCAATCAGACCAACCTGCTCGCGCTCAATGCTGCAATCGAGGCGGCCCGGGCGGGCGAGCAGGGGCGAGGGTTCGCGGTCGTCGCCGACGAAGTACGCAAGCTCGCCGAACGCACCGGGGGCGCAACAAACGAGATCAAGGGCGTGATCGAGGCGATCCAGACCGACATCGCCGCGGTCGTCACGGACATGGAAGGCGGATTTGCCCGGGTCAGCAAGGGCACCACGCTGGCCGAGGAGCTTTCGGTCGCCTTGACGCAGATCCACGAAAGTTCGGCAGAAACGCTCGAGCGCATCCACGCAATTGCGAGCGCGACCCAGTCACAAAGCGAAGCGGGTGCAGCCGTCGTCGAGCGTGTGCAGCGCATCGTCGAGGCGGCCGACGACAATCGCTCGGCCGTCACCGAAGTCGCAGCCGCTGTCCGCCATCTGGAAGCCCTGGCCGTCAGCCTGAAACAGGAGGTCGGTCGCTTCCAGATGGCCTGAACGCTGTCTCCGCTTGCGCGATCAGCGGATGAAATCGCGGTTGATCTCGCGGAAAAGCTCGGTGCCGCCGCGCTGCAGCCATTCGAACGCCACCATCTCGCGCGTGACGATCTCGATGCCGTGGCCGCGCATGCGCTCGAAGGCAAGCTCGCGATCGGCCGGATTGCGCGATCCGGACGCCTCGGCGGCGACGAAGACCTCTTTGCCGGCCCAGCGCAGTTCGAGCGCAGTCTGCAGCACACACACGTGTGCCTCGGTGCCGCAGACGATGACCTGCCGGCGCCCGTCGATCGGCGTCCCGGCGAGGCACCCGTCCCCTTGCGCGGAAAAACACTCCTTGCGCACGAAGTGGGCGCCGGAAACGGCATCCTTCACACGAACCAGCGTAGGCCCGATCTTGTCGGGCCAGTGCTCGGTCACGACGACCGGAACCCCGGCCCGTTCGGCCACCTGCGCAAGCCAGATCGCGTTGTCCACGACCCGCTCACTTTCGTGGATCGCGGGAGCCAGCCGCTCCTGCAGATCGATGATCAACAGGGCGGACGCATGACGACTCATCAGCATCGCTCGACTCCCCTATGCCTTCAGTTCGCTTCGATCCCTGAAGAATTCGAGGGCCTCGGGGTTGGCGAGGGCCTCGA
>JAHDYG010000029.1 GCA_023383815.1 Rhodocyclaceae bacterium
TGAAAGGGGACGAGATAAACCGAGGGGCGTTGTCGCGATAAATCCGGGATACGGTGGGATCGCGTGGGCTTACTCGGGATGGAGTTTGCAACTCGATTGCAGAGGACGCAAGGCTATCAGCAATCGTCGTCGAACAACCTGCCTTGACGCGCGGCGCGTTCGGCGCGCAGGCGCGCGCCGATGACCTGACGGACGCGCTCGGCCGAGATGCCGTGCGCAATGCCCGTCTCGCGGTAGTTGCCCCGGAACTCGTCCCAGAGCGCTTCGTCCCGTTCGCGGCGCTGGCAGATGACTCCTTTCGGAACGTACTGACCGCCGACCACTACACGCGCGGTGTCGAGCAGGCGCAGCACGGCGACGCGGACCCACTGTTGAGGCATGTTCATGTCGCGTTCGAGGAGTTTGAACCATACGTCGGCCAGCGCAGCATAACCCGCATCGGCATCAGCCAGCTCGGACGCTGGGACCGATGGAGCAACCGGCATACGATGGCCACCGATGCGGGCGGCAGCGGATCGCGTGAGGGCCAGTGCCAACTTGTTGACGAGATCAGTGCTCCGAGCCGGCAGCAGCGCCGTCAGCTCGCGGCTCAGCTCATATGCGAGCAGGCCGAGAAGCTCGGGCAGGTCAGGCTGCTCGGGGCGATCATCGTGCGCCATTGCCCCGCTCCATCTCGTCGAGATACCACCACGCACGCTGCAGTGACTCAAACCCGGCAGGATTGAGCGTCGGGCTCACGAGAACAGGCAGCGAGGCAACTTCGATCCCGGCCGGCAGTTTGCCGGCAGCCTGAAGCGTGGCGGTGCGTTCTGCGAGCTTGGCCGGCAGCTGGCGCGCGGCCCATGCCTTGATGCCTTCGATCACTTTGTCGGGGCGACGCGTCCATTGGAGGGTATCCACTCCACTGATCCGACGAGCGAAGTTCGCAAGCGCGGCTTCGCTCGGATCGAGGACGATTCCTACTTCGTGCAGCCAGAGCCAGAGCGCCCGGATCTTGCTGCCCTCCGGTGACGTGTCGAGCTTGCGCTGCTCGCGCGGCGCCCTGCCGGCTGGTTTCGTAGGTTTGAACCCGGATGCGCGCATGTGCTTGATCACCGCATCGAGTTCGTCGATCGACAGTTCCTTCGCCGAACGCTTCCCGTTTGACTTCGCGGCCAGCAGATCGCGGTAGGTGTCCTCGTCCAAGCGCAGAACGTTGCGGCCTGTCTGGACGATCTTGATGAGTCGTGAGCGCTGGGTAGCGCGGGCGGCAGCCAGAGGTGCGGAGATCACGATGTCAGCCTCATGTGAAATTTCGGGTTCGATTCCAACGCAATTGCTGGATAGCCGTCGTGCTTCACGCCGTCTAGCTGGCGGCCCGCAGACTTCTTGCCGACGCGAAGAGGCCAGTCGCTGGCATTGATCTCCATCGGGGCGTGCTCTGGGTTGCCGTCCTGCAAAGCAGGCAACCACTCGCCCCACTGCTTGAACAGGAACGGCACGCCTGCGGCCTGGCACTGGTCGCGCAGGCTGCGCACCCAGGCGGGATGCATCGGGCGTGCCTTTGGGCCGGACTCGCCGCCGACGACGACCCAGTCAAGATGCGGACCGTAGGTGCCCCCGCACTTCGTGGCGCGGAACCCGTCGAGGGCGTTGTCACAGTACGTCCAGTCGTCGTACTGGCTTGCCCTCATGATTTGGTCAAGGCGGACCGGGCCGAGCAGCGGCTCAGCACTGATCCACCGCACCGCTGCCGGCGTGTCGAGCAGCAGCGGGATGCGCTCTTCGGCGGTTGCCTGATCGTCGATGCTGACGCCGAGCCAGATGTTCGGCAGCGCCTTGCCGACAGCCCCGAGGTCCGGATACCCCATCGCCTCGATTGCCTGTCGAATTCCGATGCGGATGCACGATCCGCCGCCGCACCGGAGGTAGTCGCGCATTCGCTCCGGACGCTTCGTCAATACCTGGAACGTGTGGTGTGGCGCCAAGGCCATCACCGCAAAGACAGCGTCGATGAACTCGTCCGGCACGTCGGGGTGAAACAGATCCGACATCGAGGTCACGAAGATCCTGCGCGGCCGACGCCAGCGCAGCGGCAGGGCCAGAACATCAGCGTGGCACCGCACATCCGTGAACGCACGACCGAAGTAACGTGTCTGCCGGTTCGCCGACAGCCTCGCCCAGTCGCGCTCGGCATAGCAGTGCTTGCAGCCGGCCGACACCTTCGAGCAGCCGGTGACCGGGTTCCACGTCGCATCGGTCCATTCGATACCAGTGTTGTCGCCCATGATCAGCTCTCCGCCGGTGCGCAACTGCTGCACAAATCGGCCTCGATCCAGTAGCACCCGTCTTCGCACCCGTGATCCCACGTGCATCCACACAAGCGGCACGCCTGGTCGGGGTCGGTCTTGATGCTCCAGTAGGCGACGCCAGCGCAATCGGCGCGGGAGACCTCGGCGACGGTGGTCCGCTGAAGTTGGCCGAACACTTTCACAGCCAGACGCTCGACGGCTTGCTGCGCACCACCTGTGCAACTTGCCCGGTGCTTGCTGCCGAACGTCGCGGTGTAGGTGTTGTAGCGGTCGCGGACGGAAACGATGATTTCCATGGCTCAGCCCTCCAGCATCAAAGGCTTGCTGGCACGGACACCACGGTGCAGTTGCGCGCCACGGCCAACGCTGCGGCCAGCGTGGTAGGCGTCCTGGTCCTTCTCGCTCAGATTACGGCCGGCATTGCGATCGGTGGTAGAGAGCTCCCCTATGTGCGCATACTTGAACTTCATGTATGCCTCAACGGCCTCAGCCGCGCCCTCCGGGGGCGTGCTCGCGACGACGGTGGCGCACGCGGTGCACACCCATCCTTCGCTGAAGAGATCGGCACGGCGCGTCTTGTTGGTCTTCTTCTTGGTCCGCTTGAGGGACTCGGCGATGAACTCGCGACGGGCCTTGAGCGCCTGGCGCAGCAGCACCTCGAACGAGTACGCGGCGACCTGGTCGGCAGGCGGCAGGCCGACGAACACCCACCACGATTCGACCCAGCCACCACGGAACATGAGCTTGCAGCCGAAGGCTTCTGCAACGTGGCCCGCGAGATGGCTCTCCCAGCTCGTCGGGCGCGCCGTTGCACCACTCTTCGCTTTCGATTCGCTCACGTCGGCCGCGAGCATTTCGGTCTGACTGAACTGGCACAGCTCCATCAGCTTTTGCGCCTGGCGCAGTGCCGCTGCCGCCTCGTGTTCGCTGCCGGAGTTGGCCAACGCCATGCACTTCCTGATCTTGCCGAGGATGTCGTCACGGTTGTCCATCACTGCGCCTCCGACAGTTCCGCCTCGAACGGCGTCACGATGAAATCCTCGACCTGGCTGATCGTGATCCCGGGCACGAGCGCGACGGCTTCTGGCTCGTTGAGGATCGCCTCCTTGTTCACCTCCGGGTTCTCGCGGATGAAACGCCCGAGTCCGGCGCGGCGCAGCGCGTCGAGCACGGCATCCTTCCCAGTGATGCGCACCGAGGGCGGGCGCATGCGCCACGCGACCTCACCCGACGCAAACGCCGCGGTCTTCGTCTTGCCGCCCTGAGTGAGGGTGTCGCGGTTGGCTTCGCACCAGATCTGCACGCCCTGGTTGAGCGCGTCGATGCGCTGTGCGTGAGGGGCCGCGACGTGCTCCCAACGCTCCTTGACGGCGGCGAGTTCGTCGTTCATTGCAGCCTGCAGGCGCTGCAGCTCGCGCTGGCGCTCGCCGATCTCGCGGATCGAGTCGACAACCTGTCCACGGGACTGCGGGACGGGCACGGTCGAAACCTGGCTCTTGTGGCGGGTAGTGGCTTTCCTGTTCATGCTGTAACGATCCTTCTGGGGTTGCGGCAGTGGGATGGCTCGACCGGGTCGCGGCGGTTCGGGCACGCTGCGCGGCCGGTCGCTGTGAGGCGCAGAATCTGCGGGCTGGACCAGGGGCGGATCTCCAGCAGGCCCTCGGCGACGAGCCGATTGATCTGGGTGTTGCAGTCGCCGAATCGATCGCACAGCGCATCGCGCCCCATGTCGCCGGCGCGCAGCGCAATCAGGATCCGGCCGAACACCGTCGATTGCGTGTAGGGGCGAGCTCGTTGGCGGGCGTCAGCCATGGCCGTTCGTCCGATTGCAGATGCGCGGGCGCAGGTGTGCGAGCAGATCGGCTTCCGCGCACCACCAGAACTCGGGCAGCGACACCAGGGCGCCGCTGACTTCAGAACGCCAGCCATCCGCGGTGTACATGTAGATCCCCGAGATCAGCGCCTCCTCCAGCCAAGGGTCATCCTGTGGTCCGGCTGGCGCGGCAAGGATCGCGGTTACGCGCAGCGCCGGCGTTTCGGTGTGCGGATGCCATGGGATCATCGCGGTTCCTCCCAGATCACGCACACCCCCTCGATGACGCACGAAACCGTTACGTGCCCGGGCGTGTCGTACCAGAAGTTCCGGGATCCGGCTGCATCGAGCAGCGCGGAGAGCGACACCTGCGGGTCGCGCTGGATGCGGATCGAAGGGTCGCCGCAGGCGAAGGGCTCGCCCGCGACGCTGTGCGAGACGACGCGGATCCCCATCGCGCGCAGCCGGCGCATTGCGGCGTTGAGCAGCGCCAGGCGTTCCGTGGCCTTGCGCGTGAGCACCCGGGGCGGCGCGGCATCGGCGGGGTTGGCGCCAGACCAGGCGCAATCGTTTTCGTGGTGCGGGCGCGGGATGTTGCGACCGTCGCCATGCCGGTACATCGGGATCACACTCGGGCCGGCAATCATGATTCCCTCCGCACGGATGCCTCGATCAGCTGCGCGCTCACCTTCGGGGCTCCGATGCGCACCGCCTGGTTCATGGCGCCGCTCACCAGGTTGTTCACCGCCAGCGGGTAGCACAGCGAGACCGTCTGCGCCTGGGTCTGCCCGCGCACCCGGCGGGTGATGCTCGTGCGCAGCTTCTCCTGGATCATCTCGAGCGCACCGCGCTCGAAGATGGCGTCGAAGTCGGCATCCACCCGGGCGAACTTGTGGCGCAGGTACGGCTCAAGCGCCGGCCCGAGCGGGCCGAGGCGCGCGAACTCGCAGCGCTGCACCACTTCGCGCACTTCCGGGTTGTGCTCGGAGAGCTTCCACTCCAGTTCGGTCTGGCCGATCAGGATGATCGCGAGCAGCTTCTTGAAGCCCTCCTGCACCTCGTAGAAACGCTTCAGGTGCTTCAACGTGGGCGTTGCCAGGCAGTGCGCCTCTTCGATGATGAGCAGGTGCTTGCGCCCGATCTGGGCGCTCGAGCGCAGGATGTCGTGCATCTGCTCGCTCCGGTCCTGGACGCTCACGCGCTGGCGCGTCCCCGGGGCCACTCGCCGGATCACGGCGCCCGTGATGTCGGTCGCGCGCAGCATGCGGCCCTTGTTGTTGGTGTCTTCCATCCCGAGCACGTACGGTTCGATCACGGTCACCGGTTCATCGTTGGTGTTGATCCAGTCGATCAGGTCGTGGCGCAGCGTGCTCTTTCCGGCGCCGCTTTCCGCGATCACCGCCAGGAGCCCGCCGTGCTTGGCCACCTGGCGCATGGCCGCGCGCACGTAGCGGATGTCGTCGCTGACGAACACATCGGCGTCGCACGCCATCTCGTCGGTGAAAGGGTCTCGGAGAATGCGAAAGTGAGCCTTCGCCTCCCGCGTGAGCGTCTGTTTGCGTAGTAGCATGTGCACGTCCTCCGGTTCGTGTGCTTCGGGCTGGGTGACCGGCGCAACAGCGTGAGCGCGCTGTTGCGCCATTTCTTTTTCGACGGCGTCGATCTGCAGTTCGGTTGCACCGTGGCGGCGCAGGAAGTCGATCGCGTTCTGCTGCAGTTCGGCCGAGGCAATGCTTCGCGGCCAGTAGCCGTACTTGATGATCTGGGTCAGCGCGGCCGGCGAGATCTCCATGTGCCGCGCGAGCGCGTTTTGCGACTGCCGCAGGTTCGGCAGCAGGGACTGGAGCACGGTGAGTTCCCGCGTCATGTCAGGCCACCCTGGCGGCGGCGCCGCTGTTCGGGTCGCGCAGCTGCTCGATCAGCGCAGCCACCTGTTCTTCGGTGGCACCCTGACCGTAACGGAGCGAAAAGAATCGATGCTCGTCGGGCGTGAGGTTGCGCCCCAGCCCGTCCACGATGCGCAGCATCGCCGAGGTGGCGTCGAGCCGATCGGGTTCGGCCGCCACGGCATGCGCGGGTGCCTCGATCCCGGTGCCCGCGCGCGGCAGATAGGTCGGCAGCTCGATCTCCTTCAGGTGGCTGTGCGCATCGAGCGTGTTGCCAAACGGCACCGCCTTCTTCTCGCGGGCCCGCTTGACCTCCTCGGCCGACAGCCCCGGATAGGCCACCGCATCCATCGCGGCGGCAGCGTGCTCGATCGCAGTGTCCGGCATGGCCTTGTACTCGGCGCCGATCTCGGCCGCGGTGGCGAGCTGGCCGAAGCGGTCGTAGCCGCGCTCGGGTTCCACGCGGTAGATCAGCGGCGCACCGTCGTAGCGCGCCACCTCCACCTGGATCGCACAATCGCCGTACACCAGCGGGCGCACCGTCACGTGGTCTTCGATGCAGATGCCGTCGAGCCCGCGCAGGCTGTAGAACTCCGAGCGCTCGGCTGCCGGGTGGCGATACTGCACCGTCAGGTCCGGGCGCACCTGGCGGGTCTCGATCTTTCCTGCCATTAGTGCCCGGCACACCTCCACGTCGGGCAGCACGCGCAACTGCTCGGCGGTAATCCACTGCCACAAGTCATAGCGTGCCACCGGCTCGGCGAGCCCACGCCGGTGCAGGCGTGAATCCTGCCCAGGCAGCAGGTTGGCATTCCAGGCGTTGGCCCACGCAGCAGCGGCGGCGTTGAGCTGGGCCACATCCTCCACAGGCTCGAAGCGCAGGCGGCTCTCGAACTGGGTCTCGGTGATGTTGTTGCCGCCTTCCACCCCGCCCTTCGCGCGGGCGTTGCCGGCTTCGTGCTCCAGCGGCGTCACACCCAGGCTGCGCAGCAATTCCTTGATTGCCGCCGAGGTATTCGCGCTGCCCTTGTCCCACAGCAGGTAGTACGGTACCCCGTGCAGCAGCCGCCCCGGCTGCTGGCCCCAGGCGTACATCAGGAAGTCGAACAGGTTGTGCTGTGTCTCGCCGGCCGCTTCCACGTACCACGGCACGATCGCCCCGCTGGCGCGGTCATACAGCACGTAGCGCCACACCTTGAACTTGACCTTCGCCAGCCCTTCGAGCTTGTTCTTGTAGAACTCGCGGTCGCGCATGATGTGCTGCTTGCCGCGCAGGTAGTACACCAGGCACAGGCTGGGGTCGACCTCGTGAGTGTGGTTGGGGTGCGGCGCGCGTAGCGCCTGCACCGGATTCGCGTTGCGCTGGGCCGCGACGTTGAGCTTGCGCGCGCGCAGCAGGCGGTTCAGATGCCCGGTGCTGCAGCCGAACTGGAACTCGTTCTGTTCCAGCACGCCCCGCGCGGTGGTCGTGAAGAGCGCCTGCTTGCCGTTGTCGCGGACTGACTCACGCTGCGCGGCACCCAGGGCCACCAGCGACTCGGGCGGCACGGCGGTACTGCCCTTGTCGCACCGCACGGCGCGCCCCGGGTTGCGCCCGGCCGATTGCTTGAGGTGGCCATATACCGTCTGGATCGACCAGCCCAGGAACCCGGCCGCGGCCTCAACCAGGCGCCGCTTGCCGCCGTGCGGCGCCGCATCGAGCTTGCGTGCGAGTTCGCGCAGGTAATCCCGCGTCTCGGGGGCGAGTTGTGTCGCCATCATCGCCTCCATCACGCCACGTCCAGCTCGCCGGGTTCGCGCAGCAGGTAGCGGCGCGCATCCTCGATGTCGGCCCCAAAGCGCGTCTCCAGCTCGTTTTGCAAGGCGCCCACGAGGCGCGCGGTGCGCTCGATCGCATCCGAGAGCGTGAGCAGTACCGTCTGCACGGCCGCGGGCATGGGGGCATCGACCTCCGGGTCGTAGTCGGGCGCCGCGCACACTTCCTGCGTGTACCAGACGTCGAGCGCCGTCACGGCCTCCAGGTGCGCCCCCACCAGGCGGTCGAGCAGCTTCTGGCGATCGCCGATCTCGCCCTTGAAGGCGTCGACCCGCTCGTCCCATGCCGCCGTGCGCAGCTCCAGCCGCGCCTTCGCGCGCTTGACCGCGTCGACCTCTTCGCGTTTGTCGGCGAGCATCTTCTCGACCGTTGCCCGCTCGGCGCGCTCCTCGCGCAGCGCGGCGCGCAGCTCCTTGACCGACATCGTGGCGATGTCATCGAGCGAGAGTTCGCCGGTCTGGCCGACCAGTTCGAGTTCCTCGATCTGTTCGTCGTCGAGTATGAGTAGCTCGAAGAGCTTGGATTGGGTTCCGGCTGCATCGGTCAAAACGTGCGTCGACGCACGTTTTGAGAACTTGACGGCAGTCTGCATGAATCGTCTTGCGACGCTCCCTTCGATCCCGAGCACCTCCAGCCGGGCGAGGAAGTTCCCGTGCACGCACGCCTGCTTCAGCACCGCCAGCCCGCGCCCCACCTCCAGGCACGCCTCGACGCTGCGCCGCATGTTGGCGCTGATGTCGCGCTGGATCAGGTCCGGATCGGTGCAGTCGGCCGGCAACTGGTAGCCCAACTGATGGGCCAGCGTGCGCACCGCAGCATCGTGCTGTGACACGGCCAGCGCCTGCGCGCTTTGCGCCTCATGGATCGCGATCTCGGTCGCGGCAATCTCGGGCGGCGTGGCGCCGACGAACTCGGGGCCGTGCTTCACGGCAGCGGCAAGGGGCTTGCGGGGCATGATTCCTCCGGGTCTCGGTTACGGTTTGCAGGCGTAGGTCTGTTCAAAGTCGTGGGTGCGCTGGCGCAGCCGCGCCACCTCGTCCTGATGGGCGATCGCGATCTGCACCAGGCGCGGCGTCAGGCGCCAGAACTCGGGCTTCGTGGCCATGCGCTCTGCGATGCCCTCGGAGGCGAGCACTTCGAGGTCGCGCAGGGTCTTGGGCTCGGCCTGGCCCACCATCTGCGCGAGCTGCTTGAGGCGCAGCCCCTCGAAGCTGTGGCCCTGCAGGGCAAAGACGAGCGCGATGGCGCGGCGTACCGGCTGGTTCGAGTGCGCTGCGGCGTTCATTGCGCGGCTTCCTCGCAGCGCAGCAGCGCGTGGGCGTACTTGCGTTCGAGCAGCGCCTTCACCGCGCGGGTGATGGTGCGGCCCTCGTCGGCCCCCACCTCGATCTCGCCGTAGCTCGTGCCGATGATGAAACCGCGGCCTTCCATGTCCGGGATCTTCTTGCTCAGTGCGTAGCCGAGAGCCTGTACGGCTTCTTCATGCAGGCTCATAGGGGCTCTCCCAGTTCCAGTTCGGGTTGATCGGTCTTCTCGACCGTGTTGCGGTGCCAGGCAAGCAGCTCCAGCGCGTGCTGGACTGCGCCGAGCGTCTCGGCCTGGTCGGCGCGGCCGGCATAAAAGCGCAGCAGCGCAGCCCCGGTGTCGGCCAGCACGTGCTGCAGCTCGGCGCTTTCATCGGCGCTCGGGCGGCGCCCGGTGGGCATCGGCACGAAGAGCCCGCCAGCTTGCGCGGCGAGGTAGCGGATCACCGCCTTGCCGCCCGTGTTGTGAAACCAGCCGGCGAGCCGGTTCGCAGGCAGATCGGCGTCTTCCATCCACTTGTAGAGGCGCGAGGCCGAAACGGCCTGCAGCTCCGCGTGGCGCTCAACCGACATCTGCCGCGTGCGGATGCCGGCAGCCTTGTCCTGCTCGAACGCGGCCACCAGGCTGGTGGGCACGCGGTTCCAGGTTCGGCGACTCATTGGAATCCTCCCTGCGGGCCGGCTTGCAAACAAATAGGCGGCTTGCATGTGGCGCAAGGCGGTTGCAACCCGTACGCTTTGCCCATCGCAACTTGTCGGAGATCACACATGGACACCCCCCGCGTCATCGCGCTGGAACACCGGCTGGGCGCCATGCGCACTTTGCTTGGCATGCTCATCGCGCACCTGGACGACAACGGACTCATCGACCGCGAAGTGCTGCAAGCAGACCTAGCCGTTGCGCTCGACCAAGTCGAGCCGCCCGACCGAGTGGCATCCGACGTTGCGCACGTGTTCCGGATTGCGGATGTGATGCTCGACGGCTGGACTCGATCGCGAGCGCGCGCAGACGACGAGCGGTCGCCGGGCTGATGCTGGGCTTGACCGTCATGCTGCGGCCCTCCGCTCTGCCGGCTTGCGCCGCCCGGTGCTGTCACGCTTCAGATCGAGCGTGTCGGGATCGGCCTTCAGGCCCAACGCGATCGCGGCGCGGTGGGCGTCGCCACGGTGGCCCTTGAGCTGGCCGCGCAGCAGGTCCACCACGATCAGGCGGCTGACGCCGATGCGGCGCGCCAGCTCGGTCTGGCACAGCCCGTGGGCGCGTATCCAGGCCCGCGCGCTGGACGGCGTTTGCGGGTAGGGAATCAGGGCGCTGGCAAGCGCCGGAGCGGTCTTAGACATGGCGGCGGTGTGGTAAATTGCGGTAGTCATAAAGGGGGCGGAGGAGGACGATGGATTTCTCATCGCTTGTGGCTGCGAAGGAGGGCGTCGGCGCCATCTGCAATGGCGTCAAGGCTTTGCTGGACGCCAAGGAGTTTGCTGCGGTACATGAGAAGCTGCTCCCGCTGCTCGGGGCCGCAGTCGACGCAAACGGCAAGCTGCTGGACGTGCAGACGGTCGCTGACGCGGCGCATCGCCGAATTCGCGAGCTTGAAGCCGAGGTAGCAGCCCTGAAAGATTGGGAAGAGGACAAGCGCCGTTACCGTCTTCACGAAGTCGTGCCGGGTACTTTCGTGTATCGCGTAGATCCGGCTGTGCACGGGGCGGAGCCGGTTCATGAGCTGTGTCCCAACTGCTACCAGAAACGGGTCAAGTCGATCCTTCAGCGTGGGGGCGTCGAGCAACAGCACCGCACGCTGCGCTGCCCGGAATGCGGAAGCACTTTCCTGCTCGACCGGATCGAGGCGGCCGGCTACACAATCGACCCCGAACCGCTGCGCTCGCTGCGGACGTTCTGACGGCTGAGTTGGCATGGGGGCTCCTCCGGCTTGTTGCGTTGTGATTCGTGGGGAAACGTCGGGGGCGGCGTTTCGATGTGGTTAATGATGGGGGAACATTTCTACTGTGTCAACTGAAGACGTAGAACAAATCTCCGTTCGCTTGCGCGAGGAAATCGAGCGGGCTGGGTTGTCGCTGGCGGCAGCAGCAAGAGCTGCGGGCGAATCCAGCCCACAGCGAATCAAAGATGTTGTGTCTGGAAAGCAACGCTGCCCAAGTGATCTGCTTTCACGGCTCGATGGGACTGGCGTAGATGTTTTCTACGTACTCACGGGAAAACGAGCCGGCGGCGCGCCAGCCGCCCCCGCCCTGACCCGCGAGGAAGAAGCGCTGCTGGACAATTTCCGGCACTGCCCGCCGGATGCCCGGAGGGCCATCAAGGCGACGAGCGCTGCGTTCGCGAAACACAACTGTGGAAAGCGGAGTGCATAGGACTATGGCGCTACCAAAGGAACAGGTGGCGGAGTCACACGCATTCGTTTCACGTTTGCGAGTCCGAAGGGGGCACATGCGCTGGATATGCCTGCAGCACTTGGACGATAGTCGTCCCGAGAAGACTACCGATCTAGCTCTGCTGGCTTTCGTTCGAAATGTGTACCCGGACGCCGACCTCGTGGAGCTGCGTCGCGATCTCGACTACATGGCGCTGAGAGAGCTTGTGACGGTTTCGGAGAAGGACGGACTTTGGCGACTCAAGCTGACGTACCAGGGAGTGGATGTGGTGGAGTTCACAAGCCATTGTCCGCCAGGCATTGGACGTCCAGGTGCACCGGAGCCGTGAGTGACGCACTAGCGAAATATGAGGGGCGCTGGGTGACGAAGATGAAGGCGGGCTGAGACTGGCGCCCAGGGGAGAGGAGAACAAAAAGCATGAAGCGCTGTATGTCGATTGCTGTAGCGGCACTGGTTCTTGCGTCGGGTGCATTCGCCCAGTCGAACGCGAAGGACATCACGATCACTAGGGGAAGCGGGGCGTCGATCAAGACGGACCTGGGTCACGGCATCGTCCTGAACAAGGAATCATCGCTGACCCGCGAGTGGTCCACTCTGCATGACGCCTCGATGCCGCTCGACCTGAAGTACTCCGAATGCGTTGAGGTCAAGTTCGTCTCGGGAAGAGTGAGCGGCGAATACGTCTACAGCGGCTTCTATGGCGTCGTCGCAAAGGAGCCCGTCCGTGCCCTCGAAGTTCGGTTCATGCTCTTCGATGTGTTCGGAAGCCATATCCGTACCCTGTCATCAACGAAGGTCGTCGACCTCGAACCAGAGGCAGTTCGGGTGCTCGACTCTCAGTGGCGAGTCTTCAGTGAGAACGAAGCCAGCGAATACTTCGCCTGCTTGTCCTATGTAGCGCGTGTTCGCACGGCGTCGGGGAAGGTCTATGAATACAACTCAACCGCCGTGCTCGAGGCTGCTCGCCAGTTTTCGGGGCGCCTGACGGCTGCCGACCTGGAGCCTGAACCGGAGAAGCGGTAAGGATCGAGGCGGGGCGACTGATAGTGCTCAAACGGAAGCGCCGTTGGAGTGCCATCTGTTTTCGAGGGGGAGTCGATAATTGAAAGCGAAAGAGCGCGATCTGTACAAACTGGCGATCGAGGCGGTTGGAATGTGCGCACCCACTTCCACACGCATCCGGAACATGCTGAACAAGGTACTTTCCTGCAGCGAAGACATCCGGCTCCGCACGCTGGCCGAGACTCTGCTGCAACAGCACGGACTTGCCACTCATTCACCCGCGATCCCAATCAAAGAGATGTCGAGATGTCGCGAAACGGCAACGGAGATGGTCGCCCATTGCCGTAAGCAGCTCGATCAAATTGGTTGACTCCTTTAGAGCATATGAACTGACGCATGACCGAAACTGAGCTTATCGCCAACGACCGGCGCCTGCGCATCATCCAGGTGCTGGCCGAACTTCCCGGCTACATGACGAACCTCTCTCTACTGAAGGACTTGCTCGACCTATGTGGGCATTGGGTGTCTTCGGAGAAGCTCAGGGAGGATCTCGCCTGGCTAGTGGCCGCCGATCTTGTGCAACTGCGGGACACAGGCGTTACAGAGCTCGCGGAGCTCACCGGGCGAGGGCTCGACGTCGCTACCGACCGGGTAATCGTCCAGGGGGTGAAGCGGCCGGAGCCGGGTACGATTGGCAAGCAATCGATGTTGAAAAGGGAAAGCGATGAGCGACAAGAACAAACCGGCGCCACCAGCCCGGCCGGGTGATTCCAAGCGGAATAGCAAGCTGATCGTCGAACGCATCCGTGAAAGCGTTCACGACAGACCCTATACTGTATCTCCACGCGACCCGGCTCCTGCGCCAGGGCCGCGACCGCCGGAACGGAGATCCGACAAGAAATGAGCAGCGAGGACGCCGACTATCTTTGGGGCAAGCGCCATGCGGTACTCTACCGTCTGGAGCTTTCTGCGCTGTACCACCAGAAGCGCGAGCGCTTCTTCGACCTGTGCGACAAGATGGCGAAGGTCGTGGCGATGGTGGGCGGCTCGGCCGCGCTCTACAAGATCGCCGACGAGGGATCTCTCGTCTGGATCGCCGCGACGATCACCATCGCCTCGGCGCTCTCTTTGGTGATGGGTTTTTCCGAGAAGGCGCGACGGCATGCGGAGCTGACGCGAAATTTCAAGCAGATCCAGGCAGACGCCTTGCGCTGCGGCGAGCGGGATTTTGCGGAGACGGACATCGCCGACTGGGCCGCTCGCGTCGCGGCGCTCGAGGCGAGCGAGCCGCCTGCGCTGGGTGTGCTGGTGAGGATCTGCCAGAACGAGCTTGCGCGTGCGGCGGATGCCGATGCATCGGTGAAACCGGTAGGTTGGCGCTGGCTGGTGGCGCACCTGCTTGATGTTCCGCTCCCACAGGCCAAGTAGCGCTCCGCAAAACCCTTTGCGTGCCACACCCCCGCAGCGCCCCCGATCATGGGGGCGTTTTCATTCAGGGGGTGGGCGATGCAGATTCTGCCGAACCGGGCGCTCGACTGGCCCATCGCGTGGGCGGGCGTGGAGGAAGTTGCGCGCAGCGAGGGATGCCGGCTGCGCGCGTACCGCGATATCACGGGTGTGTGGACCATCGGCTGGGGTGAGACCGAGGGCGTGACCGAAGGTATGGTCTGGTCGCGGGCCGAGGCGGACCTCCGGCTGTGCGCTCGCCTGGGGGAGTTCAGCCGGGGTGTGCGGGCGCGCCTGACGCGGGCGGCCACGGCGAACCAGCTCGCTGCGATGGTGAGCCTCGCATACAACATCGGCCTGGCGGCGTTCGGCCGCAGTTCGGTGCTCGCCGCCCACAACCGCGGTGACGATCTCGCTGCTGCGCGGGCGTTCGGGTTGTGGAACAAGGCACGGGTTGATGGCGTGTTGCGCGAGGTACGCGGGCTGACGGCGCGGCGAGCGCGCGAGGCTGCGTTGTACCTTGCCGCGGCGCCGGAGAGCCTGCCGCCGCTCGATGCCGTGCCCGAGGAGCTTGCGGGCGGCGTGATCGACATGCCCGAACCTGAGCCCGAGAGCCGTCTTGCGGCCAGCCCGATTGCACAGGGGGGCGTTGCCTCCATGGTCACCGGAGGGCTGGCGGCTGCATCGTCGGCCTCCGGAAGCGTGCGCGAGATCTCCTGGGGGCTGGGCGTCGACCCGCTGCTGATCCTCGCGGCCGTGGCGGTCGTTGCCGGCGCGGTGGTGCTTTTCTGGCGCAACAAGCAGCGGCGGGACGGCTGGGCATGATGGCGCAGACCCCCATCGCCGTGGCTGGCGCGCTCCTGGTGGGCGCGCTGCTCGGCAGCGCCTACACCGGCAATGCGAAAGACGCCGCGATCGCCCGCATCGAGCGCGATGGAGCGCTGCAGCTCGCGCGCACGGCCGACGCGGCGAGCATGCGGCTCTTCGAGGCGCAGCGCCGCAGCGATGCACTGACCTCCGACCTCAATACCGCGATCCGCGCGGCGCGCGAACTCCAGCAAGGGCTTGACGATGCGATCTCACGAACGACTGACGGGCGCGCTTGCCTGCGCGGCCCTGCTCTGCGCCTGCTCGACGGTGCCCCCGGGCTCCGCGTTGCCGGACTGCCCCCCGCCGGCGGCGGCTCTGCTGGAGCGGATGCCCGAATCGCTGCCACCGATACCGACCTCGGACGCTGGGCCGTCGCCGCGGGACGGCAGTACGACGAGTGCCGCAAGCGGCTCGACGCGTTGATCGACTTTCACGGCGAGGGCGCGCGATGACGCCAGTGCAGATCGATCTGTGGGCACTGATCACTTTCCTGGTCTTTCTTGCGGTGACCGTGGTCGGCGGGATCGTGGGGGCGGCCCGCTACACCCTGACCCAGAGCGAACGACGTCAGGACGAACGGCATGAGGCCGGCGAGAAGGCCCGCATGGAGAGGGCGCGGCACTGGGATGCGCGATTCACGGCCCTGGAGGCGGCAGCGAAGGCGGATGCCGGGCAGTGGCAGCGGGTCGAGCGTGAGCTGCTCTCGCTCAAGGCCGACTTGCCGGTGCTGTATGTGCGCCGTGAAGACTACGTGCGCAACCAGACCATCATCGAAGCCAAGCTCGATGCGGTGGCGCTCAAGCTGGAGAACATTCAACTGAAGGGGATCAAGTCGTGATCGACCACGCAAAGGTGCGCCGCGAGTCGCTCCGCTGGTACTTGCTGCTCGCGCTCTACAACGCTCGCCCGGAAGACATGTGCGAAGAACATCTGCAGATGATTGCCACCGGCATCTTCCCCGACGCCACACCGATCGAGGTGCGCCAGCAGCTCGACTACCTGGGCGATCGCGCGCTGGTGGAAGTGCGCAAGGAGCCGGGTGGGCGCTGGTGGGCCGGACTGACTCGCCACGGCACCGACATGTGCGAGTACACCATCGACTGCGAGCCGGGCATTGCCCGCCCCGCCAAGTACTGGGCCGGTTGAATCATGGCCCGGAAGAGTTCGATCCGGCAGCTCGACCCACGCCTGCGTGAGGCGATCGATGGCCTGCTGCGCGACGGCCGCCACACACTGGATGACATCCTCGCCCACCTCGCACAGCTCAATGGTGGCCAGGCGCCTGTGAGTCGCTCGGCACTGGGTCGCTATGCGCAGCGTGCCGAGGAACAGATGCGCCGCTACCGCGAGGCGCGCGAGGTCGCCAAGGTGTGGGTGGCCAAGTTCGAATCCGAACCGGATGGGGACGTGGCCCGGCTGCTGCCGGAGATGCTGCGCTCGGTGGCCTTCCAGACCCTGGGCAGCATGAGCGAGCGCGAGGACGCCGCCGACGCCGAAGAGGTGATGCTGCTCGCCAAGGCGATGAAGGATCTGGCCAGCGCGGACAAGCTCACCGCCGAGCGCATCCTGAAGATCCGTGAGGAGGTGGTGAAGAAGGCCGCCGTGGAGGCGGTGAAAACCGCCAAGGCGCAGGGGCTCTCCGATGATGCGGCCGAGCTGATCCGGCAGAAGGTCCTGGGGGTGGTGTGATGCGTCCGGTGGGTGTGCTCGCCCTGTTCTTGCTGCTCGTCGCCGCTGTGCTGGCGGCCCCGCACATGACTTGGCCGGAGGCCCGTGGCCTTGCGCTGGTCGCCGTCGCAGCGGGCGTCGTGTTTGGCGCGATCGCGATGCGCCTTTCGTGATGGAACCCCGCGAATCCCGCACCCCCATGGCGCTGCTGCCCTACCAGCAGCGCTGGTGCGCGGACAAGACGCCGGTGAAGGTCATCGAGAAGAGCCGCCGGATCGGCCTCTCGTGGGGCGAGGCGGCCGACACCGCACTGCTCGCTGCCTCCACCTCAGGGATGGACGCCTGGTACATCGGCTACACCAAGGACATGGCCGAGGAGTTCATCCGCGACTGCGCGGACTGGGCGCGCATGTACGGGCTGGCCGCTGGCGAGATCGATGAAGGCGAAGAGGTCTTCATCGATGGCGAGGAGAAGCAGTCCATCCTCACCTTCACGATCCGCTTCGCCTCGGGCTGGCGGATCACCGCGCTGTCTTCGAGCCCGCGCAACCTGCGCGGCAAGCAGGGCCGCGTGATCATCGACGAGGCGGCTTTCCACTCTGCACTGGGCGAACTGCTCAAGGCGGCGCTGGCCTTGCTGATCTGGGGCGGCGAGGTGCATGTGATCTCCACCCACGACGGGGCGGAGAACCCGTTCAACGACCTGTGCCAGGACATCCGTGCCGGCAAGGTGCCCTACAGCCTGCACCGGGTGAGTTTCGACGACGCGGTGGCCGACGGGCTGTACGAGCGCGTGTGCCTGCGCACCGGCAAGACGCCCACGGACGAAGGCAAGGCCAAGTGGGTGGCGGACATCCGCGCCCAGTACCGCGACAACGCGGCCGAGGAACTCGATTGCATCCCGAAGAACTCGGGCGGCGCCTGGCTCTCGCGGGCGTTGATCGAGGCGCGCATGGTCGATGTGCCGGTGTTGCGCTGGAAACCACCGGCCGAGGACTTTGCGCTGTGGCCCGAGCACCTGCGCACGGCCGAGATGCGCGAGTGGCTGGAGACGCACGTCGCACCCTTGCTGCGCGAGCTGGACCCCAACCTGAAGAGCGGCTTCGGCATGGACTTCGGCCGCTCGGGCGACCTCTCGGTACTCGGCCCGTTCCAGATCCAGCAAAACCTGGTGCGCCGCTTTCCCTTTGCTGTCGAGCTGGCCAACTGCCCGTTCGACCAGCAGCGCGAGGCGCTCTTCTACATCGGCGACCGCCTGCCCAACCTGCTCGCCGGAAAGCTCGACGCACGTGGCAACGGGCAGTACCTGGCCGAGAAGGCGGTGCAGAAGTGGGGGCCGGAGCGCATCGAGGCGGTGATGCTCTCCCAGACCTGGTACCGGGAGAACACCGCGCCGCTGAAGGCGGCCTTCGAGGACGGGACGATCGCGGTGCCGTGCGACGCCGACCACCTGGACGATCTGCGCGCCTTCCAGGTGGTCAAGGGCATCCCGATGATTCCGGACGCCCGTACCAAGGGCACCGATGGGCAGCAACGCCACGGCGATGCGGGCGTGATGTACCTGCTGGCCTACGCGGCCAGCCGGGCCGAGGCGCAGCCTGCGGCCGGTGCCACTGTAGAGGCCGACGAGGACACCTACCGCGTCTTGCGGCCACGACGGATTGCGTGGGTCTGAAAAACGCCCGCTGCGGGCATTCAGCCCCCAAGGGTGACCGGATGGTGCGGCGATGCCGGTTTGTCGGCACCACGGCATTTATAAACGCCTGCACGTGCGGGTAGGAGGTGATCGAGATGGGTGTTTTCGAGCGTGTGCGATCGTGGCTGGCCGTGGGTGAGAAGGAATCGCGGGTGGTGGAAGCCGCGGGCGCCACGGTTGACGTCGACGAAGGGGAAGGCTGGCGCCGGCTCTCTGGCGACAATTCACGGGATCTGTCGCCGCTCTCGCACAGCCGTATGCGCGAGACGGCCTATTTCCTGTGGGACAGCAATCTCCTGGCCAACCGGATCATCGAACTGCCGCTGGCCTACCTGCTGGCCGAAGGCGTGTCGCTGGTTGCAGGCGACAAGGCCATGCAGGGGGTGCTCGACCGGTTCTGGTCCGATCCGATCAACGACCTGGATGCGAAGCTTGAGAAGAAGCTGCGCGAGCTGTCACTGTTCGGTGAGCAGTGCTGGCCGGTTGCCGTCAATGACCTCACCGGTCATGTGCGGCTGGGTTACCTGGATCCGGGCTTGATCGCCACGGTGGTGGTCGACCCGGACAACCCCGAGCAGCCAATCGGGATCGTGACAGTGAAGGACAAGAAAAGCGTGGCACGTCGCTTCCGGGTGATCGTCAATGGCGACGAGTCGGTCTTCACCAAGCGCACGCGCGAGATCCGTCAGACCTTCGGCGATGGCGAGTGCTTCTACTTCAAGGTGAACGATCTTTCGACGAGCCGACGCGGCCGATCGGACCTGCGGGCTCCGGCCGACTGGGTGGACGCGTACGATCAGTTCCTGTTCGGGGAAGCCGAGCGCTACAACTTCCTACGCGCCTTTGTGTGGGATGTGACCCTGAACGGGGCAACGCCTGAGCAGGTCACGGACAAGGCCAAGTCGATCACTGCACCCCGCCCGGGTGGCGTGCGTGTGCATAACGACTCGGAGATATGGAAGGCGCTCTCCCCTGAGCTTGGCGCGTATGAATCGAGTGCGGCGGGGCGACTCTTCCGCAACCACGTGCTGGGCGGGGCGACGATTCCCGAGCACTGGTTCGGCGGCGGGGGCGACGTCAACCGCGCGACGGGTGAGAGCATGGGCGAGCCTACGCTCAAGGTCTTCACCATGCGCCAGCGCGTCGTGAAGCACCTTCTGCAGACCATGGGGCGCTATGTGATCCGCCGGCATCTGCTGGCGCGCGAGAACGGCGAGCCAGAGTTCGACGATCCGCGCCTGACCGTGTCGGCCGTGTTTCCGGAGATGACCGCGCGCGACACGACCAAGTACGCCGCTGCGCTGGTGCAGGTGGTCACGGCGGTGAACATGGCGATCGATGCTGGCCGGTTGTCCGAGGAAACGGGTCTGCTGCTGATTGCAGCCGTGGCTGCGCAACTGGGGGTGGACATCGATCCGGCAGTCGAGCTCGGGAACGCCCGTGAAGCTGCCCGCAAGCGTCGCGAGGCGGATGCCTTCACGGGTCCGGCCGAAGACGATCTGGACGGCGGCGATCTGGACGGCGGCGATGCGGCGCAGTGATCTGGAGGCGAGACTGAAGTGGACCCGCAAGCGACTCCTCCAGCGCAGCCGCAAACCGGTCCCGGATACTGGTGCGTGGTGTGCGGGCGATGGCTGCCCGCCGACGACTGGGGCATCATCGTCCACGACCCCACGCCGCACCCGCCGGGAATGACCTTCGACGAAGAACGGCATCCGCAATGAGGCGCCTGCGATGACATTGCGCGATTCGGTAGGCGGACGTACACGCTTGATCCGTGAGACCCAGGCCGAAATTGAGCGCTTGCTGCGCGAGGCGGCAGACCAGGCGGCCGCGGTGCTGGCCGACGCTCCGAGCGACTACCAGGCGTGGCGCCTGCCTCAACTGCGTGCCGAGATCGGCCGTGTGCTCGATGAGGTGGCGCCGCGTGCGGCCGCGGTGGCAGATGCTGCCATGCTGGAATCGTGGCTTGCCGCGGGAGCAATGGTCGACGACGTGGTTGCAGCGCCGAAGCTCTCGGCGACCCTGCCCGCGCTCGATCGCGGGCAGCTCGACGCGATGCGCGCCTTCACAACGGAGAAAATCAAGGGCGCCGCGGCCGAGGCCATGGACAAGATCAACGATCAGCTGGCACTGACCCTGATCGGGACCCAGACGCCGTTCGAGGCCGTCCAGCGGGTGACCGAGATCCTGGGTGAGTCGACCCGCAAGCGGGCGACCAACATCGTGCGCACGGAACTTGCGACCGCGTACTCCACTGCAAACCAGTTGCGCCTCGCGCAATGGAACGAGACCGTGCCCGGCTTGAAGAAGCGCTGGGTGAAGAGCGGCAAGGTGCACCCACGCATCGAGCACGTGGCGATCCATGGCCAGGTGCGCGACGTGGACAAGCCCTTCGACCTGGAAGGCGGTGCGGTCCAGATGATGCAGCCGCATGACCCAGCCGCGCCCGCGAAGCACCGGATCAACTGCGGCTGCATTGCGGTGCCGGTGGTACCCGGGTATGCCCGCACGGTGATCGACGAGAAGGAACAGGAGGCAGCCATTGATGCCGAACGTGGCAAGGCCGCACTGGTGCTCGCGCGTGCGAACTCGGCGCACGTCGCCCCCACGCCCGCACCGGCTGCTACACTTCAGGTAGCACAGGCCATCTATGCGCAGGCGGCGGCCGGCGGCAGGCACGCCGGGTTTCTGACCCGGTTGAAAGACGAAGGGCCGACGCAGTTGCGCAAGAGTGTCGCATCCCAGCAAAGGCGCGTGGACGCGCACCTGGCCAAGCTGGCCGACCCGGCCAGCGCCGTACCCGACTGGGCGCAGCGCTCACCGCTCTACCAGCAGGGTTTGCTCAAGCACTGGCAGACCGAGGTGGACGTGCTGCGCGAACAGATCATGATCATTGAGGAGTACCGCAATGCCCAGCAAAGAACCAAGTGAGTACCAGGAAAAGTACGCTGGGGCCGCGATCTGCCTGTCCAGCGTGGTCGAACTGCTCAAGGAAGAGGGCGAGGCGCATGCGGGTGAGGTCGACGGCCTGCTGGCCTATGCGGCGCTGTCGCGCATTGCCGGCCAGGCGGAAGCCTGGGGCGTGCCGCTCGAAGACATCGGGCTCGCCGGCTACGATGTCGACGCGCTGCTCCAGCGCCCGGCCGCCTGACCCTGCAGTAACCCATCTCCCTGAAACGCCCCGCCCTCGCGCGGGGCGTTTGCATTCTGCAAAGTCCTTTGCGTGATCGGCGCGGCCGTGCCGCCGATGATGGCTCCGTCAGTTTCACTTTTCACTCTTGGACGGAGACCTGGATGAACAAGCCGATGGATCTACCCGCTGCCGAAGCCGCCAGGCTGGTGCGTCGGGAAGTGCCCGAACTGGGCAAGGACGGCAAGCCGACCGGCAAGATGCAGGACAAGCCGGTGACGGCAGCCGAGGTGTTTGCGGTGGCAGTACGCGGCGAGGCGGTGACCGTGGTGACCACGGACGGCCGCAAGCTTGCGGGCGATCTGCCGGCCAGGAAGGACGCCAAGTGAGCTCCCCGGCCAAGGCCCGCAAGGGCGTGATCCCGGCGAACGGCATCGTCGGCGCCCGCCTGGTCGAAGCGGCGGCAACCGAAGTGCGCACCGTGATCGAGCTGGTGCGAGCGGCGGTGCAGAAGGCACTGGGGCGCGACTGGGTGCCCGTCTCCGCCGTGTATCCGGATCGGCTCGTGATCGATCTCGACGGGCGCAGCCAGGCCTACCCCTACACGCTCACCGACGACAACGTCGTGCAGCTCGGTGCACCGTTCGAGGTCGTGATGCAGCACAACCCGGTGCGCGTCACCGAGGCGACTGCGGGTGGCGAGGTTGGCGCGTTCATCGAAGCGGTGGGCGAGCCAGGCGGCGGCATCTGGACTATTCGCGTGATCAAGGCGGGTGAATCGAGCAACGGAAACTACTACACCGACGCGGCCCTGAAGGGGCTCACGCGGCTGCTCGAAGGCGTGCGTGTGTTCGAGAAGAGTGACGCCGAGCACGTGGCCGACCTGAAGAACGGGGTGGCGCCTGGCAAGAGCGTGAGAAACCTCGTCGGGGCACTGACCAATGCCCGCTTCGTGGAAGGTGCCGCGCCCGACACCGGCGAGGTCCATGCCGATCTGAAGCTGATCCAGCCCGATGGCGAGGTTGCCGTGCGGGTGCGCGAAGCCCATGCGCGGGATCTGAGCCACCTCTTCGGCTTTTCCATCGACGCCGACTCCCTGACCAGGAACATCCGCCGTGGCAACCGGCGCCTGCGCGAAGCCACGAAATTCACCAAGGTCCGTTCGGTGGACCTGATCGTCGAACCCGGTGCAGGCGGCTCGCTGCTGCGCATCGTCGAAGCCCACACGTCCCAGGAGGATGAAGACATGGCACTGCGCCAACGCATGATCGAGGCCGTCCGCGCCCGCAACCCGCAGTTTGATTGCGACAATGCCACGGACGAAGAACTGGTCGCGGCCTACGATGAAGTCATCGCCAGCCGCAACACCGAGGCACAGGGAGGCGGTGGCGCAAGCGCAGCAACGCTCAACGCGGTGCGCCTGGTGGAGTGCCGCCTGGTGGCCCGCGATCTGATCAGCGCGGCCAAGCTGCCCCAGCCTGCGAAAGAAAGGCTTGCCCAGCGCTTCACCGAAGCCACGGCACCGTTCGAGGCTGCCGCCGTGACGGCCGCGATCGAATCCGAACGTCAGTATCTGGCGCGCTTCACCGAGAGCGGCAAGCCGGTGATCCACTTCGACGACGTGGTGCAGGTGGAAGACCGCTCGACGAAGATCGCCGGCATGCTCGACGCCTTCTTCGACCCCGAGCACAAGGAACACCGCGCGGTGCAGTCCTTCCGCGAGTGCTACGTGGAGATCACGGGCGATCGCCGTGTGACCGGGCGGCTCGATCAATGCGACCTGTCGCGCCTGCGCGAGAGCGTAGGTTCGCGCTTCGTCGAGGCGACGATGACTTCGGCGACCTTCGCCGCCGCCCTGGGCGACTCGATCACCCGCCGGATGCTGGCCGACTACCGCACGCCCAGCCAGTACGACGTGTGGCAGCACCTTGCCAGCGTCGTGCCGGTGAATGACTTCCGCACCCAGGAGCGCACGCGCTGGGGTGGCTTCGGTGATCTGCCGGCGGTGGCCGAAGGCGATCCGTACGTGGATGGCGGCATTCCTGACGACGAGGTCGCCACCTACAAGGCAGCGAAGACCGGGCGTCTGTCGCTGGTGACGCTGGAGATGATCCGCAACGACGACGTGGGCATGGTGCGGCAGATCCCGGTGAAGCTCTCGCGTGCGGCAAAGCGCACGCTGGCGAAGTTCGTGCTGGACTTCATCCGCACGAACCCGGTCATCTACGACACCAAGGCGCTCTTCCACGCCGATCACAACAACCTGGGTGCGGCTGCGTTGGCGGCCGGCACCTGGTCGGCAGCGCGCCTGGCCATCATGAGCCAGACGGAAGCCGGCAGCGGCGACCGTCTCGGCATCCCCCCGCGCAACCTGTGGGTGCCCGCAAATCTTGAGGAAGCGGCGTTCGAGCTCTTCAAGCAGCGCGGCACCAATCAGGACCAGAGCTTCATCCAGACCCAGGCGCCGCGCATCATCCCGGTGTGGTACTGGACGGACGCCAACGACTGGGCGGCCTCGGTTGACCCGCTGGACGTGCCGACCGTCGAGATCGGCTTCCTGGATGGCAACCAGGAGCCGGAGATCTTCGTGCAGGACAATCCGAGCCTGGGCAGTCTCTTCAACAACGATGCGATCACGTACAAGATCCGCCACATCTACGGCGGTGGCGTGATGGACTTCCGTGGCCTGTACAAGGCCGTGGTGGCCTGAGTCGAGTCGATGAGCCGCGAGCTGATCCTCGACGTGGTGGCGGACCTGATCGCGCAAGGGGCCGGTCGGGTCTCGCCCGACAGCCGCGAGCGGGCGCTCGGGCTCGCGCTGCTGCGCTATGACACGGATCGGCCGCGCGTGATGGTGGAGGATGTGACCGCAACAGGCGGGCGCGTGCTGCCCTGGCCGCTCGGCTGGGACGCTGCGCGCAGCGTGTTGCGGTCGATCGAGTCGCCCGTGGATCGCATCCCGCCCGTCGAACTCGCAGCCGACCAGTGGAGCGTTTATCGGGGGCCGACCGGTCGCGAGCTTCGGCTCGCGGTCGCATTGCCTGCAGGGCAGGATGCGCGCCTGGCTTTCACCGTGCCGCACGTGCTGACTGACGACGAGTGCACGGTGCCGATCGAGCATGCCGAAGCGCTGGCCTGCTACGCGGCGGGTACCCTGTGCGAGCAGATCGCGACCCAGCACGCGGACAACGCGGATGCCACGATCAGCGCCGACCGGGTCGATCAGTCGAGCCCCGCGCGGGAGTGGGGACGGCGCGCCAACAGTCTGCGCAACCGGTATTTTGCGGTGCTCGGAATCTCGGCTTCGGGTGGTACGCCAGCGGCCAGGCCGGTACCGGCCTCGGCCGTTGCCGACATGGATCTTTCCCCGAGTTTTGGGCACACCTTTTTGTATCGGCGGGGACGGCGATGAAGATCGCGTTCGATGCCGCTCCGCTCAGCCTGTGGCGCCATGCGTTCATCCGCGCGCCCCAGTTGGCCGCCGAGGAGATGCACGGCTTCATGGTGCGCAGCACGGCACATTTGCAGGCCGAAGTGCAAGAGCGTACGCCGACCACGCACGGAACCTTGAGGGCGAGCATCTTCGGCGATGTGCGTCCGTTCGATGATGGTTTCGGCGTCGAGGGGCTGGTGGGTACGCCTCTGGCCTATGCGCCGGCCGTCGAACATGGCACCCGAGCGCACCGCCCGCCCATTGAACCGCTGGTGGATTGGGCGCGGCAGAAGCTCGCGCTTTCGGGGACCGAGGCTGAAAAGGCGGCGCACGCGATCGCATGGAAGATTGCCCGCCGTGGAACCGAGGGGGCACACATGTTCCGTGATGCGTTCAATGCGAACCAGGTGCAGCTCCAGGCGGACTTCCGTCGCAGTGCGGTGCGCCTGGTGACGCGGATCGAGGGGGCTGCGCGGTGAGTGCGGCCGAACACCTGGAAGCCATTCGCGCAGCGCTCGTCTCGCGCCTTCAGGCCGTGCCCGAGATCGGCGTGGTGCATGGCTACCAGCGCTACACGGCAAATCTGCGCGACATGCCGGCGCTGTATACGAGCGAGATCGGTGGCGTTCGGCAGTTGCGCGGCTGGTACGTGAGCCGCAAGCGCACGGAAGAAACCAGCCGGGTCCCAGGGGCCTACGCGGTCACCCACGAATGGGAGATCCGGGGCTACATGGCTCTTCTCGACGCGGCGCAGTCCGAGATCGTCTTCGATGGCCTGGTCGAGCGTATCCGCGAGGTGTTTCGCGGCGAGGACGCCCTGGGCGGCCTCGTGGGCTCGATCGTCTTCGACGAGGAAGACGGGTCGCAAGCAGGCGTGCAGGCGCACCTGGAGCCAGTGATGTTCGCCGGTGTCCTGTGCCATGCCGCCCGGTTGAGCTTGCGCACCCGTACCTGGTTCAGGAGCGTTCCATGACGATTCGCAAACGAACTTCAAGGGCCGTAAAGGCCAGTGAACGGGCAGAGGCGCTCGACGCCCAGTCCCCCGCAGCCGGGGGCGGTTTCCCCGGCACCCACAACCGCGAGAGCGAAGCAGCGATGGCGGACGGGGTTTCCCCGTCCGCCGGGTCGGCGCCGCTGTCGCACGTCGGCGACCGCTACTGGGGTCGCGGCGGCCGTTACATCGTGGGCAGCGACGGCATCCGTCGGCCGCGCCCGGCAACCGAGGAGTGATCCGACATGGCAAACGTCCTGGCGCAGCCGCGCTTCTGGAAGAAGAAAGCAATCCTGATCAAGCCTGAAGTCACGGTGGGGGTCGACGCCGAGCCAACGGGTGCTGCGAACTGGTTCGAGGCGCGCAATGTGTCGTTCCAGCCGTTCGACGCCCAGACGGCCGATCGCAACATCATTGCACCGTGGATGGGCAACAGCGAAAAGCTGATCACCAGCAAGTACGCGAAGCTCTCGTTCGAGCTGGCGCTGGTGGGGCCGGGTACGGCCGGCCAAGCGCCCAAGGTCGCGCCGGTGCTGCTTGCCGCGGCAATGGCCGAGACGCTGACCGCCGACACCTCGGCGGCCTACAACCTCGTGAGCGAGGCGATCGGGTCGCTGACCGCGTACATCAACGTCGATGGCACGCTGCACAAGCTCACCGGTTGCCGCTGCAACGTCTCCGTTTCACTGTCGGCCGCGGGAATTCCGCTGCTCAAGGTGAGCCTGGAGTCGGTGTTCATCGCTCCGGCGTCCGGCGCGATGCCGATCGTGGATCGCAGCGGGTGGCCGATCGAGCAGCCCGTGACCGCGGCCACGACCGCGGGCATCGTGATCGATGGCACCACGCTCGCCTACAGCACGTTCGATCTCGACCTGGGGAACCAGTTGAAGCGGATCGATCTACCGGGTCCGCAGACGGAAATTGCAATCGTCGATCGCGCGCCCACGGGCAGCGTCACGGTGCTTGCGCCGGCCCTGGGGGTGTTCGACCCGTTTGCATTGGCCACGGCGGGGGAAGTCGTGGACGTGGTCACGACCCAGGACAACCGCGCCGGGTTCAAGGCCCGGCTCGACGTCAAGGCGCGCGTGATCGGAGTCGACTACGAGCGGATCGAGGAGATGCTCGCCTACAAGCTGACGCTGGAGCCTACGCCCGTCGCCGGCGACGACGAAATCTCGCTCACCTACCTCTGACCCCACGGATCCAGGAAAGGAGTTCGCATCCATGACTCAGAAACAAGTTCTGCCGGCGTTCGTGCTGGTTTCCAACCCTACGGTCCGCTGGCCGGTGAGCGTGCAGGTGCCCGTCGACGGGGGCGCATCCACGGAGTACGGATTCACCGGCACGTTTCGCGTGCTCTCGGAATCGGACCTTGCCGCGGCACTGCCCGCCCGGACCGAAGAGGATCTGAACAAGCGCAAGTGGGTCGATGTGCTGGCCGAGAACGCGGAGTGCCTGCCCAGGGTGATGGTGGGCTGGGATGTGCTCGATCCGGACGGCAGACCCGTACCGATCGAGCAGTTGCCGGCCGCTCTCACAGGCCCGCACGGCAAGTGGCTGGCGGCGGGCATCCATCAGGCGATCCTGCAGATCCGCCTGGGGTTGCCTGCGCGCCCGCCGGCCATCGAGGGAAACTCGCCGACTGCGCCCGAGAGTGGGTCCGCCGCGCAGTCGGACGATCCGGACCCGATGAGTTCGAAGACGACCTAGCGGCGTTTGGCGTCGCTGCCGAGGCGCGCGCGGCCGATGAGCCCCGCCCCTTCGAAGTGTACGCGTGCAACTGGCCTGCGTATGAGCTGTGGGCGCAGACCTGGCGCCAGTGGCGATGGGTGTCCGCAGGCATGGCCGGCGCGGTGCGTGCGGGGCTTGACTGGTGTCAGGTCGAGGCGGTGATGCGCATGCGCGGCATCGGGCGCCGGGAGCGCCCCGCGCTTCTTCTTGCCTTGCGTGTGATGGAATCCGCGGCGATCGAAGAAATGGCGCGACTTGCCGAAGCGCACAGCGAAGTACCCCCCGCACCGAGGCGTAGCAGAGGAGTTTGAACATGTCGGGTGCTCGTGACCTGGTGATCCGCATCCGCGGCGATTCGGCCGAGTTCGTGACGGCCGTCGCGGGCGCGGATCGCAGCCTGGCCGGTTTCGATCAGAACATCGAGAAAGTCGAGCGGTCCGCCTCGAGCGCGACCTCGACCCTGGCCCGCCTCGGTGCCGGAATCTCGGCCGTGGCGGCCACGCGCGAGATCGTGCGCACCGCCGACGAGTGGGGCCAGTACGCGAGCCGCATGCGCATGGCCACCGACAGCGCAGAGGAGTACTCGCGCGCCCAGAGTCGCATGCTGGCCAGCGCGAACGAGACCTACCGCTCGATCACCGAGACCCGGGAGTCGTTCATCCAGATGAGCCCGGTGTTGCGGCAGATGGGTCTCGATCTGGACCAGAGCGTCGATGCGCTCGACACGTTCTCGGGGCTCCTGGTCGTCAATGCCGCGAATGCCGAGCGTGGCGCCCAGGCACAGGGCGCGCTTTCGAAGAGCCTGCAGACCGGAAAGGTCGATGCCGAAGCCTGGCAGAGCCTGTTGCGCGCGATGCCATCGCTCGTTACGTTGCTCGCGCAGTCGACAGGCATGGCCGAGGCGGAAATCCGCCGGCTGGGCATCAGCGGGAAACTCTCGATCGATGCGCTGGTGCGCACGCTCGTCGAAGGAAACGAGACGGTACAGGCTCAGGTTGCTGGCATGCCGACCACCGTCGCGGATGCACTGCAGAAGCTTCGCAATGGTTTCTCGGAGTATGTGGGCGGCAGTAACGAGGCGCTCGGGCTGACGGCAAAGCTTGCGGCCGGCATCGGCACCGTGGGTGAGAACTTCGAACTGATCGCGGAGTTGTCGCTCGTTGCCGCGGCCGCCCTGGGCGGCAAGTACGCCGCAGCGCTCGTGCTGACGACGGCCAGCCGCGTCAAGGATACGCTGGCCGTGCGTGCGGCGACGATCGCAGAGATCGCCTACCAGCGACAGCTGGCCGCGACGGCGGGGGCACAGGCGGCCGCCGCCCTCACCGCGACCGAGCGCACGGCAGCCCTGGGGCGTCAGACCGTCGCGCTGCAAGCCGCCTCGCTCGGTACCGCAAGCCTGGCACGCGGCGCCGGCCTCGCGCGCGGCGCGCTCGCTCTGCTCGGCGGGCCGATTGGCGCGACCGCGGCCTTGATCGCGGGCGGCATCGCAATCTGGCCGCAGTGGGGCGGATCGGCTGTCGAGGCACTGACGAAGGCGCGCGAGGCCGGAAGATCGCTCCTCGATGTGCTCGGCGACAAGTACTTCCGCCCCGAGAAGCTCAGCGAGCTTCAGGTCATGGCACGGCAGATCGAGCAACTGCACAGCGAGCTGCAAAAACCTGCGACCGGCATGCACGCGAGCCCGGTGTATCGCCAGGCACTCGAACGGCAGCTGGCGCAGGCGCTCGCAATCTACGAGCGGCTGGCTGCGGCCGCGCAGACCGCCGGCGCGGCCATCGAGGAGGCTGGCACACGCGGGGCCAGCGCAGCGGCCGCGATGTCGACCTCCGAGACGGATTACCTGGAGGCGCTCCAGCGCCGCATCGGTGCCCTGGTCGACGGCAATGACGCCCTGGCGCAAGCCGAGCGTTGGATTCGCGCAAACACGGACGCGACCGAGATGGGTTCGGATGCGATCCGCAAAGCGGCCGCGGAACTGAATCGGCTGCAGCGCCAGCAGGAGGCCTCGCGCGAGCAGGCCGATGCGCTGCGCAGGCAGGCCGAGGCAATGAACCAGTGGGTGATGGCGCAGGTTTCCGCCGCGCAGCAACTCGGGGATTCCTCGGCACAGGTAACGCAGAACTTGCGCGAGCAACTGGAAACGGTCGGGTTGTCGACCACACAGTTGGCTGCGTACCGCGCCGAGAAGCTGCGCACCGCGGCCGCCACGAACGAACATGCTGCAGCCGAGCTGGAGGCCGCCGCGGCGATTCTGAAAGCCAAGGGGATCTTGCCCAACGTGGTGAGCGCATATCGAGCGCTTGCGCAAGCACGGCGCGATGCCGCACGCGAACAGCTCGCGCAGGCATCGATCACGATCGAAACGGCTGCCGCGCAGGCCTCAGTCGATGCGGCCCGCGAGGCAGAGGCCGAATGGTTGCGCACGGCGCAATCGATCGAGCAGAGCCTGACCGACGCGTTGATGCGCGGTTTCGAGGATGGCGCCGGGTTTGCGCAGAACTTCCGCGATGTGCTCGTCAACATGTTCCGCACGCTGGTGCTGCGCCCGCTGATCCAACCCATCATGATGCAGGCGGCGGGGGGGATCGCAGGCATGCTTCCGGGCAATGCACCCGCCGGGCAAGGGCAATTCGGCGTGGGCGACTTGATGAACAACCTCGGCGGGGCATCTGGGATCGGCAATACCCTGGGTACTGCCTATGCGAACGCGAGCGGCACGGGGCTTGATGGACTCATCAACGCAACCGGCGGGTGGGGTACTGCGCCTCAGACGTGGGGGGCGGGGGTCGGCGCATCGGTCATGCCCATGTTGTCGGCGTATGGACTTGCGCAGCAATATGGCCCGGTCGGCGGCATGCTCGGATCCGTGGGGTCGACGGCGCTGGCCGGGGGCGTGGGCGGACTGGCGTCCGGTGCCGGATTCGGTGCTGGTGCGATGGGCGCGCTCTCGGCCGTGCCGGTGTGGGGCTGGATTGCGGCGGCAGCGCTGGCGATCCTGGGCGGATCCGAACCGAACGTACCAACAAACTACTGGCAACAGACGACGAGGGACCTCGGCACCGGACAAGTCCTGAGCCAGACCAACAATCCCGACTCGAGGCGACACAGCCCCGAGAATCTTGCCGCCTCCGACGCACTCTCGCAGTACGCCGTGCAGCTCAATGCGCTGCTGCATGCGCTCTCCGGGCAGCGGGCGGCCGATACGGTCAAGTTCGGCATCGGCAGCCGCGACAAGCAGCTCTGGATTGACGACGCACCGGTGCACGAGGGGGATCGATTCTCGCGCATGAGTCTCGATGAACTGCGGACCGTGTTCGACGCCGAAATGGTGTCGCGCGTATTCGATGCGCTGTCGGATGACATGCAGCGCGTCGTCGGCGAGATCTCCGACGCAGGCCGCGCGATGGGCGATGCGCTGCAAAGCGTGATTCAGATCGATCCGCTGAATGACTGGCTCACGCGCCTCAACCTGGGCGTGATCGATCTGTCGCTCGCCGGTGCAGACGCGACCGATCATCTGCTGCAGCTCACCGGCGGCATCGAGAACCTTGTGGGGGCTCAGCGCGCGTACTACAGCGAGTTCTTCAGCGAGTCGGAACGCTTTGCGCACCTGTCTGCCGATCTTGCCGCGGCGCTCGACGAACTCGGCTACGGCATGGTGCATACCCGCAGCGAGTTCCGCGCAATCGTCGAGGGGCTCGACCTGATGAGCGAGGACGGACGCGAAACGTACGCCCGACTGCTCGCACTGGCTCCGGAGATGGACCGCTATCTTGACCAGCTCGAAGAGCAGTCCGATATGACCCGGGCCGCGGCCGAAGCCAGTCGCAGCTATCGATCGGCAATGAGTGCGCAGATCCGCACGGTGCAGGATGGGGTGTCGCGCCTGCAGCGGCTATCGAGCCTGCTCCGCGGCACGCTCGACAGAATGAGTCTCGGAACACTCGAAGAAGAGACGATGCGCCGCGACTCGGCCCGCGCGCAGATCGAAGCCGCACTGGCGATCGCACGCGCGAGCGGCGGCCGCACCCTGCCCGAGCCCGAAACGATCGCCCCGGCGCTGTCGCGCCTGGCCGAGCCGAGCGCACATCTGTATGCGTCGTTCACCGACTACGCGCGTGACTTCCACTCGACCGCGGGAACGATTGCGGGGCTGCTCGAGATTACAGACGAGCAGTTGTCGGTGGAGGAGCGCACGCTGCGCTGGCTGCAGACACGTTCGGAGGTCGAGGACGGTCAGCATGCTGAAGATGTGATGGCTCTGGGCCAGATCGACGCGCGCGGGGTGGAAACGGTTACGCGTCTCGATGAGATCAACGAAACGTTGCGTGCAGCATTCTCTGACGAAATCAGCGCGAAGGAACGGCGTCGACAGGATGATCCGGTCAATCGATTCGGCAATGGTCATGGCGACTTGCTGACGATCGATGCGCTGTCGTCTGACTGGGCAGAGATGATGGGTCTGACGCGCGAGCAAGCTGCGGGGATCATCGCGCAACGTGCCGGCCTGGGGCGCGATACTCCATCCCCGGTATGGGCTGCTCTGCCACTGCAAGAAGGTGGGGCATTCAGTGAGCGCGCCTATCTGGCACAAAACGCCGATGTTGCGGCGGCCGTTGCTGCAGGGCAGTTCTCGTCCGCATACGAGCATTGGATGCTGCATGGTCAGTACGAAGACCGAATTCCAGGGTTTGCGTCAGGGGGCGATCACTTTGGCGGTTTGCGGATCGTCGGTGAGCGTGGCTGGGAGATTGAGGCGACTGGACCGGCGCGTTACTGGTCGCACGCCGATTCGATGCGGATGCTCGCGGGGGGCGAGCGCAGAGATCTCGCAGCTGAAGAGATTCGCCAGCTTCGTGCCGAGTTCCGTGCCGTCCTGGACGCGATCGCAGGTCATACCCATCGCGCTGCGAAGATGCTCGAGCAGTTCGAGTACAACGGGCTGGATGTGAGGGTCGAGGCATGATCATCATTCGTCCTGCCACCCTGGACGATGCCGCGTTCGTTGCGAGCAGCGTTCCGGAAGACGATCACCCGGAGTACGAACCGGTGGCAACGTATGCCAAGGGCGACCACTGCATCGTTGCTGCAGCGCATCTCGTGTTCGAGTCGCTGGAAGATGGCAATGTCGGCAACGAGCCGGCGACCAATCCGACCAAGTGGCTGAAAATCGGCCATACAAACCGCTGGAAGATGTTGCGCGATCCGATCGCCGAGCAGACCAGCACGGCCGACGAGATCGAAATCAAGCTGCTTCCTGGACTGATCGACGCGCTGGCGCTTTTCAATCTGGACGCAACCTCGGTCGAGATTTCGCTCGACGATCCGATCGAGGGCGTCGTCTGGTCCAGGACCGTGGACCTGCAGGATGACTCCTCCGTCACGGACTGGTACTCGTACTTTTTTGAGCCGATCGTGCGCAAGCGGGATTTCAATGTCTTCGACATGCCGCCCTACGCCGGCGCGGAACTGACGGTGAAGATCATCAATACCGGCGCTGTAGCGAAATGTGGCCTGCTGGTGGCTGGGCAACAGTATCGGATCGGCGGGACCGAGTACGGCGCGCAGTTCGGCCTGCTGGAGTTTTCGCGCGTGGATCGTGATGAGTTTGGTGCCGCCGTGATTGTGCCCCGGCGCAGCAGCAAGCGCGCAGCGTGCCAGATCTGGGTCGACAACGCACTGGTCGGCCACGTGTACAAGCTGCTCGCTGGGTACGGCAAGACGCCGCTCGTATGGTCTGCAGCGAATGGCATCTATGAGGATGTCGCGCTCGTCTACGGCTATTACCGGGATTTCACCGTCACGGTGCAGTACCCAAAGCACTCGGTGTGTCTACTTGAAATCGAGGGATTGACATGACAGCACCCGTTGTACCGACGCTATGGACTCCGCCATCCCGCGGGCAGCCTGGGGCAGTGTTCTCGTTGAACGGCAACAACTTCTTGGGAGGGTTGCCCGCCTATGGCGCAGCGCTGAATGCGCTGGGCTCGTGGGCGGCGAGTACTGCAGCTGCGGTCGAGACAAACGCAACGAACGCCGCTGGCGCAGCTGCTATTGCAATGGCAGCTGCGAACTTCAAAGGGGCCTGGCCAGGTCTTTCAGGATCACTCTCCATACCCGCTTCTGCGTCACATGACGGCGCGGTCTGGTTGTTGGTGGAGGACGTCGCAAACGTGACGGCTCATGAGCCAGGAGTCTCAACTAAGTGGCTGCGCATGTTCGCACTGGGCGTTGCTCGATTTGCAGTTGTTGAAGTTGCGGATGACTACGTCGGCAGCGCTCGGCAGTGGGTCGAGCAAACGGCGCCCGACAAGACCGTGTGGATGCCCGAGTCGCCCCAGCCAGGTACTGAATTTGGATTCGGCATTAAAGGGGCCGTGACAGGGGCGATCTTGCATTTCAATGGAGAGCCCTTTGAAGGGCACGACATCGGGTTCATCGAGTGGGACGCACCTCCGGATACGGGCCGGCCGTTCCTGTACGTCAACAGCGAGACGGGATGGAGGGTGGTGTGATGGGGGAGAAGTACAGCAAACTTTTTTCGGCGGGTGGGTTCGACGAGTCCGCACCGCCCATAGCGTATGTCAGTTTGTCAGTCGGTCCCATTTGGGGCGATGTATCAAACCCGGGGTTTTTGGCAATGAGCACCGCTCACGCCTTGCAGTTTTTGAATTTCAATCCTGCGGTCGGGGTGTATGGAGCACCGATAGAAATTTCCGGGAGCGGGTTTTTCAGAGGGTGTGTGCTGCTCAACTGGGGCGTGACGATCGATCTGTCGCTGCGCATCACGATCGATGGCCATGTAACCGAGTTCGTCAAGCCCGGCGCGTCAACCGGCTACGGATTGACCACCGGGCCGGTCTGGCCTTCGCTCGCGATCAGGTTCAATGAATCGCTGAAGATCGAAGGCAGGAGAAGTTCGGCATCCTCGAACATCACCCTCGCGACAACCTACTCGCTCGACAGGAGCTGATTATGGCTATCGAACACATCGACGGCGACTACATCGTGCGCGAGCACGCGAACGGGGCTGTCGAGCGCATTTTGATTTCGCATGAGCCGCCGCCCCGCCCACGAATCGTCATCACGCAAATCGCCAGCAGCGACACCGAGGCGCTGATTGCGCCCGGCGACGTGACGATCGCGGCCGGAGAGTCGGTAGCTGTGCTCGCCGAGCTGCGCGCCCCGGATGAATCGCTGATCCCGCTCACAGCGGCATTTCGGATGCCGGTCCTCTCTCGCGACGGCCGCGAGCGGATCGTGCTCGCACGGTTTGTTGAGGGTGTCGCAGAGATTTCGACGACGTTTGCCGAGTCGGGCGTGTGGCAGATCCGTGCCGCAGCGATCAACTCGGCACTCCCTGTCGAGCAGCACATGGACTTCGACGGGCTCGATATCTATGTAGTGCAGTAGCTGTATCAGGGACGGGCGACCCGCACCGATGTTGTCGCATCGGTGCGAGCCCCGAACAAGCTGTCCAGGCAGCAAGCCGGCAAGGCCCGTCGCTCTCGCGAGAGCAGGTGGACCGTAGCCAATTTGTAAAAGGCTTGCAATGGATGAAATCAGGTGCGGCAATTGCCGCAGGCTGCTGGCGCGCGGAGAGTGCGTCCGCATCGAGATCAAGTGCCCGAGATGTGGGGTGCTTGGTCAGTTCTTTTTCAATTCGAAGGCAGCGAGCCTCGGTCAGGAACGCCATGGAGCGTCCAGCCAGACGGAGGTTACGCGTGGCAACGATACAGAGCACAGCAGGTGAGTCGCCGCGGCGCAGTGTCCTGCGCTATTTCGGTGGAAAATGGGCGATCGCGCCGTGGGTGATTCAGCACCTTCCGCCACATCGAATCTACGTTGAGCCGTTCGGAGGTGCGGCTTCCGTGTTGCTGCGAAAACCTCGTAGCAGGGTGGAGGTATACAACGATCTGGATGAAGAAATCGTCGGGGTGTTTCGTACGATTCAGTGTCCCGACACCTGCGCAATGCTGATCCGGCGTCTGAGGCGCACTCCCTACTCCAGGGATGAGTTCGAGCGCGCGTTCCTTGCAACACCCAACCCGGTGGAGCGAAGTGCGCGAGCGATCATCCGGGCCTTCATGGCCTTTCATCACGAGTCGCTCTTCAATCTGCGCCAGACATCATTCGCCGATGCGCGGCACCGATCCGGGAACCGTAGCAAGGCACATGAGTGGGCAACCTACCCGAGAAGTCTCGCGGCAGTTTGTAGACGGCTCAGAGGGGTCGTGCTTGAGCGCCGGGACGCGTTCGAGGTCATCAGAGCACAGGACACGCCGGAGACGCTGTTCTTCGTCGATCCGCCATACCTACCCTCGACTCGCTCCAAATCTGGCTACAGGCACGAGCTGACCGAAGCGAATCACGCCGAGTTGCTCGACCGACTGCGTTCCGTACATGGGAGTGTCGTGCTTGCAGGGTACCCGTCTGAGTTGTACGACACAGCCCTGAAGGGCTGGCAACGCGTCGAGCGACAACACTGTGCGGCCGGCAGCAATCGACCGCGTGTCGAGGTCCTGTGGATCAAGTAATCTGTGATCCAGTGCAATTTGCTTGCATGAGATGGAACGCCTGCGGTCCCGATTTATCGCGGCCGGCGGCGTTCAATTATCGCGGCGCGCTTCAGG
>JAHDYG010000030.1 GCA_023383815.1 Rhodocyclaceae bacterium
ACCCTCGTATGCAGCTTGGGAAGCTGCCGTTCTACCATTGAACTACACCCGCGCTTCGGATCGCCAGCCGGTGGCCGGACGCGAAGGGCTGTCATTCTAAACATGGCCCGAACCGCATGCAATCGGATCTTGCGAGCATAGCGGTACGGCGCATGATCGAGAGCTGGGGTTTCCTGTTGGAAAAGCGTGTGCGGTGTGTGGATATCCGTGCAGGGAACCGTTTGGCGGAAAAGCATCCACAAACGACCCACATGTTCCGGGGGCCTTGCCAACGCCTTCATACAGTTCCCAAGTCCTTGAAGAGCAATCTGAATCGGCCCTTATCCACAGATTTCAGGGGACTATCATCTTTATGATCGTTTAAGTAAACAGAAACCACAGTACACCCATCGACCGATCAATCGCAGCGCCAGACGAGGAGATCAAAGCGGTTTCCCAGGGCGCCCGGGCACGGTAGACTGGCGGCCGTCGAGCAGGAATCCCGGGTTTGAACTTCGAGCATCTCGTCATCGTCAATGAGCCATCCAACCCGCTGATCCAGAATCTTTCGCGGGAGGATCTGTGGTTCGGTCTGTTGTGCAGGGTCGAGGAACCCAGCCTGTTCCTGCCCGGGCTGGAGCGGTGTACGATTCTTTCGCGTGCTGAAACCTCCTTGGCGCGCGAGCTGCATTTCGGGCAGGCCGTGATCCGCGATCGCGTGCGGCTGGTGCCGATGAGCTCGGTGACCTTCGAGTCGGACCGGACCGATGAGCATGCGGGCGGAAGCCTGACGATCTCGATCGAGGAACCCGAACCGGATGCGCTGATGCTGCGCTTCGTGTACCGGACGACGCTGCCCGACGGCGAAGGGGCGGACGGTCGTTATGCCGGTTTTGTCCGCTCGGCGTATCACGAATCGGATCTCGACACCGTGCGGGTCATTCGCAGGCTGCTGGCCGACGGCGAAAGACCGGATCCGCACTAGCGGGCCGTTGACCCGGTTGTTGCGTCGGATTGTTCTCCGGATCGCTCCGGGCATCCGGTTTCCTTGTTTGTTTTCAGTGATTGCAGGTGGTGTCTTCATGTGGTTCAGGAATCTTCAGTGCTACCGTCTTCCCAGGGCCTGGCGCGTCAGCGCCGACGAGCTGGAAGAGCAGCTCGGCAGACGCCGGTTTCAGCCCTGCGGCAGTCAGGATCTGGAAGTGCGGGGTTGGGCCCCCCCCACCGGAGGCGATTCGCTGGTGCACCGCGTGGGCGTGCAGTGGCTGATCGCACTGGGGGTCGAGCAGCGCCTGCTGCCGGCTTCGGTGGTCAAGCAGGAGGCCGCCGAGCGTGCCGAGGAGCTGGCCCTGCAGCAGGGCTACAAGCCGGGGCGCAAGCAGATGAAGGATCTGCGTGAGGAGATCACGCGGGAGTTCCTGCCACGCGCCTTCACGCGCCGGCGCAAGGTCTTCGTCTGGATCGATCCGGTCGATGGCTGGCTCGGCATCGACGCGCCAAGCCAGACGCGGGCCGAGGACGTGCTCGAGGTGCTGCGTCAGACCCTCGACAGCCTGCCGCTTGCGTTGCTGCGCACCGAGCGTTCGCCGACCGCGGCGATGGCCGACTGGCTGGCAGGGGGCGAGGCGCCGGCGGGGTTCTCGATCGACGACGACTGCGAGCTGCGTTCGGTGACCGATGAGCGCGCTGCGGTCCGCTACGTGCGCCACAGCCTCGATGGCGACGAGGTGCGGGGGCACCTTGCGGGCGGCAAGATGCCGACCCGTCTGGCGCTGACCTTCGATGACCGGGTCAGCTTCATTCTCACCGAGAAGCTGGAGATCAAGCGCCTGGACTTTCTCGACGTGGTCAAGGAAAGCCTGGAAGCGGCCGATACCGAGGACGCGCAGGCGCTCTTCGATGCCGGCTTTGCGCTGATGAGCGGGGAACTGCGGCGCTTGCTGCCGGCCTTGCTCGAGGCGCTGGGCGGGGAGACCGTCGCCGAAGGCGCGCTCGCCCAGGCCGCCTGATCAGATCACGCGATCCGAGTGCAGGCGGTCGAGTTCCGCGGCCGACAGGCCGAGGGCCTCGACCAGCACTTCGCGCGTGTGTTCGCCGAGCAAGGGCGGCGGGTGACGGTATTCGACCGGGGTGTCGGACAGGCGGATCGGTGAGGCCACCTGGGGCACCGGCCCGACCTGTGGGTGCCTCATCTCGACCTTCATGCCGCGGTGCTGGACCTGCGGATCGGAGAAGACGTCGGCGAGTGTGTTGATCGGTCCGCAGGGCACGCCCACGGCCTCCAGATCGGCGATCCAGCGCGCGGTGCTGCGCGCGATCGTGAGCTTGTTGAGCAGCGGGATCAGCGTGTCGCGGTGGCGCACCCGTGCCTTGTTGGTCGCGAAGCGCGGATCGGCAGCGAGTTCCGGGCTGCCGGCGATGTCGCAGAAGCGGGCGAACTGCGCATCGTTGCCGATCGCGAGGATCATGTAGCCGTCATCGGTCGGAAAATCCTGGTACGGCACGATGTTCGGGTGCGCGTTGCCGAGGCGGCGCGGCGGCGTGCCCGAGGTCAGGTAGTTCATCGCCTGGTTGGCGAGGCAGGCCACCTGGACGTCGAGCAGGGCCAGGTCGACGTACTGGCCGCGCCCGGTGTGCTCGCGTGCGGCGAGTGCCGCCTGGACCGCGTTGGCGGCATAGAGGCCGGTCAGGATGTCGGTCAGCGCGACGCCGACCTTCATCGGCCCGGCGCCGGGCTCGCCGTCGGGCCGTCCGGTGATGCTCATCAGCCCGCCCAGGCCCTGGATCAGGAAGTCGTAGCCGGCCCTCGCGGCGTAGGGCCCATCCTGGCCGAAGCCGGTGATCGAGCAGTACACCAGGCGCGGGTTGAGCGCGCTGAGCGTGGCGTAGTCGAGGCCGTAGCGGGCGAGGCCATCCTTCTTGAAGTTCTCGATCACGACGTCCGAGCGGGCTGCCAGCTCGCGCAGCAGGCGCTGCCCTTCCGGGAGCGTCATGTCGACCGTGATCGAGCGCTTGTTGCGGTTGGCGCACAGGTAGTAGGACGCGACCGGCGTGTCCTCCCCGTCCGCGTCCTTCAGGAATGGTGGCCCCCAGCTACGGGTGTCGTCGCCGGCACCCGGACGCTCGACCTTGATCACGTCGGCCCCGAGGTCGGCGAGGATCTGGCTCGCCCAGGGGCCGGCCAGGATCCTCGACAGGTCGAGTACGCGAATGTGGGAGAGCGCACCGGGCATGGCGAAACGGACTCCGTGAAGCTCAGTTCGAGAACGCGGCGATGTCGGTGATCGCACGCCCGAGGATCAGCGCGTGAATGTCGTGCGTGCCCTCGTAGGTATTGACCACTTCCAGGTTCACCAGGTGACGGGCCACGCAGAACTCGTCCGAGATGCCGTTGCCGCCGAGCATGTCGCGCGCCATGCGGGCGATGTCGAGCGCCTTGCCGCAGGAGTTGCGCTTCATGATCGAGGTGACCTCGACCGGGGCGTTGCCGGCGTCCTTCATGCGTCCGAGCTGCAGGCAGCCCTGCAGGCCGAGCGAGATTTCGGTCAGCATGTCGGCGAGCTTCTTCTGGATGAGCTGGTTTGCGGCGAGCGGGCGGCCAAACTGCTTGCGGTCGAGCGTGTACTGGCGGGCCGTCTCGAAGCAGGCCTCGGCGGCGCCGAGCGCACCCCAGGCGATGCCGTAGCGGGCCGAGTTGAGGCAGGTGAACGGGCCCTTGAGGCCGCGCACGTCGGGGAAGGCGTTCTCTTCCGGGCAGAACACGTCGTCCATCACGATCTCGCCGGTGATCGATGCGCGCAGGCCGACCTTGCCGTGGATCGCCGGGGCGGAGAGGCCCTTCCAGCCCTTTTCGAGCACGAAACCGCGGATCTGGCCTTCGTCGTCCTTGGCCCACACGACGAAGACGTCGGCAATCGGGCTGTTGGTGATCCACATCTTCGAGCCGCTCAGGCTGTAGCCACCCTCGACCTTGCGGGCGCGCGTGACCATGCTGCCCGGATCGGAACCGTGGTTCGGTTCGGTCAGGCCGAAGCAGCCGATCCATTCGCCGGTGGCGAGCTTCGGCAGGTACTTGCGCTTCTGCGCTTCGGTCCCGAATTCATTGATCGGCACCATCACGAGCGAGGACTGCACGCTCATCATCGAGCGGTACCCCGAATCGACGCGCTCGACCTCGCGCGCGATCAGGCCGTAGGCCACGTAGTTGAGGCCGGCACCGCCGTACTCTTCCGGAATCGTCGGGCCGAGCAGGCCGAGTGCGCCCATCTCGGTGAAGATCTCGCGATCGGTGCGCTCGTGGCGGAAGGCTTCCTGCACGCGCGGCAGGAGCTTCTCCTGGCAGTAGTCGCGTGCAGTGTCGCGCACCATGCGCTCGGTTTCGCTGAGCTGGGCGTCCAGCTGCAGCGGATCGGCCCAGTTGAAAGTGACTCGCTTCGTTGCCATGTCGGTTCTCCTCCGGATGGAATGCGTGGAATGCGCGGAATGCGCAAACGGTGTGTGATGTGATCACACTTTAGTGAATGATTGGAGGCCAAAACAAGCGATGATTTGGAAGTGACCTGTGCGTAAAATGCACTTCTAGCGAAGATCAATCCTGCCCTTCGATTCCGGGAGCACGCCCGATGCGCCGAAAGATCCCGAGTACTGCGGCTCTCGTCGCGTTCGAGCTGGCCGCCCGCCACGAGAGCTTCACGCGTGCGGCCGAGGAACTCGCGCTGACGCAAAGTGCCGTGTGCCGGCAGATTGCCGCGCTGGAGGATTTTCTCGGCGTGCGCCTGTTCAGCCGCACGCGGCGCGGGGTGCGCCTGACCGAGGCGGGCCTCGCCTACGGCCGGCAGATCGCGGCGCGGCTCGATGCGGTCGAGCGCGACACGCTGTCGGTGATGGCCCACCACGGCCAGGGTGCGACGATCGAACTCGCGGTCGTGCCGACCTTTGCCACGCGCTGGCTGATGCCACGCCTGGGCAGCCTGCGCGCCGCGCATCCCGAGGTGACGGTGAACCTCACGACCCGCACGCGCCCCTTCCTGTTCGTCGAAACCGAGTTCGATGCGGCGCTCTACTATGGCGATGCGGGCTGGCCCGGCACCGAGGCGCACTACCTGATGCACGAGGATGCGGTTCCGGTGTGCAGTCCGGAGCTCCTCGGCGGGCGCGCTGCACTCAGCGCCGAGGACATCGCCGGGATGCCGCTCCTGCAGCAGACCACCCGCCCGTATGCCTGGCGCCAGTGGTTCGAGTCGCTCGGCCTGCGGGTTGCGCACGACATGACCGGCACCCGCCTCGAACTCTTCTCGATGCTCGCCCAGGCGGCGATGCAGGGCATGGGCGTGGCGCTGATTCCGCCCTTCCTGATCCGCGAGGAACTTGCGAGTGGCCGGCTCGTGGTCCCGCTTCCTCACATCTGCCCGAGCGACAAGGCCTACTACCTGATCATTCCCGAGCGCAAGGCGGAAACCGCTGCGCTGACGGCCTTTCGCGACTGGCTGTGCGCCGAGGCGGCCGCCTACCGGGAGCGCCGCTGATGGCGTGGCGAAGGCGAGCGTGCGGCGGTGCTCGATGCGGATGCACGCGGACGCCGAAATGGTGTACAAACCCGAACGGATCCAACGAAAGGAAGGTGCGCGATGGCGGTGTTACCGAAGTGGGGCGTGCGGCTCGGACTGATCGGCCTGCACGTCGTCCAGTACCTGATCACGGCAAGCGCCGACCTGACCCTGTCGAGCATCGTTGCCGCCGTTCTGGTGGGCGTGCAGCTATTGCCGCGCGAGCATTTCGTTCGCGTCTTCCGCGCCCGCCCGAACCTCGTCAGCCAGCTCGGCAGCCTGGTCTGGATCCTGACCGCGTTCCTCGAAATGAGCGCCGGGCGCGGCGTGTAGCTTACGCTTGCGAACGTGCGGCGCGTGGCTTGACCACGGCGTCGTGGTACAGGAAGGCGTCGTGCAGGTGTTCGCACAGCAGCTCGTCATCCCAAGGCTTGTGCAGGAATTTGTAGATCGCTCCCTCGTTGACGGCGCTCGTGATCGTGTCGAGGTCGGCGTAGCCCGACAACACGATGCGGACCGTGTCCGGGTGCAGTTCCTTGACCCGGCGCAGGAAGTCCGTGCCGCTCATACTGGGCATCCGCTGGTCGGAGAGGATGACCTGGGCCGGGTGGGTCGCGAGTTTTTCCAGGCCTTCGAAGCCGCTGTTGGCGGTGATCACGCGAAAGCCCTCGCGGACCAGCAGGCGCCGCAGCGCCGAGATCACGTTCGGTTCGTCGTCGACGAGGAGCACCGTGCGCTCGCCGGCTGCTTCGTCGAGCGGTGCCGGGGGCAGTGACTTGCCATCGCGCACCATTGCCCGGAAGGCTTCCTCGGGCATCGGCCGCGCGAAGTAATAGCCCTGGATCTGGTCGCAGTTGCGGCTCCTGAGGTAATGGAACTGCTCCTCGGTCTCGACGCCTTCGGCGATCACCTTGAGGCGCATGCGGTGTGCCAGTTCGATGATCGACACCGCGATCATCGCCGCTTCGGGTTCGGTGACGATGCTGTGTACGAAGGCCTGGTCGATCTTCAGGGTGTTGATCGGAAAGCGGCTCAGGTAGGCAAAGCTCGAATACCCGGTGCCGAAGTCGTCGAGCGAGAGCAGCACGCCGATCCTTCGCAGCTCGCGCAGGATGGTGACGGTGCGTTCCGGATCGACCATCAGCATGCTCTCGGTGACTTCCAGTTCGAGCTGGCTTGCCGGCACGCCGTGGCGGGCGAGCGCCTGTTCGACGACCGAGACGAGGTCGCCCGAATAGAACTGCTGCGCCGAGACGTTCACCGAAAGATGCAGGTCGGCGAGCCCGTCCTCGCGCCAGGCGCGAAGCTGGCGGCAGGCCGCATCGATGACCCGGTCGCCGATCGGGACGATCAGCCCGGTCCGTTCCGCCAGTGGAATGAAGCGCGCCGGCGATTCGAGCTGATCGCCCTCGCGTCGCCAGCGCAGCAGCGCTTCGGCACCGATGATGCGGCCGCTGCGCAGATTCACTTTCGGCTGGTAGTGGAGGATGAACTCGTCGCGCTCGATCGCACGGCGCAGCGCGGTTTCCAGCTCGAGCTGCGCGACCGCGTTCGCGTTCATGTCCGCGGTGTAGAAACAGAAGCGGTTGCGCCCGGTGTCCTTGGCCTGGTACATCGCGGTTTCGGCGTCCCGCAGGAGCGGGATCGGGGACAGATCGTCGTCGGGATAGATGCTGATGCCGATGCTGGCGCTGACGTAGGCTTCGCTGCCGGCCACGGGATGAAAGGGCGCTTCGAGGGCCTGCAGCAGGTCGCGCGCAACGACCGCGGCCCCTTCCGGATCGCCGACCGGTTCGAGGATGAGCAGGAACTCGTCGCCGCCGAAGCGGCTCAGCGTATCTTCGTCGCGGACGCGTTCGAGCAGGCGCCGTGCGGCTTCGACCAGCAGGTGGTCGCCGGCGACGTGGCCGAGGCTGTCATTGACGGTCTTGAAGCGGTCCAGGTCGATGAACAGCAGCGCGACCCGATCGCCGTGGCGTTCGGCGCGGTCGATCGCGTGTTCGAGACGGGATTGCAGCAACAGCCGGTTGGGCAGGTGCGTGAGCGGGTCGTAGTGCGCGAGCCGTGCAAGCTCCTCCTCGCTGCGCTTGAGCTGGCTGATGTCGCTGAACACGCTGACGTAGTGGGTCGGACGTCCAGCCTCGTCGCGCACCGTCGACAGCGTCATCCAGGTCGGATACACCTCGCCGTTCTTGCGCCGGTTCCAGATCTCGCCCTGCCACTGGCCCACGTTCATGAGGCTCGCCCACATCGTCTGGTAGAACTCCGGCCCGTGGCGGCCCGAGCGCTGGATGCTCGGCTTGTGGCCGCGCACCTCGTCCTCGGAATACCCGGTGATGTCGGTGAAGGCCTTGTTGACGGCGAGGATGCGGGCATCGAGATCGGCGATGATGACGCCTTCCTGGGTGCTCTCGAACACGATCGCGGCCTGGCGCAGCCGTTCGTCGGCCTGCTTGCGCGCCCTGCGCATCTCGGCGTCGCGCAAGGCCCGCTCGAGTGCCGGCACCAGACGGATCAGGTTGTCCTTGAGAACGAAGTCCCACAGCCCCTCGCGCAGCAGCTCGACGGCCGTCTCCTCGCCGATCGAGCCCGAAACCAGCAGCACCGGGCAGTCTGGCAGGCGCTCGCGCAGCACTTTCAGGGTTTCCGCAAAGCGCAGACCGGGGACGTTGTAGTCGGTCAGGATCGCATCCCAGACGCCGTCCTCCAGGCGTTCGGCGAGCGCATCGAGGCGGTCGACGCGCACGACGTTGGCTTGCAGGCCCTGGCGCCGCAGGTGGTGGACGACGAGGTGGTAGTCGGCCGGTTCGTCTTCGATGAACAGGATCTCGGTCATGGTTCCAGGCCTTCTTCTTCTTGGATGCGTTCGGGTCAGCCCATCGGGGGGCGGTTGGTTGCGAGCCAGTAGATTCCCATGCGCGCCACGGTCTCGGCGAACTCGGTGAACTCGAGCGGCTTGCGCACGAAGCTGTTGGCGCCACTTTCGTAGCTGCGCAGGCGGTCGCGGTCCTCATCGGAAGAGGTCAGGATCGCGACCGGCAGCAGGCGGGTGCGCGGGTCGGCGCGCACCCGTGCCAGCACCTCGAGGCCGGACAGGCGCGGCAGGCCGATGTCGAGCAGCACGACGGCCGGCAGGCCGCCGCTGCGTCCGGCGAACTCGCCTTCGCAGAACAGGTAGTCGAGCGCCTGCTGGCCGTCGCGTGCGACGTCGACGCGGTTCGCGAGGTTGATCTTCTTCAGCGCCCGCAGGATCAGGAGTTCATCCTGGGGGTTGTCCTCGACGAGGAGGATGGATCGTTCATTCATGAAGGCGCTCCGGTGAGGCTGCGAGTCCGGGCAGGGCCAGGCAGAAGCGCGCCCCCTGCCCCGGTGTTGCGGTCGCGTGGATGGATCCGCCGTGGCGACGGACGATGCGCTGCACGGTTGCCAGGCCGATGCCGATTCCCGGAAACTCCTCCTGCCGGTGCAGCCGCTGGAAGGGCTGGAAGAGGCGCTCGGAATGGGCCATGTCGAAACCTGCACCATTGTCGGCGATGCACAGTCCGGGCTGGCCGTCGGCGCTGCCGTGGCCGACCGTGATCCGTGCGTCGGCGCGCCCGCGCGTGAATTTCCAGGCGTTGTCGATCAGGTGCTCGAGTGCGATCTTCAGCATCGCGACGTCGCCGCGCACCGCCAGGCCTGGTTCGACCGTCCAGGCCACCGTGCGCTGCGGCTCGGCCTGTGCGAGAGTGGCCAGGTGCGCCGCGGCGAGCGCGGAGAGGTCGATTTCCTGTTCGCGCAGCGGGCCGCTGACGCAACGCAGCAGCGCGAGGATGCCGTCCATCAGCGCACCCATGCTGCGGCTGGCGAGGAGGATCTGGTCGAGGCAGTCGCGCCCCTCGGCGTCGAGCGTCGAGCCGTGCGACTCGCGGAGCAGTTGCGCAAAGCCGTTGATCGCCCGCAGGGGTGCGTTGAGGTTGTGGGTGAGCGCGTAGGCGAGGTTCTGCAGCTCGATGTTCGCCAGTTCGAGATCCTTGGTGCGCTCGGCCACGCGGCGTTCGAGATCGGCGTTCAGGTGCAGGATCTGGGCCTCCGCCTGCTTGCGCGCGGTGATGTCGCGCGAGATGCCGAACAGGCCGATCACCCGGCCGCCGTTGTCATGGACCGGACCCTTGGTGACGTGAAAGACGAAGGCGCGCCCGTCGGTCGTGCGCAGCTCTTCCTCGTGCGTCTGGATCTGTCCGCTCTCCATGATCGTGCGGTCGATCTCCTGCAGGGCCCGGGCGGAGTCCTCCGGAAACAGCATTCGGTCGTCCCGACCGATCATCTGCCCGGCCGGCACGCCGACAAACTCGCCGGTCGCCCGGTTGGCGAGCAGGTAGCGGCCCTCCTGATCCTTGATGAAGACCGCGTCCGACGTGCCCGAGATTACGGTGTCGAGCAGCCGCCGGTTCAGTTCGACCTTCGCCATCGCGCGCCGCAGCAGCTCGGTCAGCACGCTGACGGCGGTGCCGCTGCCGATCAGGAAGACCCACTGCAGGACATCGTGACTCTCGGCGATGTGGAGGCTGTTCTGCGGCGGGATCACGAGGTAGGCGACGCCGACGGCGCACACCAGCGTTGCCGTGAATCCCGGTCCAAAGCCGCCGAAGAGCGCTGCGAGCACGATCGGCAGCATGAACAGGATCAGCAGGGGGCGCTCGTCGAACTGCACCGCGACGGCGTCCCGGATCAGCAGCATCAAGAGCGAGACCGCGATCGCGAACGCGTAACTCGCCCAGCGCGGCATCCCCCCCGGCACCAGGCCGGCGGCGAGCGCTTCGAGCGTTTGCGGGGCGTTGCCGGCGTCGGCCGCGGGCAGGGCACGCAGCGCGACATGAAAGAGCGCTGCGCTGGCGAGGACGAACAGCACCCCCTTCCAGGTCGACAGCCAGAGCATCGCGCCGACGTCGGTGAAGGCGGCCAGGAGCTGGTCGGAGAGGAAGATCCACGCCAGACCGAACACGACGTAGCCGGCCGTGACGGCGAGGATGAATCGCTTGCGCGACGAACTGCTCACGATGAGGCTCCTTCCGCGGCGAGGGTGAAGCAGAAGCAGGCGCCGGCGCCGGGTTCGGCGCAGGCCTGGATCGCGCCGCCGTGGCGCCGCACGATGCGCTGCACGGTCGCGAGCCCGATCCCCAGGCCGGGAAACTCGTCCTGCCGGTGCATGCGCTGGAACGGCTGGAACAGGCGTTCGGCGTGTGCCATGTCGAAGCCCGCACCGTTGTCTCGGATGCAGACGCCGGCACGCCCGTCGACCTGGCCGGCCTGGACGCGGATCCAGGGCTGTGCGGCGTGGGCGGTGTACTTCCATGCGTTCTCGAGCAGGTTGGCGAGCAGGCGCTCGGTCATGCGTGGCGAGCCGTACAACACGAGGTCCGGTTCGATATCGACCGATACCCGGCGCTGCGGGTCCGATTGCGCGAGGTCGACGAGCGCGGCGCGGGCCATCGCCGACACGTCCATCCGTTCCGTGTGCAGTTCGCCGCGCGTGCTGCGCGACAGGGACAGCAGGCCCTCGATCAGGTTGCCCATCTTGCGCGCGGCCAGATCGATCTGTTCGAGGTAGAGCCCGGCCTCGCCATCGAGCCGCTCGCCGTAGTCCTCCTTCAGCGCATTGGCGAAGCCGGTCATCGCGCGCAATGGCGCACGCAGGTCGTGCGACACGGCGTAGGCGAAGCTGTCGAGTTCCTGGTTCAACTGGGTCAGTTCGGTGGTGCGCTGCTCGACCCGCTGTTCGAGGCTGGCGTTGAGTTCGCGCAGTTCATCTTCGACCGCCGCGCGGGCTGTGGCCGACTCGGCGAGCCGCTCGCGCACCTCGGTGATCTCCTGGATGTCGATCCCGGATGGCGATGTGCCGGCCTGTGCCGGGAGCACCGCTGCATGGAGGGCGCGGGTGAGCCGCCGGCTGGCGGCAAGCCCCCCGAGCAAGGCGAGCAGCGCTGCGGCCAGGATCGCGAGCGCGAGCCCGGTGATCGCCTCGAGGATCGGGCGGCGATGCACCGAACGCGGAATCTCGACGCGGACGGACCATGGGTGAACCGCCGAGGCCGCGGTGAAGCTGACGACTTCATCGGGGGGGCTTCGTGGCGCAGTGCGGCGGTCGCGCGTTCGCCGGACGATGACCTCCCCGTCCGGACCGACGAGCGCTGCTGACCAGCCTTCCGGCAAGGCCGGCTGATCCAGATGGGGCTGGAGGGCATCGATCGTAAAGGTTGCGACGAGCACGAAGACCGCCTCTCCGAAGCGGATGCCGGGCACCGCGAGCGAGAAGCCCCGTGCCCGGGTCGGGGTGGCGGGCCCAAAGCCGGCGAGCGTCGCCTGGCCCGTCGCGAGGGCGCTTCGGGCGGCGTCGCGCTCGTGCGGATCGAGCGCGAGCGCCTGTTCGTCGAGCGGGTCGAGGGTATGGAACAGGGTCGTGAGTGCGTGGTCGGCGAACACCACGTGGCCGCCCAGATTGCGCTGGAACGCAAGCGCTTCGAGGCGCAGCGCGGGCCAGCGGGCGGGATCGTCGGCGAGCGGCGAGGCCGCCAGCAGTCCAAGCGCGCCGGTGCGGGCATTGAGCGCGAAATCGATGCCGGCGACGACACTGCCGGCGATGTGCTTCGCTTCCAGCGCGAAGGCCTTGCGTTCGCCGTCAATCCGGTCGAACGCGAGATAGCAGGCGAGCAGCAGCGGGGGCAGCATGCACAGCCAGATCAGTCGGACGAGGAAGCCATGCAGGGTCATGCCGGGCTCCGTGGGCGGGGCCCGTCCGGACTGCGACGGGCCGCCGATGAAGTTTGCTTCCGGTTCGCTTCCGTACGGTGAAACAAATTTCATCGCGCACGGCAAGACTTCATCGTACCGGAATTCCCCGCTTCGGGCGTCCGCGATTGCCCGGATCGTGGACGCCCGCCCTGCCTGGCGGGGTGGCAGCGCGGTTATGCGCGTGCGACGACGACGGCGATCGCTGCGGCGAGCAGATCGAGCCCTTCGTCGAGGATCGCCTCCTCGATCGTCAGCGGCACCATCAGGCGCAGCACGTTGCCGTGGGTGCCGCAGGACAGCAGCAAGAGGCCGCGCGCCGCGGCTTCGCTGATCACGGCCTTCGTCAGCTCCGGCGCCGGGCGTTGCGGATCGCGGGCGTGGCAGAACTCGAGCGCGACCATTGCGCCCAGGCCACGTACGTCGCCGATGCAGTCGTGGGTTCCGGCGAGCGTGCGCAGGCGGGCCTGGATGTGTGCCCCGAGCGTGGCCGCGCGTGCGCACAGGTTTTCGCGCTCGACGACGTCGAGCACCGCGAGTGCGGCTTCGCACGCGAGCGGGCTGCCGGCGTAGGTGCTGCCGAGCCCACCCGGGCCGAGCGCGTCCATGACCTCGGCGCGGCCGACCACGGCCGCGACCGGAAAGCCGCCGCCGAGCCCTTTCGCGAGCGTCGTCAGGTCGGCTGCGACGCCGCTGTGCTCCATCGCGAAGAGCTTGCCGGTGCGTGCGATGCCAGTCTGGATCTCGTCGGCGATGAGGAGGATACCGTGGCGGTCGGCCAGCTCGCGCAGGCGGCGCAGGAATTCGGGCGGCGCCGGATGGTAGCCGCCCTCGCCTTGCACCGGCTCGACGATGAAGGCGGCGACGCGCGCCGCTTCGATGTCGTTCTTGAACAGACGCTCGACTCCGGCGATCGCCTCGTCGACGCTGACGCCGCGTAGCGCGCACGGATAGGGAGCATGGAAGATCTCGCCCGGAAAGGGGCCGACGCCGAGCTTGTAGGGATCGATCTTGCCGGTCAGCCCGAGCGCGAGCAGGGTGCGGCCATGGAAGGCCCCGTTGAAGGCGATGACCCCCGGCCGGCCGGTGTGGGCGCGCGCGATCTTGATCGCGTTCTCGACCGCTTCCGCACCGGTGCTCAGCAGCATCGTCTTCTTCGGTGTCTCGCCCGGTGCGAGTGCGTTGAGCCGCTCGCACAGGCGCAGGTAGCTCTCGTAGCCGACGACCTGGAAGCAGGTGTGGGTGAACTGCGGGATCTGCCGCGCCGCGGCCTCGATGACCGCCGGATGGCCGTGCCCGGTATTGACGACCGCGATGCCGGCGACGAAGTCGATGAAGCGCCGGCCTTCGACATCCCAGATCTCGGCATTGCGGGCGCGCGCTGCGAACAGCGGGTGCGCCTGGCCGACGCCGCGCGGCAGCGCAGCGGCACGGCGGCTCATGAGATCGGCATGGTTCAGGCCGGGGGGCAGGGTCGTTGCGTTCATGGGGTTCTCCGTCAAGGGGCGGGCGGCGTGGGCTACACGCCGCCCATACACAGGTATTTGATTTCGAGGTAGTCCTCGATGCCGTACTTCGAGCCTTCGCGGCCGAGGCCGGAGGACTTCATGCCGCCGAAGGGGGCGACCTCGGTCGAGATGATTCCGGTGTTGATGCCGACGATGCCGTACTCGAGGGCCTCGGACACGCGCCACACCCGGCTCATGCCGGCGGCGTAGAAATAGGCGGCGAGGCCGAATTCGGTTTCGTTGGCCATGCGGATCGCCTCGGCTTCGTCGCGGAAGCGGAACAGCGGTGCGACCGGGCCGAAGGTCTCCTCGCGTGCGACGAGCATGGCCGGGGTCACGTCGGTCAGGATGGTCGGCTCGAAGAAGGTCCGGCCGAGCGCGTGGCGCTTGCCGCCGGCCGCGATGCGGGCCCCCTTCGCGAGCGCGTCGGCGATGTGGCGCTCGACCTTCGCGACGGCGTGCTCGTCGATCAGCGGGCCCTGGGTCGTGCCCTCGTCGAGTCCGTTGCCGACCTTGAGGCGGGCGACGGCGGCGGCCAGCCGCTCGGCGAAGGCGTCGTATACGCCCTCCTGCACCAGCAGGCGGTTCGCGCATACGCAGGTCTGGCCGGTGTTGCGGTACTTCGAAGCGAGCGCGCCCTCTACCGCGGCGTCGAGATCGGCGTCGTCGAAGACGATGAAGGGCGCGTTGCCGCCCAGTTCGAGCGACAGCTTCTTGAGCGTCGGGGCGCATTGCTGCGCGAGCTTGATGCCGGTCGCGGTCGAGCCGGTAAACGTGAGCTTGCGCACGATCGGGTTGGCGGTGAGTTCGCCACCGATCGCGAGCGCATCGCCGGTGACGACCGACAGCACCCCGGCCGGCACCCCGGCCGCTTCGGCCAGCGCCGCCAGCGCGAGCGCCGAGAACGGTGTCTGCGGCGCGGGCTTCAGGACCATCGTGCACCCGGCAGCGAGCGCCGGGCCGGCCTTGCGCGTGATCATCGCGAGCGGGAAGTTCCACGGCGTGATCGCCGCGCACACGCCGATCGGCTCCTTGGTGACGACGATGCGCTTGTCGGGCTGGTGGGCGGGGATCACGTCGCCATAGATGCGCTTGCCCTCCTCGGCGAACCACTCGATGAAGGAAGCGGCATAGAGCACCTCGCCGCGTGCTTCGGCAAGCGGCTTGCCCTGCTCCGAGGTCATCAGCCGCGCGAGGTCTTCCTGGTTCGCGACGATCAGTTCGAACCAGCGGCGCAGGATCTTCGCCCGGGCACCCGCGGTGAGCGCGCGCCACGCCGGCAGTGCGGCGTTGGCTGCCTCGATCGCGCGCCGCGTCTCGGCCGCCCCCATCACCGGCACCGTGCCGAGCGCCTCGCCGGTCGCGGGGTTGGCGATCGTCGTCGTCGCGCCGCTGTCGGCGTCGCACCACTGGCCGCCGATCGGGCAGCGCTGGCGGAAGAGGTCGGGGTTCGTGAGCTTGAGGGTCATTTCGATTCTCCGTGGTCGGGTTCAGACGGGCCGGACCCCGCGCAGGCGCTCGTTGCGCCGGCGCAGTCCTTCGAGGGTCAGCAGCATCAGGGTGGACAGGATAATCAGGATCGTCGCGACCGCAGCGATCGCGGGACTGATGTTTTCCCGGATCCCGGAGAACATCTGGCGCGGCAGGGTGGCCTGCTCGGGGCTGGCAAGAAAGAGCGTCACCACGACCTCGTCGAACGAGGTTGCGAACGCGAACAGGCCGCCCGCGATCACGCCGGGGGCCACCTGCGGCAGCGTGACGCGGAAGAAGGTCGTGAGCGGGCCGGCCCCCAGGCTCGCGGCGGCGCGCACGAGGTTGAAATCGAAACCCTGCAGCGTGGCGCTGACGGTGGTGACGACGAAGGGCACGCCGAGCACCGCGTGGGCGAGGATCAGCCCGAGGTAGCTGCCGGTCAGGCCGAGCGGGGCGAAGGCGATGTAGAGCGCGACCGCGACGATCACCACCGGCACCACCATCGGCGAGATCAGGATCGCCGTCAGCAGCGCCTTGCCACGGAAGTTCGCGCGCACCAGCCCGATCGCCGCGAGCGTGCCGAGCGCCATCGCGATCAGCGTTGCGGCGGGCGACACGATCAGGCTGTTGGCGATCGCCCGGCGCCAGGCCGGTGAGGCGACGACCTCCTCGTACCAGCGCAGCGACCAGCCGCTCATCGGGTACATCAGGAAGGAGTCGGCGTTGAACGAGAGCGGGATGATGACGAGGATCGGCAGCACCAGAAACAGCAGGATCAGGCCGGTGAGCCCGTGCAGGGCGTGGTGCCACAGGCGTTCCGGGAGCGAGGCGTACGGGGGCAGCATGGCGCGGGTCTCCTCAACGGACCTGGCCGGCGGCGTTGCCGCCGAGGTAGCGGGAATAGATCGCGTACAGCACCAGCGTCGCGGTGAGCAGCACTGCCGACAGCGCCGCCGCCATGCCCCAGTTCACCGCCTGGTTGGTGTAGAAGGCGATGAAGTAGCTGATCATCTGGTCGCCCGGTCCGCCAAGCAGCGCCGGCGTGATGTAGTAGCCCATGCAGACGATGAACACGAGCAGGCAGCCGGCGCCGATGCCCGGAAGCGTGAGCGGGAAGTAGATCTTCCAGAAGCTCCTGAACGGCGGGCAGCCGAGCGACACCGCGGCGCGCAGGTAGACCGGCGGGATGCCCTTCATCACCGAATACAGCGGCAGCACCATGAAGGGCAGCAGGATGTGCACCATCGCCACGTACACGCCGAAGCGGTTGAAGAGCAGGCGCTGCGGGGTGTCGGTGAGGCCGGTCCACATCAGGAACTGGTTCGCCAGGCCCTCGTTCTGCAGGATCACGATCCAGGCGGCGACGCGCACCAGCACCGAGGTCCAGAACGGCAGCAGGACGAGGATCATGAGCGTGTTGGCGTGGCGCACCGGCAGCGTCGCCATGCGGTAGGCGAGCGGAAATCCGAGCACGAGGCAGACGAGCGTGACGACGAGGCTCATCGTGAAGGTGCGCCCCAGCACGTCGAGGTAGATCGCCTCTTCCGGCGGCAGCGCGACCACCCTGCCCTCGGCGTCGGTGCTGCGGTCGAGCGCGGCAAGCAGATAGAAGGCGGTGTAGGGACGGCCGGCGCGCTCGAGCACGCGCCAGGTCTCGGCTTCGCCCCAGGCCGGATCGAGTGCGATCAGCGCGGCGCGCGCATCGGCCCCTTCGGCCAGTGGCAGGCCGCGTGCGGTCCGCATGACGACGCTGCGCGAGCCAGGCCGCTCGCGGTTCAGGCGCTTGCTGATCTCGGCGATCGCCGGAGTCCCCTTCACCTGTGCGAGTTCGCGCGCCAGTGCGGCGAAGGCCACCGCATCGGGCAGGCCCTCGCCCGACCAGTCGCCGAGCGTGGCGACCGTGTCGGGCAGGGTGTGATGGATCTCGGGGTTGTCTACCGCGCGCCCGAGCAGGCTTGCGATCGGCACGATGAAGCTTGCCAGCACGAACAGCGCCAGCGGGGCGATGAGCGCCAGCAACCACAGCGTGCGCCGCCGCTCGGCGCGCCGGAGCTGGCGCCGCAGCGGTGTGCCGGACAGTGCGGCGGCGTCGAGCGAGTCGAGTGCGGTGGTCATGGCGTTCGGCCTCCGGCGCGTGGATCAGCGAGCAGCCCAGGCGTTGAAGCGCTGTTCGAGGTCTTCGCCGTACTCGACCCAGAACGCCGTGTCGGTCGCGAAGGCGCCGACGAGGTTGGCCGGGGCGGTCGGCAGCGTGGCGGCGACGGCCGGATCCATCGTCGCGACGGCGGCCTTGTGGGTTGGGCCGTAGGGCACTTCGGCCGACATCAGCGCCTGCGGCGCCGGACGGCTCGCGTATTCGATGAACTGGTAGGCCTGGTCGAGATTCGGCGAGCCCTTCGGGATCGCCCAGTAGTCGAAGTCGTAGATGCTGCCGTTCCAGACGATCTGCAGGTTGCGCCCTTCGCGCCGGGCGGCGGCGATGCGGCCGTTGTACACCGAACTCATCACGAGATCGCCCGAGGCGAGCAGTTGCGGCGGCTGGGCGCCCGCTTCCCACCACACGATGTGCGGCTTGAGCTGGTCGAGGCGGGCGAATGCGCGCGCGACGCCGGCCGGGCTCGCAAGCTCGCGGTAGACGTCCTGCGGCGCGACGCCGTCCGACAGGAGCGCGAACTCGAGCGTGTACTTGGCGCCCTTGCGCAGGCCGCGCTTGCCGGGAAATCTGGCGACGTCCCAGAAATCGGCCCACGAGCCCGGTGCCTCCTTGAGCGTGTCGGCGTTGTACGCCAGCGCTGTGGACCACACGAAGGTGCCGATCCCGCACTCGGTGACCGCCTCGGGCACGAAGTCGGCCGGCTTGCCGATCTTCGAGTAGTCGAGTTTCTCGAACAGCCCTTCCTCGCAGCCGCGCACGAGCTCGGGCGATTCGACCTCGACCACGTCCCAGGTCACGTTGCCGGCCTGCACCATCGCGGTGATGCGCGCCATCTCGCCGTTGTACTCGCCAGCGATGACCTGGACGCCGCGCTCGGCAGCGAAGGGGTCGTAGTAGGCCTTCTTCTGGGCCGCCTGGGTGGCGCCGCCGAAGGAGATCACGGTGACGTCGGCGTGGGCCGGGGCACCGGCTGCGACGAGGCAGGCGGCGGCGAGGGGCAGGACGAGGCGGGTTCTTTTCATGATGTCTTCGGTCTCCAGCGAGTGATGGGCAGTGAGGGGGGCAACGAGGGGGTGGGTGGTCCGGGCCGGCTCAGCCCGGAGTGGCGGGTTCCAGCGCAAGCAGGTGCTCGGGGGCGAGTTCGAGCTCGACCGTCTCGCCCGGGCCCGGACAGCGGTCGAGCTGCGAGATCGGGGCCTTCATCGTGACCGGTTCGCCGCCCGCGAGCTGCATGCGCAGGCGCAGGTGGTCACCGAGATAGATCTGCTCGATCAGGCGCGCGCCGACGCGGTTGATTGCCGGGGCGCCCGGCCGTGCCAGGCGCACGCGCTCGGGCCGGATCGAGACGACGACCGGCTCGCCCGCGCGGACGCCGGCCCCGGCACTCGCGACCAGCCCGGTGCCGTCGGCCAGCGTCACCGTGCAGCGACCATCGGTGGTGAGGGTCGCGAGGCGTCCGGCGAGTGCGTTGTTCTCACCGATGAAGCCCGCGACGAAGGCGTTGGCCGGGCTTTCGTAGAGGGCGGCCGGCGTGTCGATCTGCTGGATCACGCCGTGGTTGAAGACCGCGATGCGGTCGGACATCGTCAGCGCCTCGCCCTGGTCGTGCGTGACGAAGACGAAGGTCACGCCGAGCGATTCGTGGATGTGCTTGATCTCGAGCTGCATGTGCTCGCGCAACTGCTTGTCGAGCGCACCGAGCGGCTCGTCCATCAGCACCAGTTGCGGATCGAACACCAGCGCGCGGGCCAGCGCGATGCGCTGCTGCTGGCCGCCCGAGAGCTGCTGCGGGTAGCGGCTCTCGAAACCCGCCAGTTGCACCATCGCCAGCGCACGCCTGGCGCGGGCGTCGATCTCGGGCGCCGGGAGCTTGCGCACGGCGAGCGGAAAGCGCAGGTTCTCCAGCACCGTCATGTGCGGGAACAGGGCGTAGTTCTGGAACACCATGCCGATGTTGCGGCGGTGCGGCGGCAGGCGGTTGATGACCTGGCCGGCCAGCCGGATCTCACCCGAGGTCGGGGTCTCGAAGCCGGCCAGCATCATCAGGCAGGTGGTCTTGCCCGAGCCGGAGGGGCCGAGCAGGGTCAGGAACTCGCCGCGCCGGATGTCGAGGTCGAGGTTGCGCACGATGAGGGTGTCGCCGTCGTAGGTCTTGCGTACGCCACGGAAGGCGACCAGCACTTCGGGGGTCGCGGCGGGGGCGTCGGCCTGACAGGCGACGAAGGCATCTCGGTGCATCGTACGGTCTCCTCCGGTTCGGCCGGCTGCGGGCGGCTGCGGGCGGCTTCTTGCGAGCCGGTGCGGGGCAGCCGTGCGGGCTGTGCGGTGACAGCGTGGGCGCAGTGTAAGGCTAGAATGGTGCCCATCAGGGAGCCAATTCCCGGGCTGTACCGGGAGCCAATCCAGTGCGAACCGAAGGAGCGAAATCATGGATGTCGGCCTGATCGGCGATGCGGTGCTGCAGAACCTGGCGACCCAGCCGCGCCAGCTTTCCTTGCGGGCACGGCTGTATCTGGCGCTGCGCGAGGCGATCCTCGAAGGGGCGATCCGCCCCGGCACGCGCCTGCCGCCGTCGCGGCTGCTCGCGACCGAGCTTGCGATCGGGCGCAATACCGTGCTCAAGGCCTACGACCAGCTCGCGGTCGAGGGCTATCTCGAAGGCCGGGTCGGCGACGGCACCTACGTCAGCGAGGCCCTTCCGGTCGGTGCTGGCCGCGGTGCGGGTGCGCCGGCACGCGACGAGCGCGTCGGCGAGCTCCTGTCGCGGCGTGGCGCCGAGCTGGCGCGGCTCACCGGCAGCAGCCGCGTACAGCACGGCGCCTTCATGCCCGGCATCCCCGACGTCGAGCACTTCCCGTTCCGGATCTGGCGTCGGCTGCTGTCGAAGTACATCCATCCACGCCAGTCGCACCTCTTGCAGTACGCAGTCGGCGGATTCGGGCCGCTGCGCGTGGCGCTTGCCGAATACCTGCGCGCAAGCCGCATGCTGACCTGTGATCCACGCCAGATCCTGATCTTCAACGGCACGCATCAGGCGCTCGACCTGTGCGCGCGCATGCTGTGCGATGCGGGCGACCGCGTGTGGATGGAGGAGCCGGGCTACTGGGGGGTGCGCAACGTGCTGCGCGCGGCGGGGCTGGAGACGGTGCCGGTCCTGCTCGACGAAAAGGGCATCGCGCCGCGCGCCGAGGACTGGCACACGCCGCCCAAGCTGGTCTTCGTCTCGCCGTCGAGCCAGTATCCGACCGGCACCGTGCTGGCGCTCGAACGCCGGCTCGAACTGCTCGACCAGGCGCAGCGCCACAAGGCCTGGATCATCGAGGACGATTACGACAACGAGCTGCGCTACCACGACCGCCCGGTGGCCTCGATGTTCGGGCTCGCCAGCGCGGGTCGCGTGATCTACCTCGGCACCTTTTCCAAGGTGATGTTCCCGGGGCTGCGCATCGCCTATCTGGTGGTACCGCCCCAGCTCGTCGACAGCTTCGTGGTCGGCAATACCGAGCTCTACCGCGAGGGCCGCCTGACCGACCAGGCGGCGCTGGCCGAGTTCATCGCCGAAGGCCACTTCTCGACCCACATCCGGCGCATGCGCGCGATCTACCGCGAGCGCCGCGACACGCTGCAGGAGGCGCTCGAAGGACGCCTGGGGGGGGCGATCAGCCGCTCCGGCGGCCATGCCGGCATCCATCTGCTGTACCACTTCAACGCCGCGGTGGACGATGTGCGCGTGGCCGAAACCGCGCTTGCGCGCGGCGTCGTGCTGCGTCCGCTATCGGTCTACTACGAGCGTGCCGGGCTGGCACGTCCGGGCATGAACCTGGGCTACGCGAGTGTGCCGGTGGCGCGCATCCGGCCGGCCGTCGACGTGCTCACGCGGGTGATCGAAAGCCGTCTTCAGTGCCCGTAGCCCCACACGCGCTTCCAGTCGCAGGCGGGCAGGCGTGGCAGTTCGTCGTGGGCGTAGCTCCTGATCTGGCATTCGCGCGGGCCGAGGCGGCGCTGGCGCGGGGCGTCGAGCGGGCGGCCATGGCCTCCGACGAAGGACCAGACCTCGCGCGGGCCGGCCTGCAGGTCGGCCGGGCGGCGGGCGACGAGGGCCAGCTCGCCGTTCGACAGACGGACCAGGCTGCCCGGCGGGAAGGCGCCGAGCCGGCCCATCAACTGGCGCACCAGCGCCGGGTCGAGATGATCGAGGTCGGCGCCGAAGACATGCTGGATGAGCCGCTGTGGATCGCGCGTCTGGTGCAGGATCCAGTAGCGCGGCGCCCGTCCGCGCCGCCCACCCAGGCGCGCTGCGAGCAGATCGGCGATGCGCAGCATGCGCGCACCGAGCGCGATGGCCGAGCGCCCGAGGCCGGCCGGGTAGCCGCTGCCGTCCACGTTCTCGTGGTGCTGTGCGACCGCATCGAGCCATTCTCCGGGAAAGCCGCCGATACGTTCGAGCAGCCGCTTCGATTCGAGCGGGTGGGCGTGGATTGCGGCCGCGCTCGCCGCGTCGGGCAGGTTGACGAGCCCGTGCAGGCGGTCGTGCAGCGCCATGCTGGCGAGATTCATCGTCAGTGCGGCGCCGATCGTGTGGGTCATCGCGTCGGGAGGCAGGCCGTTCGCCGCGCCCAGTTCGGCCACGAACAGCGCGCTGCGGATCGCGTGGCAGGCACTCGGGGTGCCGAACGCGGTGAGCCGGGCGTAGCCGATGCAGGCGTCGGCATCCTGCTGCCACAGTGCGTGCAGGGAACGCGCGAGGCGCAGGAACTCGCTCGCGGCCGGGAGGCGGTCCGAGCTTGCGCGCGCGCCGAGCCCGTCGAGGGCGTCGGCGAGGGCGTGCAGTTCGGCGAGGGGGTTCTCCGGCGACAGGCGGCGGGCCTCTACTGCGGTGCAGTAGAGGCGGGTTCGTTGCGGATCGAGCGTTGCGCGTGGCGAGACCGGAGTGCCGCTTCGAAGGAGCAGCGTCCCGCGCGCGTCGAAGAAATCGCACGGTGCGGGCCGGCCGGTGAGGTGGGCGGGCAGGGTCACGGGGCGGAGGATCGAATCGAGCATGGCGGGCTTCCTTGCGTGAGGCGCGGGCGCGCGGCAGGCGCGCTCGGTTCGCGAACTTCCTTGCCAGATCCATGCCAGGTGCCCGTGGGTCTCGTCTGCCGCCCTGCGCGGCGGACTCCCGAGGACGGGGCGGCGGTAGAAGGCATCCCTTGCCGGACCGGGCGGCAGTTTCTACCGGCGGGCGGCAGGCGCTGCGCGGCCGCGGCCACAATGCGCTAGGCTGTATCAAGGACGACGTGGAGCGAAGGATGGACGGTGCGCAGGCGGCCTTCGAGGTCGAGTGGAGTGATCAGGGCGTGCGCGAGGTGCTCGAGAGCATCACGATCCCGCCCTGCCCGGCCGTCGTTCACGTGCTGCTCGGACAGGCTCGCCGACCCGAGGTCGATGTACGCCTGCTGGCCGGCACGATCGGCGCCGATGTCGGGATCGCCGCGGCCGTGCTGCAGGCTGCCAATGCTCCGTTCTTCGGCATGCGCGGCCGGGCCACCACGATCGCCCAGGCGCTGGCGGTGATCGGCGTGCGCAACCTGATCAAGATCGTCTATGGCGTGATGCTCGGCCAGGGGCTCGGGGGCGGACGCGCGGCAACGCTCGAACGCTTCTGGGACCGCTCGCACTATCTTCCGATCGCGGTCGCCGCGCTGGCGCGGCGCCTGTCCCGCGTCGATGGCGACGACGCCTACACCTACGGCCTGTTCCACGACATGGGAATCGCCGTGCTGATGCAGGAGTTCATCGATTACCGCGCGACGCTCGCCGCCGCGAATGCGGCTCCCGGACACTTCACCCGGATCGAGGACGAACGCCACCGCGTGAACCATGCGATGGTCGGAGCGATGTTCGCCCGCGAATGGTTGCTGCCGCCCGAACTGTGCTGGGCCGTGTTCTACCATCACCACCCGCAGATCTTCGAGCGTCCGACCGAGTACGCGACCGACGCGGTGCTCGATCTGATCGCGCTGGGGCGCGTGGCCGAACACCTGGTTGCGCGTTTTCTCGGACGCCCGGATGACCCGGAGTGGGCCCTGTCGGGGGTGGCCATGCTGGCACGCTTCGGACTTGACGCGGACGGTGCGGAGCCGCTTGGCGACGAGGTCCGGCCGATGCTGGACGAGGCGCGCGCCTACGCGGCGCCCTGAAGGTCGCGGACGGTGTGGCGTCGCGCGGAGGATCGGCCCGGCGTGGCTTCAGGATGCCCCTTCGCCGGGTTGCGCGTAGCGCTGCGCGAACGCTTCCGGGGCCATCGGGCGACCAAACCACCATCCCTGGGCGTGATGGCAGCCGGCCTCGGTGAGGAAGGCGCACTGCGCGTCGGATTCGACGCCCTCGGCGACCACCTCCATGTCGAGTGCTCCGGCCAGTGCGAGGATGGCCGCGACGATCGCAGCGTCGTCGGCGTTGCCGGGCAGGTGCTGGACGAAGGCCCGGTCGATCTTCAGGCGCCGGATCGGCAGGCGCTTGAGGTAGGCGAGCGAGGAATAGCCGGTGCCGAAATCGTCCAGGCTGAGACCGACCTGCATGGCGTCGAGTGCGAGCAGGTTTGCGTCGACTTCCGGGGCGTGGGTGAGCAGTGCGCTTTCGGTGAGTTCCAGTTCGAGCTGTTGCGGGGCGAGGCCGTTGCGATGCAGGCAGGCGGCGATCTCGCCGGCCAGTGCGGGGTCGGCGAGCTGGCGCGCGGAGAGGTTGACGGCGATCACGAAGCCCGGCAGCGGACCGATCCATTCGCGTGCCTGGCGGCACGCCTGGTCCAGCACCCAGGCGCCGATCTCGCCGATCAGGCCGCATTCCTCTGCGATCGGGATGAAGCGGGCAGGCGAGACCTCGCCGAACTCCGGGCTATGCCAGCGCAGCAGGGCCTCGGCGCCGATCACGCCGCGCGTGGCGAGGGACACCTGCGGCTGGTAGTGCAGGTGCAGCTCGCCGCGCGCAAGCGCACTGCGCAGTCCGTGCTCGAGGGCCAGCCGCTCGTGGGCGCGCTCGTCGAGTTCGCGCGAGAAGAAGTGGAACATGTTGCGTCCCGACGACTTGGCGGCATAGAGCGCGGTGTCGGCCGCGCGCAGCAATTCTCCGGCCGTCGTGCCGTCGTGCGGATACAGGGCGATGCCCACGCTGGTGCCGACCGAAAGGCTGCGGGTGTCGAGGCGAAAGGGTGTCAGCAGCGTGCGGATCACATGGTCGGCGATCCGGGACGCGGCGTCGGCGTCGCAGTCGTGGAGGATCGCGACGAACTCATCTCCGCCGAGCCGGCCGATCGCATCGGAGTGCCGCATTGCGCCGCGCAGGCGCTGGGCAACGAGCTTGAGCAGGCGGTCGCCTTCGGCGTGGCCGAGGCTGTCGTTGATGACCTTGAAGTTGTCGAGATCGCAGAACAGCAGGGCGAGCGGCCGCTCGCCGCGACAGGCGGTGGCGATTGCGGTTTCGAGGTGGTCGTTGAAGAGGCTGCGGTTGGGCAGGCCGGTCAGCTCGTCGTAGTTCGCGCGGGTCTCGAGTTGCTGCTCGGCCTCGAAGATGCGCCGCCGCAGACCGCCGGTGAGGAGGTAGGCGAGTGTCAGCGCGAAGCCGGCGACGACGATGACGGTGAAAAGGTAGCGGCCGACCCGGCCCGCGACCTCGCCCACGCCGGCAATGATCAGGACCTGACCAACGATCTCGTCGTGGAAGGGGATCGGGGCGCTGACGTGGAACTCGGTCAGACGTGGTGCGGGAAGGCCCTGCGGCGCGAAGGCCGTCTCATGGCCCGGGGTCGTGTACTGGGCGAACAGGGTGGGTGCGACGCCCGGGCTGCTGCGATAGAGGGCCGCGGCCCGTACCGGAGGATGGCCCACGAGGGTCGCCAGGTTGGCCTGGCCGGCTGCCGGATCCTCGAACACCAGCGCTGCCACGCTGTTCTCGGCGACGATGCGGGCCTGCGTGCGCAGCGTTGCGAGCAGCGCATCGCGCTCGCCGAGCCAGTCGATCACGACCAGCACCAGCATCGCAATGGCAAGGGCGATGCCGGCGGCAAGGAAAGGGAGCCGGTGGGTCGGGCGGGTGGCGCGCGCAGGCAGGGGATTCATGTCAGCGGTGGACCGTGCGGGCGAGCTGGAGCACCCGAGCTGCGAGGTTGAGCCCGGCGCCGCGCAGCGCCGGGGCATGGACGTCGAAGACAAGCCGCTGATCGGCAAGGGCGAGGTCGATCATGGCGCCCGATCCGGGTGAGGAAGACAGGGTCAGCACGGGCCGGCCGGCCACGGCCGTGAGCTTGTCGGCCAGCAGGTCGGCGCCGAGGTCGTCGAAATAGATCGCGTGACAGTCATCGAGCGCCGCGAGCGGGCCGCGGCGGTGCACGCGCAGCACGAGGTTCCGGACCGGTTTGCCGACGAGCGCGGTGAAGGCGCCGATCTGGCCCAGATTGCCGGAGACCACGCACAGATCGAGATCCGGGCCGGTGGTCAGGCCGGCCGGCCACTCGACGAAGCGCACGAGGTTGTACACCATTGCCGCACGCAGGCCGTATTCGTCCATGGCCTGGGCGGCGGCCGCGGTCGCCACGCAGGCGAGCAGGATCGTCACGAGCCGCAGCGGCCAGGGACGAAGCCCGGGCTGCGGCGGTGCGAAGCCGGCGCTCCGGCTCAAAAGGTCCACCCTGCGGTGAGGCGGATCTGGCGGCCCTCGCGCGGCAGTCGGTCGTGCTCGAACTCCTCGCTTGCCGGATCGTACAGGCGCCGGTCGAGGAGGTTGTCGAGCCGCAGTGCGATCGACGCTCCTCCGAATGCGCGTTCGCGCGAGACGAGCGCGAGATTGACCCAGCCCTGCGCGCCGACACGCCCCTCGGACACTTTGCGCGCGCCGATCCGGCGCGCTTCGATCGTCGCGCGCCAGTCGCCGACGGGCACGGTCAGGTCGGCCTTTGCGATGTGGCGCGGCGAGTGGGTCAGGCGCTCGCTGCCCGGGTACATGCGGGCGTCGTTCCAGGTCGAGGACAGCGCAAGGCGCAAGCCGTCTGCCCAGCGTCGGTGCACGGCGAGCGTGAGGCCGTTCAGACGCACCCGGCCGCGATTGCGATAGACGAGCAGGCCATCGGCCGGATCGAGCTCCTGGGCGATGAGATCGCGGATGCGGTTGTGGAACACGCTCGCGCGCAGGTGCCAGCCGCCCGGCGCCTGGTGCTCGAGCACAGCCTCGGCCGATCGGACGCGCTCCGGGCGCAGCGACGGGTTGGCCTTCATCAGCACGTTGCCGTCGTGATACTGCATCTCGAAGACGTTCGGGGCGCGGTAGGCGCGGCCCAGCAACAGCTTGAGCGTGGTGTGCGCGGTGAGGTCGCGGATGAAGCCCAGGCGCGGATTGGCCGTCGTGCCGAAGCTGCTGTAGTGGTCGATGCGCAGGCCCGCGTTGATGCGCCAGTCGCCACTGCGCCACTCGTCCTGGACATAGGCGCCGGTGTGGCGGGCTGTGCGGCGATCGTCGAGGTAGACAGGACCGGGCGCCCCGGGCGTTCGATCCGCATTGCGCTGGAAGAGTCGATACTGGTTGTGGTGTTCGATGCCGTAGACCAGCGTGTGGTCGGTGAAGCGGGTGTCGGTCGCTTGCAGCTCCAGGGCCCACCAGCGTCCGTCGGCGTCGTCGCGGTTGAGCGTCTCACCCGGTTCGAGCGCCCAGTTGCCGCGGTAGGCCGCGCGCCCGAGCGTGGCGCGGGCCACAACGCTGACGCCGGTGCGCCATTCGCGCTCGTGGCTCAGGCTCAGCAGCCACTGGCGATCGACCACGTCCGTGCGCGGATCGCCGAACAGCGTGCCGTACGGTGCGCTGGCGTAGCCCTTGCTGCGTTCGGCATGGGCCGCGATGAGCGTGAACTCGTCCCAGGCGTGGCGCAGCAGCAGGCGGCGGACGCGCTCGGGTTCGAGGCCGCGCGCGCGTCCGAAGCTCGTCTCCGGCGTGTCGGGCAGCGTGAGGTCCTCACCGTCTGAGCGCCATACGCTGGCCGACAGCAGCAGGTCGCTGCGATCGTCCGCGCGTCCGTGGCGAACGGCCAGCCCGCGGCCCCCGTGCCGGCCGAGACTCGTCTCGACCGTCGTGCCGCGCATCGTCCCGCCGCGGCGGGTGATGACGTTGATGACCCCGAGGATCGCGTTGCTGCCATACACCGAGGAGCCCGGGCCGGGGATGAACTCGACGCGCTCGACCAGCGCAAGGTCGAGCAGGCCGGCATCGCCGAGAAAGGCCTGGTTGTAGACCGCGTCGTTGACCGGGACTCCATCGATCAGCAGCAGCACGTTGGTGTTGTAGTCGCTCGGCTGCAGGAAGCCGCGCACGCCGGCGTAGCGGTAGATGCGATCGGTGGCGATGAAGAGGTCGGGAACAGCGTCGAGCAGATCGGCGAGCGAGGTCCAGGCGTGGTCGCGGATCTGCTCGCGCGTCAGGACAGTCACCGCCGATGGGGCCTGACGCGTTTGCTGGGCAAAACGCGAGACACCGGTGACCTCCATCTTCAGCAGGGCCTCGAGCTGGAGCATGGCCAGATCGTCGTCGGCGAACGCCGGCGAGAGGTTCGCCGTGACGAGCGCCAAGGCCATCGCTTGGGCCCGCAGGCTGCGCCAGAGTCGATCCGCCATCGTCCGCTTCATCGCTACGCCACCCCTTCCGCTCCAGCGCCCGAACCGGATTCTACGCACAAAACCCCGTACCGACCGGTACCCGCAACCCGATTCCGGCAAGGCTCAGCGTCGCGCGTCGTAGGGCTCGATGGCGTGGATCGTCAGCCACCGGCCCCGCTCGCGGCTGTAGTGATAGTGGCCCACGACAGTCACCTCGCGCCCCAGGTGCGGCGCGATGCGCTCCGCCGGCGCGAGCCCGACCCGGTTGCGCTGCCCGTCCTCCAGCCAGTAGTGGCGCGGATCGTGATACCCCTGCACGCGTCCGCGCAGGCTCAGCATCTGGCCGTCGTACGCGTCGGAGCGCGAAGCGACCTCCGCCAGCGCAACCGCCTCCGCCGCATCCGGCTGTGCGCCGCAGGCGGCGAGCGCGAGGGTGCAGGACAGCACTGCGAGGAGCGCATGGCATGTCCCGTCGCGCATGGACGCAAGCGCGGCTTGCCCTCGCGTTCCGGATAGCGGGTGGGATTGCGGGCCGACGGGAACTTCCCCGCTCCGGTTCATCGGCTCCGGACGCATGCACGCCACCATGGCCTGAATCAGCGCGCGCGGGGTGGGTCCCATCACTTACGCCCAAGCCTCACCCAAGGCCTCGGCCTGCTGAAGCACGAGCTCGACCGCGCCTTCCTGCTGGTCGGGCGGGTACTTGTACTTTTTGAGTATCCGTTTCACCATGATGCGCAGCTTGGCGCGGATACTCTCGCGTGCAGACCAATCGACGGTGATGTTCTTGCGCAGACTCTCGGTGAGCTCGTGCGCAATCTTCTTCAAGGTCTCGTCATTGAGCTCGCGCACCGCTGATTCGTTGTTGGCGAGCGCGTCGTAGAAGCGAATCTCGTCCTCGGTCAGGCCCAAGGCCTCGCCCCGGTTTGCCGCCGCGTGGAATTTTCTGGCCATTTCGATGAGTTCTTCGATGACCTGTGCGGTCTCGATGGAACGATTCTGGTAACGCTTCACCACATTGCTCAGCATCTCGGAGAACTTCTTCTCCTGGACAAGATTGCCTGCAAAGCGCGACTTGATTTCTCCCTCAAGCAGCCGCTCCAGCAGTTCAACGGCAAGATTCCTTTCGGGGAGATTACGCACCTCCGCGAGGAAAGCTTCATCGAGGATGCCAATGTTGGGCTTGTCGAGCCCGGCGGCCTCGAAGACATCGACCACCTCTTCAGAAACCACGGCGGAGCCTATGATCTGGCGGATGGCCAACTCTCGTTCCTCGTTGATTTTCTTTTGCTGGCTGATGTCCCGCTTGGTGAGGATGACCTTCACCGCCTGCATGAATGCCACTTCCTCACGCACGACCTTCGCCTCATCGAGCGTGCAGCAGAGCGTGAAAGCCTTGCTCATGGCGAGCGCGGTGTCCGTAAAGCGTTTCTTTCCGTCATTGATGCCCAGGACATGGTTGGCAGCGCCCGCCAGGCGCTTGTGGCCGGCGGTGAGGAAATCGCTGTAGTCGAAGCCGTGCAGCATGCCGCGCAGGATGTCGAGTTTTTCTTCTAGGAGGGCGTAGGCCTCGGCGGCGTCGACCGTCGGCCGACCCCGCCCCTGGCTGGCGGTGTACTCCTTGAGGGCGGACTTCAACTCGTTGGCAATGCCGATGTAGTCCACGACCAAACCGCCTTGTTTGTCCCTGAAGACGCGATTCACCCGCGCGATGGCCTGCATCAGGTTGTGTCCCTTCATCGGCTTGTCGACGTAGAGGGTGTGCACGCAGGGCGCATCGAAGCCGGTCAGCCACATGTCGCGCACGATGACGATGCGCAGCGGGTCGGCTGGGTCCTTGAAGCGCTTCTCCAGGCGTTTCTTCACCTGCCCGCTGTAGATGTGGGGCCGGAGAAGGGCCTTGTCGCTGGCCGAGCCTGTCATCACAATCTTGATGGCGCCCTTTTCCGGATCGGCATCGTGCCACTTCGGGCGGAGCTTGATGATTTCGTTGTAGAGGTGGACACAGATGTCGCGGCTCATGGCGACTACCATCGCCTTGCCGGTCTGTGCCTTGCAACGTTCCTCGTAGTGGCCCACCAGGTCGGCAGCGACGGCAGCCACCCTTGGTTCGGCGCCAACCACCTTCTCCAGCGCCGCCCAGCGGTTCTTGAGTTTGGCCTGCTGGCTTTCCTCTTCATCCTCGGCCAGCTCATCGACCTCGGCGTCGATATGGGGTAACTCGTCCGCCTTGAGGGACAGCTTCGCCAGGCGCGACTCGAAGTAGATGGCCACCGTGGCGCCATCTTCCTTCGCCTGCTGCATGTCGTAGACGTGGATGTAGTCGCCGAATACCGCACGGGTATCGCGGTCCTCGCTCGAGACCGGCGTTCCGGTGAAGGCCACGAAGGTCGCGTTGGGCAGCGCATCGCGAAGGTGTTGGGCGTAGCCGACCTGATACCGCGCCAGATACTCCACGTCGGGTTCGGCCGCTCTCAATGCTTGCGGGTCGTTGGCGGCAAGGTCCGCTCTGGTGACGCGCACGTTCTTCAACCTGGCTTCGAAGCCGTACTGCGTTCTGTGCGCCTCGTCGGCAATGACCACGATGTTGCTGCGTTCGGAGAGCACCGGGAAGCTATCTTCATCCTCACCAGGCATGAACTTCTGGATGGTGGTGAAGACGATACCGCCGGAGGGGCGGTTTCCAAGCTTGGCGCGCAGATCCTGGCGGGTATCGGCCTGCACCGGTTGTTCGCGGAGCAAGTCCTGAGCCAGCGAGAACACCCCGAAGAGCTGACCATCGAGGTCGTTTCGGTCGGTGATGACGACGATGGTCGGGTTCTCCATTGCGGCTTCCTGCATGACCCGGGCGGCGAAGCAGGTCATGGTGATGCTCTTGCCGCTGCCCTGGGTATGCCAGACCACGCCGCCCTTGTGCGTGCCGCCGGGACGGGAGGCGGTCACCACCTGCTGGATGGCCGCGCGCACGGCGTGATACTGGTGGTAGCCGGCAATCTTCTTGACCAGCGTGCCGTCGTCTTCAAAAAGGACGAAGAAGCGCAGGTAGTCGAGGAGCATGGCCGGCGCCAGTACGCCGCGCACCAGGGTTTCCAGTTCATTGAACTGGCCAAGCGGGTCGAGGCTGACGCCGTCGATGGTGCGCCACTGCAGGTAGCGCTCGCCGTTGGCCGACAAGGAACCCATCCGCGCTTCGGAGCCATCGGAGATGACCAGGATTTCGTTGTACTGGAAGACGTCGGGTATCTGCTCCTTGTAGGTCTGGATCTGGTCGTAGGCTTTCCAGATGTCGGCGGCTTCATCGGCCGGGTTCTTCAGCTCCAGCAATACCAGCGGCAGGCCGTTCACGAACAGGATGATGTCCGGGCGGCGGGTGTGCTGCGGCCCCTTGATGGAGAACTGGTTGACGGCGAGCCACTCATTGTTTGCCGGGGTCACCCAGTCGATGAGGCGCACGAAATCGCCGCGGGTTTCGCGATCCTTCTGATACTGGACGGGCACACCACCGACCAGCAGCTTGTGAAAGTGGCGGTTGGCAGCGAGCTGAACCGGAATGCCGAGGTCCCTGACCTGCTGCAGCGCATCCTCGCGGGCGGCCAGGGGAACATCCGGGTTGAGGCGGGCGATGGCCTTGCGCAGACGCTCGAACAATAGAACCTGACGGTAGTCGTCCCGCTCCTGCTCCAGTCCGTCCGGGGAGATGTCGGGGCCGAAGAGCGGGGTGTAGCCGACCTCGGCGAGCCAGCCCAGGGTTTCCTGTTCGAGTTGGTCTTCGGTCATTACGCCTCGGGCGGGGTATCTGTTGCTTCGCGGGGCCTTGCCCCCGGGACTGCACGATAGGCCTGCTTCTCGTGCGTGGGTTTGGTCGGAAAGGCCAGCGCTATCAGACCAGCCTTGACCATGGGGCTCAGATACTGCTGCCTCAGGCCGCCGGCATTCCGACAGACGAGCTGAGACAGCACCGACAAGGTCATGAACTGGTCCTGGCAGAGCGACAGAATGACTTCCTCCATCCGTGAGCGCTCCAGCTTTGCCTTCTGGCAGGGTTCCTCAGCCTGCGCTTTCAGCACAGCAAGAAATCTTGGCTCGAGCTGTTCCAAGTTATCCACGATGGGGGCATCGAGATGAGCGCTTAGCATGCGGCCCAGCGCATCCCTGCCGCCCGAACCCGGCACATCTTCGGAGCCGACGGCCAAATGTTCGGAGCTGGGAGCCAAATGTTCGGAGCTCGCCTCGGAATATTCGGAGCTGCTCCCTACACTTCCGGCGACCACCGAAGGGAAGGTCGGGCCGACGAAAACCTGGTCCGGCGTCGGCAGGCTCTCGCCGGGCAGGAAATAGACCATGCCGCGCGATTTCCCGTCCGACTCCAGCAGCCCTTGTCTGACCAGACGCGCCAACAGCAGGCTCAAGTCGTGGGGGTGTGCTCCGCATATTTCCAGCAGCCGCTTGTGGCTGACGACGCGCTCCATTGCCGCCGTGGCCATCACCAGACGCCCGATGTAGTCCAGGTCCTCGAACTGGCTGCCGAAGCGGTTCCTGAGGTGCACGAGAACCGGCTCGGGCAGCAAATCCGCCATCTGGAGCATGAGCAGCGTTTGTTCCGGCTCGGGCTTTTCCTGCAAGGCGGGCGGGCGCCAGTGCTGACTCTTCCAGCCACTGTAAATCTTCGGTACGCCCGAACCCCCCCGTTCACCCAGGCCAATCAGCAGGAACATCTGGTGCAGGATGCGATTGCGGCAATCGCTCTCGCCGCCGCGCAGCACCTGTTCGATGGGTAGCCGCAGGCCGCCCGGATTGCGGAAGCCGAACATGTCCGGACGCTTGACCACCAGCACCGACACGCGGCCCGTGTAGTCGGCATGGACCAAGGTGTTCACGAGGGCCTCCCGCAACGCGACATGCACGGGCGTGTCGTCCTGCCGTTGCCCCTCCTTGAGCGCGAACGGCACTTTCAGGTCGGCGACCAGTTTGCGATAGACGCGCCGGTAAAACTCGAAGAGGTTGCCCGTCCAGGTGCCGTCGGGCACCAGCCGGTCCACCCAGCGCAATTCGGTCTTTGCTTCGGGGCGCTCCTGGTAGTCCAAAAAGTAATGCGGCATGGCTTCCTGAATGGCGGCCCACTTGCCGAACATCAGCAGCCCGGCAATCGTCAGTCCGGCTTCGCCCGTCTGGCGGTCACGCCGCCAGCCGCGCAGACTCTCAATGAAGTCGGCGTCGTCCTGCTCCAGGTACGGATGGCCGGGTTTCTCATCGCGCAGCATCTGACGGTAGATGCGCAGGCTCTCGGCGTCGAGGTCATTCATGCCAAAGCCGGTCAGGATGCGCGCATCGCGCTCGTCCTCCACCTGTTCGGCCAGCATGCGCTTGACGGTCTCATCGTCGCAGCGCCGGTCTCCGTCATTCAGCCGCATCCAGGTGTTGCCCAGCGGCTGACCGTTCAGGTAGACGGGTTTCTGCTTGCGGGTCGCGGCTGGAATGGAAACGACAAGCACGCTCTTGCCATCGATGCGGGTTTCAAGCACATCCGCATCGTTCAGCAGGTTCACACTGACCTTGGCACGGTTGTTCAGGGTGTTGAACAAATCTGCGCGGACTTTGGCCGGATTGTTCAGGCCCGCCACGCTGAACACACCGGCTTTCTCCCGCACGCCGAGCAGCACCACGCCCCCTTGAGCATTGGCCATAGCCGAATAGGTGGGCCAGAAGTCCTTGGGTACTTCGCCGTTTCCGTCCTGCCCTTGAGCGAGCTTGCATTCAAGCTCCACCGACTCTTCGAGCAGGTTGATGTCTTCAAGCGTTTTCAGAGTGAGCATCAGACGCTTACGTCCTCGATCAACGCCTCGGTATCTGGCAGGCGGAGCTGGCCGGAAATCAAGCGGGGGAGAAGGGTGTCGCGGAGGTCAGCAAGCGTGCTCAGCGTCACAAAGTTTTCGCTGCGACTGTCCTCCAGTGCCATCACGACTTGCTCAAATTGGTCGAGGATAGAAACTGGCGGAAGCACCATGGGCACCGAGCCCAGGATGCCGGTGTTCAGATTCGGCATCGTTGCACCAACGGCATGCTGTACCAGCCATGCTCTTGCTTGGGGAGCATCGAGCAGCATTGAGAGATACGCAGACCAACGCCAACTCGAGCCTGGTCTTACCAACAGGCAACCTGTTCCACAGAGCCAGCCCGCCTCGTGCCGGGTCACCAGCGCATGGCGTTCGACGTCGCCCCTCCGGCTGAAAACAATGTCGCCGACTTTGAGTTGATGCCGCGAAAGTCGCTCAACGTGCTTATTGGAGACCCGGGCAATCGACGTTGTGTCAATGCGCCTATTGCTGATGTCCTTGGGCATAACTACCGGGATGCCGTGTTCCGAATAGTCGGAAGCATGAAGTTGGCTACCGAACGGGCCGGTTTGTATTGAGCCACCATGCAGCGATACCACCTTGCCCAGGTTTGCTGCTGCCCACCCTCTCGGCACCAACCCCAACTCCGATTCCTCAAACCCATCCGGAAACAGCGCCGCCGTGGCTTCATCCATGCCTTCCGGCACTCGGCCTTCCTGTTTGGCGCGGACCGGGTCGAAGTCGACAAACCAGGATTTGAAGAGGGCCTGGGCGATGGCTTCGAGGGTGGCGTTGGTTTCGCGCAGGAGGGTGATGCGGTCGTCGAGGGTTTCAAGGGTGTCAGCAATGCTCGTCTGTTCTTGAATTGACGGCAATGAAACTGGTATGCGCCCGATGGTTGCTTGATTCAACGAGGCCATGGTGGACCCAGTTGAGTTCTGAACCAGCCACTCCTTAACAGCCTTCGTTTGAAGAAAATAGGCGATGAATCGCGCATCGCAAGACTTGGGAGGGCGAAGGCGAATGCCGTCTGATCCGAGAAACCAACCAGTCTGAGGCTTGCGGACTAGCGCGCAACGCTCAATGCCACCCTTTCGTGCAAAGACAATGTCATTTGTTTGCAGAATATATTCAGGTAAACGCGCCAGTGTTGCTTCGCATACTCGCGGAGTCTTCTTGTCAATATGAAACGTGCCGTGCCCAATTTCTCTAACGGAAATGAGCGGAACGCCAGTCTCTGCATACTCGCTCGCTTTCAGCGTTGTACCAAATGGTCCCGTTTTAATTGATCCGCCCTCGCGCACCAATAACTCACCAATAGTCTGGAGAGTAGCCCACTCAGAACTCATACCCCAGCCCCCCCAACTTCTGCCGAATCAGCTGGTCCAGTTCCGCGCCCTTGGCCATCTGCTCGCCGAGCTTTTCCGTGAGCTTCTGCATCTTCTCCGCGAAGGCTTCGTCGTCCAGGGCAACCGCACTTATTTAGCATGGCGCACTCACGATAATGCCACCGTCGT
>JAHDYG010000031.1 GCA_023383815.1 Rhodocyclaceae bacterium
CTTCCGAAACCAGGTTCTCCGCCACCGAGGAGCCCACCTGGCCCGCGCCGAGGATCAAGATCTTCATGGCGCGATGCTATCCACCGGCCCGTAAAGATGTCGTAAATACTGCGGCGCAGCACAACTACCGGACAACCGCCCGGGCAATCCTCACGCCAACCCGGCAATCCCGACCAGACGTTCGACCGCCATGTGCGTCTCGACCGCATCCGCCAGCCGGTCCAGATCTGCCTCGCGGCGCGCGGCAAGGTCAACGGTACCGATGTCGCCCGCACCGGCCCAGCGGAGCACGGCCTGGAGCGCGGAGGGGTCGTCGAGGAGGCCGTGGACGTAGGTGCCGAGGATCTGGCCGTCGTCCGACAGGGCGCCGTCACGGCGGCCATCGTCGAGTTCGATGAGCGGCCGGTCGAGCGCCGGCCCGGCGCACACCCCCATGTGGATCTCGTAGCCGCACACCGCGGCATCGGCGATCGTGAGGCGGCCGGTGACGTTGACGAGTTGCTTGTGGCATTCGAGCGTGGTGTGCATGGCAAGCCAGCCGAGCCCGGGCGCACTACCAGGGGCGCCCTCGACGCCCTGCGGGTCGTGCAGCGTGGTGCCCAGCATCTGGAAGCCACCGCAGATGCCGATGACCTTGCCCCCATAGCGCAGATGCCTTTGCAGATGGGACTCCCAGCCCTGAGCGCGCAGCCAGGCAAGATCGGCCTGCACGCTCTTCGAGCCGGGCAGGACGACGAGGTCGGCAGGCGGCATCGACTGGCCGGGTCCGACCCAGCGGAAGTCGACCTCTGGATGCAGACGCAGGGGATCGAGGTCGGTGTGATTCGAGATGCGCGGGTAGGCGGGTGCGATGACGCGGATGCGCGCGGAGGTCTTGTCGGCGCGCGCGTCGGCGAGCGCGTCCTCGGCGTCGAGAAAGAGCCCGTGCAGGTAGGGCAGCACGCCCAGCACCGGGCGCCCGGTGCGTGCTTCCAGCCACTCCAGCCCGGACTGGAGCAAGGCCGGATCTCCGCGAAAACGATTGATGACGAAACCCTTGACACGCGCCTGCTCGCTCGGCGAGAGCAGTTCGAGGGTGCCGACGAGATGCGCGAAGACCCCTCCGCGATCGATGTCCGCAACGAGAATCACCGGCACGTCAGCCGCCTCGGCGAACCCCATGTTCGCGATGTCGCGCTCGCGCAGGTTGATCTCGGCCGGGCTGCCGGCGCCCTCGACGAGCACGCACTCGTAGGCGGAGGTGAGGCGCTGCCAGGACGCCATCACCGCGCGCATCGCGAACGGCTTGTAGGCGTGATAGTCGCGCGCAGACAGGTGGGTGACCGCCTTGCCATGGACGATGACCTGGGCGCCGATGTCGGTGCTGGGCTTGAGGAGGATCGGGTTGAAGTCGGTATGCGGCGCAAGCCCGGCCGCGAGCGCCTGCAGGGCCTGGGCACGGCCGATCTCGCCTCCGTCGATCGTAACGGCGGAGTTCAGCGCCATGTTCTGCGGCTTGAAGGGCGCAACCCGCACGCCGCGGCGCGCAAGCACGCGCGCAAGGCCGGCAACGAGCGTGCTCTTGCCGGCGTCGGAAGTCGTCCCCTGAACCATCAGGGCGGCGGCGTGGGGCATGGCGTAGAATCCCGGTTCGCTGAACAGCCGGCCATTATCGCCGAATCCGTTGCCTTGACCGCCCCGATGCTCGTCCTGCTCCTCACCCTTGCCGCCGGCATCGCAGCCGACCGCCTCCTGGGCGAACCGCGCCGCTTTCACCCGCTGATCGGTTTCGGCCGCTGGGCGCACGCCCTGGAGCACGTCCTGCGCCCGCGGCTGCCTGCGCTCGCTGCTGGGGCCCTGGCATGGGCGGCGGCGGTCCTGCCCTGGGTGGCGATCGCCGTGGTGCTGCGCGCCCAGGATCGGTGGCTCGCACTCGGCCTCGACATCGTGCTGCTGTGGTTCGCGCTCGGCGCGCGCAGTCTGGCCGAGCATGCCGAGGCGATCGCCGCACCGCTGGAAGCCGGCGATCTCGTCGGCGCTCGTGCGCAGCTCGCCCGCATCGTCAGCCGCGACACGGCGCAGCTGGACGCTTCCGCTGTCGCCCGTGCAGGCACCGAATCGGTGCTCGAGAACGGCAATGATGCCGTCTTCGGCACGCTGTTCTGGTTCTGCGTGTTCGGCGGCCCGGGCGCGCTGCTGTTCCGGCTCGCGAACACGCTCGATGCCATGTGGGGCTACCGCAACGAGCGCTATCTGCAATTTGGCCGCTGCGCCGCACGCATCGACGACGTGCTGAACTGGCTGCCGGCCCGCCTGACGGCGCTCACCTATGCCGCGCTCGGGCACACCCGCAACGCACTCACCTGCTGGCGCACCCAGGCGCGAGCCTGGAAGAGTCCGAATGCCGGCCCGGTGATGGCCGCTGGCGCGGGTGCGCTCGCGGTCGAACTCGGCGGGCACGCCCGCTACCATGGTCGCGACGAACCACGCCCACCGCTCGGCCGCGGCTCGGCGCCCGACGCCGCGACCCTGCGCCGCGCCGTCCGTCTGGTCGAACACGGCATGCTGCTGTGGCTTGGCGTGCTCGCGCTCGCAGCGCTGGCGTGGGAACTGAACCATGCTTGAACACGGCGGGCGACTGCGCGAAGCCGCACAACGTTACCGGATTGCGCTCGGCGACTGGCTCGATCTTTCGACCGGAATCAATCCGACCGGCTATCCCGTTCCGCCCGTTCCGCTGCAGGCCTGGCTGCGACTGCCGGAAGACGGAGACGGCCTGGAGGCCGCCGCCGCCCGCTACTACGGCACCGACCGCCTGCTGCCGGTCGCAGGCACGCAGGCGGCGATCCTCGCGCTGCCGGCATGCCTCGACGCACGACGCGTGCTCGTGCCCGAGCCAACCTACGTCGAGCATCCGCATGCCTGGCGGGAGCGCGAACTCCGCCGCTGCCACCACGACGAGATCGACGCGCAGCTGGACGACGCCGACCTCGTCGTCGTCGCCCATCCCGACAATCCCACCGGCACCCGCCATCCGCGTCCCGTACTGCTCGACTGGGCGCATCGCCTGGCACGGCGCGGCGGATGGCTGATCGTCGACGAAGCCTTCATCGATCCCACGCCGACAGACAGCCTGACCGACGCCACGGGCATACCCGGGCTGATCGTGCTGCGTTCGCTCGGGAAGTTCTTCGGTCTCGCCGGCGCACGCGTCGGGTTCGTGTTCGGTCCCGAAGCCCTGCTGGCGGCTCTGCGCGAGCGTCTCGGCCCCTGGACCCTCGGCGGCCCGGCGCGGCACGTTGCACGCATCGCGCTGGCCGATCAAGCGTGGCAGGAAGCGATGCGCGCACGCCTCGCACACGACGGTGCACGACTGGCCGCACTGCTCGAAGCCTACGGACTTGGAAAGCCCACCGGCACCCCCCTCTTCCAGTGGCTGCCCACCCCACGCGCAGCCGAGTTCCAGGATCGTCTGGCACGGCAGGGCATTCTCGTACGACGCTTCGACCAGCCATCCAGCCTGCGCTTCGGCCTGCCCGCGGAAGAAGCCGCCTGGCGACGGCTCGACGCCGCGCTCGCCGGCCTCCAGGAGCCCTGAACCGATGCCCCGCCCCCTGTCTCCCTCCTCGGACCGCCCCTGCAACGGCAGGATCCCTGCTCTGCTGGTCTCGGCATGGGTCGCGCTGCTGGGTGCCGTACTGCCCGCACAGGCCCAGATCCTGATCCGCGACGACGCCGGAAACGAGCTGTCCCTTCCCGGCCCCGCCCGGCGCATCGTGAGTCTCGCCCCGCATATCACGGAAACCCTGTTCGCCGCCGGTGCCGGCGAGCGGATCGTGGGTGCGGTGGCACACAGCGACTACCCGCTCGCAGCACGCAAGCTGCCGGTAGTCGGTGGCTACAACAACATCGACATCGAGGCAGTGATCGCGTTGCGCCCGGACCTGGTGATCGCCTGGCAAAGTGGCAACCGCAATGCCCACCTCGACCGGATCACTGCGCTCGGGATCCCCGTGTATGTGAACGAAGCCCTCAGCATCGAGGGGGTCGCACGCAGTCTCGAAGCCTTCGGCCGCCTTGCGGGCACGGATACATCCGCCCGGGAAGCCGCGCGGCATTTTCGTGGACGGGCCACGGAGCTGGCCGCACGGTATCGGGACCGCCCACCGGTCCGCATGTTCTATCAGATCTGGAACACGCCGCTGATGACCATCAATGGTGAGCATCTGATCTCGGACGTGATGCGGCTGTGCGGGGGTCAGAACGTCTTTGCCGACCTGCCGATGCTCGCTCCGAGGATCAGTGTCGAGGCCGTGCTGGCGGCTGATCCGGAGGCGATCGTCGCCAGCGGCATGAACGCGACGCGCCCGGAATGGCTCGACCAGTGGCGGCGCTGGCCCGGGCTCGCGGCAAACGCGCACGGCAACCTGTACTTCATCGACCCGGATCTGATTCAGCGTCACACGCCGCGGATCCTCGACGGAGCGAGCCTGCTGTGCGACATCCTCGACGCGGTCCGCGAAAAGCGACGTCAGCCCAGTGTATCGTCGCGCGAGGATTCGCGTGCGCAGCGATAGCAGTCGCGCCAGTTGTTGCGGTTGTCGGCCCACCATGCGCGATCGAAGGTCCAGGCCAGGCGCGTCAGCATCGGCATCAGGTAACGGCGAGCGGCAGAGCGCCCCTCACGGCGCCCGCCGACCGGCGGCGTACCAAGCGCATTGAGTCGCTCGACGAGGCTGGGATGAAGATCGATCTCGGATTCATCGTCCTCGAACATCGACATCGGGAATTCGCTCCATTCGGCCGGACGCCGGAAGCCCGCCATGACCCCGAGGCCGAGATCACGGTAGGGACGGATCGTCGGCCGTGGTCGGCTGGTGCTCTGCGCCATGACCTTGTTCCAGAAGTCGCGCACGAGAAAGCGTTCCTTCAGCGCCACCTCGACCAGGGTCTCGCCTACCAGCTCGGCACCGACGAGCCGCGCCGCGACCTCATCGGCCTCCAGTTCCTCGAGCCGGGACAGCCGGGAAGCCTGCGCCAGGTCCTCGGCCGACCAGCGCTCGACCAGTGCAAGCTGCGAGAGGAACGTGCAATCGTTGAGGCAGCGGTCCATCACGCGATACCACCACGAACGCAGGTGATAGGCCCATGCCGCAAGCCCCTGCCGCTGGCGGACCAGGTGGCCATATTCGTGCGCGAGAATCGCGACGAACTGGCGTTCGGAGATGCTGTGCATCAAGGGCAGTCCGAGCATCAGATGCGTGCGCATCGGTCCGACGAGTCCCCAGGCTGGACGCTGGAGAATGCCCGCGTTCATGTCTCCGGTCACCCACACCGCATTCACCGGCGCGCCGCCGACCTTGCGGCGGATGCGCTTGATCAGCTCGTTGAGCGTGCGGATCTCTTCGCGCTTGAGCCGGACACCGGTCGGTACGGGCGCGGGCGCATACAGCCAGCGCACGAGCACGGCTGCCGCAGCCGCCGCGATGCAAGACGCCCCCGTCAGCGCAACGGCAGCGAAGAGTCCTCCCGCACTCAACTCCCGGTAGGCCGCATTCAGGCCAGCCCACGCCAGCATTCCGGCCACCACCGCAAGGAGCCACAGGAAGGACAGACCGCATACGGCGCGTACCAGAAGGCTGCGGGAGAGCCTTTTGCGCTCGCGAGCGCAGGTTGAATCCTTTCCGGACATACGCACTGCCTCGACTCGGAACACTGCAAGGGACCGGATTATAGTCGGTCTCGCGGCACGCTCGCATGCGTACGATCCCGCCCACCGGGAATCTTCCGCAATCTGAACATCCATGTCGCACCGACGAACTTGCAAGCGCGTGCCGGACGCACTGCAACGCAGGAGACGGATGGTGAATGCGATCAATGAAATCCCACGCATTATGCTGCAGCGCGAAAACCCGGTAGAATGCCACGCTGATGCGCATGTCAGACCAATCGGCCGCGCCTCGTTCCCTGCCCGTTCCGGGCACTACCCCCCCGCCCGCCTCGATTGGTGTCGCCCACACAGGGCGACAGGCCGTCGCCGGAGCTCCCTTGGAAGTCATGAATCCCCAACCCGATTTTGCCAGTCTCGGACTGGCCCCCGCGCTGCTGCGCGCCGTTTCCGAAACCGGTTACCGCACCCCGACCCCGATCCAGCAGCAGGCGATTCCGCTGGTCCTCACAGGCCGCGACCTGCTCGCCGCCGCCCAGACCGGAACCGGCAAGACCGCCGGTTTCACGCTCCCGATCCTGCAGCGACTTTCAGCCAGCCCTTGCCCACAGCTTGCGCCCGGACGTCCGCGCTGCCTGATTCTCACCCCAACGCGGGAACTCGCTTCGCAGGTTCACGAATCGGTCCAGGCCTATGGCAAGCATCTGTCGCTCGCCTCGCTGGTCATGTTCGGTGGTGTGAACATCAACCCGCAGTATCAGGCCCTGCGGCGGCGCCTCGACATTCTGGTCGCGACGCCCGGAAGGCTCCTCGATCACGCGGACCAGAAGACCGTCGACCTGTCCGGAATCGAGATCCTGGTTCTCGACGAAGCCGACCGCATGCTCGACATGGGCTTCATCCGCGATATCCGGAAGATCCTTGCACGGGTCCCGAAGAAGCGCCAGACCCTGCTTTTCTCGGCAACATTCTCGGACGAGATCCGCGAACTCGCGAACGGTTTGCTGCACGACCCCGGCTGTGTCGAGGTCGCCCGCCGCAATACCGCATCGGAACTGGTCGCCCAGTCGGTGTACATGATCGCCCAGAAGCAAAAGCGCGAGCTTCTGGTGCACCTCATCCGCCATCACGACTGGCGCCAGGCCCTTGTCTTCACGCGCACCAAGCACGGCGCCAACAAGCTCTCCGAGTACCTCGGCAAGCACGGCATCGGCGCAGCAGCGATCCATGGCAACAAGAGTCAGTCGGCGCGTACGCGCGCGCTCGCGGAGTTCAAGAGCGGGGCGATCCCGATTCTGGTCGCGACCGACATCGCCGCGCGCGGCCTCGACATCGACCAGTTGCCGCAAGTGGTGAACTTCGAACTGCCGAACGTGCCCGAAGACTACGTGCACCGCATCGGACGAACCGGACGGCGCGGCCTCAGCGGGCAGGCCGTGTCGCTGGTTGACGGTGAGGAATCAAAGCTTCTGGCCGATATCGAGCGCCTGCTCAAGCGGCGGATCGAACGCGCGGAACCGGAGAATTTTTCCCCTTCCCCGCCAAGCCCCGACACTGCCGAGCCGCGGCGAAGCGAGCCCCGGTCGCCGCGCGGTGCCCCCTCTCAGCCGCGCTCCTCGCACGGTAGAGCGCCGCGCGATAAGTCGAACCGCCCGGCTGGCTCCGCGCCCGCCCACCCGCCCAGACGGGATGCCGCACCGCGCCCTGCTCCGCACCGCGGCGACAGCAGTGCGCCACGCGCCAACGCGCGGCCCCGCGCCGCACTGTTCTCGGGCAAGCCGGCTGGCGACAAAGGCTGAGGGCCCGGTCCGGGGCCCTCCGATCCCCTTGCCGCTTCAGAAGGAAAGTCGGCCAGAGGCGCAAGCCCCTGGCCGATCTTCATTGCGCGGGCACCCCGCGGATCAGGCCCCGCGGATGCGGTACCACATCGCATAGGCCCAGCAGGCAGCACAGAAGCCGCTGGTGAGATCGATGAACGAAAACACCAGCAGGATTCCTGCCGGAATGCTTCCGATGCCGGAACCGAGCGCCCAGCTTGCCACCATCACCGAAGCCGCAATCGCAACGAGCTTGTCTGCAAAGAGCTTCGCGCCGGCATTGACCGGCTTGCTCCACCCTGCCTTGCGTGTGATCGCCGCAAAGAGGCGATAGGAAGGGCACTTGTGCGGCGAAACGAAACCGCGCACGAAGGCTCCCGCAGCAAGCACGATGGCCAGCCACTGCCATGGCGTGAAGAGATAGGCCGCGCTGATCGCGAACGTCACGGCCGCCTGAAAGCGGTAGGCATTCGAGCACACCGGCGGAATGTCGAAACGCAGCATCGTGAAGTCTCCTGTTGGGATGTTGAGAATCATAATATAAGCGTGTACTGATATTGTCAAGCACCTGGTACCGTTCGCGGCTCACCAACTTCGGATCCCTCCGGGCCCGGCAATCACGCCATGCCGTTGACATTTCCTGTTTGTCATACAAGAATCGGCTTGCCATTTGGCATATCTCTAGGAATGCAACCATGCGCAAGATCTTTCTCACCCTGTTGCTGGCAGTCGCCCTGTCTCCTTTGTGCGCGTTCGCCACTGGCGTCATCGACCTGAATGCGGCAGATGCCGCCACCCTGGAACAGGTCAAGGGAATCGGCCCGAGCAAGGCGGCCGCAATCGTCAAGTACCGCGAACAGAACGGACCGTTTGCTTCAGTCGATGATCTCGTCAGGGTCCCCGGCATCGGCGAGAAGACGCTGCAGCAGCTGCGCGAACAATTCACGGTCAGCGCGGCCAGAAAGGCGGAAGCGCGAACAAAATAGCGATTCACCATCGCACGTTCCGGCTACCCCGGGCGGGCCTCGCAGGGTAAACTCCCGCCCGCAACCGCGGCGGGAGAAACCCGCCGCCGATCCCCACCGCCACTCCTGGAACCGCGATGGAACCCCGGACCCTCGTTCGTTTTCATCCCCATGCAGCAGGCGCCTCCAGCGCCTGCTCCGACCCCGACCCGATCACCGGCAACCGCGTCGAACTGCAGTTGCTGACGACCCTGAAGTGCAACCTGAAGTGCACCTACTGTTCGCTCGGCGTCGGCGACGTGCTCGGCTCGCAGACCCACGTCGAGTACGACATCGACCAGCTCGCCGCCTTCGTCGATCTGCACCTCGCCGGCAAGGAGGTCTACGTCACCTTCTACGGCGGGGAGCCGACGCTGAACCTCGAACTCGTGCTCCAGGTCATGCAGCGCTTTCCGCAGTTCCGCTTCCAGTTGCAGACCAACGGCACCCTGCTCGATAACCTGCCCGATCAGGCGCTCGGGCGCCTGTCGAACATCCTCGTCTCGATCGACGGCGGCGAACACACCACCGATGGCTATCGCGGGCGGGGCATCTACCGCCAGGTACTGAACAACCTGACCAAGGTGCGCGCACGCATCGGCGGAAGCGTCACGGCACGGGTCACCTGGGGCAACCCCGACACGAGCTTCGAGGAACTCGATGAGCTCATCGCACCGGGAAGTCCCTTCGACTATCTGTACTGGCAGTTCGTCGCCGACGAGATGTATTTCGAAGACTCGGTCGACAAGCGCAAGGCCGTCCTGGTACGGCTCATCGAGCGATTCTTCGCCGATCCGCAGAAGCTCTACCCCGTCATTCCGTTGATGGGCATCGTGCGCAACAAGGTCCTGCCGACCCGTGCCCGGGAACTCTACGCCGGCCTTACCCAGTGCCGCGTGTCCACCCATCTGCTCAACGTCATGCCCAACGGTCAGATCTTTCCCTGTCCGGACATGATGTACGCACCCGAGATGCAGATGGGCGACGTCAAGGCCAACTGGCTCAAGAAGAGCCCCCTGCAACCCGCAGCGGAAATGCCTTGCGAACAGTGCGAGGCATTTTCGTGGTGTCGCCGCAACTGCATGAAGAACCTGTGGCTCGGTTACGTGCGCAAGGACGAGCGCTATCGTGCCAACGTCGTCGAGCCGATCTGTGAACTGCTGAAATTCATCGGCCGTGAAGTCGACCGCCACGACCCGCTCGCCTGGTTCGCGCGCGCCAGCCTTCCGGTGCGCAGGCAGATCACCGACTGCGAGGTCTACGAGTACGTCGAGATCATGCCGTGAGCCGGCAGACACGGCCCAACCGTTGACGGCGCCTAGCCGGAGAGCTTCGCCACCGGCAGGCCTAGACGCTCGCTGGCCGCCGTCAGGCGCTCGTCGGCCGTGCACAGGACCGTACCCAGGCGCGCTCCGATGGCCAGATGCAGGGCATCGGCGGCGCGCAAGCCGGAGGGAAAGTTCTCCAGCCAGATGGCTGCGCGTTCGAAGTCCGAAGCAAGGGGCGCTTCAAGGGTGAGGCGCTCGGCGCAGAATCGGCGAAAGCGGGCAATCCCCTCTCGATGCAGCTCCGGAGTGAGTTCGCCCCTTCGCGCCAGGATGCCTGCCGCACCGACGAACTCGGTCAATGCCCAGTGACTGACCACGATCCGCCCTGCGGCGCAGCGTTCGAGCCAGGCCAGCGCCGCCTCGGTGCCCGAATCCCGGAAGAAGAGTGACAGGAGAATGCAGGTGTCGACATAGGGAATCATCCGTAGCGCGCCTCATCACGCTGTTCGCGCACCGTCTCCACCGACGAGCCGGCACGAAGCGGCTGTGCGGTGACAAATGCCGAAAGTTCGTCGACCCAACGCCGCGCATCGGTGAGCTTCAGTTCGTGCTCGGGAACGATCCGGGCGACGGGCCGCCCGCGGCGCGTGATGACCACCTCCTCACCGGCCTCGACGCAATCGACGATCGCCGAGAGATGGGCCTTGGTTTCTGCAAGGGACAGGTTGCGCATGGCGACTCTCCATTCGTGACCAGATGACCAACTTTAACACCTCCTTCGCCTTGCAGCGCCCCTCACGGCAGAAACAGGCGCGCGACCGCTTCCGGCGCGGACGGGAAGTAGAAGTGCACGTAGGAGGCCGTCAGTCGCCCGATCCGATACACGGGCTCGCCGGGCCCACCATCCATGCTCTGCGCGAGCGCGAGCGGTGCGAGCGGCGTGTCGGATCGGGAATGGTGGAAGGTATGGCCGGAGAGCCTGCCTTCCGGCAGCGCAACCCTCTGGGTGCCGAGCGCCACGAGCCTCGGCTGCATCACGGAGCAACCCGGAAGGATGCCAGCGAGGGCGTGCGTGACGCCCTCCTTGTCGACCAGGGTTTCGAACAGACTCATCATGCCGCCACACTCGGCAAGCGCTGGTTTGCCGGCACCGACGTGCGCCCGCACCGCCGCCCACAGCGCAGTGTGGGCAGAAAGCACTGCACCGTGGAGTTCCGGATAGCCCCCGGGTAACCACAGCGCATCACAGTCCGGGAGCAGATCGCCGGCCAGCGGCGAGAAGAACACGAGGCGGGCACCCAGTGCGGCGAGCGTATCGAGGTTGGCCGGATACAGGAAACCGAAGGCCGCATCGCGCGCAACCGCGATGCGGCAGCCGGCGAGCAGCGGTGCAATCGTTGGCGGCGGCACCACTTCGAATGCGACCGGCGGTGGCAGCGCGCCCGCACCGGTCGCCGCCAGCGCATCGGCCATGCGGTCGAGCCGTGCAGTCAGATCCGTGATCTCGGCCGCCTGCAGGATCCCGAGATGACGCTCGGGCAGCGTCGCTGCGGGGTCGCGCGCAAGCGCCCCATACCAGCGCATGCCCGGGGGCAGCGCCGCGCGCAGCAGATGCGCATGATGTTCACTGCCGACGCGGTTTGCGAGCACGCCCGAAAACGGCAATCCGGTGCGATAGTGCGCGAGCCCCCAGGCCACCGCTGCAAAGGTCTGGGCCATCGCCCGCGCATCGATCACCGCCATCACCGGCAACCCGAAGCGCTGCGCGAGATCGGCGCCCGAGGGTTCGCCGTCGAAAAGCCCCATGACGCCTTCGACGAGGATCAGCTCGGCCTCGCGCGCCGCAGCCGACAACCGCCAGGCCGCATCGGACTCGCCGCACATGCCGAGGTCGAGGCTATGGACGGGAGCGCCGCTGGCGACCGCGTGAATCTGCGGATCGAGAAAATCCGGCCCGCACTTGAACACCCGCACCCGTCTCCCCTGGCGGGCGTGCAGCCGGGCGAGCGCGGCGGTCACGGTCGTCTTGCCCTGGCCCGAGGCCGGCGCCGCAACGAAGAGGGCGGGGCAGTGCGTCGTCACTGCGGCAGGAATACCACGCGGCCGGCCAGTTCGTGGCGTTCGAGACGGTGTCCGAAGGCATGGCTGAGCGGCTCCGGCTGCAGCACTTCATCACAGCTTCCAGCGACGACCCCGCCACGGCCATCGAGCAGGATCACGTGGTCGGCGTAGCGGGCGGCCAGATCGATGTCGTGCAGCACCATCACGGCCGCAGCTCCGTCCCGGACCTTGCGGCGGAACAGCTCGAGCACCTCGATGCGGTAATGCAGGTCGAGATGGTTGGTCGGCTCGTCGAGCAGGAACACGCTCGGCGTCTGTGCCAGCAGCGCCGCCAGCGCAACCCGCTGACGCTCACCGCCGGACAGCGACAGGATGTCCCGCCCCTCCATGGCTTCCAGCCCCACTTCGCGCAGGGCTGCGCGGGCAATCGCTTCATCCTGCGGTCCTTCCCAGCCCCAGCGCCCCAGATGCGGGTGGCGTCCGACGAGCACAGTCTCCAGCACCGAAGCCGAAAAATGATCGGGCTGCTGCTGCGCGAGCAGGCCCCGGAAACGCGCCAGCTCTTCGCCGCGCCAGGCCGCATGCGCGCGCCCGTCGAGCAGCACGCGCCCTGCGTCCGGCTCGCGCAGACCGGCAAGCGTATGCAGCAGGGTCGTCTTGCCGGCACCGTTGGGCCCGAGCAGCACGAGGCACTCGCCTGCCGCGAGGCGGAGACTGAATTCGCAGCACAGCCAGCGCTCCCCCACCTTCAGGGCCAGCCCTTCGGCCGCGAGCACCGGCGCAGCCGCGGATTCACGCTCGAGCGCGGACTCGTTCATCCTAGCGTCGATGCCGCGAGAGCAGGAAAAGGAAGACCGGCACGCCGATCAGCGCAGTCAGCACCCCGACCGGCAACTGCACGGGCGCGATCACGGTCCGCGCCGCGGTATCGGCGAGCGTCAGCAGCGTTCCACCTGCCAGTAGTGCCGCCGGCAAGAGCACTCGCTGGTCGTTGCCGACGACGAAGCGCATCAGGTGCGGCACGATCAGGCCGACGAAGCCGACCGAACCGACCAGGGTCACGGACACCGCAGTCAACAACGACGCCAGCCCATAGAGCAGAAAACGCAGGCGCACGACCTTGACGCCCAGCGAACGCGCCGTCAGCTCGCCGCGCGCAAGCACGTTGAGCTCTCGTGCGAACGGAAGGATCAGCACCAGCCCCAGGGCAAGTATGACCAGCGCCGGCCACGGCCGGCGTGCACCCGAGGCGTCCCCCATGAGCCAGAACAGCATCGAATGCACGCGCGTGTCGGGCGCGATCGCGAGCATCAGCGTGATCGCCGCGCCGCACCCTGCTGCAACGATGACCCCGGTCAGCAGCAGCCGGGTCTGGGTCCACGAGCCGTCGCCGTGCGCCAGCCCGAACACCAGCAGCATCGCCGTCAGCGCACCACCGAAGGCCGCGGCATCGACCACGAAGGACGCAAGGCCGGCAAGCATCGCCGCCAGTGCCCCGACCGCCGCGCCCCCCGAGATACCCAGCACGTAGGGATCAGCCAAGGGATTGCGCAACAGCACCTGCATCAGTGCACCGGCCGTCGCGAGCAGCCCGCCGCACGCGAAGACCGCCACCGCCCGAGGCAGGCGCAGGTGACGCACGACTTGCGCCTCCATGCTCTGGTCGCCCTCAAAGAGCGCTCCAGCCGCACTGCGGACCGAGATCGCCAGCTCTCCGCTCATCAGTGCGAGCACGAACGCCGCCACGGCCGCAAGGGCGAGCCCGGCGATGATGCCGAACGCTCGACTGCGACAGGGGCGTGCTCGTATCGTGCTCACTGCGCCATTCTGCCTGTTAGCGCGGCGTGTAGCGGATGCCGGCAAAGAGGTTCGCACCGGCCGTCGCATAGCCGCGCGACAGCTCGTACCGCTTGTCGAGCAGGTTGTTGGCGCGCAGCTCGACGCGCCAGTCCGGCGCCAGCCGGTAGTGGGCGTACGCATGGATCAAGCCGTAGCCCGCCAGCTCGAGGGTGTTGGCCGTGTCCTCGTAGCGCTTGCCCTGGCCGTCCCACTCGACCCCCCAGCTCCACCGGTCCGCGATGCGCTCGATCCGTGCAAAGCCCGCCAGCTTTGCGCGCCGCGGCAGGCGGTTGCCGCTGCGCTCATCCTTCGCGTCCAGCACGTCGACCCCGGCCCGCAGATCGTAACCGGCCAGGTTCGCCTGCCAGGCAAGCTCGATCCCCTCCAGCCGCGCGCGGTTGAGGTTTTGCGGCGGCCAGCCGGCGATCAGGTCGCGCACACGGTTGTTGTAGTAGGTCAGCTCGACATGGTGGGTTCCGTCATCCCAGCGCAGACCGATCTCGCGGTTCAGCGCATGCTCCGGTTCGAGATCCGGGTTTCCGCCGCCGAAGCCGGTGTCCGGCCAGTAGAGCTGGTTGAAGGTCGGCGCATTGAAGGCCGTCGCGACGCTGGCATGTACCCGCCACTGCGGCGAGATGCGGAAACCGTAGCCGAACATGCCGGTCGTCTTCGAGCCGAATTGCGAGTTGTCGTCATGGCGCAGATTGAGCTGGACCGAGTGCGCATCGAAGCTGCCCGACCAGCCGAGCAGGAAGGCGTGCACGTCACGCTTGTCGACAACGTAATCGGTATCGCCGCCGACCCTCGCACGCACGTACTCGTAAGCGGCCATCAGGGAGCCGACCGGAAGACGGACATCGTGCTGCCACTGGAACTGCTGCTGCGTCGAGCGGATGCGGTTGCGGTTCGTGTCATCCGTGACGTTGTGCAGGCGGTCGCGGCTCTGGCCGATCCGGACCGTGCTGGTCCAGCCCTGCCCCAGTTCGTTCTGCAGCCAGGCGCCGGCCGAATCCACCTGCTTGTCGAGGTAAGAGCGGTAGTAGTCGTTGGTGTCATAGTGATTGCGCCCGTCGGTCGCGAAGGCGTGCACGCCGAAACGGTCGCGCTCGCGCAGGTCGACCGTGGCGGAGGCCGAAGCGTAGCGGTTGCGGAAGCCGTCCCGGTCAGGGTGATAGGACGAGCCCCAGCTGCTGTGCCATTGCGGCCGGTTGCGCTTCGCACTGTAGCCCTTGCTGTCGTCCTGGCCGACGCTCAGGCTGTAGCGCAGCGCCCCCTGGCCACCGTTGAGCGAGGCGCTGGCGTTCACCGTGTCATAGCCGCCGATGCCGACGAAGAGCTCAGGGTGCAGTCCCTCACGCCCACGCCGGGTGAAGATCTGGATCACGCCACCAATCGCTTCGGAACCGTACAGCGCACTCGCAGGTCCGCGCAGGATCTCGATGCGCTCGACCATCGCGAGCGGAATCGCTTCGAGCGTCGCCTGGCCGCTGGTCGCCGAACCGACCCGCAAGCCGTCGACCAGCAACAGCGTGTGGCGCGACTCGGCACCGCGCAGGAACATGCTTGCGTTTGCGCCGGGCCCGCCGCTCGTGGCAATGCGCACACCGGTGAGCGACTGCAGCAGGTCGACGAGCGAGGATTGTCCAGCGCGTTCGATCGTCTCGCGGTCGATGACTTCGATGCTGGCGATGACCTCATCGGCACGCTGCTTCTGACGTGTTGCGGTCACGACGACCGGCGCACCGATCGACTCCTGGGCGAGGGCTGCCGGCACGTGGACGGCTGGGCAGGCGAGGGCTGCCGCGATCGCCGCGGCAAGGGGTGAGGCTTTCATGAACGGGTTCTCCCTGGACCCTGGAGCGCGTCCCCGCACGCCAGGGCAATGCTTCAACAGGAAGCGCACACGTAGGGAATCGCCGAGAGCATGTCGAGCCCGTCGCCGCCACCCCGCGGCACTTCCGCCTAGTCGCATCCAGGCCGGTATCCGGGCTCGTGGCGGGTGCCGGAAAGTCCTGAAGGGACCTCCGGACCGGGTGCATCGCCTTCCCGGACTTTCGTCCAGTGGCGGTTGGATGCGCCTTGCGTCCACTTACCGTTGCGGGGGCAGCACAGGCATTGCGGATCCGGTATGCTTGGACCGATCGCGCACCTGTTTCCCGTTTAACCCTGGGGCGTGAGCCGCCTTCGGGCACCTGAAACACGTTTCACCGAAACTCGGTGAAGCGGCGATGATAGCAGTTTTCCGCTCCGGCCGATCCGTCCGGCGGAGCAGGCGAACCCAGCCTCCGGACCGAACGACCCGCCCCAGACCATGCCTGCCCACCTGATTCTCGGCGGAGCACGCTCCGGCAAGAGCCGCCATGCGGAGCACTGCGCGCAATCTCACGGCGGCCCGGTCACCGTGATCGCAACCGCGACCGCGCTCGATGCCGAGATGGCAGCGCGGATCGCGCGCCACCGTGCCGACCGGCCTGCCGACTGGCACACCCTCGAAGTCCCGCACGCACTGGCGGCTGCGCTGAAGGCCGTCGCAGCGCCCGATCGCTGCATCCTCGTCGATTGCCTGACGCTGTGGCTCACCAACCTGCTCGCCAGCACACCGGAGCTTCCCGACCCGCCCGATGCGCAGGCGCTGCAGGACTTCCAGCGCGAACGCGCGGCGCTGCTGGACGTACTGCCCATCCTGCCGGGCCGGATCCTGCTCGTTGCCAACGAGACGGGCTTCGGCCTCGTGCCGCAGACGCCCCTTGGCCGCCTGTTCCGCGACGAAGCCGGGCGCCTCAACCAGGATCTCGCGGCGCGCTGCGACGAAGTCAGCCTTGTGGTGGCCGGGCTGCCGCTGCGCCTGAAGGGAAGTCCTGCTGCATGATCTCGCCGTGCGCCTCGATCCGCTTCGCACTGGCCCTCGTCGCCGTCACGCTGAGCCTACTGCTGCCGGGCGCGTTTGCCCAGGCAGAAGCGCCTGCCGGTGTGGTACTCGACCCGGCACGGGCATCGATTCCGCTGGCCGGCAGGCTCTCGGTCCTCGAAGATCCCGAACACCGCTACACGATCGCTGACGTGCGCGGCGCGCTGCGCGAGGGGTTCATTCCGGCCGCAGCCGATGCGCCATCGCCGAACTTCGGCTACACGAAGAGCGCCTGGTGGCTGCGCATCGATCTCGCCCCGGCCGAAGGCGCGGCCGCCGATGACTGGCTGCTCGAAGTCGCCTTCCCGCTGATCGACCGCATCGAACTCTACATCGGCGACGCAGCCCGCCCGCTCGTGGCTGGCGACCGGCTGCCCTTCGGTTTTCGCCCGTACGCGCACCGCAATTTCGTGTTTCCGCTGGCAGATCTGCCAATGCCGGACACGCCCGTTTCGTTGTGGCTGCGCGTCGAATCCGAAGGCACGCTGACCGTACCGCTGACGCTGTGGCAGGCCCAGGCGCTCGCCCATCACAGCCAGACGAGCTACACCGCGCTCGCGCTCTACTACGGCGCGATTCTCGCGCTGCTGCTCTACAACCTGCTGCTCTACTTCGCGATCCGCGACCGCAGCTATCTCGAATACGTGCTGTGTGTCGCGGGCATGCTGATCGGGCAGCTTTCGCTCAATGGCTTCGGCAACCAGTTCCTGTGGCCGGAATCGACGACCTGGGGTCACATCGCCGGCCCCTTTGGCTTCGCCGTGTGCGGGCTCTTTGCCGCTGCCTTCACGCGCAGCTTCCTCGGCACCCGCGCCTGTGCTCCGGTGCTCGACCGCCTGCTCATGCTCTTCGTGTTGCTCTTCGCGCTCGCCGCAGCCTCCCTGACCTACTACCCGTACCGCTTCGGCGCGATGGCCGCCTCGGCACTCGGTCCGCTGTTCGCGATCCTGGCCGTCGCCTGCGGTCTGCACTGCTACCGTCGGCGCCAGCCCGGCGCGGGGATCTATCTCATTGCCTGGGCCATGGTGCTGCTCGGCGCGGCGATCACGGGCGCTCGCAATTTCGGTCTCGTTCCGACCAACGCGTTCACGCTCTATGCCCTGCAGGTCGGCTCCGTGCTCGACCTGTTGCTGCTCTCGTTCGCGCTCGCCAGCCGCATCAACGCGATGCGTCAGGAGCGCGCCGAAGCACAGGCCCAGGCCCTCGAAGCGAAGGAGCAGCTCGTGCACGGCTTGCAGCGCTCGGAGCAGCAGCTTGCGCAACGGGTCGCCGAACGGACCCAGGAGCTGGCGGAAGTCAATGAACAGTTGCGGGAGAAGGAACGCCACCTGCAGCACGCCGCCCACCACGATCCACTGACCGGTGCCGCCAACCGCCTGCTGCTCGGCGAGCGCATCATTCATGCCCTGAACCGGGCGCGGCGTCACAACCTGCGCATCGCGGTGCTGCTGGTCGACCTGGACGGGTTCAAGCCCGTCAACGACCGCTACGGCCACACGGTCGGCGACGAACTGCTGGTCGCCGTCGCCCAGCGCATCCGCGCAGTGCTGCGCGCCGAGGATACCGTCGCGCGGATCGGCGGCGACGAGTTCGTCGTGATGCTCGAGGACATCTTCGACACGGACGACGTCCAGCGCGTCGTCAGCAGCATTTCCCGCGAACTGGCCCACGTCTTCGATCTGTCGGAGGGTTCGGTGCGGCTCGGCGCCTCCGTCGGGTACGCACTGTTCCCCGAGGACGGCGATTCGCCTGAAAGTCTGGTCAAGGCGGCCGACAAGAGAATGTACGGCATCAAGAAGAGCAAGGGCGAACCGCACGCACCGATTCCGATGGCAAACCCCACGCCAGACACGATCACCGGCAAGGCGCCGTGAACACCTCGCAACGCCCGCCATGCGCAGCGCCCGGACGACACGGGACTGCATGCTAAGATCCGCCCGTCCTTCATACCGCCCGAATCTTCCCATGCAAGCTGCAATCGAAGCGCCCGACCTCGCCTTGCGCGAATCCCTCGTCCACCGGATCGACCAGAAGACCAAGCCGCCCGGCGCACTCGGGCGCCTCGAAGCGCTCGCGCTGCAGATCGGGCTGATCCAGCAGACCCTGACGCCGAGCCTCGAACGTCCGCAGATCCTCGTCTTCGCAGGCGACCATGGGGCTGCGCGGGCCGGCGTTTCCGCATTTCCGCAGGAAGTCACGTGGCAGATGGTCGAGAATTTCCTCGCCGGAGGCGCCGCGATCAATGTCTTCTGCCGGCAGACAGGGCTCGCGCTCAAGGTCGTCGACGCGGGCGTGAACCACGACTTCGGCCAGCACCCGGGGCTCATCGACGAGAAGATCGGCCACGGGACGCAGAACTACCTCGAAGCCCCGGCGATCGCACCCGAGGCCGTCGCACTCGCGCTCGAACGCGGTCGGCGACTGACCCACCGGCTGGCCGAGGAAGGCTGCCGCGTCCTCGGGTTCGGCGAGATGGGCATCGGCAACACGGCCTCGGCATCGCTGCTCACCCACTGCCTGACCGATGCCGATCTCACGGCAGTGACCGGGCGCGGCACCGGGCTCGACGACGCAGGCCTCGCACGCAAGCGGGCCTTGCTCGAACAGGCGGTCACGCGCGGCGGGCGCCCTACGGATCCGCTGCGCGCGCTGTCGGAGTACGGCGGCTACGAGATCGCAATGATGGCGGGTGCGATGCTCGGTGCGGCCGAGCGGCGCATGGTGCTGCTGATCGACGGTTTCATCGTCACCGCAGCACTGCTCGCGGCCCATGCGATCGCCCCGGCGATCCTGCCCTACTGCGTGTTCGCCCACCGCTCGCGCGAGCCGGGCCACACCTGGCAACTCGAACACCTCGGCGCCGACCCCTTGATAGAACTCGACCTGCGCCTCGGCGAGGGCACCGGCGCCGCGCTCGCGTATCCGCTGGTACAGGCGGCGGTGAATTTCCTCAACGAGATGGCGAGCTTCGAATCGGCGGGGGTCAGCGAGCGCCAGCCCTGATGCGCCGTCAGCTCGAACTGTTCTTCACCGCTCTGGGCTTCTTCACCCGCCTTCCGGTGCCGGCCTGGGTGCCGTGGTCGCCCGAGCGGCTCAATCAGGCCGCCCGGTATTTTCCGCTGGTCGGCTGGGTAGTCGGCGCGATCGGCGCCGCAAGCTTTCTCGCGCTGGCCCAGGTCCTGCCCGCTTCGATCGCGGTGGTGCTGTCGATGGCGGTGACGATCCGCGTGACCGGCGCCTTTCACGAGGACGGCTGGGCCGACACCTGCGACGGGCTCGGCGGCGGCTGGGACAAGGCACAGGCACTTTCGATCATGAAGGACTCGCGCATCGGCAGCTACGGCGCGATCGGCCTCGTGCTGATGCTGCTCGCGAAGGCCGCCGCGCTCGTGGAGCTGGCCGCCTTCGGACCCGCTGCAGTTGCCGCTGCGCTGCTGGCCGCCCATCCGCTGTCGCGCCTCGCCTCGACGAGCCTGATCCACACGCTCGACTATGTCCGCGACGACGATTCGTCGAAATCGAAACCCCTTGCCCATCGCCTCACCGCGCACGAACTCGCACTGGCAGCGCTGTTCGGGCTGCTGCCCCTCGTGGTGCTGCCCCTTGTCGTGCTGCCCATTCCGGCGGCACTGGCCGCCCTCGCGCTCGCCACCCTTGCAACGCTGTGGGCTGCGCGCATCTTCGTGCGCCGGATCGGCGGCTACACCGGCGACTGCCTCGGCGCACTCCAGCAAGGCAGCGAACTGGCCTGTTACCTCGGAATCCTGATCGCATGGAACTTCACCTGATCCGCCACCCGCGCCCGGCCATCGCAGACGGCATCTGCTACGGACAGTCCGACCTCGGTCTCGCCGAAGCGCCCGCCCCGGTCGCAGCCCGGCTGCGCCCACTGCTGCCGCGGCACTACCGGCTCTACGCCAGCCCGCTCGCACGTGCACGCCTGCTGGCCGAGGAACTGGGCAGCGTGGTGCTCGACGCACGTCTCAAGGAGATGGATTTCGGCGCCTGGGAGATGCAGCCCTATGCACAGATCGGCCCGGCACTGGAGGCCTGGGTGGAGGATCCGCTCGGTTTCCGCGCCCCCGGCGGCGAATCCGCGCACGACATGTCCCGGCGCGTAGACGAGTGGTTCGACGAGATGCTCGCGGCCGCCGGGACGCACGCCACCGAGGCGGTCGTCGTGGTTGCGCATGGCGGCCCCTTGCGCGCGATCGCCGGCCGCCTGCTCGGCATCCCCGCCGAGCGCTGGCTCTCGCTCGCCTTCGAGTGCGGCCACGCAACCCGCATCGACCTCGCCCCCTGGGGCGCGATGCTGAAGTGGTTCAATCGCCCGGACTGAACGGCCAGCCGGGCTTCGTGGGATAATCGCGAGTCCACGACTTTTCGCCTGCCCGATGCAAGCCCACCTTCCCGATCTTTCCGCCGGACGCGTCCTCATCGTCGGCGACGTCATGCTCGACCGCTACTGGCACGGCTCGACGACACGCATCTCGCCCGAGGCGCCGGTGCCCATCGTCAAGGTCGAGGGCGACGAATTCCGTGCCGGCGGCGCCGGCAACGTCGCCCTCAACGCCGCGACCCTGGGCGCCCCGACGGTACTGATCGGCCTCGTCGGCCCGGACGAAGCCGGCCGCCTCGTGCGCGAGCGTCTCGCCCAGGGTGGCGTCGAATGCCGGCTGCTGGAGGCCCCCAGCCACCCGACCATCACCAAGCTGCGCATCATCAGCCGTCACCAGCAGTTGATCCGCCTCGATTTCGAAGACAATTTCGCGGTGCTCGAATCGGCCGGCATCGAGGAGGCCTGCCTCGGCGCACTGCCCGGCAGCGGCGCGCTCGTGCTGTCGGACTACGGCAAGGGCACGCTGGCGCAGGTCGGCAGCCTGATCCGCGATGCGCGCGAGCACCGCGTTCCCGTCATCGTCGACCCGAAGGGCACCGATTTCGGCCGCTACTGCGGCGCCACGCTGATCACGCCCAATCTTTCGGAGTTCGAAGCCGTGGTCGGCCATTGTGCCGACGAAGCAACGCTCGTGTCGCGCGCCGAGGCACTGCGCGCCGCGCTCGATCTCGAAGCGCTGCTGGTGACGCGCAGCGAGCGCGGCATGACGCTCGTCGCCCGCGACCTGCCGCCGCTCCACCTGCCGGCGCGCGCACGCGACGTCTTCGATGTCACCGGCGCGGGCGACACGGTGGTCGCCGTGCTCGGCGCCGGACTGGCGAACGGACTGACGCTCGCCGACGCAACCGCGCTGGCCAACCTCGCCGGCGGCATCGTCGTCGGCAAGCTCGGCACCGCCACCGTCACCCGCGAAGAACTCACCCACGCGCTGCAGCGCGGCCACGGAGAATCGGCATGATCATCGTCACCGGCGGCGCCGGCTTCATCGGCAGCAATCTCGTGCACGGACTGAACGCCCGCGGCATCACCGACATCCTCGTCGTCGACGACCTCACCGACGGGCGCAAGTGCCTCAACCTCGCCGACGCCGACATCCGCGACTACGCCGACAAGGACGACTTCCTGCGCCGCATCCAGGCCGGCGAGGATTTCGGGCCGGTCGAGGCGGTCTTCCACGAAGGCGCCTGCTCGTCCACCACCGAATGGGACGGCCGCTACGTGATGGCCGTGAACTACGAATACTCCAAGGCACTGCTCGCCTGGTGCACGGCGCGCAAGGTGCCGCTGCTCTATGCCTCCTCCGCCTCGGTGTATGGCATGGGCCCGGTGTTTCGCGAGGCCCGCGAGCACGAGCGCCCGCTCAACATGTACGCCTACTCGAAGTTCCTCTTCGACTGCCACCTGCGCCCGCTCCTGGCCGGGATCGGGAGCCAGGTCGTGGGCCTGCGCTACTTCAACGTGTACGGCCCGCGCGAACAGCACAAGGGCAGCATGGCGAGCGTCGCCTACCACTTCCACAAGCAGTTGCGCGAAAGCGGGCGCGTGCGCCTCTTCGAAGGTTCGGACGGCTACGGCCCGGGCGAGCAGCGACGCGACTTCATCCACGTCGACGACCTCGTCGCGGTCAAGCTGTGGCTCTTCGACCACCCCGGGGTCTCGGGCATCTTCAACCTTGGCACCGGCCGCGCCCAGAGCTTCAACGACGTCGCCCACGCCGCAATCGACTGGCACGGCAGCGGCAGCATCGAATACATCCCCTTCCCGGACACCCTCAAGGGCCGCTACCAGAGCTTCACCGAAGCCGACCTCGCAGCCCTGCGCGCAACCGGCTGCACGCATGCGTTCATGCCGGTCGAGGAAGGCGTGCCGAGGTACCTGGAGTGGCTTGCCGCAAACGCAACTGAAAGTTGATCCGGCCCTCCAAATTGTGTACGCAATTCATTGCAGATGTGTACATTGATTGCTAGCATGTGGGTTCGATGTCCCACGCAGGAGTTTCCCGATGTCCGACACCGTATCCGTACGCGAATTGCGCGAACATCTGGCCGAGTACCTGCACGCAGCCGAGCGCGGGCAGACCTTCCTCATCACCTCCCACCGCAGGCCTGTGGCCCGGATCATCTCCGCTGCGCAAGCGCCTGAGGGCATGCCCGAGATTCCCGGCGTCCGCTGGGCCCGGTCCAAGGGCAAGCTGTCCCGACCAGTGTCCAGCCGCCCGGTCAATACCGGCGAACCGATTTCGGACTGGGTCATCGCGAATCGCCGCTGAGTCATGGAAACCTCCCCCGGCGCATATTTCGACACCTCCGCAACGGTCAAGCTGTATCTCGCCGAAGCGGGCAGTGTGCAGATCGAGCAGCTCTATGACGAAACCCCTCAGGTGTTCTGCCACGAGATCGGGTTTGTCGAGACGCGCGCCGCACTGGCGGCTGCGTGCCGTCAGCAGCGGGTCGACGACGAACAGCATCGCACCCTCGTGACCGACTTCCGGTATGACTGGATCAACAATTTCAGCTCGATGCCGACCGACGAGCCGCTGCTTGAACGTGCGGCAGAACTGGCGGAGGGCTTTGCACTGCGCGGTTATGACGCGATCCATCTCGCCAGCGCTGACCGCATCCGCCTGCACCTGCCCGGGCTCCGGTTTGTCAGCTTCGACCGCGACCTCAATCGCGCGGCCCGGCTGCTGGGCTTGCCGTTGCCGCATTTCGTGCCGCTGCCGTGAAACGAACCCTGCCTATGCCTGACGAGCCCCCCTGCGAGGAATCCGGGATCGACGCCCGCGAAGCCGCCGCCCCGCCCCAGCGCATCCTCGTCGTCGGCCCGTCGTGGGTGGGCGACATGGTCATGGCGCAGAGCCTGTTCCAGACGCTCAAGGCGGCGCGCGAGTGCGAGATCGATGTGCTGGCGCCCGAGTGGTCGCTGCCGATCCTGGCGCGCATGCCGCAGGTCAGCCGCGCGCTGGCGATGCCGCTCGGGCACGGGCAGCTCGAACTCGGGGTGCGCTGGCAACTCGGGCGGCAGCTCGCGCAGATCGGCTACGACCAGGCGATCGTGCTGCCCGGTTCGCTGAAGTCGGCGCTGATTCCGGCTTTTGCCGGAATTCCGCGTCGCACGGCCTTTCGCGGCGAGATGCGCTATTTCCTGATCAATGACATGCGCCTCCTCGACAAGCGGCGGCTGCCGATGACGGTGCAGCGCTTCGTGGCGCTGGGGCGCCCGGTGAACAAGCCCCTGCCCGACCCGCTGCCGCGCCCGCAGCTCGTCGCCGACCGCGCCAATCAGGCGCGGCTGTGCGAATCACTTGGACTGGAGGCCGACCGGCCGGCGATCGCCTTCATGCCCGGAGCCGAGTACGGGCCGGCCAAGCAATGGCCGCTGGCGCACTTCGCCACGCTGGCGGCGAGCCTCGTCACGCGCGGCTTCCAGGTCTGGATCCTCGGTTCGGGCAAGGATCGCGCGGCCGGCGATGAGATCGCGCACGGGCTCGAAGCGCGCGTCCACAACCTGTGCGGTCGCACCGGGCTCGGGGACGCGGTCGATCTTCTTGACCGGTGCCGGGCCGCGGTCACCAACGACTCGGGCCTGATGCACGTCGCAGCGGCACTCGACGTACCGCTCGTGGCGCTGTACGGTTCGTCGACGCCGGACCACACGCCGCCCCTGTCCGACCGCGCCGTGGTGCGCTACCTGCGCCTCGAGTGCTCGCCCTGCTTCAAGCGCACCTGCCCGCTCGGCCACACCCGGTGCCTCGTCGACATCCCCCCGGCGAGCGTGCTCGAAGCGCTCGACCGGCTCGCGGCAGATCCGGCGCAGACGGAGCATTGAAGGAGGCCCGCATGCGCGTGCTCGTGATCAAGACCTCTTCGCTGGGCGACATCATCCACACGCTGCCGGCGCTGACCGATGCCGCACGCATCCTGCCCGGAATCCGCTTCGACTGGGTCGTCGAGGAAGCCTTTGCCGAGATCCCGGCCTGGCACCCGGCGGTCGAGCGCGTGATACCGGTTGCGATCCGGCGCTGGCGCAGGAACCCGATGCAGGCCTGGCGCAGCGGCGAGTGGCGCGCCTTCGTGCGCAGCATCACCGCACCGACGCCGTACACGCTGGCGATCGACGCCCAGGGGCTGCTGAAGAGCGCATGGCTGTCGCGCCACGTCCAGGCGCCGGTGCATGGGCTGGACCGGCGCTCGGCGCGCGAGGGTCTGGCAAGCCTCTTCTACCGCCACACGCATGCGGTTGCCCGCGGCCAGCATGCCGTGCAGCGGGTGCGGGCGCTCTTTGCCGCGGCGCTCGGCTATGCGATGCCGGCCTCCGACGGCGACTATGGGCTGGATCGTGCGCGCATCGTCGCCGCCGTCCAGCCCGAAGCCCATACCCCTGGCCGCTACCTGATGTTCCTCCACGGCACGACCTGGGAGACCAAGCACTGGCCCGAGTGGTACTGGGAACGCCTGCTTGCGCGCGCCCTCGAGGCCGGCTGGGAGGTCCGCCTGCCGTGGGGCAACCCCGCCGAGCGGGCCCGCGCCGAGCGGCTCGCGCAGGGCCGTCCGGGGGTCACCGTGCTGCCCCAGCTCACGCTCACCGGCATGGCGGTCGAGCTCGCCGGCGCCGCAGCCTGTGTCGCCGTCGACACCGGCCTGGGCCACCTTGCCGCTGCACTCGACATCCCCACGGTATCGCTCTTCGGACCGACCCATCCCGGCTATACCGGCGCCTGGGGGCGCGAGCAGGTGCACCTCGCTTCGGACCTGCGCTGCGCACCATGCCTTGCGCGCACCTGCCGCCATACCCCCGATGCGACCGAACGGGAACGCTTCGACCTCGCGCGCGAGACACCGTTGTGCTTCACGCGCGTGGCACCCGAGCAGGTCTGGCAGGCCCTCGACGACCTGCTCGATCGACGCGCGGCAAAGGCCGTACAGGCGGACCCGGTCTGATGCAGCTCGCGTTCTGTCTGTACAAGTATTTTCCGTTCGGCGGACTGCAGCGTGATTTCCTCCGCATCGCGCGCACCTGCCAGGCGCGCGGCCATGCCATCCGGGTCTACGTGCTGTCGTGGAACGGTGAGGTGCCGGCCGGCTTCGAGGTGGTGCAGGTGCCGGTACGCGCGCTGACCAACCCACGCCGCTATGCGAAGTTCAGCGCCTGGGTCGCGGCCGATCTGGCCCGCCGCCCGGCCGAGCGCGTGATCGGCTTCAACAAGATGCCGGGGCTCGACGTGTACTTCGCGGCCGACCCCTGCTTCGAGGACAAGGCCCGCAGCCTGCGCTCGCCGCTCTACCGCCTGTCCGGACGCTACCGCCATTTCTCGGCGTGGGAACGCGCCGTGTTCGGCCCGGCTTCCCGCACCCGCATCCTGCTCATCGCCCCGGCGCAGCAGGAGGTCTTCGCACGTCACTATGGCACGCCGGCGCAGCGCTTTTGCCTGTTGCCACCCGGCATCGCCGCAGACCGGCGCGCACCGCCCGATGCCGCGCAGATTCGCGCCGCCTTCCGCGCCGAACACGGGCTTGGCGCAGAAGACCGGCTGCTGCTGCAGATCGGCTCGGGTTTCAAGACCAAGGGGCTCGACCGCAGCCTGCGCGCCTTCGCCGCGCTGCCCGCGCCGCTGCGCGAGCGCACCCGACTGATCGCGATCGGCCAGGACGACCCCACCCCCTTCAAGCGCCTGGCGGCGCGCCTGGGGCTTGCCCGGCAGGTCGAGATCCTGGCCGGGCGCGACGACGTGCCGCGCTTTCTGCTCGGCGCCGATCTGCTGATCCATCCGGCCTACCAGGAAGCCGGCGGCATCGTCCTGCTCGAAGCGGTCGTCGCCGGCCTGCCGGTGCTCGCGACGGCCGCCTGCGGCTTCGCACCCTACGTCGTCGAAGGCGACGCCGGCCGGATCCTGCCCGAACCATTCGAACAGGCGGCGCTCGACCGGCATCTGGCGGCTCTGCTCGAAGACGCCGCCGAACGCGCCCGGCTCGGCCGCAACGGACTCGCCTACGCCGAACGCGCCGACCTTTACAGCCTGCACGAGCGCGCCGCCGACGCGATTCTGGAGACCCCCCCATGAGTGGCGAGCGGATCGTGCTCGAAGAGCCGTTTCGCACGCGCTGGCAGGGGTGCGACCCCTTTGCGGCCGTCGAGGCCCTGGAGGGGGAGGTCTTTCGCGAGGTCGAGGCGCGCCGTACGCTGCGCACCGAGTTCGAGGGCCGTCACTACTTCGTCAAGATCCACCGCGGCGTCGGCTGGCGCGAGATCTTCAAGAACCTGCTGTCGCTGCGCCTGCCGGTGCTCGGCGCCGGGAACGAATGGCTCGCCTCGCGCCGCCTCGCCGAACTCGGGGTCGATGCGCTGCAGGCGGTGGCCTTCGGAACGCGCGGCGCAAACCCCGCCCGTCGTCATTCCTTCCTCATCACGCGCGAACTCGCGCCCACGGTCAGCCTGGAAGAATATTGCCAGCACTGGCGCGAACGCCCGCCGCCGGCACCGCTCAAGCACGCGCTGATCCGGCGCGTCGCCGACATGGCGCGGCGCATGCACGCGGGCGGGGTGAACCACCGCGACTTCTACCTCTGCCACTTCCTGCTGCATCTCGATCCGCCGCCGACGCCGGCCGCGCTCCGGCTGTCGCTGATCGACCTCCACCGCGCCCAGATCCGCGCCACGACCCCGCGCCGCTGGCGCGACAAGGATCTCGCCGGGCTGTACTTTTCCGCCCTCGGGATCGGGCTGACGCGGCGCGACCGGCTGCGCTTCCTGAAGGCCTACTTCGATGCGCCGCTCGCCGACGTCCTGCGCGACGAAGCGCCGCTCCTCGCCCGCCTGGAACGCGAATCCCAGCGCCTGCTGCGCCGCTACCGGCGCAAGTACGCACCCGGAGCCGGATCATGAGCACCTGGAGCTGCGACACCGAAGCCCTCGGGGCAGAGGCGCGCAAACACTTCGCGAGCCTCGACGCGGTGTTCGCGCTGCAGGGCGAGCGCATCGCCCGCGACCCCTTGAGCGAAGTGCTGCGCATCGAGGCCGACGGCCGCGCGTACTACGTCAAGCGCTATACCGGCGCGGGCAAGAATCCCTTGCGGCGCTGGTTCGGCCGTCCGCGGGTGCGGGCCGAATGGGAGAACCTGCAGGCCTTTCGCGGCTGGGGCATCCCCACCGCGGAAGTCGTGGCCCATGGCCTGGAACGCGACGGCGCCACGTTTTCACGCGGTGCCCTCGTCACGGCGGGCATCCCCGGCACTGCCGATCTCGCCCGCCTGGCGCAGCGCGACGATTCCCGACTGGCCGATCCGGCCTGGATTGCCCGCGTCAGCCATCAGGTCGCCCGCATCACCCGCATCCTGCATGGCCACCGGTTCGCCCACAACGACCTGAAATGGCGCAACCTGCTCGTCGATGAAGGGCCGAACCCGACCGTGTACCTCATCGACTGCCCGAGCGGCGCCTTCTGGCGCGGCCCGCTGCTCGAATACCGGATCGTCAAGGATCTCGCCTGCCTCGACAAGGTCGCCCGCCACCGCTTGTCGCGCACCCGGCGCCTGCGTTTCTATCTCGACTACACCGGCCATCCCCGTCTGCTGCCCGCCGACAAGGCGCGCATCGCGCGCATCGTGCACTTTTTCGAGGGACGCGAGTGAGTGCGATCGATGAACTGCCGCTGCTCGATGCTGCTTCCCTGAAGCAGCACGGGCGACGCCCGCCCGTGCCGTTCGCCGTGGCGCTCGGCGACGGGCGCCGTCTCGTGGCCCGCCGCCTGCTGCGCGTGCTGCCCGGCAAGCGCATCGTCGCCGAAGCCGAACTCGAGGGCGAGACGGTGCTGGCGAAGCTCTTCATCGGTCGTGGTGCGACCCGCCGCTGGCAGCGCGAGCGCGACGGACTCGCCGCACTGCGGGACGCCGCCATCCCGACCCCGGACCTCATCGCAACGGCACGGATCGACCACGGCGGCCATGCGCTGCTGACCCGCTTTCTCGATCCCGCCCGCACGCTTGCGCAGGCGCTTGCGGACCCGGCCACGGGTTCCGGCACAAACGCCGCACGCGCCCTGCTCGAATCGGCCTTCACCACGCTCGGACGCCTGCACCAGGCCGGGCTCGTGCATGACGACCTGCATCTGGGCAACTTCCTCTACCACGCGGGCGCCGTCCATGTGCTCGACGGCGATGCGGTGCGCGCGCCAGGCCCGGGTCGCACACTGGAGCCGGCAACGGCCGGGCGCAACCTGGCGCTCCTTCTCGCCCAGCTCCCTGCCGAGTGGGAGGCACGGGAAGACGAACTGCTCGCGGCCTACCGCGCCGGCGGCGCCCCGGTGCCCGACCGGTCCCGCTTGCGGGCCGAGGTCACGCGCCTGCGGCACTGGCGCGTCGACACCTTTCTCGCGAAGACCGTGCGCGACTGTACGCTGTTCTCGGTCCGCCGCAGTGCCCGCCGTTTCGTCGCGCTGGTGCGCGACGAAGCCGAACGCCTGGCGCCAATCCTCGCAGCCCCCGACCGGGCCATCGAGTCCGCACGCCTCCTCAAGGCCGGCCGAACCGCAACCGTTGCGCTCCTCGAGCCGCCCGAAGACGGCGAACGCACGGCCCCCCTCGTCATCAAGCGCTACAACCGCAAGAACCTCGTCCACGCGCTGTCGCGCCTGTGGCGCCCGAGCCGCGCCTGGCATTCGTGGCGCGAGGGGCATCGCCTCGCCTTCCTCGGCATCGCCACCCCGGCCCCGCTGGCACTCATCGAAGGACGCTTCGGACCGCTGCGCGGACGCGCCTGGCTCGTCACCGAGCACTGCCCCGGGCCCGACCTGCTGCAGCACCTCGACCCCGACCGCCCCCCGCCCGAGGCCGAGGCGCGTGCGCTCACAACGCTCTTCGCAGCGCTCGTGCGCGAGCGCATCAGCCACGGCGACCTCAAGGCCAGCAACCTGCTGTGGCACGCGCAGCGCCTCTTCGTCATCGACCTCGATGCCATGACGCAGCACCGCTCGCCCGAACGCTTCGCCCGCCACTGGCGCCGCGACCGCGCCCGCCTGCTGCGCAACTGGCCCGCCGGCAGTGCCCTGCATGCCTGGCTCGATGCCCATCTGCCGGACGCCCCCCCTCCCACCTGAACCCGGCCCGGAAACGGGCCTCTCATGCTATAAACACGGCCTCCACGCACGCCACCTGCCCATGCTCACCCACGCCCTCTTCTTCGTTCTCGGCCTCGCCGTGCTCGTCCTCGGCGCCGAACTCCTGGTGCGCGGCGCCTCGCGCCTCGCCTTGTCCTTCGGGGTGTCGCCGCTGGTGGTCGGCCTCACGGTCGTCGCGTTCGGTACCAGCGCGCCCGAGATGGCGGTGTCGGTCGGCGCCTCGCTTGCCGGCTCGCCCGATCTTGCGATCGGCAACGTGGTCGGCAGCAACATCGCCAACGTCCTGCTCATCCTCGGCCTGGCCGCGCTCATCGCACCGCTGCTCGTCAATGAACAGATCATCCGCCAGGAGATCCCGATCATGATCGGCGCCTCGGTGCTGATCGTCGTGCTCGCGCTCGATGGCAGCATCGGTCGCGGCGAGTCGGGCCTGCTGTTCGCGCTCGTGATCGCGTACAGCGTGTTCTTGGTGCGCCAGTCACGAATGGCCTCGCGGGCCGCGGTCGATGAGTTCGCGGCCGAGATGCCATCCGATTCGAAGTGGGACCGCCACTGGTCGGTGCAAGCCCTGCTGGTGGTGGTCGGGCTCGTCGCGCTCGTGCTCGGGGCCGACTGGCTGGTCGACTCGGCCGTTGCGTTCGCGCGCCTCTTCGGCGTCAGCGATCTGGTGATCGGCCTCACCGTGGTCGCGATCGGCACCTCGATGCCGGAGATCGCCACCTCGCTCATCGCCGCCCTGCGCGGCGAGCGTGACATCGCGGTCGGCAACGTGATCGGCAGCAACGTGTTCAATCTCCTCGCCGTCCTGGGTGTGACCGGCCTGGTCTCGAGCGGGGGCATTCCGGTGTCCGAAGCGGCGCGCAATTTCGACCTTTGGGTGATGCTCGCGGTCGCCTTCGCCTGCCTGCCGATCATGATCACAGGGCGCGAGATCGCGCGCTGGGAAGGCGGTGTCTTTCTCGCCTACTACGCCGCCTATCTCGCCTGGCTCGTGCTCGCGGCGCAGGAGCACGCGGCGCTCGAACAGTTCTCCAGCGTCATGCTCGGCTACGTGATGCCGATCACCGTGATCACGCTGATCGTCAGCATCGTTCGCCACAACGGCTCCGGCGGCACAAACACCGGATAGCCGCCGGGCGTTCAGCCGGCCGGGGAGCGCCGCGCCCATTCGAGCGCGTCTTCGAGCCGGTCGTTGCCCCAGAAGAGCTCGTCGCCAACGCGAAAGCTCGGCGCCCCGAAGAGCCCCAGCTCGGCGGCACGCTCCGTCTGGGCGCGCAGCGCGAGCTTGTTTTCGGGCGTCACCGCACGCGCGAGCAGATCCTCGGCCGGCAGGCCGAGCGTCGAAAGGATCTCGCCGATCACCACGGCCTCGCCGATCTCGCGGTCTTCGGCGAAGTTGGCATTCAGCACGGCACGCGAGAACGGCGCAACCCAACCCTCCTCCACCCCGAGCAGCGCGACCCGCGCCGCCAGCACGCCGCTGCGCGGAAAGCGCCCCGGCATGCGGAAGGGCAGGCCGTATTTCTGCGCCAGCCGCGCCAGATCGCGCCACATGTAGCGGCCCTTGGGGGGGTAGATGTTGAACGGCGAGTCGTTCCAGCCCAGCGCGAGGAAGACCGGCCCGAGCAGGAAGGGGCGCCACGCCACCTCGACCCCTGCACCGGCCGCCAGCGCCTCGATCCGCATCACCGACAGCCACGAATACGAACTCGCGAACTCGTACCAGAACTCGATCGTCGGCCGCTCCGCCATGGTCATCCTCCGTTCTGCGCGGCGCCCGCTGGGGCAGGCGCAAGTGGTTCGCACCGGTGTGCGAGAGTGGCCCTTTTCGCCGATCTGCGCAAGCCGGAAGCCGCTGTCGCCCGGCAGCCCCGTCGAACGCCGGACGTGCATTCTGTTAGCCTTGGGCATCCAGTTTCCATTGCCCAAGGAGAACCGATGAACCCGATCACCGCCCTCACCCAGCCCGGACTGGTCGATCTCTACCTCATCCCGTGGACCATCAAGCTCGTGACCGCAGCCCTGATCTGGTTCGTCGGAAAATGGGTCGCCGCCCGCCTTGCCGACCTCGTGCGCAAGCTGATGACCCGCGCTGCGATCGACGTGATGCTGGTGCAGTTCCTCGGCAACCTCCTGCACGCGGTGCTGATCGTCGTCGTCATCATCGCCGCGCTCGACCACCTCGGCGTGCCGACCACCTCGATGCTCGCCGTGTTCGGCGCCGCCGGCCTTGCAGTCGGACTCGCGCTGCGCGACTCGCTGTCGAACTTCGCCGCGGGCATCATGCTGATCCTGTTCCGCCCGTTCCGGGTCGGCGATTTCATCGAAGCCGGCGGCGTCAGCGGCGTGCCCGAGGAGATCCGGATCTTCTCGACCGTCATGCGCACGCCCGACAACCGCATCATCATCGTGCCCAACGGCCAGATCGCCAACGGCACCATCATCAACTTCAACGCCAAGCCCACCCGCCGCGTCGACCTCGTGTTCGCCATCAGCTACAAGGACGACATCGGCACGGCCAAGGCGATCATCGAACGCGTGCTCAGCGCCGATGAACGCATCCTCACCGATCCGGCCCCACTCGTCGCGGTCGCCGACCTGGCCGAGAGCAGTGTCAATCTCAACGTGCGCCCCTGGGTCAGGACCGAAGACTTCTGGCTCGTACGCGCCGACGTGCTCGAACGCGTCAAGACCGCACTCGAAGCCGAAGGCATCACGATCCCGTTCCCGCAGCGCGATCTGCATGTACACGAACTGAAGCGCGTCGCCTGATCGGCAACCCGCCTCTCGAAGCGACCGTCCGGCATTCACCCCGCCTTCACGCAGGCGAATACCGTGTACTCATCGCCCCCCACGCTGTAGGGCTCCTCATGCACCTGGAACCCCGTATCGAGCAGGACCTGCCTCCAGGTATCCTGCGAGAAGATCCCCATCGTCCAGTGCTCGGTCTCGATCCGCAGGCGTCCGTGGTCTCGAATCAGGTACAGGATCGTCGTTTCGTACTGTTCGTCCGTATCGTCAGGGTCATACACATTCTCGACGAAAACCACATCCAGTCCGTCCCGCGTGGCCGAGGTGGTTGTGGTCCTGTTCTGCCGGAAACTCTCGATGGTCACATCCGGTACAGCGATCAGGACGCCGCCTTCCTCCAGGTGATCATGCGCAGTTCGAAACGCGGCAACGAAGTCGGCCCGGCAATTCATGTGTGAGATCGCGTCGTCCATGAGCACGGCGTCAAAGGTCCGGCCGAGCCTGCAGGTCCGCATGTCGCCCTGGACAAAGGTGCACTCCGGATTCAGTGCTTGCGCTTGCGCGAGCATGGTGGAACTCAAGTCCAAGCCCGTGACGTTGAACTCGCGCTTCAGGTTCAGGACGTTCTTTCCGCCCCCGCACCCGATGTCCAGCAGGGTGGTCGTCCGGCGCCTGGCGTACCGACGAATCAGCCCACTAACGTACTGGCAGTAGTGCGCATACTCCGTGGCCGCATCGCCCCACAACGGCCACAGCCACGCCAGGTCAGTGTAAAGACGGCAGGTGTCTTTCATCCTTCTTCACCTGCCAAACGTTCTAGCCAGGCCGCGCGCGGTGGCACGGCGCCTGCCCTGGGAACCGGGGCGCAGTCTGCCATACGAACTGGATTGCGCAACGCGCTCTCAGCACGCACCATGCACCCGGCAAAAAATGATGCCGATAGCGAACACCAGGACGGCGGCAAGCACTGCAAGCGGGCGCCATACGTGACGCGGCGCAATGCCAAACCAATCCAGCAGTTGATGCCGGCGCTCGTAGGGCATGGTGGGTGGAAACCTGACTCCCATGTCTTCCAGCCCTCGCAACCGTTCATCCGGGTTGCGACGGATGATCGAAGCAGCGCGAAGCAGTATGGCGATGAAAGCCACACCCAGAATCAGAAACGCGATATCAGTCCAGGCCACGGCTTCTGAGACTCAACGTGCGCCTTCAGCGGACGGAAAAAGCGCAGCTTTTGACGGTCCGCTGCAAGCAGTGGTTG
>JAHDYG010000004.1:0-191853 GCA_023383815.1 Rhodocyclaceae bacterium
CGAACTGCTCACCAACCCCGAAGTCCGAAACGCATACCTCGGCGGAGGACACTGAGACCGCACGATCCGACGAGCCCCCGCATTGCACCGGACAGTACTGGTGCGATGAGGGGGCTCGTTCCGGAGGTCAGGGATCTGCGTATCGGGCGGGTGGTCACGGCTCGCGAGCACAGGCCTCCAGCGCATCGACGTTGGCGGCTACGATGGTCTTCAGGTGGCGGGTGATCTTGCCGGCGGGCCAGTTCCACCATGCAATGCGCTCCAGCGCTTCGACGGTTGCGGGCGGATAGCGCTCACGGAGGATTTGCGCGGGGTTGCCGCCGACCACGGAGTAGGCCGGCACGTCGCGCACCACGACTGAACGTGACGATATGATCGCGCCGTTACCGATCTTGACGCCTGGCATGATCAGTGCCTCATATCCGATCCATACGTCATTGCCGATCACGGTGTCGCCCTTGTACGGATAGGCATCGTCGGGTGGAGCGGCTGCTTCCCAGCCTCCGCCGAAGATCTGGAACGGGTAGGTCGAGATCCCGGACATCATGTGGTTCGCGCCGTTCATGATGAACTTCACACCCCGCGCGATCGCGCAGAAGCGACCGATGATCAGCTTGTCGCCTACGAACGGGTAGTGGTAGAGCACGTTGCGCTCGAAGTCCTCGGAATCCTCCGGATCGTCATAGTAGGTGTACTCACCGATCACGATGTTCGGGTTGCGCACCGTATTGCGAATGAAGCAGACCTGGGGGAAATCCTTCATCGGGTGCGGGTCGTCGGGGTCGGGGCCGTGCATGAGCGTCTCCTCGTACCAGAATGTGCGATACAGATCAATGGAAGGGGTTTGTGAGTCCACGGATCCAGGCGTCAGCGGCTGCTCCATTCACTCCTCGACCACGCCCGGATCCGGGTGATCTCTCCGGGCGCGATGCCCAGCGATTCGAGGAAGTCCTGGTGCGCGTCGGGCGACATCTTCTCGAATTCGTGATGCCATCGGTTCATGCCCGCTTCATCCAGGCCGGTCGAGGCGAGCAGGGCAACCCACTGCGCCTTGCTCATTGCGCGGCTCCTGCCAAGCGCTTGCGGATCGCCGAGCAGGCGCGCGATCACGTGCTGCTGCTGGCGCAATCGCGCGATCTCCGCGTTGACGGCCTGCAGGTGGCGCTCGAGCAGGGCGGGCGCCGCGGATTCGTCTTCCTGCAGCAGTCGCCCGATGACTTCCAGCGCGAGTCCTGCCTCGCGGTAGGTCATGATCCGCTCCATGCGCTGAACGTCCGCTTCGGAGTACAGGCGGTAGCCGGAAGCACTGCGCGCCGAGGGCGACAGCAGGCCGATGGCATCGTAGTAAAGAAGGGTGCTGCGCGAGAGTCCGAAGCGCTTTCCGAGCTGTCCGACGGTCTGCATGCAGTTTGTCTCCTGATAGTGGAGCGCTGCCCCGCGCGGGGCAGCGTGATTCGAGAGGCGTCAGGCGTTGCGCGAGGCGGCCCGGATGCGCCGGATCTCTCCGGCCGGCACACCGATCCATTGCAGGAAGGCCTCATGCCCTGCAGGGTAACGGCGTTCGAACTCGCTGTGCCAGGTGCGCATGGCCTTCTCGTCGAGACCGCTCGCCTCGAATACTTCCACCCACTGTTCGCGGGTCATGCTGGTGGGACTCATCTGGGTTCTCCTGTAGTGGATTCACGACGGCATGCTGCCGTCGGAAACGCACTCTGAAGGGTCAAGCCATAGACGGGTCAAGCGCGGTCCTCGCGATCCGGTCGGGCCGCGGGCTGGCGCGCGCTGCATTGCGCCGGCATGCGAAATGAACTATACCGACCGGGTAAGGCATGCGGCGCCCATGGAGGCGTCGGGCACGAATCGAAGTTCAGGCAAGGGGGTTCGACATGCGGGTGGTTTTCGTACATGGCTGGAGCGTGACCCATACCGACACCTACGGCGAGTTGCCCGAGGCGCTTGCGCAGAGCGCGGCCGCGCTCGGGCTCGATCTCGACATCCGGCATCTTTGGCTCGGGCGCTACGTCAGCTTTCACGATGAGGTCACGCTCGATGACATCGCGCGCGGCTTCGACCGCGCCCTGCGCGAGCTGCACGCCAACCCGGACGGCGGGATCGCTCCGTTTTCCTGCATCACGCACTCGACCGGCGGTCCCGTGGTCCGCCACTGGCTCGACCGCTACTACGGGGCCGGCGGGATGGCCGGCCTGCCGCTCTCCCATCTCGTGATGCTTGCGCCGGCCAACCATGGCTCCAGCCTCGCGGTGCTCGGCAAGGCCCGTGTGGGTCGGCTCAAGGCGTGGTTCGACGGTGTCGAACCCGGGCAGCGCGTGCTCGACTGGTTGTGCCTGGGCAGCGCCGGGCAGTGGCAGCTCAACCGCAACGGCCTGGAACTCGACGGGCCGGGCCACGGCTTCTACCCCTTCGTCCTCACCGGGCAGGGCATCGACGAGAAGTTCTACGATTTCCTCAACAACTACCTCAAGGAGCCCGGTTCCGATGGGGTGGTCCGCGTGTCCGGTGCGAACCTGAACTACCGTTTCTTCAGCCTGCACCAGGGTAAGCGGATCCTGCGCAAGGCGCCGCTGACTTTCGCGCTCGAAGCCGATCCGGTTCGCCTGGCACCGCCCGCGCCCTTGCGCGTCTATGAGGGCTACAGCCACTCGGGCACGAGGAAGGGCATCATGGCGAGCATCCGCGCCGCGGCCGGGCTGGGTCAGCCGGTGGTGCAGGACATCCTCGACTGCCTGCGGGTGGCATCGGCGCAGCAGTACGAACATCTGCGCACCGCGTTTGCTGCGCTGACCAACGTGACCCAGAGCGAAGCCTCGCGCAAGGATCCCAGGCGCGGGCGCTTCTCGATGCTCGTCTTCCGCGTCCGCGATGACCGCGGCAACCTCTTCGCCCGCGACGACTTCGAGATCCTGCTGCTCAGCGGCCGCAACTACCAGCCTGGCGCCATGCCCGACGGCTTCCTGCGCGACCGGCAGATCAACCCTGCCACGAACAATCTGGTCTTCTACCTCGACTACGAGAAGATCGCCCAGATCGCCGACGGCCAGTTCGGCATCCGCGTCGTCGCCCGGCCCGCCTCCGGCTTCGCCTCGTACCGCCCCGCCGAATACCGCTCGGAGGGCGCCCGCCTCACCGACATCCTCGCCCCGAACGAGACGACCTATGTCGACATCTGCCTCACCCGCAACGTGGACGCCAACACCTTCCGCTTCGATCGCGGTGACGCGCCACGCACGAGCTTCAAGCACATCCGCCCGTCGGAGTGAGGTTCCCCTGGGATTGCCGGTCTGGCTCAGTCCTTCGGCGCGTACTGTGCGAAGGCCTCCGCGCCGGTCACTTTCCGCGTTTCGTTCCGGAGTTCGTAGTAGCGAGGTTTCTCGTCGATGAAGATCCCGCGCGAAAGCTCGAAATCCTGACTCTGGAAGAGCACGGCGGCGAAAAGAGGGCTGTGCAGGCTCGCCTCGGGGGGGTGCGTGTTCGTGCGGAGAAACCGGGCGCGGGCGCGTATCATGAGATGGTCGATGCAAGCCCTGGTGCGACATTCCGGCCCGCATGTCCGAACTTCTCAACACCAACACCGAGCAGCTCGAAGCCTTTCTGATCGCGATCGGCATCGGGCTGCTCATTGGCCTGGAGCGCGAGCGCGTACCGTCCGCGCGCGCCGGTCTTCGCACCTTTGCGCTGGTCGGGCTGCTGGGCGCATTGCTGGCCATGCTTGGTGACGAGTTCGGCAGCAGCCTGCCTTTCGTCACCGGGCTTCTGGTCGTCGGCCTGAACATCATTGCCGCGTACTTTCGCCATCCCGATCCGACCGATCCGGGCACCACCTCGGTCGCCGCGCTGGTGCTGTGCTACGGCCTGGGGGCGGCAAGCTGGATGGGGCATGCGCAGGAGGCCGTGATGCTGGCGGTGGGCACGACGGTGCTGCTGTACTTCAAGGCCCAGTTGCGTGGCATGGCCTCCCGTCTCGACAGCCGCGACTGGATTTCCATCCTTCAGTTCGGCGTGCTGTCACTGGTGATCCTGCCCATCCTCCCCAACGAGGAAATGGGCCCTTACGGTGCGTTCAATCCGCAGCAGATCTGGTGGATGGTGGTCCTGATCGCGGGCGTTGGGCTGGCCGGCTATACGGCCCTGCAACTGGTCGGGGTGCGGTACGGCACGGTATTCGTCGGCGTGTTCGGCGGGCTGGCTTCGAGTACCGCGACCACGGTGCTCTACGCCCGCCAGGCACGCGAGACGCCGGGCATGAATGCGATGGCGGCGCTGGTCATCGTGCTGGCCAACCTCGTCATGGTGCTGCGGGTCGCCATCGTAGCGACGCTGGTGGCGCCGGCGGTGGCGCAGACCCTGGCGCTGATCGTCGCGCCGGCGCTGGCCGCAGGGGGGCTGGCCGCAGTCTGGCACTGGCGCCAGTTGCTCGAACGCAGCGAGCCGGTGCTGCCCACGACCTCCAACCCGGCCGAGCTCAAGACCGCGCTCGGTTTCGGCGCGCTCTATGCACTGGTGCTGCTGGCGGCTGCCTGGCTGTCGGATTTTGCGGGCAGCCGCGGTCTGTACGTGCTGGCGCTGGTCTCCGGTCTCACCGACGTCGATGCGATCACGCTGTCGAGTCTGCGTCTGTTCTCGCTCGATCGCCTTGCGCTCGACGTGGCCGTGACGGCGATCGGCATTGCGATGCTCGCCAACCTCGGCTTCAAGCTCGGCATGGCGGCGGTGATCGGCGGTCCGGTCCTCGCCCGCAAGGCCGCCGTGGGGATGGGAGCCGTAGGGTTCGGGTTGCTTGGCGGCATGGCCTGGGTCGCTGCGCGCAACGGTTTGCTCTGAGCGGCGCGCCACCGGCGAGGGCGCGATCGGCTCAGCCGGTCATGAAGTAGCGGTGAATGTCGCTGCCGTAGCGGCGGATGACGTCCAGCTTGGCCGTGTGGAGCGCGGCGGGGTCTGACGCGTTTTCGCGGCCTTCCAGCATGTGCCGGGCGAGTTCGTCCGAGATCACGTCCATGAAGAGTTCGGCGAGCAGCAGGCGTGCCGAATCGCGGAAGTGCCCGCGACCGTCGACGTAGAGCTGAACGGTCGGCGCCCGGGTATTGATCAGGATCTGTCGTTCGTCCGGGCTGTAGACCGCACGGTCGAGATCGTTGTCGAGGGCCCGGAAGTCGTAGCCCATGAACATCTGGACGCCGTGATCCCGGGCGGGGCGGGGCGCGCGTGCGTGAGATCGCATCGCGCCGTGGTGGGCATGGGCGATACCGGCCTGGTGGGCGACGACAATCTCGCACCAGGCCCAGTAGTCACCCGCCCGCACCGTGATCTCGCCCCGGCTGTCGGCGGCGTTGCCGGTCAGGGTCCATTCGATGCGTCCGGGCGGGGTGAGCGCGCCGATGGCCACTCGGGTGGGCGCAGGTTCTACGAGCAGCCCTTCGGGCAGGTCGAAGCCGGGTTCGAGCGTGTCGCCCTCGGCAAAGGCGTCCGGATCGAGGAGCAGGGTCACATGGAACGGGTGCCCGGGCGGGCGGTAGTAGAAGGGCGTGGAAAAACGCAGGGGGTCGGGATGCGAGCCCGGCAGTTCGGCCGGGGGCGGGATGTGGATTCCCAGGTCCTGGACCGCGGCGCGGTTCATGCGTTCGAGCAGCACGTCGATCATGTGGTCGGTCCGGCCCGAAATCGTGGCGTGCTCGAGATGGCGCAGTGCCTCCTGCTCGGCCTTGACGCAGGGCGCGATCATGCGGCTCACGGCCGACCAGAAGGCCTGGACGAACGGATTCTTGTGGTTGAGGCCTTCGCGTTCGTCGCTGATGATGGCTACGCCGCGGCCCAGTTGCCCGGTCAGCGCCGGACAGCGCACGGTGCCGAAGAGGTATTCCGTGCCGGTCTGGTTCTCGAAATCGAACAGCAGGCAATCGAGCACCGCCATGCCCGAAATCACCACCAGCCCGTTGGTGCGTTCGTCGCCGCGCAAGGCGAGTTCGGCGTCGCGGGCGCGCTTGAGGGTGAGCGAGAAAACATGCGTGCTGCCGTCGAACGTGAAGCTCGCTTCCTGCTCCGGCCCGATCAGAACGTCCGCCTCCGGCTCGTTGAAGCGGATCGGTCCGCTGCGCTCGAGCTCACGCTCGAACCGCATGCTGATCAGCTCCACCTCGCGGCGTTGCAGCAGGTCGCGCAGGTAGATGTTGTTGCCCACCGTCTGCACCAGTGAGCGAAAGAGCGGCAGATGCACGTCCGGATTCTCGACCACGATCGCAACCTTGGTGCCGTTGGCCGCGATGCCCAGGCGCTCGCGATCCTCGGTCGCGACCGGCCGGTCGCCTCCGCCATCGTCGTACAGGTAGTCGCCGTCCGGCCCGCGGAAGAGCTCGATGCGGCTGTAGCGGCCTTCATGCACGGTTTCGATCCAGCCGTGTCCGAGGCCGTAGATCGCCTGTTTCAGTCCGCGCCCGAAGTAGCCCCGGCCGTTGCCTTCGCCGCGTGACAGGGGGCTGTGGGCGCCGCCGTACGCGAGGATGAAGCTCGCGGTCGAAAACGCCATGCCCTCGGCCTGGTCGGTGACCGTGAGCCGCGCGCCGGCCTTGTGCCGTTCGTAGAGAACGCGGATCGAACCCGAAGCGGGGACGTCGCCGGCACCCAGGCGGGCATAGCTGTCGTCGCTGTTGGTGATCAGCTCGACCAGCGCTTTCTCGACCGAGGCGAAGCGCCGCGAGTCGATGTCGATGACGCGCTGGTCAACCGGGATGGGGTAGATGGCCATGGTCGGAGTGCACGATGGAACAGGATGTACAAATATAGGGGACAAAGCGGGGTTCTGCCGGATCCCTTGCCCGACCCGGGCGGCCGCGCCGGCCACTGGCGCCATCGCCCGCGGGCGCGCGCCACCCACCGATCCACACCGATCTATACTCGCCCCATGCGCCTGCCCGTACTGCCCACCATCGTCTTTGCCCAGCTCTTCGGCGGCTCGCTGTGGTTTTCGGCCAACGGCGTGGGCGAGGCGCTGATGGAGGTCTGGGGCATCGGACCGGCCGAAATCGGGCAACTGACGAACGCGGTGCAACTGGGCTTCATCCTCGGCACGCTGGGATTCGCGCTGACCGGCATGGCCGACCGCTTTGCCGCGAGCCGCATCTTCGCAGTGTGTGCGCTGATCGGAGCCGCCGCCAACGCGGCCTTCGCCTTGCTCGCCGAGGGCATCGCCAGCGCCCTGGCGCTGCGTTTCGTGGTGGGGCTGAGTCTGGCGGGTGTCTACCCGTTGGGGATGAAGCTCGTGGTGAGCTGGGTGCCCGATCGCGCCGGGCACGCCCTGGCCTTGCTGGTGGGCATGCTCACGCTCGGCACGGCGCTGCCGCACGGCCTGAAGTTTGCCGGCGGCGCGGCATGGCAGGCGGTGCTGCTGGGGGCATCGGGGCTGGCCGTGCTCGCGGCGGTGATGATCTTCATGCTTGGCGACGGGCCGCATCTGCGCCGGCGTGCGGACGCACCGACCCTGCGCATGGGGGCGGTGCTCACCGCGTTTCGCATTCCGGTCTTCCGCGCCTCCGCGCTGGGCTACTTCGGCCACATGTGGGAGTTGTACGCAATGTGGACGCTGGTGCCGCTGCTCGTCGCGGGCTCCTCGCTCGTCACGCTGGCGCCCGTGTCGGCCCTGAGCTTCGCGATCATCGGCATCGGCGCGCTGGGCTGCTTCGCCGGAGGAGCGATCAGCCGTCGCAGCGGCAGCGCACCGGTGGCCGCGGTAGCGCTGGCTGTCTCGGGGGCGTGCTGCGCGCTGTTTCCGCTCGTGGCCGGGGCCTCACCCGCGTGGCTGCTGGCCTTCTTCCTGCTGTGGGGGCTGAGCGTGCCGGCCGATTCGCCGCAGTTCTCGGCCATGTCCGCCCGCGCCTGCCCGCCCGAGATCGTCGGCAGCGCGCTGGCGCTCCAGAACGCAATCGGCTTCGCGCTCACGATCGCGTCGATTTCCTGGGCTACTGCGGTGGTGTCGGACTTGGGTCCGAAGGTGTCCTGGCTGCTCCTGCCTGGGCCGGTGCTCGGTGTGATCGCCTTGCTGCCGCTGTTGCGGGGGCGTCAGGCGGGGTGAGCGGGTCGGAGTCGCGCCAAGGACGCAAGAACCGGGGTCTGTCCCCGGTTTTCCGCGCGCGACGCCTCGCTCTCATAGAGCTGGCTGGTGCCGATGACCTGGCCGTTTGTCGCCTTGAGGTTGAACATCAGAAACCGGGGACAGACCCCGGTTTCCTCGCATGTCAGTACAGGATCCGGCAGCGGATCGTGCCGTCAATGGTGGTGAGCTGGTCGAGGGCGACTGCGCTTGCCTCGGCATCGACGTCGATCACCACATAGCCGATCTCCGCGCTGGTCTGCAGATACTGGGCCGCGATGTTGATGCCGGCCGCCGAGAAGCGCTCGTTGATCCGCGCCAGCACCCCCGGAACGTTCCGGTGGATGTGCAGCAGGCGGCACTTGCCGGTGTGTTCCGGTAGCGAGACTTCGGGGAAGTTGACCGCCGAGCTGGTCGAGCCGTTGTTGCTGTAGCGGATCAGTTTGGACGCGACCTCAACCCCGATGCTGGCCTGCGCTTCGGCGGTCGAGCCGCCGATGTGCGGCGTCAGGATCACGTTGTCAAAGCGCTGCAGGGGCGAGACGAACGGGTCGTCGTTGCCCTTGGGTTCAACCGGAAATACGTCGATCGCTGCCCCCCGCAGATGCCCCGCATCGAGCGCAGCCACGAGCGCGTCGATCTCCACCACCGAGCCGCGCGAGGCATTGATGAGATGGCTCCCCGGGCGCATCGATGCCAGTTGCGCAGCGCCGATCATGTTCCTGGTTTCGGCCGTCTCCGGCACGTGCAGGCTCACCACGTCGGCTGCGCCGAGCAGTGCTTCCAGGCGGTCGACCGGCCGGGCATTGCCGAGCGCCAGCTTGGGCTCGATGTCGTAATAGACGACCGACATGCCGAGGTGCTCGGCCAGCACCCCGATCTGGGTGCCGATATGCCCGTAGCCGACAATCCCCAGCGTCTTGCCGCGCACTTCGAAAGAGTGTTCGGCACTCTTGACCCAGCCGCCGCGGTGCTGCACGGCGTTCTTGAAGGGAATGCCGCGCATGAGCATGATGATCTCGCCCAGCACCAGCTCGGCGACACTGCGCGTATTCGAGTAGGGCGCGTTGAAGACCGGGATGCCCAGCGCGGCGGCGGCCGGCAGATCGACCTGGTTGGTGCCGATGCAGAAGCACCCCACGGCGACCAGCTTTGGCGCGTGCTGCAGCACCTCCGCGGTCAGGCGGGTGCGCGAGCGCAAACCGACGAAGTGCGCATCGCGGATCGCAGCAATCAACGCTTCGCCCGCCAGCGCCTGGGGGTGCGTTTCCACCCACTGATACCCGTCGCGCTGCAAGGCCTCGACGGCGGACGGATGGATCCCTTCAAGCAGCAGGAACTTCAATCGGGTCTTGTCGTGCGAAAGCCTTGGGGGCATGGTCGTTCTCCTGTTCGGTGCGCGGGTCCCATGCTGCGCTCGCGCAGCCACGGCTTTGCAGGCGCTCACTCGTAGTACTGCCGGATCACGTCAATGGTGTCACGGATGTCGTCTTCGGAGATGTCCAGGTGCGTGACGATGCGGATCCGCTGCGCCGGCGGGCCGACCAGGATGCCGTGCCCGGCCAGGTGAGCGACGAGGGGGGCGCGGTCCGGTTCCTCGGCTTCCAGGAACAGCATGTTGGTGTCGCCGGGGTGTACCGTCAGGCGGTCGATGTCGGCAAGGCCTTCGGCCAGGCATCGCGCATTGGCGTGATCCTGCGCCAGCCGTGCAAGGTTGTGTTCGAGCGCGAACAAGCCGCACGCGGCCAGCACACCGGCCTGTCGCATGCCACCGCCGAGCATCTTCCGTATCCGCGCAGCCTTGTGGATGAAGTCTCGCCGGCCGCACAGCACCGACCCCACCGGCGCGCCGAGCCCCTTCGACAGGCAGACCGAGAGGCTGTCGAGCGACGAACTCAGGCGCGCGAGGGGAATGCCCAGCGCGACCATGGCGTTCCAGATGCGCGCGCCGTCGAGGTGCACGGCAAGCCCGTGATCCGCGGCCGTCCGGCACAGCGCGTCGATGTGCTCGGGCGCCTGGATCTGCCCCGAGACGGTGTTCTCCAGCGCCAGCAGGCGCGCCTGTGCAAACCAGGTGGTATCGGGCTTGATCGCGGCCTTGACCTGCTCGACCGACAAGCCGCCGTTCGAATCGGTGGGCAGCGGATTGGGCATGATGCCGCCGACCGCAGCGACCCCGCCGGCTTCGTAGACAAAGGTGTGATAGTCCGCGCCTACGATGACCTCGTCACCGCGATTGCAGTGGCACATGAGGGCGATCAGGTTGCTTTGCGTGCCACTCGGCACGAACAGACCCGCTTCCATTCCGGCCATCTCCGCCACGCGCGATTCGAGCGCCCGTACCGTGGGATCTTCGCCGTAGACATCGTCTCCGACCTCCGCCGCCGCCATGACCGCGCGCATCGCGGCGCAGGGCTTCGTGACGGTGTCGCTGCGCAGATCGATCCGGTGCGCCGTGCTGCGGGTGCTGGATGAGGCATACATGGGGGCTTTGCTCCTTGTCTATGCGGATGGCCCGTTTCGCAGGCTCCGGAACACGATAGCGCGTCTCGTGAACCGAAAACCCGGGGCAGACCCCGGTTTCCGCTGATTCGTACTCAAACCAGCTCGCCGCACTCTGGCTCACTCACTTTACGTGGGCGTCCCGAGCGCCCTGGTACTGCGCGCCGCCCAAGCGCCTCGGATACCTGCGAAGCAAACCGCTCGCCACCCAGCGCAAAATTGCCATTGGTTGCCTGCCGGATCTCATCCACCCTCCCAGGGTCGAGTTCATGGCGAAAGAGTTCCCGGTAGGCCGCCTGACGCCCTTCGGCGTCAGAACCCAACGCCTCATACAGAGGATGGGGCCGCAGCACGCGGTCGGCTTCACCGTGCGCGTTGACGCGATAGCTTGACCAGCGATACTCCGCCGGATGCGTCGCCAGGCCCGCGCGCACCGGGTTCAGCTCGATGTAGCGCTGGCAGGCCAGAAGGTAATCCTCCTCCTGCACAAGGCAGGAGCGGAAACGCCCCTCCCACAACGTTCCACTGCGCCGGTAGACGCGGTTCACGTACTGCACGTAGCGCTGGCCCAGCGCCTTCATCAAAGCGCCGCCCGCATCGGCACGCTCGGAAGTGAGCAGCAGATGCACATGATTGGTCATCAGCGCATAGGCGTGAATCCGGCATTGCGTCCTGTCGGCATACTCCGCCAGCCAGTCCAGGTAGCGACGATAGTCCTCGTCGGCGAAGAAGCAGGGCTGGCGATTGTTGCCCCGCTGGATCAGATGCACCGGAACATTCGGCAAGGCGATGCGGGCGCGTCGCGGCATGAAGGACTCCGGTGGGCGGGCGTAGGCGAAGTGTAGCAGGGCCGGAAAACCGTGGTCTGTCCCCTATTATTCCGCCGCTGACGGACTGCTTGCATTCCGTTTTTTGGCGGTATATGTTTGCGGTATTTAGAAGGAGTACTCAGGCATGGTATCCACGACGAAACGCAAGACGTCCATGACTCTCGATATCGAAGTGCTTGACTGCGCCAGGGCACTTGAGATCAACGTGTCTGCCGTGGCCGAAGCGGCGCTCAGGAAAGCGATCGCTGAAGCCCGGCACAAGCAGTGGCTCGACGAGAACGCGGATGCCTTCGCAGCACAGGCGGACTGGCACGAGCGCAACGGACACCCGCTGGCTGAAATCATGTGTGCGCCGGGAGCTAATGTGTGGAGCGCCTGACCCGGTACGATGTGGCGGAATACAAAGGGGTGGCGATGGTCGTTGTCGAAAGCGACCTCTTGCCGCCCGATCCGGTGGTGGTCGTAATCCCGCTGCTTCCAGACTATCCGGCGGTCAAGGATTTGAACCCTGAGGTCTTGCACGACGGCAAGCGTTTGATTGTTGCAACCCGCCTGATCGCCGCTGTGCGAAGGTCGAGTTTGCGCCGCGCCGGGAGTGTGTCGGATCAGGGTGATCGGATAAATCGAGCGATCGATGTCTTGATGGCAGGGGTGTAATTTCGTCCCGTACCAAGGAAGCGGGGAAAACAGGGGAAAACAACAGGAAAACAGGGGGCAAGCCACGGTTTCTGGGAATTCTGTCAAACATGCTCGGTCAGCCAATCAAGGGTCTGTCTCCTATTTTCCTATTTTCTATTACCGATTACCGCAAGCCGCAGCAACGTAGATATAGGTTCGGAAGGGCTGTTGATACAGCCCTCATGCGCCCACTCTAACTGGGCATTCGGTACTTGATGATAGAGTTCGCGCAACCAATCAATGAAAGCGGTCTGACGTGCTGAGTTCCAATAATCAAGACCGCTGTTGAAATCAATTGCTAATTCATCGTCTTCAATTCTAATGGCTACACCCTCAAGAACTGTATTACCTATAAGCAAAGGGGTGAATTCGTAGTCAATATCCCGCAATTTAGACTCCCCAAAGTAAATACCCGATTCTTGGTCTGTAGGCTGTACCCAAATTGCATATATTGCTGCTTGCCCGTAGGTTTGACATGCGTAATTAAACAGACGTGCAACGTCATTTGGTTCAAGATTTTTGAACCAAATGTCTTGAAAGCCATCTCCGCGGTACTCTGCAAATATTGAATCGAAATATGCCATTGCTGTATCTGTGCGATGCCGAACGTGTCTTCATCCGCAGCCCTGCCGACTCGTCCGGATCGCTGCGGTATCACCTGGCGAACCCCGCAGCGCGAAGTGCTTGCGGTTCTTGGAGTTCGGCGCTGGTGCTGAATTTATGAACAGTTATAAATCGTCCAGGAAACCCGCCGGCAGTTGGGTGGGCAGTCGGTGGGGGCGGGTGTGCGCTGGAGGCTCCCCGAAGCGCACGAAGGCGCCGATCGGGTGTCCGATGGGCGCCTTCGCGTTTCATGGTGCGGGCTTCCGGAGGGTGGGCGGTCAGCCGCAGGTTCCCACTGCGCCGCAGGCGGTGCAGAAGTCGCAGCCATCCTTGCGGATCACCGAGTAGTTGCCGCATTCCCCGCACAGGCTGCCCTGCATGACTTCGGGGTCGCTGTCCTGGTGGGGGGCTTCGAGGATGCCCATTTCGCGGGTTGGGTAGCCTCTTTCATCGAGCACGCCGAGCATTGCGTAGCGGTGGATGATGAGCTGGGCGATGTAGGCGACGGTGCTCGGGTAGTTTTGCTGGCGGCGGGTGCCGGGGACGAAGGCCATGAAGTCGCCCAGCGGCTCGGGGTAGTTGAGGAGCTTGCGGAGCTTCATGCCGATCCAGGCCGGATCCATGACGCGCATGTCGAGCGACAGGATGCGGGTGAGGCCGTCGAGCGCGCGCGGGTAGTTGCCGGAGAGCCAGACCGAGTAGGGGCGGGTGACGCCGTCGGGCAGGGTGATCTCCTTCAGGCCGAGCACGAAGTCTTCGCCGGTGGCGGGGTTGGCGATGTCGACGGTCCAGGACAGCGTGCCGTCGGTGCCGGTCTTGGGCTCCTGCTGGCTGAAGAGGGTGTCGAGCACCGGGGTGGGGGTGTCGGCGACTTCGAGCGCGCCGAGCTTCTCGCAGCGGTAGCGCACGACCTGGGCGAAGGCCGAGACCACGCCGGGGAAGAGCTTCTTCTCGCCGTGCGGCGGGAAGGGCATCTCGAAGGACTTTTCGCCGATGGTGCGGGCGAGCGTTTCGAGCTTGAGCGCGAGCCAGCCGCGGTCATTGGCGCGCATGTCCATCGACAGCGTCTTGGCGACGGCGCCCAGGCCGCGCGGCTGGTCGGCGCCGTTCACCCACACCTCGAACGGGAAGCCGGTGCCCTGGCTCGGGCCGCTGTTCTCGATGTGGCCGACGAAGAGCGCGAACTCGCCCTGCGGGATGCCGAGCATGTAGGTCCAGGCCATGTTGCCGTCGGGCAGCTCGGGGCGGCCGGGCCAGCGCAGGCTGGAGAGCACCGGCGCGGGCAGGCTCTTGATCGACAGGCGGCGGTTGGCGTCGGAGAGCTCGACATCCTGCGGCTGCTTCTGCTCGGTGGGGGTCACCGAAAGCACCGCGCCGAGCACGCTGTTGGGGCGGTAGGTCGCCAGGCCCTTGAGGCCGGCCTTCCACGCGGTGAGGTAGAGATCCTCGAAATCGGCGTAGGGGTAGTCGGCCGGGACGTTGACCGTCTTCGAGATCGAAGTGTCGATGTAGGGCGCGACCGCGGCGACCATGTCCTTGTGCGCCTGGGCGGAAATCTCGAGCGCGGTGACGAAGTAGGGCGGCAGCTTGTTGACGTCGCCGCCGACGTGCTTGTACAGGCGCCAGGCGTAATCCTCGACCGCGTATTCCTTGAAGGTGCCGTCGGCCATGCGCTTTCTGCGCGTGTAGGTGTAGGAGAAGGGCGGCTCGATGCCATTGGAGGCGTTGTCGGCAAAGGCGAGCGAGATGGTGCCGGTGGGCGCGATCGACAGCAGGTGCGAGTTGCGGATGCCGTGCTTGCGGATCTTGTCCTTGATGTCGGCGGGCAGGCGCGAGGCGAAGTTGCCGCCCGACAGATAGAGATCGGCGTTGAAGAGCGGGAAGGCGCCGCGCTCGGTGGCGAGCTGGACCGAGGCGAGGTAGGCGCGGTTGCGCATGAATTCCGAGATCTGCGTGGCCATCGCACGCGCCTCGGGCGTGTCGTAGCGCAACTGCAGCATGATCAGCGCATCCCCCAGGCCGGTGAAGCCGAGGCCCACGCGGCGCTTGGAGGCGGCCTCCTTGGCCTGCTCGGGCAGCGGCCAGTGCGTGACGTCGAGCACGTTGTCGAGCATGCGGATCGCGCTGTCGACGACCTTGCCGAAGCCTTCGAAATCGAACGCGGCCTTGCCCGAGAACGGGTTCGTGACGAAGGGGGTGAGGTTGATCGAGCCCAGGTCGCAGCAGCCATAGGGCGGCAGCGGCTGCTCGGCGCAGGGGTTGGTGGCCTCGATGGTCTCGCAGCCCGGCTCGGCGTGGTCGTAGGTCGAGCGCATGATCTGGTCCCACAGCTCGCGTGCGCGCACCTTGCGGTACACCCAGGTGCCGTCGTCGAGCGGATAGGCGCCCGAAGCCTTGAGATCGGCAACCGGCTCGGCCTTGTGCACCAGCTCGACATCGGTGTCGGCCTCGACCGCCTTCATGAAGGCATCGGTGACGCCGACCGAGATGTTGAAGTTGGTGAGATCGCCGTGGTCCTTGGCGTGGATGAATTCCTCGATGTCGGGGTGGTCGCAGCGCAGCACCCCCATCTGCGCGCCGCGCCGTGCGCCGGCCGACTCGACCGTCTCGCACGAGCGGTCGAACACGCGCATGTAGGACACCGGGCCGGAGGCGTTCGAGAGCGTGCCCTTCACCAGCGCGCCCTTGGGCCGGATGCTCGAAAAATCGTAGCCCACGCCACCGCCGCGGCGCATGGTCTCGGCCGCCTGCGCGAGTGCGGTGTAGATGCCGGGGCGGCCATCGATGGATTCGGTCACCGAGTCGCCCACCGGCTGCACGAAGCAGTTGATCAGCGTGGCCTGCAGGCGGGTGCCGGCGGCGCTGTTGATGCGCCCGGCGGGCACGAAGCCGTGTTCCTGCGCTTCGAGGAACTTCGCCTCCCAGTGCGCGCGGCGCTCCTCGGGCTCGACCGCGGCGAGCGCGCGCGCCACGCGGGCGCGGACTTCGGCGACGGTTTTCTCGTCATCCTTGGCGTATTTCTCGACGAGCACCTCGTCGCAGATTTCCTGGGGCGGGAGGGTGGAAGCGTCGGCCTTGAGTCGGGTCGGGTGATCGTTCTTCGCGCTCATGATCGTATTGTTGTCTCCGCATGGTGATGTTCGATGCATGCGGTGAAGAATAGCTCGGAAAATCCGTGAACGCAAAAAAATAAAAACTATAAAAAACAGTAGCTTGAAGATTTGTGCGGTATGTCAATCCTTTTTGCAGTACTAGATCTAGTAGCAAATTCCGCGCTGCTGCAGAGCAATAAGCAAGGATTTTCAAGCACTTTTGACTGAATCCTGGCGCGGTGTCGCGCAGGCGGGTGCCCGGCGCGGCGCAGAGGCGGGAAGCTTCGAAGCGGAGGCGGCCGGACGGCGTGGGCCGTCCGGCACTGGCAGGGGGCGTCAGTCGAAGGCGATGGCCGCCTTCAGCCAGACCGTGCGGCCGGGGCCAACGTTCGCTTCAGACCGGGAGCACCATCGCGCCGTAGCCAGCCACGGCGGAATCGCGCGACAGCAGGCGCATCGGCTCGGTGTCGGCCTGCGCGACGAGGATGCGGTCGAACGGATCGGCGTGCAGGGGTGGCAGGGTATCCACCCTGGCGGCGTGGTCCCAGCTCACCGGCAACTCGCGATAGCCCGCCAGCGCGCACAGCTCGGCGGCACGCGTGCCGCTCACCGGCATGTCGCCGCGCCCGAGCGCATGCTTGATGGCAATCTCCCAGATCGAGGCGGTGCTCACATAAACCTCGTTCGCCGGGTCGCCGATCAGGGCGTGCGCAGTCGCGCCCAGGCGGCTGGAGCCCGTCAGTGCCCACAGCATGATCTGGGTATCGAGCAGAAGGCGCACGATCAGCGCCGACCGAGAAACAGCGCCGCCACCTCGGCGTTGTGCGCGTCGATATCGTCCGGCACTTCGAATTCACCCTTGGCGACGCCGATGCGCTGCGATACATCGGCCTGAATCGGCAACATGCGCGCTACTGGCTTTCCGTTGCGGGAGATCACGATCTCGCTCTCCGCGCCCGTGACAATCTGGTCAATCAGGCGCGAAAGGTGGGTTTTGGCATCGAACAGGCTGACGCGTTGCATGGTTGGCCCCTCGTTTCTGGTTTGACTAGTCTAGTTAATGCGATTCCGGATCGCAAGCCATGCCCGTACGAAGGTCGCCGCTGGTAGGTGCGATGCCTGCCTGCTCGGATCGGGTGTCAGGATGCAAACGCATTGTCACGTGGGGGTCGTACAATGAAATGCAGGCGAGGCGCAGAGCTGGAGAGGCACGGAATGGACGTCGAAGCGAGCGTGCGGGAGGTGGTCGGGCGGCAGGGGCGCGATGCGACGCGGCTGCTGCAGATCCTGATTGCGCTGCAGGACCGGCTGGACTGGCTGCCACCGGCGGCGATCACTGCCGTGGCGGCCGAGCTTGGCTTGCCGCGGGCGCGGGTCGAGGGCGTGGCGGGGTTCTACAGCCTTCTGCACGGCACGCCGGCCGGGCGCTACCGCATCCGCTTCTCCGACAACATCACCGACCGCATGCAGGGCTCGGAGGCGCTGCGCAAGCGGTTGTGCCACCTGTTGTGGACCGAGTGCGGAAAGACGTCGGAAGACGGGCTGGTGAGCATCGGCACGACCTCCTGCACCGGCATGGGCGACCAGGGCCCGGCGCTGCTCGTCAATGGCCGTGCCGTGACCCGGCTCGATGCCGCGCGCATCGAGCGGATCGCCGAGCTGGTGCGCGGCGGGGTGCCGCTCGATGACTGGCCGGCGGAGTTCTTCCGGGTCGAAGAGGGCATCCGCCGGCGCGGGCCGCTGCTCGGCACACCCTTTGAGCCCGGCAGCGCCTTGCGGGCGGCGATTGCGCGCGGGCGCACGGGCTGGGGCGAGGAGATGGCCCGCTCGGGTTTGCGCGGGCGCGGCGGGGCGGGCTTCGCGACGGCGACCAAATGGCAGGCGTGCCGCGACGCGCCGGGGGCCGACAAGGTCGTGGTGTGCAATGCCGATGAGGGCGAGCCGGGCACCTTCAAGGACCGCGTGCTGCTCGCGCACGAGGCCGAGCGGGTGTTCGAGGGCATGACGCTGGCGGCGTGGGCGACCGGGGCGCGCACGGGTTTTGTGTACCTGCGCGGCGAATACCGCTTCGTGCTCGATGCCTTGCAGGCGGTGCTGGCGCGCCGCCGGGCGGTGGGGCTCCTGGGGATGGGGATTCTCGGCGAGGCGGGCTTCGACTTCGACATCGAGATCCACCTGGGGGCGGGCGCCTACGTCTGCGGCGAAGAGACGGCGCTCCTGGAATCGCTTGAAGGGCGGCGCGGCACGCCGCGCATCCGCCCGCCGTTTCCGGTGACGCACGGCTACCTCGGGCGGCCGACGGTGGTGAACAACGTCGAGACGCTGGCGCTCGCAACCTGGATCGCGCTCGAAGGCGGGGCGGCATTTGCGGCGACCGGCACGCCGCGCTCGACCGGCACCAAACTGCTGTCGGTGTCGGGCGACTGTGCGCGGCCGGGCGTGTATGAGTTTCCATTCGGTGTCACGGTGGCCGAGGTGCTGGAAGAATGCGGGGCGCTCGACACGCTCGCGGTGCAGGTGGGCGGAGCGTCGGGGGTGACGCTGGCCGGGCACGAGTTCGGGCGCCGCATCGCGTTCGAGGACGTGCCTTCGGCCGGGGCCTTCATGGTGTTCGACGGGCGGCGCGATCCGTTCGAGATCGCGCATGCCTTCGTCGAGTTCTTCGCCCATGAGAGCTGCGGGTTCTGCACGCCGTGCCGGATCGGCACGACGCTGCTGAAGAACGATCTCGACAAGCTCGCGCGCGGGGTGGGCGGCAAGGTCGATCTGGCCAACATCGAGTGGATCAACCGCCTGCTGCGCAACGCGAGCCACTGCGGGCTTGGGTCGAGCGCGCCGAACCCGGTCGAGGACGGCCTCGCCAAGTTTCGCCCGGCCTGGGAGCGCAGGCTCAGGTCGCTGGAGTTCGAGCCGGCCTTCGATCTCGATGCGGCGCTCGGCCCTGCACGCCGGATGACCGGCCGCAGCGACCCGGGCGCCCATCTCGACCGTGAGGAGTCTTCGCAATGAGCGGACAGTTCCAGCTCGACGGGCAGGCGGTGCCCTTCGAGGACGGCCAGACCATCCTGCAGGCGGCGCGTGCGGCCGGCCGCTACATTCCGCACCTGTGCTGGCATCCCGATTTCCCGCCGCACGGCTCGTGCAAGCTGTGCGTGGTGAAGGTTGGCGGGCGTCACCTGTCCTCGTGCGCTGCGCCGGCCGTCGAGGGCATCGAGGTCGAGAGCGATACCGCCGAGCTGCGCGCCGAGCGCCGGGCGCTGCTGCAGATGCTGTTCGTCGAGGGCAACCATTTCTGCCCTTCATGTGAGAAGAGCGGCCACTGCCAGTTGCAGGCGCAGGCCTACGAGCACGAGATGATGAGTGCGCGCTTTGCGTACTTCTACCCGCCGCGGCCGGTCGATGCCTCGCACCCGGACATCGTGCTCGATTTCAACCGCTGCATCTTCTGCGAGCTGTGCGTGCGGGCGAGCCGCGAGGTCGATGGCAAGAACGTGTTCGCGTTGAGCGGGCGCGGCATCCACAAGCACCTGGTGGTCAATGCCGAGTCGGGGCGGCTGGCCGATACCGATTTCGCTGCCGATGACCTGGCGGCGAACATCTGCCCGGTCGGTGTGATCCTGCACAAGCGCCAGGGCTTTCGCGTTCCGATCGGCGAGCGCCCCTACGACGCGCGCCCGATCAGCCGCGTCGAGCTGGCCGCGGGCGGGCGGGAGGCGGACGAATGAGCACGTCCGGATCCTCAGCCGGCCCGCGCAAGCTGCGCGTCGCGACCACTTCGCTCGCGGGTTGTTTCGGCTGCCACATGTCCTTTCTCGACATCGATGAGTACCTGTTCGATCTCCTCGACAGGATCGAATTCGACCGCTCGCCGCTCACCGACCTCAAGCACTGCGGCCCTTGCGACGTCGGGCTCATCGAGGGCGGGGTGTGCAACGCCGAGAATGTGCACGTGCTGCGCGAGTTCCGGAAGAACTGCAAGACGCTGGTGGCGGTCGGTGCGTGTGCGATCAATGGCGGCCTGCCGGCGCAGCGCAATCACCTCGAGCTGGGCGCGTGCCTGCAGGAGGTGTACGCGTTTCGCGACGGGCTGAGCGGGTCGGGGATTCCGAACGACCCCGAACTGCCGCTGCTGATCGACCAGGTGCACCCGATCCACGAGATCGTGCGCGTCGACTACTTCCTGCCCGGTTGCCCGCCTTCGGGCGCGGCGTTCAGGGCCTTTCTCACCGACCTGATCGCGGGGCGCACGCCGCGCCTCGACTATCCGGCAATCCGCTATGACTGAGAACGGAACGATGGGTACCGCACGCGAAACCGCCGACGGGCGCGAACATCTGTCCCGCGTCGTGATCGACCCGGTGTCGCGGGTCGAGGGCCACGGCAAGGTGAGCCTGTTGCTCGACGGGCAGGGACGGGTGCGCGAGGCGCGGCTGCACATCGTCGAGTTCCGCGGCTTCGAGGTCTTCATCCAGGGGCGGCCGTACTGGGAAGTGCCGGTGATGGTGCAGCGCCTGTGCGGAATCTGCCCGGTCAGCCATCACCTGGCGGCGGTCAAGGCGCTCGACCATGTCGTCGGCGCCGCGCATGTGCCGCCCACCGCGCACAAGCTGCGCCGGCTCATGCACTACGGCCAGATCCTGCAATCGCATGCGCTGCATTTCTTCCACCTGTCGTCCCCCGACCTGCTGTTCGGCTTCGAGTCGGAGCCGGGCCGGCGCAACATCGTCGGCGTTGCCGCCGCGCATCCGGACATCGCGCGCCAGGGGGTGCTGTTGCGCAAGTTCGGCCAGGAGGTGATCCGCGCGACGGCGGGCAAGCGCATCCACGGCACCGGCGCGGTGCCCGGCGGCATGAACCGGCATCTGGCCGGCGAGGACCGGGCGGCGCTCGCTGCCGAGGCTGAGCGGATGGTGCAGTGGAGCCACGAGGCGGTCGGGCTCGTGAAGCGCCTGCATCGCGCCGATCCCGCGCTCTACGACGGTTTCGGGGCGTTCGAGTCGGGTTTCCTGAGCCTCGTGCGCGGGGACGGGGCAATGGATCTGTACGAGGGCGGGCTGCGTTTTCGCGACGCGGACGGTGCGATCGTCTTCGATCACGTGCGCGATCAGGACTACCGCCACCTCATCTCGGAAGAGGTGCGGCCATGGAGCTACATGAAGTTTCCCTACCTGCGCCGGCTCGGTCCGCAGGCCGGCTGGTACCGGGTGGGGCCGCTCGCGCGGGTGCAGAACTGCGACTTCATCCCGACGCCGCTGGCCGAGGCCGAACGCCGCGAGTTCATCGACCACGGCCGCGGGGCGCCGGTGCGCGCAACGCTCGCCTACCACTGGGCACGCATGATCGAGATGCTGCATGCGGCCGAGCTGATCCGCGGGCTGCTTGCCGACCCGGAGCTTCTTGCCGGCCCGCTCGTCGCCGAAGGGCCGCGCGCGAACGAAGGCGTCGGGGTGATCGAGGCGCCGCGCGGTACGCTCATCCACCACTACCAGGTGGACGACGACGACCTCGTGAGCCTGTGCAACCTGATCGTGTCGACCACCCACAACAACCAGGCGATGAACACCGCGATCCGCGCCGTGGCCGACCGCTACTTCGACGGCCGGGCGCTGACCGAGGGCCTGCTCAACCACATCGAGGTCGCGATCCGCGCCTTCGACCCCTGTTTGTCGTGCGCGACCCACGCGCTTGGCCAGATGCCGCTCGCGCTCGAACTGCACGCGGCCGACGGCAGCCTCGTCGACCGGCTCGCCCGGGATTGAGGTCGTGCGTACGGTCGTCTTCGGGGTCGGCAATGCGGCGCGCGGCGACGATGCGCTCGGGCCGCTGCTGCTCGCGCGCATCGCCGAGGCCTTTCCGGCGGTGACGGCGCTGGCCGAGTTCCAGTTGCAGATCGAACATGCGCTCGACCTTGAAGGCGCCGGGCTCGTGCTGTTCGTGGACGCGGATGCCGCGCTGGAGGGGCTTTTCGCGTTTCGCGAGATCGGACCGGGCGTCGAGCGTGCGCCCTTCACGCACGCGCTCAGGCCCGAGGCGGTGCTGGAGGTCTTTGAACGCATCGAGGGGCGGGCGCCGCCGCCGTCCTTCGTGCTGGCCTTGCGCGGCGAGCGCTTCGGCCTGGGCGAGCCGCTGTCGCCGGGCGGGCGTGCCGCGCTCGATGCGGCCTGGGCCTTCCTCGCGCCGCTGCTCGAAACGCCGGCGCTCGATCGCTGGTGCGAAGCGGCGCGGCACACAGCAGGGAGGATGCAGCGATGCGCATCGTGAGCTGGAACCTTCAGTGGGGACGGGGTGCCGACGGCCGCGTCGATTATGCACGCACCGTTGCAGCACTGCGTCTGCTTGCCGCAGACGGCGCGACGGCGCCCGAGGTGATGTGCCTGCAGGAGGTTGCACGCAACTTCGATGGCCTCGCAGGTGGGTCCGGGGAGGACGGCGTGGCGCTGCTGCGGGTGGCCTTTCCGCGATACGAGGCGGTGTATGGCGCCGCGCTCGACGTCGCGCGCGCGGGCGGTGGCCGTGCGCAGTTCGGCAACCTGATCCTGAGCCGGGTGCCGGTGCTGCAGGCATTTCGCCATCTGCTGCCGTTTCCGGCCGATCCCTCGGTGCCGGGCATGCCGCGCGGCTGCGTCGAGATCGTGCTCGATGCGCCGGGCGGGCCGCTGCGCGTGCTCACCACCCATCTCGAATACTATTCGGCGCTGCAGCGGCGCGCCCAGGTGCTCGCCCTGCGCCGCCTGCAGGCCGAAGCGCTCGGCCATGCGCGGCTCGCGGGCCGGATGCCGGAACGCGAATCGAACCCGGCTTTCGCACCGCGTCCGCGCCCGGCGCGCGCGCTGCTGTGCGGCGACTTCAATTGCGAGCCCGGCTCGGTCGATCACGCCGCGATGGCGGCCCGGGAAGGCTTCGAGGGTGCCGGCTGGAACGATGCCTGGCGTTGCGCGCATGGCGATCGCCCGCACGCCCCCTCGGTTGGCCTGCACGGCGCCGAATGGCCCGAGCGCGCCTATTGCTGCGATTTCTTCTGGGTCTCGGATGAACTCACTGCGTCGGTCGCCGCAATCGAGGTGGACGCCGCAACCGACGCCTCGGATCATCAGCCGGTGGTGCTGGATCTCGCCCTCTGATCCCCGTAGACCTGATTGCTCCCAAACACTGGGCTGTCTTCGTTCGGCGATTGCTTCACTGCGCAACGACAACGCGAAGATGCGCAATACCTTCTGCAGTCGAGAACTTACGGCTGACCTGTTTCGATCGCGTCGAGGGCTTCGGTAGGCGAGAGGATCTGCAGGCCTGGAATCGGCGGAAGATCAAGCAGGTCGCGGTCGCCACTGATCAACCAGTCCGCCTTGGCCGTCAGGGCCAAATGGACGAACTTGTCGTCATCCGGGTCGCGGCTGAGGGCGGGGCGGTTCGTATCGGGCAGTTTCACCCATTCGGCGATCGCGCTCAGATCGTGCAGCAGGAGCTGGCGCTTCTCCAGGCTCAGATAGCGGTCGAACTTTGGCCGCCAGAGACGGCTATCAAGCTCGGTAAAGGTTTCGTCGCAGAAGATCAGCCGACCGTGGGCGAGAAGCCAGAGCACGATCCGGGACGGTGGCGACCCGGAGGACAGGGCAGCACTGATCAGTACGTTGCTGTCGACAACCGCCCGCTTAACTTTCATCAGCCAGCAGGCGGTTCAGCTCTTCTTCGGTCAGGCCGCGGGCAGCGGCTTCACGAGCGGTCTGCTCCATCGTCTGGCGTAGGCGGTCAGCATAGAACGCTCGCATCGCAGCGTAATCTTCGGGCGACACCATGACTCCTACAACACGGTTGCGGCGGGCAACCTGAACCGGTTCGCGTTGCACCCGGTCGAGCAGTTCGCCAAATCGAGTCTTGGCTTCGTTGGCGGTGAAGGTGAGCATCGTGCGTACTCCGGAGTGATTCGAGGTGAGCCGGATCAATGTTAAGTCAACCGTTCGATTCGCGCAATTCGTTCGAATCGAACGGTTCATGCAAATCCGTCTTGGCAGGATGTCTCGGATCATCAGCCGTTGGTGCTGGATCTGAGGGCGGGCAGTCGGGAATCGAGCCGCGGCGGAGGGACGAATGTTCATCCATAATCCCTTCAATCCTCTTCGTTTCGTCCGACCGGCGCCGGTGCGAAGCGACCCGGCTTGCTGGCCTTCGCGTCGAGCTTGTGGAAGACGGATGCTCCCTGCTCAGTAGATGAAGCGTTTGCGCAGGCTTTCGAGGTGGAAGGTGGCGAGGATCTCTTCGGCGCGGGCGCGGGCGTTGCCGCGCGGGTGGCCGGTGGCGCGGGCGAGGATGAGTTCGTTCTTGAGGGAGTGTTCCCAGCCCACGAGTTCGGTCACGGTGAGCTGGTAGCCATGGGCTTCGAGCAGCAGGCAGCGCAGGACGTTGGTGAGGTGGCTTCCGAGTTCGCGGGTGTGGACGGGGTGGCGCCAGACTTCCGACAGTGGGCTGCGGGCGAGCGCTTCGCCCTTGAACTTGCGCAAGGCGGCCGCGGCTTCGGCCTGGCAGCAGGGCACCAGGACGATGAAGCGGGCGCGCTTTGCGAGCGCGAAGCGGATGGCGTCGTCGGTTGCCGTGTTGCAGGCATGCAGCGCGGTGACGACGTCGATCTCGTGCGGCAGTTCGGGGGAGGCGATGGATTGCTCGACCGTCAGGTTGAGAAAGCTCATGCGCGAAAAGCCGAGGCGGGCGGCGAGCGCGCGCGAACGGTCGACGAGTTCGGGGCGCGTTTCGATGCCGTAGATGTGACCGGCCTCGCGCGCCTTGAAGAAGAGGTCGTAGAGGATGAAGCCGAGATAGGACTTGCCGGCGCCGTGGTCGGCGAGCGTGAAATCGCCCTTTGCCTGCAGCGCCTCTTCGAGCAGCGGTTCGATGAACTGGTAGAGGTGGTAGACCTGCTTGAGCTTGCGCCGCGAATCCTGGTTCAGCGCGCCATCGCGGGTAAGGATGTGCAGTTCCTTGAGCAGCTCGACCGATTGTCCGGGACGCAGTTCGGCGAGCGCGGCGGTGCGTGCGCCGGAGACCGCAGAGGATTCGGCCCCAGCCGGTTCGCGCTTTCGCGAGCGCGTCATCCGCGCACGGCCTCGATCGTCGGGAACGGGATGCCGAGCTTGTCCCAGCCGGCCTTGCCGAGCCGGCGAAGGGTCTCGATGTTGCGCTCGGCGATGTGTTCGGCCTCGGGATGGGCGGCGAGTGCGTGCTCGATGCTCTCCTCGCGCAGCAGATGGATCGTGGCAAACGGGGCGCGGCTCGAGTAGTTGGTGATGTCGTCTTCGTCGGTCCCCTCGAACCGGAACCGCGGGTGGAAGCCGCCGACCTGGACGATGCCCTCGAGTTCGTGTTCGGTCACGGCTTCCTCGGCGATGCCGAGCAGTTCGTTGAAGGCGTCGAACTCATCGAACAGGTGCGGGTGGATCAGCAGCGTCGTGGCGATCTCGTCGGCATCGCTGGTCGCGATGCGGTTGATCTCTTCGTCGAGCTGTTCGAGGAAGGCGTCGGCGTGGCGTGCGTGGCTGACCACGAAGCGGATCTGGCCGCGTTGGTACACCGGGGCTGCGAAGGGGCAGAGGTTCAGGCCGATCACGGCCTTCTCGATCCAGCAGCGCATCGCTGCGAGCACTTCGTCGTCCGTCATCGCCCTTCCCCCGAAAGGGCGGTATTTTGCCCCAATCCCGACGCGGACGAGTGGATAATGTCGCTCTTTTGCCGACGGATCCTGTCCGATGTCGATCCAGTGGTTTCCAGGTCACATGACCTCGGCGCGCAAGAAGGCGTCCGAGACGATGGCGCGCACCGACGTGGTCGTCGAGGTGCTCGATGCGCGCATTCCCGAGGCCAGCAGCAACCCGATGATTCGCGAGTTGCGGCTGTTTCGCCAGCGCCCCTGCCTGAAGGTACTGAACAAGGCCGATCTGGCCGATCCGGAGGCGACCCGCGCATGGCTGGCGCACTTCAATGCGCAGCCGGGGGTGACGGCCGTCGCGCTGTCATGCAAGAAGCCGGGGGATGCGACGCGGGTGCCGCGCCTGTGCCAGTCGCTGGCGCCGCACCGCAACGATGGCACGAAACCCTTGCGCATCCTGATCATGGGCATTCCGAACGTGGGCAAGTCGACGCTGATGAATGCCCTGCTCAAGCGCCGTGTGGCGAAGGTGGGTGATGAACCGGCAGTGACGAAATCGCAGCAGACCTTCGACCTTGGCGCGCATTCGACGATCACCGACACGCCGGGTCTGATGTGGCCGAAGATCGAACACGATTCCGACGGCTTCATGCTGGCCGCCTGCCACGCGATCGGCCGCAACGCGGTGATCGACGAAGAGGTGGCGACCTTTCTCGGCGGACTCTTGCTGGAACACTATCCGCAGCTCGTCGCAGCCCGCTTCCGGGTCGATCCGGCCGCACTCGACGGCGCGGCGTTGCTCGAAGAGGTTGCCCGCAGGCGGGGCTGCCTGGTGCGCGGCGGCGGACTCGATCTGGAAAAGGCGTCGGGAATCCTGCTCAACGACTTCCGGTCCGGTGCAATGGGCCGGATCAGCCTCGAGACGCCCGCCTCGCGTGCGGTGATGCTCGCCCGGGCGCATCTTGCAGCGACTCCGGACGAAGCGGCGCCGCCCGACGCCTGAGCGGCCTGCTCAGCCGCGCCCGCCGCGCTTGAGGCGCCCGACGGCGCGATCGAACGCCGCGGTGTTCTGCGCGCCGCTGCGCTCGAAGGCATCGAAGCGGCCGTCGATCATGCGGGCGAGGGCTTCGAGGCGCGACTGCGGGGAAGGATGGGTGCCGAAGAGCAGTTCGAAGCTCTCGTCCCCGCTGCTGGCGGCATACATCTGCAGCACGCGTGCGAGCCCGTACGGATCGTAGCCGGCGCGCACACTCAATACGACGCCGATGCGGTCCGCCTGGTATTCGTCATCCTTGTCGAGGCCCGATGAGTACAGGCCCTTGGCGACGTTGGTCAGTGCGCCGATTTCGTAGCGGTGCCCGCGCGAGCTTGCCGCAGCCTCGCCAAGCAGGCCGATGATCGCACCGGTGCGATCCTTGCTGATCATGCCCTTGACGTAGTGGCGCTGCAGCACATGGGCGATCTCGTGGGCGAGCACTGCGGCGAGTTCGGATTCGCCTTCGAGCCGTTCGAGCAGGCCGCGCGTGATCAGGATGAAGCCGCCGGGCGCCGCGAAGGCGTTGACGTGGGGCGTGTCGATCACACCGAAGTGCCAGGCGATATCCGGTCGTGCAGCCTGCGCGGCAACCCACTGGCCGACGTTGCCGACATAGCGCTGCACGGCCTCGTTCTTGACCAGTGGCGCCGCGCCGAGCAGAACCGCGGCAGCCTCGCGTCCGATCTGCAGTTCCTGTTCGGGCGAGATGTCGGTGGTCGTCAGCGCCTTCAGGGTCTTGAGCGGCTGGAAGCCGGAGTCGCTGGGCATGCTGCCGCTTCCGCTTCCGATCGTGAGTCCGGAGCTGAGCGAGGACATGATGCCGCCGACGGTCGGGTTGCTCTCGCAGCCGGTCACGAGCAGGGCAGTGGCGAGCGCGGCAAGAAGGGTCCGTTTCATTGCGGCGTCTCCTAGTAGACGCGTTCAGTGGAGGACTCACCGACCGACTGGGGCGTGCCCGGATCGATCGGTTCGCTGACCTGGGCGCGCAGGCGGCTGGCCGATGCGTGCTTGCGGCCGCTGGCCTCCGACGAGGCGAGTTTTTCGAGCGCTTCGAGCTCTTTCGGGTTCGGCTGGGCGTTGGCGAGGTCTTCGCGCGAGATTCCTTTTGCCCCGGTGGTCGCGGTCGTGCCCGTGGAGCCGGTTGCGGCAACGCTGCCCAGCGTGGCGAGCCCGCTCAGGAAACCTGATCCGCTCCCCGAGCCGGCCGGCTGTACGTTGAGCAGCCGCACCCAGCCCGTCTTGCCGTCGGCGCTCTTCACCTGGATCCAGCCGCCTTCGCGTGCCAGCATCTCGACTTCGGTCTGCGCCTGCAGTTCGCCCGTCTTCGGGGCATCGAGAAAGGGTTTCTCGCGCAACTCGCTGTTGCGCAGGATCTTGCCGGGGGCCGCAAGTGCGGCCGTGCACGCGAGCGCGGCGATGGCAAGCGCCACCAGCGACCGGTATCGAAGGATCGGGTTCATCGTGTTCTCCAGCGCGGCTCAAACAGGCGGACTGGCTGGTGCCGTCCCTTCACGGTCACTTCGCCCATGTCGACAAAATCCACTTTGCAGTCATTTTGCGCCAGACAGGCGTCGCGGGTCGACTCCGAAACCAGCACGCGGGCACGCCCCTTGGTTGCGCCTTCGATGCGGCTTGCGAGATTGACCGTGTCTCCGATTGCAGTGTAGTCCAGCCGCCTTTTCGACCCAAGGAATCCGACCACGGCGGCACCGCTGTGAATGCCGATCCCGACGTCGAATCCGGCCAGATCCTCCCCGATCTCCTGACGGAATGCCTCGAGCTGCTCAACCATCGCCATCGCGGCCAGGACCGCGGCGTACGCGTGATCGGCACGCGCCATCGGAGCCCCCCAGAAGGCCATGATCGCATCGCCGATGAACTTGTCGAGCGTGCCGCCGTGCTCGAAGATGACTTCCACCTGGCGATCGAAGTAGCGGTTGAGCAAGGCGACGATCTCTTCCGGCTCGCGGGTTTCGGACAGCGTGGTGAAGCCGCGGATGTCGGAGAAGAGGACCGTGATCTCGGACTTGCGCCCTGCGGTTGCTTCGGCCATCTGGCCGGTGTCGGAAAGGGTGGCGACGACGGTCGGGTCGAGGAAGCGTCCGAACATCTGAACGGTGTGCTCGCGCCTGCGGCGTTCCCGCAGCCATGACCAGAGCCCGGCGGTGAAGTAGTACCCGAGCGCAACGAGCAGGGCGCTGAAGGGTTGCCACAGGAGATTCACACGCAGCAAGGCGGCCGCCGCAAGGACGATTGCAAGGGATACCGTCAGGAAGGCAGCAGCGGTCGCCGCCGGGTTCCACTGGCGCGCGAATGCGATGCCGGTCATCGTCAGCAGCACGAGGCCGGCCAGGAAGTCGTAGCCCCCGGAGACCGGCCGCAGCCAGTCTCCGTTTTCAAGGTTGCCCAGGGCCGTGGCGAGGATCATCGGGCCGGGCGTGCTGGCCGACAGCGGTGTCGGACGCAGATCGTGCAGACCGGGCGCGGCGGCGCCGATGATGACCGTGCGCCCGGCAAAGCGCACGCCAAGCTGCGGGTGCTCGCCCAGGCTGTCGAGATAGGCGTCGCGATACGAGATGCGCTTGAAGGGCTGGCCGTACCAGTGCAGCCGCAGGCTCTCGTCCTCGGGCACGGGAATGCCGAGTTCGTTGGCGGTGCGGGTCGGCAGGGAGGGCAGGGTCCAGCCGCGATGGCGGTAGTGGAGCCAGTAGCGGCGCCCAAGGCCGTCGTCGTCCTCGAGGAAATTGATGAGGCCGGTGCGCCACAGGTGGGGCGGCAGGGCCTTCGGTGCGATCAGCGGCAGGGCGGCCGCCGGATCGGCATCGGGGCCGGCGCTGAGCCCCATCACCGGCGCGAGGGCGGCCAGTGGTGAGGCGTTGCCGTCGGAGGCGACGACGAGCGGCAGCAACACCGGATAGCTTTCGAGCGCGGTTGCGAAATGCGCGTCGCTGTGCGGGCGGAAGACGTCGGGTTCGCTGAAGATGAGGTCGAACACGATTGCGCGTGGGCCGAAGCGGGCGAGGTATTCGACGATCTCCCCGTGCGCGGCGCGCGGCCACGGCCAGTTGCCTAGAAGTTCCAGCATCTGCGGGTCTTCGAGGCTGCGCTGGTCGATGTCGATGAGGACGATCGAGTCGGGCGGAACGCGGGTGCGGGCCTCCTGACGGTGCAGGACGTCACTGAAACGTTCGTCGACCAGCGTGATCGGGCCGAGTGCGACGACCGCCGCGAGCACGGCCACGAACGCTGCGCCCGCCCACAGCAGAAAGGCATGCCGGCGCGCTGCCGCCGGCTGCGGTGTGACGGGCGAGTGCGTCACTGTGCGCGGTTCCGGAGTCAGGTTTCGAGGCGGAAGCCGACCTTGAGCTTGACCTGGTAGTGCGCGATCCTGCCGTCGACGACGTGGCCGCGGATCTCGGTCGCCTCGAACCAGTCGATGTGGCGGATGGTCTGCGCGGCGGTCTCGATCGCGTTGCGGATCGCGTCGTCGGTGCTGACGGTCGAGGATCCGGCGAGTTCGATGAGCTTGTAGACGTGGTCGGTCATGACGAGTCTCCTTCGGCAACTGTGAATGGCCAGCATAGCGCAGCCGTGGGCGAAGTGGCCATCGCCCGGCCGCTGATGCACGGCACGGACGTGGGGTCCGCGTTGCTGCGACCGGCGGGCTGTGCTAGATTTTTCGGTTCCCCCTTCTCCATCCGGTGGTTCCCCTCATGTCCGGCAACAGTATTGGCAGGCTCTTCTGCGTGACCTCGTTCGGCGAATCGCACGGACCCGCGATCGGTTGTGTGGTCGATGGCTGCCCGCCGGGGCTCACCCTTGCTGCCGCCGACATCCAGGCCGAACTCGATCGCCGCAAACCGGGAACCTCGCGCCATGTCACGCAGCGGCGCGAGCCGGATGCGGTCGAGATTCTCTCCGGCGTGTTCGAGGGGGTCACGACCGGCACTTCGATCGCCTTGCTGATCCGCAACCAGGACCAGCGTTCGCAAGACTACGGCAACATCGCCGAGCGCTTCCGCCCGGGCCATGCCGACTACACCTACTGGCAGAAGTATGGGGTGCGCGATCACCGTGGCGGCGGGCGCGCGTCGGCGCGCGAAACCGCGGTGCGCGTTGCGGCCGGAGCGATCGCGCGCAAGTGGCTGCGCGAACGGTTCGGGATCGTGATCCGCGGCTACATGGCGCAACTGGGCGAAGTCCCGGTCCCGTTCGAGAGCTGGGACGAAGTCGGGCGCAACCCATTCTTTGCGCCGAACGCGGGGATCGTTCCGGAACTCGAGCGCTACATGGATGAACTGCGCAAGTCGGGCGATTCGATTGGGGCACGGATCAATGTCGTGGCGAGCGGGGTCCCGGTCGGCTGGGGTGAGCCGGTCTATGAACGGCTCGATGCGGACCTGGCCAGCGCGATGATGGGCATCAATGCGGTCAAGGGGGTCGAGATCGGCTCGGGGTTCGCCTGTGTCACGCAGCGGGGCACCGAGCATTCGGACGAGCTGACGCCCGCGGGCTTCCTGACCAACCATGCGGGCGGTGTGCTGGGCGGCATCTCGACCGGGCAGGACATACTCGTGAGCATGGCGATCAAGCCGACTTCGAGCATCCGCCTCGACCGCCGCTCGATCGACAAGAGTGGCGCGGCGGTCGTCGTCAATACCCACGGACGCCACGACCCCTGCGTGGGCATTCGCGCCACGCCGATCGCCGAGGCCATGATGGCGATCGTGCTGATGGATCATGCTCTGCGCCACCGTGCGCAGTGCGCCGACGTGGTCACGACCACGCCAAGGATCGCCGGGCTCGCCCCGGACGGCCGCCAGCAGCCTCCGTCGCCGCGCGACTGACCCGCCGGCCGCAAGGGCAGGCCGCGGCCGCATCGGAACGCGCAATGCTCCCGTACTGGCGCCTTTCCGGGTATTACTTCTTCTACTTCGCCTTCATCGGCGCATTCTCTCCGTACTTCACGCTCTACCTGCAATCGCTCGAATTTTCGGCGCGCGACATTGCGATCCTGATGTCGCTGATGCAGGTCATGCGCCTGGTCGCACCCAACGTCTGGGGCTGGCTTGCCGAGCGCAGCGGGGCGCGGGTGCCGATCGTGCGCCTGTCGGCGGTCGCGAGCCTGGCGGGATTCTCGATCTTCTTCCTGACGACCGGCTTTGGCGGGGTCTTCGCCGGGATGGCCCTGATGGCGTTTTTCTGGAGTGCAGCGCTGCCGCTCGTCGAGAGCATCACCTTCACCCACCTGGGCGGAGAGGGGCATCGCTACGGCAGCATCCGGGTCTGGGGTTCGGTCGGATTCATCGTCGCGGTCCTTGGGATCGGCCATGCGCTCGACTGGCTGCCGGTGGCCTCGGTGCTGTGGATGAGCGCATCGATGCTGGCCGGCATCGTGCTGTGTGCGTTTGCGATCCCGGAAGCGGTCCGGCCACCGCTCGCGTGCGCTCAGGCGAGCCTGGGCGAGACCTTGCGGCGTCCGCATGTACGGGCCTTCCTGGGTGCCTGTTTCTTCATGTCGGCCGCGCACGGGGCGCTGTATGTCTTCTACTCGATCCACCTGGTCGATCACGGATACGGGAAGTCGGTGGTCGGCTGGATGTGGACGCTCGGTGTGCTGGCCGAGATCGCGGTCTTCCTGCTGATGCCGCGCGTGATGAAGCGTGTGGCACTGCGGGCGATCCTGGTGGGTTCGCTTGCAGCGGCCGTGCTGCGATTCGGAATGATCGGCTGGGGCGCGGACAGCCTCGCCGTGCTGATCCTGGCTCAGTTGCTCCACGGTGCGACCTTCGGCGCGTTTCACGCGGCGGCCATCTCGCTCGTCCATCAGTGGTTTCCGGGCAGCCTGCAGGCGCGCGGCCAGGCGCTCTACGGCAGTCTGTCATTCGGAGCAGGCGGCATGCTCGGCGGGTTGATCAGCGGATTCACCTGGGAGCCGTTCGGGGCGGCTGCGACCTACACCCTCGGTTCGGCCTTTGCGCTGGTTGGGCTGGTGTGGCTGGTGCGGGGCTGGCGACCCGGTGACGAAACGGTTGCGGACGGGGTGGGTGAGCGGGGCCGTCGATCGGCCTGACCTGCTGCGCCGGCGCGGCTTGCGGGCGCGCGGGCGAACCTGTTCAGGCGCAGCCCCCTGTGAAATAATCAAATCCTTTTCTCTGCCTGGATTGACTGGATGAAAGCCCAAACCTTGTACGAAAAACTCTGGTCGAGTCATCTCGTTCGACAGGAGGCCGACGGCACTGCGCTGATCTACATCGACCGCCATCTGGTCCATGAGGTCACGAGTCCGCAGGCGTTCGAGGGCTTGAAGCTCGCCGGACGCAAGCCCTGGCGGGTGAGTTCGATCGTCGCGACGGCGGATCACAATACGCCGACCGATCACTGGGAAGCAGGAATCCTGGATCCGGTCTCGCGTCAGCAGGTCGAGACACTGGATGCGAACATCCGCGCCTCGGGGGCGCTCGCCTATTTTCCGTTCCGTGATGCGCGCCAGGGCATCGTGCACGTGATCGGGCCGGAAAACGGTGCCACGCTGCCGGGCATGACCGTCGTATGCGGGGATTCGCATACCTCGACGCACGGCGCCTTTGCCTGTCTTGCGCACGGCATCGGCACCTCGGAAGTCGAGCACGTGCTGGCCACGCAGTGCCTGCTGCAGAAGAAATCGAAGACGATGCGCATTTCGGTCGAGGGTACCCTCGGGCGCGGGGTATCGGCCAAGGATGTCGTGCTCGCGATCATCGGCGAGATCGGCACCGCAGGCGGGACGGGCTACGCGATCGAGTTTGCCGGCAGCGCGATCCGCTCGCTGTCGATGGAAGGGCGCATGACGGTCTGCAACATGGCCATCGAGGCGGGGGCGCGCGCCGGCCTGGTGGCGGTGGACGACACCACGATCGCCTATCTCGAAGGCAAGCCCTTCGCACCGACCGGTGCGTCGTGGGAGCAGGCGGTCGACTACTGGCGGACGCTGCATTCGGACGAGGGCGCGGTCTTCGACAAGGAGGTCGTGCTCGATGCGGCCCGCATCGAGCCGCAGGTGACGTGGGGCACCTCGCCCGAGATGGTGGCGCCGATCGGTGGCCGGATCCCGGATCCGGCCACCGTCGCGGACCCGGTCAAGCGCGAGGGGATCGAGCGCGCGCTGAAGTACATGGGGCTCGCGCCGAATACGCCGATCGGCGAGATTCCGGTCGATCAGGTCTTCATCGGTTCGTGTACCAACTCGCGCATCGAAGACCTGCGCGAGGCCGCCGCCGTGGTGCGCGGCCGGAGCAAGGCGCCGGGCGTGCGGCGGGTGCTGGTGGTACCGGGCTCCGGGCTGGTCAAGCGCCAGGCCGAGGCGGAGGGGCTCGACGAGATCTTCCGCACGGCGGGTTTCGAGTGGCGTGAGCCGGGGTGCTCGATGTGTCTGGCGATGAATGCCGACCGGCTCGAACCGGGTGAGCACTGCGCGTCGACGTCGAACCGCAACTTCGAGGGACGCCAGGGCATGGGCGGCCGGACCCATCTGGTGAGTCCGGCAATGGCCGCGGCCGCGGCCGTGACGGGGCGCTTCTGCGACGTGCGGGAGCTCGCCTGAAGCATGAATGGAGGTGCAGGATGAAAAAGCTGTCGATCTGGATCCTCATCATCGCAGCCGCGGTGGCTGCTACCGGGTGCAATACCGTGCGCGGTGTGGGCAAGGACGTCGAAAAGGGTGGCCAGGCCATCCAGAGGGCCGTGAAATAATGAAAGCATTCAATGTTGTGGATGGGCTGGTCGTGCCGCTCGACCGTGCGAACGTCGATACCGACGCGATCATCCCGAAGCAGTTCCTGAAGTCGATCCAGCGCAGCGGGTTCGGCCCGAACCTGTTCGACGAGTGGCGCTACCTCGATCACGGCGAACCGGGGCAGGATTGCAGTGCGCGTCCGCTCAATCCGGATTTCGTGCTCAACCGGCCGCGCTATCGGGGCGCGCAGATCCTGCTCACGCGCGACAACTTCGGTTGCGGCAGTTCGCGCGAGCACGCGCCCTGGGCGCTGGAGGACTACGGTTTCCGGGCCCTGATCGGGACGAGCTTTGCCGACATCTTCTTCAACAACTGTTTCAAGAACGGTCTGTTGCCGATCGTGCTGCCAGCGTCCGAAGTCGATGAACTCTTCCGTCGCTGCGAGGCGAACGAGGGTTTCCGGCTCGTCGTCGATCTGCCCGCCCAGCGCATCCAGTGTCCGGACGACGGACGGATGATCGCGTTCGAGATCGATGCCTTCCGCAAGGAGTGCCTGCTGAACGGATGGGATGACATCGGCCTGACGCTGCGCCATGCAGACGAGATCCGCGCGTTCGAGGAGCGGCGCAGGGGCGAGCATCCTTACTATTTTTCCTGAGTCACCAAGTCCGACGGAATGCTCCGGCGGCGCATCGAGGAGTGGATTGCAGATGAAGATTTGTGTGTTGCCCGGTGACGGGATCGGACCCGAGATCATGGCCGAGGCGGTGCGGGTGCTCGAAGCCTTGGAACTGGGCTTCGAGATGGAAACTGCCCTGCTGGGAGGTTGTGCCGTCGATGCGACCGGAGAGCCCTACCCGCAGGCAACCTCGGCGCTCGCACGCGCTGCCGATGCGGTCCTGCTCGGCGCCGTGGGGGGTCCGCAGTGGGACAACCTGCCGCGGCCGCAGCGGCCCGAACGCGGCCTGCTCGGTATCCGCAAGGAGCTCGGGCTGTTCGCGAACCTGCGGCCGGCAATCCTCTACCCGGAACTGGCCAATGCCTCGTCGCTGAAACCGGAGATCGTGGCGGGTCTGGACATCCTGATCGTGCGAGAGCTGACCGGCGACATCTACTTCGGTCAGCCGCGCGGCATCGAGCAGCGCGAGATCGATGGACGCAGCGAGCGCTACGGCTTCAACACGATGCATTACACCGAGAGCGAGATCCGCCGCATCGGGCGCGTGGCCTTCGAGGCCGCACGCAAGCGCGACCGGCGGCTGTGCTCGGTCGACAAGATGAACGTGCTGGAAACGACCCAGTTGTGGCGTGACGTGATGACTGAGCTTGCGGCCGACTATCCGGACGTCGAGCTGTCGCACATGCTGGTCGACAACGCCGCGATGCAGCTCGTGCGCGCGCCCAAGCAGTTCGACGTGATGGTGACGGGCAACATGTTCGGTGACATCCTGTCCGACGAGGCCTCGATGCTGACTGGTTCGATCGGCATGCTGCCGTCGGCCTCGCTCGATGAGCGCAACAAGGGCCTGTACGAGCCGTCCCACGGTTCGGCGCCCGACATTGCCGGCAAGGGAGTCGCGAATCCACTCGCGACGATCCTGTCGGCGGCCATGATGCTGCGCTACACCTTCGCGCTCGAAGCGCAGGCGCAACGGGTCGAGGGAGCGGTCAAGAAGGTCCTGGCGCAGGGCTACCGCACTGGCGACATCTTCGAGCAGGGGATGAGGAAGGTTGGAACGAGAGAGATGGGCGACGCCGTGCTGGCGGCGCTCCGTGACGGGTCGTGAAGAGGAAGATCGCAATGAACAAGGTAGGTCTGGTTGGCTGGCGTGGCATGGTCGGTTCCGTGCTCATGCAACGCATGGTGGAAGAGGGTGATTTCGAGCATATCGAGCCGGTGTATTTCTCGACTTCGAATGCGGGCGGACGTGCTCCGGTGCTCGGTGGCAAGGAAGCCTCGGAGCCGCTGCTCGACGCGATGGACATCGACGCTTTGAGCCGCTGCGACATCGTGATCACCTGCCAGGGGGGCGACTACACCAAGGAGGTGTTTCCGAAGCTGCGCGCGACGGGCTGGAACGGACACTGGATCGATGCCGCCAGTGCGCTGCGCATGGCCGACGACGCCGTGATCATCCTCGATCCGGTGAACGAGAACGTGATCCGCGAGGCGCTCGCGCGCGGTGGTCGTAACTGGATCGGTGGCAACTGCACGGTTTCGCTGATGCTGATGGCGGTGGGTGGTCTCTTCCGCCAGGATCTCGTCGAGTGGGTTTCGGCGATGACCTATCAGGCGGCTTCGGGCGCGGGTGCCCAGAACATGCGCGAACTGCTGGCGCAGATGGGCATGCTCCACGATGCCGTGCGCGCCGAACTGGCCGAGCCGTCCTCCGCGATCCTGGAGATCGACCGCAAGGTGGCTCAGGTCATGCGTTCGGCCGACTTCCCGGTCAGGAACTTCCGTGGTACGGCGCTGGCCGGCAGCCTGATTCCGTGGATCGACACCGCGGTCGAGCACGGCCAGTCGAAGGAAGAATGGAAGGGCGGCGCCGAGTGCAACAAGATCCTCGGCCGGCCGGCCTTCCGTTCGCCCGGAAGCATTCCGGTCGATGGCCTGTGCGTGCGCGTCGGTGCGATGCGCTGCCACTCGCAGGGTCTGACCATCAAGTTGAAGAAGGACGTGCCGTTGAATGAGGTCGAGGCGATCATCGCCGGCGCAAACGACTGGGTGAAGGTGGTTCCGAACGATCGGGAGACCACGGAACGGGAACTGACCCCGGCAGCCGTGACCGGGACGCTCGCCGTTCCGGTCGGGCGCCTGCACAAGCTTGCGATGGGTCCGGAGTATCTGGGGGCCTTCACGGTGGGCGACCAGTTGCTGTGGGGGGCGGCCGAACCACTGCGCCGCATGCTGAGGATCCTTCTCGGCGAAGCGTGAAACCGCGGTCGCATACGGGCGTACACCGGCAAATGTGCGCCCGGGTTCACATCCCCTGTTGGGAAAAGGCTTGCGGGACAGGGTATGTGACGTATAAATTTCTTTATTAAATATAGAATTGCTGCGCAAAGTTCAAGAAAATGCTAGATTGTTACAAAAGTACGGATGGATGAAGTCCGTCCGTGATCCCATGTCCCGTGCCGCTCGGCACCCGCGGGGTGCGTAAAACTATGACAGCTATGAAAACTTCGCTCAAGGCGAGCCTGATTGCAGTTGCGATCGCGGCTCTTCCTCATGGCAGCCACGCTGCGGGTCTCGGTGCCATCAACGTCTTCAGCGGACTCGGACAGCCACTCCGGGCGGAGATCGAGCTGAACGCCACCCCTCAGGAACTGCAGACCCTGGCCGCAAAGGTTGCCTCGGTGGATGCATTCCGGCAGGCCAACGTGAGCTACTCGCAGGTCATGACCGGGGTCCGCCTGGTCGTAGAGCCGCGCGGCAGTCGTGCCGTGGTCAAGGTCAGTACCGATCGTCCGGTCAATGAGCCCTTCCTTGATCTGATCGTCGAGATCAACTGGTCCACGGGGCGCATGCATCGGGGATACACTTTCCTGCTGGATCCTGTCGATGTCGGGGCTGCCGCAGCGGCCCCGGTTTCCGTTGCGCCGCCCCGGGTGGTCGACGGGCCGGAGGGGACGACCGCATCGACGCGTGCTGCAGCATCGCCCGCCGCAGAGTACAGGGTGCGCCGAGGCGATACGCTGCGGGCCATCGCGGCGAGCCATCGCGTCCAGGGCGCCAGTCTCGACCAGATGCTGGTTGCGCTCGTGCGCAGGAACCCCGAGGCCTTCGACGGTGGAAACATGAACCGTCTGCGTGCCGGAGCCATCCTTTCGATCCCGGACCAGGCTGCCGTGCTGGAGGTTGAGCACGCGCAGGCGCGGCGCGAGATCGTTGCCCAGGCTGCCGACTTCGACGCGTACCGCAAGCGTCTCGCGGGTGCGGTCGCAGCACGTCCGGCACCGGCAGAGGACGGGTCGACCCGTGCCAGCGCAGGACAGATCGTGCCGCGCGTCGAGCAGGCAATGCCCGAGGGGCAGCAGGATCGCGTGGAGGTGTCGGGAGCGCGGCAGGAAGAGGCTGAGCGCACCCGGATCGCGAGGCTGGAGGCACTCGAAGAAGAACTGGTTGCACGCGAGAAGGCTCTGGAAGAGGCGAACAGCCGTCTGGCCGAACTCGAAAAGACGGTTCGGGATCTCCAGCGGCTCGTCGAGCTTCGTAACGAGGGGCTCGCCCAGTTGCAGCAACAGGCTCTTGCCCAGCAGCCGGGCGCCGAAACGACAGCGTCGGCGGCTCCGCCTGAATCCGCAGTGCCGGCAGCGCCCGTGCAGGCTGAGCCTGTTGCGCCCATGACGCAGGGTGAGGACCGCCCTCCGGTCGAAGCTTCGCAAGCGCCCGCCGCATCTTCCGAGGCTCCGACGGTTCCGGCTCAGCCCGCCACTCCTCCAGAGCCGGCAGCAGCGGTGCAGCCTGCACCCGCGGCACCGGCACCGGCTTCAGAGCCCGCCGCGATTCCGGAACGGCCGGTTTCCACGCCAGCACCTGCTCCGGTTGAATACGAGGAACCGGGATTCCTGCAGACGCTGCTCGATGACCCGACACTGCTTGCAGGCGGTGGGGCGGCACTCGCGATCCTGCTCGGATACGCCGGCCTGCGCATGCGCAAGCGCCGCAAGGAGGATGAATCCGCGAGCCAGTTGTCCGGCATGAGCGAGTTTCCGTCCGAGGCGCAGTCGGCCTTTGGTGTGAAGGGTGGGCAGAGCGTCGATACCGGCAGCAGCAGTGTGCTGCAGAGCGATTTCAGTCAGTCTGGTCTGTCCGCGATCGATGCCGACGAAGGTGTCGATCCGGTTGCGGAAGCCGATGTCTACATGGCCTACGGGCGCGACGCGCAGGCCGAAGAGATCCTGCTCGATGCCTTGAAGACCGACGTATCGCGCGGGGCCATTTATCTGAAGCTGCTCGAGATCTATGCTCAGCGCAAGAGCATCCGGCAGTTCGAGTCCGTTGCAACCGATTTCTACTCCCGTACGGGCGGCGCCGGAAGCGACTGGGCCAAGGCGGCGGAGATGGGGCGCAAGCTCGATCCCGAGAATCCGCTGTATCGCCAGAGTCAGGGCGCTGAAGAGGTTGAGCCGGTCGATACCCAGCCGGGCACTCAACCCGGAATGGAGCCGCTGCCGTCGGCGGAGCTGCAGCGGCTGCCGGAGCCGCCCGAGCCTGAGATCGAAGCCGAGCCTGAGCCAGCGGAAGACGTGCTCCACTTCGAGATGCCGGAGCCTGCAGCCTCGGTTGAAGAGGCGCGCGAGGAGGAGTCCTCCGTTCAGCCGGCTGGCGCTGACAAGAGCGCACTGCGTTTCGAGGATACATGGGCGTTGCCTGGCCAGTCCGAAGACGCCGCGGAGCAGGCGGAACCGGCCGCTGCGGATCAGCCCGTTGCCGAGGCTGCAAGCGAGGAATCCGGATACGCCGTACTCGACTTCGATCTCGGAATGGAGCCGGAGCAGCAGGTGACAGCCGAGGCAGCGCAACCGGAAGCCGGTGTGGCTGACGAGGCCGTTGCGGCCGTAGACGAGACGTTCGAACTTGACCTTGGCGAGACACCGGTTTCGCAGACATCTTCGACGGCTCCTGCGCAAGCCGAACCTTCTGCGGCGACGGCGGAAGCATCGATGAATGCTACGGTCATCAATGAAGGCCAGTTCTTCAGTGATTTTGCCGGTGATTCCGATGGTGATGATGCCCAGGTTCCCGCAGCGCCGGCGCAGGAGTCCGAATCGAACCTGGATTCGACCGTGTTCAACAACGACCTTCTGAATTTCGATTTCGACATCGACAGCGCGCCCGTTGGTGGAACGCCGACTCCGCCGGTCGATCTGTCCTCGATCGATCTGGACCTGTCCGACGAGGCGGCGGCGCCTGCAGAGGATTCCAGGGTTCAAGTCGATGAACCGGCTCTCGAAGGGGCCGACGCCTTCGAACTCCCGGAAACCGGAGATCAAGTCGGCGCGCTTTCCGTCGAGCCGGATGCGGGTTCCGGAGCCCCTGCGGAGGATCTGTTGCAGGAAGTCGACACCAAGCTCGATCTGGCTCGCGCGTACGAGGAAATGGGCGACAAGGAAGGCGCACGGGAGCTGGTGGAAGAGGTGCTCCGGGAAGGCAATGCCGAGCAGCAGGCCGCAGCGCGCAGTCTGCTGGAGCGTCTGAGCTGATCTTCGGGAACGGATCTGCGTATCCGGCGTGGCCGGAGGAAATTGAAGGGACGGAGTCTGCTCGATGCATCCAGGGGTCTTGATCCTGGTATGGCTGGGTGGGGTCGCGTCCCTTCAGCTCTTGCCATTTGGCGCATTGCTGGTTGTGGTGGGCGTGTTGCTCATCCTCGCACTTGCACTGGCCGGGCCGCCATGCCTGCGGTTGTTGCGACGCATTCGATTTCTCCTGCTGGCGATCGTGGTCCTGTTTGCCGGGTTTACGCCCGGAGAGGCCATGATTCCGGATCTGCCGCACCTGAGTCCGTCCTGGGAGGGTGCCGTGCTGGCGATGGAGCACGCCGGCAGGGTGCTCGCGGTCGTCTGTTGTGTGGCACTGCTGCTGCGAGCCCTTCCGCCGCAGCAGCTGGTGGGTGGGATGCACGCACTGCTGCGCCCCTTCGACTTTCTCGGTGTTTCTGCGGCGGACCGGATCGCGGTTCGCACCCTGCTTGTTCTCGAGTACGTCCAGAACGCGTCCGTGCGCGACTGGCAGGAGTGGCTGAGAGAAGGGCGGAATCCGTCAGAAGCGGCTCAGATCCAGGTAGCGCGTCAGGCCTTGCGGTGGTGGGATATCGTAGCGCTGCTCACCGGTTTCCTCCTTCTCGTGGCGCTGGGCGTGAAATGGTGAGGATCGCGATTGCCGTCGAATACGCCGGTGATGCCTTCGAGGGTTGGCAAAGCCAGTCGCATCGCAGGACCGTCCAGGATGTGCTGGAGGCAGCGATCGCGAGGATTGCGGCTCACCCTGTGAGGTTGCACTGCGCAGGCCGCACCGACGCGGGCGTCCATGCGACGGCCCAGGTCGCGCATTTCGATACCCCCTCCGTTCGTCCGCTGACCGCATGGGTTCGCGGGGTCAACAGTTACCTTCCAGCAGGAGTGCGGGTTCAGTGGGCTGTGCCCGTAGATGAGGGATTTCACGCACGGTACGGGGCGGTGGCGCGCCGGTACCGATACATCCTGCAGGAATCGGAAGTCGAGCCGGCCTTGTTGCGGGGGCGGGTCGGATGGTTTCACCTGCCACTTGACGCCGTCGCGATGAACGCGGCTGCTGCTGCGCTGGTCGGCGATCACGATTTCTCGGCCTTTCGCGCCGCGGCCTGTCAGGCGCGTACGCCCGTTCGCCGGATGTACGCGGCCTCCGTGCACAGAAGCGGTCGATACGTGATCTTCGATTTTCACGCGAACGGCTTTCTTCACCATATGGTGCGCAATCTCGTCGGCGCGCTCGTCTACGTCGGAAAGGGCGCGCACGGTCCGCAATGGATCGAAGCGCTCCTCACGCAGCGTGACCGCAGGCACGCTGCCCCGACCTTCATGGCGGACGGACTGTACCTGTGCGGGGTGGACTACCCGGCACGCTGGCCCCTGCCCGAGCAGGGGCGTATCATCGCGCTGCCCCGGATCCCCCTGCTCTGATCGTCACCAAGAAGCTCACGAATGGCCCGTACCCGAATCAAGATCTGCGGCCTGACGCGCCCGCAAGACGTCGTTGCGGCTGTGGAGGCCGGCGCCGACGCGATCGGCCTCGTGTTCTATCCGCCAAGCCCACGCAGTGTCAGCGTCGAGCGGGCGGTCGAGCTGACGGCGCTCGTCCCGCCGTTCGTCACGACGGTCGGCCTGTTCGTGAACCCGCAACCGCAACAGGTGAGCGCGGTGCTCGACAGGGTTCCGCTGCAGGTGCTCCAGTTTCATGGTGACGAGCCGGAACCGGCCTGCAGTGGCTATGGACGCAGCTGGATCAAGGCAGCGAGGATGCAGCCGGGGATCGATCTGGTAGAATTCTGCGCTCTGCACCCGAGGGCCGCGGCCATCCTGCTGGATGCTTTTGTGGACGGGTATGGCGGTGGCGGGAAGGTTTTCGACTGGTCTTTGATTCCGGAAGGCTTGAACAGACGCCTGATCCTGTCGGGCGGACTCGATCCAGACAATGTGACCGCAGCCGTGCGCCGGGTCAGGCCCTGGGCGGTCGATGTTTCGAGCGGTGTGGAGTCCGCCAAGGGAATCAAGGATGCAGCGCGGATCGCTGCCTTCATCGCCGGAGTTCGAGATGCAGATGACTGAGACACACGATGCCGTGCACAGCGCAGTTCCCGATGCGCAGGGGCATTTCGGCCGTTATGGCGGCGCGTTCGTTGCAGAAACCCTGCGGCCTGCGATCGAAGAGCTGCGAGTCGCCTACGAGGCGAGTCGTGCGGATCCCGAGTTCATCGCCGAATTCGAATACGAACTGAAGCACTACGTTGGCCGCCCGAGCCCGATCTACCACGCAAAACGCTGGTCCGACCGTCTGGGCGGTGCGCGCATCTACCTCAAGCGAGAGGACCTGAACCATACGGGTGCGCACAAGGTGAACAACTGCATCGGGCAGGCCATGCTCGCCCGCCGGATGCGAAAGCCGCGCGTGATCGCGGAGACCGGAGCGGGCCAGCACGGCGTTGCAACTGCGACGGTGGCGGCACGCTACGGGATGGAATGCGTGGTCTACATGGGCTCGGAGGATGTTCGCCGGCAAGCGGCCAACGTCTACCGCATGAAGCTGCTCGGTGCCACCGTGGTGCCGGTCGAATCGGGCTCGAAGACACTCAAGGATGCGCTCAATGAAGCAATGCGTGACTGGGTCACAAACGTTCACGACACCTTCTACATCATTGGTACCGTCGCCGGCCCCCACCCGTATCCCCTGATGGTGCGGGACTTCCAGTCCGTGATCGGGCGTGAGTGTCTCGTTCAGATGCCCGAGCTGACCGGGCGCCAGCCCGATGCCGTGATTGCCTGCGTCGGCGGGGGCTCGAATGCGATGGGAATCTTCCATTCCTATGTGGATCAGCCCGAAGTGCGCCTGATCGGTGTCGAGGCCGCAGGCGAGGGCCTTGCGAGCGGACGACATGCGGCCAGCCTGAGCGCCGGTCGGCCGGGGATCCTGCATGGCAATCGAACCTATTTGCTGCAGAACGAGGACGGGCAGATCATCGAGACGCACTCGATTTCGGCTGGTCTGGACTATCCGGGGGTCGGGCCGGAGCACGCCTGGCTCAAGGACACAGGTCGGGCTGAGTATGTCTCGGTGACCGATGCCGAGGCCCTTCAGGCCTTTCATGACCTGTGTCGCCTCGAAGGGATCATTCCGGCGCTCGAGAGCGCGCACGCCCTGGCCTATGCAGCACGGATCGCGCCGACCCTCTCCAGCGACAGGATCCTGCTGGTCAACCTCTCCGGTCGGGGTGACAAGGATATTCATACGGTTGCCGAGAAATCCGGTATCCAGTTCTGAACCCAGTGCCGCCGGTCATGCCGGCTGGACCCGCTTTCTCATTCAAATGTCCAGAATCCAGTCCCTGTTCGAACGTCTGCACGCGCAAGGTCGACGAGCGCTGATTCCCTTCGTGACCGCCGGAGATCCTGCACCCGATCTGACGGTGCCCCTGATGCACGCGCTGGTGGCCGGTGGCGCCGACATCATCGAACTGGGTGTGCCGTTCTCCGACCCGATGGCCGATGGTCCGACGATCCAGCGGGCGTCGGAGCGCGCGCTGGCGGCGGGAATGAGTCTCGGGGGCGTGCTCGAGTGCGTCGCCAGGTTTCGTGAAACGAATCGTGAGACCCCGATCGTCCTGATGGGATACGCGAATCCGATCGAGGCGATGGGGGGGGGGCGTTTCGTCGAACGTGCGGGGACGGCGGGTGTGGATGGGGTGCTGGTCGTCGACTACCCGCCCGAGGAGTGTCGTGAGTTCGCGGCAGCCCTGCGCGATGCCGGGATCGATCCGATCTTTCTGCTGGCTCCGACCTCCTCGGAACAGCGTTTTTCGGACGTCGCTGCCGTTGGCAGCGGGTATATCTATTACGTTTCGTTGAAGGGCGTGACCGGAGCTGCCAGCCTCGACTTCGATGAAGTCGCGCGACGGATTCCGCAGATCCGCGCGCGCGTGCGGATGCCGGTCGGTGTCGGATTCGGGATTCGTGATGCCGAATCGGCGCGCCGCGTCGGTGAGATCGCCGACGCGGTGGTGATCGGAAGCCGGATCATCGAGGAGATCGAGCATTCCGCGCCCGACGAGAGGATCGCGCGCGTGACCGCATTCCTGAGCGAGATCCGCGCTGCGCTCGACAGCATCGACAGGGGAACCCGATGAGCTGGCTGAAGAAACTGCTGCCGCCCCGCATCAAGAAGGCCGAGTCGCCGGTACGCAAGTCGATACCGGAGGGGCTATGGAGCAAGTGCCCGGCGTGCGACGCGGTGCTGTACCGCTCCGATCTCGAATGCAATCAGGCCGTGTGTCCGAAGTGCGGGCATCACCAGCGCTTGCGCGCCCGGGCAAGGCTCGATCTGCTGCTCGACCCCGAAGGACGGGTCGAGATCGGTGCTGCCGTGGTACCGATGGATCCGCTCAGGTTCAAGGATTCACGCAAGTATCCGGAACGTCTGACTGCTGCACAGAACGAAACCGGCGAGCAGGACGCCCTCGTCGTGATGAAGGGGGCCATCCATGGGCAGCAGGTGGTGGTTGCCTGCTTCGAGTTCGAGTTTCTCGGGGGTTCCATGGGCTCCGTGGTCGGTGAGCGTTTCGTCCGTGGCGCCCGTGCAGCCGAGGAGCAGCGCCTGCCATTCATCTGCATCACAGCAACGGGCGGCGCGCGCATGCAGGAGGGGCTCTTCTCGCTGATGCAGATGGCCAAGACCACCGCGGCGATCACCCGCCTTGCGCGTCGCAAGCTGCCCTTCATCACGGTGCTTGCGGATCCGACGATGGGGGGTGTGTCGGCCAGTTTCTGCTTCATGGGCGATGTCGTGATCGCAGAACCTGGCGCCTTGATCGGATTTGCGGGGCCACGCGTCATCGAGCAAACCGTACGTGAGACGCTTCCGGAAGGCTTTCAGCGCGCGGAATTCCTGCTCGAGAAAGGTGCGATCGACATGATCGTGGATCGCCGGCAATTGCGCGACAAGCTTGCGGCAGTGCTCGGACTGCTGACCCGGCAGCCGGCACTGGAAGGCTGACGGGGTTACTCCGGATGAGTCTTCCCGACAGCCTCGAAGGCTGGCTGGAGCTGCTGGAGCGCAGGCACGCGGAGCGCCCGATCCAGCTCGGACTGGAACGTGTGCAGGCGGTCGCAGCCAGCATGGGCGCCACTTCCGGTGCATTGCTGATTACCGTCGGCGGGACCAACGGCAAGGGTTCGGTCTGCGCAATGCTGGAGTCGATCCTGGTGGCGGCGGGGTATCGGACGGGGCTCTATACCTCGCCGCATCTGCTGCGCTACAACGAGCGTGTTCGCATCGACGGGCGGGAGGTCGAATCGGGAGTCCTGGCCGAGGCGTTCGGTGAAGTCGAACGTGCTCGCGCGGAAGTACCGCTGACGTACTTCGAACATGGAACCCTTGCAGCCTGGCGGATATTCTGCCGCGAGTCCCTCGATGTCGTGATTCTCGAAGTCGGGCTGGGAGGGCGGCTCGACGCGGTAAATGTCTTTGAACCGGACTGCGCGATCGTGACGAGCATCGCGCTGGATCATCAGGAGTACCTCGGGGACACGCGCGAGCAGATCGGTCACGAGAAAGCCGCGATCTTCCGGGCCGCGCGGCCGGCGATCTGCGGCGACCCCCAGCCGCCCGCATCGCTCGTCGAGTACGCACGCGGCATCGGGGCCGAGCTATGGGTCAGCGGACGGGATTTCGGGTTTGGTGGTGATCGGCAGCAATGGGGGTACTGGCGCTACGAACGTCCGCAATCCGGCGGTGCGCTCTTGCGTCGTGGCGGGCTTGCATACCCCTCTCTGCGGGGTGCGAACCAGCTTCTGAACGCTGCCACGGTGATGACCGCACTCGAACTCGTCCGCGAGCGGCTGCCGGTATCGATGCAGGCCGTGCGCGAGGGGCTGATGCTCGTCGCCCTGCCCGGGCGTTTCCAGGTGCTTCCGGGACGTCCGGTCGTGGTGCTCGATGTCGCACACAATCCTCAGGCCGCAGGCGTGCTCGCTGAGAACCTGTCGAACATGGGATTTCATCAGGAAACCTGGGCGGTGTTCGGGATGCTGTCGGACAAGGATGTCGAGGCGGTTGCAGCCCGCATGGGTGGGCGGATCGATCACTGGCTGCTTGCGGGGCTCGAAGGCCCGCGCGGCCTGTCGGCCGAAGCGCTGGCCGAGCGTGTGCGGGGTGCGCTGCCGGACGCCGATCTGCGCTGCCATGCGTCGCCGGCCGAGGCGTTTGCCTTCGCGCGGCAGTCTGCAGGGGACAATGATAGAATCGTCGCCTTCGGGTCGTTCATGACCGTAGCGGGCGTGCTGGATGCCCTCAATGCTGTTGGGTGAGGTTCTTTCGTGACGGACGGCGACAACCTCGAACTCAGGAAGCGCGCCCGGCGCCGTCTGGTCGGCGCCGCGGCTCTTGCGCTTCTTGCCGCGATCGTGCTGCCGATGATCATGGATGACGAACCGGGTCTGACGGTGCAGGACATCCAGGTCACGATTCCCGATCGCAACGCCGACACCCTTCAGTCCCGACCCATTGCCAACCGCCAGAGCACACCCGCCGAGTCCGATCCGGACGTGGCGCCGGCGCCTCAGGAACAGCCGCCGGCCGCAGCCGTTCGTTCCGGGGAGGAAGGCAGCGGCGGCGGGCAGAGCGTGGCTCCGGGCGAGTCCCCACAGCCTCGTGATCTGGTGGAATCCGGTGCGGGGCAGCAGACCGTGCGCAAGCCGGTGTCCCAGACGCCCGCCACGGGCGAGAAGCCGGACGAGGCAGCCCGTGTGCAGGCGATTCTGGAGGGCAGGCAGGTTTCTTCGGCGAACGCCCGGGCCTACGTGGTGCAAGTTGGAGCCTTCAGTGATCCGGGCAAGGCGAACGTGTTTGGAACCGACCTGAAGGGCAAAGGTTTCACGGCCTATACGGAGCAGTCCGGCTCGGTGACACGGGTGAGGGTGGGGCCATTCAACTCGCGGGAAGAGGCGGAGAAAGTGGCGGCCCGCCTCGAGGCGCTCGGGTTCGGCGGCGTAGTGACCTCGCGCTGAACGCTTCGATGACGGTCTTCGATTACATCTTTCTCGGGCTGCTGGCCTTGTCGGCCGCAGTGGGAATGTGGCGCGGGCTGGTCAGCGAGGTGATCGCGCTGCTGGCGTGGGTAGTGGCACTCCTCGCGAGCTGGCTGTATTCCGGCGTGGCAGCGCAGATGCTGGCGGGCGTGATTGCCGAACCCTTGTGGCGCCAGATCGCAGGTTTTGCATTGATCTTCACAGGCGTACTATTGATCGCTGCAGTGTTGCGCTTTCTGTTGCGCGAACTGTTGCGAGCAGCCGGACTCGGGGCTGCAGACCGGTTTTTCGGGACCTTGTTCGGGCTGGCCAGAGGGTTGGCGATCGCGCTGGTGCTGGTGCTGTTCGGCAGTCTCGCCGGCATGACGGGCGAGCCGTGGTGGGCCGAAGCCTTGTTCGCCCCACCGCTGGAGACGGCGGTGGTGGCCGCAAAACCGTGGTTGCCCGATGTGGTGGCCGAGAGAATTCGATTCAGATAGGTGCGGAATCCATGTGTGGAATCATTGGGGTGGTTGCGAGGACGCCGGTCAATCAGTTGCTCTACGACGGCCTCCAGGTTCTGCAGCACCGCGGTCAGGATGCGGCGGGAATCGCGACCTCGGAAGAGGGGCGTTTCTTTCTCCACAAGGGACCGGGTCTGGTACGGGATGTCTTTCGAACCCGCAACATGCGCAATCTGGTCGGGAACTGGGGAATCGGGCACGTCCGCTACCCGACCGCCGGTTCGGCATGCAATCCGGCCGAGGCGCAGCCGTTCTACGTCAACTCGCCGTTCGGTCTGCTGCTGGCTCACAACGGCAATCTGACCAATGCCGAGGAGCTGAAGCGCGAGATCTTCCTGTCGGATCTGCGCCATGTGAACACGAACTCCGATTCGGAAGTGTTGCTCAATGTGCTCGCTCATGAACTGCAGGCCGCAGCAAACGGCTTCAAGCTCGACGACGAAGCGGTGTTCAGGGCGGTTGCCAACGTTCACCGACGCTGTCGCGGTGCCTATGCTGCGGTGGTGATGATCGCGGGGTATGGACTGCTTGCGTTCCGCGATCCGCACGGGATCCGTCCGCTGGTCGTGGGGCGCAACGATACACCGGCCGGTGCCGAATGGCTGGTTGCCTCGGAATCGGTCGCGATCGACGTGATCGGATTCCGTTTCCTGCGTGATGTCGCGCCGGGCGAGGCGATCCTGATCGATACCGAAGGCAGTTTCCGTAGCCGGCAGTGCGCTCAGCACACCGTGCAGGCACCCTGCATGTTCGAGTTCGTCTATCTTGCGCGGCCCGATTCGATCATCGACGGGATTTCGGTCTACGAGTCGCGCGTCAAGATGGGTGCGTATCTCGCCGACAAGCTGCGCCGGACCTTGCCGCAGGCGGACATCGACGTCGTGATCCCGATTCCAGACTCCAGCCGTCCGGCCGCAATGGAAATGGCCGTCCGCCTCGGTCTTCCGTATCGTGAGGGCTTTGTCAAGAACCGCTACATCGGTCGCACCTTCATCATGCCGGGCCAGGCGGTCCGCAGAAAATCGGTGCGTCAGAAGCTCAATACGATACCGCTCGAGTTCCGCGGCAAGAAGGTCCTGCTCGTCGATGATTCCATCGTGCGCGGAACGACCAGTCGTGAAATCGTCACGATGGCGCGCGAGGCCGGCGCGGCCAGGGTCTACCTCGCATCGGCTGCGCCGCCGGTGCGATACGCGAATGTCTATGGCATCGACATGCCAACGCGTGCAGAACTGATCGCAGCCGGACGCGACGAAGCCGAGATCTGCGCCGAAATTGGTGCGGATGGGCTGATCTACCAGGATCTGGGTGACTTGAAGACCGCAGTCGGTTCGCTCAACCCGGCCATCAGTTTCTTCGAGACCTCCTGTTTCGACGGAAGCTACGTGACGGGCGACGTGACCGACGAGTATCTGTTCAGCGTCGAGAACCTGCGCAGCGAGAAGGGCGCGGCAGAAGATGGCGAGGATGGCCAGCTCGACCTCAACCTCGTCTATAACCAGGACAACTGAACGGCGGCGATGACCTTTTCCGATTTCGACACGCGGAGCGTGCGCTGCGGCATACACCGCAGTCAGTTCAACGAGCACAGTGAAGCGCTCTACCTGACGTCCAGCTTCGTCTTCGAGAGTGCGGCCCAGGCGGCTGCACGCTTCTCCGGCGAAGAGGAGGGGAACGTCTACGCGCGTTTTTCCAATCCGACCGTGACGATGATGCAGGAGCGGCTGGCAGCGCTCGAAGGCGGTGAAGCCTGCGTTGCCACGGCGTCGGGGATGTCGGCGATCCTGTCGCTGGTGATGGCGACAATGAAGGCGGGCGACCACGTGGTCGCATCACTCGGACTGTTTGGCGCGACCCAACAGCTTTTTGGCAACATCCTTTCAAAGTTCGGGATCGAGACGAGCTTCGTGTCCGCGACCGATCCGGATGCGTACCGAACCGCCCTGCGTCCGACCACGCGACTGATCTTTGTCGAGACGCCTTCCAACCCACTGACCGAGATCGTCGATATCGCGGCGGTCGCGCAGATCGCCCATCGGGCAGGGGCGTTGCTGGCCGTCGACAACTGCTTCTGCACTCCGGCGCTGCAGCGTCCGCTCGAACTCGGGGCTGATGTCGTCGTGCATTCTGCGACCAAATACCTCGACGGACAGGGTCGTGTGCTGGGGGGTGCGATCGTCGGCGGCAAGGTGGTGATGGACGAGGTCTTCAAGTTCCTGCGCACGGCGGGGCCGTGCATCTCCCCGTTCAATGCCTGGGTCATTCTCAAGGGTCTGGAGACGCTGCGCATCCGGATGGTGGCGCAGTCGGCGAGCGCCCTCGAACTCGCCCGGTGGCTTTCCGGTCAGCCGGGTGTCCTGCGGGTGCACTATCCCGGGCTGGAATCCCATCCCCAGTTTGCACTTGCCCAGCGCCAGCAATCGGCCGGAGGTGCGATCGTCAGCTTCGAGGTCGATGGGGGGCGTGAGCGTGCCTGGCGTGTCATCGACGAAACGCGGATGATCTCGATCACCGCAAACCTTGGCGACACCAAGACCACGATCACCCATCCGGCGTCGACGACGCATGGTCGTTTGACGCCGGACGCCAGGGCTGCCGCGGGAATCACGGAAGGTCTGCTGCGGGTTGCCGTGGGGCTGGAGTCGGTCGACGACCTTCGCGCGGATCTTGCACGCGGGCTCGCATAGCGTGCGCGGGAAGGATTCGTGATTTCGGCAGCCGATCCTTCCTTTCTCCAGACCTTGCTGGAACACGTCCTTCATCCGGGTTTCGGCTACCTGATCGCGGCCATTGCGGTCGCGGCGCTGATCCTGCTGCGCAAGGTCCCATCCGCCCGTGGTTCGCTGTGGAACATGCTTGTGCTGTTTGCAGCCAGCGTGGGCGCGCTCGTTCTGAGCGCGCTCCTGCATGCGCTCGGGTTCAAGGGTGGTGCTTCCTCCCTGCGCGAGCTTGCGGTGCTGGTAGAGGGGCTCGTGGCGATCCGGCTGGCGGGCCTGCTGCTGTTTCGCTGGCTGCTTCCGATGTTGCGTCTCGCGCCCCCGAGCATCCTGGAGGACATGGCCGTCATTGCGGCCTACGTCATGTGGGGCATGACGCGCCTGCACTTCGTCGGTCTGGATCTGTCGAGCATCGTCGCGACTTCGGCGGTGATTACGGCCGTCCTTGCTTTCTCGATGCAGGACACCCTTGGGAACATTCTTGGCGGGATCGCGCTGCAACTGGATGATTCGCTCAAGATCGGCGACTGGATCAAGGTCGATGACGTCAACGGTCGCGTGGTTGATATCGGCTGGCGCTCAACTTCGGTCGAGACGCGCAACTGGGAGACGGTGATCATTCCCAACAGCCAGTTGATGAAATCGAAGTTCACGGTGCTCGGCAGGCGGCAGGACCAACCCGAGCAGTGGCGGCGCTGGGTCTGGTTCAACGTGGCCTACACCGTGCCACCGGCGCGCGTTATCGAGGTCGTGCAGGAGGCCTTGCACAGATCGGACATCCTTGGGGTGGCGAAGACGCCTGCTCCGAACTGCGTCATGATGGATTTCGCGGAAAGCACGGCCCGCTACGCGGTGCGCTACTGGCTGACCGATCTGGCCAATGATGATCCGACCGACTCAGCGGTCCGACTGCATGTGTTCACCGCTTTGCAGCGGGCAGGCATCGCGCCGGCAATTCCAGAACGCTATCTGCACCTCGAGAAGGAAGGAACGAAGCATCTCGCGATGCGCCACAGCCGGGAGATCGAGCAGCGGCTCGCCGTGCTGCATCAGGTGGAACTGTTCCGCTCGCTGACCGAAGACGAACTGCGCCTCGTGGCCGAGGGGCTGAGATACACGCCGTTCGCGCCGGGTGACGTGATGACGCAGCAAGGAGCGGTGGCGCACTGGCTCTACATCCTGACCGAGGGCAAGGCGGAGATCATGCTGGAAGCGCAAGGCGCGCGTCAGTCGCTGAATGTTCTCGATGCCGAGAACGGGCCGAATTTCTTCGGCGAGATGGGACTGATGACGGGAGAGCCCCGTTCGGCAACGGTGATTGCACGCAGCAACGTCGAGTGCTACCGGCTGGACAAGAGTTCATTCGAGAGCATCATCCAGTCGCGTCCGGTCATCGTCGAGGAGATCTCGCGTGTCATCGCGGGACGACGGGCCGCAATGGATCGTGCGCGCCTGGCACTCGACGCTCAGGTCCACAGTCCGCACGTGGCGCAGCGTGAATCCGAGGTGCTTCGAAAGATCCGGCGCTTCTTCGGTCTCGAGAACTGAGTGCCGCGCCTGCAGGGATGAGTCCGGTGTGGGCGTACGTCCTTCAGCAGCCGGCCGGATGCAGGCGATGCGCTTCGATCGCGGTGCCATCCCAGGCAAGCCAGTGTGCCTCGGAGTGCCAGTCGGCAAGAACCCAGCGCTCACAGTAGCGGCCGTCGACCAGATGGACGTGGCGGGCCGGGCGATGGGTGTGGCCGTGGATCAGGACGGGGTGTCCGTACTCGCGCAACAGGTGCTCGACCGCGGCTGGATTGACGTCCATGATTCCGGCGCTCTTCACGGCCTTCTCGCTGCGGCTGTGATCGCGCAATGCTTCGATGAAGCGACGGCGTTCGTCGAGCGGGCGTGACAGAAAGGCCTGTTGCCAGGCCGGATCCCGTACCTTGCGGCGATACTCCTGATAGGCGATGTCGTCGGTGCACAAGGTGTCGCCATGGCTCAGGAGAATGCGCAGCCCATCGGCTTCGATGAGGATGGGGTCGGGGAGGCGTGTCATGCCTGCGCGGCGCGCCCACGATTCTCCAATCAGGAAATCGCGGTTTCCTGCAACGAAACTGACTGGGATGCCCTGATCCGAGAGCGCTTTCAGTGCCTGGGCGACCAGAGTCGCGAGTTCGGTTTCGTCGTCGTCTCCAGCCCAGTACTCGAACAGATCGCCGAGGATGTACAGCGCCGAAGCGTTCCGGGCAGGGCCTTTCAGAAAAGCGAAAAAGGCCCGGAGCGTCTCGGGCCTTTCGGAACAAAGATGCAGATCGGAAATGAACAGGCACTTCATCCTGTCCGTCCGCCCCCGTCTCTACTGAACGATCTCGGCGCGCTCGATCAAGATGTCCTCTGCCGGAACATCCTGATGAAAGCCGGACGATCCAGTCTTGGCACTGCGGATCCGGTCGACCACATCCATGCCATCGGTCACACGGCCGAACACGCAGTACCCCCAGCCCTGCAGATCGGGGGAGCGGTAGTTGAGAAAGTCGTTGTCGGCGACATTGATGAAGAACTGCGCGGTTGCCGAGTGCGGCGCCTGCGTCCGGGCCATCGCGATCGTGCCGGAAAGGTTCTTGAGTCCGTTGTTGGCCTCATTCTGGATCGGCTCGCGAGTCGGCTTCTGCTTCATGCCCGGCTCGAAGCCTCCGCCCTGGATCATGAAGCCATTGATGACCCGGTGAAAGAGGGTGTTGTCGTAGTGACCCGCTTCGACGTACGAAAGGAAGTTCTTCACCGTTTCGGGAGCCTTGTCGGCATCCAGTTCGAGGGTGATCGTGCCGTGGTTGGTGTGCAGCTTGACTGCCATGGGAAACTCCTGTGGGGCTGGAAATGGTGCTTACTTGGCTTGATCGCCTGTTGCGGATTCGATCAGCCGCATCGACTCGACGATCACCGGCTTGCTTGGCACGTTCTGGTAGGGTCCGACCGAACCCGTCGCCACCTTGCCGATGGCCTGCACGACCTCGAAGCCGCTGATGACGCGGCCAAATACAGCGTAGCCCCATCCATCGCGTGAGGGATAGTCGAGGGCACGATTGTCGACGAGGTTGATGAAGAACTGTGCTGAGGCCGAATGCGGGTTGCTGGTACGAGCCATCGCGATGCTCCCCTGGACGTTGCGCAGTCCGTTCTTCGCTTCGTTCTGGATCGGTGCGAGGGTCGGCTTCTGACGCATCTCGGCATCGAATCCGCCCCCCTGAACCATGAATCCGTCGATCACGCGGTGGAAGATCGTTCCGTCGTAGTACCCGGTCGTGACGTACTTGAGAAAATTGTCCACCGAGATCGGCGCTTCCTTCTCGTTGAGCTCGAGAACGATGACGCCGTGACTGGTGCGGACTTCGACCTTGGGGTTGGCGGCGAGGGCGCTGCCCAGTGTGCCCAGCAACAGCAGGGCGGCAATCCAGAGCTTCATGTCGGGGATCCTGAATGGGTGGACGGAAACGGCCGGAGCGCGGGCCGATCGCGTGGGCAGCGGGGCCGGATCCGGATGATTCCGGATGTGCTATGATCGCTCGCCTTTCCGGGCGCAGCCATGGGCTGGTCCCGGATTCTATCAACTGCAGGGGATGCGTTCAATCCGCGCAGGCGATCGCCGGGCGCCGCACCTGCTGCGAAGACGCTGCGCCTGCCCCGCCGGCTGCAATCTCCACGCCGGCCGATGATCGGACTTCCAAATGCTTTCGATATACAACACGCTCAAGCGCGAGAAGGAACCCTTTACCCCCATCGAGGTGGGCAAGGTTGGCATGTACGTCTGCGGCATGACTGTCTACGACTACTGCCATCTCGGGCACGCACGGGTGATGGTGGTGTTCGACGTCGTCGCGCGCTGGCTGCGGGCGAGCGGTTACGCCGTGAAGTACGTGCGCAACATCACCGACATCGACGACAAGATCATCAAGCGGGCCCAGGAGAACGGGGAGTCGATCCGCAGTCTCACCGACCGCTTCATCGCTGCGATGCACGAGGATGCTGACGCATTGGGCGTGCTGCGTCCGGATCACGAGCCGCGCGCGACCGAGTACGTCCAGCGCATGCAGTCGATCATCGACCGCCTGAGCGACAAGGGTCTGGCCTACGTGGCCGAGAACCGGGATGTCTGCTACTCGGTGCGCAAGTTCGATGGCTACGGCAAGCTCTCGGGGAAGTCGATCGACGAACTGAGGGCCGGCGAGCGGGTCGAGATCAGCGGCGAGAAGCGCGACCCGCTTGATTTCGTATTGTGGAAGCATGCACGTCCGGAGGAGCCGGATGAGGTGAAGTGGGAGTCGCCGTGGGGGATGGGGCGCCCGGGCTGGCACATCGAATGCTCAGCGATGAGTTCATCGCTGCTCGGCAATCACTTCGACATTCACGGCGGTGGCCAGGATCTGCAGTTTCCCCATCACGAGAACGAGATCGCCCAATCGGAGGGCGCGCACGGCAACACCTACGTCAACTACTGGATGCACAACGGATTCGTGCGGGTGGATGACGAGAAGATGTCGAAGTCGCTCGGCAATTTCTTCACGATCCGGGACGTCCTGAAAAAGTTCGATGCCGAGGTGGTGCGCTTCTTCATCCTGCGAGCGCACTATCGCAGTCCGCTCAACTACTCGGACGACCATCTCGAAGATGCCCGGCAGTCCCTGACGCGGCTCTACACGGCATTGCGCAATACGGAACCCGAGTCCGTCCCGGTGGACTGGGAGGAGCCTCATGCACGGCGTTTCCGCGAGGCGATGGACGATGACTTCAATACGCCGGAAGCGGTGGCCGTGCTGTTCGAGCTGGCCAACCAGGCCAACCGGAGCGGGTCGGCGACCATCGCGGCGCAGTTGAAGGGGTTGGCCGCCGTGCTGGGCTTGCTGGAGCGCTCACCGGTGGCGTTCTTGCAGGCGGGGGCGGAGAGCGCCCCGGCACTCGATGCGCACGGGATCGAGGCACAGATCGCCCGGCGGGCTGCGGCGAAGAAGGCACGTGATTTTTCCGAGGCGGACCGCATTCGGGCCGAGTTGCTGGCGAGCGGCGTCGTCCTGGAAGATACGCCTCAAGGAACGGTCTGGCGCCGGGCCTGAACCCGGAAAGCGGCGATGGACCCGTGCAGCGCGCGCAGGAGGGCGGGCCGCACGGGTGCTTTTCGTAGGCTGGAGGCGCTCAGTGGCTGAAGCGTCCGTGGCTCACCACCGATAGGTCGACGTAGTCGAGCCCCACGTGGCGGGTCGGGGAGAAGTGCAGGGTCAGGCCTCCGACATCCCATCCTTCCAGACTTTCCAGTGCATTCATGAGGCGGGCGCGAGTGAGCTCCTTGCCGGCGCGTTCCAGTGCCTCGGAGAAGGTCCGGGCAGCGATGTAGCCTTCAAGCGCCGTATAGGAATAGGCCAGATCCGCTTCCTTTGCATGGCGGCGGTACTCACGCACGATTGGATGGTCGATCCGAAACGGCGATGGCGTCACCTGGGCGAGCACCACGCCATGGGCGTCCGCTCCGAGTTCGCGCACGAGTTGCTTGCTGCTCACCACGGACAGGCCGAACAGCATCGGCTGGGCGTTGCGCTCGCGCAGCGCCTTGATCAGTGCCGGAGGGCTGCGTCCGGCGGCAACCATGATTACCGCTGCCGGGTTGGCGGCGATCACCTTGTCGGCGACCTCGCCTGCTCCTTCTCCGCTCGCCGCGATTGGCGTCACGATCGTCAGGGGCGGACGCTGCTTCTTCGCGAGTGCGGCCTCGGCTGCCGATACACCGGCCTGGCCGAAGGCGTCGGGGTGGTGGACCACAGCGATCGAGGTTACGCCGAGCATGACGAGATGATCGATCATGGCCTCGATCTCGCGCCCGTATGAGGCGCGCAGATGAAACACGTACGGGTTGTGCGGTTCGCGCAGGACGTCGGCACCTGTGTAGGGTGCGAAGGACGGAACGCGGGCTTCGGTCAGTATCGGCAAGGCGCGCAGGTTCTGCCCGGTTCCGAAGACTCCGAAGAGTGCGAACACCTTGTGGGTATGGATCAGCGCCTTGACGTTCTCTTCGGTGCGGGCGGGATCGTAGCCATCGTCCAGCGTGAGCAGTTCCACGGTCCGGCCGTGAATGCCTCCGTCGCGGTTGAGCCGGTCGAAGTAGAGCTTCGCGCCGGACTGGTATTCACCATTCAGTTCGGCCAGCGAACCGGTCGAAGGACTGGAGTTGCCAAGCATGATCTTCGTTGCGCTCACCCCTTGTTCGGCGAAGACTGGCGAGGTCAGAAGCGCCGTCAGGAAAAGGGCGAGACGAATAAGCTGGCGGCAGTGCCACCCGGACTGAGGCATGGTGTCTCCTTTGGTGTGCGGCCTGTCATCAGGCTCGTGTGGGTGCGGGGTTTCCCGGTACGAACATACACCATCCGGAACCGTACGGGGAACGCGTTCCGGAGGGCGACTGCCGGATTCGGGGCGTCCTTGCGCCGGATGCGCTCAGGGGCGACGCATCGCGTGCCGGGGGGATCCCGAAGCCCCCCCGGTGCGAAGCTCGCCAAGCTGAATCAGCAGGTCCGCGTAGATCGATGAAAGGGCGCGCTCCATCGCCTCGACGAAGCCGGGGAAGGAATCGTCCGCCGTGGGCTCGACCGCTTCGTAGATCTTTCCGAAAACCGGGCGGCCGTCCTCGAGAAGCTGAAGTTCGAGAGTGACGGCTGCATGATCGCGCTCCGCTCCCAGAATCCGGTCGAAGCGCAGGATCCGGCCCTGAAGCGCGAGCTTCGCCTGCCCGGCGGGTGTGATGGAAATCGCTTCGGAGAGGCTTGCCGCGAGGTGGTCGTGGACCAGTTGCGAGGGTGGATAGAGCCACAAGTGGTAGTGGTACTGGCGTAGCTGGCGCGGATTGCGCTCATCCGTGAAGACCATTGCGCGTTCGGCGTACAGGCTCTCGGCGCGCAGTGCGTGGATTGCGAGCGTCTCAATCCGTGCAGTGCCGCCCGGCGGCGGGATTTGAACGGTTGAAAGCCGGTAGAAGCGATCCGAAGGTACCGGAGGCGCAGTGCCACAGCCCGACAGGAGAAGCTGCGCGACGAGCAGGAAGAGAGCGGTGCGGATCATCATCGGGCTTCTCCGGTCGCTTCGGCAGGCGGGCGGCTGCTGATCAGCGAGGACGGGTTGTGGCGGATGTTGCGGCTGAATTCGTTGAGATTGCGCCCGGCAGCTTCGAGCTGGTGGAGCAGGGCATTGGTGCGGCGCAGGGACTCGCGCACTTCGACCAGGGTGGTCTCGACCTCGCCGCCGCCTTTTGCGACCACGGTGCGGGCATCGCGCGCCAGTGCCTCGAGTTCCCCGCGCACCCGATGCAGATCCGCTGCGAGGATCCGTGCCTGCTCCGAAGCTGCATCGGCATTGCGCAGGACGTTGCTGAGGTGCTTGCGGTTCGGGTCGCCAAAGAGCTCGTCGATTCGTCCGGCGGCGCTGTTCAGGCGTTCGAGCGTTGCGCGCAGGTCAGCCATTGCCGCGGGCACGTTGTCGTCGAGCTGCTTGCCGAGGGTTCCGACATAGAGCCCGACCTGCGCCAGCAGCGGCTTCAAGCCGGTTTCGGCAATCCCCGAAAGATCGGTGGCGAGGCTGGACATCGACTCCATCAGGTTTGCGCTCGTACCCGACGCGATCTCACCGCCCGGCGACAGATGCTCAGGGCTCCGTCCTTCGCGAATCTCCACCAGCGGGGCGCTGAGCAGCCCGGGGGCCGTGATCAGGGCATGGCTGTCGACCGGGATCCTGAGCGGCTGGCGCAGGTTGAGGGTGACCCGGTAGTGGGTGCGTCCGTCACGCGTTATGGGGTCGATCGCTCCGACGTTGCCAACCTCAAAGCCCTCGAAGGTCACGACCGAGCCGGTCTTGATCCCGGCCACGTTCGGAAAATGCGTCAGATACTGGTCGCCCCGGGCATCCTGTCCGGTGATCCGGTACAGGGCGTAGAGGAATATCGCGCCCATGCCGAGCACGAACAGGCCGACGAGGAAATAGTTGAGGTTGTCGCGCTTCATGTTCAGGAAATCTCGCGGGTCAGGCGTTGCAGGTAGGCTTCTGGATCGACGCTATCGCTGCGCGGCGTGCGATCGAGCAGCGAGCGGATGCGCGGGTGATCGCTCTGGCGGACGGCCTCGGCGCGGTCCGACATGAGGATGCGCCCATGATCGAGCACGGTGATCCGGTCGGCGATCTTGAAGGCGCTCTCGAGTTCGTGGGTGACGACGACGATGGTCATGTTCATCGCATCGCGCAGCATCAGGATCAGCTCGTCGAGTTCAGCGGAGGCGACCGGATCGAGTCCGGCCGACGGTTCGTCGAAAAAGAGCAGGCGCGGATCCATGACGATCGCTCGGGCCAGCGCTGCGCGCTTGATCATGCCGCCGGAAAGTTCGGCTGGCATCAGGTCCTCGAAACCCGAAAGGTTCACGACTTCGAGTTTCATCCGGCTCATGATGCGGATCGTGTTGCAGTCGAGCCGGGTGTGCTCGCGCAGGGGCAGTTCGACGTTTTCCCCCACGGTCATCGAGTTGAACAGCGCTCCGCCCTGGAACGCGACCCCCATGTTCTTGCGCAGGTCGTACATCTGATCTGCGTCGAGGCGCGTGATGTCCTTGCCCAGCAGGCGGATGCTTCCCGAAGTCGGGTGATTCAGGCCGAGGAGATGGCGCAGCAGGGTGCTCTTGCCCGAGCCGCTGCCGCCCATGATGACCATGATCTCGCCCTGGTGCGCAGTGAAGCAGACGTCGTCGAGGATCTTGCGCGAACCGTAGTGCGCAACCAGATGCTCGACCTCGATCGCCGCGTCGTGGGCCGCCATCTATCGGCTCGTCAGGAAGGTGAACACCATGTCGGCGAGGATGATGCCGATACAGCCGAGCACCACGGCGCGGGTCGTCGCGCGTCCGACCCCTTCGGCGCCGGCCTTGACGTTGAAGCCGTTGCCGGCACCGATCAGTGTGACGATCACGGCAAAAACGGTGCTCTTGAGCAGGCCATGGGTCAGGTCGGTCGTGGTCAGCACATCGAAGCTGCGGTCGAAGAAGACCTCGGGCGGCAGGCTCAGTCCCCATGCACAGTAGAGTGCGCCACCGCCCAGGCCCAGGACCGTCGCAAGCACGGTCAGGGCGGGCAGGGTCAGCAGCATTGCAGCAAGCAAGGGCGAAACGAGGTAGCGCACCGGGTTGATGCCGATGACGCGCAGGGCGTCGATCTCCTGCGAGATCTGCATCGTGCCGATCCGTGCGGCGATCGCCGAACCGGAGCGTCCAGCAACGAAGATCCCCGTGATGAGTGGCGCGAACTCGCGCGTGACCGATAGTGCAATGCCCATTACGACCTGGCTTTCGGCACCGAAGCTGCGCAGCGTGTAGATGCCCTGGATCGCCAGCATCATGCCGGTCGCGAACGAAGCGAGTGCGACGATCGGGATCGCACTCACACCGACGTGCATCGACTCCCGGACGATCGCCGACAGCCGGACCGGCTGACGCCGCCAGCGGCCGAGCGCGAGCCAGTACAACGCCTCGATGAACAGTGCTGCGAGATATCCCGTTTCACGCACCGACTGCACGGTGCGCTGACCAAGCGCGATCACGAGCGAAGCGGGGACATGCTCAGCCACGGGACAGACGGTCCTCGACCGACGGGTGAATCGGAAACACCTGATCGAGCCGGGCGAGTCGCAACACGTTGAGTACCGGTGCGGATGCTGCAGCCAGTCCGAACTCGACCCGGGTCTTGCGGGCGAGCTGGTATCCCTCCACCAGGCTTGCGACTCCGGAGCTGTCCATGTAGCTCACGCCCGACAGATCGACCAGCACTGGGCTGCCCGCACGCAGGCAATCGAGAATCGCCTGCCGGGCGCGCGGCGACGAATGAAGATCCACGTCTCCGCTGAGGCGGACAACGCGAAATGGCGAACGGTCGTCGAGGTGTACTTCCACGGCCTGTAATCCTCCCTACCATGCGGGCAGGCTTCGATTGGCCAGGGCGCTTCAGCCGAGGTCCTTCCGCAGTTCCAGAAGGTTCGCAAAACTTTCGGGTGCGGGCAAATACTTCATGCAGTCGGTGAGCTCGCGGATCAGGCTGACGCCGAGACCTCCGGGCCGGATTTCGTCGAGCGGGCGCGGTTTGAGATCGGATTCGGAGATCTTGCGGCCGCGATCGAGCAGATGCACGACCAGAGACGCGTCATCGCGCGCGAGGCGGAGGACGAACACCCGGTCCTCTTCGGGAAGCCGGGTGTCGCGGTACGCATGCTGGATGACATTCATGCAGGCCTCATTGACGGCGAGGACCAGATCGTGGGCATGTGCGGCCGGGCACTCCGCACGCTCGCACGCACGCTGCAGGTCGGCTCGCACCTGCCCGAGTATCGCGGGGTCAGCGAGGTAGCTTCGGTCGAGCAATGGCGCGTTCAAGTGCCGACCACCAGCAGTGTCAGATCGTCGTGCAGGCTGGCCGAAGCGCCGCGGATTGCCGTTGCGACCCCGGCGATCTGTGCGGCCGGTGTCAGTGCCGCATGCTGGTCGAGCAGCGCCCTCAGGCCGGCGAATCCGAGCATCTGGCCATCGGCGGTTCGTCCTTCGGTGAGCCCGTCGGAAAAGGCATACAGCCGCCCCCCGGCCGTTCGCAGGTGCTGGTCGGGGTATCGGAGGTCGGCCACGATACCCAGTGGCGGGGCACTTTCGCTCAACACCTGCCAGGTGCCATCGGGTTCACGCAGCATGGCCGGAGGATGACCGGCGTTGGCAAGCTCGACGAGATCGCGCGAGGGATCGAAGATCCCGGCAATCATCGTCACGAACATTCCGTGGCTCGCCGTTTCGAGCAACTCTGCGTTGAGCCGCGCGAGCAGTTCGGAGGGGCGGAGCCCCGACTTCGCGAGACACCGGAACAGGCTCAGCGTCCGCGACATCAGGAGCGCTGCGTTCATGCCCTTGCCCGAGACGTCTCCAAGCCCCCAGACGATCGTCCCGTCGGGTAACGGAAAGATGTCGTAGAAGTCACCCGAAACCTCCAGTGCCGCGTGATTCAGTCCATGCACCGGGAACGCGTCGGGCGCTTCTGCAGGCAGCAGGCCGAGCTGGATCTCGCGCGCCAGTTCGAGCTCCCGGCGTATGCGTTCCTGCGCCACCAGTTCGGCTGCCATCTGGGCATTCTGGATGGCAAGGGACACGATGCCTGCGAGGGTTTCGAGAAAACTCCGGTCGGAATCGTCGAACAACCCATCGCCGGACCCTTTGTTCAGGACTTCCAGCGCGCCAAGCCTCTTTCCCTTGACCTGAAGCGGAGCGCACAGGATGGAACGGGTACGAAAACCGGTCTGCTCGTCTACGGCAACGTGGAAGTTCCGGTCATGCGCCACGTCCCGAACCATCTGAACCGTGTTGGTCCGCACGCAATGGCCGACGATGCCATCGTCGAGCGACAGGGTGAGTCCTCCCACGTCGACCGGACCTGCGCATGCCCGGCAGGACAGATTCCGGGCGCTCGCGTCGAGCAGGAACAGGGAGGCTGCCTCCGCGCCAAGCCAGGACATCGTCTGGCAGACGGCGCGGTGCAGTGTCTGTTCCAGATCGGGGGTCGCGATGAAGTCCTGTGCGAGCGCCGCGAGAAGCCGCAGATCGGCCGGCGGTGGGGTGCAACTCGGGTCCCGGGTGCTCGTGGTCTGGGGTGAGGTTGGGAACTGGGGCGGGGAATCCATCCAGGGGTGCTCGATCCAGCAAGGAAAAGATGCGGCAAGCGTAGCACCGGGCGGCGGATGTGAAAACGGCGCCAGCGGCGCCGTTGTCGTGCGAAGCGGAGGGGTCTACTTTCTGCCCTTGGTGCCCGCGGCCTGATTGAACATCTGGAAGGCCTCGGTGGAGGCCTTGGTCATCTGCTCGAACGCGGCGCGGGTCGTATCCATCGCCGTCTGGATCGCGGTCATCGCGTTCTGGTCGGTCACCGGCATGCCCTGGAACATCTTCTGCATCGCCTCGAAGACATCCTGGCCGCCCGTGGCCAGCTGCTGACCCACCAGCTTGCCGACCTCGGCCTGGGCGCGGCTTGTCATCTCGGCCATCTCGCGTGCGCAGGCGAGCATGCGCTCGGCCGAGCTCTGCGCAAAACGCGTGCGCAGTTCGATGAGCTCCTGTGGATCCTTCACCGACGAGAGCGCCTTGGCATTGCTGACACCTTCTTCGAACAGGCTCTTCGCCGTCTCGACCTGAAGTTCCATCAGGCGCTGTGAGTTCTCGATCGAAAGCTGTGCGAGCCGCATGGCCGCTTCCAGGTTCTTGCGCTGAATCTCGTTCAACTGGTCCTGACTGTGTTTCGTAGCCATCATCTGCCTCCCGCATGCAAGGGGTTCGGGGTCGAGCGAGGTCAGGTGATGTGCGGCTACGCCAAATCGCAGGCCGTCATTCAGGTCGAAACTTCGCTCCCTTTCGCAAGTTATCACAATGTGCGGATGCGCCGGCGAACCGGTGTCCCAAGATCGGGTGTTCGTGGCTCGGTTGTTGCAATGCAGCAACATTCATGGCCCAGGACGGGCAGGGCGATCATCGCGGGGGCGGGATCATGCGCTTGAACTTTCGCTGCGGACCCCCATCTTGCACACAGACCAATCATTGCACGGGAGCAAGCGATGCGCTTCGACAAACTCACGACCAAGTTCCAGCAGGCCTTCTCAGATGCGCAAAGCATTGCCGTGGGCAATGACAACCAGTTCATCGAACCGCTTCATCTGCTCGCTGCGCTGCTGGCCCAGGACGACGGTGCGACGGGATCGCTGCTCGCGCGGGCCGGCGTCAATGTGCAGCCCCTGCGCACAGCGCTGAAGGCGGCCCTGGAGCGCCTGCCCAGGGTCGAAGGCCATGGGGGCGAGGTTCAGGTCGGACGGGATCTCAACAATCTCCTGAATCTCACCGATCGCGAGGCTCAGAAGCGTGGCGACCAGTACATCGCCAGCGAGCTGTTCCTGCTCGTACTGGCCGAGGACAAGGGCGAGGCCGGCCGCTTGTCGAGGGATCACGGATTGACGCGCAAGGCGCTGGAGGCGGCCGTCGATGCGGTGCGCGGCGGTCAGAGCGTGGGGGATCAGGAGGCCGAGGGGCAGCGCGAGTCGCTCGCCAGGTACTGCCTCGACCTCACGGATCGTGCGCGCCAGGGCAAGCTCGATCCGGTGATCGGGCGCGACGACGAGATCCGCCGCGCGATCCAGATCCTGCAACGGCGCACCAAGAACAACCCGGTGCTGATCGGCGAGCCGGGAGTCGGCAAGACCGCGATCGTCGAAGGTCTGGCGCAGCGGATCGTCAATGGAGAAGTACCCGAGACGCTCAAGGGCAAGCGGGTGCTCTCGCTCGACATGGCGGCGCTCCTGGCCGGCGCGAAGTACCGCGGCGAGTTCGAGGAGCGGCTCAAGGCCGTGCTCAAGGAGATCGCCCAGGAGGAAGGGCGCATCATCGTCTTCATCGACGAGATCCATACCATGGTCGGTGCCGGCAAGGCCGAAGGTGCGATCGATGCGGGCAACATGCTGAAGCCCGCGCTCGCGCGTGGCGAACTGCATTGCATCGGCGCCACCACGCTGGACGAGTACCGCAAGTACATCGAGAAGGATGCGGCGCTCGAGCGGCGTTTCCAGAAGGTGCTGGTCGACGAGCCGTCCGTCGAAGCGACGATCGCGATCCTGCGCGGCCTGCAGGAGAAGTACGAGATTCACCACGGCGTCGAGATCACCGACCCGGCGATCGTCGCTGCGGCGGAGCTTTCGCATCGCTACATCACCGACCGTTTCCTGCCGGACAAGGCGATCGATCTCATCGACGAGGCGGCCGCGCGGATCAAGATGGAGATCGATTCCAAGCCCGAAGTCATGGATCGCCTCGACCGGCGCATGATCCAGCTCAAGATCGAGCGCGAGGCGGTGAAGAAGGAAAAGGACGAAGCGTCGCAGAAGCGCCTGCAGCTCATCGAGGAAGAGCTTGCCAAGCTTGAGCGCGAGTACAACGACCTCGAGGAGATCTGGAAGGCCGAGAAGGCCAAGGCTCAGGGGTCTGCGCACATCAAGGAAGAGATCGACGGCCTGCGCGCGCAGATGGCCGAGTTCCAGCGCAAGGGGCAACTGGACAAAGTCGCCGAGCTGCAGTACGGCAAACTGCCGCAGCTCGAAGCGCAGCTCAAGGCGGCCGAGCAGGCTGGAGAGAACGCACAGCCGAACCGGCTCCTGCGCACCCAGGTCGGCGCCGAGGAGATTGCCGAGGTGGTTTCGCGCGCGACCGGCATTCCGGTTTCCCGGATGATGCAGGGTGAGCGCGAGAAGCTCCTGCAGATGGAGGACAAGCTGCACGAGCGGGTGGTCGGCCAGGACGAGGCGGTGCGCCTGGTGTCCGATGCAATCCGCCGGTCGCGCGCCGGGCTCGGGGACGAGAACCGTCCTTATGGATCCTTCCTGTTCCTTGGGCCGACCGGGGTCGGCAAGACCGAACTGTGCAAGACGCTGGCGGGTTTCCTGTTCGATTCGGAAGAGCATCTCATCCGCATCGACATGAGCGAGTTCATGGAGAAGCACTCGGTTGCCCGACTCATCGGGGCGCCGCCCGGGTATGTCGGCTACGAGGAAGGCGGCTACCTGACCGAGCAGGTGCGGCGCAAGCCCTACAGCGTGATCCTCTTCGATGAGGTCGAAAAGGCGCACCCGGACGTCTTCAACGTGCTGCTGCAGGTGCTTGACGACGGCCGCATGACCGATGGCCAGGGGCGCACGGTGGACTTCAAGAACACCGTGATCGTGATGACCTCGAACCTTGGAAGCCAGATGATCCAGCAGATGGCCGGAGACGACTACGGCGTGATCAAGCTTGCGGTGATGGCGGAGGTCAAGAGCTATTTCCGCCCCGAGTTCATCAACCGGATCGATGAGGTCGTGGTCTTCCACGCGCTCGACGAGAAACATATCGCCCGCATCGCCCGCATCCAGCTCCAGTACCTGGAGAAGCGTCTGGCGCGACTGGAGATGAGTCTGGATGTGACCGAAGAAGCCCTTGCAGACATCGCCGCAGTGGGCTTCGATCCGGTGTTCGGGGCGCGGCCGCTCAAGCGCGCGATCCAGGAGCGGATCGAGAATCCGCTTGCAAAGGCCATACTCGAAGGCCGCTTCGCTGCGAAGGATCGCATCCGCGTGGATGCCGAGAACGGCCGCATCGCATTCGCGAAGGCCGCGTGAGCTTCGATCGCGGACGCCTGGTACGTCGGGGCATGGCGTACCAGGTGTTCGCATCTGCGCGTTTTCTGGCCTGCGCGCCGACGTAGTGCGATAATTCAACGTTTATCGTCACGGTGCAGACCGTGTTCGTTCAACCGCACAAACGGAAAACACGATGTTAGAGGCCGTTCGCAGCAACAAGCGCATCTCGCAGATCATTCTCGCAGTCATCATTGTCCCCTTCGCCTTTTTCGGCATGGATGCGTTCTTCGACGGATCGATGAACCGCGCCAGCGTGGCATCGGTCGGCGGACTCGACATCGGGCCTCGCGAGTTCGAGCAGGCGCTGCGTGAGCGTCAGGAGCAGATCCAGCAGGCGCGCGGCGGTCAGTACGATCGGGCGCTGTTCGAGTCGGAGGCCTTCCGCATGTCGGTGCTGGAGAGCCTGATCAACCAGAAGACGCTCGCGCTGCATGCGGCGAAGAATCGCATGGTCATCTCACAGCAGCAGTTGCAGGAGCTGATTGCGTCGCTGCCGGTGTTCCAGGAGAACGGCCAGTTCTCGCTCGATCGCTATGAGCGTCTGGTGCGGGCGCAGAACATGACGCCAGCGGTCTTCGAGGCGCAACTGGCCCAGGATCTGCGAATCCAGCAGATCACCGCGGCGGTCGGCGAGTCGGCGATCGGAGGCACGCTGCCGGCCCGCCGGCTGCTGCTCGCTCAACTGGAAGAACGCGAGTTTCGCGAGCTGCAGTTCAAGGCCGCACCCCTCAAGGAGGGAGTGACGCTCGCCGAGAATGCGGTACGCGACTACTACGAGGCCCATCCGGCTCGTTTCGAACGGCCGGCCCGCTTGCGCGCCGAGTACCTGGTGTTCGATCAGAAATCCATGCATGCCCGGGTCGAAGTCAGCGACGATCAGGTACAGCAGTTCTACCAGGCCAACCAGGACCGCTACGGGCAGCCCGAGGAGCGGCGGGCCCGACACATCCTGGTCCAGGCTGCCGCGGATGCTGCAGACGATGTCATCGAGGAGGCGAGAAGGAAGGCGCAGGAGATTCTTGACCGTGTGCGCAGCGATCCCGCCCGTTTCGAGGAGATCGCACGCGCCGAGTCGCAGGATCCGGGTTCGGCGGCGAGTGGCGGCGATCTCGGATTCTTCGGTCCGGGTGCGATGGTGCAGGCTTTCGAGGATGCCGTGTACGCGCTGTCTCCGGGGCAGGTCAGTGATCTCGTGCGGACTGATTTCGGTTTCCACATCATCGAGCTGACCGAGATCCGTCCCCCCACGATCCGTCCGCTCGACGAGGTCCGGGAGGAAATCGTCGAAGAACTCAAGCGGCAGGAGGCATCGCGCCTGTTTGCCATGAATGCCGAGAAGTTCGCAAACGCGGTCTACGAGCAGCCGGACAGCCTTCAGCCCGCTGCCGAGATGCTCGGACTGGAGATCCGGACGAGCGACTGGATCTTCCGCAACGGCGGAAAGATCGACGGCTACGGCGACGAGAAGCTGATCGGAGCCTTGTTCTCGGAGGAGGTGCGCGAAGCCGGCGAAAACACCGAAGCCGTAGAGGTCGAGCGCGGTGTGCTCGTCGCCGCACGCGTTGCCGAGTACGAAGCTGCGCGGGTACTTCCGTTCGAAGAGGTTCAGCCGGCGATCGAGGAGCAGTTGCGTAGCGAAGAGGCTGCCCGTCTCGCGCGGGAGAGGGGCGAGCGTACCCTCGAAGCGCTTGCTTCAGGACAGGGCACCGAGGGCGGGTGGACCGAGAAGCGCAAGGTACAGCGCTCCGTCCCGACGCTTCCGCCCGCTGCGATGCAGGCTATCTTCAGTGCCTCGACTGCAAACCTGCCGGCAAGGGTTGGTGTCGTGATGCCGCAGGGCGATTACGTGATCTACGAGATCCTGAACGTGGAGCGTCCTGAGCTGACGGACGACGATCCGCGGCTTCAGGCCGTTGCGCAGCAGTATTCTCAATGGATGGCCGACAGCGAGCTCCGGGCCTACATCAGCGCCTTGCGTGAGCGCTACAAGGTCAAGGTCAGCGCATCGGCGCTGCGCACCGAATCTCAATAAGTCTGGCCGGTCCTTGCCGGCTGCGTCTGTCATCGGCAATCGGCCACCTCGAAGGTGGTCGATTGCTTTCCGGCCCGAATGGACTTGAAATCGGGGCCTTCGATCCCATATGGACTGCGTTGATCAGCAAAGGGAGTCGAATCCATGTCCAACGCACAGGCGTCCAGCGCCCAGACCCTCAACTTTCAGGCCGAGGTGAAGCAACTGCTTCACCTGATGATTCATTCGCTGTATTCCAATCGCGAGATCTTTCTGCGCGAACTCGTCTCGAACGCCTCAGACGCGTGTGACAAACTGCGCTTCGAGGCGCTCGATCGGCCGGAACTGCTCGAAGGCGAAGGCGATCTCGGGATTCGGATCGCCTTCGACAAGGACGCGAAGACCGTGACCGTGTCCGACAACGGCATCGGCATGAGCCGCGATGAAGTGATCGCGAACCTGGGCACCATCGCCAAGTCGGGCACGCGGGAATTCTTCAGTCAGCTTACCGGCGATCAGAAGAAGGATGCGCATCTGATCGGCCAGTTTGGCGTCGGCTTCTACTCGGCGTTCATCGTTGCGGACCGGGTTACGGTCGTCACGCGTCGTGCCGGACTTGCGGCGAGCGAAGGGGTTCGCTGGGAGTGCGCGATGAGCGGGGAAGACGCAGGGGAGTATTCGGTCGAAGCGGTCGAGCGCGCCTCCCGCGGCACCGAGATCACGCTCCACCTGCGGGAAGGCCAGGAGGATCTGCTCTCGGGCTGGAAGCTCAGGAGCCTGATCCGCAAGTACTCCGACCATATCGTCCAGCCCATCCTGATGAAGAAGGAAGAGTGGAACCAGGACAAGGGTGAGCAGATCGTCACCGACGAGGACGAAACGGTCAACCAGGCCAGTGCCTTGTGGGCACGTCCGCGCAACGAGATCACAGAGGACGAGTACAAGGCGTTCTACAAGCACGTCGGACACGATTTCGACGAACCGCTTGCCTGGACCCACGCCCGCGTAGAGGGGCGGCACGAGTACACGCAGCTGCTCTACGTTCCCTCGCATGCGCCGTTCGATCTGTGGGACCGCAACGCGCGCCACGGCATCAAGCTCTATGTCAGGCGCGTGTTCATCATGGATGACGCCGAGAAGCTGATGCCGACCTATCTGCGCTTCGTGCGCGGGGTGGTCGATTCGTCGGATCTGCCACTCAACGTCTCGCGCGAGATCCTGCAGGAATCCAAGGATATCGACACGCTCAGGGCTGGCTGCACGAAGAAGGTACTCGGGCTGCTGGAGGATCTGGCCGAGAACGAGCAGGAGAAGTACGCGAAGTTCTGGACAGCTTTTGGCAAAGTACTCAAGGAGGGGGTCGGCGAGGACTTCGCGAACAAGGAGAAGATCGCCGGGTTGCTGCGCTTTGCCTCGACGCATCTCGACACGGATGAGGAAGTGGTGTCGCTCAAGGACTACATCGGGCGGATGAAGGAAGGGCAGGAGAAGATCTACTACGTGACGGCAGAATCCTTCAACGCGGCGAAGAACAGCCCGCATCTGGAGATTTTCCGCAAGAAGGGGATCGAGGTGTTGCTTCTTTCGGACCGCGTGGACGAGTGGGCGACCGGAAACCTCACCGAGTTTGACGGCAAGCCCTTGCAGTCGGTGGCCAAGGGCGGCCTGGATCTGGGCAAGCTCGAAGACGAGGCCGAGAAGAAGGAGGCCGAGAAGGCTGCCGACGACTTCAAGGAACTCATCGAGAAGATGCAGGCTAGCCTTGGAGAGCGGGTCAAGGAAGTCCGTGTGACGCACCGATTGACCGATTCACCCGCTTGCCTCGTGGTGGACGAGCACGACATGGGGATGAACCTGACGCGCATCCTGAAGGCGGCCGGTCAGCCGGCTCCGATGTCGAAGCCGATCCTTGAGATCAATCCGTCGCATCCTGCCGTTCTGCGACTGAAATACGAGGAATCGAGCTTCGACGACTGGGCAGCCGTGCTCTTCGACCAGGCTCTGCTGGCCGAAGGCGGTACGCTCGACGATCCCGCGACCTTCGTCAAGCGGATCAACCAGTTGATGCTGGCGATGAGCGGAAACTGAGCGTCGGGGGAACGGAACCCATTCCGTCCCGATCCGATGCTGGATAAAAAACCGCGGCAAGGTGCCGCGGTTTTTTTTATCCGGTTCTGCCAGGTGCGCCGCAGGTCCCTGGATCCTATCTCAACGACGTATTGAGTGCCTCGAGTACCTTGCTGCCCGGGCACAGATAGGCGTCTCCGAGCTGGTTGAGGGGTTTTTCGACCGTGTTGAGATGGCTGTGCATGTCGAGCGCACTGCTGTCCACGTACAGCAGTCCGGTGACGATCTCCCCCAGGGCCTGGCGCCCCTGCAGGTAGTTGATCGCACCGATCCGGTCCGACGGATCGTAGTCCTCGGCGAGCTTGCGCAGGTGGAGGATGGAGCCGTCGTGCTGCACCACCCGGCGCAGCGATCCGGGCGGGTACGAGGTTTCGATCTTGTCGCGCGGCAGGATGACCTCGACGCGGTTGACCGCCTCGTTGTGTTCGCGCACGTAGTCGTAACTCTTGGTCGATCCGGCGTGGTTGTTGAAGGTCACGCACGGGCTGATGACGTCGATGAAGGCCGGACCGTTGTGGCGCAGCGCCCCCTTGATGAGGGGCACGAGCTGTTCCTTGTCGCCCGAGAAGCTGCGTCCGACGTAGCTAGCACCCAGCTGCAGCGCCAGCGTGACGAGGTCGATCGGGCTGTCGCTGTTGACGACGCCACGCTTGCTCTTCGAGCCCTTGTCGGCTGTGGCGGAGAACTGGCCTTTGGTCAGACCGTAGACGCCATTGTTCTCGACGATGTAGGTCATGTTCACGCCGCGGCGCATCGCGTGTGCGAACTGGCCGATTCCGATCGAGGCCGAGTCGCCGTCGCCAGATACCCCCAGATAGATCAGGTTGCGGTTGGCGAGTGCGGCGCCGGTCAGGACCGATGGCATCCGGCCGTGAACGCTGTTGAAGCCGTGCGAGTTGCCGAGGAAGTAATCAGGAGTCTTGCTTGAACAGCCAATGCCGGAAAGCTTGGCGACGCGATGTGGTTCGATGTCCAGATCGAAGCAGGCCTGGACGATTGCTGCGCTGATCGAATCGTGGCCGCAGCCGGCACACAGGGTCGAGATGGCGCCCTCGTAATCCCTCCGGGTATAGCCGAGGGCATTGCGGGGTGCGTCAGCGGTGAGGAGCCGTGGTTTGGCGAGATAGGTCATGGTGCCACCTTGCGGATGGGACTGATCTTGCGTTCGGATGCCGCCTCGGTGATGCGGGTCGCGATGAAGCGGGCGGTGATCGGGGAGCCGTCGTAGTGGAGCACGCGGACGAGCCGCTTCGGATCGATCTCGCCTTCGTTGATCAGCAGCGTGCGCAACTGCGCGCTCTCGTTCTGCTCGACGACGAACACGAAGTCATGGTCGGCGATGAACTGCATCACCTCATCGCAGAACGGGAAGGCGCGCACGCGCATGATGTCGATATGCACGCCATCGGCTTCGAGCAGGGCGTGTGCCTCGGCCATCGCGGGGCCAGTGGAGCCGTAGTAGATCGCACCGATCCGGGTCGGCTGCGAAGACTTCTGCACGATCGGGGAAGGAACGAGATCCTTCGCGGTGTCGAACTTGCGGCGCAGCCGCTCCATGTTGTAGATGTAGTCCGCGCCCGTTTCGCTGTACTTCGCGTAGGCGTTGCGGGTCGTGCCGCGCGTGAAGTAGGCGCCCTTCGTGGGGTGGGTGGCGGGGATGGTGCGGTAGGGGATGCCGTCGCCGTCAACGTCCAGATAGCGGCCGAAGTTCTTGCCGGCCTCGAGATCCTCGTACGTCATCAGCTTGCCGCGATCGTAGCGGCGCTCGTCGTCCCAGTCGAAGGGTTTGCAGAGCCGCTCGTTCATGCCGATGTCGAGATCGAGCAGCACGAAGACGGGGGTCTGAAGACGGTCGGCGAGGTCGAAGGCCTGGGCGCCGAGCGTGAAGCACTCGTAGGGGTCCTCCGGGAACAGCAGCACGTGGCGGGTGTCGCCATGTGAGGCATAGGCACACGCAAGCAGATCCGATTGCTGGGTGCGGGTCGGCATGCCGGTCGAGGGGCTGCCGCGCTGAACGTCGAAGATCACGGCCGGGATCTCGGCAAAATAGGCGAGCCCGAAGAACTCCTGCATCAGCGAAATGCCCGGTCCGGAGGTGGCGGTAAAGGAGCGCGCACCATTCCACGCTGCGCCGATCACCATGCCGATCGAGGCCAGTTCATCCTCGGCCTGCACGATCGCATAGCGCGCGTGGCCGTTGTCGGGGTCGGTGCGGTACTTGCGGCAATAGCTCGCAAAGGCCTCGATGACGGAGGTCGAAGGCGTGATCGGATACCAGCCCGCTACGGTCGCACCGCCATACACCGCGCCGAGTCCACAAGCGCTGTTGCCGTCGATGAAGATCCAGTCGCCGACCTTGTCGCTGCGCTCGACGCGCAGTCCGATCGGGCACGGAAGGTGTTTCTTCGCGTAGTCGTAGCCGAGCCGAAGCGCGTTGATGTTGGCATCGATGAGCTTGTCCTTGCCGCGGTAGCGATCCGCGATGAGCTTCTCGGTCGCCTCGAAGTCGATGTCCAGCAGCGCCACCAGTGCCCCTACGTACATGACGTTCTTGAACAGCTGACGCTGGCGCGCATCGGAGTATTCGGCGTTGCACATCGCCGTCAGCGGCACGCCGAGCACGGTGATGTCGTCGCGGAACTTCGAACGCGGCATCGGTTTGGTGCAGTCGTAGAAGAGGTATCCGCCCGGGTCTATCGCAGCGACGTCACGGTCCCAGGTCTGCGGGTTCATCGCGACCATCATGTCGCAGCCGCCGCGCGCACCGAGCCAGCCCTCTCCAGTCACACGCACTTCATACCAGGTCGGCAGCCCCTGGATGTTGGAAGGAAAGATGTTGCGCGGTGCGACCGGCACGCCCATGCGGATGATGGCGCGGGCAAACAGTTCGTTGGCCGAGGCAGAACCCGAACCGTTGACGTTCGCGAACTTGACGACGAAATCGTTGATGCTCTGGATGGCTTGTGCGGCACTCATGTCCTTGGCGCCTCCGCCCCCGCGAGGGCTGTGTTCAAATAGAATTTCTGCATGTCCCAGGCACCGGTCGGACAGCGCTCCGCGCACATGCCGCAATGCAGGCAGACGTTTTCATCCTTGACCATGACGCGCTGGGTCTTTAACCCATCGGCGACGTACAGCGCCTGATCCGGATTCCGGGACGGAGCCTTCAGGCGTGTGCGCAGATCGTCTTCCTCGCCGTTCGCGGTGAAGGTGATGCACTCGGTCGGGCAGATGTCGACGCAGCCGTCGCACTCAATGCAGAGCTTCGGGGTGAACACCGTCTGCACGTCGCAGTTCAGGCAGCGCTCGGTCTCCGCACAGGCGAGCCGTGGATCGAAGCCGAGTTCGAACTCGGCCTTGATGTTGCTGAGGGCTTCCTCGAGCGATTTCACCGGCACCTTCCTGCGCGCTTCCTCCGAGATCTGGTTGTCGTAGCTCCACTCGTGGATGCCCATCTTCTGGCTCACGAGGTTCACGGTCGCGGGCGGGCGCTTGTCGAGCGGGCGGCCGCGACAGAAGCGATCGATCGAGATCGCGGCCTCATGACCCTGCGCGACGGCGGTGATGATGTTCTTCGGGCCGAAGGCAGCATCCCCACCGAAAAACACCCGCGGCAGCGTCGATTGCAGCGTGACCGGATCAAGCACCGGAAGGCCCCACTTGTCGAACTCCAGTCCGATGTCGCGCTCGATCCACGGGAATGCGTTCTCCTGTCCGATCGCGATCAGTACGTCGTCGCACTCCATCACGATGTCCGGTTCGCCGGTCGGCACGAGATTACGGCGGCCCTTTTCGTCGTACTCGGCGCGTACCTTCTCGAAGCGCACTCCGGTAAGCCGGCCGTTGTCGTGCAGGAATTCCTTGTGCATGAGGAAGTTGTGGATCGGGATGCCTTCGTGCATCGCGTCCTCCTTCTCCCATGGCGAAGCCTTCATCTCGTCGAAGCCGCTACGCACGACGACCCGCACGTCCTCGCCGCCGAGGCGGCGGGCGGAGCGGCAACAGTCCATCGCGGTGTTGCCGCCGCCAAGCACGATCACGCGCCTGCCGATCTCGCTGACGTGGCCGAACGCCACATTGGCGAGCCACTCGATCCCGACGTGGATGTGTGCAGAGGACTCCCTGCGCCCAGCCAGATCGGCGTCTCGCCCGCGCGGCGCGCCGGTGCCGACGAACACGGCGTCCCAGTCTTCAGCGAGCAGATCGCGCAGGCTTGCGATCCAGCGGTTCTGGAAGATCGCGACGTCGAGCCCTTCGATGTAGCCACATTCTTCATCGATGACGCTGTCGGGCAGGCGGAACTTGGGGATCTGGCTGCGCATCATCCCGCCCGCGGTCTTGCCGTCATCGAAGACGGTGACCTCGTAGCCGAGCACGGCAAGATCGCGCGCAACCGTCAGAGAAGCCGGGCCCGCACCGACACAGGCGATGCGCTTGCCGTTCTTCTGCTTCGGGGCGACCGGCAGACGCTCGTGGATGTCTTCCTTGTAGTCGGCGGCCACGCGCTTCAACCGGCAGATGGCAACCGGCTCCTTGTCCACCCGCCCACGCCGACAGGCGGGCTCACAAGGCCGGTCGCAGACGCGGCCGAGAATGCCGGGAAAGACGTTGGAGCGCCAGTTGATCATGTACGCTTCGGCAAACTGGCCTGCAGCGATCTGGCGGATGTACTCCGGGACGGGAGTGTGGGCGGGGCACGCCCACTGGCAGTCCACGACCTTGTGGAAATAGTCGGGGGCATTCGTATCGGTGGGCTTCAATTGCGTGTTTCCTGACGAGATGAGGTTGTCGCACGTGCTCAATGCCGCGCGGAGAGTCTATCATTAGCCCATTGTTTGTGTAACTGTAACGGCCGGCGGCGTACCGGCCGGAGCGCCCGTATCGGGCCGTTCCACGGCCGCAGAGCCTGCCTGCCGCGATTCGGTTGTTCACCCTCCCAACTCTCTTTACAGGCCCGGACTCATGACACTGCGCGCATTGATCTTCGATGTCGACGGCACTCTTGCCAATACCGAACGCGACGGGCATCGCCCGGCGTTCAACGCCGCGTTTGCCGAAGTGGGGCTTCACTGGCACTGGGACGAGGCGTTCTACGGCACGCTCCTCGACATTGCCGGCGGGCGTGAGCGCATCCGTCACTATGCGGAGCAGCACGATCCGGCAACGTTCGCGCGACCGGATTTCGAGGAACTGCTTGGGCGGATCCATGAGATCAAGACGCGCAACTACCAGCGTCTGCTCGGTGCCGGGGCCATTCCGTTGCGCAGCGATCTCGGACAGCTGATCTGTGAGGCGCGCACCGAGGGGTTGCGGGTGGCGATTGCTTCGAGCTCGAAGCGCGACAATGTGGTCGGGTTGATCAAGGCAAACCTGGGGCCGGAAGCGGATACCTGGTTCGACGTGATTGCGACCGGAGATCAGATTCCGATCAAGAAGCCGGCGCCCGACATCTACCGGTGGACGCTGGAGGCACTCGACTTGCCGGCCTGTGACTGCCTGGCCGTCGAGGACTCCGCTCATGGGCTTGCCGCGAGCCTCGCGGCCGGGATTCCGACCGTGATCACGGTCAGTGACTACACGATGCAGGAGCGCTTCGAAGGTGCGCGCATGGTTCTGTCGCCCGGCCAGCAACTGTCACTGGAGCAACTGCGGTTGTGGCATGCAACGGCGCTCGGCTAGACGTCCGTTTTCTTCTGGACGTCATCCGGGGAAACGGCCGGGTCCTCATCCGGCGATCTGATGGTCTCCGGGTGTGTTTCGTCTGCAACGAAGGCGATCTCGGCCGGATTCGCGTGTAGTCCGGGTTGCACAGACGAAACGGGGTTCGGCGCGCTTCCTTCTTGCGAGGGGCTGGGTGCTTGAGGGAGGGCATCATGCGCCGGGTTGGCGTTCGTGCCTGAATCGGTCAGGGACGCTGCACGGCCGTCCAGATCGGCCCGCACCTGCTCCTGGGCACGCCGCAAGGTCGGGTAGGCCAGCGCGTGATAGAGCGGCACCGGAGCGATCGAACGCGAAAAACCGTGTGCAATCACCGCTGTGGCCATGAGGGGGAGCAGCATCTGGTGATTGGCGGTCATTTCCATGACGATCACGAACGATGTGATCGGTGTCTGCGTCATGCCCGCCAGGAAGGCCACCATGCCAAGTGCGAGAATCGCGGCGGCCTGTTCGGGGGGCAGGAATAGCGCAACGTTCGCCCCCAGCCCCGCGCCGACGGCAAGTGCGGGGGCAAATACGCCCCCTGGAATGCGGCTCAGGAACACGAGCCAGATGACGGTCATCTTCGCGGCCAGGAAGTAGACCGGCAATTGGGAGGATCCTTCGAGTGCCGCCTTGGTTTCCGAGTAGCCGGTGCCATAGGTCAGCCCGCCCGTTAAGAGGCCGACGAGCGCGGTGCCCAGTCCGCACGCTGCTGCGAAGACGATCGGGCGCGAAACGGAGAACGCCCCGATACGGCCTGGGAGGCCGCGTGCGGATGCGATCAGGATCCGACTGAAGATTCCTCCGAGCAACCCGCCTGTCGCGCCACAGACAAGGACAGGCCATACGCCGGACGGCCACGACAGGACGGCCGGTGTGCGACCGAAATAGGTATAGCTGCCCAGCACTGCGAGTGACATCAGGCCCGCGAAGATGACGGCAGTGAGCGTTGTGCTGTTGGCCTGGAAAGCCCGGTGACGACACATCTCCTCGATCGCGAACATGATCCCGCCGAGCGGCGTGTTGAACGCTGCGGCAATGCCGGCACCACTGCCAGCGATGATCAGATCACGGCTCGAAGCGATCCGGTTCTTTCTGCGCCGCGCCAGGGTATGCATGACGGCAGCGCCGATCTGCACGGAGGGACCTTCCCGCCCGATCGAGGCGCCGCTGAGCAGTCCGCCAAGCGTCAGAACGATCTTTGCAATCGCGATCCTGAACGATAGAAGCTTCCTTCGGACCCGGCTGTCGTCCGAAAGCGAGGCAGCAATGGCCTGTGGGATCCCGCTACCCTGGGTTGCGGGAAAGAACCGGTGCGCGATCCACGCGATCAATGCGAATCCGGCAGGAGCGATGAACAGTGTGGTCCAGGGGGCTGCAGCCATCAGCTTCCCATGGGACTCGATCGCAAGTTCGGCGCCGATCGCAAACAGGATGGCCAGCAATCCTGCAAGCAAGGCGGCGCTCACGAGCAGCGCTCGTTTTCGCCAGCGCCTGAGGGAGAGCCACGGTAGGGCGTATCGCCGTCCTCCGCGCCTGAAATGCCTGAATGTCCTGGCTCCAGGACTCATTCTCTGGTCCATGTTGCGACTTGCGTGGCCATCGATGCGCGGCCTGCCGGATCTCTCTGGGGGTGGCTTGTGCGCCGCACTACGCGGCCTGCCGATATTTCGTTACGATACGCGAGAAATGCTTTGTTTTCTGGCGAATTGTTCTTGTAGCGAATTTTTCTGGAGTATTTTTTGATGCCGCGCAAATCTGCCTCCTCCCCAGCCGGTCCTGTGGGGGCGACTCCGCTTTCGGTCTTGCAGCGTTTTCGCGTACTGATCCGAACCGCACAGCGACATTCGCAATGGATCGAGCGGCAAAGCGGGGTGACCGGGGCGCAGTTGTGGGCGCTGCAGGAACTGCGTGACCGGCCCGGCCTCAGGGTCGGAGAGCTCGCGAATCTGATGGCCTTGCATCAGTCCACCGCCTCGAACATGATCGACAAGCTGGAGTCGGCGGGGCTGATGCGCAAGGAGCGCACGAGTGCGGATCAGCGCGTCGTGCGGCTGTACCTCACGGATTCCGGTGCGGAGCTGCTGGGACGCGCGCCCTCACCAGCGCGGGGTGTACTGCCTGAAGCGCTGAGACTTCTGTCCGAGGAGGATCTCGCGCGCCTTCAGGCGGATCTGGAAGTCCTGCTCAAGCAGATCAAGGGGATGGATGAAGGATTCGGGATGCAGCCGCTGCCGTTCACGGAGTGAGGGCTCGGGGGGGGCTGTGGTGTACGGGGTGAGGGATCGGGTCTCGGAACACCACAGCGGAGCGTTCGATCAGCCCTGGTCGGAGTTGCCGAGCGCCGTCGTGTTGAAGCCCCCGTCTACGTACATGACTTCACCGGTGACCCCGCTCGCGAGGTCGGAGCACAGGAACGCGGCGGCATTGCCGACTTCGTCGATCGTGACATTGCGGCGCAGCGGCGCATTGCGCTCATTGAACGAGAGCAGTTTTCCGAAACTTCCGATCCCTGATGCGGCCAGTGTCTTGATCGGTCCGGCCGAGATCGCGTTGACGCGAGTGCCCTCGGGTCCGAGACACACGGCCAGATAGCGCACCGAGGCCTCGAGGCTGGCCTTCGCGAGCCCCATGATGTTGTAGTTCGGCATGGTGCGCACCGCACCGAGGTAGGACATCGTCAGCATCGCGCCATTGCGCCCCTGCATCAGGGGGCGTGCGGCCTTCGCCATCAGCGGGAAGCTGGCCGCGCTGATGTCCTGTGAAATCCGGAACGCATCGCGCGAGAAGGCATCGAGAAAATCGCCTTCCAGTGCTTCGGTCGGTGCGTAGGCGATCGAATGGACGAATCCGTCCAGATAGCCCCATTCCTTGCCGATGTTCTCGAACAGGGTCGTGATCTCGGCATCGTTCTGGACGTCGCAGGCAAACACAAGCTCGCTCTCGAACTCGGCCGCCATTTTGGCGACGCGTTCCTTGAAGCGTTCGTTCTGGTAGGTGAAGGCGAGTTCGGCACCCTGGCGTCGCATCGCGCGTGCGATGCCATATGAAATGGACCGGTTGCTGAGCAGTCCGGTGATGAGAATGCGTTTTCCGGCGAGAAAGCCCATTTTCAGAAGCGCTCCATCTTTAAGATCGGCGGATTATAGCCGATGGGTCCGGCGGTGCATTGCTTCAGCCGAAAGGTTGCACGCCGAACAGGATCGCATGCAGATGCCGCGCGAGGACATACCATGCGATCACGCCGATTGCTGCCGCAAGCAGGTCGCGCGCAGGAGTTCCCGGGCGGGGGGTCGATGCGGCTGCACGGTCGCGGCGCCTGCAGGCGACGAAGGCCGCACTCGCCCAGATCAGGAAGCCGCCGAAAAGCAGAAGGTCCGCAAGGGTGCCGTTTGCCAGCAGATGCGACAGCGCCCAAAGTTTGGTACCCGCCAGCATCGGATGACCGAGCCTTGCACGCATCACGGTGCCCGGGACATAGGCGGCCGTGATCAGGATGAGGGCGGGCAAGGTCAGCGCGGCGGCAAGGTGGCGCGTCCATACAGGAGGCGTCCACAACCATACCGGATCCAGTCGCGCCTGGGCGTAGCCCCAGACAATCAGCGCGATCCCCGCAACCGACAACGCGGTGTACGCGAGCTTCCATGGAATTGCGCCCAGGCGTGCGATCTGTTGTGTCCGCCACGAATCGGCGACGATGCGCACCGAGTGCGTCCCGAGAAACAAAATCAGGCCGATGATGAGCAGGGTCATTCTTCTTCTCCGGGATTGTGGATGGAGGGTGGCGGCAGATCAGATCTTTGTCCGCATCAGGCGCGCCTTTTGCCGGTCCCAGTCGCGCGCCTTCTCGTCCTCTCTCTTGTCATACTGCTTCTTGCCCTTCGCAAGGCCGATCGTGGCCTTGATACGGCCCTTCGAGTAGTGAAGGTCGAGCGGTACGAGGGTGAATCCCGCGCGTTCGACCTTGCCGATCAGCTTTGCGATCTCGGCCGCATGGAGCAGGAGCTTGCGCGTGCGGGTCGGGTCGGCACGCACATGCGTGGAGGCGCTCGATAGCGGAGTGATGTGCATTCCGAGGATCAGGATCTCCTCGTCACGAATGATGATGTAGGCTTCCTTGATGTTGGCGCGTCCTGCGCGGATGGCCTTGACTTCCCACCCTTCGAGTACCAGACCGGCCTCGTATCTTTCCTCGATGAAATAGTCGTGGAAGGCCTTTCGATTGTCGATGATGCTCATGCGCTGTCGGGTCCTGAGGCCCGCACGGTCGGGCTTGCTGTAGAATCGCGCAGTTTATCAGTTTGGCGAAGCGATCGATTCCTGCATGGCGGAAGTCAAGAAAATCGTCCTGATCGAGTTCACGCCCGAGCAGATGTTCGATCTGGTCGACCGTGTCGAGGACTACAGCAGTTTCCTGCCGTGGTGCGGTGGGGCCGAGCTTCATGAACGGACCTCCGTGAAGACCGTTGCCACCATCCATATCAACTATCATGGGATCAAGGCAGATTTCACGACCGAGAACGAGAAGGTACGTCCGGAACGGATGCAGATCGGGCTCAAGGAAGGGCCGTTCCGGCACCTGGACGGAAGCTGGTTGTTCAAGCCTCTTGGCGATACCGCCTGCAAGATCGAGTTCGATCTGCACTACCAGTTTTCGAACAGGCTTCTCGAGAAGGCCCTCGGGCCAGTGTTCAACCACATTGCCAATACGTTCGTCGATTCCTTCGTGAGGCGTGCAGAGCAGGTGTATCCGAAAAATGGCTGATCTGATCGATGTCGAAGTAACCTATGCGCTCCCGCACCGTCAGCTATGCGTGAAGCTGAAGCTCCCGCCCGAATCCACCGTCCGGCAGGCGATCGACGCGTCCGGGCTGCTGGCGAGCCATCCGGAGATCGATCTGGATGGCGAGAACAAGGTCGGAATCTACGCGAAGCTTGCGCGGCTCGATACCACGCTGCGTGACCGGGACAGGGTCGAGATCTACCGCCCGCTGATCGCCGATCCGAAGGCGGTGCGCAAGAAGCGGGCGGACGAGGGCAAGGCGATGAAGAAGGGCGGCGGCAGCGCGGACGAAACCTGAACCGCGAAAGCGGCCGACGTGTGCGCCGGCCCGGGTTCAGTCGCTATTTGCAGTCCCGCTCGATCGCCTTGCGTGCGGCTTCACGCTCGGCATCGCGTCCGGCCTTGTCGAGGCGGCTCGACGTACCGTCGGGGTTCTTCACGCGCGCCGTGTCGCGCAACGGGTCGAACGAATCGAGCACCTTGAGGTTCTTGCGGGCCTGCTCACAACGCGTGGCGCGATCGGATGCCTCTTGCGCTTCCTTGGCCTTTTTCTCCTTTGCTTCGGCCGCTGCGGTGCGCCGCTCGCGAAAGGCCATTTCCTTTTCAGCGATCGATTGCGCGGGAGGGGGAGGCGCGCTGGCCGGCGGCGCGCTGCTTCGCCTGCTGACCACGCGACCGTCGACCTCCGGCGGCGGTCGATCGGTGTAATGGATGCGGCCGTCTGCATCCCGCCACTCATAGATCTGCCCGTGCGCTGCCGGCATGACCGCGAGGCTCATTGCGAGAAGCAGGAATCTATGCATCGGAACTCTCCGGGGCGATCTTGGCGATGATTGGTGGAACCCCCGGGCGGCAGGAGTTTCTGCAGGGGCGCTTTCTTGCCGAAAGCACCATCTGTATAATACGGATTTGGTCGTGAGGAAAAAAGCCATGCGTGTGATTCAGAAGGCGCTGACGTTCGACGACGTCCTTCTCATCCCCGCCCATTCCGCCGTCCTGCCGCGCGATGTCGATCTCAGGACGCAACTGACGCGCAACATCCGTCTCAATATCCCGCTCGTGTCGGCCGCAATGGATACGGTCACCGAGTCGCGGCTCGCCATTGCACTCGCGCAGGAAGGTGGGATCGGAATCATCCACAAGAACCTCCAGATCTCTCGCCAGGCTTCACAGGTTGCAAAGGTCAAGCGCTTCGAGTCTGGGGTCCTGAAGGATCCGATCACGATTCCACCAACGATGAGCGTGCGCGAAGTGCTCGCACTGACCAGGCAACACAAGTTCTCGGGCCTGCCCGTCGTCGAGGGGCGGCGCGTGGTCGGGATCGTCACCAACCGCGATCTGCGCTTCGAGACCAACCTGGATCAACCTGCCTCGGCCATCATGACGCCGGCCGAGCGTCTGGTCACGGTCAAGGAGGGTGCCAGCCTCGACGAGGCGCGCCGCCTGATGCACAAGCATCGTCTCGAGCGTGTGCTGGTGCTCAACGACGATGGCGAGTTGCGTGGTCTCATCACCGTCAAGGACATGATGAAATCGACCGAGCATCCCAATGCGGCCAAGGACGAACTTGGACGATTGCGAGTGGGGGCTGCGATCGGTGTCGGCGCAGACACCGAAGCGCGCGCCGAGGCATTGGTCGAGGCGGGTGCCGACGTGATCGTCGTCGACACGGCGCACGGTCACTCGCAGGGCGTGCTCGACCGGGTGCGCTGGGTCAAGAAGAATTTTCCGCACGTCGAGGTCGTTGGCGGCAACATCGCGACCGGCAATGCGGCGCTCGCGCTGGTCGATGCCGGCGCCGATGCGGTCAAGGTCGGGATCGGTCCCGGCTCCATCTGCACGACGCGCATCGTTGCCGGGGTCGGCATGCCTCAGGTGACGGCAATCGACAACGTATCGTCGGCACTGGCTGGAACCGGCGTACCGATGATTGCCGATGGCGGCATCCGTTATTCGGGCGATATCGCCAAGGCGATCGCGGCCGGCGCCAATGCCGTGATGCTGGGGGGGTTGTTTGCCGGTACTGAAGAGGCGCCGGGGGAAACGGTACTGTTCCAGGGGCGTTCATACAAGTCCTACCGAGGAATGGGGTCGCTCGGGGCGATGCAGGAAGGGGCCGCCGATCGCTACTTCCAGGAAATCGATGGCGGAGCGGACAAGCTCGTTCCAGAAGGGATCGAGGGGCGTGTGCCCTACAAGGGGCCCGTGTCGGCCGTCATTCACCAGCTGGTGGGGGGGTTGCGCGCGTCGATGGGGTATCTGGGCTGCGGTGACATCGATGCGATGCGTACGCGTGCAGAGTTCACCGAGATCACCGCTGCCGGGGTCAGAGAGTCCCACGTTCACGACGTTCAGATCACCAAGGAAGCCCCGAACTACCACGTCGATTGATCGACTGCGTTTCAGACAGGGCGGCTCTTCAGCCGCCCTTGTTCATTCAGGAAGCTCAAGATGGCTCACCAGAAGATCCTCATCCTCGATTTCGGCTCCCAGGTCGCGCAACTCATCGCCAGGCGGGTGCGCGAACAGCAGGTGTACTGCGAGCTGCATCCCTTCGACGTCTCCGAGCAGTTCATCCGCGAGTTTGATCCGCAGGGTGTCATCCTCTCGGGTGGACCGAACTCCGTCTACGAAGCCCGGGAGTGGCGGGCCCCGCAGGTCGTGTTCGAGCTGGGCGTGCCTGTCCTCGGGATCTGCTACGGAATGCAGACCATGGCCGAACAGCTCGGGGGCAGGGTCGAGAGTTCCGGCAAGCGCGAATTCGGCTATGCAGAGATCCGTGCTCGTGGCCATTCCGAACTGTTTCGCGGCATCCAGGATCGAACGAATGAAGCGGGGCATGGCCTCCTGGACGTGTGGATGAGCCACGGCGACAAGGTCACCGAGCTGCCGGCCGGTTTCAGGGTGATCGCCAGTAGTGACTCTTGTCCGATCGCGGCAATGGCGGACGAAGCCCGCAGGTTCTACGCTGTCCAGTTCCACCCTGAGGTCACGCACACGCTCAAGGGCAGGGAGATTCTCGCCCGCTTCGTGCATGAGATCTGTGGGTGCGGGCATGACTGGAACATGCCGGATTACGTCGATGAGGCGATCGAACGGGTGCGTGCTCAGGTCGGCCAGGAGGAGGTGATCCTCGGACTCTCCGGGGGGGTTGATTCCTCGGTGGTTGCGGCGCTGCTGCATCGTGCGATCGGCGATCAACTCACCTGCGTGTTCGTCGACAACGGGCTCCTGCGCTTGAACGAGGCGGAGCAGGTGATGCAGACCTTCGCGCGCAACCTCGGTGTCAAGGTGATCCATGTCAACGCCAGCGGGCAGTTCATCCGGCATCTGAAGGGCATTTCCGATCCAGAGCAGAAGCGCAAGATCATCGGCCGGGAATTCGTCGAGGTGTTTCAGGCCGAGGCGAGGAAGCTGCCGAATGCGCGGTGGCTCGCACAGGGTACGATCTACCCCGACGTGATCGAGTCGGCCGGAGCCAAGACGGGCAAGGCGCATGCGATCAAGAGCCATCACAACGTCGGAGGGCTGCCCGAGACGCTGAACCTGAAGCTTCTCGAACCACTGCGTGACCTCTTCAAGGACGAGGTGCGCGAACTCGGCATCGCGCTCGGACTGCCGCACGAGATGGTCTATCGTCATCCGTTTCCGGGGCCTGGGCTGGGCGTACGCATCCTCGGCGAGGTGAAGAAGGAATACGCCGACCTGCTGCGCAGGGCGGACGCGATCTTCATCGATGAGTTGCGTGCCGCTGACTGGTACGACAAGACCAGCCAGGCCTTCGCAGTATTCCTTCCGGTCAAGAGCGTCGGCGTCATGGGCGACGGGCGCACCTACGAATACGTCGTCGCACTGCGCGCGGTCCAGACCCAGGACTTCATGACTGCCCACTGGGCCGAACTGCCACACAGCCTGCTCGGTAAGGTCTCGAACCGGATCATCAACGAGGTGCGTGGCATCAATCGCGTCGTCTACGACATCTCGGGCAAGCCGCCAGCGACGATCGAGTGGGAGTGAGGAGCGTCTATCTCTCGACGAAGGCGCGTTCGATCACGTAGTCGCCGGGTTCGCCGATCCGGGGTGACACCCGGAAGCCGCGCTCATCGAGCAGGTGACACAGATCCTTCAGCATCGCCGGGCTGCCGCAGATCATCGCACGATCGGTCGTGGGGTCGAGATCCGGCAGGTCGATATCGGAGAACAATTGTCCGGAGGTGATGAGTTCCGTGATTCGGCCGCGGTTGCGAAACGGCTCGCGGGTGGCGGTCGGGTAGTAGATCAGACGGTCGCGCACATCGGCTCCGATGAATTCGTGCTCGGGCAGGCCTTTGGTGATGAAGTCCGCGTAGGCAAGCTCGGACACCGTTCGTACGCCATGAACGAGGATCACTTGCTCGAAACGCTCGTAGGTGTCGGGATCCTGGATGATGCTGAGAAAGGGCGCCAGCCCGGTCCCGGTCGCGAGCAGATAGAGCCTGCGTCCTGGCTTGAGGTCGTGCAGCACGAGGGTTCCGGTGGGCTTCTTGCTGACGACGATGGGATCGCCCGCGCGCAGATGTTGCAGGCGAGAGGTCAGGGCGCCGTCAGGAACCTTGATGCTGAAGAATTCCAGGTGTTCCTCGTAGTTGGGGCTTGCGATGCTGTAGGCGCGGGTCAGCGCTCGACCATCGACTTCGAGACCGATCATGATGAACTGACCGTTCTCGAAGCGCAGCCCGCGGTCGCGCGTGGTGCGAAAGCTGAAGAGGCGATCGTTCCAGTGGTGGACGCTCAGGACGCGTTCGGTCAGCAACTGGCTCATGAAAGTCCGTTCTCCAATGAAGGGTTCCGGCGGATGATAGAGGCAGTTCGTTAATCGATATATCGGATTATTTATGTTAGATTTATCGATGAAATGAATATCAAGTATACATTGCGCCAGCTTGCGGTCTTTGCCGAGATTGCTCGCTGCGAGAATGTCTCGCGCGCTGCCGGGATTCTCAACCTGTCGCAGTCAGCGACCAGCGCAGCGCTGGCTGAGTTCGAACGCCAGTATGGGTGCGAGTTCTTCGACCGGATCGGCAAGCGACTGCGCTTGAACGATCGTGGGAGGGAGCTGTTGCCGCGCGCGATCGAACTGCTTGATCGCGCCGCTGAAATCGAAAGCCTGCTGCGCAACGACTCGGCACCGGGGAATCTGCGGATCGGTGCGACCCTCACGATCGGAAACTATCTCGCGACCCTGATCGTTGCCGATTTCTTACGTTCGCATCCCGATGCGCACGTGCAGCTGCAGGTGCATAACACTGCGACCGTGCTTGCCGCGGTGGCCCGCCACGATATCGATCTGGGGATGATCGAGGGCGTCTGCCGAGATCCCGAGCTCGAAGCGGAACCGTGGATCGAGGACGAGCTGGTGGTGTTCTGTGCGCCGTCCCATCCGCTCGCAGCTGCCGGTCCGGTATCGCTGGAGGCGCTGTCGAAGCAGTCCTGGATCCTGCGGGAGAAGGGGTCCGGTACCCGTGAAACGCTCGAGCAGGCTTTGCGCCACTGGCAGGGCGGATTCGACACGCGGCTCGAGCTGGAACATACCGAGGCGGTCAAGCGGGCGGTCGAATGCGGCTTGGGACTGGGCTGCATCTCGCGCCTTGCGCTGCGTGATGCGTTCCGGCGCGGAAGTCTGGTTCCGGTCGAGACGCCAGAGCTGGACTTGCGCCGCCAGTTCCAGTTCGTCTGGCACCGCGGCAAGCATCACAGTCGTGCGATGCGTCTGTTCCTGGAGCGTTGCAGAGGCCTGACCGCTGGCGTACGGCGCAGTGACGAGATCAGGATTCCGCTCATCCTGTGATCGGTATTGCGAAGCGGTCCCCTGGCCTGGCCCCGGAACCATCGCCTGTGACCGCGATCACAGCCGCATCAACCCCGTTGCGGAGGAAGACGATGAATGAGTCGTGCGAACTTGCAGACCGCCGCTGCAAGCCCTGCGAGGGTGGGGTGCCCGCGCTGGAGCTGTCTGCCGTGCAGGGGTTTCTTGCTGCGCTCGACGGATGGAGCAGTGATGGGCGGGCAATCGAGAAGACGTGGAAGTTCCGTGATCACTACGAAACCATGGCGTTCGTCAATGCCGTGGCCTGGATCTCACATCGTGAGGACCATCATCCGGAGCTGACGGTCGGCTATGCGCAGTGCCGGGTGCGCTACTGGACCCACGCGATCGGAGGCCTGTCGGAGAACGACTTCGTGTGTGCCGCGAAGGTCGATCGTCTGTCCGCCTGAACCTGCATCCAGGCCCTTTGCAAGGGGTTCGGATGCAGGTTCTACGGCTCGACGGGGTCAGCCGTTCTGGTGGCCAGGTTCGAGCCCGGCGTAGGTCGGAGCCTGAGCCGGATGCACTTCTGGCCTGGCCGCTGCGGGCTGGCGTTCCGGACGATAGGCGGCGAACTGGCACGCGATGGCTGCAAGATACGGAATGGTCTGCAGCGCGAGGATGCCGATCCAGAGGCGCGCTTCGAGATCGGTGCTTCCGTGCGTAATGAGCAGGACGCCGATCGCGGTAAGCAGTGCGACGAGCAGCAGGATTTCCTCACGGATCGGTGCGAAGAAGGCGAGGCGGCCCTGTGCCTTCCAGCCCTTTGGTGTGCGCACGAACTCGCCATGGCGCTTCACGATGCCGGCGAAGATGCCGCGCGAAATCGCGTGCGCCAACCCGACCGATAGCACTGAAGCGCCGAGAATGTCACGCCAGGGCGCATCCATCGTGCGGCGATAGAGGATCGGGCCGAGCGCGGCCTTGAACGCCATGAATGCGAGAACCGGCAGCGCGAGCGCGCTCACTGGCAGACCGAAGGCCTTGGGCAGGTAGACCATGCCCAGTGTCCAGGCGAGGCTCGCGAATACGAAGACGAGTTGCAGTGCGTCTCCGAGCCACGAGAACCATCCGGTCAGGAAGTGATAGCGCTGAGCGAGGTTGAGGCGGCTCGGGCCGAGCATCTGCGGCAGGTGATGCTTGAGGATCTGCATCGCTCCGAACGCCCAGCGGAAGCGCTGGCTCTTGATTGCGGCGAAATCCGACGGTGTGAGGCCGCGGCCGAGCACGTGGTCGACGTAACGCGTGTCGTATCCCTTCTCGATCAGACGCAGTCCGAGCTCGGTGTCTTCGCAGATGCACCATTCGGACCAGCCGCCGACCTCTTCGAGCGCCATGCGGCGAACCAGGGTCATCGTGCCGTGCTGGATCAGGGCATTGCGCTCGTTGCGGTGGTGCATGCCGATGCGGAAGAAGCCATCGAACTCCCAGTTGCACATCCGCCGGAACGGTTGCGTCTCCCAGTCACGGTGGGCCTGCGGCGCCTGCACGACTGCGACGTCCGGTGCATCGAAATGCGGGATCAGGCACGACAGCCAGTCGGGCGAAACCACATAGTCGGCATCGACGACACCGACGACCTCTGCACGCGGGTCGGTCTGCTTCAGGCCGAAGTTCAGTGCGCCGGCCTTGAAGCCCGGCCAGTTTTCGAGATGGAAGAAGCGGAATCGGGGACCAAGCTCGGCGCAGCGCGCTTCGAGCGGCTTCCAGAGCGCTTCATCGCGGGTGTTGTTGTCGAGCACCAGGACTTCGAAGTTCCGGTAGTTCATTGCTGCGAGACTGTCGATCGTCGCAATGACCATCTCGGGCGGTTCATTGCAGCAGGCGAGGTGAATCGACACGAAGGGCTCGCGTTCCTCGGAGTGGGGCGGCAGCGGCAGGAAACGACGGGTCCAGCGATGCTTGAACAGGACCTCGCCGAACTCGAAACCGTGTGAGAGGAGCACTGCGATCGTCAGCAGCGTTGCGAGGATGAGTCCTGCCAGACCTGCAAGATCGCGGCCGGTGAGGTAGTAGTCGGCCGGGACGTTGGTGCCGATGACGAGCGTGACCGCACAGGCCTGGACCAGGCTGGCAAGCCAGAGCCGCCCGAAGAGTCGCCAGTCGGAGAGGAAGAATCCGATCAGGAACATCGGGATGAAGGCGAGGGCGGCAGCGGTCAGCGCCTTCTCGCTCCAGCGTGGATCCTTGACGATGAACCCGTCGAGCGGAAACTTTGGTTCGCGATCGGCGTTGTAGAGGCCCCAGTAGGCTCCAGCCCAGCCTTCGACCTCGATCTTCCAGGGCTGGTCAAAGGCCTCCATGAGGTAATAGTCGAGTGTCCGTGCACGCGGATGGGCGAGGAACTCACGGATGAAGCGCGCCGCATTCTCGACCGAGGGAACGGCGAATCCCGAGCCGGCGTTGAAGCCTTCCTTGGCGGGTCCGCGGCTCGGCCAGCCGATTTCACCGATCACGATCTTCTTCTTCGGAAAGGTCCTGGCCAGTTCGTCGTAGCGCATCAGCGCGTATTCCACGGCTACCTCAACCGGAATCCCCTCGTGATAGGGGAGCAGATGAACGGTGATGAAGTCGACGTGCCTGGCGAGTTCGGGATGCTTGAGCCAGACGTGCCACGGCTCGGCGGTCGAGATCGGCGTACGGGTGCGCTTGAGCGCGCTGCGCGTGCGGTTGAGGTACGTGATCAGCTCCTCGACCTCCAGATCGCCGCGAAGCAAGGTTTCGTTGCCGATGATGACCCGGCTGACATGGCGATGATTGCGGACCGTGTCCACCAGCGCGTCGAGTTCGCGCTGGTTCGGCGCATGGTCTGCGCCGAGCCAGGCGCCTGCCGTTACCGAGAGCTTGCGCTCGCCCGCAAGCGCGACGAGCGATGGATGGTCCGTGCTGCCATAGGTGCGCACGCTGCGTGTGGCCGTTGCCATCAGGTCGAGATCCGCAGCAACCTCGGCGTCCGAGGGGTAGGTGCCTTCAAGAGGGCTCTGGTTGCGCTGGAACGCGCTGTAGGCAAAGCCCTGAATGCCGCTGCTGGCCTCGGCAAGATCGCCGGTCCGGCTCCAGCGCTCCCACAGGGCATATTGTCCTGAACCGACCGCAGCCGCGATCATCAGGGCCACGAACAGACGATAGAGCAACGAAGCAGCGGTTTTCATCGAGGCTGGATTCCGGATGGCTTGCGAGCGAAAGGGTGAGCGTTGCGGATCAGAACTGGATGAGAGTCAAGATCCTGTGGCGGAATTGCGGCGACGCAAAAAAATCGGAACGGCTGGCTTTGTGACACAATGCACGGAACAGCGGTCCGGGCATTTCAGGATGCGAAGTTTATTCGGTTTTTCAGGGGTTTAACAGAGATTTCAGGGGGAAATTGCAACGGCGTGCGACAGCGTTTGCTTACCCTTGATTCGCAAGGAAAATCGATCGCAAGAGGGATATATTTTGCAAAAATGTAGCGGTGCAACACTCTTGTTGCTCGGCGTTGCAGCGGGGGTTCTGTCAATTGCTTCCGTGCTGCGTTATGGGATGCTCGAATCCGGGTTCCTGCCCGCCGGTTGTGGCGGCTCGCTGGCCGAGGGGCTGGACGGATGGTGCGCAGTCAAGTGGTTGCTGGTTCAATCCTTCGTGGATCAACGCCTGGGCTGGTTCGGATTCGTATCCGGAGCGCTTGCCTTCATCGGCCGCCTTCGTCCTCTCGCCTGGGCCGGATGGGGTCTGGGGCTGGCCGGTCTTGTCCTCTACAACCAGGAACTGGCGGCGGTGGGGACGCTGCTATCCCTGCTCGTTCTCATGCGTGGGTCGCCGCAGGGTTGGTGCGGCGAGGGCGAGCCCGGTCGTTAGCCAGGCGATGGCCTGGAGGTTGGTGGGTTCGTAGAACCAGCGCCCGATGACCATGAGGGCGAGCACGAGACTGCAGATCCACTCTTCCCGTCCGTGCCGGCTGTCGGGATGCCAGCCTGCCACCAGCAGGATCGCGGCTGGAAGCAGATAGAGCAGGACCGGAAAGTCGCGATAGCGCGGATCGGCAAACAGCAGGATTCCAGCGATTGCGGCTGCAAACAGTACGATGCCCCTGAGAAGGCCTGAAAGCACCGCTGGATCGATGGCCAGGAGCGGATCGACGCGCAGTCGCCGCCACGCATCCCATGCGGGGAGGATGCGCAAGCCCGGTGGGCTGCCTGCGAGGCAAAGGGCGAGCAGGGTTCCAGCGCATGCGATCGTTCCGAGAAGGCTCCATTCGATGAGGTCGCGATAGGCGAGCGTCGCATGCTCGTGATGAAGCACGGCAAGCAGGCCGGCGCTCGCACCGCATGCGGTCGAGGCTGCCACCTGCAGCAGGTTGTTTCCGGTTCGGCCTGCGCTTCGTAGTGCGAGCAGCGCGCACAGCAGTGCGCCGGCGCCGGCTCCGAGCACCGGAGCGAGGATCGAGTGCCGTTCCGATACCGGTCCGGTCAACGGGAACTTTGCTTCCAGTTCGTCGGTGAAAATCCCCCAGTGTCCGCCAACAGTGCCTTCCAGCGCGCGCTTCCAGGGTTGATCGATCGCTTCGATCAGGTTGTAGTCCCATCCCTCCTGGTGGGCACGTTGCACGAATTCGCGAATGAAGCGCGCCTGATTGACACGCGACGGTCGCGACTGTTCGCGCTGGCGTCCGGCGCTCGGCCATCCGGTTTCGCCGATCGTGACGGGCTTCGTGAAGCGGCTGCCGACATCGGCAAAGACATCGGCAACATGTTCGACCGCCGTCTCGATCGCAACCGGGTGATCCTCCCAGAATGGCAGGATATGAACCGTTACACGATCGACCGCTTGCTCGAGGTCGCGATTGCGGATCCAGAACTCCCAGACATCGGCGTAGGTCACGGGCACACTGGAGCGCTCGCGGGCCGATTCGATCAGCGCACGTAGCTCAGGCACGGTCAGCTCGCGGCGCAGCAGGACCTCGTTGCCGACGATCAGCATCCGCACGACGTCTGGATGTGCGTTGGCGATGGCGATCGCGCGGTCCAGTTCGATGGTGTTGCGTTTGGGATCCGAGCCGATCCACGCACCCAGCAGGACCTTCAGACCCAGCTCCCGCGCGACGGCAGGAACTTCGCTCAGTCCTTGGTCGACCGAGTAGATGCGCACGCATCCGGTTGAGGCTCGCAGGGTGCTGAGATCCTCGAGGATCTGTGTGCGCGCAATCGTCAGACCGGGATCGAATGGCGTCTGTCCCGGTCGGTGGAACGGGGCGTAGGAGACGCACTGCAGTCGCTCTCCCTCGGCCAGCGCGAGATCGGGCAATGCGACCGGCTCTGCCTCGTGCAGCAGTTTTCCGGCGAGGACAAGGCAAAGCATCAGTTGCACTGCCAGGAAAGTGGCCCAGAACCGGGAGCCGGCGAGCGGATTGCGAAATCGGTGGGTGTCCATACAGGAGGAGTGTCTGGCCGGCGGTTGCAGGGTGTGAACACGAAAAAGCCACGCCCGGATGGGCGTGGCACTTGATCCAGCAGGTTCCGAAATCCTGCGCAGCAAGAGTGTAGGGAGCAGCGCGACGCCCGTCTAGCCGGTGTAGTCCTCCATCGGTACGCAGGCGCAGAAGAGGTTGCGGTCGCCGTGGACGTCGTCGATGCGATTCACACTCGGCCAGAACTTGTTCTCGGCAACCCACGGGAGCGGGAACACCGCCTGCTCGCGCGTATACGGGCGGCTCCATTCCGCACCACCGTGACCGATGACGTCGGCCTGGGTATGGGGTGCGTTCTTCAGCGGGTTGTCGTCCGCGGGCCAGGAACCGGCCTCGATCGCCCGGATTTCCTCGCGAATGGCGATCATTGCATCGACGAACCGGTCGAGCTCGGCTGGATCCTCCGATTCGGTCGGCTCCACCATGATCGTGCCGGCGACCGGAAAGGACATGGTGGGTGCGTGAAAGCCGCAGTCCATCAGGCGCTTGGCGATATCGACCTCGGTCACCCCGGTCGCGGCCTTGATCGGGCGGATGTCGAGGATGCACTCGTGCGCGACCCGTCCGCGCGAACCCGTGTAGAGGACCGGATAGTGCTCGTCGAGCCGACGGGCGAGGTAGTTCGCATTGAGAATCGCGATTTCGGTCGCGCGTTTCAGCCCGGTGCCGCCCATCATCGTGATGTACATCCACGAGATCGGCAGGATGCTCGCCGATCCGAATGCTGCGGCAGAAACCGCGCCCTGGCCGCTGTTCGGGCGGGAGGCATCGCCGGTCGGCGTCAGTACGTGATCGGGCATGAAGGGCGCAAGATGCGCTGCAAGCCCGATCGGACCCATGCCCGGGCCGCCTCCGCCGTGGGGAATGCAGAAGGTCTTGTGGAGATTCATGTGGGAGACGTCGGCCCCGATCGTGGCCGGTGAAGTCAGGCCGACCTGGGCATTGAGGTTCGCGCCGTCCATGTAGACCTGTCCGCCATGCGTGTGCACGATCGCGCAGATCTCCCGGATGTTCTCCTCGAATACGCCGTGCGTCGACGGATAGGTGATCATCAGCGCGCCGAGCCGGTCCGCGTGCTGGACGGCCTTCGCGCGCAGGTCGTCGAGGTCGACGTTGCCGTTCTCATCGCACGCCACGACGACGACCTCCATGCCGCACATCTGCGCGGTGGCCGGATTCGTACCGTGGGCCGACTTCGGGATCAGGCACACGCGCCGGTGCGCCTGACCGCGGCTTGCGTGATAGCGCATGATCGCGACCAGGCCGGCGTATTCGCCCTGGGCACCGGAGTTCGGCTGCATGCTGATGGCCGCGAAGCCCGTCACCGCCTTGAGGTGCTGCGCGAGCCCGTCGATCAGTTTCCGATACCCATGTGTCTGCTCGGCCGGAGCGAACGGATGCAGCTTCGCGAAAGCGGGCCAGGTGATGGGGATCATCTCGCTGGTGGCATTGAGTTTCATCGTGCAACTGCCGAGCGAGATCATCGAGTGGTCGAGCGCGAGGTCGCGGTTCTGCAGCCGCTTCAGGTAGCGCAGCATCTCGTGTTCGGTGTGATGCGTGTTGAAGACCGGATGACCCAGGATCGGATCGGAGCGCAGGAGCGACTGCGGGATCGTGCCCTCGCTCGCACCGACCTTCGCGTCGAGTGCGGCAAGATCCGGCGTGGTCCCGAAGTGCCGGAGCAGGGTGATGACGTCGTCCGGCGTAGTCGTCTCGTCGACCGAGATTCCCAGCCTCGTGCCCGATACGCGGCGCAGGTTGCAGCCGGCCTGGGTGCAGGCGTCGAAGATCGCTTCGGTGCGCGCGCCGGTGTCGATCTGGATGGTGTCGAAGAAGGCCCGGGTCGGAACGGTGAATCCGGCTTCACGCAATCCGGCCGCAACCAGCGCGGCGAGCCGGTGGATGCGCGCGGCGATCTTCGCCAGCCCTTGCGGCCCGTGATAGACGGCGTAGAACCCGGCGATGTTGGCCAGCAGCACCTGCGAGGTGCAGATGTTGGAGTTGGCCTTCTCGCGCCGGATGTGCTGTTCGCGCGTCTGCAGCGCCATGCGCAGGGCGGTCTTGCCGCGGGCATCGCGTGAGACGCCGATGATGCGACCGGGCATCGCGCGCACGTTCGCTTCGCGCGTTGCGAAGAATGCTGCGTGCGGCCCGCCGAAGCCCATCGGCACACCGAAGCGCTGGGCAGAGCCGAGTGCGATGTCGGCACCCATCGCCCCGGGTGACTTGAGAAGCACCAGGGCCATCAGGTCCGAAGCGACGGCCGCCACGGCGCCGCTCGCCTTCAGGGCCGCAATCACCTCGCTGAGGTCGATGATCTCGCCGCGCTCGTTCGGGTATTGCAGCAAGGCACCGAACACGTCATGGCGCGATGCCTCTGCGGCCGGTCCCAGGACGAGTTCGAAACCGAAGTAGCCGGCGCGGGTTCGCATCACGTCGAGCGTTTGCGGAAAGACCGCTTCGTCGATGAAGAACGCATTGGAGCGTGACTTGCTGACCCGCCGTGCCATTGTCATCGCCTCGGCGGCGGCAGTCGCCTCGTCGAGCAATGAGGCGTTCGCGAGTTCGAGGCCGGTGAGATCGATCACCATCTGCTGATAGTTCAGCAAGGCCTCCAGCCGGCCCTGCGAAATCTCGGCCTGATAGGGGGTGTAGGCGGTGTACCAGCCCGGGTTCTCGAGCACGTTGCGCAGGATCACCGCCGGGGTGTGGGTGTCGTAATAGCCCAGTCCGATGAAGGACTTCGCGATGCGGTTCGAGCCGGCGATCACGGCAAGCCGCTCCAGGGCCTCGTGCTCGGGCACCGGGCCCGGAAGAGGTAGTGCCTGCGGAATGCGGATGTCGGCAGGCACCGTCTGCTCGATCAGTTCGTCGAGTGAGTGGGCACCCACCGTGCCGAGCATCCTCGCTATCTCGTTCTCGTTCGGACCGATGTGGCGGTGCAGGAAGTCGTCGCGCCCGAGCAGGGCATCGAGGGGAGTCGTCGTCGGGGAGGCGGGCATGGCTTCGGCTCCAGGGGGAAGCGGATCAGGATTGGAAGATCGGGGGAGCGGTGGCGGGCACCGTGGCACGCCGTCCGCCCCGGGGGCACATCATCAGCTGTTGGCGATGCTCGCTTCGTAGCCGGTAGCGTCGAGGAGATCGGACAGGTCAGCGCTGTCCGGGCGCAGCCTGAAAAGCCAGGCCGAGTAGGCGTCCGCGTTGATCGATTCGGGGCTGTCGGCCACCGACTGGTTCGATTCGGTCACTGTCCCGGCGACCGGTGCGTAGATGTCCGATGCGGCCTTCACGGATTCGACGACTGCGCAGGCATCGCCGCTGCCCAGGGTGCGCCCGGCTTCGGGCAGTTCCACGAAGACGATGTCGCCGAGCGCCTCCTGTGCGTGGTCGGTGATGCCGACGGTCAGGGTGCCGTCGGATTCGACGCGAATCCATTCGTGCGATGCGGTGTACTTGAGGTCGGTCGGGATGGCGCTCACGGTAGTCTCCGGTAGGATGGTTTGAACGGGTAGGTCAGGAAGATCGGGTGCGGCGGTGATCAGGCGGTCGGCTCGACCAGGATCTTGCCGTTGCGAACGAAAGGCAGCTTGACGGTGCGTGCACGCAGACGGCGGCCGCGGACGTCGACCTCGACGAGTTCGCCTGCTTCGATTTCGGCCGGCAGGCGTGCGAAGGCGATCGAACGTTCGAGGGTCGGCGAGAAGCTGCCGCTGGTGGTCTCGCCTTCGCCCAGACGCGAAAACACCGGCATGTGCGCGCGCAGCACGCCCTTGTCTTCGAGGATCAATCCGAGCACCGCACGGGGTGCGCTGGTCGGGACTTCGAGCGCCGGGCGTCCTACGAAGGCTCGCGCCTCGTCACGCAGATCGACCGTCCAGGCGAGCCCCGCGTCGAGCGGCGAGACGGTCTCGTCCATGTCCTGGCCATAGAGATTCATGCCGGCTTCCAGGCGGAGCGTGTCGCGCGCCCCGAGCCCGCAGGGGTGGACGCCGGATGCGAGCAGCGCATTCCACAGCGACGCAGCTTCCTTTGCTGGAATGGTGATCTCCAGTCCGTCCTCGCCGGTGTATCCGGTGCGCGCGATCAGGGTGTCGCCGTGGCGGATCGCACTGAACGGCGACGGGGCTTCGCCGGCGGCCGACAACTCGGGCATTGCGGCGCTCGCTTTCGCGATCGCGTTCGGACCCTGCACGGCGATCATTGCCAGATCGCGCCGCGCCGTCAGCGAAACGTTGGCACCCGTTGCCGCGATCCGGGCCCTCATCCAGGCGACGTCCTTGTCCGCGGTGCCGGCATTGACAACGATCCGCCAGTCGTCATCGGCGAAGCGGTAGACGATGAGATCGTCGATCACGCCACCGGCTTCAGTGAGCATGCACGAATAGAGAGCCTTGCCGGGCGTCTTCAGGCGCGCCACGTCGTTGGCGAGCAGGCCGCGCAAAAACTCCTTCGCGCCGGTGCCGGTGAGGTCGAGAGCGAGCATGTGCGAGACGTCGAACATGCCGGCATCGCGCCGCACCGCGTGGTGTTCGTCGATCTGTGAGCCGTAGTTCACGGGCATGTCCCAGCCGGCAAAGTCCACCATGCGCGCGTTGGCTGCAAGATGGCAGGCGTGGAGGGGGGTGTGTTTGACGGGTGCGTCCATGGGCTGTGCTCTCTTCCGGTAAGGGTTCGCGATCAACGAAAACGGGGCGAGACAGCAGCAATCCGGCCGGATTCGCCCCATCTGTCCCTTGTACCTGAGAGATTCCGCCAGCCTGTCGCGCTCGGGCGCGAGGCCGTCCGGGTGCCCCTTCGGTGGATGCCTCGGTTGCCAAAGGGCAGCCGGGCATCGCTCTCCAGACTTGTGGTTCGTGCGCGGTCCTTTTGCCTGAGCGATTCCGGGGGGTTACGCCTTCGGCGGTTCCGGGAGGAACTCTCTCCCGCGCGACGGGCGAACGATAGCACTGCCCGGGGGGTGGTGGCAATCGGCCGGGCAACTGCTATTCTCGGCGGATGAAGGACTCATCGAGCCGCTTCCTGACGATTCGTGGGTTGCGCCACCATGTGCGCGAATGGGGCCGTGAAGGCGCCCGGAAGCTCTTCATGCTGCATGGCTGGGGAGATGTCTCGGCGAGCTTCCAGTTCGTCGTCGATGCGTTCGAGGCAGACTGGCACGTATTTGCTCCGGATTGGCGCGGATTCGGTCTGTCAGGCTGGAGTCCTGGCGGCTACTGGTTTCCGGAATACCTCGCCGATCTCGAAGCGGTGCTTGACCACCTGGCACCCGATGAAGCCGTGAATCTCGTCGGACACAGTCTGGGCGGGAATGTCGCCTGCCTGTATGCCGGCGTGCGGCCGCAGCGCATTGCGCGGCTCGCGGCGCTCGACGCATTCGGCTTGCCCGGGCGGGCGCCGGAAGAGGCTCCCGCCCGCCTTGAAACATGGCTCGATCAGCTGAAGGTCTCGCGCGGGTTCAGGGTCTACTCAGGGGACGATGCGTTCGCGGCACGCCTCATGCGCGACAATCCGCGTTTGACTCCCGAGCGTGCGGCGTTTCTGGCGAAGCATCTGGGTACGAGGGATGACGCGGGAGGCGTACGCATTGCTGCGGATCCGCTCCACCGCAATCTCAACCCGGTGCTCTACCGGCGCCATGAAGCCGAGGCGTGCTGGCGCGGGGTCGAGGCGCCGGTGCTCGGGATCGTGCAGGAGTCTCCCGACTGGAGACGGGCCATGGGTGTCGATGACGCGATGCACGAAGCCGCGACTGCCTGTTTCCGCGACTACCGGGAAGTGGTGATTGCCGACAGCGGGCACAATTTCCACCATGATCAGCCGGAACGGACCGCAGCAACCCTTGAGGCCTTCTTTCTGTCTGAACCAGCAGGATCGAGCAGGAATCCAGGCCCCGCAAGCTCGCCCGGAGGCGATCATGGGTAGCGCGGAACCCTTGCGAACGATGACCTGTACCGCCATGAATGAAGATCTGCACTGTCACTCGACGGTTTCGGATGGCTGGCTTTCTCCGGCCGAGGTGGTTCGGCGCGCCCTTGCGAACGGTGTGACGATGCTCGCCCTGACCGATCACGACGAGGTGGCCGGGATCGACGAGGCCCTTGCCGCGGCGGCGGGGACCGCGCTGACGCTGGTGCCCGGCGTCGAGATCTCGGTGTCGTTTCTGGGCGAGACGGTCCATATCGTCGGGCTCGGCGTCGACCATCGGGATTCCCGGCTCGTGGACGGTCTTGCGCAGGTGCGGCGTGGTCGCGACGAGCGCGCGGGGCGAATCGCGGCAGAGCTCGAACGGGTCGGGATCCGCGATGCGCTCGCCGGCGCACGACGCTTCGCCCACAATCCGGAACTGGTCAGCCGCGCGCACTTCGCCCGATTCTTTGTCGACTCAGGATTGATGCCGGACGTGAACACGGTGTTTCGGTACTATCTCGCCAAGGGCAAGCCGGGGTACGTCGAGCACGAGTGGGCGACGCTGGAAGAGGCCGTGGGGTGGGTGCGCGGTGCCGGTGGCGTTGCGGTGATCGCACACCCGGGGCGGTGCCGGTTCGCGGATGGCGACATGAAGCGCCTGCTGGAGCGTTTCGTTGCCTGTGGCGGCGAAGCGATCGAGGTCGTGTCGGGCAGCCACTCGGATGCCGAGGTCAGGCGGTTTGCAGCGATTGCGCGGCAATGGGGGCTGCTGGCGTCGCGAGCGTCGGATTTCCACGGCGAGCTGGAAAGCCCGGTCGATCTCGGACGCTGTGCCCCCTTGCCGCCGGATCTGAATCCTGTATGGTCGCGCCTTGCCGGGAACGATGCGGACGGGCAGGCCGTTCGCGCGCAAGGCGATTGATTCGACGGCACGACCATGGCCCAGTTCTTCTCGCTCCATCCCGAACAGCCGCAACCACGCCTGATCCGGCAGGCCGCGCAGATCATGCGCGGCGGCGGATTGGTCGCCTTTCCGACCGATTCCGCCTATGCCTTGGGCGGACACATGGGTGACGTCGACCTGCTGCAGCGCATCCGGCGTATCCGCGGCGTCGACGAACGCCACCATTTCACGCTGATGTGCCGTGATCTTTCCGAGATCGCGACCTATGCGCGCGTCGACAACCGGCAGTACCGCCTGCTCAAGGCCACCACGCCAGGAACCTATACCTTCATTCTCGAAGCGACGAAGGAATTGCCGCGCCGCGTGATGCATCCCAGGCGCAAGACCATCGGACTGCGCGTACCCGACCATCCCGTCGTGGTCGCTCTGCTGGCAGAACTCGGGGAGCCGATCCTGACCTCGACCCTGCTGCTGCCGGGCGAGGATCTGCCCCTGACCGATGCCGAGGAGATTCTTGAACGACTGGGCAAGCAGGTCGACCTCGTGATCGAGGCGGGGTTTTGCGGACCCGAGGCAACGACCGTGATCGATCTGACTTCGGGTGCACCGGAGCTTGTACGCGCCGGTCGTGGGGACTTGCAGCCGTTCGGCCTTGAGCCGGAATGAGTGCGGCATCCGTGGGCGGGCTTCCTGGCTCTGCTAGAATCCAGCGTTTTACGCCGTGACGTGATGGAATCCTTGATCCCCACTCTGGCCATCTGGGCACTGCCGGTTCTGCTGGCAATCACGCTGCACGAGGCGGCCCACGGCTATGTCGCGCGACATTTCGGCGATCCGACGGCCGATCTGGCCGGACGCATCACGCTCAACCCGTTCAGGCACATCGATCTGGTCGGCACCGTGCTTGTCCCCGTGGGGATCCTGGCGGCATCGACGATGCTTGGCGGGGGTGGAATCCTGTTCGGGTGGGCCAAGCCGGTGCCGGTCGATTTCACCCGGCTGCGCAATCCGAAGGCGAACATGTTGTGGGTGGCGGCTGCCGGCCCCTTCATGAACCTCGTCATGGCCTTTGGTTGGGCGGCATTGTTTGCGATCACTCTGCATTCGGCCGAGCATGCCTACTCCGTTCCGATGTTGCGAATGGCGGACGCCGGGATGCAGATCAATGCTGCGCTGATGCTGCTCAACCTGCTGCCGATCCCGCCGCTCGATGGCGGCCGGATTGCGGTAAGCCTCCTTCCCGGACGGCTTGCGTGGCAGTTTTCTCGCCTTGAGCCGTACGGATTCCCGATTCTTCTGGTGTTGTTGTTTACGGGGCTTCTGGGCGCTGTGCTGTGGCCGTTGATCGCCTGGTTCCGATATCTTCTTGCAATCCTTTTTGGTTTCTGATCCCACATCATGTATGCAGAGCGAGTTCTATCCGGCATGCGCCCGACCGGGCGCCTTCACCTCGGCCACTACCATGGCGTACTCAAGAACTGGGTCAAGCTGCAGGAGGAATACCCCTGCCTGTTCTTCGTCGCCGACTGGCATGCGCTGACGACGAATTACGACTCGCCCCAGGTGATCGAGGAGAGTGTGTGGGAGATGCTGATCGACTGGCTCGCGGCCGGGGTAGATCCTGCGCAGGCGACGCTCTTCATCCAGTCGCGCGTGCTCGAGCATGCCGAGTTGCATCTGCTGCTGTCGATGATGTGTCCGCTGGGCTGGCTGGAACGTGTGCCCACCTACAAGGACCAGCAGGAGAAGCTCGCGAGCAAGGATCTGTCGACGTACGGCTTTCTCGGCTATCCGCTGCTGCAGTCGGCCGACATCCTGATCTACCGCGCCGACAAGGTGCCGGTCGGCGAGGACCAGGTCCCGCACGTGGAGATTACCCGGGAGATCGCGCGCCGCTTCAATCATCTCTACGGTCGTGAGCCCGGTTTCGAGGACAAGGCGCGCGAGGCGGTCAAGAAGCTCGGCGCGAAGCGCGCGCGCCTCTATCAGGAGATGCGTACCCGCTATCAGCAGGAAGGCGAGGAGGCTGCTCTGGAAGAGGCGCATGCGCTGCTCGAGGAGGCACAGAACCTCAGCATGGGAGATCGGGAGCGTCTGTACGGCTACCTTGAAGGCAGCAGCAAGATGATTCTCGTCGAACCCGGCGCGCTGCTCACGGAAGCGGCACGGATGCCCGGGCTGGATGGACAGAAGATGTCCAAGAGTTACGGAAACACGATCTTCCTGCGTGAGGAGGCCGAGTCGGTCACGAAGAAGATCCGCACCATGCAGACCGATCCGGCAAGAGTGCGCAGGACCGATCCGGGCGATCCGGAGAAGTGTCCGGTGTGGCAGTTTCACCAGATCTACTCCGATACGGCGACCTGCGCCTGGGTCCAGGAAGGTTGTCGCAGCGCCGGGATCGGGTGCCTGGAGTGCAAGCAACCGGTCGTGGAGGCTGTCCTCAAGGAGCAGTCGGTGATGCACGATCGCGCGCAGCCTTATGTCGAGGACCCCTCTCTCGTTCGCAACATCATTGCCGATGGATGCGAGCGGGCACGCAAGCTCGCCCAGGAAACGATGCGGGACGTTCGGGATGCAATGGGTCTGTCATACACGTGACGCAACCGGGCAGGCGGGCTGCGAGCACGCGTTCCTCGGCCGATGAACGACACGCTTGAGCTTGCCCCGGTCGAGACGGCCGCGCAGGCTGCGGCGGTCGCGCGCCTCTACGGCGAGCCGATGCGGGATCTGCCGGCAGACCTGTACATCCCGCCCGACGCGCTGGAGGTCATGCTCGAAGCCTTCGAGGGGCCGCTCGACCTGCTCCTGTATCTGATCCGCAGATCCAGTGTCGACATCCTGGACATTCCGATGGCGCCACTGACGGCGCAGTATCTGGCGTATGTCGAGCTGATGCGAAGCCGCAACCTCGAACTGGCGGCCGACTATCTGTTGATGGCGGCGATGCTGCTGGAGATCAAGTCACGCATGCTGCTGCCGCGTCCGCAGCGCGAAGCGGATGCAGAGCCGGCCGATCCGCGCGCCGAACTCGTGCGAAGGCTGCTCGACTACGAGCAGATGAAGCTTGCAGCGGTGCGCATCGATGCGATGCCGCATGCCGGCCGCGATCAGGAATGGGTCGGAGTGATGGTCGCCGGGCGGCTCGTCGAACGCCTGCCGGACGTCAGTCTCCATGACCTTCAGCTTGCCTGGCTCAAGATCGTCCGTCGCGCCCGCCTGCAGCGCCATCACACGGTACGTCGCGACGAGCTGTCGGTGCGCGAGCACATGTCCGGCATCCTGCGTCGACTCGCCGGGGGCGCGCATGTCGCGTTCGAGCAACTGTTCGATCCGCGGCTTGGCCTTGCCGGCGTCGTCGTGAGTTTTCTTGCAGTCCTCGAACTGGTCAAGGAACGGATCATCGAGATCACCCAGAGCGAGGCATTCGCCCCCCTTTACGCAAGGCTCGCCGATGGAACCGAAGACGCCGGATGAGTGCAGGCGGATCCTCGAAGTCGCCTTGCTCGCGGCTTCCGAGCCACTCGCGGTCGGTCGTCTGCGACGCATGTTCGAGGTTGACCCGGGTGCCGAGACGATTCGTCGCCTGCTCGATGAACTGCGGATCGAGTGGGAGGGGCGAGGGGTGGAACTGGTGCAGCTCGCATCGGGTTGGCGATTTCGCACGCGACCCGAGTTTCAGCCCTACCTGGAGCGCCTGAAGGAAGAACGCCCACCGAAATATTCGCGCGCGGTGCTGGAGACTCTCGCTATCATCGCGTACCGGCAGCCCGTGACGCGCGGCGACATCGAGGACATTCGCGGCGTCGCAGTATCGCCCGGCGTCCTGCGCGCGCTCGAGTCACGTGGCTGGATCGACGTCGTGGGGCATCGGGAGACGCCCGGGCGGCCCGAGCTGCTTGCGACCACGCGCCGGTTTCTGGACGATCTCGGGTTGCGCAGCCTTGCTGAGCTGCCCGCGCTTACCGAACTTGAAAGGATCATGGACCTTGTCGACGACCAAGAAATCCCGCAGCCCGCTCCGCCCGCCGACGAAGCGCACGGCTGAACGCACACCAGGGCAAGGACCGACGTCCGGCGCGACACACCCGCGCGGGCCAGCAGGCCCGCAGCGTGCGGAGAAACCGGGCCGCGCGGGCGGTCCCGCATCGCGGGGACGCAATCGTGCGGACGAAGGGGTTGAGCCCGAGCGCCTGCAGAAGGTGCTTGCGCAGTTCGGACTGGGCTCGCGCAGGCAGATCGAGGCGTGGATCGAGGAAGGGCGGCTGCTCGTCAATGATGAACCGGCTACACTCGGTCAGAAGATCGGCCCCGGCGACCGGGTGAAGTTCAATGGCAAGCTCGTACCCTTGCGCTTCGCGCCACGTCTGCCGCGTCTGCTGATGTATCACAAACCCGAAGGCGAGATCGTTTCGCGCGACGATCCGCAAGGACGTCCCTCGGTGTTCGAGCGCCTGCCGCTGCTCAACCGGGGGCGCTGGATCGCGATCGGGCGTCTTGATTTCAACACCTCCGGCCTGCTGCTCTTCACCAACGATGGTGCCCTGGCCAACCAGCTCATGCATCCGCGCTATGAGCTGGAGCGTGAGTACGCGGTGCGGCTGCTCGGACGACTGGGGGATGAACAGGCCGCCTCACTGACGAGCGGAATTCAGCTCGAGGACGGTCCGGCCCGGTTCACGAGCCTGCGTGACGAGGGTGGAGAGGGTGCCAACCATTGGTATCGGGTCACTCTCTCGGAGGGGCGCAACCGCGAGGTACGCCGCATGTTCGAGGCAGTCGGTCTGACGGTGAGCCGGCTGATGCGGGTGCGCTACGGACCGGTGAGCCTGCCGACACGCCTCAAGCGAGGGATGTGGATGGAACTGCCCGAGTCGGAAGTCAGGGCACTTGCCGGCCTGCCCAGACTGGGCCAGGATCCGGACCGCGCTGCGCGCGAGGCGCGCCAGTCGCGTGTACGTCGAACGGTTGCGCGGACCGGCTGATGCTTGTCTGCGCGTTGCCGGGCGCCATGGTCTCCTTGGGCTTGCGCGCCCGGTTCGCCGCAGGGTGCGCAGTCCGGCCAATAAGTGCTTGATTCGAAATTGCCTCCAGAGGGCTTCGCGGTTATAATTGAAAAGCTTTGACAGGCCGATCGTGGAGCCTGTCGGTTTCCGGTTGGGTTCAACAGGGATGGGCGTTATGCCCTTTTTTTATTTGTAGGCCAGGAAGATGGATGTTGGGCGACTCATCGAGCAGGTAGTCAGCGGGCTGGGATTTGAACTCGTCGATTTCGAAACCTCGCCCAAAGGCAGGCTGCTGCGCGTGTTCATCGATGTCTCGAGAGGGGTGACGGTGGATGACTGTGCGACGGTGAGCAATCAGCTGACCCGGGTGTTCGAGGTCGAGAACGTGGATTACGACCGGCTCGAGGTTTCCTCGCCGGGGCTCGACCGGCCGCTGAAGAAGATGGCCGACTTCGAGCGTTTTGCCGGGAGCGATGTGCAGGTCCGTCTGCGCATGCCGCTTGGCAATCAACGCAATTTTGCTGGCGTACTGATTGGTTTGGTTGACGGTGCCGTAGCGATCCGCACCGAGAAAGGCGACTTTTCGTTTCCCTTCGAGGAAGTCGAAAAGGCACGTCTGGTCCCCAGGTTTTGAGCATTCGGATTTTTGGAGGTTTGGATAAATGAGCCGCGAACTACTGCTGCTTGTCGATGCGCTGGCGCGCGAAAAGAATGTCGAGAAGGACGTGGTCTTCTCGGCGCTCGAATCGGCTCTCGCTTCAGCCACCAAGAAGCGCGTGCATGACGACGCCGATGTCCGCGTCTCGATCGACCGGACGACCGGGGACTACGAGTCCTTTCGTCGCTGGCTCGTGATGGCGGACGAGGAGGTCGTCAACGACGAAGCCGAAATGGGCATCATCGATGCGCGTGAGATCGCACCGGACATCGAGTGCGGGCAATACATCGAGGAGCCGCTCGAGCCGATCGACTTCGGACGGGTTGGCGCCCAGGCGGCCAAGCAGGTGATCCTCCAGAGGATCCGCGATGCGGAGCGCGAGCAGGTGCTCAACGATTTTCTGGAGCGCAAGGAACACCTCGTCTCCGGCACCATCAAGCGCATGGAGCGGGGCAATGCGATCATCGAAGTGGGGCGGCTGGAGGCAGTGATTCCGCGCGACCAGATGATCCCGCGTGAGAACCTGCGTGTCGGAGATCGCGTCAAGGCCTATCTGCAGAAGATCGACCGGGGGGCTCGCGGCCCGCAGCTCATTCTGTCGCGCACCGCTCCTGAGTTTCTCGGCGCACTGTTCGAACTGGAAGTTCCCGAGATCGAGGAGCGTCTGCTCGAGGTGAAGGCGTGCGCCCGGGATCCAGGCATGCGAGCCAAGATCGCCGTCCAGTCGCATGATCCGCGCATCGATCCGATCGGGACCTGCGTCGGCCTGCGCGGCTCGCGTGTGACGGCCGTGCGCAACGAGATCGCGGGCGAACAGATCGACATCATCGTCTGGTCGGCCGATCCGGCCCAGTTCGTGATCGCTGCACTGCAGCCGGCCGAAGTGGTGTCGATCGTGGTCGATGAAGAAAACCACAGCATGGACGTCGTCGTCGACGAGAACAACCTCGCCATCGCAATCGGCCGCAGCGGCCAGAACGTCAAGCTGGCATCCGAGTTGACGGGCTGGACGATCAACCTCATGAGCGAGGAAGAGTCGGCACGGAAGTCGGACGAGGAGCGCCGCGTCATCCGCGAGCTGTTCATGGAGAAGCTCGACGTGGATGACGAACTGGCCGACATCCTGATCGATGAAGGTTTCACGTCACTCGAAGAAATCGCCTACGTGCCGCTGGCGGAGATGCTGGAGATCGAGGCATTCGACGAAGAAACCATCAACGAGTTGCGCGAGCGGGCTCGCAATGTGTTGCTGACCGAAGCGATCGTGACCGAGGAGCAGCTCGAGAACGTGTCCGATGATCTGCTCAATCTGGAAGGTATGGACAAGCCGCTCGCCGCGAAACTGGCAGGGCAGGGGATCCGTACCCGTGACGACCTGGCCGATCTGGCGGTCGATGAACTGGTCGAACTGGCAGAGATTGCCGAGGATCGGGCCGCTGCCCTGATCTCGGTTGCCCGCGCGCACTGGTTCGAGGAATGAAGGGAGGGATTCGATGGAAGAGATGAGCGTTACCCAGTTTGCCGGCGAGCTGAAGATGCCGGCCACGGCCCTGCTGGAACAGCTGCAGAAGGCCGGGGTCGTGAAGTCCGGAGTCGATGACCTGCTCAATGAACAGGACAAGGCCCGATTGCTCGATTACCTGCGCCGGTCGCACGGCGATACGAAGCCGAAGGGGAAGATCACCTTGACCCGACGCCAGACCTCGGAGATCCGGGCGACCGATTCATCCGGTCGTGCGCGCACCGTCCAGGTCGAGGTTCGCAAGAAGCGCGTATTCGTCAAGCGCGACGAGCTGACCGCCGAACCGGCTTCCGGAGAGCTGGTCGCTGATCAGGAACTGGCTGCGGCTGCGGTTGCGAGCATCGAAGTCACGGAGCCGCTCGCCGTTCAGGAAGACTTGGCGGCTGCGGTCGAGACAGCGCCTGAGGCGGTCGCGGCCGATCTGTCCGAAGCGCCGGTTCCAACCCGGATGCAGGAAGACGGGGGGCTCCAGGAAGCCGAGGCAGAGACGCCGCCGGAGCCAGCAGTGGCCGAGACGGTGACCGATGATCGTGAAGCCGAAGCCGAGGAAGTGGCGCACGAGGACGTTCGCACCGGCGAGCAGGCGTCTGTCGCCAGAAAGCCGCGGGTGGCTGCCTCGATCCTCACGCCCGAGGAGCGCGAGGCTCGCGAACGCGAGGCGCAGCGTCATCAGGCGCTGCGTGCCCGCCAGGAAGCCGATCTGAAGGCGCGTCAGGAGCGCGAGGCCGCGGCGCGCGCCGCGGCGGAGGCGCGTCGCCTGGAGGAAGAGGCTGCAGCGCAGCAGGCGCAGGCCCGTGCGGAGAAGCCAGGTGCAACGGCCAAGGGGCCGTCCGGTACGCTGCACAAGCCCGCCAAGGGTGAGGAATCGGGCAAGGAAGCCAAGCGTGGCACCCGAACCCTGACCGGGGATGATGCGTCGAAGCGGCGCGGGTTGAAGACGCGGGGTGAGGTTGGAGGTGCTGCCACATCATGGCGTGGCGCTCGCGCCGGCGGACGGGGCGGACGTGGTGGTCAGCGCGACCAGAAGGGATTCCAGGCGCCTGCCGAGCCGGTGATCCGGGACGTCCACGTGCCGGAGACCATCACGGTTGCAGATCTGGCGCACAAGATGGCGGTCAAGGCGGCCGAGGTCATCAAGACCCTGATGAAAATGGGCTCGATGGTGACGATCAACCAGGTGCTGGACCAGGAAACTGCGATGATCGTGGTCGAGGAGATGGGGCACAAGGCGTTTGCCGCCCGACTGGATGACCCCGACGCCTTCCTCGAGTCGTCCGATGAGCATCACGATGCGCAGGTCGAACCTCGCGCACCGGTGGTGACGGTCATGGGGCACGTCGATCACGGCAAGACTTCGCTGCTCGACTACATCCGTACTGCAAAGGTTGCGGCGGGTGAATTCGGTGGCATCACGCAGCACATTGGCGCCTACCACGTGGAAACCCCGCGCGGCATGGTCACCTTTCTCGACACTCCGGGTCACGAGGCCTTCACGGCGATGCGGGCTCGCGGTGCCAAGGCGACCGACATCGTGATTCTGGTCGTTGCCGCCGACGATGGCGTGATGCCCCAGACGCGCGAGGCGATCCACCATGCCAAGGCGGCAAATGTTCCCTTGGTAGTGGCCATCAACAAGATCGACAAGCCCGAGGCGAACCCGGATCGCGTCAAGCAGGAACTCGTCTCCGAGGGAGTACTGCCCGAGGAATACGGCGGGGACGTGATGTTCATGCCGGTCTCGGCCAAGACCGGTAACGGCATCGACGAGTTGCTCGAAGCCGTGCTGCTGCAGGCCGAGGTGCTCGAACTCACGGCGCCGGTCGATACGCCTGCGAAGGGCTTGATCATCGAGGCACGTCTGGACAAGGGCCGTGGCCCGGTCGCATCGTTGCTCGTACAGTCGGGGACGTTGCGCAAAGGGGACAACATCCTGGTCGGGGGTACCTTCGGGCGGATCCGCGCGATGCTGGACGAAAACGGCAAGCCGATCGACGAGGCCGGACCCTCGATTCCCGTCGAGATTCTCGGCCTGTCGGATGTGCCGGCGGCTGGCGACGAGGCGATCGTGCTGGCCGACGAGAAGAAGGCACGGGAGATCGCGTTGTTCAGGCAGGGGAAGTTCCGCGACGTCAAGCTGGCCAAGCAACAGGCAGCCAAGCTCGAGAACATTTTCGACCAGATGGGCGAGGCAGAGGTCAAGGCGCTCGCACTCATCGTCAAGGCCGATGTCCAGGGCTCCCAGGAAGCACTTGTACAGTCGCTGAACAAGTTGTCGACCGACGAAGTGCGGGTGAACGTGATCCATGCCGCGGTGGGTGGAGTCTCGGAATCCGACGTCAACCTCGCACAGGCTTCCGGAGCCGTCATCGTGGGCTTCAACGTACGGGCCGACGCCGGTGCGCGCAAGTTGTCGGAATCCTTCGGGGTCGACATCCGCTACTACAACATCATCTACGACGTGGTCGACGACGTCCGGGCCGCATTGTCGGGCATGCTCTCGCCCGAGCGCCGCGAGAACATCATCGGTCTGGTCGAGGTGCGCCAGGTCTTCCGCGTCCCGAAGGTCGGTGCGGTGGCGGGGTGCTACGTCAAGGAAGGTGTCATCAAACGCGGCGCCCAGGTGCGAGTACTGCGAGACAACACGGTCATTCACAGCGGCACGCTCGATTCGCTCAAACGCTTCAAGGACGACGTCAAGGAAGTGCGTGCCGGCTTTGAGTGTGGTCTGTCGGTCCGGAACTACAACGACGTGGTGGAGGGCGACCAGATCGAAGTCTTCGAGATCCAGGAAATCGCCCGGACGCTCTAGAAGATGCCCAAGGAATACTCTCGAAGCCAGCGGGTCAACGAGCAGCTCCGCCGCGAACTGGCGGAGCTGATTCGCCTGGAAGTAAAGGATCCGCGCGTCGGATTCATTACGCTTACCGATGTCGAGGTGACGCCCGACTATGCGCACGCGAAGGTCTTTTTCACCTCCATGAACGGCTCGGAAGGGCTCGATGCGGTCCTCGCGGGTCTGAATCGGGCGAAGGGCTTTCTGCGGCGCGAGCTTGGGCGCCGGGTCCGCATCCATACAATCCCCGAGCTGCATTTCTGTTACGACAGTTCGGTTGAGGAAGGCAGCCGGCTGTCGCAGCTTATCGATCAGGTGGTTCGGGACGACGAGCGGCGCTCGGGCGAAGATTCCGGGCAGTGAGCGACTGACGCAAGCGATGCAGCGAAGGATTCCCTGGCGACGCCTGGACGGCGTCCTGTTGCTCGACAAGGCTCCGGGCGTCAGTTCGAATGGTGCGCTGCAGGCGGCAAGGCGCCTCTTCCTGGCCGAGAAAGGGGGGCACACGGGAACCCTGGACCCGATGGCGACCGGGCTGCTCCCGCTCGCCTTCGGGGAGGCGACGAAGTTCTCCGGCATGCTGCTCGGTGCGGACAAGGCCTATGAGGCGACGGTCCGGCTCGGGATCGAGACCGACACCGGAGATGCCGAAGGTGCGCCGATTGCGCACGCACGGGTCTCGAGCGATCGGCAGGAGATCGAAGCCGTGCTGGCGCGCTTCACAGGCCCGATCGAGCAGATTCCGCCCATGTTCTCGGCACTCAAGCGCGACGGCAGGCCCCTGTACGAATACGCGCGTGCGGGGATGGAGGTCGAGCGCGAGGTGCGCCAGGTTTGCATCCACAAGCTCGAACTGCTCGGCGTCGAGGGCGACTCCTTCCGCATCCGTGTTCGCTGCAGCAAGGGAACCTACATCCGGGTTCTGGCAGTGGACCTTGGTCGCGCACTCGGTTGTGGTGCGCACCTTTCGGCTTTGCGGCGCACCGGGACGGGTGGCTTCGATGTTGCGCAAGCCTACTCCCTGGCAGCACTCGAGGCGATGTCCGCGCAGCAACGGGAGTGCGCCCTGTTGCCCGCCGATGCGCTGGTGTCGCATCTGCCGGTGCTCAACCTTGCGGCCGCGCAGGCGGCCGCAGTACTGCAGGGTCAGGCTCTTCGGGTGCCCGGAGCGGGAAGCGGACTGATGCGGATGTACGATACGGGAGGCCGGTTTCTCGGGCTCGGGGAGCTTGATCCAGCCGGGAAATTGTCTCCGAAACGTCTCATCGCGACCGGGGCGGCGATCTCATTGCCCTCAAGTGATTGAGTTTTATGGTGCGGATTGGATATAATCACGCGCTTCAGATTGGTAGAACGAAAAGAGTAAATACCCTCATGGCTCTCGAAACCTCGCAAAAATCGCAAATCGTCAAGGACTTCCAGCGTGCCCAGGGCGACACCGGATCCCCGGAAGTCCAGGTTGCGCTGCTGACGGCACGCATCAACGGCCTCACCGGCCACTTCAAGGCCAACGCGAAGGATCATCACTCGCGACGTGGACTGTTGAAGATGGTCAGCCAGCGTCGCAAGCTGCTTGACTACCTCAAGGGCCGCAACGCCGACAGCTATCGCAACCTGATCGAGCGCCTGGGCCTGCGCAAGTAATCAGTTCGGAGCTGATCGGCACGCATGTCGAAGCTCGCCGCACCGAACAGGGCCTCTTAAGCCAGAACAGCCGGTACGGCTCCGTTGCGAGCCCTGCCGGCTTTGTCCTTTTGAAGCGCCCCCTGTTCATTTCGCAGTTGTCGTCCGCTGCATCTACTTATCGAAAGGAATTCATTTTGCCTAACGCCATCAAGAAGACATTCGCCTACGGTGCGCATACCGTCACCCTCGAAACCGGCGAGATTGCTCGTCAGGCGGGCGGTGCCGTCATCGTCAACATGGACGACACGGTCGTACTGGCGACCGTAGTTGCAGCCCGGGAAGCGAAACCGGGACAGGACTTCTTTCCGCTTACGGTCGACTATGTCGAGAAGTTCTACGCAGCCGGCCGCATTCCAGGCGGTTTTTTCAAGCGCGAAGGCCGGCCGACCGAGAAGGAGACGCTGACGTGCCGTCTGATCGATCGTCCGATCCGTCCGCTGTTTCCGGATGGCTTCTATAACGAAGTCCAGATCATCGTCACGGTGCTGTCGCTCAATCCCCAGGTGGATTCCGACATCCCGGCAATGATCGGAGCCTCGGCTGCGCTTGCGATCTCAGGTGTCCCGTTCAATGGCCCGATCGGTGCGTGCCGGGTTGGCTACGCTAACGGCCAGTATCTGCTCAATCCGACCGCGAGCCAGCTCGTCGACAGCGAACTGAATCTGGTCGTGGCCGGAACGGAAACCGCCGTATTGATGGTCGAGTCCGAAGCCCGCGAGCTGTCCGAGGAAGTCATGCTCGGCTCGGTCGTATTCGGCCACGAGCAGATGCAGGCCGCGATCCGCGCGATCAACGAGCTGGTCGAGATGGCCGGCAAGCCCGAATGGGACTGGCAGCCGCCCGCACGGAACGAGTCTCTGATTGCCCGGATCCGGGAACTCGCACTGGCCGACCTCGAACTGGCGTTCAACCTCACCAGCAAGCAGGATCGAACTGCGCGGATCAACGAGATTCGCCGCAAGACAATGGATGCGGTGGTCGAAGGCCTGGAAGAGGTGCCCTCGTCGAACGAACTGAAGGACATCTTCCACAACCTCGAGGCCGAGATCGTGCGTAGCCGCATCCTGAGCGGCGAGCCGCGCATCGACGGACGCGACACGCGAACCGTGCGGCCGATCGACATTCGCGTCGGGGTGCTTCCGCGTACCCACGGTTCGGCGCTGTTCACGCGTGGCGAAACGCAGTCGCTCGTGGTGGCGACCCTCGGGACCGGGCGCGACGAGCAGATCGTCGATGCGATCGGCGGCGAGTATCGCGAGAACTTCATGCTGCACTACAACTTCCCGCCGTTCTGCACGGGCGAGACTGGACGGATGGGCGTTACCAAGCGCCGCGAAGTCGGTCATGGCCGTCTTGCCAAGCGCGCCCTCGTGGCTGCGCTGCCTGCACCGGAGGACTTCAGCTACACCATCCGTGTGGTCTCGGAGATCACCGAGTCGAACGGTTCCAGCTCGATGGCCTCGGTGTGCGGCGGCTCGCTCGCGATGATGGATGCCGGAGTTCCGCTCAAGGCACATGTGGCGGGCATCGCGATGGGCCTGATCAAGGAAGGCAACCGCTTCGCCGTCCTGACCGACATTCTTGGTGACGAGGATCACCTTGGCGACATGGACTTCAAGGTGGCCGGGACCGAGAAGGGGGTTACTGCGCTGCAGATGGACATCAAGATCCAGGGCATCACCAAGGAGATCATGCAGGTCGCACTCGCGCAGGCAGGTGAGGGCCGCATGCACATCCTTCGGCAGATGCAGCAGGCGCTCGCGTCGCATCGCGGTGAGGTCTCGGAATTTGCGCCGCGCATGATCAACATCAAGATCAACCCCGAGAAGATCCGCGATGTCATCGGCAAGGGTGGCGCGGTGATCCGGGCGCTGCAGGACGAGACGGGCGCCGTGATCGAGATTGAGGACGATGGCAACATCACGATCTCGTCGGTCAGTTCCGAAGGCGCACAGGCGGCCAAGGCCAAGATCGAGGCGATCACCGCCGAGGCCGAGGTCGGTCGGGTCTACGACGGTACGGTCGTCCGTCTGCTCGATTTCGGTGCCATCGTGAACATCCTCCCGGGCAAGGATGGTCTGTTGCACATCTCCCAGATCGCCAACGAAAGGGTCAATGCGGTTTCCGACTACCTGAAGGAAGGCCAGGCGGTGCGCGTCAAGGTGCTGGAGACGGATGAGCGCGGCAAGATCCGGCTCAGCATGAAGGCACTTCTGGAGCAGCAGGCCCAGCAACCGGCCGACTGAGGACGCGATACTGGCTGGTCGACCGGCCGGCAGGTTCAACAGGAATCAGGGGCGCCGCGGCGCCCCTGATTCCTATTTTCCCAGGGCGAAACCGCGCCCGGCCCGACTCACTTGGCCATTTGCCGCTCGCGGATCTCCTCCAGCATCTTGCAGTCGATGCAAAGGGTCGCCGTTGGGCGCGCTTCAAGGCGCTTGAGGCCGATTTCCACGCCGCAATTGTCACAGTAGCCATACTCGCCTGCAGCAATCCTCGTCAGTGCTTCGTTGATCTTCTTGATCAACCTGCGCTCGCGGTCCCGATTACGCAGTTCAAGTGCGATGTCGGATTCCTGGCTGGCGCGATCGTTGGGGTCCGCAAAGACGGTGGCTTCATCCTGCATGGCATGGACCGTGCGGTCGATGTCATCCATCATCTCCTGCTTGACCGATTCGAGGATCTCGCGAAAATGGGATAACTGCCTGTCGCTCATGTACTCCTCGCCTTTGGCAGGGACATATGGCGGGAAATGCTTGTGCAGTGCATCGTCAGACATGCTGGAGATCCGGAAGTCGTGCAGGAGCCGATTTAATAGCAGAATAAGCGGGGTACGGCAAGGCGAACGGAAGGGCATCGGCCGCGACGCGGAGGCGTGCGGGGAACGGGCTGCTGGAGACTGGGAAAATCAGGTTTGCGCCCGGTTTCGGGACGCTGCTCACCGTAAACCACTGAACCCGGCCTGGGCCGGGTTCAGTGGAGCTTGCGCGACTTGCTGGGGCGACATACCGGAATCGAACCGGTGACAACTGGAGCCACAATCCAGTGCTCTACCAACTGAGCTAATGCCGCCACTTCCTGACTACAGGAATCCTGCAGTCGAAAACCTGTGTTGCCTGCCCGACAGGAATCGAACCTGTAACCCCCGGCTTAGAAGGCCGGTGCTCTATCCAGTTGAGCTACGGGCAGAATTCCGCGGGCAATCGGGGTGAGCTGGTCGGGGTGGAGGGATTCGAACCCCCGACATCTTGCTCCCAAAGCAAGCGCGCTACCGGACTGCGCTACACCCCGAGAGCCGCGAATAATACACACCCGCCGTCGGCTCGTCAAACCGAATTCAAGCCGAATTCGAGCGGAAGTACAAACGCGCTTGGCGCCGGAAATCGAGTCTGAACTCCTATACCCTTGTGCGAACTAATGCGTTGGACTGAGAGGGCGGCAATGCGTTTGACGACGAAGTATGCGCTGGTAGGAGGGCTCTGGGGCCTTGCCCTCGGATATGGCGTTGCGGCCATGACGACCGGGCTCGGCGTGGCATTTCTCTGGATCGTCGTCTACGGTGATCATCCCTGGGGCGACAATACGGCGTCGCTGTTGTATCTTCTTGCGGCGCTCGCGGTCCTGGGCTCGATCCTGTTCTGTGCCGCGCTCGGCTACCGCATTGGCTGGAAGATGGAGCGAAGCGATGCACAGCGTCTGGCGTGGGAGCATCACCGCGCGAACCTCGCCGGCGCAGCCGCCATTCTCGTGATGGTGCTCGGTGGATACCAGCTGTATGCGCAGGACCGTGCGATGTCTGACCGGCAGGCCTTTCTCGGGCAGCTTCTGGAGCGTTCACACAAGATCCACTCCGTCGATGTTCGAGAGGAGGGGGTGGCCGGGATACGGTTGAGCTGGAGCGCCAGTGGCGCACGAATCGGCCCATACAGGCTGGAGTTGAGTGTTCTGGACGAGCGATCGAGAATCTGGTACCGACAGGAGGAGCAGATCGTGCTCGACCAACTGGAGATCTATCGCAGTCAGATGATCGAGTACCGGGAACTGCTGGGGCAGATGGAGTGGCTGCGCGAAGACGGTCAAGCCGTTCAGCAGACGGGATTCACGATGCACCTGCGCCTTACGCCGCTTCTCGATCGGGGTGAGCAGCGCCGCATGCCACGACATGCGGCCGAACATTACCTGGCCGACGATTCTCCGTTTCACAGCATCCAGCGCATGGACTTCGTGGTGCAGAGCCTGTCGCGTGACGGACAGCTCTGGATCGTGTTGCGCGATGGCGCACTGCATCCGCTGAAGCCATGAAGCCGGTTCTCCGGTGGCGTCGGAAGAGTCGATTCAGGGTTCGTTCAGGTGCCATCGGATAGCTTTTCAGCCATGCACCATGGCTTAGGCTGCCAGCGTGTCGAAAAAGCCGGGGGCAATTCTCGTCCCGCATCCGGTATCGAATCAAACCAGAAGACAAGGAGCCGATTCATGAAGATCCCGCATCTGTTGCTCGCCAGCTCACTGGCCGTATTGCTTGCTGCATGCTCGAAGGAGGAACCGGCGCCGCGGCCAGCGCCCGCGGCACCACCGGCGCCGGCAGTATCGGCCCCCGTGGCGCCGCCCGTCGCCGAGCCAGTGGCGGCTGCGCCGGCACAGGCGACCGAAGCACCCTCGGCTGCACCTGCCGCCTTGCCTGCCGGGTCGCAGGAGCCTCGAGCATCCGATCCTGCGCTGGGAAAGAGCGTGTACGGGCGCAACTGCGCGGTCTGTCATTCGGCAGGGGTGGCGGGTTCGCCCAAGCCGGGTGACAAGGCGGAGTGGGGGCCACGTATCGCACAGGGTGTCGACGTCCTGTACGAACACGCCATCAAGGGGTTTACCGGCAAGAAGGGCATGATGCCTCCGCGCGGTGGTGCCGGATCGCTGTCGGACGATGAGGTCAGGGCGGCGGTCGATTACCTCGTCTCCGAAGCGCAGTGAGCGGCACGCTTCCATTCCGCCGGGAGATTCAGCTCGTCAGCTGACTTGTGAATCCGGGCCGCCGGACGGTTCTCCGGCGGTGTTCCTGGAACTGGCGGAATAGCTCTGCCGAAGCCTCGAGAACCGGACCAGACAAGCCTCAACGCGGCCGTTGAGGGTGTCGGCCGGGTAGCACCCGTCCGGACCTGGGGTGCCTGCGGGGATTCCGGTCAGAAGCTCGATCGCCTGGTCCACACAGTCCACTGCGTAAACGTGGAAACGCCCTTGTGCGACGCTGTCGATGATCTCGTTGCGCAGCATCAGATGCTTGACGTTGGAACAGGGAATGATGACGCCCTGATCTCCAGTCAGCCCTCTTGCGACGCAGACATCATAGAAACCTTCGATCTTCTCGTTGGGGGCGCCAATGGCCTGAACGGTTCCATGCTGGTTGACCGAGCCCGTAACGGCGAGGGATTGACGGATCGGCACGCCGGCAAGTGCGGAGAGCAGGGCGCAAAGCTCGGCGAGGGAGGCGCTGTCTCCTTCGACGGGACCGTAGGACTGTTCAAACACGAGGCTGGCTGAAAGCGATTGCGGGATCTCGCGGGCATAGCGGGAGGCGAGATAGGCGGACAGGATCATCACGCCCTTGGAATGGATGGACCCGCCGAGCTCGGCCTTGCGTTCGATGTCGATCACGTCTCCGGTGCCAAGCCGTGCGGTGGCGGTGATCCGTGCCGGGCGCGCGAAGACGAAATCTCCGAGATCGATCACCGCCAGCCCGTTGATCTGCCCGCAGTGCATGCCGCTGGTCGAGATCAGTACAGTCTCGCGCAGTACCGCCTCGTGCATGCTGTCACGCAGGCGATCGGCCCGGTGGATGCGGCCGGAGAGCGCAGCATCGACGTCCGCCCGCCCGACGACCGCCCGGCTGGCGGTACTTGCGATGTGGTCCGCTTCGCGCATCAGGTCGGCGATTTCACGGGTCCGGGTGGACAGGCGTCCGGCGTCGCCGGCGAGGCGGGCGCTGTGCTCTTCCAGGCGAGCCACGGCATCCCGGTGAAAGGGTCTCAGCGTCTGCTCGTGAGCCAGCATCGCCGTCATGCGGGCGAACTGAAGCGTGTTCTCCGGGCTGCGCGCGACTTCGTTCTCGAAATCCGCAGCGATCTTGAACAGCTCCTCGAACTCGGGGTCGTAGCTCTTGAGCAGGTAGTAATGCAGACGCTGGCCGAACAGCACGACCTTGACGGAAAGCGGGATCGGTTCCGGTTCCAGGGGCAGGGCGCTCGACCACCCAAAGGCCTGCGCAAGCGATTCCATCTTGATCCGTGCCGACTTGAGGGAGCGCTTCAGGCCTTCCCAGGCATAGGGCTGCACCAGCATCTTGTCGGCATCGAGCAGCAGGTATCCACCATTCGCACGATGCAGCGCACCTGCGCGGATCATCGTGAAATTCGTCACGAGGGTGCCCATCTGTGTCATGTGATCGATCCGTCCGACCAGGTTCGGGTGGGTCGGGTTGTCCTCGAAGACGATGGGTGCGCTGCTGCCCGGGGGGTGTTCCACGAGCACGTTGACCTGGTAGCGCAGGGTCGAAATGGCGGATTCCACGGGGAGGCCCGGAGTGTCCGGGCTCGTGGCCTGCTCGCGCAGCGCTTCACCGGTCTCGACGACATCGGCAAGCACGGCATCGAAGAAGCTCAGGGCGTCTGGCTCGCCGGCATAGCGCTCCTTCAGTTCCTCGATCAGATGACCGACTGCGAGCGTCATCGTCTCGCGGCTGATCTCGCGCAGGCGATTATTCTGCTCACGGTGCAAGCGCGGCAGCTCATGAAGGATGCGGCGCAGCTTCTCGCGCAGTTGCTCGATCGCCTTCCCGATCTGTTCCTGCTCGGCCTCGGACAGTTCCGCATAGCCTTTCTCGTCAAGCGTCTCATTGTTCTTCATCGGCAGGAACACGAACCCACGCGGCGTGCGCATGAACGCCACGTTGAGCCCGGCAGCCTCGGCGCCGAGCCCCTGCAGGGAGGTTTCCTCGCGTTCCTTGTATTCTTCCTGGACACTCTCGACGCGCCCACGGTGCTCCTCGCTTTCAAAGGCGGTTGTGATCGCCTGTCCGAGTTCGCTCGCGAACTGCTGCATGTCGGCGCGAAGGCGCGCGCCCATGCCTGAGGGAAGGCGAATCGCTTGCGGGCGGGTTGGCTCCGCAAAGTTGTTCACGTAGCACCAGTCCGCTGCCGACGGACGGTCGGCTGCGTCCGGTTCGAGCAGGCTGCGCACGATACCGTGGCGGTTGCTTCCGGGTGGCCCGAGAATGAAGAGGTTGTAGCCAGGGGCATCGATACCCATGCCGAAGCGCACGGCATCTACGGCGCGCGCCTGGCCGAAGACCTGTGCATCCAGGGGGACCGAGTCAGTTGTCTCGAACTCGAACAGGCTCCGGTCGCAGGGTGTGTGAAGCTGTTCCGGTTTGAGGGGTTCGATTCCAGGCATGTTGTTCACTCTGTTGACGGAACAGGATATCCGGGCCAGCTAGAGGCCCGGTCCGGCGGGTGAAGGGGCTTCGTGGTCGGGATGCCCAGGCCAAAGGATACTAGAGCGGGCGGCCGTGAGGCGAACGGGTCTCGCGCAGGAGCGCGACGACCTCGGCGTCGGTGACCTGAGGAAAGTCACGATAGAACTGCCCGACCGCCATGAAATAGGCAGGAGCATCGAGACAGACGAGTTCGTCGGCAAGCGGGCGCACGGCGTCGAGGCTTTCCGGGGCGGCGATCGGGACCGCGCAGACGAGGCGGGCGGGATTGCGCGCGCGCGTCGCATGCAGGGCCGCAATCATGGTGGCTCCCGTTGCGAGTCCATCATCAACGATGATGGTGATCCGGCCTTGCGGATCCAGCGGTTCGCGAGCGGGCGTATAGAGTGCGCGCCTGTTCTGCAGGAGCGCACTCTGGCGCGCGCGCTCGGTTTCGAGATACGGCGGATCTGCTCCTGCAAGACCGGCATGCTCCGCGACAAAGATCGCTCCGGATTCGTCGATGGCGCCTACGGCGAGTTCCGGATTGCCCGGCGCCCCCAGCTTGCGTACCAGCACCACATCAAGGTCTCCGCCGAGCCGGTCGGCAATGATCCGCCCCATTCCGACCGCGCCGCGCGGGATTGCGAGTACCAGGGGATGGGTGCCCCGGTACGTCTCGAGTGCATCGGCGAGTCGATGGGCCGCCTCGGTCCTTGAATCGAAGAGAGTCACTTTGATAAAGGCCTGGTACGCGGAGCGGGGTGTGGTGACTCAGTCGATTGCGACTGCAATCGACTTTGGTTTGGATTTGGTCGTCTTGGGCAGTTCGACGGTCAGCAGACCGTCCTTGAACGACGCCGAGATCGCGCCGGTATCGACGTTTTCCGGAAGCGAGAAGCTGCGCCGGAAGCTGCCGTACTGGCGTTCGATGCGGTGGAACTTCTTGCCCTTTTCTTCCTTCTCCTGGCGACGTTCGCCCTTGATCGTCATCACCCCGTTGTCGACCGAGACCTGGACGTCCTCCTTCTTGACGTCCGGAATCTCGGCCTTGATCACGAACCGGGCTTCCGTCTCGGCGATGTCTACACGCGGCGACCAGTCCTGCGACGCGAGTGGCTCCTGGGAGCCTCCCCGCGCAAGACCGGTTGTGCGTGCGTAGCGGTCGAAGAGATCTTCCATCTCGCGCCAGGGATCCCACTTCACGATGGCCATGGTTTGCATCCTCGTCGGGGGGGGTAGGCATCATGCTGCCATCCCCCCCTCGATGACTGCATGATGTCGCGGCACTACCCGCGCTTCATTCATTTCAGGCTAGAACAGGGGCCGGAAATTGTCAGCCCCGGACTGCCCGCACTGGTCGGTCGGGCGAGCGGGTTCAGTTTGCCGTATGGTGATGATGCGCCGAGGGGATCAGCGGCTTCAGAAGATCGAGCGTGATCTCGTTTGCGGCTAGCACCTTGCCGCCACGCCGGGTTGCAAACTCCTGAGCAGCCGCGGCGCTCGCGAAGGCAGGAAGGTTGCCGTCGCGCATCGGGCCGAGCGCGTCGGAGCCGAGCACGAACCAGGCCGTGCCGGCCTCGATCCAGGCGCCGGTCGTGACGTCGGTGACGAACATCGCGCGCACGTCGGCCTTCGTGTAGGCCAGGCTGTAGCGTTCGACGCGATCGAGGAACACGTAGAGGTTGACCGGCGAATCGAAAAAATGAACGGCGCCGTCGGCGAAGATGGCCTGAGCCGCCCAGTGCGGAAAACGTGCCGGATACATGCCGCACACCGGACAGCGCGCTTCGGCGGGGACCGGGCGCGGATCCAGCATCTGCTGGCCGGAGGCCGGATCGTAGGGCGTGGCCGGTGCGACGATGCACAGATCGTCGCCCACGCTGGCAAGCGATCCCGGATTGGTGCTGCGCGGAATCAGGAGGGCCGCCAGGCTGGCGAAGATGAGCGCGATGCCTGCGATCAGGAGCCAGCGAGGCGAGTGCCCGGAGATCATGCGTCCTCGGTTCCGAATTCCGGGTGTTCGAGCAAGGTGGTGATCAGCCGACGCAGATTGTCCTCTGGCCGGTCGTCCGGGCGGGTCACCGGGTCGGCAAGAATCTTCCCGGATGCGTGGTGCAGATGGTTCGGGAAACTCGCCAGGTCGCGGTGCAGCGGGGCGGTGTCGATGCCCGCTTCGCGGCCATTGCGAATCCAGCGAAGCGAATAGGCATCGGGCGCCGCGTAGCGGACCGTGAGCGTCATATCCTCACCCAGGTCGAGGATCAGGGCGTCCTGCGTGCGCCCGACGGGTTTGCGCAGGCGGTCGGCAAAGGCTTCGTCGATGATCTCGGCCAGTTCCAGATGCAGGCTCATGACTTGTTCGCCTCCCTCAAATGGTCGGCGATCGTCATGCGGGTGGTCTCCTGCATCTCCCACAGGATGCGAGCCGAAAGATAGTGCTCGTAGGCCGGATGTTCGGCGAGCTTGCCGGTGTAGATCTGCTCGAGCATCGCCAGTTCGTCGGCGACGTGATACTGCGCAAGCAGGGCCTTGCGGTGTTCACGCAGCTCGTACATCAGCTTGGACAGGCTCTCGATCTGGCTCGCCTGCTGGTATTCCAGTCCGGTATAGAGATTGTCCATGATCACATCCTCGTGTCGTGGAGAGCGCCGCCGTCGAGGATCACCATGTCCGGCTTGATGTCCTCGAACCGCAGTGCCTGCCCCCCGAACTCTTCGGAGAACTTGCGTGCGTCGGTCTCGCTCTCGAACGTGGCGAGCGTCGGCCCCATCGAACCGCGTCGGGATGAGCCGTGCACATACCAGGCGGTGCGTGCATCGATCCAGTGGCCCTGCGGCGCGTCCCAGCTGGCCTTGGCCATGTCCTGCACGAAAATTGCGCGTACGGGGACGACGACCTCCGGGTTGAGGTAGATGTGCAGAAGCTCGACCGTGTCGCAGAAAAAATCCGGTTCGGCACGGTTTGCGTAATGGATCTGGCCCTTCGGACCGGGGTAGTCGGCGAGCAGCATGCCGTCGAGCGCGCACGAGGTGCTGCGATCGATCTCGACCGGAACGATCGAGGATGCGTTGCCTGGCTGCTGGCCGCAGGCCGTCAGTGCGAGGACGGCGCTGATCGCCACGAGCAGGGTGCGAAAGGAGCGGATCATCTGCGGAACCTCCATGCGGCAATGCTCAGGGGTATCGTGATCCATGCGAACATCACGCCGCCCAGGAGCCAGGGGGAGGCGAGCGCAGCCGGGAAGACGGTGGCCAGTCCGTAGAGGGAGCGAACTTCCTCGAGCGAGTAGATGTTGAGGATGCGGAATACGTCTGCCGGGTTGAGCAGCAGCAGATACGGGAAGAGCTCGCCGCCATACTGCCCACCGGTCACGACCAGCGCACCGAGAACCAGCAGATCGAAGATGAGCACGAAGAAAAACCACAGTGCGATCGCAAGGCCCGAGGCACGGGTTCGGTCGGCGGCGAACACCGAAAGCGTGACGGCGAGGCTCAGAAAGGCCATGCCGAGCAGAACCGAAGTCCCCACGAATCCGGAAAAATGAAGAAGGATGCCGGTGTCGAGCTGGATCGTCAGTACCACCGCGACGATGCCGAATCCCGCGAGCATGGACGCGGCAAGCGCACCGGACAGTCCGAGGTACTTTCCGAGCAGCAGTTCGAAACGCGTGATCGGCAAGGACAGCAGCAGATCGAGCGAACCGCGTTCGCGCTCGCCGACGATTGCGTCGAATCCGAGGATCAGCGCAATCAGGGGCACCAGGTAGATCACCAGGCTCACGAGGCTCGCGATCGTGAACTCGATCGAGCGAAATCCCACCGAGCCTTGCTGCGCACCGCCGAGATAGGCGATGACTAGGGCGAAGACGGTGAAGATCAGCGCGACTGCCACCACCCAGCGGTTACGGATGCGGTCCTGGAACTCCTTGGCCGCAATGGTACGGATCTGTCGAATCTCCATCAGTGTCCGCCTAGTCGGAAAAACCGAAGAACACGTCTTCGAGCGAAGGCTCGCGCACGTGCAGGTCACGCATCGTGCCGTTGAGTGCCGCGAGCGCCTGAATGACGGCCATCTTGGAATCGCGCTGACACTGTACGGAAATCAGCCCGTCCTGAGCCTCGATGGCCGAGATCGGCAGGTGCCCCAGTACGTTGCGCACGGTCTCGAAATGCTCGGTCGCGATCCGGATGTCGAACCACAGCGGCAGGTCCATCTGCTCGCGCAGGGCCTGGACGGTTCCGAGCGCCTGGATCCTCCCGGCCGCCATGATCGCAAGGCGGTCCACCCGCTCCTGGATCTCGGCCAGGATGTGCGAGGTGAGGATCATCGTCACGCCATCGGCCTTGAGGCTGCGCAGGATGGCGTAGAAATCGCGGATCGCCTCCGGGTCGAGCCCGGTCGTGGGTTCGTCGAGAAACAGGATGCGCGGGGTGCCAAGGAGCGCCTGGGCGAATCCCAGTCTTTGCCGCATTCCCTTCGAGTACTCGCGCACGCGCCGGCGCGCGGCATCCGCGAGCCCGACGCGCTCCAGTGCCGCCATGCAGTCGGAAAGCGGCGCAGCCTTCAGGCGCGAGAAAAAGCGCAATGTCTCCAGCCCGGTGAGGTTGTCGTACAGCACGACGTTCTCCGGCAGATAGCCCACGGCACGGCGGACCGAACGGAACGCGCCGCCCGAGACGGACTGGCCGTCGATGCGGATCTCGCCGCGTGTCATCGGGATCAGGCCGAGCATCATCTTGAAGAGCGTGCTTTTCCCGGCACCGTTGTGGCCGATCAGACCGAACAACTCTCCGCGTCCGATCTCGAGATCGACGCCATTGACCGCGTGCACTGCGCCGTAGTGACGATGCACGTCGCGCACCGTCACCACCACATCGGTCACCGGTTTCGCAGCGGCTTCAGCGACTGCCGGGGAAATGCTTTCCAAACCAGTCTCTCCAGTGTTCGTTCTGTGGTTTCAAGCGGGGGTTCGGGTCCACGATGCTCGGCGCCCGCAACAACGGAAACTGCCTTGCGACCATGCGCAAGGTCTGGATCGCAGGGCTGGCGAGCAGGATCTTCGTCATCGGGTGGCGCCACGCAAGGCGGTCGACCATGTCGTTTGCCTCGTAAGGAACGTCGCCGACGCCATCGCCATCGCGGTCCCAGCCAAGATAGCTGCTCCAGTGATTGCCGTCCTTGACGCCCCACAACTGATCGCGTGCCGCAACATAGCGGATCTGTTCGCGATTGCCGATGAAGTCGTTGCCCTCGATCACGTTGTCCTTCGAGCCAGCCCAGACGTGGGCGCCGACGATGTTGTCGATCACGAGGTTGCCGCGCAGTTCGTTGAAGTACGCGTCATACATGAAGAGGGCGCGATCGTTGCCGGCGATGATGTTGTTCTCGACCACGGTGTCCCAGATCGTGCGCAGCATGATGCCGTGATCGGAGTTGGCCCACACGCGATTGTTGCGAACGACCTGCTCGCGCACCTCCATCAGCGCGAGGCCGCCGCGATTCAGGTATACGTCGTTGTCCTCCCACAGATTGCGGTAGGAATTCATGTAGTGCGTGCCGTAGCGGCTGTGGTGCAGGCGGTTGCCGCGAAAGATGGCGTCATGGCTGACGTCGACGTACAGGGCGTCGCGCACGAAGCCGATGTTGTTGCCGATGATCTGCGCGCGCCGGGTGTTATAGAGCTGGATGCCGTTACCGCGCATCGACGAGCGGTAGTCGCGCTTGCCGACGATCAGGTTGTTCTCGACCAGGACGTCGTTGGCCTTCTCGATCCACAGCCCGAAGAGGTTGTAGACGAGGTCGCAGTTGCGGATCACCGCGCGATGCGCACCGGGCCAGATGTAGATGCCCGAATTCTGTTCGCGCAGGCTGTCGCCCGAGTCGATCACGATCAGGCCGTCGATCGTCACGTCCTCGGCCGTGACGAAGATCGTGTGTCCGGACAGGCCCCCGTCGATCGTGGGCCGATCGATACCCTTGAGCGTCAGGGACGTCTCGATGCGCAGATTTTCACGGTAGTGACCGCGCTCGATCTCGATGACGTCGCCTGGGGCGGCTTGGTCGACGCGCGCCTGGATCGACTCGCCGGGCGTGACGCGTACGGTCGCGGCGAAGCCCGGGCTGGCCATCGCAGCGGCGAGCGCCAGCGCTGCCAGAAAACGGGCAGGCCGCCAGCGGCCGGAGGCAAGACCGATCGCGCTCATGCAATGCCGTCAGACCGTTAGCAGCCCGGCCCATTTCAGGGCAAGGAACAGCGTTGCGCCGATCAGGAGATTCTTGAAACCCACGTAGCACACCATGTCCATCAGGTTGGCCCGTCGGTAGTTGCGACCCCACCACGGACCTTCCTTGACGTAGGGCTTCGATCCCATCCGGATGATGACCTCGAACACGCTCCAGCCGAACCACCATCCGATCAGGGCGCCGGCTTCGAGACGCCCCATCGCGGCCAGGATCCAGACGATGGTTGCCGCGATCCCGAGCGAGAACTCGGCCGCGACGATCGCACGGCGACGCACGAAGCCGTGATGGCTCCAGGGCCACAGATGATCCCACACTTCGGCGGCGAGCAGCACGAGCGGGTTGCTCTGCCGAGCGTAGGGGGGGTCGACCGGGTCAGTCATGAATTTCGGATCGACCATGATCTCATTCTCCAGCGGTGGCCGGCTTCGCTGCGTGGGCGGAAACCGGAGTGATCGGAATGTAGTAGCCGTCCTTTCCAATCGGTGTCAGCGGCAGGCCGGCTTTCTGTCTGCGCTTGCGTTCCTGTGCCAGGGGCGGGCAGGCATGGTCGTCGGTATAGAGGACCATGCAGTCCAGGCACAGCATGCATTCGCGGTGATCGATCCGCCCGTTGCGGTCGATTGCGAGCGAACCGCAGCCGGCCGCGCAGGCGTGGCAGGTCGAGCATTCCTGCTTGCGCTTGAGCCCGAACCAGCGGAAGGTCGAAGGCATCGCGAGCGCCGCACCAAGCGGACAGAGGTACTTGCAGAACGGGCGCTCCATGAAGATCGACAGCCCGAGCAGCACCGCCACGAACAGGGTGTAGGGCCAGGAGCGGTTGAAGACCCCGACCAGGAAGGTGGTCTTGAACGGTTCGACTTCGGCGAGGATCTCGGCCAGGCCCATCGAGAACATCGATACCGCGAGCAGTCCGAAGAAGACCCAGTACTTGATCCACTTCAGCCGGTCATGCATGCGCTGCGACAGCTTGAACTGGAAGCGCTTCAGGCCGATCGCCCCCGAGACCTTGTAGATCAGCTCCGAGAGCGAGCCGAACGGGCACATCCAGCCGCAGAACAGCCCACGGCCCCACAGGAAGACCGTGACGATGATGAAGATCCAGAACAGGAAGATGAACGGGTCGGTGAGGAAGAGCTCCCAGGTCCATTTGAAGAGCAGGGCGTGGAACCAGGTCAGCACCTGGGTGATCGACGGCTGTGCCATCAGGTAGAAGCCGACGTAGCCGATGCTGATGACCCAGGCCGTGTATTTGAACGCATTGACCGGCCACTTGTTCTTGCGCGTCGAGGCGCGCGTGAGGCGGTCGCGGTTTGCATACACGGCCGCGACCGCGACGAGCAATGCTGCGAAGAGGCCGATCTCGAGCGCGCGCATGCGCCAGATCCGGACCCACGGTGCGGCCGCCTTCTCGATCTTCGGGCGGCCGCCTTCGAGGTACTCGGCGGCAAGCCAGTAGTCGGTGTCGAAGTTCGCGAAGCTGCGCTGCCCGGTCGCCTGATCGACCCGGTTGCCGAGAAAGGCGAGCTTCCACGGATAGGCGCCCGAGAATCCGGTCGAGCGGATGATGAAGATCGCCGACTCGTTGAAGCTTGGCGCGCCCGGGGTGAGCACCCCATACAGATTCAGGTAGTCGAGATCACGGAAGGTGAAGACGTCGACGTCCTGGCGCAGCAGGATCCGGTCGTACAGGCCGCCGCGCACGAAGCCCGAACCCTTGAAGGACTCCTTGCCTGCAGTGCGGATCACGAAAATGGCATGCTCGCCTTCCTTGAGGCGCTCCATCAGGCGTTGCCATCCGAGCTCGCCCAGCACCGAACGCCCGATGTCGGGTTGATTGAGGTAGCCGAACCACAGTTCGATGAACGGCTCCTCGCCCGGCGGCAGTCCGACGTCCTCGTTGCGTACCGTGATGTTGCGCACGCTGCCCTCGGTGACGAGCGTTGCCCAGTCAGGCTTGTGGCCGCGCTCGATGAAGCGGGCCGGAGTGCGCTGGACCGGTTCGAGAATCCCGGTCTGGCGGCCGACGGCCATGCCCGAGGTCATGATGACCTGGTTCTGCGCGACGACCGTCACGGTCGCACCGGAGATCGCATCGACACCGATCACCTGTTCTTCGGGTCGCGTGCGTCCGACCTCGATCTTGTCACCCGTGAACTGACCGAGGTACTGATCATTGAACTTGTTCAGCGCACTTTCCGGGATGCCCAGCAACAGGATCGGCTCGGAGTGCTTGAGGATCCGGATCCCGGTGAAGCGGCCTTCGTTGTTCATGCCGATCAGGGTCACGATCGGTTTGCCGGAGTATGCGGGCGTGTCGGTGATGTCCGTCGACAGCATCACGTATCCGATCCGGTTGTCGCGTTCGTCAAAGCCTTCGACGTAGGGAGGGTGCCCCTTGCGCGTCGAGAAACGGACCGCGCCCGGGAGGACTTCGCTGCACGGCGCGTAGGCACAGAGGTCGGCGGCTGTATTCAGCTCGGGTGCGAGCTTCGCCTCGTAGGCGGACGCCAGCACCAGCGGGCTGAGCAGGCAGAGCGTGATCAGGAACAGGAAATTGCGTAGGACGTGCATGGAAAATCAGAGCTCAGGACGGTCATTCCTCAATGTCCGGAGACTACACGGATGGCCCGAATCGATACTTGTCTGGGGTCAAGGTGGTCCGGACGCGGCTTGTGGAGCCACGATTAGAAAATCATCGAGTACTGAACAATGTGGCCAAAAACAAGGGGCTTGCGCCCCTTGTTCCGTGCATTGCCGGATTGCCTGCGCATGTGCCAGGCAATCCGCCGACGGCCCGGTCACGCCAGGCCGCAGGCGTACATCATCAGGCTTCGACGATCATCCGGCCACGCATCTCGAGGTGCAGCGCGTGGCAGAAGTGCGTGCAGTAGTACCAGAACACGCCCGGCTTGTCGGCCTTGAACGTGACCGACTTGGTCTCCTGCGGATTCACGATGAAGTTGATGTTGTGGTCCGGCAGGGCGAATCCGTGGGTCAGGTCTTCGATCCGGTCGAGGTTGGTCAGGATCAGCGTGACTTCGTCGCCAACCTTGAGCTTGAACTCGCGCGGCTCGAACGCGGGCGCGTAGGAGGCCATCTTCACGGTCACCTTGTTGCCGTTGCGCGTCACGCCCGCATCTTCAACCTTGGTGACGGCCAGCGGGAATTCCTCGTGCTGGTAGATCGGCTTCGGCGACAGCAGTTCGCGGCGGAACATGATGAAGTCGTGCGGCTCCGGACGCACCGGGTGATCGGCCACCAGCACCATCTTCTCGCCGGAGATGTCGATCAGCTGCTCGTTCTCGGCATGCATCGGGCCGACCGGCAGGTAGCGGTCCTTCGAGAACTTGCAGCCCACGGCGAGCCATTTGCCGTCGGCGAACATGGTCTCCGACTGCGTCGCGTTGATGTGGCCAGGCTGATAATGGACGTCCAGGCGATCGACCACGTATTGCGACTTCGTGTCCCCGGCGTGGAACTTGATCGCAGCGTCCACGTTCCACTTCACGACCTGGCTGTCGAGGAAGAGCGTGGTGTAGGCGTTGCCGCGGCCATCGAAGGCGGTGTGCAGGGGGCCGAGGCCGAGTTCGACTTCAGCGACGATAGCCTTGTCGATGTCGGCCATCTTGCCGTCGAACCACTCGAGCACCTTGGTCAGCTCGATGACGGTCGCGGTCGGCGACAGCTTGCCGGCGCAGATGAAGTACTTGCCGTCCGGGCTCGCATTGACCCCGTGCGGGTTCTTCGGGACGCTTACATAGCCGACCAGGGCGGTCTTGGGGTCCTTGTTGGACGCCTTGGTGCCGTCGACCACGGGCACCTTGGAGGCGCCGTAGGTCTTGAATTTGCCGGCTTTCACCGCCGCTTCGATGCGGGCGATGTTGAAGAAGATGCACGAATCGCGCTCGGCCGACATCATGTCCTCGAAGCGCGCACCCATTTCGGTGTTGTACTGGTTCGAGGCGGCGAGCTTGCCGTCGAAGGAGGTCGCAACGAGGTCGCAGTTGCCGTCGATCAGCACCTGCCAGCGCACTTCCATCGTTTCGGCATCGACGCACGAGAACAGCGAACGATACTGGGTGTGGTCTTCGGTGCCGACATTGGGCAGCGGGATCGAGAACTCGCCGCCGCAGAACACGCGCGTCGTGTAGTTGACCTTCGGGTCGACCGGGTCGCGCTTGTCCGGGAAGATGCCGTGGAAGCCCTGGACGTTCGGCAGCTTCGTGATCTTGTCGCAGATGAAATAGTCGAGGCGGATCCGGGCGATGCGCGAGTTGATCTTGTCGTTGATCCAGGCGTAGCGGCCGTCGTAGTTGCCGTCCTTGTACGAGGCGTGCGTGTGGTGCGTGTCGCCGACGGTGAACTCCAGGCTGCCGTCGGGCTTGGTACCCATGACTGCCTTCGATTCATTGGTGATGCCCCAGCCGATCAGTGCATCGGGCGTGAAGCACGGGACGCGGAGCAGTTCGCGTCCGGACGGAATGCCGAGCACGCGGAAGTCGCCGGTGTGGCCGCCGCTCCACAGGCCGTAGTACTCATCGAGCTCGCCCGGCTTCAGGTGCACCTTCGAGGCCGAATCCGAAGCGGCTGCGTGGGCCGTGGTCGTGGCTGCCGGCGAAAGGGAGAGGCCTGCCGCGAGGCCGGCGCCCGAAAGGCCGGCGAGTGCGGTGGTATTGAGGAACTTGCGGCGCGCAGGGTTCTGCGCGAGCTCTTGCGACTTGCTCTGGTCTTGACTCATGGTGAACTCCCTTCTAACAGGTGATCGGTCATCGCGGGCCGGATTCCAGCTCTGTGTCTGGTCGAGTCCGGCCGGTACTCTTGTTCGGGGTTGCGACCTTTTGTCGCTGCGACCTTTTGTCGCACCGGCAATCTACGCGGAAGCGGATGTCGAAATCCTTGATCTTTGGTAAAGAAATCTTGCGCAGATGGACGGTCTTGCGTCCCGCGAACGCCCATTGCCGCTGACATGCGCGCGTATGCGACGGATGTGGGTCGGCCGCGCAGCGCATTCCGGGCGGACCGGCAGCGCAGGTGCCTCGCCAAGCGGGCCCGGGCTGTCCGATAATCGCGCCATGTCTTCACTCGCGCGAACCCAGATTCCCATTCCCTCCGGACTCGTCGGGGCGCATCTGCGACGCCTCGTCATGCTGCGCTGGATCTCGGTCGGTGCCATGCTGCTTGCGGCGCTCGCACTGCCGCGCGTGCTGGGGCTGGTGGTCTGGATCGGGCCCCTGCTGGCGGCGGCCTTCGCGCTGGCGGCGGCCAACCTGTTTGCGCTCGCGTGGTTGAGGTTGCGTCCGGAACCGCGGCCGGTCGTGCTCTTCGTCCATCTGCTGATCGATGTCCTGGGGTGGAGCGTGTTCCTGTACTTCGCCGGAGGCGCTTCGAATCCCTTGATTTCGATGCTGCTTCCGGTCGTCGCGATCGGAGCGGCCGTGCTGCCGGGCGCCCAGGCCTGGGTGCTCGCCGCGCTGGCGATGGGCTCGTATTCGCTTCTGTGGCGCTTCAGCCATCCGATCCGCCTCGAGGATGCGGCGATGGGCGCACACTGGCACCTCTCCGGGATGTGGCTCACCTTCGTCGTGTCGGCCTGCCTGATCACCGCCTTCGTCGTGCGCATGACGGCGGCCTTGCGTGCACGCGATCGCGACCTGGCCGATGCGCGTGAGGCGAGGGCACGTGACGAGCGTATCGTGGCACTGGGCAATCTCGCTGCCGGTGCTGCGCACAGTCTCGGAACGCCGCTGGGAACCCTGCGCATCCTCGTCGATGAACTGGCGCGCGGTGAGAATGTGGATGCAGAGACGCGCAGCGACCTCGATCTCATGCGCGAGCAGATCGAGCACTGCAAGCAGACGCTGGCGGCGCTGACTGCGCGCGCCGGAAATCTGAGGGCGGAAGGCGGCCGACCGGTCGCGGCCGATGCCTGGCTCCGATCGGTGGTGGGAGACTGGCAGGTACAGCGCCCACATGTGCATGCGGTCCTCGATGTGGATCCCGCGCTGGAAGCCGTCACCATCGTGGCCGACGATACGCTGGCCCAGACCCTGCATACGCTGGTCAATAACGCGGCCGACGCGAGTCCGGACGAAGTGGGGATCGGCGCCGGGCTTGCCGATGGCTGGCTGCGCATCGAGGTGCTCGACCGCGGCCCGGGAATACCGGCCGATCTGCGCGAAACACTTGGCAGCGCTCCGGTCGAGGACCGTCCCGCGGGGATGGGGATCGGGCTCTTCCTTGCCCGTGCCGCACTGAATCGCCACGATGGGCGCCTGTCGTTTCTCCCGCGTTCCGGGGGTGGAACGATTGCCCGGATCGAACTGCCGCTGGAAAGGATCACGCCGTGAACGAGACGCTCCCCGAAGAACTGCAGCCGGTCCTGCTGCTGGTCGACGATGACCCTGCCTTCAACCGGGTGCTGGCCCGTGCGCTGCGCCAGCGGGGGTTTGCCGTGCACGGTGCGCAGACCTCCGAAGAGGCGCTCGCGCTCGCGCGCCAGCATGAGCCCGAGTTCGTCGTGCTGGATCTCAACCTTGCAGGCGAGTCCGGGCTGCGCCTGATCGAGCCCTTGCTGGGCGCCAACCCCGATGCCCGGATCCTCGTCCTTACCGGCTATGCGAGCATCACGACCGCAGTGGATGCGATCAAGCTCGGTGCGGTGCAGTATCTTGCGAAGCCGGTCGAGGTGGATGCGATCGTCAAGGCGCTGATGGTGACCGAGGTCGTCATCGACGATGCTGCGCCGGGTGAGCCGATGTCGGTCGACCGGCTCGAATGGGAGCACGTGCAGCGCGTGCTGGCCGAACATGAGGGAAACATCTCGGCGACTGCGCGGGCGCTGAAGATGCACCGCCGGACGCTGCAGCGCAAGCTTGCGAAGCGGCCCGTGCGCGCGTGAGCGCTGCTGGCGGTTCAGGCGTCGCGATAGTCCTGCGGCAGGATGCGGTGGCGCTGCAGCTTGTCGTAAAGGGTCTTGCGCGGGATCTGCAGACGCTCGGCGGCGGCGCTGACGTTGCCGCCGACCCGTGCAAGCGCCAGTTCGATCAGCTCACGCTCGAAGCGGTCGACCCGCTGTACCAGCGATTGTTCTTCCCCCTCGCGCGCGCTTGCCGAGGCGATGCCGAGGCAGAAGCGGTCGACGGCGTTGCGCAGCTCGCGCACGTTGCCCGGCCAGTCCTGGCGCATCCATTCCTCGATGCGGCTGTCGGGCAGTGGCGGGACCGGGCAGCGGTAGCGTTCGGCGGCTTCGATGAGAAAGTGAGTGGCCAGTTGCGCGATGTCGGCCTTGCGTTCGCGCAGCGGCGGTAACTGGATGCAGACCACGTTCAGGCGGTAGAAGAGGTCGCTGCGAAACTGTCCGGCGTCCGAGAGTTCGGCCAGATCCGCCTTGCTTGCAGCAATGATCCGGCAGTCGACCGGAATCGACTGGTTGCTGCCAAGCCGCTCGACCCGCCGCTCCTGCAGCACGCGCAGGAGCTTGACCTGCAGTGCGAGCGGCATGCTTTCGATCTCGTCGAGGAACAGGGTGCCGCCTGCGGCGTGCTCGATCTTGCCGATGCGCCGCTTGATCGCTCCGGTGAAGGCGCCCGCCTCGTGGCCGAAGACTTCGCTCTCGAATACGGATTCGGGCATCGCGCCGCAGTTGATCGCAACGAACTCTCCGCGGCGCCCGCTTGCGGCGTGGATCGATCGCGCCAGCACCTCCTTGCCGGTGCCGGTCTCCCCGTAGATCAGGACGTCGACCTCGGTCGGTGCGATGGTGCCGATCACGCGGCGGATGTTCTGGATCGCCGGTACCTCTCCGATGAGCCTCAGCGTCTGGCGGTCCAGCAGCCGTTCGCGCAGTTCGCGGTTCTCGAGGACCAGACGGCGACGATCGAGCGCGCGCTGCACGACCCCGACCAGACGGTCCGAGGCAAACGGTTTTTCGATGAAATCGTAGGCGCCTTCGCGCATCGCCTGGACCGCCATCGAGATGCCGCCATGGCCCGTGATGAGCACCACGGGCAGATCGCGGTCGATGCGGATGACCCGTTCGAGGAGCGCGAGACCATCGAGGCCGGGCAGTCGGACATCGCTGACGACGACACCGTTGAAGCCGGCGCCGATCCGCTCCAGTGCCGGTTCGGCGCGCTCGAAGCCACGCACCGGAATGTCGGCGAGCGCGAGCGCCTGCTCGATCCCGAGCCGGACCGGGGGGTCGTCTTCGATCAGAAGTACGGAGGGTCTGGTGTCCATGTTCTACCCTGGTGGCAGGCGGATCTCGAAGCGTGCGCCGCCCCCTTCGATGTTGGCGGCATCCAGCGTTCCGCCCAGGCTCTCGATGATCAGGCGCGACAGGGCGAGTCCCAGGCCGAGGCCCTTGCCTGCCGGCTTGGTGGTGAAGAAGGCCTCGAACAGGTGAGGCATCACCTCCGGGCCGATACCCGGTCCGGAGTCCTGCAGCGTGACCCGCACCATTGCCCCGTCCCGGTCGCTCGATACCGTGAGCCGGCGAACCGGACGCCCTTCGATGGCATCGCACGCGTTCATCAGCAGATTCACCAGGACTTGCTCGACGCGGGTCGAATCCGCCAGCACCGTGCGATCAGGATCCTCGTGCACGGTGACGACATCAGCCTCGACCGCCCGCAGGCGCGAGTCGACCAGGAGCATCGCATTGGCCACCATCTCCGCGACGCAGACCGGTTGCAGTACCGCCGCATCGCGGCGCGAAAAGGTCTTCAGCTGGGCGACGATGCGCCCCATGCGCTGCGCAAGCTGGCTGATGAGGCCGAGATTGCTGCGCACTTCGTCCTTGCGGTCGAGGTCGAGGAAACGGATCGCGTTGTCCGCGAGGGTCGTCATCGCGGCAAGCGGTTGATTGATCTCATGCGTGATGCCCGCGGCCATCTGTCCGAGCACCGCGAGCTTGCCGCCCTGGATCGCGGCGTCGCGCGTCTCGGTCAGGATCCGCTCGGCCTGCTGACGGGCCTGCAGGTTCTGTTGCAAGTCCTGGTTGGCGCGCATCAGTTCTGCGGTGCGTTCGGCGATGCGCAGCTCCAGCTCGTCGGCGGCGCGCTGCAAGGCGCGCTGCGAGGCGATCCGTTCCAGCCTGCGGCGGCGGCGCAACTGGGCGTAGACGCCGAGCGAGATCAGGAACGCGACGGCGAGGGTGGCTGCCGAGGCGTTGGCGAAGGCCCGCTCGCGTGCGGCCGAAAGGTCGGTCAGCATCAAGAGCCGCCAGCCCGGGGGATCGACCTGAACCGACTGCACGAGATAGCGCCCGCCACCCGCATCGGCGTGGGGATGGTCGGCCGCCGTGAAGCGGATCGCCTTGGGGCCGTCGAACACCGGCAAGGGTTCGCCATCCGCGTCGGTCAGCGGCGTCAGATCGGCATCGACATACTGGCGCGTGCTGCGCAGGTGGCGCAGGATGTGCTCGGGCAGAGGCCGCAGGGTGCGATAGCGCCAGCGCGCCGCCGAGGCGCTGAGCAGCACGCCGGTCGAGTCGGCCACGAGCAGCAGGTCGGCGCTGCGCTGCCAGTTCTGCTCCAGCTCATCGAGGGCGATCTTTGCGGCTGCAACCCCGATGATCTCTCCGTTGCGCCGGATCGGCGCCGACAGGAAGTAGCCCGGTTCGAGCGTCGTCACGCCGATACCGTAGAAGCGCCCCGGGCTGCCTTCCAGAGCTTCCTTGAAATACGGACGGAAGCCGTAATTGTGACCGATGTAGCTCGTGGGGTCGCGCCAGTTGCTCGAAGCCAGGGTAAGTCCGGTCCGGTCCATGATGTAGACCGCGCTGATAGACGGGTCGACACGGCTTGAATCGAGGTAGGCATTTGCGACGTCGATCGTGCGTGCTTCGAGCGGCTCGGCAAACAGGGCCTGGATGCGCAGATCCTGTCCGACGAGGGCCGGCAGGTAGCGGAACTCCTCCAGCTTCTGCGAAAGGGCGGTGCGGTAGAACTCCAGGCGCGGCTGACTGGCTGCGGCCAGCTCGGCCTGCTGCCAGTCCAGCGACAGGCGCCAGGACAGCACGCCGGTCAGGATGCACAGGATGACTGCGACGCCGATCAGGATCGGCGTCCGGGTGCGGGATCGAAGGGACTCCTCGCGCTCGGCGGACGGAGCGGACACTGGAATTGCGCTCATCGGGGCATTGTAGTGGATCACCGCGCTGCCTCCTGGCCCGCTTCCGGGCACGGAAACAGCTCGATCACGGCAATGTCGGGCAGATTCGGAAACCGGCTGGCGAGCGGTTGGCAGTCGCCCTGGATGCACAGGGTGTAGCCCTCGGTGTAGGGAGAATGGCTGAGCGCCAGGCGGTCGACGCGCTGTCCGCCCGGGGCGTGCCAGACGCCCGCTCGCAGTCTTCCGCCGGCGGGCGGTTCCATGCCTGCGCCTGAACCGCGGACCCGGCTTTCCGCGAGTACCAGGCCGGAGCGCTCGATCCGCCAGTCCTCTTCCCAGCGGATCTTCTCGATCGAATGCGTCCAGCCCAGCGTGAACGCCGTGGCCGCGATCTGGACGGTGAGGAGGCCGCTGGCCAGGCAGAGCATGTTCAGACCGCGGCTGTGGCAGCTGCACGGCGACGGCGTACGATCTGCCAGACGACGAACGCTGCGGTGCTCGCGAGGCCGATCTCGTCCGTGATCGGCAGTGCCGCGACCAGGCAGACTGCAGTGACCAGCGCCCAGAAGCGTTCGGTCCAGCCTACCGGCTGCCACAGGTAGCCGATCGAGGCGATTCCCCAGAGTCCGATCGCAATCAGTGCCTTGAAGACGATATAGATCACGGCGAGAGCCCCCGGATCACCCTGCAGCATGAGTTCGGGCGCGTACACCGCCATGAACGGGACGACGAAGCCCGCCAGGGCGATGCGAACGGCCTGGACGCCGATGCGCATCCCCGAGACCCCCGCGATCGGTGCCGCCGCGAAGGCTGCCAGTGCGACAGGCGGAGTGAGGTCGGCGAGGATCCCGAAGTAGAACACGAACATGTGGCTGACGATCAGCGGCACGCCCAGTTCCAGCAGCGCCGGTGCGGCGAGCGAGGAGGTGATGATGTAGTTCGGGATCGTCGGGATTCCCATGCCGAGCAGCAGGCACACGAGCATCGTCAGTACCAGCGACAGCAGCAGGCTGTCCTTGCCGAGCGAGATGATGGCGTTGGCAAACGTCGTGCCGGCACCGGTCAGCGTCAGAACGCCGATGATGACGCCGACCAGCGCGCAGGCGACACCGACGGGCAGGGCATGACGGGCGCCGTCGGCCAGGGCATTCACCGCGATGCGCAGGGTGTCCCTGCCGCCACTGACGTAAAGGCAGATCAGCGCCAGTGCTGCGATGACGGCCAGCACTGCGCTGATGCCCCACTTGAAGAATCCCGAGCAGAAGATGCCGAGAGCAATCCAGAACGCAAAACGCAGCGCCTTGCCCGAAAGGCGCATCGCTACTGCAGCACCGAGAATCAGTACGGCCGTCAGCGACAGGCCGACCATCCCCGAAAAGAGCGGTGTGTAGCCCGAGAACAGCAGGAACACGAGCATCGCCAGTGGCAGCAGGAGATACCAGTTTCGCCGCACTGCGACCCAGGGATCGGGGCAGTCCTCCTTCGGGATACCGTGCAGGCCGGCGCGCCCGGCTTCGAGATGCACCATCCAGAAGGCGGTGACGAAATACAGGATCGCCGGCACGATCGCAGCCTTGACGATCTCGATGTAGGCGACGCCGATCGTCTCGGCCATGATGAAGGCCACCGCCCCCATCACCGGCGGCATGATCTGCCCGCCCATGCTGGAGGTGGCCTCGACGCCGCCCGCAAATTCCGGGCGGTAACCGAAGCGCTTCATCAGCGGGATCGTGAACTGGCCCGTCGTGACCACGTTGGCGACCCCGGAGCCGTTGATGGTGCCCATCATCCCGGAGGTGACGACCGAAACCTTGGCCGGCCCTCCCCGGGTGTGGCCCACGGTCCCGAGTGCGAAATCGGTGAAGAGGCGGATCATCCCGGCCTGTTCGAGGAAGGCACCGAACAGGATGAAGAGAAAGATGTAGGTCGCGCTGACGTAGGTCGGGATGCCGTAGATGCCTTCGGTGCCGAAGGCCAGATGCTCGACCAGTTGTTCGTAGGGATAACCCCGGTGAGCCAGATCGCCTGGAAGATGCTGGCCGAACAGCGCGTAGGCGAAGAAGGTTGCGCAGATCAAGGGAAGCGCCGGACCCATCATGCGGCGCGCGGCTTCGAACACGAAGAGCAGCGTCACCGAGCCGACGACGATGTCTGCGGTGGTCGGATCCCCGGCGCGGACAATCAGGTCCGACTCGAAGATCCAGTGATAGAACGCGAGCCCGAAGGCCGAAAGACCCAGCAGCCATGCCAGCGGCGCAACGCGACGGCCGCCCGGCAGCCAGTGCTGCAACAGCGTGAAGGTGAGCAGCAGCAGGAAGCCGACGTGGATCGCCCGCACGACCTGCGAGGACAGCGGATGCCAGGCGGCGACGACGATCTGGAACAGGGAGAAGGCGACGGCGATGAGGAACAGGGCACGGCCTTGCAGGCCATGGCCGTCCCAGCCGAAGGGAATGCTGCGTGCGGACTCGGACATGACGAACCTCGGACGATCCCCGTTGCCGGACGGTCCGGCAGCGGGGCTTCGGAGCATTGCGCGTGCAGCCCGGACGGGGCTTGCGGGCCGGCGTGACCCGGGCTGCGGTGAAGAACCGGTCGAAGGCTTACTTCAGCAGTCCGGCCTCGCGATAGTAGCGCTCCGCACCCGGATGAAGCGGCAGCGGCAGGCCCTTCGTCATCGTCGCGCGATCGATTGCCTTGGCGGCCGCGTGGGCGGTGACCAGGTGATCGAGTCCTTCGGCGGTCGCCTTCGCCATTGCGTAGGCCGCTTCATCCGAGACCCCGCTGTGGGTGATCAGCAGGTTGCGGATCTGCACGGTCGGGATGTCCTCGGTCTGCCCCTGGTAGGTGTTGGCCGGGATCACGCCGGGCTGATAGGCGTCATTGCCGATCTTCTCGACGACGTCGGCCGTGACCGGAATCACGACGATCGCCACCGAGTTCGCGAGATCGCGGATCGAGGCGACCCCGAGGCCGGCCGACTGCAGCGTGGCGTCGAGTTGACGGTTCTTGATGAGTTCGACCGATTCGCCGAAGGGCAGGTACTCGACCTTGCCCAGATCCGAGTACGCCATGCCGGCGCCGCGAAACACTGCACGGGCGTTGAGTTCGGTCCCCGAGCGGGCGGCTCCGACCGACACGCGCTTGCCCTTCAGGTCGGCGATGGTCCGGATGCCCGAGTCCGCAGCGGCCACGATCTGGATGTAGTTCGGATAGGTGCCCGCCAGGCCACGCAGCTTGTCGAGTTTGCCCTTGAAGCCGGCGTCTTCGTTGCCCGCCCAGGCGTCCGCGACCGCATCGCCAAGCGAAAAGGCCACTTCGCCGCGGCCCGCCTGCAGCAGGTTCAGGTTCTCCGCGCTGGCCTTGGTCGACTGTACGCTGACCTTCGCGTCGGGCAGCGCATCCCCGTACAGCTTGGACAGTGCGACGCCGAGCGGATAGTAGACGCCACTGGTACCGCCCGTGAGGACGTTGACGAACTTCTGTTCCGCCTGGGCGCCGAGTGCGGCAGCCGAAAGCAGGACGGTGAGCAGGGGTTTAGCGAATCGCATGATGTCTCCTTCTTGGCTTCGATCGGATGGACCGGGGGGAACAACCCGTCCGGTGCACTCCGGAACGCAAGGAGCGGGCCATCGCGTGTGGTGCGCCGCACAATCCATGGTGTGAAGCATGCCTCGGGAGGAGGCGTCACTTTGGTGCCTTGCAGCACCGTCGATTGGCGGGTTTTCGCACTTCCTTCCGAAAAAATGTGCGGATTTCCGCCACTGCTCAACGCACGGTTTCGCTCCGGGTCCTGAGTCGGGACTTGAGTGTTCCGAGCAGTTCGAACAGCTGCACCTTGTCCTGCTGCTCGAGGTCGTTGAAAAGCTCGATGACCCATTGCTCATGGCTGCGTGCCATCTTCTGGAACAGGCGCCTGCCCGCGTTCGTGAGACGGATCGTGTAGACGCGCCGATCCCGGGGGTCTCCGCAGCGCTCGACCAGCCCCTCGTCGACGAGCTTGTCGGTCAGCCCCGTGATGTTGCCTCCGGTGACCATGAGCCGGCGCGAAAGGTCACGCATCTTGAGGCCTTCGGGATGGCGGTCGAGCTGAGCGAGGAGGTCGAAGCGCGGCAGGGTGCAGTCGAACCCCTGGCGCAGGCGTCGGCGAAGGTCGGTTTCGATCATGCTGGTGCATGAGAACACCCGTAGCCACAATCGCAGCGCGAGGTGATCGGACTCGACGGTCCGCGTCTCGTGATCCAGTGCTTCAGCGGGGGGGTCGCCTTCCTGAGCGATCTCGTCCGGATTCCTCAACGCTTGTTCGCTCCCTGTTGGATGGGGCTACGGCCATGCCCGATGCCGGCGCGATTATACGGCGACATGTCCCGCGCATGAGCGTCGGGGTGGATCGTTCAGTCGACCGTCTTGAGCCGGAAGCGCTGGAGCTTTCCGGTTTCGGTCCGCGGCAGCGCGTCGACGAAACGGATCGCGCGCGGATACTTGTAGGGGGCGACGGTTTCCTTCACGAAGTTCTGCAGCGTCACGACCATCTCCTGATCCCCTTTGAAACCAGGCTTGAGGACGACGAAGGCCTTGACGATCTGCCCGCGCTCCGGGTCCGGGACGCCGATGACGCCGCATTCGGCAACGGCAGGATGCGCGAGCAGCGCCCATTCGACCTCGGGCGCTCCGATGTTGTAGCCCGAAGAGACGATCATGTCATCGACTCGGGCGTGATAGTAGAAATAGCCGTCCTCGTCCATGTGAAAGGCGTCGCCAGGCAGGTTCCAGCCCTTTCGCACGTAGTTCTTCTGGCGTTCGTCAGAGAGGTAGCGGCAGCCGGTCGGGCCCTGGATTGCGAGCTTGCCGACCTGGCCCGGCGGCAGCGGATTCATGTCGTCGTCGACGATCCTCGCGCGGTAGCCCGGCAGGACCCGGCCGATTGCGCCGGGGCGGTAGTCCCCGGGGCCGGAGGCGATGTAGATGTGCATGACTTCCGTTCCACCGATGCCGTCGTGGATCTCGATGCCGGTCGCCTCGCGCCACTTGTCGCGGGTGTCTGTCGGGAGCGCCTCGCCGGCCGAGACGCACTTGGCGAGGCTGCGCAAATCATGGTTGGCAGCCAGCGCGGCCATCTGGCGCCAGGCGGTCGGGGAGGTGAAGCAGATCGTCGCGCGGTATTGCTCGATGGCCTGCAGCAGCAGTTCAGGTGTGGCCTTCTCGATCAGTACCGTACAGGCCCGCGCCCACAGCGGGAAGCACAGGAGGCCGCCGAGGCCGAAGGTGAAGGCCAGTGGCGGCGAGCCGATGAAGACGTCGGCGGAAGTGGGCTTGAGGCAGTGGCGTGGAAAGACCTCGCACATCGCGAGGACGTCCCGGTGAAAGTGGATCGTTCCCTTGGGGACTCCGGTCGTTCCCGAGGTGAAGGCGATCAGCGCCGGGTCGTCGGCGGCCGTGTCCACCGCGGTGAAGCCGGCCGGTTTCGTCGCCATCCGTGCCTCCAGATCCCCCCCTTCGCCGTAGTACAGGCAGTGGGTGAGATCGGTGGATCCGGTGCGGGTCGTCTCGAGCTCGGCGGCGAGCGAAGCGGCACACAGCGCGTGCGAGATCCGTGCGATCCGGACGATGTCCTTCAACTCCTTCGCACGCAGGAGCGGCATGGTCCCGACCGCGACCCCGCCGGCCTTGAGCACCGCCAGCCAGCACGCCGCGAGCATCGGGCTGTTGGCGCCGCGCAGCAGCACCCGGTTGCCCGGGACGAGGCCGAGGTCCTCGGTGAGGACGCGCGCGATGCGGTTGACCTGCTGTTCGAGTTCGCCCCAGGTCCAGCGCAGGCCGGGGCCGAGGATCGCCGGGCGCTCGCCGTGCCCCTGATCGATCGCCCGGTCGAGGAGTTCAACAACCGCGTTGAGGCGCTCCGGGAACTGCAGTTCCGGGGTTTCGAACAGGAACTCCGGCCACTGCTCCGGAGGTGGCAGGTGATCCCGCACGAATCGGTCGACGTGGGCGCTCTCGGTCATGGCATGCTCTCATCCCTCGGGTACTTCGAACCGCTTGCTGCAAATCCTGGTGCGCCAGCTGGTTTCAGTTTCGAAAAGTTCGGAAGAGAAGTCAAGAACTCAACTGTTTAGACAAGAACGATTGCGGCGAGTCGTTGCACCGTGAGCCAACGGGGCGCAACGACTCGCCGCAATCGGGGAGAAGGCGATGTTGCGTTCCGGAAGAACCCCGCGTGGGGGATTGTTCGCGTGCGCCGCTGCGGGCGTGCACCTCGTCGCGCTGGCTGCGACGCTCGTTGCGGGTGCAGCCGCGCATGCGGAGACTCTCGGCGCCGTGGACACCGCGTTCAAGCTGATCGGACGCAATCATCAGGTGGTTGTCGAGGTCTTCGACGACCCCAAGGTGAGCGGCGTGTCGTGCTACGTCTCGCGCGCGCGGACCGGGGGTGTCATGGGCACACTGGGTCTGGCCGAAGATACTTCCGATGCCTCGGTCGCCTGCCGGCAGGTCGGACCGATTGCCTTTCTGGAACCGATACGACCCAAGGAAGAGGTCTTTTCGCAGAGCGCTTCGATCCTCTTCAAGCGCGTGCGCATCGTGCGCATGGCCGACCCGAAACGCAACACGCTCGTCTATCTCGTCTACAGCGACAAGCTCATCGACGGCAGCCCGCAGAATAACGTCACCGCCGTTCCGCTGCCGCCGGAGGTGCCGCTGAAGCTGCGCTAGGCGCGCCGGCTCCAGCCGCAATGGCTGGAGCCGGCGCCGGTCAGCGCTTGTCGCGTTTGACTTCGGTCCTGAGCACTTCGGCCGTGACCGGATGGACCTCGATTTCGACGCGCCGACCTTCCCGGTCGAGCGCCTTGACCTCGTAGTGGTCGCGCTCGCGCTCGATCTCGTCGAACTGGCTGTAGCCGGCCGCTTCGAGTCGGCTCACGACTTCGACGATGGTCAGCCAAGGCGCGTCCGGGGAGCCCCCTGCAGCGCTTGCCGAACTGGTGTTCGCGCTGGCATTCTGGGCAATTGCAGGTGCGAGCAGGGCGCCGCCGGCAACGATGCCGGAGCTGATCGCAAGGATGGACAGCAGATGTGTGGTGCGCATGATGTGGACTCCTGGGATGGGGATGGTCGCAGCCCGTGCCTTGACCGTGACTGCATTGTCGGAGTGCGCGCCTGAACCTTCCCTGAAGTGCCCGTTCATCCGGGGTTCATCTTGTGGGGAAGAGTATGTGCAGCGTCGGGTGTGCGAGTCCAGCCTGTTTCACGGAGATGGCGGTGATGAAAATGGGGCGGTCGATGCGGTCAATGCTCGGAGTCGCGGTCGTGGCTGCGCTGCTGGTGCCGGAGGTGGCGGGTGCCGATGACGACCACGAACTCGCGCGCCGGGCACTGGAGGCGGGCGAAGTCCTTCCGCTGCGCGCGGTGCTCGAGCGCATCGGCAAGCAGTATCCCGGCGAGATCATCGAGGTTGAGCTCGAACGCGATGACGGCCGCTGGATCTATGAGATCAAGGTGCTTCGTCGCGGAGGCGGGCTGCTCAAGCTCGAACTCGACGCGAGCGATGCTACCGTGCTCGGCGTGAAGGGGCGAGATGTGCGGCCAGCCGGTACGCGAGCGGGGGAGCGCTGATGCGGGTGCTCGTGGTGGAGGATGAACCGCTTCTTGCAGCCCAGCTTCGCGATGCGCTGTCGGCAGCAGGGTATGCCGTCGACGTGGCGGACAATGGCAAGGATGCGCACTTCAGCGGCGAGGTCGAACCCTACGACGCCATCGTTCTGGATCTGGGGCTGCCGATCATCGATGGGCTGACCGTACTCAGGCGCTGGCGGGCTGCGGGCCGGAACATGCCGGTCCTCATCCTGACCGCGCGCGATGCGTGGCACGAGAAGGTGGCAGGGATCGACGCCGGCGCCGACGACTATCTCACCAAGCCCTTCCACATGGAGGAATTGCTCGCCCGCGTGCGGGCCCTGATCCGTCGCGCCGCCGGACAGGCGAGCGCCGAGATCGCCTGCGGACCTCTCGTCCTCGACACCCGGCGAGGCCGTGTGACGGTCGACGGGAATCCGGTCACACTGACGAGCCATGAGTACCGGCTGCTCGCCTACCTGATGCACCGACCGGGACAGATCGTTTCGCGCACCGAGCTGACCGAACATCTGTATGCCCAGGATTTTGATCGCGATTCGAACACGATCGAGGTCTTCATCGCCCGCCTGCGCAGAAAGCTGCCTCCGGAGCTGATCGAGACCGTGCGCGGCCTCGGATACCGCCTCGCATGCCGGACCTGAGCTCGACACCTGGGCGTTTGCCGTGCTGGCGGGGTTCGCTGCAGTTGCGATTGCTGGCCGGGACGCTGACCTGGATCGTGCTCGCGGTGCTCGTGTCCGGATGGGGGCTGTCGTCGCTCTTCAGCCAGCATGTTTCCCGCCAGTTCCACGCCGAACTGGGGATGCATCTGGATCAGCTCGCGGCGAACCTGGTGGTCGACGAAGATGGGGAGGTGCATCTGCGCGCGCCGCTGAGCGATCCGCGGCTGATGCGCCCGTACTCCGGGTTGTACTGGCAGGTCGACCGGATCGCCGGCGAAGAGGAGGCGGCGGTGGGCATCCTGCGCTCACGCTCGTTGTGGGATGCGGTGCTCGTCGTGCCACCGGACAGTCTGAACGACGGCGAACTCCACGCACACCGTGTGCGCGGCCCGAACGAAGAGCGGCTGCGCATGATCGAGCAGGTGCTGCGCCCGGCTGAATCACCGGACCGGCCCCTGCGCTTGATCGTCGCGGGAAGCGAGGATCTCGTTGCCGTGCCGGTCGAGCGCTTCAATGGCTTGCTCGCGCTCGCGCTCGGAGTCTTGTCGCTGGGGTTGGCCGGCGCATCGATCCTGCAGGTGTGGACCGCGCTGAGGCCAATGGCTGGCCTGCGCGAAGGATTGCGGCGGGTCCGCGACGGCACGAGCCCGGCGATCGATGGCCGGTTTCCGTCCGAGATCCAGCCGCTGGTCGATGAGTTCAACGGCGTGCTGGCACGCAACGCCGAGATCGTCGTTCGTGCGCGCACACAGGCGGGCAACCTGGCTCATGCCCTGAAGACGCCGCTGGCGGTGCTCGCCAACGCAGCGGTCAACGAGGAAGGGGAGCTGGCGCATCGTGTGAGGGAACAGGTGTCGGTCGCGCAGACCCAGATCGATCATCACCTTGCGCGCGCCCGTGCGGCGGCTGCCGTGCAGATTCCAGGACAGCGCACGCCGGTTCGGCCCGTGCTGGATGGGTTGATGCGGGTGATGCGCAGGGTTCATGCCGACCGGGATCTGATGATCGAGATCGTCGAATGTCGGGACGATCTGCTGTTCCGCGGCGAGGAACAGGATCTGCAGGAGATCCTCGGCAATCTGATCGACAACGCCTGCAAGTGGGCGCTCCGCCGGATTGCGGTTCGTGTCCGGGCGACGGAAGGCGAGTTGCTCGTGAGCGTCGAAGACGATGGCCCGGGCATCGATCCTGCGGTCCGGGAGTCGGCGCTGGACCGTGGCGTGCGGATCGACGAGCAACGACCGGGGGCCGGACTCGGCCTTTCCATCGTGCGGGACCTGGTACAACTCTACGGTGGCCGCGTCGCGCTTGACTCGGGCACGGGCGGAGGATTGTGCGCGAGCGTGCGCCTGCCGGCCGGGTGATGCCGGGCCACCAATGGCGGTTTCACGATTTCTTCACCTTTCTTCGACCATCGCTTGATCCCCTTCCCGGGACAATCGCACCCCTTGTACCGGATGCGGGCTCCACAATGCAGCGCGACACGACCCTGGCGGCCGATCGGTCGGCCGACTTGACCGATCCCGCAGCCGGAATGGATGCCGCCGCCAGTGGATGGCCTGCGGGGATCCGGTTGTGGGAGCGCCTCGCGCGGCTGGGCCCGTATGCGCAGCTCGCGGTCCTGTTCGTGATCGGACTTCCGCTGCTTTCGCTGTCGCGGGCCGGACTCATGCTGTGGCAGGCCGATCGTGTTCTTGCGACCGGGATCTGGCCGCAGATGTTGCTCCAGGGCGTCCGGATCGACGTCATCCAGCTCGCTTTGCTGGCGGTGCCGCCGGTATTGCTCGCGCCGCTGCTGGTTCATCGGCCCGGCTGGGCGCTGTGGCGCCGGCTCAGTGCGGCGTGGGTGGTGATCGGGATCACGCTGCTCGTCCTGCTCGAGATCGCTTCTCCGACTTTTCTGACCGAATACGATGCGAGACCGAACCGGATCTTCGTCGAGTACCTGAAGTACCCGGCCGAAGTCGGATCGATGTTGTGGACGGGGTTTCGCGTGCCGTTGATTCTCGGACTCGGGCTCACGGCTGCGACCTTCTGGGCCATGGTCCGGTTGATGCGCCCGGCGCTCCGGTTGTCGAACGGCTGGAGCGCGAAGCGCTTCTGGCTGACGTGGCCGCTGGTCGTGCTGATCCTCGTCTTCGCGGTCCGCTCGAGCACCGGGCATCGGCCCGCCAACCCGGCGATGTTTGCGCTCAGCAATGACCCGATGGTCAACAGCCTGATCCTGAACTCGGCCTGGTCGGTTGCCCACGCTGCGTATGCCATGCTGCACGAGGCGAACTCGAGCGATGTGTACGGAAAGATGAGCGAGGGCGAGATTCTGGATGCCGTGCGCGAGACGCGGGTGCTGCTTCAGGATTCCCGGCCCTGGCTTGAAGACCCGGAGGTCCCGACCCTGATCCGCCAGGTTGCCACCGTTCGTCGGCCCGAACCGCTCAACCTGGTGATCGTCCTGCAGGAAAGTCTCGGCGCAACCTTTGTCGAATCGCTCGGCGGGTTGCCAGTGACGCCCGAGCTGGAGCGACTGAAGCGGCATGGCTGGTGGTTCGAGCAACTCTATGCGACCGGTACGCGCTCGATCCGCGGCATCGAAGCAGTGGTTACGGGCTTCCTCCCGACTCCGGCGCAGGCCGTGGTCAAGCTCGATCTGGCGCAGCGCAACTTTTCGACCCTCGCGCAGATCCTCGGCCCCCAGGGCTATGAATCGGAGTTCATCTACGGCGGAGAGTCGCACTTCGACAACATGAGGCGCTTCTTTCTCGGCAATGGCTTCACGCACGTGACCGACCAGAAGGACTACAAGGCCCCGGTATTCGTGTCGAGCTGGGGCGTCTCCGATGAGGATCTCTTCAACAAGGCACACGAGCGGCTGCTCGAAAAACATGCTCAGGGCGTGCGCTCATTCACGCTCGTCTTCACCTCGTCGAACCACTCTCCGTTCGAGTTCCCGGACGGGCGCATCGAACTCTTCGAACAGCCGAAGAACACCGAGAACAACGCGGTCAAGTATGCCGATCACGCACTGGGCCGGTTCATCGACCAGGCGATGGCCGGGCCGTACTGGCGCAATACGCTGTTCCTGATCGTTGCCGATCACGACATCCGGGTGCGCGGCGACAGCCTCGTGCCGATCGAGCGCTTCCACATTCCGGGGCTGATCCTCGGGGGCGATCTCGCACCGAGGACCATTCGGACCGTCGCCAGCCAGATCGATCTGGCGCCAACCTTGCTATCCTTGATGGGGGTCGACAGCGAGCATCCGATGCCCGGACGCGACCTGACCCGTGAGCCGGACGATCTCGCAGGACGGGCGATGATGCAGTACGAGCAGCACTACGCCTGGATGGAGGGCGAGCGCGTGGTGATCCTTCGCCCGGAACGCAAGCCCGAACATGGAAGCTACGATCGCCGGAACAAGCGCTTCGTACTGGCACCGCAGGTGGATTCGAACGCGGATGCTCAGGCCCACCGGCGCGAGCAGCGCGCCCTGGCCCATGCGTTGCTGCCTGCATGGCTGTACCGCGAACAACGCTACCGGCTGCCGGGGCAGCCGTGAGTGGGGTCCGGTCCATTTGTCTTTCGGGGAGATTCGATGCGTCTGCTCGTCATTGAAGACAATGCCGACATCCTGGCCAATCTGGCCGACTATCTCGAGCTCAAGGGGTACGTCGTCGATTGCGCGTCCGATGGCCTGACCGGGCTGCATCTGGCGGCGACCCGGCATTTCGACCTGATCGTCCTTGACGTGATGCTTCCAGGCATCGACGGCTTTTCGCTGTGTGAACGTTTGCGCCAGGGGGAGTGCCGGGACGTGCCCGTCATCATGCTCACCGCACGCGATGCGCTGGAGGATCGCTTGCGCGGTTTTCGTACCGGTGCGGACGACTATCTGACCAAGCCATTCGCGCTGCCCGAACTGGCCGCACGGATCGAGGCCGTGCTCAAGCGCAGCCAGGGAGGTAACAAGCGACTGCTTCAGGTCGGCGATCTCGCCTATGACCTCGATACGCTTGCGGTGCGACGCGGTACGAGCGATGTGCATCTTGGTCCGATCGGCCTCAAGCTGCTCGCCGTCCTGATGCAGAAGAGCCCCGCGGTCGTGCCCCGCGAGGTCCTCGAGGAAGCGCTGTGGGGTGATTCACCGCCCGACAGCGACAGCCTGCGCAGCCACATCCACAGCCTGCGACAGCAGATCGACAAACCCTTCGATCACCCCCTGATCCATACCGTCCACGGCATCGGCTATCGTCTTGCGGTGGGAAGCTCCGTTCTTGCTTCGGAAGAGTCCAAGGCGTAAGTTGGACCTGTTCTACGTTTGAGAACGAGATTCTCCATGAACAGGAGGTGGCCATGGACAAGGAAGAGGAGATTGCGGCAGATTTCGACAGCCTGCTTCCCGGGGTCGGGTTTTCGCGAAGAGCTTTCGTCGTGACGACGCTGGGTGCGGGCTTCGCGATCGCGGTGCAGCCGGTGATGGCCCAGACCGCGATCAGGACCGGAACCGATGGCCTTACGGCGGGTGAAGTCCGGGTGCCGACCGGTGATGGCGAGATGGTCGCATACCGGGCGCAACCGGCAAGCGGTGGCCCGTTTCCGGTGATCCTCGTCGTGCAGGAGATCTTCGGGGTGCACGAGCACATCGCCGACGTATGCAGGCGCCTGGCGAAGCTGGGCTATCAGGCGATCGCCCCCGAGCTCTTTGCCCGGCAGGGGGATCCGCGGACGATCTCCAACGTCCAGGAGCTCCTTTCCACGATCGTCTCGAAAGTCCCCGATGCGCAGGTAATGAGCGATCTCGATGCGTGCGTGGCATGGGCTGGCGCGCACGGCGGCGAGCCCGACCGGCTCGGCATCACTGGATTTTGCTGGGGCGGGCGCATCACCTGGCTCTATGCGGCGCACAACCCTCGGCTGAAGGCGGGGGTCGCGTGGTACGGACGGCTGGTCGGGCAGGCGAGCGCACTGACGCCCGCGCACCCGGTCGATCTCGCAGCGAAGATCCAGGCGCCGGTGCTGGGTCTCTATGGTGGGGCCGACCAGGGGATCCCGCTCGATACCGTGCAGGCGATGCGCGAGCGGCTCGAGGCGGCGGGTGGCCGCTCCATGATCCACGTCTATGACGAGGCTCCGCACGCGTTTCACGCCGACTACCGGCCGAGCTACCGTGCCGAACCGGCGCAGGATGGCTGGCAGCGGATGCTCGCGTGGTTCCGGGAGCACGGGGTGTAGGACGCAATGACCCGGCTCCGTGACGACGGGGCCGATGAGCGCCGCGGGCATTGGACAGAGCCGCCTGCGAACGGGATAATCGCGGATTTGTCGTCAACGCACATCTCTTCGAGGATTCTCCGGTGAAGTACCTGTCCACCCGCGGGGCGCCCGCGCACGCCGAATTCTGCGACATCCTTCTGGGCGGCCTTGCGCCCGATGGCGGACTGTATCTTCCCGAAACCTATCCCCGGATCACGGCCGAGGAACTGGCCCGCTGGCGCGAGTTGCCCTATGCCGGGCTCGCGTTCGAGATCCTGTCGAAGTTCATCACCGACATTCCGTCCGCGGATCTGAAGTCGATCTGCGACAAGACCTACACGGCCGAGGTGTTCTGCCACGTTCGCGCGGGTGACGATGCGCGTGACATCACCCCGGTGCACTGGCTCGAACCCGGCAGGCTCGCATTGCTCGAACTGTCCAATGGCCCCACGCTCGCCTTCAAGGACATGGCGATGCAACTGCTCGGAAACCTGTTCGAGTACGTGCTCGACAAGCGTGGCGAGCAGATCAACATTCTCGCCGCGACTTCGGGCGACACCGGATCGGCCGCTGAATACGCAATGCGAGGCAAGCACCGGGTGCGCGTGTTCATGCTCTCACCGCATGGCAAGATGAGCGCCTTCCAGCGCGCCCAGATGTACTCGCTGCAGGACGAGAACATCTGCAACATCGCGGTGACCGGGATGTTCGATGACGCTCAGGACATCGTCAAGGCGGTGTCGAACGACTCGAGCTTCAAGGCGCGCCACCGCATCGGTGCGGTCAACTCGATCAACTGGGCGCGGGTGGCGGCCCAGATCGTGTACTACTTCAAGGGCTACTTCGCCGCGACGCGCTCGAACGACGAGCGCATCGACTTCTGCGTCCCGTCGGGCAACTTCGGCAACATCTGCGCCGGCCACATCGCGCGCAGGATGGGGTTGCCGATCGAGCGGCTGATCCTTGCGACCAACGAGAACGATGTGCTCGACGAGTTTTTCCGGACCGGCGTGTACCGGCCGCGCTCGGCCGCCGAGACGCGGGTGACCTCGAGCCCGTCGATGGATATCTCGAAGGCCTCGAACTTCGAGCGTTTCGTGTTCGATCTGGTCGGACGCAACCCGAAGGTGGTTGCCGAACTGTGGCGCCAGGTCGACGCCGGGCAGTCCTTCGATCTTTCCCGGACGCCGCATCTGGCCAGTCTGCCCGGGTTCGGCTTCGTGTCGGGCAGCAGCACGCACGCGGACCGGATCGCAACGATCCGCAAGGTCTGGGAAGGCTACGGGGTGATGGTCGATCCGCACACGGCCGATGCCGTGAAGGTGGGGCTCGAGCGGGCGGATTCGCGGCCGGTCGTGGTGCTCGAAACGGCGCTGCCAGCGAAATTTGGCGAGACCATTCGCGAAGCGCTGGGGCGTGAGGCGGAGCGGCCGGCAGATCTCGCGGGCATCGAATCCCTGCCGCAGCGGGTGATCGTGATGGCGCCCGACGTGGATGCCGTCAAGCAGTTGATCAGCAGCCGGCTGTCGAAGCAACCCTGACGACCGATTGCGCGGGGCTCGCCGCCCGCGCATTCCCGAGGCTGGCTAGGGCTGGAAGCAGGCAAAGTTCTGGACGCAGTCTATAGTGTAAGGACGACAGGCTCGGGAGGAACCGATGCCGGCGATCCCTCGTCCAGTGCTGCGATTTGCCGTCCGGATGGTTGCCGTGTCGGCGCTCGTGGCTGGCGAGGCCGGTGCCCAGGACCGGGTGGCCGTGCGTGACGGACCGCCGGCCTGGTCGGATGAACCTCCCGTTGTCGCACGGCTGCTCGAAGACGGTTACCGCGCAGAATCGCTGCGGCTGTCGCAGCTTGCAGCGTCGCGCTATTGTGCGGCGTCGCGATACGGAAGCATCGAGGGCCACTACCGGCTTGGCCGGCTCTATCTGCTTCGCGGCGGGGGTTCGCGAAACCGGGATGCCGGGCGAGCCCTGCTCGGAATCGCCGCTCAGGGTGGGCACGAAAAGGCGCGACACCTGCTGGGCAACGCCCAGGCGGTCGTGCATGACCTGCCCGACTGCATGTTCGGGGGCTCGCTGCCCGAGCTGGCGTTGCTCGATGAAGTCGTACCGCACGAAGTCGTTGCCCGCTTCGTGCGCAATCTTGCCCCCGACAAGCGTCGCCACGCGCAGCTCGTGCAGCGGCTCGCCTTGCGTTACCGCATCGACCCGAGGCTGGCGCTGGCGATCGTGCGCGCCGAATCCGGCTTCGATCCGCTCGCACGCTCACCCCGCAATGCGCAGGGTCTGATGCAGCTCATTCCGGAAACCGCAGAACGCTTCGGTGTTCGCAACGTTCTGGACCCGGAGCAGAACGTGCGCGGCGGACTGGCCTACCTGCGCTGGTTGCTCGATCTGTACGGGGGGGACGTGATGCTCGCATCGGCCGCCTACAACGCCGGAGAGGGGGCCGTGGCCCGCTACGGGGGCGTGCCGCCTTACGGTGAAACCCTCGAATACGTGCGGCGCATTCTTGCGTTCTACCGCACTTCGCGTCATCAGGCGCCCGGGGAGCAGGGGTGAGGGAGGCTTCGGTACGCTGACCGTTCAGCGTGTGACCGAGAGCCAGTGGCGTGCTACGTCGACCATTCGGTTGGCGAACCCCCATTCGTTGTCAAACCAGATCAGCAGATTGACCAGATGCGCGCCGGCGGTCCGTGTCTGGCTGCCATCGACGATCGCCGAATGCGGATCGTGGTTGAAGTCGATCGAGGCGTGGGGTTCCTCGGAGTAGGCGATCCGTCCGGCCTGCGGTCCTGTGGCCGCTTCGCGCAGCAGACGGTTGATTTCGACGATGGAAACGTCCTGGCGGAGCTGAAGCACGAGGTCGATCGCCGACACGTTGGTGGTGGGCACACGCACCGCCTTGGCCTGCACCCGGCCGGCCAGACCCGGCAGCAGGCGCTCGATGCCGCGCGCCAGCCCGGTCGATACCGGAATGATCGACTGCATCGCCGATCGCGTGCGGCGCAGGTCGAGGTGATGGTAGCCATCGATGAGTGGCTGGTCGTTCATCACCGAATGCACCGTCGTGAGCAAGGCCTGTTCGATTCCCAGCTCGCGGTCGAGCAGATCGAGCACGGGCACGACCGCGTTCGTCGTGCACGATGCGTTCGAGACGATGCGCTCGTCGCCCCGGAGCAGGTCGTGATTGGTTCCGAACACGACCGTGGCATCGACGTCTTCGGCGCCGTTGGCCGGATGCGAGAGCAGGAGCCGCGGACAGCCCGCCGCCAGGAAACGCTCCAGCCCGGCACGATCTCCGTACTGGCCGGAGCACTCGACGATCAGGTCGAGTTCGAGGTCCGGCCAGGCGACTTCTTCGGGGGTTCGAGCATGGGTGACCTTGATCGCGGCGTCGCCCAGCACCAGTGTGCCTTCCCGGGTCGCGACGGGAACCGGAAAACGGCCGTGCGTCGAGTCGAAGCGGGTCAGGTAGGCGATGCTGTGCAGATCGGCCGGTTCGTTGATCGCGACGACCTGCATGGCATCCGCGAGCCCGCGTTCGTGCAGGGCGCGCAGGAAGCATCGGCCGATCCGGCCATAGCCGTTGATTGCGACGCGATGACTCCGTCCGCTTGCGGTGGGAGGGGTAGGAGGGGCGGCGGGTAGGGCGGGCACGGTGAAGGTTGTCTGCGGAGGGATGAACGGATGACGGACTACCGGAATGACGAAGAGGCGAGGTGGTTGCGGCAGGGGTCAGACTTCGACGTGGCGCAGCGACAGATCGAGGGCGCGGACATCCTTGGTGAGACTTCCGATCGAGATGCGGTCGACGCCGGTCTCGGCGATTGCCCGCACCCGGTCTAGATTCACTCCGCCCGAGGCCTCCAGCTCGGCGCGGCCGGCAGTGATGCGCACTGCCTCGCGCATCATGTCGAGATCCATGTTGTCGAGCAGAATCATCTTCGCGCCCGCATCGAGCGCTTCTTCGAGCTGATCGAGACGCTCGATCTCGACCTCGATGAAGACGTTCGACGGCGCGATCCGGCGCGCCGCCTTGACGACCTTGCGGATGCTGCCGGCGGCGATGATGTGGTTTTCCTTGATCAGGATTCCGTCATAGAGTCCGATGCGGTGATTGAGTCCGCCGCCGGTTGCAACCGCGTACTTCTGCGCCAGCCGCAGGCCGGGCAGGGTCTTGCGGGTGTCGACGATGCGCGCCCGGGTGCCTGCAACCGCCTCGACGTAGCGGCGCGTGACGGTCGCCGTGCCGGAGAGCAGTTGCAGGAAGTTCAGCGCGGTCCGTTCCGCGGTGAGCAGGGTGCGTGCGCTGGCCACAACGTCGCACAGCGCCTGGCCGGGCTCGACGGGGTCGCCGTCGTGTGCGTGCCACAGCACCGTTGCGGTCGGATCGAGTGCCGCGAAGCTGGCATCGAACCACGCCGTGCCGCACAGCACGGCCGCTTCGCGCGTGACGACCCGGCCGCGGGCGTCGGTGTCGGCGGCGATCAGTTGCGCGGTGAGATCCCCAGTGCCGACATCCTCGGCGAGCGAGGCGGCGACGGATCGCTGGATTTCGATTCGGAGCTGATCTGGAAGGGCCATGGCCGGAGCGCCTGCGAGGTGTATGATTCGGCCCTGAATCTTAACACCCGAGGGCAGGTCCCCGCCCTCCGTCCGGAGCGGATTGCGAGCCGCCGGCGTACTGAACGAACCCCTCCGATTGAAGACCTCCGATCTCACCGAGCTTTTCGTGCTCGCCGCGCTGTGGGGAAGCTCCTTTCTCTTCATGCGGATTGCCGCGCCGGAATTCGGGCCGTTCGCATTGGTCGAGCTGCGGGTCGGGCTGGCCGCCCTGTTTCTCGTCCCCTTGCTGGCCTGGCACGGCGGACTGAAAACGCTGTGGCGGCGGGCAGGCGTGCTGCTGCTGGTCGGCCTCATCAATTCCGCCTTGCCCTTCGTGCTCTATGCGTGGGCCTTGCTCTCGATCCCGGCCGGATTCGCGGCGATCACGAACGCCACGGCGCCGTTGTTTGCCGCGCTGATCGCGTGGTTGTGGCTCAAGGACCGACTGAGTGCGACGGCCGTGATCGGTTTGCTCATCGGGCTTTGCGGCGTCGTCATCCTCGTCTGGCCAAAGATCGATTTCGGTGCTGACGCTCCGGGATGGGCCGTGCTGGCCTGCCTTGCGGCGACGCTGAGCTATGGCGTTGCAGCCAGCGTCACGAAGCGTCATCTCACCGGCGTGGCGCCGCTCGCGATCGCCGCCGGCAGTCAGCTCTATGCGGCCCTGCTCGTGGCGCCGCTCGCCTGGTGGCATTGGCCGCAGCACAATCCGGGTGTCGAGCCCTGGCTGGCCGCGGGCGTCCTTGCGCTCGGCTGCACCGGCATCGCCTACATCCTGTTCTTCCGTCTGATCGCGAGCGTCGGGCCAGCCCGGGCGATTGCGGTGACCTTCCTGATTCCGGCATTCGGGATGCTTTGGGGGGTACTCTTCCTCGATGAATCGGTCACGACCAGCATGATTGCTGGTGCCGCCGTGATCCTGCTCGGGGTCGGGCTGGCCAACGGAATCGTGCGTCTGCCCGGGAAGGTCGCTCCGGACTGAAGGATCGTTGTGAGTTGCGCTCCGGTCAGTGGCCGTGGGTGGCCTGGATGACCCATCCGTTGAACACGCCGCGCGAGGCTTCGGCCACTTCTCCGGCCGTCAGGCCGATGGGGCCGATGCCCTCGCGTGCGAGCCGGTCGGCCGCTGCACCATGCAGATGTACGGCCGCGACAAGCGCTTCTTCCGGCGGCCAGCCCTGCGCCAGCAGGCTCGCAACCAGTCCGGTCAGCACGTCGCCCATGCCGGCCGTGGCCATGCCTGCGTGCCCGGTCGTGTTGATGAACCAGCGACCGTCCGGCGTCGCGAGGATGCTGCCGCAGCCTTTCAGGACCACCAGTGCGTTGTAGCGTGCGGCGAGGGTCTGGGCGGATTTCACACGGTCGGACTGGACCGCCGTGACGCTCGTGCCCAGCAGTCGACCCGCTTCGGCCGGGTGCGGGGTCAGGACGGTGGGGCCCGTGCGTGCGAGCACCTTCGAGTGCAGCCCGGGTTCGATCGCCAGCAGGTTGAGGCCGTCGGCGTCGAGCACGAGCGGCAGGCGGCTGCCGATGGCTCGATCGAGAAGACTGATCGCCATCGTGCTGCGGCCGAGTCCGGGACCGACCGCGAGCACGCTGGCCTGTTCGAGGATCAGGTCCGAGGGGCGCAGGATGAGTTCGGGCTGGCCCGTGTCGACAAGCGGTGCATGCTGGTCGATGAGCCCGACGAAGACCCGTCCTGCGCCGAGTTTCAGCGCCGCGCGGCCGGCCAGGAGGGCGGCGCCGGTCATGCCCGGTGCGCCGCCGATCACCCCGACGTGTCCGTACGTGCCCTTGTGGGTGTTGAACAGACGTGGTTTGAGGTGGTTGCGGAATTGGCCGGGCTGGATGACGTGGCCATCGGCCGCCCGGTGGTTCGCCGGCGTGATGTCGAGGCTGCGCACGATCACGGCGCCCGCCTGATCGGGGCCGTTGAGGGTCAGCAGGCCGGCCTTCAGGGCCATGAAGGTGAGCGTGTGGGTCGCGCGAAAGGCCGTCCCGAGGATGCGTCCAGTGTCCGCGTCCAGCCCGCTCGGGACGTCGACGGCCATTCGGGGCACCTCCTGCGCGTTGAGCGCTTCGATCCATCTCGCGTAGCGTCCTTCGACCGGACGCTGCAGCCCGATTCCGAACAGCGCATCGGCGACGAGTGACCAGCCGCCCGTCGGCGGCGAAGGCAGTTCGGTCAGGATCTCGCCGCCCGCATCGCGCCAGGCTTCGAGCGCGATCTTCGCGTCGGGTGGAAGGGTTTCCGGATCGCCGGCGAAGGCGACCTGTACGCTGCGCTTGGCCTGCAGCAGTCGACGGGCCATGACGAAACCGTCGCCGCCGTTGTTGCCCGGCCCGCAGGCGATCAGCACCGGCCCGGTGCGATCCATGATGAGGCGGAAGGCCTCTTCCGCCGCGGCCCGTCCGGCGCGTTCCATCAACGACGGCTCGGCGTGGGCGAGGACCTGGTCTTCGATTTCGCGGATGCCGGCGACGCTGTAGATGGGCTGCAAGGGTTCGAACATGCTGGGCTCCCCGGAGTGCGGACGGATCGGTTGCGGACAGGCTTGGGATTCTACGCGTTGTCACCCCGAGGGCGATGGGTGCGCAAGCGCCGGACGGAGCGACCGGGTGCCGGACGCGGAGCGGAGCGTCACGCCTGCGTAATCCGGTGCGCAAACAATGTCGTTGCGGGCAAGCAGAGGAGGAACCCGATGAAGACCCGAACGTACGACGAACTGGAGCGGATCGTGGGCGAGAGGCGACTGGAGTTCGTGTTCCAGCCCATCGTCGATGTGGTTCGCTCGGAGATCTATGGTTTCGAGGCCCTGATGCGTGGTCCGGAGCACTCACCCTTGCGCGCCCCGGACGCCTTGCTGAGTGCGGCAAGACAGGCAGGATTGCTCGTGGAGCTGGAGCGATGCGCCGTTCTCGGTGCGGTCCGGGCGTTCGGTGCGCTGGGGCTGTCCGGAAAGCTCTTCCTGAACGCGAGCGCGCCGGCCGTCCATGGGTTGGCCGTGGATCGCGGGAACGTGCTGTTCGGCACCGCGGTCGCGGCCGGCGTGGCCCCTTCACGCCTGATGATCGAGCTGACCGAGCACGAGCGGGTCGAGGATACCGACGCACTCCAGGAAGCCCTGACCGTCTTCACGACCCAGGATATCGGGATTGCGCTCGACGACTTCGGCGACGGTCGTTCGAGCCTGCGCCTGTGGGCCCAGCTTCAGCCCGACATCGTCAAGCTCGACAAGTACTTCACGCGCGACGTCCATCGCGACAACCGGAAAGTGATCATCCTGCGGACGATGCTTGCGCTGGCCGAGCGCTTTGGATCGCTGCTGGTGGCCGAAGGGATCGAGAATCCGGCCGAACTCGCCGTACTCAGGGATCTGGGGTGCCGCTATGCCCAGGGCTATCTGCTCGGGAGACCGGCGGCAATGCCGTCGGAAGTGATTCCGCAGTCGGTGCAGGAGATCTTCCGCTCGAGCAAGATCGCGGTCCTGCCCAGCGCGCCGCCGCGCCGCGACAGCGAGGAAACCGTTCGCCGCCTGCTCGTCGCGGCCGAGGCCGTATCGCCTGCGCACAGCGTCGATGACGTTCGCCAGTTCTTTGGGCTGCACGAGGCGTTGCACGCGGTGGCGGTCGTCGAGGACGGCTATCCGGTCGGGCTCATCAATCGTCGCAGCTTTCTCGAGCAGTTCGCCCAGCCCTACTATCGCGAATTGTTCGGACGACGCTCGTGCGCCACGCTGATGAATCCGGCAGCGTTCCGGGTCGATCTTTCCGTGCAGATCGAATCGCTCACTGCGATGCTCGCGGGCGAGGATCAGCGTTACCTTTTCGACGGCTTCATCGTCACGGACGGCGGTCGCTATGCCGGACTTGCCACCGGCGAGAGCCTCGTCAAGGCTGTCACCGAATGCCGCATCGAGGCGGCACGCCATGCCAATCCGCTGACCTTCCTGCCCGGCAACATTCCGATCACCGAGCATATCCGCCGTCTCCTCGATGCGCGGGTACAGTTCGCCGCCTGCTACTTCGACCTCAACAGTTTCAAGCCCTTCAATGATCTGTATGGCTACTGGCGCGGCGACGAGATGATCAAGCTCGCAGCGGCCGTGATCCAGTCCGGCGCGGATCCGTCGCAGGACTTCGTCGGGCACGTGGGCGGGGATGACTTCGTGGTGCTCTTCCAGAGTGATGACTGGATGCAGCGCTGCCGGCGCATCGTCGGTGACTTCAACCTGCGTGCCAAGGCACTGTTCGATGCCGAGGATCTGCAGCAGAACGGCTTCACGAGCGAGGATCGGCAGGGGTTCCGGGTCCTGTTCCCGCTGACGACGATCGTGGTCGGTGCCGTGCATGTCGAGCCGGGGGCGTACGAGGCACCCGAGGCCGTTGCATCGGCGGCCGCTGCCGCGAAGAAGCTTGCGAAGAAGAGTGCCGATGGCGTGCATGTGCGGGTGGCTGCGGTCCCGTGGTGTCTCGAAGGAGAACCTGCGAGCCGCTTGCCGGCGCTCGCGCAATCGGCCGGCAACAATCGCGCCGTATGTTGACGCCGGGTCGGGACGTGCGTGGGCACCGGAGTGCAGCGCTGGGCCTGGCCAGGCGGCGCATCCGCGCCCAATCCCATTGCGACAGGAGCCTCAGATGAACCGGGTACTTTCCGTACAAGACAGCGGCCGGACCGAAGCGGCGGAGCGTGCCGCCTTGCGCACCACGCGTGATCTGCTGATCGAGATCGAGCCCGTGACCCCCGCGGTCGAGAACCGTGACGTGTTCGCGATCTTCGAGAGCGAGACGGATCTGATCGGGCTGCCGGTGGTCGAGGACGGCCGCCCGATCGGGCTCATCAACCGCAACATCTTCATGCAGAGCCTCGCACGGCCGTTCCATCGCGAGATCTACTGGCACAAGAGCTGCATCGCGTTCATGGACAAGACGCCGTTCGTTGCCGAGATCGCCCTGTCCATCGAAGAGCTGTCCTTGCGCATCGTCGAGAGCGGAACGAAGACGCTGATGGACGGGTTCATCATCGCCGAGCAGGGACGCTATCGGGGCATCGGTCTGGCCCAGGACATGCTGCGAGCGATGGCCTTTCTTCAGGCCGAGCGGAACCGCATCGTGATGGAGTCGATCGACTATGGCAGCGTGATCCAGCGTTCGCTCAGCCGGGCTTCACGCCAGGCCATGCGCAGATCGCTCCCCGACCACTTCCTGTTGTGGGAGCCGCGCGATGTGGTGAGCGGGGACTTTTACTTCTTCCAGGACTATCCGGACGGATTCCTGTTCGGACTCTACGACTGCACCGGGCATGGCGTACCGGGGGCCTTCATGACCCTGATCATGTCGTCGTTCCTGCAAGGGTCCATCCGCGAGGAGACGCGGCGTGATCCCGGGCGCTTGCTCGGCGAGATCAACCGGCGCGTGAAATCCGCGATGGACCAGATCGACCACCAGCATTCGGACAGCACCGAGCACCACTCGGACGACGGCATGGACGCGGCGTTCTGCTGGTACGACAGACACTCGCGTCGCCTGACCTATGCCGGTGCGCACCTGCAGCTCTTCATGCTGGCGCCGGGCGAGGACGAGGTGCGGATCCTGTCGGGCGAGCGTCATGGGGTCGGGTACGCCACGACGTCGATGGACCAGATCTGGACGAATCACGTGCGAGAGCTGGAAGAGGGGGCGGCGGTGTATCTCTTCACCGACGGACTGCTGGACCAGCTCGGCGGCGAGCGCCGGATCGCGTTCGGCAAGCGGCGCTTGTGCGCAACGCTCCTGGCGCATCGCGACGCGCCCATGAGCACGCAGCGCGCCGCGCTGTTCGAGGCGCTGCTGGGCTACCAGGGGGCGGAGCCGCGCAAGGACGACATCAGCGCGTTCGGCTTCCGGGCAACGGGGGATCTTGGCGCATGAATACCGCACTCTTCAGTGAATTCTGCAACCGTGCAGCCGGCAATGGGGTGTTGTTCTACTACTCGGGCGAGTTCTCGCAGAACGTGGTTCATACCCTGGGCGATGCCGTGCGCCGGCGCGTGGATGCCTGCGGGGCCAACGGTGTGGTGCGCAGGAAGGTCTTCTCGGCCTTCGTGGAGATGGCGCAGAACATCGTTCACTACGCCGAGGCCGCAAACGGCGCGGGGAGGATCGGTGCCGTCGCGGTCGGTCTGGGCGAGGAGGGGCGTTTCAGCGTGCTGTGTGCAAGCCCGGTGCGGGCCGACCAGGTGGAGCGCATCCGCAGCCGGCTCGACCCCTTGCGCTCGATGACGCTGGATCAGATCCGGCAGGCATACCGCGAGCAGCTGCGCAACGAGGCGCATGCCGAAGACGAGGTCAGCCGGGGGGCGGGACTTGGCTTCCTCACCCTTGCGCGCGAAGCGAGCGAGCCGATCGAGTACCGCATCACCTATACCTCGGGCGACCACTCCCGCGCCGAGTTCTACCTGCGTGCCGTGATCTAGCAAACCATCAAGCGGAGAGACAGCATGAACGACTTCCATCTGGCACCCACCGGCGAAACGCCGGAGATCCATTTCGAGTATTCGCGCAATCGCCTGAGCGTCGCGGGCGAATCGTACCCGGAAAACGCGATGACCTTCTACGCACCGATCCGCAGCAGCCTCGCGCAGTACCTCGAGCAGTTGTCCGTGGATGCAGCAGTCGAGGCGCACTTCGCGTTCAAGTACTTCAACAGTTCGAGCACCAAACTCATCCGCCACCTGATCGGCATGCTCAACGACGCTGCGTCGCAGGGCGTGCGCGTGGCCTTGCACTGGTACCACGACCCTGATGACGACATGATGATGGAGTTCGGAATGGATCTCGGCGAGGAGTACCGTCAGATCGCACTCAAGGTGAGTCCGCTGGAAACCGCCTGAGCGCGTTTTCTCAGTCGAGCGAGCTCTCCGGGATCCCCGCATGGCGCTTCTCGATCCGCGCCTCCTGCAGCAACTCGATCGAGCCGTCGTCCTCGACGCTCTCGAGACGGACGGTGAAGCCCCATAGCCGTGCGAAATGCTTCATGACCTCGTCGGCCGAGTCACCGAGTGGGCGCTGGCGGTAGGGCTGATGGCGCAGCGTGATCGAACGGTCTCCGCGCAGGTCGACGTTCCAGACCTGGATGTTCGGTTCGCGCGCGCCGAGATTGTATTGTTCGGACAGGATTTCGCGGACCTTTCGGTAACCGGACTCGTCGTGGATCGCGGAGACCTGGAGCCGGTCCTCGCCTTCGTCGTCGAGAACGGCGAAGAAGCGGAAATCCCGGATCAGTTTCGGTGACAGGAACTGGGCGATGAAGCTCTCGTCCTTGAAGTTCTTCATCGCGAAGTCGAAGGTATCGCGCCACGCGGTGCCGGCGATCTCCGGAAACCAGGCGCGATCCTCATCGGTCGGCGCCTCGCAGATGCGCTTGATGTCCTGCCACATCGCAAAGCCGAGGGCGTACGGGTTGATGCCGTTGTACCAGCGCTTGTTGTATTCGGGCTGATAGACGACGTTGGTGTGCGACTGCAGGAACTCGAGCATCACGCTGTCGGCCAGCAAGCCTTCGTCGTACAGATGGTTGAGGATGGTGTAGTGCCAGAAGGTGGCCCAGCCCTCGTTCATGACCTGGGTCTGACGCTGCGGGAAGAAGTACTGCGCGACCTTGCGTACGATCCGGACCACCTCGCGTTGCCACGGCTCCAAGAGTGGCGCGTGCTTCTCGATGAAGTACAGCAGGTTCTCTTCCGGCTCCGGCGGGAAATTGCGCTCGCCCGAGCGCTGCTGGCGCGTATCCATGTGCGGCAGCGTGCGCCACAGTTCGTTTACCTGGCTCTGCAGGTATTCCTCGCGTTCGCGCTGACGCATCTGTTCCTTCGCGAGCGAGAGTTTCTGCGGGCGCCGGTAGCGGTCGACGCCGAGGTTCATCAGTGCGTGACAGGAATCGAGCAGTTGCTCGACCTCCTCCTCGCCATAGCGTTCCTCGCACCGGGTGATGAAGTTGCGGGCGAAGATCAGGTAGTCGACGATCGCATCGGCGTTGGTCCAGGTCTGGAAGAGGTAGTTGCCCTTGAAGAAGCTGTTGTGGCCGTAGGCCGCGTGGGCGATCACGAGCGCCTGCATCGGGAGGGTGTTCTCCTCCATAAGGTAGGCGATGCAGGGGTTGGAATTGATGACGATCTCGTAGGCCAGGCCCATCTGGCCCCGCTTGTAACCCTTTTCGGTTGCGAGGAAGTGCTTGCCGAAGGACCAGTGGTGGTAGTTCACCGGCATGCCTACCGACGCATAGGCGTCCATCATCTGCTCGGTGGTGATGATCTCGATCTGGATCGGGTAGGTGTCGAGCCGGTAGTGCTCGGCGACTCGCGCGATCTCTTCCTGGTAGCGGTCGATCGCCTCGAAGGTCCACTCCGAGGAGTCGGGCAGCATTTCCTTCTTCCGGGGGGCGCGGCGTTTCATGCGAGGCTCTTCTTGAACAGTTCGCGGAACACGGGATAGATCTGGGACGGCTCCTCGATCCGCTGCATCGCGAAATTGGGGTGGGATTCGACGAGCTTTTCATACTCGCGCCACAGATTCTGGGGCTCGCCGGGGGTGATCTCGATGTAGGCGAAGTACTGGCACCAGGGCAGGATGTGCTTGCCGAGCACCTCGCGGCAGATCGGCGAATCGTTGTCCCAGTTGTCGCCATCCGAGGCCTGTGCGCCGTAGATGTTCCAGTTCCCGCCGGTGTAGCGCTCGGCGATGAGATCCTGCATCAGCGTGAGCGCGCTCGATACGACGGTGCCACCCGATTCGCGCGAATGGAAGAACTCGTCCTCGTCCACTTCCTTGGCGGTAGTGTGGTGGCGGATGAAGACGACCTCGATGTGCTCGTAGTTGCGGGTGAGAAAGAGGTACAGCAGCATGAAGAAGCGCTTCGCAGTCGATTTCTTCTCCTCGTCCATCGAGCCGGAGACGTCCATGATGCAGAACATCAGCGCCTGGGTGGTCGGCTTGGGTACCCGGATGCGGTTGTTGTAGCGCAGGTCGAAGCTGTCGATGAACGGAATCGCCTCGATCCGCGCCCGCAGGGCTGCGATCTCGGCGCGCAGCGCCTTGGTGTCGTCGTGATCCTCGCCCAGCTTTTCGATGCTTTCTTCAAGGGCCTTCTGCAGTTCGCGCAACTGCTTGTGGAACGGCGAGCCCAGCGCGAGGCGGCGTCCGAGCGCGCCGCGCATCGAACGGATGATGTTGATGTTGGCAGGCGAGCCGTCGGTCGAGTAACCCGCCCGCTGGCTGCGATAGTCGGTGATGCGTGCGAGCTGGGTGCGCACGAGGTTCGGCAGCGCGAGGTCATCGAAGAAGATGTCGAGGAACTCCTCGCGCGACAGGTGGAAGACGAAATCGTCTTCGCCTTCTCCATCCTTGCTGGCCTTTCCCTTGCCACTGCCGGAGCCGCCACCGGTGGGCGGACGGTTGATCGTGTCACCGCTGCGGAACTGGTCGTTGCCCGAGAACACCTGCTCCCAGACACCCCCACGACCGTGCTGGAACTGAGGTTCACCCAGGTCCCTGGCCGGGATCGAGATCTTCTCGCCATTGTCGAGATCGCGGATCGAGCGGCCGTTGATCGCGTCGTTGACTGCACGGCGGATCTGCTTCTTGAAGCGGCGCAGGAAGCGCTGCCGGTTGACGGCGCTCTTGTTCTTGCTGTCGAAACGGCGATCGATGATACGAGCCATTGCGCGGTTCCCGGGATCGGTGATCGGATGGACGTGCCGCGGACGGGCGCTGCCTGTGCAGCGCCCGCGTCCGGCATCAGGACGACTTCCTGACCCTCAGATACCACTCGCAGAGCAGCCGCACCTGCTTCTCGGTATACCCTTTTTCGATCATGCGGTTGACGAAGTTCTGGTGCTTCTTCTGGTCCTCCGCGCTCGCCTTGGCGTTGAAGCTGATGACCGGCAGGAGGTCTTCGGTGTTCGAGAACATCTTCTTCTCGATCACCGCCCGAAGCTTCTCGTAGCTCGTCCAGCTCGGGTTCTTGCCATCGTGCTTGGCGCGTGCGCGCAACACGAAGTTCACGACCTCGTTGCGGAAATCCTTCGGGTTGCTGATGCCGGCCGGCTTCTCGATCTTCTCCAGTTCGTCGTTGAGCGCGCCGCGATCGAGGATCTCGCCGGTGTTCGGGTCGCGGAATTCCTGGTCCTGGATCCAGAAGTCGGCGTAGGTCACGTAGCGGTCGAAGATGTTCTGTCCGTACTCCGAGTAGCTCTCCAGGTAGGCGGTCTGGATCTCCTTGCCGATGAACTCGGCGTAGCGCGGGGCAAGGTATTCCTTGATGAAGGCGAGATAGCGTGCCTCGGTCTCGGGCGGGAACTGTTCGCGTTCGATCTGCTGTTCGAGCACGTACATGAGGTGCACCGGGTTGGCGGCGACTTCGCGATGGTCGAAGTTGAAGACCTTGGACAGCGCCTTGAACGCGAAGCGCGTCGAGAGCCCAGTCATTCCCTCGTCGACACCGGCGTAGTCGCGGTATTCCTGCAGGCTCTTCGCCTTCGGGTCGGTATCCTTGAGGTTTTCGCCGTCATAGACGCGCATCTTCGAGAAGATGCTCGAATTCTCGGGCTCCTTCAGGCGCGACAGGATCGCGAACTGGGCCATCATCTCCAGGGTGTCCGGTGCGCACGGCGCCTCCGAAAGCGAACTGTTGACGAGCAGCTTCTCGTAGATCCGGATCTCGTCGGACACCCGCAGGCAGTACGGCACCTTGACCGTATAGATGCGGTCGAGGAAAGCCTCGTTGTTGCGGTTGTTCTTGAACGCCATCCATTCCGATTCGTTCGAGTGGGCGAGGATGATGCCGTCGAACGGAATTGCGCCGAAGCCTTCGGTGCCCTTGTAGTTGCATTCCTGTGTTGCGGTGAGCAGCGGGTGCAGGACCTTGATCGGCGCCTTGAACATCTCGACGAATTCAAGCAGCCCCCGGTTGGCCAGACACAGGCCGCCGGAGTAGCTGTACGCATCGGGGTCGTCCTGCGAGTACTGCTCCAGCTTGCGGATGTCGACCTTGCCGACCAGCGAGGAGATGTCCTGGTTGTTCTCGTCCCCGGGTTCCGTCTTCGACACCGCGATCTGCCGCAGCACCGACGGCCTCAGCTTCTCGACCCGGAATTTCGTGATGTCGCCGCCGTACTCGTTGAGCCGCTTCACCGCCCACGGGCTCATGATCATGTTGAGGTAGCGGCTCGGGATGCCATAGTCCTCCTCGAGCAGCTTGCCGTCCTCGTTGACGTCGAACAGTGCCAGCGGGGATTCATGCACCGGCGACCCCTTGATCGCATAGAACGGCACCTTCTCGATCAGCGACTTGAGCTTCTCGGCCAGTGACGACTTGCCGCCGCCGACCGGACCGAGGAGATACAGGATCTGCTTCTTCTCTTCCAGCCCCTGTGCCGCATGCCGGAAGTACGAGACGATGTTCTCGATCGCCTCTTCCATGCCGTAGAAATCCCGGAAGGCAGGATAGAGCTTGATCATCTTGTTGGAGAAGATGCGCGACAACCGCGGGTCGAGGCGGGTGTCGACGAGTTCGGGCTCGCCGATCGCCATCAGCATCCGTTCGGAGGCCGTGGCATAGGCCGAGCGGTCGGTCCTGCAAAGTTCCAGGTAGTCCTGAAGTGACATCTCCTCTTCACGCGTCGCTTCGTAGCGGGCCTGGTAGGCATTGAAGATACTCATCAGACGTCTCCTCCTGGTTGATCCAGTATTCTGTCCGTCACTCACCGCTGCGGCCTTCCGGAACCATCCGTCATCATGAAGAATCCGGACCGGAGGAGCCGGCTCATGCAGGATCGGCCGATGCGGACTTCCTGTTCGTCAGAGCGCTGCCGGTTCGACTGGTTCCGCCTACGGTAGCATCGTTGCGAGGGGATGCGCGAGTAGCATTATCACCACGCTTGGACGCTGGAAGGAAGGGCGGGTGCCTGTGTTAGAATCACCGTTTGTTTGCAGAATGGGCCACGGTTCCGGGCCGGCGCCGGTCGAGAGTGGGCGCGGTGTCCGGACTGGTGGCTGAAACCACGACTTGTCAGGGAAAGATTGATGCAGAACAACCAGGAAACCCAGAGCGCGCTCGAACGGCGCATCGACCTGTCCGTGCCGATGGCCGAGATCGACAAGGAGGTCGAGGAGCGTCTCAAGCGCATGGCACGTACCGTAAAGATGCCGGGCTTCCGGCCGGGCAAGGTGCCGCTCAAGATCGTGGCGCAGACCTACGGTTATCAGGCACGCTCCGAGGCGATCGGCTCTGCGGTCGAGAAGGCGCTCGAGAACCGTTTGCGCGAGGAGAAGCTGAGGGTTGCTGGCAGCCCCAGGATAGAGCCCAAGGAGGCGTCCGGCGATTCCGTGATCGAGTTCACTGCCGTATTCGAGGTGTATCCGGAGGTCGAGCTCGGCGATCTTTCCAGCCACAAGGTCGAACGTCCGGTGCTCAGCATCGGAGAGGCCGAAGTCGATCGTACGATCGATGTATTGCGCAAGCAGCGCACGCGCTTCGAGGCTGCGGACCGTGCGGCTCAGGTGGGCGACCGTGTCGTCATCGATTTCACCGGTCGCAAGGGCGGTGAAGTGTTCGAAGGTGGCCAGGCCCAGGACTTCCCGTTCGTGCTGGGTGCAGGATCGATGCTGAAGGACTTCGAGGAAGCGGTTGCAGGCCTGAAGGCAGGCGAGAGCAAGACCTTCGACATGACCTTTCCGGCCGATTATCACGCTGCTGAACTGGCCGGACAGCCCGTGCAGTTCGAGGTCACCGTGAAGCGCGTGGAAGCGCCGATCCTCCCCGAGGTGGATGCCGATTTCGCACGCGCGCTGGGGATTGCCGACGGTGACCTGGAGAAGCTGCGTGCAGAGGTTCGCAACAACCTCGAACGCGAGGTCAAGCGGCGTGTCCAGTCGCGCGTCAAGGAACAGGTCATGGAGGCGCTGATCGAGGCGCATCCGATCGAGGTGCCCAAGGCGCTCGTCGAAGCCGAGTCGCGCCAGCTCGCCGAGAACGCGAAGCGCGACCTGGAGATGCGCGGCATGAACGCGAAGGACATCCCGGTCGATCCGTCCTGGTTCTCCGACCAGGCTTCGCGCAGGGTCAAGCTCGGTCTCATCATGGCCGAACTCGTGAAGGCGAGGGAACTTTTCGCCAAACCCGACCAGATTCGAACTCTGATCGAGGAAATGGCTCAGAGCTACGAGGATCCGGGCGAACTGGTACGCTGGTACTACGCCCAGCCGGAACGCCTCGCACAGGCCGAGGCCGTGGTGATCGAGGACAACGTGGTCGAGTGGGTGGTCTCGCAGGCAGAGACGACCGATACCGAGATTTCGTTCGAAGATCTGATGGGCAATGCGGCCTGAGGTCGCGGGGAAGCACGGAATGAGGAACAGCACGGTGGACGACGGCAACACCTGGAACCCGCTCGGGCTCGGGCTCGTGCCGATGGTGGTCGAGCAGAGCGGTCGTGGCGAGCGGGCCTACGACATCTACTCGCGCCTGCTCAAGGAGCGGGTGGTCTTTCTGGTCGGACCGGTCAATGACGTGACCGCGAATCTCATCGTCGCGCAGTTGCTGTTCCTCGAATCCGAGAATCCCGACAAGGACATCTACTTCTACATCAATTCCCCGGGCGGATCCGTCACGGCGGGACTTGCGATCTACGACACGATGCAGTTCATCAAGCCCCATGTGAGCACGCTCTGCATCGGCCAGGCGGCCAGCATGGGTTCCTTTCTGCTGGCTGCCGGCGAAAAGGGCAAGCGCTTCTGCCTGCCGAACTCCCGCATCATGATCCACCAGCCTTTGGGCGGGTTTCAGGGGCAGGCGTCCGACATCGAGATCCACGCGCGGGAGATCCTCAGCATCCGCGCCCGGCTCAACGAGATGCTCTCGAAGCACACCGGTCAGCCGGTTGACCGGATCGAGCGGGACACGGATCGCGACAACTTCATGAGCGCGACGGACGCGGTCGAGTACGGTATCGTCGATAAGGTTCTGACGACCCGCGCCGATACCTGAACCTGGAGAGCAAGACCATGACGGAGAAGAAGACGGGTGGCGACAAGCTGCTGTACTGCTCGTTCTGTGGCAAGAGTCAGCATGAGGTTCGCAAGCTGATTGCGGGACCGTCGGTCTTCATCTGTGACGAATGCATCGAGCTGTGCAATGACATCATCCGCGACGAGATGATGGAGAACGCCGGCGCGGAAGGTGCGCAGGGAACCCTCCCGACGCCGCGCGAGATCTGCGAGATCCTCGATCAGTACGTGATCGGCCAGCTCCAGGCAAAGCGCAACCTTTCGGTCGCCGTGTACAACCACTACAAGCGCTTGCGTCACCTTGCAGGTGACAAGGACGGCGTCGAGCTCGCCAAGAGCAACATCCTGCTGATCGGTCCGACCGGCTCGGGCAAGACGCTGCTGGCCCAGACCCTCGCGCGGCTTCTCAACGTGCCGTTCGTGATGGCCGACGCAACGACGCTCACGGAAGCCGGCTACGTCGGGGAAGATGTCGAGAACATCATCCAGAAGCTGCTGCAGAAATGCGAGTACGACGTCGACAAGGCCCAGCAGGGCATCGTCTACATCGACGAGATCGACAAGATCTCGCGCAAGTCGGACAACCCGTCGATCACTCGCGACGTTTCCGGCGAAGGCGTGCAGCAGGCGCTGCTCAAGCTCGTCGAGGGCACGACGGCATCGATTCCACCGCAAGGAGGGCGCAAGCATCCCAACCAGGATTTCATTCAGGTCGATACGACGAACATCCTGTTCATCTGCGGGGGGGCGTTCGATGGCCTGGAGAAGGTGATTCGCGAGCGGACCGAGAAGGCGGGGATCGGATTCGGTGCCGAAGTGCGCAGTCGCAGCGGAAAGTCCGCCGGGGAGTCCTTTCGCGAAGTCGAGCCGGAGGATCTGATCAAGTTCGGCCTCATTCCGGAGTTCGTCGGCCGCCTGCCGGTCGTGGCGACCTTGCAGGAACTCGACGAGGAGGCGCTGATCCAGATTCTGGTCGAGCCGAAGAATGCGCTCGTCAAGCAGTACCAGAAGCTCTTCGGAATGGAGGGCGTGGAACTCGAGATCCGGCCGGCCGCACTGCATGCGGTCGCCCGCAAGGCGATCCGGCGCAAGACGGGAGCCCGGGGGTTGAGGTCCATCCTCGAAGGCTCGTTGCTCGACATCATGTACGATCTTCCGAACCTGGAAGGCGTCACGAAGGTCGTCGTCGATGAAGGCACGATCGAAGAGGGCGCTCAGCCGTTGCTCATCTATGCCGATCAGCAGAAGGTGTCTGGCTCCAACTGAACGGCAGCTTCGGATCCCAGTCGAGCCGGGGTTCATCCCGGCGCAGGGTCCCGCGTCGGGAGGCGGAATGGCACCTCGATTCAGTCATATTCCAAAGTTTTCCGGATTGAAGCCGTAGACGTTCCTGTCCAGAGGATGCGTTTTGCTTGCGCAGCGCCGCCGGTCATCGTTCCGGCCGTCGCTTGTTTTTTCCGGTTGCGCCCCCAGATGGGTCAACACGTTCCTTCGAGGTAGCACACATGAACACCCCGCACGAGCTTCGCGACGAGCAATCGGAGCTGCCCCTGTTGCCACTGCGAGACGTAGTGGTATTCCCGCACATGGTCATCCCGCTGTTCGTCGGGCGTCCGAAGTCGATCAAGGCGCTGGAACAGGCCATGGACGGCGGCAAGAGCATCTTGCTCGTTGCCCAGAAATCGGCGGCCAAGGACGAACCGTCCGCCGGGGATCTCTACGAGATCGGCTGCATCGCCAATATCCTTCAGATGCTGAAGCTGCCCGACGGAACGATCAAGGTGCTGGTCGAGGGGGTGCAGCGCGCACGGATCGATTCGGTGAGCGACCTCTCGACGCTGTTCGTCGCGAACGTCACGCCGATCGTCGCCGAAGAGGAGTTCGACACCTCGATCGAGGCGATGCGCAGGGCCATCATTGCCCAGTTCGATCAGTACGTGAAACTGAACAAGAAAATTCCTCCCGAGATTCTGGCCTCGCTCTCCGGGATCGAGGATGCAGGACGGTTGGCCGACACGATCGCTGCACACCTGCCGCTCAAGCTCGAGCAGAAGCAGGAAGTCCTGGAGCTGTTCGGGGTCGGGGCGCGGCTCGAGCGGCTTTTGTCGCAGATGGAAACCGAACTGGACATTCTCCAGGTCGAGAAGCGTATCCGCGGACGCGTGAAGCGCCAGATGGAGAAGAGCCAGCGCGAGTATTACCTCAACGAACAGGTCAAGGCCATTCAGAAGGAGCTGGGCGAAGGCGAAGAGGGTGCCGATCTGGAGGAGATGGACAAGAAGATCAAGTCCAGCGGCATGCCGAAGGAGGCGCTTGCGAAGGCGCAGGCCGAGTTCAAGAAGCTGCGCCTGATGTCGCCCATGTCGGCCGAAGCCACGGTCGTCCGCAACTACATCGAGACCCTGATCGGCTTGCCGTGGAAGAAGAAATCGCGTGTCAGCAAGGATCTTGCCGCCGCCGAGAAGATTCTCGACAAGGATCACTACGGGTTGGAGAAGGTCAAGGAGCGGATCGTCGAGTACCTGGCCGTCCAGCAGCGCGTGGACAAGGTCAAGGCTCCGATTCTCTGCCTCGTTGGGCCGCCCGGGGTCGGCAAGACCTCTCTCGGTCAGTCGATCGCCAAGGCGACCAATCGCAAGTTCGTGCGGATGGCCCTGGGGGGCGTCCGGGATGAAGCCGAGATCCGAGGCCATCGCCGTACCTACATCGGCTCGATGCCGGGAAAGATCCTCCAGAACATGAATCGCGTCGGCGTCAAGAACCCGCTGTTCCTGCTCGATGAGGTCGACAAACTCGGGATGGATTTCCGGGGTGACCCCAGCTCCGCGCTTCTCGAAGTGCTGGATCCCGAACAGAACCATACCTTCCAGGACCACTACATCGAGGTGGATTTCGACCTTTCAGATGTGATGTTCGTTGCGACCGCCAACACCCTCAACATCCCGGCAGCGCTGCTCGACCGCATGGAAGTGATCCGTCTGTCGGGCTACACGGAAGACGAGAAGGTCAACATCGCCCAGCGATATCTGTTGCCCAAGCAGATGAAGAACAATGGCCTGAAGGCCGGGGAGCTTTCGGTCACGGAAGACGCACTGCGCGATATCTGCCGCTACTACACGCGGGAGGCTGGCGTACGAAGCCTCGAGCGCGAGATCTCGAAGATCTGCCGCAAGGTCGTCAAGGCGCTGGTGTTGAAGGAGGGCGATGGCGCCCTCAAGGTCGATGCGGCCAGTCTCGACAAGTATCTCGGTGTGCGCAAGTACTCCTACGGGATTGCCGAGAAGGAGAATCAGGTCGGGCAGGTTACCGGTCTGGCCTGGACTGAGGTGGGCGGCGAGCTGCTCACGATCGAATCGGTCGTGCTGCCGGGGAAGGGCAAGGTCGTCACGACCGGCAAGCTGGGTGAGGTCATGCAGGAGTCCATCCAGGCAGCGCTTTCTGTGGTTCGAAAGCGCGCGCGTTCGCTGGGGATCGCAGATGATTTCTATCAGAAGAGCGACATTCACATCCATTTGCCGGAGGGGGCGATTCCCAAGGACGGTCCTTCGGCAGGCATTGCGATCGCGTCCGCGCTCGTCTCGGTACTGACGGGCATCCCGGTCCGTTGCGATGTTGCGATGACGGGTGAGATCACGCTGCGCGGCGAGGTGCTGCCGATCGGCGGGCTGAAGGAAAAGCTCCTCGCTGCGGTTCGCGGCGGTATCACCAAGGCCTTGATTCCGGAAGAGAACGTCAAGGATCTGAGTGAAATTCCCGAGAACATCAAGAATGCGCTGGAGATCATTCCGGTTCGCTGGATCGACCAGGTTCTGGTTCATGCACTGGAGCGCGAACCCCAGCCGCTGGTCGAGGCACCCGTGGTCGCTGCCGAGGTGGCAGCCGCAGCCCCTGAGGAACCTGAGAGCGTCCCGAAAAACCTGCGGGCGCATTGAGCGCAAGAAGCCGGAAGCGATGGACTGATGCGGTGCAGCGTGCGTTCGCATGCTGCATATCCGCTTGACACCCGGGATTTGAGCGCGCTATAAAACCGGTGCAGGGTGCTGGAGGCTCGGACCCCGTGATCGCCTTGCGACGTCCGGAATGCTCCGGGAAAGAACAGCGCGCTCAATACTAAGAGGGGACTCAAGTGAACAAATCGGAACTGGTCGATGAGATTGCCGCCAACGCCCAACTCTCGAAGGCAGCCGCAGGAAGGGCACTGGATGCCGCGATGTCTTCCATCAAGCGGGCGTTGAAGGGCAATGACAGTGTCACACTGGTTGGGTTCGGGACCTTCTACGTCGGAGAACGCGCGGCGCGCACGGGGCGCAACCCGCGTACCGGAAAGAGCATCAAGATCCAGGCAGCGAAGATTCCCAAGTTCCGCGCTGGCAAAGGCCTGAAGGATGAGGTAAAGTAGCAGGCTTTTCGGATCGACCGGTTTCGTATCGATCCGGTCAGCGCGGGTGCTTAGCTCAGTTGGTAGAGCGTCGCCCTTACAAGGCGAATGTCGGCGGTTCGACCCCGTCAGCACCCACCAATCCCAGAAGCCCGGATTCGTTCCGGGCTTCGTCGTTCTGGCGCCACGTCTTTGGTGGGCTCATTGGGTTGCGGGATCGCTTTCTGGCGCCTCCGATGGGTGTCCGAACGCAATCTCCATCTCGGTGCCCGTCGCGCCGCTGGTGCGAATTCGGAGCCTCCATCCCAGTCGCTCGCAGATCAATCGGACGATGAAGAGACCGAGCCCGTCTTCCGGCACGCTCCTGTCTGCCGGGCCACTCATGCGCGTTTGCACGGCCTGCGGGAGCCCTGTTCCGTAGTCGCGGACGACCAGAGTGGTGGGCGCCAGGGCCACGATCACACAATTGTTTGTATGGCGAATTGCGTTCTGGATCAGGTTTCGCAGCAACATGCGCACGAGTGACGGGTCGGCACGCACGATGCAATGGCTACCGTCCTCCTCGATGGTCATGCGTCCGCGCTGGTTCGGGTTACTGCTTTCGATTTCGGTGATCACCTCCCGTACGCTGTTTGCCAGTCTGATGTCGTCGCGTTGTTCTTCGCGGGCCGATCGTCGGGCAAGCTTGAGCAGTGCGTCCACATCGGCGCCCATCTCGTCGGCGGCTCGCCGGATGCGGGCGACGGTCCGGCGATCGGATTCGCCGAGTGAATTGCGTTGTTCCAGCACATCCAGCGCGCCCGAGATGACGGCAACAGGGGTGCGCAGTTCGTGGCTGGCCAGACTTACCAGAGATTTCTCGCGCTGTACGTACGCATCGAGCGCATCGAGGAGGCGGTTCAGGGTATTGGCGATCCTGCGCAGCTCGTCGTCTTCGAAGCCGTTCTCGATGCGTGCAATCGGCGATCCGGGCCGGATCTCGGCGAGGTGCCGGGTCAGGGCGTGCAGGGGGCCCACGATGCGGCGGGTACCGATCCGCGCCAGGACGAAACCAAACAACAACATGCACAGGCCCAACAGGACCATGCCTACTTGCAGCGTGTCCTCGCGATCTTCGAGCAAGGTGATGTCCTGTGCGAGGTACAGGATTCCGCCTGGATCTTCGGTACGTTCGATCGAGATCAGGTAGGTACGCTCGCCGATCTCGACTTCGGCCGAGAACGGCGCCGCTCGCCCCTGGAAGGCTTCGGCGAGCGGAGCGTCGCCGTGGCCGTCCGGGACATACTGCGCCGTCAGCAATGCGGTATGCCAGGACTGTGGGGTCGCCCCGGTAATGCGGTTTTCGAAGAATGCCCTTTCTTCGGCCAGTTCGAGACGAAGAATGGTGTCTTCCAGGTCTTCATAGATGTACTCGACCGCGATCAGGGCTACGAGCACGTTGATCAACCCGATCGCGAAGATGGTGCGAAACAGGCGGCGTGCGAGCGAAGCTTTCATGGATCGGCTGGAAGTCCGGTGAGGGATCGGGAGTGTGCATCGACGAGCACACGCCACTCGCCCGGGGTCAGGAAGCGCTGGCGCCGGTGCAACTGGGCGAGGTCATGAGCCGCTGCCTGCCTTCTTGTCAGGCGAAAGCGCATCTTTTCGAGGTCGATCAGCGCGATCCTGATCGTGCCGCCGGAGTCAGCTCGGATCATAACGTGTTTTCCGTACAGACATCCGTGCTGGAGTCGAGCACTGTGGAGCCGCCCCAGCATGGCCCCCAGCGTGAGCGCGATGGAGGCTTTCACGGCTGGATCATCGATCTCGATGTCATCAAGGGACGTATAGCCGGATAGCTCACGGGTGACCAGCACCGCTTCGATGCCGGACCGAGCTCGGCGTGTGCCGTGGAAGACCGGTTCGGGGGTTTCGATCCCGAGCTTGCGCAGCAGGAGGAGATTGCGCCATTCGCGGCTTGCGGTCGGCTCGCCACGAGGACGGGTAACGCTGCGACAGAGATGATTCGACTGGCGTTTGACATACATCGGACGCCCATCGACCAGGCACCGGCTCATGCCACTCCAGCCATTTCGGCGCTCGTTCGGGGGCTCGACCCACTCGCCGGCAACGTCCCACCAGAAACCGAACTCATCTCGTTGATCATACGAGTGCACCGTTCGGGCCGCAGGTTGCCCGCATCCGGGCAGGCCCGGTTCAGATGCGGCGGAGAACATAGACCCTCCACATCGAGTGCAGCGGAAGAAAGTCGAGATGTCCCGCGATCGAAAACCCGGCGTCCCGGAACTCGGCTTCCACCGTCGTCCGCGGCAGCACGAAGCGATTCTGGCTCAAGGGTTTACCTCGGGCTGCTCGGCGGATCTCCTGACGGCGTCGCCGCCAGGCCATGTAGTTGCCATCCACCCAAAGCGACAGGATCACGCTGGCACGCGCGACCCGATGAAACTCGCGCAACATCGCCAGACGGTGAGCCGGCTCGCCCAGGTGATGCAGCAGGCGCATGCAGAAGACGCTGTCGACCGCCTGATCGGGAAGCTCGATCTCAAAGGCCGAACTCTGGAAGGTCTCCACCCGCGCAGCAAGATCCGGAGGGCAGTTCTGGCGCGCCACTTCAAGCATGGCCGAAGAGCGGTCGGCCGCAAGGATTCGCCGCCCGGGAGCTTCGGCGAGCGTTGCCCAGAAGCGCCCGGCCCCGCAGGGCAGATCGAGGACCGTAGCCGGGTCGCCGGCAAGCTTCAATGCACGACGCGCGAGTTCCTGGTCGCGCCGGTTCGTGAGCCGCCGCCGCAGGCCGGTGCGGTGCTTTTCAAGGTATGCGCGTGAATGCGTGAGATCGTACTTGTCGCTGAATGGAAGCTCGATCGTGGTGGGAGGTCTGGACATGCGGCACGGCTCCTGGGCGTCGCTCGAAACCCTGAGCGTAGTGGGCAGGCCGTCAAGGCGTGGTCAGCGCTTTGTCAAGAAAGCATGAACGCCCTGATCTCCGTCCTGGATCCGCGGTACCAGCAGGGAATGTCGGGCTCCGCGGAACCTGAGCTCGTAGTGTTCGCCGAGCAAGTCCACCACGGACGGTAGATCGTCGTTGCGCACCGCGAGAAAGAGCCGGTGCGAAGGATCTCGCACCAGATCGGCGAGCGTTTCCGCGGACATCGATTGTGCGCGTCCGCGCGAGTAATAGCGGGCGGAGAACGGAATCCTGCCCACGAAGTGGAGTCGTTCGGACTCGCCGCCGGGTTCGCGTCGCAGGGCCGTCAGCAGCGGTGCCGCTGAGTCCAGTCGCTCGGGGCGAACGCTCAGATAGAGTCCGGCGCCGGTCACCGTCAGTGGCACGAGTGCAGCCATCAGTGCGCAGGCGATTCTGAACTTCCGGTGTTCCAGCGTCGGAAGCAGCTCACGTGCGATGAGGATCGCGAGAAACGGGAGGCTCGGCAGCGCATAGGTCCACAGAATGTTTCCGGCGAAGCTGAAGAACGCTATGGGGGTCAGGGTTGCGAGCAGCAGCAGGGGGGCTTGGGCTGTGAAGAGGGCATCGGTCCGTCCCGCGCGGGCACGCCATCTCGCCAGCCATCTCACCGACAGGGCCGCTGCGATCAGGCTCCACGGGAAACCCGCCCACAGCAGGAAGAGCCAGATCGTGCCGCGAATCTCATGGTGCGCACTGCCGTAGAGGTCGCCCTCCCATCCTGGGGTCACGAATCGCCGAAAGTGCTCTCCGATCAGGAAGTAGTCGAGAAAGCCCGGAGTCTTCGACTCCGCGACGACATACCACGGCACCACCGCCGCGAGCGTCAGAACGGCTCCTCCGAGCCACGGCAGGGTCCTCAGGGCCCGTCTTCCGGCCCGACTGCACAGCGCCCAGAGTCCAGCGGGAAGACCGACCAGCACGAGCGTCAGGGGGCCCTTGGCGAGCAGACCGACCGCCAGCCCGACAAAGAACATCCAGCGCCAGGGCCTTGTGTTGCCCAACGAGACGAGTGCGAGGCTCGCAAGGCTCAAGGTCGTCCCGAACGCAAGGAACGGATCGGTCATGACCGCTCCCGCACCGATGAACACCAGAGCCATGCTGGCCAGGACAAGGCCGGAAAGGCGCGACAGCGCGTCTCCTCCCAACGCCCTGGCGAGGTGCATCGTCAGCCACACGATGGCCGCCATGACCAGCCAGCTTGGGAGCCGGACGACGAAGTCGCTCAAGCCGAACAGTTCGATCGACGCTGCCTGGGCCCAGAATGCCAGCGGCGGTTTGCCCCAGAACGGTACGCCGGGCTCAAACCAGGGGGTGATCCAGTCTCCGCTCTCGGCCATCAGGCGTGCCGTTTCGGCGTAGCGTGGTTCGGTCGTGTCGCTCATCGGAAGCAGCGCCATCGTCACGAGCCGAAGCGCCGCGACGGCGAGCAGAAGCCACATCCACGACCGCAGACGAAATGGATTACGCATGCTGGCGCTGAACGGCTTCCATGCTCGCGCGTGCCGGGAGACCCTGGAGCAGGAGATCATCCCGGAGCACATAGAGCGGGCGTTGCTTGGTTTCGAGATAGGTCTTGCCGACGTACTCACCGACGATCCCGATGCCGAGAAGCTGCATGCCGCCCAGAAATGCGATCAGCGCGACGAGGGAGGGATAGCCCGGGACCGGGTTGCCGAGCAGCAAGGCCTTGACCACGATCCACAGGCAGAACAGCGCGCCGGCAGTCGCCGTGAAGGCGCCAGCGACCGTCGCCAGGCGCAGTGGAGCGACCGAAAACGAGGTGATGCCTTCCAGCGCGAGACCGATCAAATGCGCGTAATCCCATTTGCTGCGTCCGCCGTGGCGGGGTGCGCGGTCGTACTGCACCACTGCCGTGGGCATGCCGATCCAGGCGTAGAGCCCCTTCATGTAGCGATTGCGCTCGGGAAGCCGGAGCAGTGCATCGACCGCGCGACGGCTCATGAGTCGAAAGTCTCCGGTGTCGACCGGGATCGGGGCCGGGCTCAGGCGTTGCAGGATCCGGTAGAAAAGATGCGCGCTTGCGCGCTTGAATGCGCTTTCGCCGTTGCGGCTGCGCCGCTGCATCTGCACCACGTCCGCGCCCGCGCGCCAGAGCTCGATCATCTCGGGGATGAGTTCCGGTGGATCCTGAAGATCGGCATCGAGCACGATGATCGCGTCGCCGCGTGCATGAGCGAGCCCCGCGCTCATTGCCGCTTCCTTGCCAAAATTACGCGACAGACGCAGCAAGCGCACATCAAACGATCGGCGCGGCGCGGACAGGATGCGATCGGCCGAACCGTCCGTACTTCCGTCGTCGACGAAGACGATCTCGGTTTGCAGATCGAGGCCGCAGAGCACCGTGCCGAGCCGTGCCAGGCACTCGGGCAGCACCTCGACTTCATCGTAGAACGGAATCACGATGCTCAGCATCGGGCCGGGACGCAGGTCAGGCCGAAGCGGTGTCGCGATCGGAACCATGAAAGACCATCCTTTTGTAGAGCTGATAGTTGAGGGTCGAGACCAGCAAGGTCGTCAGGAGCTGGGCTGTGGCCGGGTGCACACCCGTGCGGAAATGAAGGAAGGTGAAGAGCATGAGGTTCGAGAACCAGGCGAGGGCGCAGACGCCGAGGTAGCGGGGAAAGGCATGGCTGTGAGCCACCGGGCTGGAGAACGTATGCCGGTGCTGGAGAACATAGTTGAGCGCGGCGCCCGCAATCGACCCGAGTACGGTTGCGGTGACCGGATTGCCGCCTGAACGAATCAGCGCAAGCATCACGGCCCAGTGGGCGAGGGTGGCTGCCCCGCCCATTCCGATGAATCGAATGATGCGCAGCCAATGCGGTGCCTGCAGTGCACGGGGGAGCGTTTCCATGGACGGCACTGTAGTGATCCGTCCGTCGGGATCTCGTCGCGGGCGTGTGAAGACGTCGTCAAGGCCCTGCGGGGACGTTGCGGATCCCTAGGAGGGCGGTTGCAGCGGCCAGAAGACCGGAAGAAGAAGGGCTGTCAGCGCGGCCGCGATCAGGGTGAGCAGCCCTCCGAGCCGCAGGTAGTCGGCGAAACGGTAGCCACCTGGCCCCATCACCAGCGTGTTTGCAGGGTGGGAGACGGGGCTTGCGAGACTGGTGGCGGCGACCGCGATGGCCATCATCGCCGTTTGCGGCGGGAGACTGAAAGCGCTCGAGAGCGAGAGCGCGACGGGGGCGAGAACGAGCACCAGAGCGACGGGTGGAACCACGAGCACCCCTGCGACGGTGATGGCGTACAGGCCGGCGACGGCGGTCCAGGGCGAGGTGTCGGCAAAGAGTTCGACCAGATTCCGGGCGATCCAGGCGGCGGCACCGGTCTCATGCATGGCTGTGCCGAGCGGGAGCATGCCCGCCATCAGAAAGATGGACCGCCATTCGATCGCGCGATACGCCTGCTCCATGCTCAGGCAGCCGCTCAGCACCATCGCGACGACGCCGCAGAGCGCCGCCAGGTGGACCGGGACGAGGCCCGTTGCTGCGAGTACGACGACGGTGAGCATGAGCGCACCTGCAAGCAGCGCCTTGCTGCTGTCGACCGGTTTGGTCTGCACCGGATTGAGGAGGACGAGGTTGTGGTTGTCGTTCAGGCGCGCAAGCCGTTCGCGCGGGCCGACGATCAGCAGCGCATCCCCCGCCTGCAGGTTCATGGCCCCGAGTGCCGAGCGGTGTGGACGCCCCTCGCGCCAGATCGCAGCGAGCCGGACGCGGTAGCGCTCATCGAGCTGCAGGGCATCCGACGCCTGTCCGATGAGCTTGCTGTGCGGGTGGAGCGAAGCTTCGACGAGATCGAGTTGCCCGTACTCGAACACCTCGTGAAAGGAGTCGGCACCGTCCAGGTGCTCGAGCTGCTGCAGGCCGCGCAGGAGATCGAGATCCGCCTCGCGTCCTTGAACCAGCAGAAGGTCTCCCTGCGAGATGCGTTCGTCCGAGGCCGGGAACTCCAGGACTTCCCCCTTGCGAAACAGTCCCAGCAGACGGAAGTCGAAGGCGTCGCCCAGACGGTTGTCGCCGAACGAGGTGTCGACCAGGGGACTGTCTGCGGGCACGCGGAGCACGAAGAGTTGTTCCGCGATCGACCAGGCGCTCCGCGCGACTTCGGGTGTCACGGGCCGGGCACGCCCGAACTGCCCGGACCGCTCGATCCCGGACATGGCTTCGGGCGGACCCTGGACGAGCAGCCGGTCAGCCGCCGCGAGCACGAGTTCGGCAAGCGCCGAATGCTGGATCCGGTCGCTGCGATCGATGGCGAGCACGTTGATTCCGAAGCGCTCGCGGAACTCCCTGTGGTTGAACCGCTGGCCGATGAGCGCGGAGTCTGCGGCGAGCATGATCTCGGCGAGCATCGTCCGTTCCAGCAGCTTTTCGTGCAGGACCGGGGTTTCCCGGACGATCTCCAGGCTTGCCCAGTTGCGCAGCATCGTGAAGCGGTCGAGTCTGCCCTGTGCGATCAGAACGTCGCCACCGCGCAGGGTCGTGTCCCGCCCCGGCAGGGCTTCGGTCCGTCCGTCGCGCTTCAGTGCGATGATCAGCAATCCGGCCACTCCGGGCAGGCCGGACGCCCCGATCGTGCGTCCGACGAGCACCGAGTCGCGGGGCACCCGCAGCGCAAGGATGCGTTCGGCCAGCCCGTAGGTGGCCCGCAATGCGCGCTGATCACGTCCGAGGTCGGTAGTGTCCGTGTCCGGCAGGATGCGGCGTGCCGCCAGCGCGAGAAAGGCCGTTCCGGCCAGCAGGATCGGGACTCCGAGCCATGCGAAATCGAGCATCGAGAAGCCCGGTGCCCCGGTGCTTTCCAGCGCACTGCTCAGCAACAGGTTCGGCGGTGTGCCGATCAGGGTGGTCATTCCGCCGAGCTGCGCACCAAGGGCGATCGGCATCAGAAGCAGCGATGCGGGCAGGGCGGTCCGGCGTGCGACCTCGATGGCGACCGGAAGCATGAGGGCGGCAACCGCGATGTTGCTCATGAAAGCCGAGAGGATGCCCGAAACCAGCGTCAGCACGGCCACCGTGCGTGGCCCGCTGCGTCCCGAGCAGCCGAGCACGCTGCGGCTGATCCGGTCCGCGATGCCGGCGCGGGTGAGGCCTTCGCTAAGGATGAACATCGCCCAGACCGTGATCACGGCCGGGTTTCCGAAGCCGGCGACCGCATCGCTGGGTGACACGAAGCCCGGTATCGCAAGTGCGCACAGGACCAGCAGCGCGACGACGTCCATGCGCACCCAGCCGGTCGCGAAGAGCAGGAGCGAGAGGCAGAGTACGGCGAGTACGAAGGCGATGTCGAGGGTCACGCGCACGCTCTCCCGTGGGCCGGCCGCTGGGTGGGTCGGCATGACATCACAGCGGCCACACGATCAGCAGCATCGGTACCGAGACGGCGATCACGATGATCTCCAGCGGCAGTCCCAGCGTCCAGTAGTCGCCAAAGCGAAAGCCGCCCGGCCCGAGGATCAGGGTATTGTTCTGGTGTCCGATCGGCGTCAGGAATGCGCAGGAGGCACCGATCGCCACGGCCATCAGGAAGGAGTCCGGGCTCACGCCCAGGGCCGAAGCCGTGCCAATCGCAATGGGGCACATGACGGCCGCGGTGGCAGCGTTGTTCATCAGGTCGGACAGGAACATCGTCACCACGAGGATCAGGACCAGGCCGACGATCGCGTCACCGCGTGCCACGCCGTCGATCAGGAAGCGGGCGATGAGGTCGGCCGTTCCGGTCGTCTGCATGGCGCCTGCAACCGGAATCAGGGCAGCGAGCAGAACGATCACGGGCCAGTCGATCGCCTCGTACGCCTGTCTCGGCGGCACGGTTCTCACCACCATCGACACGAGCACGCCGAGTGCGAAGGACACGGCGGCCGGCAACCATCCGAACGCTGCGCCCGCGATGGTGAGCAGCATGATCAGGCTGGCCGCCCAGGCCTTGCGCCTGTTCGGAATCCGCAATTCCCTCTGGGCGAGCGGTACGCAGGCGTTATCGGCCGCGAACGCGGAGATCGATTCCGGGGGGCCCTGCATCAACAGGAGGTCTCCGGACTGCAGCGCGATGGAGCGCAGGCGCTTCATCGACCGATTGCCTTCGCGCGAAAGGGCCAGCAGATTGACCCCGTAGCGCGTGCGCAGCCGGATGTCGGTGGCCGATCGGCCGTGCAACGGAGAGCTGGGCAGCACGGCCAGCTCCATGAGTGCCACCTCCCCAGCGCCGGGTGATGCTTCCACTTCGTTTGCATTCTGCCTGAGCGGCCCGTGTTCCTTCGTGGCGCGCTCGCCCTGAGCCGTTCCCGTGTCCAGCGCGCCGGTCTCCTGCGCGGGGTCGGCGCCTTCCGCACGATCGGATCCGGCGGGCTCCTCCGGCTTGACCGATTCCTCGAGCTTGAGACCCAGGATGGACAGGACACTGGCCAGGGAGTCGGCTTCCGCCTCGACCATCAGGATGTCGCCCGCGTGCATCCGTCGACCCGGATTCGCGGCGATGAGCCGGACCTCCTTCTGCACGATGCCGATGATCTGCGCGTCGATGTCCGCCAGCTCGGCCTCGATCTCGCGCAGGCTCATGCCCTCGGCCTTGCTCCCTTCCAGCACCCTGACTTCGGTGATGTAGGCGCCCGACTCGAAGCCCTCGACCCCGGTCTGCCGGCGAGCCGGAACGAGCCGCCAACCCGCCAGCGCGACGAACAGCACCCCGGCCAGGGCAACCGCGAGCCCGACGGGCGTGAAATCGAACATGGCAAAACCGCCCAGTCCCGCTTCGGCACGAAAGCCGGACACGATGAGGTTGGGCGGCGTGCCGATCAGCGTGGTCATGCCGCCGAGGATGGTCCCGAACGCGAGCGGCATGAGCACTTGTCCGGGTGTGAGCGAAAGCCGCTGCGAAACCTGGATCGCAGCAGGCATCAGCAGCGCCATTGCTCCGACGTTGTTCATGAAGCCGGACAGCAGGCTTCCCAGGCCCATCAGTGCCGCAAGCGTGACCAGGCGCCCGGACTCGGCAGGCAGCACGAAGCGGGTGAGGGCGTCTACAGCACCCGAGTTCTGGAGGCCGCGGCTCAGGATGAGCACGCACGCGACGGTCACCACCGCGGGGTGCCCGAATCCGGCAAAGGCGGTTTGCGGATCGACCAGTCCGAGGGCGACACAGGCGAGCAATGCGCTCACCGCAACCATGTCGTGACGCCAGCGACCCCAAAGGAAGAGGGCGACCGCGACGAGCAGGACGACGAGAATGGCGGCTTGGTCCTTGTCCATGGGAAGCGGGGTCGATGACGACCCGGGCAATTATGAGCCGCGAGCGGGCCAGCGGCCAGCGAGACGGGCATCATTCGGGCGGAATCGCGCGGCTGGACAGGTTGCTGCGAGGGCTTGACATAAACAGTACAAAAACAGTACGCTTTAGCCATGCAATCAACAGACAATTTCTTCGGCATACAAGAGGAGGGCGCAATGGACACCCCTGCCATCATCGAACGACTGCTTGTTCTGGCCGCCAGGCATTTCGACATCCACCTTCGGCCGGACGCCCTGAAGCGCATCTCCGGGCGTGGCGATGGAGGCAGGTCATGCTGCGCATAGGCAAGCTCACCGACTACGGCACGCTCGTGCTCACGCACATGGCGTCGTTTCCGGATCGCCTCTTCAGCGCCTCCGACCTTGCGGCAACGCTCGGGCTCGGTGCGCCGACGGTCAGCAAGGTGCTCAAGATCCTTGGGCGGCACGAGCTGGTCACCAGCGTGCGCGGTCTGCACGGAGGCTACCGGCTGAGCCGGGCGCCGGAGCGGATCAGCGTCGCCGCGATCGTCGACGCGCTGGAGGATGCGCCGTTCGGGCTCACCGAATGCAGCGCTTCTTCCGGAGTCTGCGGCATCGAGGACAACTGCCGGATCCGCGCCAACTGGCAGCGCATCAATTCGGTGGTGCGCCACGCGCTCGAAGAGGTGAGCCTGGCCGAGATGGTCCGCCCGGTGCCGCTGGAGGGCGTCCACGAACTACATGCCACAGGAGCGCTGGAGCAGCGGATCAATCCGCGCTGCCCACAATGAACCGGAGTCCAGATCATGAGCACCGCAACGAACAGTATCGACCGCTTCCTCGAGCGTGACTACACCGCAGGCTTCGTCACCGAAGTCGAGTCCGACAGTCTGCCCAAGGGGCTTTCGGAAGAGACGATCCGGCAGATCTCGGCGCGCAAGGGCGAGCCCGACTTCCTTCTCGAGTGGCGTCTGGAAGCGTACCGCCGGTGGCTGGAGATGAGCCCGCCGCTGTGGGCGCAGGTGAAGCACCCGCCGATCGACTATCAGGACATCGTCTATTACGCCGCTCCGAAGCAGAAGAAGGACGGACCGCGCAGCCTCGACGAGGTCGATCCCGAGCTGCTGCGCACCTACGAGAAGCTCGGGGTGCCTTTGCACGAGCGAGCCCGGCTGGCGGGTGTGGTGGCGGTCGACGCGGTGTTCGACTCGGTCTCGGTCGGCACCACCTTCCAGAAGCAGCTCGCCGAGCACGGAGTCATCTTCTGTTCGTTCTCCGAGGCCGTGCGCGAGCATCCGGACCTCGTGCGCAAGTACCTCGGCACCGTCGTGCCGCCGAGCGACAACTTCTATGCCGCGCTGAACTCGGCCGTGTTCTCGGATGGATCCTTCGTCTACATCCCCAAGGGTGTGCGCTGCCCGATGGAGTTGTCGACCTACTTCCGCATCAACGCCAAGGACACCGGCCAGTTCGAACGCACGCTCATCATCGCGGACGAAGGCGCGACCGTGAGCTACCTCGAAGGCTGTACGGCACCGATGCGGGATGAAAACCAGCTCCACGCTGCCGTCGTGGAACTCGTCGCACTCGACGATGCGCGCATCAAGTACTCGACGGTCCAGAACTGGTATCCCGGCGACAAGGACGGCAAGGGCGGCATCTACAACTTCGTCACCAAGCGTGGCGACTGCCGCGGACCGCGTTCGCACATCTCCTGGACCCAGGTCGAGACCGGGTCGGCGATTACCTGGAAGTATCCGAGCGTGATCCTGCGCGGCGAGGATTCGGTCGGCGAGTTCCACTCGGTGGCGCTCACGAACCATCGCCAGCAGGCAGACACCGGCTCGAAGATGATCCACCTGGGGCGCAACACGAAGAGCACCATCGTCTCCAAGGGGATCTCGGCGGGCCACGGCAGCAATACCTTCCGCGGCCTCGTGCAGATCGGGCCGCGCGCACAAGGGGCGCGCAACTTCACGCAATGCGACTCGCTGCTGATCGGCGAACGGTGCGCGGCCCACACCTTCCCGACGATCGAAGTGCGCAATCCGAGCGCGCAGGTCGAGCACGAGGCCACGACCTCGCGCATCGGCGAGGATCAGCTTTTCTATGCGATGCAGCGCGGCCTGTCGGCCGAGGACGCGGTGTCGATGATCGTCAGTGGCTTCTGCAAGGAAGTGTTCAAGGAATTGCCGATGGAATTCGCCGTCGAGGCGCAGAACCTGCTCGGCGTGAGCCTCGAAGGCAGTGTCGGATAAGGAGAACCACAATGCTCGAAATCAGCAATCTCAAGGCCTCGGTCGAGGACAAGCTCATCCTGGACGGACTCGATCTGCGGGTCGGCGACGGCGAGGTGCACGCGATCATGGGGCCCAACGGCTCGGGCAAGAGCACGTTGGCGCAGGTGCTCGCCGGGCGGGAAGACTACCGGGTGGAAGGCGGCACCGTCCGCTGGGACGGACGCGATCTGCTCGCCCTGCCGGCCGAAGAACGTGCGCGCAACGGACTCTTTCTTGCCTTCCAGTATCCGGTCGAGATCCCGGGCGTCTCGAATGCCTACTTCCTGAAGGCTGCCGTGAATGCGGTGCGCCGCCATCGCGGTCTGCCCGAACTCGATGCGATGGATTTTCTCAAGCGCGTGAAGGCCGAGATGAAGGCGGTCGGCATGAAGGAAGAATTCCTCTACCGCTCGGTGAACGAAGGGTTTTCCGGGGGTGAGAAAAAGCGCAACGAGGTCCTGCAGATGACGCTGCTCGAACCGAAGCTCGCGGTGCTCGACGAGACCGATTCGGGGCTCGACATCGATGCGCTGCGGGTCGTCGCCGATGGCGTCAACCGCCTGCGCTCGCCCGAACGCTCGATGATCGTCATCACCCACTACCAGCGCCTGCTCGAATACATCGTGCCGGATCGGGTGCATGTGCTCGCACACGGTCGTATCGTGCGTTCAGGCGGGCCCGAACTCGCGGCCGAGCTTGAACAGAAGGGCTACGCCTGGCTGACCGGCGAGGCGGACCAGGCCCGGCCGGCGGGAGCGGCATCATGAGTGCCCCGCAAGTCTGGCGCGACGCCTTCGCAGAACGCGCCGAGGCCCTGCCGGGCGCCCGCCTGCCCTGGCTCGCACGGCTGCGCGGGCAGGCGATCGAGCGCTTCGCGGACGAGGGCTGGCCGACGCGCCGGCTCGAAGCCTGGCGCCATACGCCGCTGGCCTTGCTGGGCGAGCAGGCCTTCGTCGCCGCCGACGGGCGTGCCGAAGTCGCGGCTGCGGTGGCGCAACTGCGCCGCGAGGCCGGCGATCCCGAACACTGGCTGGTGTTCGTTGATGGCCACCACCGCCCCGATCTCTCGACGCCCGGCAGTCTGCCGCAAGGGTGCCAGGTCGGCAGCCTGGCCGAAGCGCTGAGGCAGGACGCGCAGGGGCTCGAAGCGCTGATGGGTAGTGCGGACGAGGGCAGCAGCCCGGCTGCGCTCAACCTCGCGTTCGCCGCCGATGGTGCCTTCGTGCGCATCGGATCGGGTGTTGCACTCGAACACCCCCTGCATCTGGTGTTCGTCAGCGCGACCGCCGAGGCCGCGACGCATGTACGCAACCTCGTCCAGGCTGGGGCGAACAGCGTTGCGACGATCGTCGAGCATCACATCGGCCTGGCCGATGCGCAGACGCTCGCGACCATCGAGACCCGGCTAGCCCTCGATCGCGATGCCCGCGTGACCCACCTCAAGCTGCAGCGCGAATCGGAGGCCGGATTCCACCTCGCGCGCATCGATGCGCAGCAGGCCGGGGGTTCCGTGTTCGACTCGCATTCGCTGTCGTTTGGGGCGCGCCTTGCGCGCACCGACATCGAGACGCGCTTTGCCGGAGAGGGCTGCGAGGCGCTCTTCAACGGCCTCTACCATGCCGACGGCCGGCGCCACGTCGATCATCACACGCGGATCGATCACGCGCTGCCGCGCGGCACGAGCCGCGAGTACTATCGTGGGATTCTCGATGGTGCAGCGCGCGGCGTGTTCAGCGGGCGCATCCTCGTTGCCCCCGGTGCGGTGCGCACCGATGCCGTCCAGCGCACCGACAACCTGTTGCTCTCGGCGCAGGCGGAAGCCGATGCCCGGCCCGAGCTGGAGATCTACGCGGCCGACGTGAAATGCGCGCACGGCGCGACGGTCGGGCAACTGGACGAGGAGGCGCTGTTCTACCTGCGCGCACGTGGTCTCGACGAAGCGCACGCACGCAAGCTGCTCACGCTCGCCTTTGCCGGCGAGGTGCTCGAACGCATCCGCGATGAGGCGCTGCGCCGCTGCGCGCGGGAGATCCTGCTGGCCCGCCTGCCGGGTGAAGAACGGATGGAGGAATCGTACGCATGAACGCACCGGCCATCGCCCCGCTTGATCCTGCCCTCGCGCGGGCGGCTGCGGATTTTCCGATCCTCGCACGGCCGGTGCGCAAGCGCCGGCTCGTATACCTGGACAATGCCGCGACGACGCAGAAGCCCGCCGCCGTGATCGAAGCCGAAGCAACCTTCTACCGCGAGTCGAACGCGAACATCCACCGCGGCGTGCACTGGCTGTCGCAACGCGCAACCGAACTGTATGACGCCGCCCGCGAGCGCGTGCAGCACTTCATGCATGCCGCCCGGCCCGAAGAGATCGTGTTCACCCGCGGCACCACCGAGGCCATCAACCTCGTTGCCCAGGCCTGGGTGCGGCCGCGCCTCGGCCCCGGTGACGAGATCCTCGTTACCTGCATGGAACACCACTCGAACATCGTGCCGTGGCAACTCGTCTGCGAGCAGACCGGCGCAACCCTGAAGGTCGTGCCGGTCGATGAGCGCGGCCAGCTCGAACTCGAAGCGCTCGATGCGCTGCTGGGCCCGCGGACGCGGCTCTTTGCCTTCACACACGTGTCGAACGCGCTCGGCACGGTGAATCCGGTTGCCGAACTGGTGCGCCGCGCCCATGCGGTCGGCGCACTGGCGCTGGTCGACGGGGCGCAGGCGGTTGCGCATCAGGCGGTCGACGTCCAGGCACTCGGCTGCGATTTTTACGCCTTCTCGGGCCACAAGCTCTACGGCCCGACCGGGATCGGCGCGCTCTACGGGCGTTTCGAGCTGCTCGATGCAATGGGCCCGTGGCAGGGCGGGGGCGACATGATCCGCACCGTGCGCTTCGAAGGCTCTACCTGGGCCGACGTCCCGCAGCGCTTCGAGGCGGGAACGCCGAACATCGCCGGTGCGGTCGGTCTGGCCGCGGCCATCGACTACATCGAGTCGGTGGGGCTCGAAGCGATCGCCGTGCACGAGCATGCGCTGCTCGCGCACGCGACCGAGGCGCTCGGTGCCGTGTCCGGGGTCCGGTTGATCGGCACGGCCGCGCACAAGGCGGGAATCCTGTCCTTTCTCGTCGAAGGCATCCATCCGCACGATCTGGGCACGATCCTCGACGTCGAAGGCGTGGCGATCCGTGCCGGCCATCACTGCGCGATGCCGCTCATGAACCGCTTCGGGATCCCGGGCACCGCGCGCGCATCGTTTGCGCTCTACAACGACGAAGCCGACATCGCCGCGCTGGTCGCGGCCGTGCGCAAGGCGCAGCAACTCTTTCGCGGGGAGGGGCGATGAGCACCCATGACGACGGCCTGCGCGAGCTGTACCAGGAAGTGATCTTCGATCACAACCGCTCACCGCGCAATTTCCACAAACTCGACGGGGCGAACCACGTTGCCGAAGGCCACAACCCGCTGTGCGGCGATCAGCTCACGGTCTACGTCCGGACCGAGGACGGCAAGGTGGCGGACGTGAGCTTCGTCGGACACGGCTGCGCGATCTCCACCGCTTCCGCGTCGCTGATGACCGAGGCGGTCAAGGGCCGCCCGGTGGAGGAGGTCGAGGCGCTGTTCCGGGATTTTCACGCGCTCCTGACCGGCAAGCCGGCCGACGAGCGGGACTTCGGCAAGCTCGAAGTGCTCACCGGGGTGCGCGAGTTCCCCTCGCGCGTCAAGTGTGCAACGCTCGCCTGGCACACGCTGCACAACGCGCTCAGCGACGAGTCGCGTCCCGCAAGTACGGAGTGATGACCATGAACGACCGCTATGAACTGGCCGACACGCTCTTCCTGCTGCGCGACTGCGCCGCGGTCAGCGTGCCGTGGGGCGAGCGCGTGACGCTCGAAGAAGGTAGTCCGGCGCTCATCACGCAACGGCTCGGTGGTTCGATCACCGTCATGAGTGGCGGCAACCTCTACCGCATCGAGGAACGCAATGCCGACGCGCTCGGCATCGAGCCGCAACTCGAAGCGGTGCCGCAGGACGCGACCCCGGAGGGCGAGCGCACCGTGGACAGTATCGAGCAGGCGGCCTGGCAGCAGCTCGCAACCTGCTACGACCCAGAGATCCCGTTCGACATCGTCGCGCTGGGGCTCATCTACGGCTGCACCGCGGTGGCGCTCGGCGAGGGGCGCTTCCGCGTGGAAGTGCGCATGACGCTCACCGCGCCCGGCTGCGGCATGGGGACCCTGATCGCCGACGAAGCCCGCGACAAGATCCTCACCATCCCCGGTGTGGCCGAAGCAGCCGTCGAACTCGTGTGGGACCCACCGTGGAGCCGCGAGATGATGAGCGAGGCGGCACGGCTGGAAATGGGCTTGATGTAAATGGGTTCGGTGTGGTCGAGGCGCTCCTGCCGGTCGAGGTCGGTGGTGCTTTCATCCACGAGCGGGGTCCGCGGACACAGAGCAATGCCGACCCCTGCATCGATACGCTGGCCAAACACCGGGATTGAGACTACGATCCGTATTACGATATGTGATACGGAATGAAACACATGGGTGCGATCAGCCTGAGATTGCCGGACGAAGTCGAGAACCGGCTTGCAGAAGAGGCCCGGCTCGAAGGCCGTGCGCGTTCGGAAGTGGTGCGCGAGGCGATCGTCGAATACGTCGCGCGTCGTGAGCGCGAACGGTTCATGACCGAGCTGGTGGCGGAAGCGAAGGCCGTCTACGCCGATGAGGCTGGGGCGCGTGCTGCAGTCGAGCTGGCAGAGGGATTTGTCGAAAGTGACAACGACGCACTCGACCTTGCCGAAGGGCGAAGGTTGGGTGAGCCCTGGCCTGAAGAAACCGGCGGCAAGTGGTGGCGCTGATGCGCCGGGGAGAGGTCTGGGTCGCGCGCCTCAATCCGAATCAGGGTCGGGAGATCGGCAAGATTCGTCCCGTCCTCGTCATCCAGGCCGACGAGCTCACCGCCATAGGCGGCAACACCGTTGTCGTGCTGCCGCTGACAACGCAGGTGTATCCGTCGTTCCGGCGCTGGCGCATTTCGTTGCCTGCACGGGATCGTCTGATGAGGGATTGCCAGATCGTCGTCGATCAGCCCAGGGCGCTGGACCGCGACCGTTTCGGTGAGGGGCCGCTGACCGCGCTCACTGTCGAGGAAATGGCTGCAGTCGAGAAGAGCTTGAAGGTGGTGATGGGGATGTGGTGACGCAGCGCGATGCCTCCTGCCCCGATCCCGCGGGGCGGAAGCCATCACGGCCACAGGATCATCTGCGTGCAGCGAAACAGCGCGATCGTGCGGCCATTGGATTCGTCCGAGACGACCGCATCCCACACCTGCGTCGTGCGCCCGAGGTGCTGGGCGGTTGCGATGCAGGCGATGCTGCCTTCGCGCACCGTGCCCAGATGGTTGCTCTTCAGTTCGATCGTCGTGAACGACTGCGCCCCTTCGGGCAGGTGGGCGACCGTGGCGTAGCCGCATGTGGTATCGGCCAGGGCCACCACGCTCGCCGCGTGCAGGAACTCGTTCGGTGCGATGTGAAGCTTTTTCACCGGCATGCGGCTCGTCAGGGTGCGTTCGGCGAGCTTCAGGATCTCGATGCCGAGATAGCCGGGCAGGTATTCCCCGCCGCGCTGGTTGAGGATCTCGACGGTGATCTCGGGCCGCAACTTGCTCATTGCTGAGTTCTCCTGCTTGAAAGGACGTGGGTTTCGTGGATCTAGGCCGGCGCCGGCGCCCGCACGACCGGCGCTTCGCGGATCGGCAGGTTCACAAGCGCGGCGAGGCCAGCGAGCACGATGTCGGCGTACCACATCCACGTGTAGTCGCCGGTCAAGGTGATGCTCAACCCCCCCAGCCAGGCACCGAGGAAGCCGCCGATCTGATGCGACAGCAGGGTCAGGCCGAAGAGGGTGGCGAGGTAGCGCACCCCGAAGAGCTTGCCGACGATCGCCGCCGTCGGCGGAACCGTCGCCAGCCAGGTGAAGCCGAGGCCGGCTGCGAAGACATAGAAGGTCCATTCGGTCTTCGGCAGCGCGAGGTAGGCGGCCACGAGCAGCGCCCGCGAACCGTACATCGCGGCCAGCACGTTCTTGCTGCGGTAGCGTGCGACGCAGGAGCCGGCATACAGGCTGCCGAAGATGTTGGCGAGCCCGATGATCGCAAGCGACCAGCTCGCAACCGAAGGCGGCAGCCCGCACAGGTCGACCTCGCCGGGCAGGTGCGTGACGAGAAACGCGATGTGAAAGCCGCAGGTGAAGAAGCCGGCATGCAGCAAGAGGTAGCTGCGATCCTGGAGCGCGCCGCGGATCGCGGCCATCGCGCCGGTGTCGGTGTCGTGATGCACGGCGGGCGCGCCGCCGTTCTTCGAGACCTTGCCGATCAGTGGCAGCGCAGCGAGCGTCATCAAGGCCATCGACCACATCGCACCCATCCAGCCGAACACCTGAATCAGCTTCTGCAGCACCGGGGCGAATACGAACTGCCCGAACGAGCCTCCGGCGTTGATCACGCCGGAGGCCGCACCGCGCGCTTCGGGCGGCAGGCGCTGGGCTGCGGCACCGATCAGGACCGAAAAGCTGCCCGCGCCCGAGCCGATCGCCGAGAGCAGGCCGAGCGAGATGATGAGGCCGAAGGTCGAATCCATGAAAGGGGTGATCGCGCTGCCGATCGCAAGGCACAGGATGCCTGCGATCAGCACTGCACGCGGGCCGTAGCGGTCGGCCGCGGCGCCGGCAATGGGCTGGATCGCCCCCCAGGTGAATTGCCCGATCGCCAGCGCCAGGCTGATCGACGCGATGCCGAGGCCGGTGGCGGTATTGAGCGGGCTGACGAAGAGCCCGAGCGACTGGCGCGCACCCATCGTGATGGCGAGGATGCCCGCTGCCGCGAGCGTGACGAACAGGACTTCGGGTCGGCGCAGGGTGTGGAACATGGGTGGGGCCTGGAGGTGGAACGAGGGTCCGCGGGCGGCCGGTGGAGCGCTTCGGGATGGGGTGAGAATAGATGGCGGCCGGGCGGCGCGAAAGCCCATAATGTGATCCGTACCGTCAACGGATCATTGACAAATGAGCTGTCCAAACTCAAGCGGCCGGAGGTTCCGGTGAGCTGGCTTCCAGCCTGGGAGAGCTTCGTGCGGGTCGTCGAAGGCGGCAGCATGGCAGCCGCAGCGCGGGCCGGCGGCTGCACGCGCGCCCAGGTCAGCAAGCAGATCGCCGATCTGGAGCGCAGCTTCGGCGTGCGCCTCTTTGAGCGCTCGACGCGCCGGCTCGTGCTCACTTCAGCGGGTGAGGTGTTTCACCAGCACGCGCTGCGGGCGCTCGAAGCGGTCACCGGGACCGACATCGCGGTGCGCAACCTTGGCGATGCACCGCGCGGGACGCTGCGCGTGAGCGCGACCGTCACCTTCGGGCGGCACTGCATCGCGCCGCTTCTGCCCGGGATCGTCGCAGCCTACCCCGAACTCGAATGCGAACTCATCCTGACCGACGCGATCGTCGATCTCGTTGCCGACAACATCGACCTTGCGCTGCGCATGACCCGTCTTCCGCCCGAGGATGCGGTCGCACGGCGGATCGTCAGCCTGCGGCGGGTGATCTGCGCCGCTCCCGCCTATCTGGAGCGCCGCGGCATCCCGCGCACGCCGCAGGACCTGCTGCAGCACGATTGTCTGAGCTACGTGCTGCGCGACAACAAGGCCTGGTCCCTGCTCGACGCCCACGGCGAGGAGGTGCTCCTGCCGATCCGCAGCCGCATCCATTTCAACAACGCCGACTGCATGTTCGATGCGACCCTCGCAGGCCATGGCATCGCGATCCTGCCGACCTACCTGTGCCATCGCGAGCTTGCGAGCGGGGCGCTCTGCACCGTGCTCGACGACCACGAACCGAACGTCGTGTTCGGCCGCGACCTGTACGCGTGCTACACGCCAAGCCGCGTGCGCGTGCCCAAGGTCCGTGTCTTTCTCGACGCGCTGTTGCAGCGCTTTCAACCGCTGCCGCCGTGGGAGCGCGAACCCCTCGGGGCCGCTGGCCGGGGTCTCGGGGCGAGCTGACGGCGAATCGATGGTGAATTGACGACGCAAGGACCGCTCGGGATACTCTTTGACCGTAGACGGGCAGGCGCAGGAGCGTAGGGGATGAAATCCGGCATTCGGGGCATGGTGTGGCTCGCCTTGCTGCTCGGCAGCGGGCTTTCCGTTGCGGCGGAACTCTTCGGACTGGAACTCGAGCGCAGCGAGCGTGAGGACCGGGTCAGCGTCCTTGTCAGCGAAAAGGTGCCCGTGACGGTGTTCCTGCTCGGCCACCCGGATCGCGTCGTCGCCGATTTCGAGGCGCTCTCGCTACGCGAAGGGGTGGATCTCGAAATTGCCCCAGGGCGCTGGATCCGTGCGGTCCGTCACGGTTTTCATGCAGGCGGAAAGCTCCGCCTGGTGTTCGACCTGAGCACCATGCCCGACGTCGATCTGAGTTTCGAACCGAAGGGGCAGGGTGGCGCCTTCATCCTCAAGATGTCGCTGCCTCCCGTCCCGGCGCCGGTCGAGGAAGCGCCGGTCGAGGAAGCGCCGGTCGAGGAAGCGCCGGTCGAGGAAGCGCCGGTCG
>JAHDYG010000004.1:191953-193334 GCA_023383815.1 Rhodocyclaceae bacterium
AGGAAGCTGTCATTCCGCAGGATGCGAACCGGATATCGGAGCCCGAAGAGGGAACACCCCCTGCGCCTCCTGCCGGGACGCCCGCCGATCCCCGCGCCGCAGCGGCAGCCGAAGCCGATGCGCTGATCCGCAGCCGCCTTGGAAACGTCTTTGGCGCTGCGCCAGCGCCGGACCGCTCACCGCCCGCAGCGTCCGAGCCGCCGCTGAACCTGAAAGGGGATGACTGGCGCGCAGTCCCGCCGCCTCCGACGTGGCTGGAAGAGCATGAACTGTTGCCGAAGGATGGGTCTGCCGGAGGCGCTTCCGGGCAATAGCGGAAAAATGCAGCGCCGCCCACTTTCAGCACGTGCGTGTAGATCATCGTGGTTGAGACGTCAGAGTGGCCGAGCAGGTCCTGCACGGTTCGAATGTCGTAACCGCCGCGGAGCAGGGCGGTTGCGAACGAGTGACGCAGAGGAATGCCCGGCACGCGGATACTTCCGCTCGAGAGCGGCTGGAAGCGCTACGCCGCTGCGGCCTTCGGCCTGATCTTTCAGCCACCATGCACGCGCCCGCGCGAGTTGTTCGCGCAGATCGGCCGCCAGGCTTTCGGGCAACATCAGTGCCCGATCCTTGCCGCCCTTGCCCTCGCGCACGACGATTTCATTGCGGTCGAAGTCGAGATCCTTGACGCGCAGTCTCAGGCCTTCCATCAGGCGCATGCCCGTCCCGTAAAGCAGGCGAGCAAGCTCACCCTCGATCCCGTCGATGATCCCGAGCAGACGCGACACCTCCGCTCGTGAGAGTACGACCGGCACCCGCTCGCGCTTCTTCGGACGCCCGATCTCGTTCATCCACGGCAAATCGACGTCGAGGACTTCCCGGTACAGGAACAGCAGTGCCGACAAGGCCTGATTGTGCGTCGACGGTGCTACATTACGTTCATTGACCAACCAGCACAAAAACTGCTCGACTTCAGCCGCGCCCATGTCACGCGGATGCCGCATTCCCTGCTGCCGGATGAACGCGCGCACCCAATGGACATACGCCTGCTCCGTCCTCAAGCTGTAGTGCTTGTAACGGATGCGCTCGCGGAGCAGGTCGAGAAGGCGCGGCGGGCGAGTCGAAGTGTTCGAGACGGGATCGGCGCGTTTCGCCGAACTGCTTGTAGTGTGCATACATACAGTATGACGAGGATGGCCATGATTTCAATGACGAATGCGCGTGACGTCTCCGCTGGAATACACAGCATCCCCCGGAATACACGTCAAAATTGACGTCCACAACACGTTAGCCATTTCGAATAGCGATGACTCCGGAAGAGAAAGCCGCGAAGGACATGCTTTTTATCGCCCCGTACGATTACGAGGGCTTGGCGGGTTGGCTTGTGCGCATATCGTGG
>JAHDYG010000032.1 GCA_023383815.1 Rhodocyclaceae bacterium
CGACGACGGTGGCATTATCGTGAGTGCGCCATGCTAAATAAGTGCGGTTGCCCTGCCGAGCCCCCCAACTACGAAGGAGGTTCAGACGTGGATGGTCACGCGTCTTGCCTTTCGTGATTGGTTGGACTCTCAGGGCGAAGAGCCAAGCGAGCACATCCGCGCATGGCTGAGGCCGCTGGAGCAGGCCGATGAATCGAAGGCGAAGACCGGCAGAAAGCCGAGCAAGGCCAGAGAGCATATGGCCCGCATCTTGGACGCCCTCAAACAATTCGCCCAAGAGAATGACGAGAGCTTCGATCGGTACACCATGCCCGGCCCGCACGGGGAGGGGTTCGAGGACGAAGGCTCTTTTCATTGGATGTGCGCCCAACTGTTCCGCGAATTCCGTTGCGGCAACTCGAACTTTCGGAACCGGCAACACAACGGCCTGTGCTCAGTTCAGCCATACGCCCAGCCGACCGACTTTTACCGGCGCGCACTCCCCGTCATTGCACAGAAATTGGGCGTAAAGCTGAACGTGCGGCATCTACACCTTCGCGCCAAGAAAACCGCCTGAATCCAAGGCCATAGTCACCGCAACGCAGTGCATCGGAAACTCGTTTCTGGTGCATTGCAGTGCAATTTCGCACCTCGTCTTGCCTGTTGAAACTGAGTCCGTCGCATTGATTGACGGAGCCACACAACATGCAAGCACCCCGCCGCTACACGACCAACGAGGCCGCCGCCGTTACCCGGTATCGGTCCCAAACCTTCCGGCGTGAATACTGCCTGAAGGGGCATTTCAAAGGCATAGTCCCGGTCAAGCTGCCGGGCGGCCGTCTCCTGTGGGATGCGGACGCGATTGACCGCCTCGTTTCTGGCGAGGGGGTCGAATGAACGCCCCCCATCAAGCGAGCCTGCCCGGCATCGAGCGCGCCAGCAAAGCGCCCGCGATGCCAACCCCCAACACCCGGCCCGCCGAGGCCCTGGCGCTGCTGGTGCGTAACGGACACCTCGACCAGCGCGACTTCCTGCAGGAGCGTCGCGGGTGGAGGCTCGCCGCTGCCGTCCACGTCCTGCGCCGGCTGGGCTGGCCGATCAAGACCGTGAGCATTCCGCTTGTGCTCGCCAACGGCGAGAGCGCGCACGTCGCCCGTTACGTGCTCGACCGCCAAGCGGCCGGCTTCATCGCGCCCGAGTTGGTCGGCTGGCTCGCGATTGTGACACCGGCCGCCGCTGGCGTTCTGGCGCTTGTCCTTCGGTGGCTTCAATGATGGTGCGCGACCTCGACGCCGCGAGCTACGACCCGGATGAAGTGCTCCTGGCGACCCCCTGCCCGCCCGACCGGCAAACGTGGGCGCACCTGCTGGCGCTGCATCTGGACGAAGGGGGCGAGCGCGAGACCGCGATGCTGTGGTGCGAAGACGGCCCAAACTTCGACCGCGCCGCCGCAAAGGCAACCATCCGCAGCCTGGCCAAGCGCCCGCCATCGGGCCGAAAGGGTGCGCTGCTGAAATTCGCGCGCACGGTCGGGCTGCCGGCCGGTATCGCCGAGCCGCGCCAAGAGCGCCTTCTATCTGTTGGTCGACCAGTCGACCGAATGATGCAAGACCGTTCAGAACGCATCAGAACGGCGCAGGAGCCGATTTCAGGCCCGCGCACAGGGCAAGGCACCCCGGAGCGCGTCGCGGCCCTGTGGAGCCGTTTTGAGCCTGCGCCAGCCGAGCACGGCTATTTGACACGAAAGGGCATGCCGCCCGATGGGCTGCGCATTGCATCGGCTGAGCACGTCTGCGCCGGATGGCTCGCTGTTCTAATCTGGACGCCAGACGGTCGGCCGCAGTCATGCGAGTACATCAACCCGTCACCCGACCCCGACGGCAAGCACCCCAAGCGCACTGAGTCCGGCACCAGCAAGAAAGGCGGACTGTTTGTCGTCCATCCCGCCGCACCCGAGGGACGCCCGACGGACGAGGCGTTCGCCGATGGCGTGGCGTACCTCGCCGAAGGGGTCGCGACGGCTGCGAGCGTGTTTCAAGCGACGGCTCGCGCGGCCGTGGCGTGTTTCGGCAAGAGCAACGTCGACGCCATCGCCCGCGCCCTGCGTGAGCAGTACCCCGCCCTGCGTATCGTGCTCTGCCCGGACCGGGGAGCCGAGCACCAGGCGGCCGAGATTGCCCGCGCCGTGGGTGGATCTGTGGCCTGGGTGGCGCTGCCCGAGGACTGCCCGCCGAACTTCGACGCCAACGACTTCGCCGCCGCGCACGGGCTCGACGGGCTGCGCGACTATCTGCACGCGAACGAGCGCATGCCACCAGCACCCGAGGCGTGGCCTCCTGGCGACGGTTCGGTTTCCGCCTTTCTCGAATCGCCAGCCCCTGCGCAGCAGTGGCACTTCGACAACCAAATGCCAGCAGGCCGCGCTGTGCTTCTTTCGGCCATCGGAGGCAGCAGCAAGACACGCGCGCTGATTCACATGGGCTTCGGCTCGTGCATCGGTCGGCTGACATGGCCCTGGAGCGTGGCGCGCACTGGTCGCGCCGTGCTGCTGCTGACCGAGGATACGACCGAGGATGTCCACCGCGCCGTGCGTGCGATTGCCGAGCATTCGGACCTGAGCGCCAGTGAGCGCCGCGCGATTGGCGAGCGTCTGCAGGTATTCCCGATGGCTGGTCACGATTCGCGCCTCCTGAGTCTTGCGGCAGCCGGAGTGCTCGAACCAAACGAGCGCGCCCACCAGTTGGTGGAGAAATTGCGCGCCGTTCCGGAACTCGTGTTCGTCGGTCTGGATCCTGCGCTTGCGCTGACCGAAGGCGATGAGATGAACCCCGCACACCAGCGTCGACTAGGCGAGTTTGCCGACCGGCTGGCGATTGAGACGGGCGCGTGTGTAGTGCTGACCAGTCACGCCGCCAAGGCAGTACAAAGCGCCGACGAGATCGGCAGCCACACAAGCCGAGGTTCCGGCGCTATCACCGACGCGGTCCGCGCCGAATACGTACTTCGGACCATGACCGCCGCTGAAGCGCGGCAATTCGGGATCACCGAGATCGAGGACCGCAAAGCGCACGTCCAGTTGCTGGCGACCAAAGGCAACGCACTGCCGCCTGCCGCATTCGCACCGATGTGGCTCAAGCGCGGCCCCGGTGGCGTGCTGCTGCCGGCTGAGCTTGCACCAAGCGATGCCGGGACCATCGGCACGAAAGAGCGAAAGGCGCTCGACCTGCTGCGCGAGATGTCCGCGTCTGAAGCCCCTGCACTGAAGGACTGGCGAAGCGCGTGTGAGGCGGCCGGACTGCTGACCGGCAAGAACGCAGACGCCAAGGAAAAGGCGATGCAGCGAATCCTGCGTTCCCTGCTGGCTGCCGGAGAGGTTGAGCAAGGCATGCGCCGAGGGGTGTATGCACCAGTCGGAGGGGCTGAGGAATGAGCCACTTCACCCTGCCGAGTGGACAAGTGCCTACACCCCGAGCGGACAGACGGACATCCCTAAAGGGAATGTCCGTGTCCGTCCACTCGTGTCGGTGTCCGCAATGTCCGCTCAATGTCCGCTTTTTGTCCGCTCGATGTCCGCTCCTGCATTCCCGTCCTTTCCCGTTTCGGGAATTTCGGGAAAGCCCCACGACCTCAACCCGCTTCCCCTGGCGCGAGCACACGGCCAGACCAGACCGAGACCAGACCGAGCCGACCCTACCCCCACTTTCAGGAGAAAACCGAAATGGCCTTGGTCATCGCACACACCGACTCACCCGAGTTTGAACTTCCCCCCGCTGGCGCGACCGCTGCACGCTGCTGTGCGGTCATCGACCTGGGCACGCAAGAGAGCACCTATCAGGGCGAGACCAAAGCGCAGGCGAAGCTGCTGCTGAGCTTCGAGCTTGCCGAGACCCGCAGCGACGGCACCCCGCACCGGGTCAGCCGGCGCATGACCGCCTCCTTGCACAAGAAAGCGCAGTTGCGCGCCTTCCTGGAGCAATGGCGCGGACGGCCTTTCACGGATGAAGACCTGCGCGCCTTCAACGTCGGGAAGCTGTTGGGCGCACCGTGCTTGCTCAATCTGGTGCACGTGGAGCGTGCCGGCAAGCAGTACGCCAACATTTTGAGCGTAAGCCCTCTTCCAAGGGGCATGAGCGCGCCCGAACTGCGGGAAGCGCCCACCTTGTTCGATCTGTCCGCGCCGGACTGGAGAATATTCGGCGAGCTGTCGTCACGCCTGCAAGAAACCATCAGCGCATCACCCGAGTACCAGGCTCAGGCCGCCCGCATGCCCAAGTCGGTGAGCATGACCGCGCCCGTGCCAGCAAGGCCGCCAGCACCCGCCCCGGCCCCGGCAGCCGGTGGCTTTGGCGACTTCGACGACGACATTCCGTACTGACAAAGGAGATCAAGCCATGCACATCTTCATCGACATCGAAACCGCGCCCACCGAGAACGAGGGCACCATCGCCGCCATTCGTGCCGGCATCCGCCCGCCCGCAACCTACAAGAAACCCGAGAGCATCGCCGCGTGGCACGAGAGCGAAGGCGAAGCCGCCGCGCTGGAGGCCATCGGCCGCACCGCCCTGGACGCTGCCTCCGGACAGATCGTCACTATCGGTCTGGCGCGTGACGACGATGCGCCGCCGCTCGTTCTGGTGCGCTCGCCCGCCCAACAGGAAGCCGATCTGCTACGCCGCTTCTTCGAGCAGGTCGCAGCCTGGACGACCGAGACCGCTGTGCTCGACGCGACAGGTCAGCCCGTATGGGGAGCCGAACCGTTCTTCATCGCACACAATGCAGCCTTCGACCTGGGCTTTCTGTGGCGTCGTTCCGTTGTCCACGGGCTGCGCCCATCGTTCCGGCTGCCTGGCCCCAATGCCCGCGCCGGCCGGGAGTACGGGTGCACGATGCTGGCATGGGCTGGCTATCGGGAGCGCATCAGCCTGCAGGCGCTGTGCCGTGCGCTGGCGCTCCCCGACCCGAAAGCCGAAGGCACGGGCGCGCAGGCGTGGCAGTGGTGGCGCGAAGGCGACCTCGACCGGGTGGCGCGCTACTGTGCCGGGGACGTGGAAGCCGTGCGGCAGATCTGGCAGCGACTCGCGCCGATGATGGGAGGGACTGCCGCATGAACCGCTCAGAGCACATCGAGGCCGGCCCCGACTTTGCAGGCTTGCGCATCAAGCTGATTCAGGCCGGCCCCCGCGAGTTTGTCGCCGCCATCGAAACCGAATGGGGCGAGGAGGTCGGGCGCTCCTTCACCTATCACGAGACCCCGGCCGGCGCTCTGGCGCATGCAATCGAGAGCATCGTGGCCCACACCAGGAGGACGCGCCAATGAAGAGCGTGCAGATTCTTCTCACCGGGCAAGCGCGCATCGGCTGGAACTATGTCGTGCTCAACGATGGCCGGCCGCTTGCGGCCGAGGCCCCGGAAGACTTCGACACCGCAGCCCTGGCGCTACGTGCTGCGCTGGCTCACCTGCAGGCCCACACCAGCAACCCGAACGGAGACGAGCATGAGCACCCCGGACGCTGACCCGCTGGACGAACTGCATGTTGACCTTGATGCGCTGGCCGAAGCCTTTCACGACCTGGAGGTCGAACCGCTGCCCGAGCTGGACGCGCTGGAGCCCGACACCAACGAGGTGAGCCCATGAGCGCCCCCCGCCTCTTCATCGGTGTCGATCCTGGCCTATCGGGTGCGCTCGCCGTGCTCGATGAGTGCGGCGCTCTGGTGCGCGTCATCAGCATGCCGACCGCACCGCACGGCAAGACCCGCCGCGTGTGTGGCCGCAGCCTTCGCGCAGCCCTGGAGGAAGACGGCCGCCCGGTCGCACTGTGCATGCTGGAGCAGGTCGCAAGCCGGCCCGGTCAGGGAGCGCCGAGCGTGTTCACGTTCGGTCGCGCGTATGGCGCAGTCGAAGGCGTCCTGGCCGCGCTCGCGCTGCCCGTCGACTACGTCACCCCGAACGTCTGGAAGCGCGCGTTCGGGCTGACAAGCGACAAGGGCGAGAGCATCCGCAAAGCGTGTGACCTGATACCGGCGCTTGCCTGCTGGCCGCGCAAGCAGGGACCAACGCACGACCAGGCCGAAGCGGTCCTGATTGCCGAGTTCGGCCGCCGTCGATGGGGTGGTCAGTGTATGCATGCCGGGTAGCGTGGCAGCGAATCATGCCCCTGCAGTTTCCCCGCTTCCGACCCTGCACGGCGCAAACCCTTTGCCCGTACTGGAATCGGGGGGACCCTGTGACAAGCGCATGCACAAGGGTGCGGGGAGGCTCGAAAATCAGATAGTCAGAAACTATCCAAACTACTGAAGGCAATTGCTGAACAGAATGGCCAGAAAGAGACCCAACCCCCTTGCACAGCGCGCGGTCCACCTGCGCCAAATGGGATTCAGTTTCCGAGAGATTGCAGCCCGAGAGCCGGGATTGTCGCGCAGTGCGGCATTCCGCGCAGCCGGGAATGTCCCGTTCGTTCTGCGCCACGGCAGAGGGTGGCCGAACCGTCGCGGCTGGCGCTGGATGGAAGAGCCGCCCCCGGTGCGCTACATCGACCCGCTGGAGTACGGCGCGATGCTCAACCAGGCGGGAATACTGCCGAAGTGAGCCGCCCCTTGGTGCGCAGGAACCGGAACCCCCATTGAAAAGGCTCGCAAGTAGCGCGCGGCCGGGGTCCGAACTCCCCTTGCACGGAATCGCGCAGGAGGACCCGGTGCACGTGCGGGTGGGCGGGAAACCTGAATGTGGACGCAGCCCACATTCTGAGATCCAGCGCAGCACGCGACGCCGGCAGAAGGAGGCCGGCCGCGTGGCTACACAGTGGCCTGACTTCCTTCTGGCGATTACAAAAGGCTTACATGGAGCCAGAAAGCAAAAAGGCCAGTCCCGAAGAACTGGCCTAAGTGCTTGATTTGTCTGGTGGGGGCACTAGGACTCGAACCTAGGACCAATTGATTAAGAGTCAACTGCTCTACCAACTGAGCTATACCCCCGGTTCCTGCAGTTTCGCGCTGTCCTGTGCGATCGCACCGACGGGCGGAAATGGTAGGCCGTGCAGGATTCGAACCTGCGACCAACGGATTAAAAGTCCGCTGCTCTACCAGCTGAGCTAACGACCCAAACGCAGGAAACACGGGATTCTAGGGAAAGCTCGGGTGTCCGTCAATACTGGGCAGCCGCCATATACTGTGGCCACCGCCATTGGCTGCATCGGGTGGCACCGGGTCCAAAGCGACCGGGTCTTCGCTTTTCCGGGCGAATTGCGATGGGCGCGCCCGAGCGTGCCGGAACTGGCACAATCGCGTGGAACTTGCGGCGCTGCAACGGGACCAACCCGCGGCGTCGGTGTGGATGCCTTCAAGATCATGAGAGGAGTGGTTCAGATGCACATTCGGGCACATTGGCTGGCAGGGCTGGTTCTGGGATGTACGGCGATGGTTGCCGTGGCGCAAGACAAGGATGCGGGGTACGGCGCGGGGCAGGCTTCGGCCGTGCAGGCCGAACTGAAGGAAAGGCTCAGCGGTGCGACGTTCATCGGGACCTATCTGCGCGATGGTTCACCGTACGTGATGGAGTTCGGCGCCGACGGCCAGTTGCGTGACAACCGGCAGCGCAGCGGGCGCTGGTGGATCAACGAAAAGGGCGAGTACTGCCGCGAGTGGACCAGTGGGCCGCACTCGGGCAGTGCGTCCTGCCTCGAAATCCTCGTCCATGGCGCGCGGATGGCCCTGTACTCGGGCAATGAGCGCCTGATGGATGGTGAACTGAAGCGCTGAATCGCAAAGAAGTCAGGTGGCGTGGCGCTGGTACCAGGTCACGCCGTCTTCGTCGATCCAGACCTTCGCCTCGCCGCGCTGCACGAGGTAGTTCAGGCAGGCGAGGCTCTCCCCGGTCGCGAGACCGAGCAGCAGGGAACCGTCGGCCTCGTCGATCGGACGTCCGAAGAGGGCAGCGAAGACGTCAATCGCCCGGCGTGGCCGCTCAAGACTGTTGCGCAGCCTCCCGAAGGTCAGATCCAGGCCGTGGCGCAGTTCCCGGATCCGCGCGTGCAGGCCGCGGAAGCACTCATTGTGCGCGGGCAGCACCAGCACGTCGTCAGGGACCTCGCGTTCGAGGCGGTCGAGTGACTCATACCAGTCGGCCATCGGGTTTGCGTCGGGCTCGGTCGGGTAGACCGAGACGTTCGACGAGATGCGCGGCAGCACCTGGTCCCCGGAGATCAGCACCTTGCGTTGCGGGCAGTAGAAACAGGCATGTTCGGGCGAGTGGCCGTTGCCGACGATGACGCGCCAGGTGTCGGCCCCGATCTGGATCTCCTGCCTGTCCTGGATGCGCTGATAGCTGTCGGGCAGCGCATGGATGTGCTTGCCGAAATTGCCAAAGCGGGCGCGGTAGGTTTCGAGCGCCGTCTCGCTCCAGCCCGCACGGCGGTAGAACGCGATCGCATCGGCGGGCGCTTCGCGGCCGGTGTCGGAGGCCAGGACGCGGCATGACAGGTACTCCAGTCGCGTCATCCACAGCCGGCAGTCGAACTTGCGCGTCAGCCAGCCGGCCATGCCGATGTGGTCGGGGTGCATGTGCGTCACGAACACGCGCGTGAGCGGGCGGTCGTCCGGCGCATTCGCGAACAGGCGACGCCAGTTCGCGATCGTTTCATCGGTGCGGATCCCGGTGTCGACCAGCGCCCAGCCATCGCCGTCGTCGATCGCATAGAGGTTGATGTGATCGAGGGCGAACGGCAGCGGCATGCGCATCCACAGCAAGCCGGGGGCGATCTGCAGGATCTCGCCGGGCGGGGGTGGTGCGGCGAACGGGTAGTCGAGCTTGCGCCGGGCGGGGTCGCCCGGCAATCCGATCTTGTCGGTCATGATCGTGTTCTCATCTGCATCGGGGAGTCGTAATGCTACCGCGGCCAGCGCTTCAAAGGTGCCCACTGCGTTTGGCGAGCGTCGATGAAAAATGGGCGGGCGGAACCGATCCTCCGGTTCCGCCCGCCCCGTTCGCGGCATGCGCCGCGATCGTCAGAACGGCATGCGCAGCGAAGCGGTCACGCGGGTGTCCTTGAGATCCTTCTTTCCGACCACGGTGTCGACATCGAAGCCGAGGCGCATTGCGTTGCCGATCTTGCCGCTCACGCCGACGTTCACGCTGGTGTAGCTCTTCGGTGCGCTTTGCGTGGGGAGCTTGTAGGTGATCGTCGAGGCGGACCCGTTCATGCCCAGGCTGCGGTTGCCGGCCTGGCCGTCGCGGTTGAGCAGGATGCTCGCGTACGGGGTCCAGTCGCCTGCCTTCAGGCGCGCCTGCCAGCCGGCCGACACCATCGTCGAGCGGCGCTTCTGGCTGCGATAGGAAAGGCTGCTCGAAACGCTGCCGTCGTTCGCCTGTTCGTCGAAACCGGGTACGGTCACGTGCTGGTACAACAGGCTCGCCACCGGGCCGTGGCTGAATGCGCCGTGTTCCAGTGCGTAGGCGATCTGAGCGCCGAGTGCGAACCGTGAGCCTTCGGCGCTGCCGCGGTGCACCCGCGTTGCGGCGCCCAGTGCGACGCGGCGCCGGGTGTCGAAGTCGAGCTTCGAGAACGAGGCCGAGCCGGTGATCGACAGCGCACCGTCGCGGTAGCCGCCGTACAGGCTGAGCGCCAGGTCCTTGAGCCTATAGCCCCCGGCTGCGCCCCAGTCGGGGCTGCTGCGGCTATAAGCGAGCGCTGCGCCGACGACCGCGTGCTCGGACATGCGGCGCTCGCCACCGACCGCGAGTGCAGCAGGCGAAGAGTCGACATCGAGGATGTCGACCTCGCCGCCACTCACGGACGCCCAGCCGCTGACCTGGCCGATTGCGCTGTGTTCGAGGGCATCCGCGGCGTTGCGCCATAGTTGGGCCGAGAGGGCGCGCTGATTGCGCACCGGGGCTTCGGCGAGCTGGCCGACGTAACCCGGCGCGCTCAGCATCCCTTCGACGTAGTCGGCGACGAGCCGGTGTCCACCGGTGGTCGGATGCACCCCGTCGGCAAACACGAAGTTCTGGTCTGCCCCAGGTGCGACGAGATTCATCGCGGTACAGACCAGCGAGGCCGTTGCGCCGCAGGCTGGCAGCGTCGCATTGACGAAGCCGTAGCGCGCCGGGTCGGCGCGGACTTCGTTGAGCAGCGAGAATGCGTCGAGGCCGATAACCGAGGTGCCCGCGGCTTCAAGACTGGTGAACAGGAACTGGTTGTAGCCGCGTGACAAAGAGGTCAGCCCGGCGGCTCCAGCCGCGCCCTGCGAGGCGCCGAACGGTGTCGCGCCGATGTCGGGGAGGTTGAAGACGACGATGTGGCGGGCGCCGGCTGCCGAAAGGCGGGCGATCTCGGCCGCGGCTTCGGCGGTGGTGGTCTGCAGATAGGCCGTTGCGGCGGCCGGATTCGAAGCGATGAAGAAGATGTCGTTGGCGCCCGACCAGACGAAGTGCAGCGCGTTGCGATCGGCCTGTCCGCCGCTTTGCGCGAGGAAGGCGTCCACCTGCGTGCGTAGCGGCGGCGCGGATGCGGTCGGCGGTGTCGGCGGGATGCCAGGCAACTGGCTGACGCGCGCGCCGCCGGCTGCGAAGTTCGTGCCGCCCTGGTTCGAGGGGGTTGCGGAGAACCCAAGCCGCTCGGCCAGCACCTCGCTCCACACCGGCCCCGGGTTGGTCGTGAAGCGTCCGGTTCCGGGCGGCAGGGCTGGTGCATAGAAGCCGGAGTCGGTGAGGCTGTCACCGAAAAAATAGGTATTCGTGTACTCGTCGGCGAGGGCCGGCAGGCTGCACAGCGCTCCGACCGCTGCGGCGATGACGCGCATTCTGGGCATGGTGTCTCCTTGTGGTGGTCGAGTGACCTGGTTGTGGTGGGTTGTTCGCTAGGTCGAACGTTCGTTTGAATGTTACGGGATCTTGCTGGGCTGTCAAGGCATTCATTTCCCAAGGTTTTTCGCGCACCCCGGAGCGTTCTGCGGGGAGCCCGATCCGCTCAGTTCGTCCAGGAAAGCATGGATCAGATCGCCTTGACAGGTGGAGATCAAACAATTTGACACCAAGCTACGGGCTTGTTATGGTTCGCCACAGGCATGCAGTCGGTGTTCGTGTCGCACAACCACTGAACAGGGGGGCGAATGGCTGGACAGACCGTATCACTGGTGATCGCGGGCAGCGGCGGCGCAGGAGTCGTCACCGCTGGCAGTCTGCTGCTGGAGGCGGCGGCACGCGCCGGATGGCACGCCTACATGACGCGCTCGTCGGGGCCGCAGATCCGTGGTGGCGAGGCCGCGGCGATGATCCGGCTCGGAGTCGAGCCGGTTGCATCGCACGATGACACCTACCACGTGCTGGCCGCGATCGACTGGGAGAACATCGACCGCTTCGCGGCCGAGATCCCGCTCGGCCCGGACAGCGTGATCCTCGGCGATCCCGAGGCCGGGGCAACCCCGGCGAGGATCGCGGCGAAGGGTGCGCGCGAGGCGGCGATTCCCCTGCAGGCCCTTGCGAAAGAGATTCCGGCCGGACGACCGAACATGGTCGCGCTCGGCGCGATCGCGGCAATGATCGGGCTTCCCGAAGCGTGCATGGCGCAGGTTTTGCGCGAGCAGCTCAAGCGCAAGGGGGAGGAGGCGATCGAAGCCAGTCTTGCGGCCTTCCGCATTGGCATGCAGGCGGCCGACGGGCTGCCGCCGGTTCCGCGGCTGGAGCCGCGCGAGGTGCCGCTGCGCGAACGCTGGAGCATCACCGGCAACGAAGCGGCCGGAATGGGCGCGCTGCGCGGTGGCGTCCGCTTCGTCGCGGCCTATCCGATCACTCCGGCGACCGAAGTGCTTGAATGGCTTGCGCCGATGCTGCCCAAAGTCGGAGGGGTACTGGTGCAGGCCGAGGACGAACTCGCATCGATCAACCAGATCATCGGTGCCTCGTATGGTGGCATCCCGTCGCTGACCGCGACCTCGGGGCCAGGGCTTGCGCTGATGACCGAGTCGATCGGCCTGGCGGTCGCGGCCGAAGTGCCGATCGTGATCGTCAACGTGATGCGCGGCGGGCCTTCGACCGGCATCCCGACCAAGTCCGAGCAGGCCGACCTGAACATCGCGATCTACGGGCTGCACGGCGATGCACCACACCTCGTGCTGGCGCCGACTTCGGTCGAGGACTGCCTGTTTACGACGCAGTGGGCGGTGTATCTGGCCGAGACCCTGCAGACGGCGGCGATCGTGCTCTCCGACCAGGCGATGGGGCAGGCGAGGGCCGTGATCCAGCGCTCTGCGGCGATTTCCTTCATCGGTCAGCGCGAGCGGCCGGTGTCGCTGGAGGCAGGGCAGCAGTACCAGCGCTACGCGATCACGGCCTCCGGTGTCTCGCCGATGGCGGTGCCCGGCATGGCCGGCTACGCCTATACGGCCGATGGACTGACGCATGCCGAGTCGGGCATGCCGTCCTCGCAGGCGGCGCACCATGCCGAGCAACTCGACAAGCGCCTGCGCAAGCTGACCGGCTTCGACTACGGTGAGCACTGGGCCGAGATCAGCGGCGACGCCGACGCCGACACCGCGATCGTCACCTGGGGTTCGTGTTCCGGTCCGGTGCGCGAAGCGCTTCGGCGCTGGCAGGACGCGGGCGGCAAGGCGCGGACGGTCGCGATGCGGCTCCTGTCGCCGGTGCAGCCGGAACAACTCGCCCGGGCCCTCGCGGGCGTGCGCCGCGTGCTTATCGTCGAGCAGACGCACAGCGGCCAGTTCCATCGCTACCTGCGGGCGCAGTACGACCTGCCGGGCGAGGTGCGCGCACTGCATCATCCTGGGCCGCTGCCGGTGCGGCCGGGCGAAGTGTTCGAACAGCTTGCGAACTGGAGCTAGCCATGGACAACTGTGCTGTCGCGCAAAAGATGTCACCCAAGGACTACAAGTCCGACGTGAAGCCGATCTGGTGTGCGGGCTGTGGCGACTTTTCGGTCCTGTCGGCGATCACCAAGGCGCTCGCCGCATTGTCCCTGCCGCCGGAGCAGGTCGCGGTCGTGTCGGGGATCGGCTGTTCCTCGCGCATTCCTGCCTACACCAGCGTCTACGGTTTCCATGGGGTGCATGGCCGGGCGCTGCCGATTGCGACCGGGCTGAAAATCGCGCGCCCCGATCTGACGGTGCTCGTCACCGGCGGCGACGGCGATGGATTCTCGATCGGCGGGAATCACTTCCTGCACGCCTGCCGGCGCAACGTCGACATGACCTATGTCGTGATGGACAACCAGGTCTATGGGATGACCAAGGGGCAGGCCTCCCCGACCACCGCTCCAGACTGGGAGGGCAGCAAGCTCACGCCGGAAGGCGCGGGCATCAACCCCTTCCATCCGCTGGTGGTGGCGCTCGCCGCCGGGGCCAACTTCATCGCGCGCTGCTCCAGCAGCGACCCGAACAACGTCGCGCAGATCATCGCCGAAGGAATCCGGCATCCCGGTTTTTCACTGATCCAGGTGCTGAGCCCGTGCGTGACCTTCCGACCCGAGCAGAAGGACTGGAAGCGCATGGTGCGCACCGCGGTTGTCGATGCCACCGACGATCCGGCGCGCGCCGCACGCCGCCTGATGACCGACGACGGATTCAACGTCGGCAAGGTGCTCTACAAGGGCAGTCGCGAACCTTTCCGTCCGGGCGCCGAAGCCTGTTTCCAGGTCGATGACCTGGAGGCGGGTTTTGCGGTTGGACAGTAGCGACCCGGGCGCAGCCGCGACCGGGAATTCATCATCCACGAAAACCACAAGACAGGGCAAATCGGAGAAGCAAGACCATGGCACTCATCATCAACGAGGACTGTATCAACTGCGACGTATGCATCCCGGAATGCCCGAACGACGCCATTTCGGAAGGCGAAGAGATCTTCGTGATCGATACCGCGAAGTGCACCGAGTGCGAAGGCTACTATGACAGCCCGCAGTGCGTGGAGGTCTGCCCGGTTGATGCGATCCACCCGATCAAGGCCTGATTGTGCCGGTGCGCGCCTGCGTTGATCTGATACGTAACAAACGGGGCATAATTTAGACTGTGTATCAAATATGCAGGCTCCGCCGCGACTCCCCGAGTTCGACAGGGCCGGGTCCGGTTGCTGCAGAGGCGGCTGGACCGCCCTCGCCGTCCGGCCGGTCGAGTCCGTCGAACCGTTCGTAGAAGTAATCTGCGGCTGCAGGCAGTGGGCCGTTCGGCGTTTCGCAGACCGCCATCAGGTGTTGCTGCGACAGCCGGTAGGTGATGCGGTACAGATCCTTGCACAGCTCGCGCGCCGACAGCCCGCTCCAGTCGCTGGGCATCAGCTGGCTTGGCAGCAGCGGATCGTGCAGCAGCGCGCGCCGGAAGTCGTGCATCGTCAGCGTCTGGACCAGGAAGCACTGCTCGGGGTCCAGGCTGCGCGCGCTGCGCAGCGCGCGCAGCACCGGCCGCAGGCGATCCGAGAACTCGCGGTAGGCCGCTTCGATGGCTTCGAGGTTCCAGCACTCGCGGGCGAGATCCTGCAGCGGGCGGCTCGTCAGTGCGCCGATGTTCGAGGCTCTCATCGGTACGACCTTGTCATGGGTGCCGGTGTCCTGAAGGATCTCGAGCAAAGTCTCGGTGTCGGCCGACGGATGGGCCAGCACGCCTGGCGCCACGGTGCCGTAACCGGCCCACGACAGCTCCTTGCGCAGCGCATCGCGCAGGGGCTGCGGCAGCGTCGAGGGCATGATCACGACCTGCCATTCGCCTTGCCAGCTCTCCTGCGGAGCGAAGTAGATCCGCCGGTAGGCATGCTCGAAGCGGCGTCTGCCGGACGGCGTGAGGCTGTAGTAGCTCTTGCGCCCGATCTGCTCCGAGACCAGCCACTTGTCCTGCGACAGCCGGTAGACGCTGGTGCGGACCATGCGCTCATTCAGCCCCAGCGGCTCGACCAGGCGGATGAAGCTGCCGAGCCAGACCGTGCCGCCATGGGCTGCAATGAAATCCCCATAGACCGTGATGATGAGCGAATTGGCGCGGACGCGGCGTTGCGTCAGGTAGTCGCTGATCCAGCTGTCGATGAAGCGGCTTTTCATGGTGGCAATCCGGAGTGAGACCGCGACGAAAACTGTATCGCGAGGTCGGTCAGCGGAAACGATTGTAGCGCGAGTGTTCGGGTGAAGGACATTTCGCTGGAATTTCGCTGCGGATTGCGCTGTGCAGCATTGCCCTCCTCTGGCCCTGTATGGGAGGGCGACGAGCCGAGCTAGTAAATCGTGCATCGCACAATTGCAGGGACTCCAACAGTTGCCTAAAAAACGATACAAAACCCTTGACTTCAAAAGGTTGAATTTGTATCGTGTCATCCATGGCCGCACGCTGCGGCTGTCTTTCCGGACGCACTGCTGCGGCCGGCTGCGAGGGTTGCGATGCAAACAGGTTCGAATTCGATGGCCGACGCGCACCGGATGTACGGAGTCGAGCGGCGCATCGGCGGCGGCACGACGCAGACCGAGGACATGGTTGCCGAAGAGGTGCCGGTGGCCCTCGTCTACAACGGTCTGTCGCACGCGGTGATGCTCGCAACGCCGCAGGAGCTGGAGGATTTCGCGCGGGGCTTCAGCCTGAGCGAAGGCATCGTCGCCGATGCGCGCGATCTGTACGAACTGGAAGTCGTCGAGCACGCGACCGGTACCGAAGTGCAGATGCGCCTGGCGAGCGAGTGCTTCGTCGCGCTGCGCGAGCGCAGGCGCGTGCTGGCCGGGCGCACCGGCTGTGGCCTGTGTGGAGTCGAGAGCCTGGCGCAGATGGTGAGCCGCACGATTCCGCGTGTGAGCGCCGGAGGCGTGGTCGCGGCGGGTGCGCTCGAGCGCGCGCAGACCGAGCTCGAATCGATGCAGCACCTCTTCCGTCTGACCGGTGCGGTGCATGCCGCGGCGTGGTGTCGCATGGACGGTCGGGTCGAGCTCGTGCGCGAGGACGTGGGTCGCCACAATGCGCTCGACAAGATGATCGGCGCCGTCGCCGCACGCGGCGGCGACTTCGGCGACGGCTTCGTGCTGATGACGAGCCGTGCCAGCTACGAGATCGTGCAGAAGGCGGCTGCGGTTGGCATTGCGGTCGTGGCTGCGGTGTCCGCCCCGACCGGGATGGCGGTGCGCATCGCCCAGGCCGCCGGCATGACCCTGATCGGTTTTGCGCGCGGCGAGCGCCACAGCGTCTACTCGCACCCGCAACGGATCCACTGAAACGAGGAATCCCCATGGCAAGCCCCAGCCCGCGTTCGGTGACGAGCGTTCCGTCCTACTGCTACAACTGCGTTGCAGGTCCGGACTTCATGAAGGTCAAGGTCGTCGACGGTGTTGCGACCGAGATCGAGCCCAATTTCGATGCCGAACAGATCCACCCCGCGCGCGGTCGCGTATGCGTGAAGGCGTACGGTCTGGTGCAGAAGACCTACAACCCGAACCGCATCCTGCAGCCGATGAAGCGCACCAACCCGAAGAAGGGGCGCAACGAGGATCCGGGCTTCGTGCCGATCTCGTGGGACGAGGCGCTCGAGTTGCTGTCGACGAAGCTCACCTCGGTGCGCGCCAAGGGTGTGCTCGACGAATCGGGTCTGCCGCGCGTGGCCGCAACCTTCGGCCACGGGGGCACGCCCGGCATGTACATGGGCACCTTCCCGGCCTTCCTGGCGGCCTGGGGGGCGATCGACTACAGCTTCGGATCGGGCCAGGGCGTCAAGTGCGTGCATTCCGAGCACCTCTATGGCGAATTCTGGCATCGCGCCTTCACGGTCGCGGCCGACACGCCGCTGACCCGCTACAACATCTCGATCGGCGCCAACGTCGAGGCTTCCGGCGGGCCCTGTGCGGTGACGCGCCACGCCGATGCGCGCGTGCGCGGCTACAAGCGCGTCCAGGTCGAGCCACACCTGTCCGTCACCGGCGCCTGTTCGGCCGAGTGGGTGCCGATCCGGCCCAAGACCGATCCGGCCTTCATGTTCGCGCTGATCCACGTGCTGGTGTGCGAACGCGGCATCGACGCGCTCGATGTCGCGTTCCTGCGCGACCGCACGTCCTCGCCCTACCTCGTCGGGCCGGACGGACTCTACCTGCGCGATCCGGACAGCGCCAAGCCGCTGGTCTGGGACAGCGCATCGGCGCGTGCCGTACCCTTCGACACCGAGGGTGTGATGCCGGCAGTGAGCGGGCGCTTCCGCGTGGCAGCGGCGATCAGCATCGATGCCGATGAAGAGCGCCATGCGCTTGCCGACGTCGAGGGTGTCACTGCATACACCCGGCTCGTCGAGCACATGGGCAAGTACTCGCCGGAGTGGGCCGCCGGGATCTGCGACGTTCCCGCAGCGACGATCCGGCGGATCGCCAACGAGTATCTGGACAACGCCTGTATCGGCGAGACGATCGAGATCGACGGCGTCACCCTGCCCTACCGGCCCGTCGCAGTTACGCTCGGCAAGTCGGTCAATAATGGCTGGGGCGCGTTCGAATGCTGCTGGGCGCGGACCGTGCTGGCCGTGCTCGTCGGCGCGCTCGAGAACCCGGGCGGGACACTCGGCACCACGGTGCGCCTGAACCGCCCGCACGACAACCGGCACATGAGCGTCGCCGCAGGCGAAGATGGCTTCATGGCGCAGAAGTTCAACGCCACCGACAAGGCGAACTGGACCTCGCGCCCGACCGGCCGCAACATCCACAAGACGCTCGTTCCGATCGTCGGCAACACCGCCTGGAGCCAGGCGCTCGGCCCGACCCAACTGGCGTGGATGTTCCAGCGCGAGGTGCCGGAGGACTGGAATTTCCCGGCCCCGACGATGCCCGAGGTGTGGTTCATCTATCGCTCGAACCCGGCCATCTCGTTCTGGGACACGGCATCGCTGGTCGAGACGATCGCGACCTTCCCCTTCACCGTTTCGTTCGCCTACACGGTGGACGAAACCAACCACTTCGCCGATCTGCTCCTGCCCGAGGCCACCGACCTCGAATCGTTGCAGATGATCAAGGTGGGGGGGACCAAGTTCGTCGAGCAGTTCTGGGAGCACCGTGGGGTCGTGCTGCGTCAGCCGGCCGTCGAGCCGCAGGGCGACACGCGCGATTTCACGTGGATCAGCACCCAGCTCGCCAAGCGCACGGGCCTCCTCGATGCCTACAACAATGCGCTCAACCGCGGCGCCGGCGGGGTGATGCCGCTCAAGACCGAAACCTACGATTTCAGCCTGGATCCGGCCGCCGAGCACAGCGTCGAGGAGATCTGGGATGCGGTCTGCCGCGCCGCGTCGACCAATCTCTCCGAAGGGCGCGAGACCCGAGACCTCGACTGGTTCAAGGAGCACGGCTTCTACACCGTGCCGATGTCGAAGCTCGACTGGTATCTCTCGCCGACCCTCGAAAAGCATGGACTGCGCTACGAGCTGCCGTATCAGGAGCGCCTGCTGCGCATCGGGCGTGAGCTGGGCAACCGCCTGCACGAGCACAAGATGCACTGGTGGGACGAGCAGCTCTCCGAATACACCGCGCTGCCCGAATGGCACGACGTGCCGGGGCGCTGGGCGCAGGCGATCGTCAAGGCCGGCGCGAAGGCCGAGGATTTCCCGCTGTGGCTGCTCGCGACCAAGAGCATGCAGTACCACACCGGCGGCAACGTCAGCATCGCGCTGATGCGCGAAGTTGCACAGAACGTGCGCGGCCATACCGGCGTCATCATGAACGCGAAGACCGCCGCGCAATACGGCATTGCCGACGGTGACCGGGTCGAGATCCGCTCGCACATCGGCGCGACCTACGGAAACGCGGTGCTCGCGCAGGGCATCCGCCCCGACACGCTGGTGATCATCGGCCAGTTCGACCACTGGGCGACGCCTTTTGCCAAGGACTTCGAGATGCCCAGCCTCAACACGGTCGCGCCGATGACGATCGAGCTGACCGATGCGACCGGCTCGGGTTCGGACATCGTGCGCGTCGCGCTGCGCCGCATGGAAGCGGGGGAAACGGTATGAGCCGCTATGTGATGGTGATCGACCTGCGCCGCTGCGTGGGCTGTCAGACCTGTACCGCGGCGTGCAAGAACGCCAACGCCACGCCGCCGGGGGTGCAGTGGCGGCGCGTGCTCGATGTCGAGAGCGGGGAGTTCCCTGACGTGCGCCGCTCCTTTCTGCCGGTCGCCTGCATGCACTGCGAACAGCCGCCGTGCGAGGAGGTGTGCCCGACCACGGCCACGAAGAAGCGCGCCGACGGGCTCGTGACCATCGACTACGATCTCTGCATCGGCTGTGCCAACTGCGTCATGGCCTGTCCGTACGATGCGCGCTCGATCGTGCATGAGCCACAGTTCGCCTACGGCGATCAGCCGATCGCGTCGGAAGCGGTCCGCTTCGATCCGGAGCGCATCGGCGTGTCGATGAAGTGCACCTTCTGTGTCGACCGCATCGATCGCGCCGCCGAGACCGGTCAGGTGCCTGGGGTCGACTGGGAGGTGACGCCCGCCTGCGTCAATTCCTGCATCTCCGGCGCGATGATCTTCGGCGACATCGAGGATCCGGAATCGAACGTGCGCAAGCTGCTCGCCGAGACGCAGCACTTTCGCATGCACGAGGAACTGGGTACCGGGCCGAGTGTGTACTACATATGGGATCAGGCATGAAATCCGCGAGACAGAAAACTGCCGGCAAGAGCATCACCCCGCGCCAGCAACAGAACTGGGACTGGCGGGCGGCTTCCAATTTCATCTGTGGAGGTTCGGGCAGCGGCCTGCTGATCCTGTCGCTCTTTGCGGCAGCGGCGGGGGCCGACGTGCGTCCGGCGATCGTGCTCGCCCTCGTGCTGGTCGCCACCGGGCTGACCTGCGTGTGGTTCGAGATTGGTCGTCCGTGGCGGGCGCTGAATGTCTACCGGCACATCCAGACCTCGTGGATGACGCGCGAAGCGGTCGTCGCATTGCCGCTCTTTCTGTGCGGCGCGCTTGCGTTCTACACCCAGCACATCGTGTGGCAGGCCGCGAGCGCAGTGTGTGGCGCCGCCTTCCTCTACAGCCAGGCGCGCATCCTCGTAAACAACAAGGGCATTCCGGCATGGCGGCATCCGCGCTGCCTGCTCCTGATGGCGAGCACGGGGCTCGCCGAGGGTGCGGGCTTCCTCGCGCTCGCGGCGACCTTGGCGCCGCCGCCGCAGCCGGTCGCGACGCTCGCGGCGGCCGTGATCGCATTGTCGGTGCTGCGGATCGTGGCCTGGCGCGCCTACCTGGCAGCACTGCGGCACGACGGGGCGCCCAGCGGCAGCCTCAAGGCGCTGGCCGGAATCGATGCACGGATCGTCTTCGGGTCGGGCGCCGGGGCGATCGTGTTCGCCGCCGCTGCAGCGGCGAACCTGCCTGGTGCTGTCCTGTGGCTGGCGGCGGCGGGAGCCCTGGCGGCCGGCGGAGGATGGATGCTGAAGTACACCCTGATCCTGCGGGCCGCATTCAACCAGGGGCTTGCGATTGGCCATCTGCCGGTGCGCGGACGCGGCGTTTCCGGGCCTCCCGTCAAGCCCGGCTGGGGCGGGCTGGGCTGAGGGTGAGCGCCGGCTGAGGACCAACCAGAACCACGGGGCCGGGGCGTGCTGCAGCAATGCGCACGCCCGGTGTCCTGAAGAAAACAGATCGGGGCCGGACCGCAATCCGATGCGGTTCCCCCGGGGCAGGAGGAGCGCGATGTACGAGGTACGTTTTCATGGCCGGGGCGGCCAGGGGTCGGTCATGGCGGGTGCGATGCTCGCGACCGCGATGGTCGAGGAAGGCAAGTATGCGGTCTCGATCCCGTCCTTCGGGTTCGAGCGCCGCGGCGCGCCGGTGGTGTCTTTCCTGCGTGTGAGCGACAAGGAGATCCGCCAGCTCACCAACATCTACAGCCCCGATTGCATCATCTGTGTCGATCCGTCGCTGTTTCGCACCGTCGACATCTTCGCCGGGCTGAAGGACGGCGGCACGCTGGTGCAGGCGACCCACCTGCCGCTCGACGCGATGAAGATTCCCGACACGGTCGGCACGGTCGGCCTGTGCAATGCGGTGCCGATCGCGATGGAGATCTTCAAGCGGCCGATCACCAACACGCTGATGCTCGGGGCCTTTGCCCGCACGACCGGGATGGTGTCGCTCGACTCGCTGCGGCGCGCGCTCGAGGAATCGGACTTTCGCGACGCGGGCCTGAAGCAGAACCTGCTTGCGCTCGAGCGCGGCTATGAGGAGACGGTCGTGCACCAACTGAACCGGAGGGTCGCAGCATGACCAGACATCACCGCTATCCGGCCTTCGATCTGGTCAAGGCCGAGGTGCCGGACGATCTGTGTCCGGTCGCCACCGACATGAGTCCGATGCTGCCCGGCGACTGGCGCAGCATGCGGCCCGTCGTCGATCGCGACAAGTGCGTCAAGTGCGCCGTATGCTGGCTGTACTGCCCGGTGCAGTGCGTCCAGGAGCATGCGGCGTGGTTCGATTTCAATCTCGCCACCTGCAAGGGCTGTGGCATCTGTGCCAACGAGTGCCCGCAGCGTGCGATCACGATGGTCGAGGAGGCCAAATGACCACTGCCACGCTCGAGACGCCGCGCGAAGCCGCGGCGAAGCAGAAGGTGATCCTGTGCGAAGGCAACGAGGCCGCGGCCCTCGCGGTCGCGCTCGCGCGGCCCGACATGGTTGCGGTGTACCCGATCACGCCGCAGTCCTCGCTCGTGGAGCACGTCGCGAAGCTCATCGCCGACGGCAAGATGGACGCCGACATCGTCGACGCCGAAGGCGAACACTCCGTGCTGTCGGTGCTGCAGGGCGGGGCGCTGGCGGGCGCACGCACCTACACCGCGACCTGTGGGCCGGGCCTTGCGTTCATGTTCGAGCCGTACTTCCGGACCTCCGGCATGCGCCTGCCGATCGTCATGACGATCGTCACCCGTGACGGCATCACGCCGCAGTCCGTCTGGGGCGGGCACCAGGACGCGATGACCGTGCGCGAGGTCGGCTGGGTGCAGATGTACTGCGAGACCGTGCAGGAAGTGCTCGATACCACCATCATGGCTTTCAAGGTTGCCGAGCATCATGACGTGATGCTGCCGGTGAATATCTGCCTCGACGGCAACTACCTGTCCTACGGCGCCTCGCGTGTCGAGCTGCCCGACCAGGCCGAGGTCGATGCCTTCCTCGGCGACAAGTTCGTGAACTGGCACGTCGCGCTCGATCCGCAGCGTCCGATGGCGGTCGATCCGCTGACGGGTGGTTCGGGTGGCAAGGGGCCGTCCACCTTCGTGCGCTACCGCAAGGGTCAGTGCAAGGGCATGCAGAATGCGCTGCGCGTGATCGAGGAAGTCCATGAAGAGTGGGCGCAGCGCTTCGGGCGCAGCTTTGCACCGCTGGTCGAGGAGTACCGTCTCGACGACGCCGAGTTCGCGATCATGACGCTTGGCAGCATGACCGGCGCGGCCAAGGATGCGATCGACGAGGCGCGCGAGGCCGGCAAGAAGGTCGGCCTCATCAAGATCAAGACCTTCAGCCCATTCCCCGTCGAGGCGCTGGTCCGCTCCCTTGCCAAGGTCCGCGCGCTCGGCGTGGTCGACCGTTCGGTCGGTTTCCGCTGGAACTGCGGGCCGATGTTCCAGGAAACCCTGGGCGCGCTGTACCGCTTGGGGCGCCATGTTCCGGCGATGAGCTTCATCGGCGGTCTGGCGGGCGCCGACCTCACGATCCCGCATTTCCACCGCGTCATCGATGCGACCGAGGCGCTGCTGCAAGGCGGCCCCGTGCCGACCGAGCCGGTGTGGCTCAACGAGCGCGACTGACGGAGAGATTCATGGAACAGACCCAATACCTGATCGTCGGCAGCAGCCACGCGGCGCTCGAAGCGATCACCGCGATCCGCATGCATGACGGCGAAGGCAGCATCACGCTGGTCACGCGCGATCCGCACCTGCCGTACTCGCCCACCGTGCTGCCCTATGTCGTGTCGGGCCGTTCGGCGCCCGACAACATCGCGCTGCGTGATGCGGCCTTCTTCGAACAGAACCGGGTCGGCTACCGCCCGGGCGTCGCGGTGACCCGCCTCGATACCACCCGCAAGGTCGCCGAACTCGCCGACGGCAGCGCGATCGGCTACGCGAAGGTCGTGCTCGCGACCGGCGCTTCGCCCGCGATTCCGCCGATTCCCGGCCTCGACCAGGTCTCGTATCACGTGCTGCGCACCCTTGACGATGCGACGCGCCTGCGCGAGGCGATGCAGCGCTCGCGCCAGGCGGTCGTGCTCGGCGCCGGACTGGTCGGCATGCACGCCGCCGAGAACCTCGTGAAGGCCGGCGCGAACGTGACCATCGTCGAGATGGGGCCGCATCTCACCTCGGGCTACTTCGACCAGACCGCAGCCGGGCTGATCGAGCAGGCCTTCGTCGAGAACGGTGCGAAGATCCGTACCCGGAGCCGCGTCGTCGGGCTCGCGCCGGAGGGCGGGGAGATCGTCGTCGCGCTCGAAGGAGGCGACACCCTGCGGGCCGACCTGCTGCTGGTCGCGACCGGAGTGCGCCCGGAGCTCGATTACCTCGATGGCAGTGGCGTCGCTACCGATCGCGGCATCCTCGTCGACGACACGATGCGCACCAATGTCGAGGGTGTCTGGGCCGCTGGCGACTGCGCCCAGGCGCGCAGCTTCTACGGCGACGAACCGGTGATGAACGCGATCCTGCCCGATGCAACGGTGCAGGGACGCATCGCCGGCATGGCGATGGCGGGCGATCCCGGCCTCAAGCCCTACGCCGGTGGCGTGCCGCTCAACACTTATCACTTCTTCGGCCGCCACGCGATCTCGGTCGGTTCCAGCGCGGTACCCGAAGGCGCCCAGGAGCGCGTGCGCTTCGACCCTGCGAGCGGCCGGCACCTCAAGCTCATCATGAAGGACGGACGCCTGCTCGGCATCTACGGCGTCAACGAATTCTTCGATGCGGGGGTGATGGCGCAGCTCATCCAGCGCCGCACCGACCTCTCGGCGGTCCAGGACCGCCTGTTCGAGCAGCCGCTGACCGTCGGCCGCGAACTCATGTCGCAGATCTGGCGTTAGGAGAAATACCGTGGGACGAAGTTTCAACACCATCGCGTTCGACCCCTCCAAGTGCGACGGCTGCGGCGACTGCATGCGGGCCTGTGCGAGCGTCAAGTACGACAGCGAGGACACCTCGCGTTCGCTGATCCAGATTCTGGGGCGCGAGACCGACAAGGGCAGCGCGTTCGAGCTGGCGCTGTGCCGCCAGTGCGGCGATCCGAAGTGCACCACCGTGTGCCCGGCCGGAGCGCTGACCAAGAACGGCGAGAGCGGCGTCATCGAGTGGGACGGCTCGAAGTGCGTCGACTGCCTGCTGTGCACGATCGGCTGCAGCTACGCCGGCATCGCCCTCGACGAGACCACCGGCCGCGTGTCGAAGTGCGATACCTGCGCCGGCAATCCGGCCTGCGTGCCGGCCTGTCCGCATGGCGCGCTGCGCTACGTGACGACCTCGAACATCTACAACGAGGTCGGCGACTGGGAAGACCTCTTCGCGCCGGGGCTCGCCGGCTGCCAGGGCTGCAATACCGAACTCCTGATGCGCCACACGCTGCGCCGCGTCGGGCCGGACACGGTGCTCGCGACCCCGCCGGGGTGCGTGCCGGGCATGGGCTCGGTCGGCTTCAACGGCACGACCGGCACCAAGGTTCCGGTCTTCCACCCTCTGCTGACCAACACCGCGGCGATGCTCGCCGGCATCAAGCGCCAGTACAAGCGCGTCGGGCGTGAAATCACGGCCCTGGCGATCGCCGGCGACGGTGGCGCTTCCGACGTCGGCTTCCAGTCGCTTTCCGGCGCCGCCGAGCGGGGCGAGCAGATGCTCTTCATGGTCGTCGACAACGAGGGCTACATGAACACCGGCATGCAGCGTTCGAGCTGCACGCCCTACGGCGCCTGGACCTCGACGACCCCGGTCGGCAAGTCGTCCGACGGCTCGCATCTGTCGCAGGGCAAGACGCAGGATGCGAAGAACCTGCCGCTGATCATGGTGAACCACCGTTGCGCCTACGTCGCGACGGCTTCGACCGCGTACATGGAAGACCTCTACGAGAAGCTCGACAAGGCGATCCAGGCGTCGAAGACCGGCTTTGCCTACCTGCACGTGTATTCGCCGTGCACGACCGGCTGGCGTTTCCCGACCGACCAGAACATGGAGGTCGCGCGCAAGGCGGTGGAGACCAACTTCGTCATGCTGTGGGAGTACACGCCCGATACCGGGGTGCATTTCACGCGCCCGGTAGACAAGCCGCTGCCGGTCACCGACTACCTCAAGGCGATGGGGCGCTTCCGCCACCTGAGCCCCGAGCAGATCGAACACATCCAGAAGAAGGTCGAGGAGAACCGCCGCATCGTCGAGCGCCTGGCGGAGAATGCCCATGCCGCCTGACGGGCTGGCCGGTGTCCTGGAGCGTGGAGCGGGCGGCTCGCCCGTGTCGGCGCTCGAAGCGCTCGATCGCGGGACGCTGGCCGGGCTGCAACTGGAGCGGATGCGCTGGTCGCTGTCGCATGCGTACGAGAACGTCGCCCGCTACCGTGCCGCCTTCGATGCGGCCGGCGTGCATCCGTCCGACCTGAAGGATCTGCGCGATCTCGCGCGCTTTCCGTTCACGACCAAGAAGGACCTGCGCGAGACCTACCCCTACGGCATGTTCGCGGTGCCGATGCGCGAGGTCGTGCGCATCCACGCTTCGTCGGGCACGACCGGGCATCCGACGGTGGTGGGCTACACGCGCCAGGACATCAAGGTGTGGGCCCAGGTCATGGCGCGCTCGCTCGCCGCGGCCGGCGCCACGGCCGACGACATCGTGCTCAACTCGTATGGCTACGGTCTGTTCACTGGCGGCCTCGGCGCCCACTACGGGGCCGAGGAGCTTGGCGCGGCCGTCATTCCGATGGGGGGCGGCAACACCGAAAAGCAGGTCCAGCTGATCCGCGAGTTCGGCCCGACCGTGATCATGGCCACCCCGTCCTACATGCTGACGATCGCCGACGAGATGGCGCGCCAGGGCATGGACGCGAAGGCCACCTCGCTGCGCCTGGGCATGTTCGGGGCAGAGCCCTGGTCCAACGAGATGCGGCGCGAGATCGAGGTCCGCCTCGACCTCGACGCGATCGACCTCTACGGCCTGTCGGAGATCATCGGGCCGGGCGTTGCGTGCGAGTTCGTGGGCCGCAAGGACGGGCCGCACGTCTGGGAAGATCACTTCTACCCCGAGATCATCGATCCGGAGACCGGCGAGGTGCTGCCCGACGGCGAATCCGGTGAGCTCGTGCTGACCTCGCTCACGAAGGAGGCGCTTCCGATCGTGCGCTACCGCACGCGGGATCTCACCCGCCTGCTGCCCGGCAGCGCGTGCACGATGCGCCGGCTCGGCAAGATCACCGGGCGCAGCGACGACATGCTGATCATCCGCGGGGTGAATGTGTTCCCGAGCCAGATCGAGGAAATCCTGCTGCGCCACGGCGCCTTGTGCGGACACTACCAGTTGCAGATCAGCCGGGTCGGGCACCTCGACAAGCTCGACGTGCTGGCCGAGGTGCGGCATGACCTGTCGGACACACTCACACGCAACGAGCGCGGGGCGATCGCGGCTGAAGTCGTGCATGAGATCAAGTGTGGCATCGGTGTGACCGCCGAGGTGCAGGTGCTCGAGAGCGGACGCATCGAGCGCACCCAGGTCGGCAAGGCGCGCAGGGTCATCGACCGCCGCCCGCGCGACTGAAGAACCGCAAGACTGCAAGAACGAACCACCCTACAAGAAGGAAGGATCGAAATTCATGGGCAATCAAGGGGAGACCGCCACGATGAATCCACAACCGGACAGCGGGTCGACGAATGCGGGTGCCGCTCCGGCGATGCTCTCGCTCTTCCGCCAGGCCGCCTTTGCCGGGCGCAAGCAGTTCGACGCAGGGGAAGTGCGCGAACTGCTCGACGGCCTCGCGATGCAGCCGGCTTCCGAATCCGGAGCCGATGGCGGCTACGACGTCGAGCTGCAGGTGTGCGTCGAGCTGACGCGCGAGTTCGGGCTCGTGCTGAGCGCCGGGTTCGGCGGCGACGATGCCGAACTTGCCGCCGGAAATTTCCGCAAGGACCGCGCCAGCGTGCACACCGCGCTCGATCTCACCGATGCCGCGTCGTTCCTCGCGCAGTTCCGCCGTACCGTGGCCTGGCAGAAGCTCGCACTGTGTGCCCGCAAGGCCGGCCGCACGCCGCCTGATGCGATCCTCGAGGCCGGTTTTTCGCGCCTGATCGCGCTCGCCCGCGGCTACCGGCCGGGCGATGCGGAGGCGCCCTTCGTGATTCAGCGCCTGCAGCTCGACCGCATCCGCATCGGCGCCGGATGGATCGTCGGCAGCGTGCGATGTGAGTTTGGTGCTCCGCTGCCGGGTCGCCTGCCGCGCCCGATCCAGAAGATCGACAAGCTGCTGCACCCGCGCTCGATCGGCATCATCGGGGTGTCGGCGACGAGCATGAACTTCGGCCGCATCATCCTCAAGAACCTGATGGGCAGCGGCTACAGCAAGTCGCACATGACGATCATCCGCCCCGGCGAGAGCGAGATCGACGGCGTGCGCTGCGTCGAGAGCCTGAAGGCGCTCGACGAGAAGCTCGATCTCCTGATCGTCGCGGTCGCGGCCGACGCCGTCTATGAACTGGTCGACGAGATCATCGAGACCGACTCGGTGGAATCCGTGATGCTCATCCCGGGCAGCCTCGGAGAGACCCAGAAGAGCAAGGAGCCGGCTGCGGCGCTCGCAGCGCGCATCAACGCCGCGCACGCAAAGCGCGGCGGCGGGCCGATCTTCCTTGGCGCCAACTGCCTCGGCGTGGTCTCCCACCCGGGCGGCTACGACTCTTGGTTCATCCCGCTCGAACGCCTGCCCAAGCCGCAGAAGAAACCCGAGCGCAACTCGGTGATGCTGAGCCAGAGCGGCGCCTTCATGATCACGCGCCTGTCGCAGAACCCGTGGCTCGATCCGCGCTACATGCTGGCGCTGGGCAACCAGACCGACCTGACCCACGGCGACATGCTGTCCTTTTTCGCCGAACGCTCCGACATCGAGACCATCGGCGTCTACATCGAGGGCTTCAAGGATCTGGATGGCCTCGCATTCGCGCAGGCGGTGCGCCGTGCCGTGGTCAACGGCAAGGACGTCGTCGTCTACAAGTCCGGCCGCACCGCGGCCGGTGCGGGTGGCGTGATGGGGCATACCGCCTCGATCGCGGGCGACCCGGAGCTCTTCGATTCGGTGCTGCGCCAGGCCGGCGCGATGATCGCCGACGACTTCAACACCTTCGACGACCTCTTCTACATCGCCGGTGCGCTGCACGCCAAGAAGATCGGCGGCCGGCGGCTGGGCGCAATCAGCGGTGCCGGTTTCGAGGCAGTCGGCATGGCCGACTCGATCGAATCCGAAACCTTCTCGATGGAAATGGGCGCGCTCGAAGCGGCGACCGTCGAACAGGTCGGCAAGATCCTCGCCGCCAAGAAGCTCGCGGCCCTGGTCGAAGTGCGCAACCCGATCGACATCAACCCGGGTGCCGACGACGAGGCCCACCTCGAGATCACCGAAGCCTTCCTTGCCGACCCGAATATCGATGCCGTCGTCGTCGGTCTGGACCCGACCGCGCCCTCGGTGCGTGCGCTGGAAACCAGCCGGCTGCGTCCCGGCTACGACATCGACGATCCGCTCAGCACCGTGCACCTGATGCCGATGCTCGCCGCGCGCAACGACAAGCCGGTGATCGGCGTCATCGATGGCGGCAAGCTCTACGACGCGATGGCCGCCCGCCTGATGGACCAGGGCGTGTGCGTGTTCCGCAACTGCGCCCGCGGCACCCGCGCCCTGGTGCGCTACGTCGAAGCGCGCCAGTACGCCGACGCCCTGCGCCGCGCCGGCTCCTGAACCCATCTTTCCATTTCAATCCACGCTACGGAGAACCCGCAATGAGCGACACCCTGAAACCCGGACTCAGCTCCACCCGCCGTTACGACATCGACACCGCGCGCACGATCGCCTTCATGGGCGAAGATTCGCGCGTCTATTCGACCCCGTCGCTGCTCTACGACGTTGAAGTCGTCTGCCGCGACCTGCTGCTCGAGCACATAGGCGAAGGCAAGGACTCGGTCGGCACACGTGTCGAACTCGACCACGTCGGCGCGACCCTTCTGGGCATGTGGGTCGAGATCACGGTCACCGTGACCGAAGTCAACGGCCCGGCCGTGAACTTCGAATTCACCGCCCGCGACGCGCTGGAGGAAGTCGCCCGCGGCAAGCACAGCCGCTTCGTGGTCGGCGTCGAAAAGACCGTGCAACGCCTCAAGGGCAAGCTCGCCAAGGCCCAGGCCGCCTGAGGGATCTGCACCCCGGATCTGCGGGGATTGCCCCCGCGGATCCGCCCGTCAGGATCCCGTCAGCCCCTCGCGCAGCACGATGCCCGAGGTGGTTTCCTCGATCAGACCGCGCGCGGTGAGGTCCTTCATGACCCGGCTCACCATCTCTCGCGATGCTCCGACCATCTTCGCGATGTCCTGCTTGCTGATGCGGCTGGCAAGCAGGGTCTGGCCGTCGACCTCGCCGGAGGTCTCGATCAGTACCCGCGCGACGCGGCCGTAAACATCCATCAGTGCGAGGCTCTCGATGCGCCGGTCGGCGCTGCGCAGGCGGTCGGCCAGATTGGCCATCATGCGCCAGGCGATCTCGAAGTTCTGCTGCATGAGGGTACGCACGTCGTTTTTCGCGAGCAGGATCAGGTCGGTCGGAACGATGCTGACCACCGAGGCCGAGCGCGGCTGCTCATTGAAGATGCCCATCTCCCCGAACAGTTCGCCCTGGCCGAGAATGTTCAGGATGACTTCGCGCCCCTCCTCGTCCGATGAGATCACCTTGAGGCTTCCGGTCAATACGAAGTACAGGTAATCGGTCCGTTCGCCGGCGCGGACGATGGCGCGATTGCGCGGGACCGACTTCATCGTCGCCAGGCGGGCGAGATCCTGGATCGTTTCCTCAGGCAGCCCCTGGAAAAGCTGCAGGGTGCGCAGGGCGATC
>JAHDYG010000033.1 GCA_023383815.1 Rhodocyclaceae bacterium
AGTACTGCCCTCCGAAGGCAGGGGTCGGACGTTCGAATCGTCTCGGGCGCGCCAGACAAATGGACGGGCCAGGTCTTTGCGGACCTGGCCCGTTTTTCCTGGGGGTGCGCAGGATATTCGAACGTCTGGTCCCGAGCGAACGAAACCGGGTGCCCCCGCACCGGGTGACTTCCGGTGCGGGGCACGGGGCTCAGGCGAGGTCGAAGCGGTCGGCGTTCATGACCTTCGTCCAGGCTGCGACGAAGTCCTGCACGAACTTCTCCCGGTTGTCATCCTGGGCGTAGACCTCGGCGTAGGCGCGCAGCACCGAGTTCGAGCCGAGGACGAGATCGACGCGGGTCGCCGTCCACTTGAGCGCGCCGCTCTTGCGCTCGCGAATCTCGTAGAGATTGCTGCCGGCCGGCTTCCAGGTGTAGGCCATGTCAGTGAGATTGACGAAGAAGTCGTTCGTCAGTGCGCCGACGCGGTCGGTGAAAACGCCGTGCTTCGTGCCTGCGTGGTTCGTGCCGAGTACGCGCAGGCCGCCGATCAGTACCGTCATCTCGCTGGCGGTGAGCCGCATCAGCTGGGCGCGGTCGAGCAGCAGTTCCTCGGGCGTGACGACATAGTCCTTCTTGAGCCAGTTGCGGAAGCCGTCGGCCAGCGGTTCGAGCACCTCGAAGGAGTCGACGTCGGTCTGTGCCTGCGTGGCGTCGCCGCGGCCCGGTGCGAACGGCACTTCTGCGGTGATGCCCGCTGCCTTTGCAGCCTGCTCGATGCCGACGTTGCCGCCGAGCACGATCACATCGGCGACGCTGGCGCCGCTGTCGGCGGCGATCTTCTCATAAACGGCCAGCACCTTCGCCAGCCGCGCGGGTTCGTTGCCTTCCCAGTCCTTCTGCGGTGCGAGACGGATGCGCGCGCCGTTGGCGCCGCCGCGCTTGTCCGAACCGCGGTAGGTGCGGGCGCTGTCCCAGGCGGTGGCGACCATTTCGGCAATCGAAAGGCCTGCGGCAGCGATCTTCGCCTTCACTGCGGCGACGTCGTAATCCTTGCGGCCGGTGGGCACCGGGTCCTGCCAGATCAGGTCTTCGGTCGGGACGTCGGGGCCAAAGTAGCGCGCTTTCGGCCCCATGTCGCGGTGCGTGAGCTTGAACCAGGCGCGGGCGAAGACCTGCTCGAAGTAGGCCGGATCGTTGCGGAAGCGCTCGGCGATCTTGCGGTAGGCCGGATCGAAGCGCATCGCCATGTCGGCGTCGGTCATGATCGGCTTGCAGCGCTTTGACGGGTCTTCGACGTCGACCGGCATGTCCTCTTCGGCGATGCCGATCGGCTCCCACTGATGCGCGCCGGCGGGCGACTTCTGCAGCCACCAGTCGTAACGCAGCAGCAGGTCGAAATAGCCACCCTTGCCGGTATTCCATTTCATCGGGTGCGAGGTCCAGGCGCCCTCGATGCCGCTGGTCACGGTGTCGCGGCCGACGCCGCGCGTCGTGTGGTTCATCCAGCCCAGGCCCTGCTCCTCGATCCCGGCGCCTTCGGGGGCCGGGCCGAGGTTGGCGGCGCTGCCGTTGCCGTGCGCCTTGCCGACGGTGTGGCCGCCGGCCGTGAGTGCCACGGTCTCCTCGTCGTTCATCGCCATGCGGGCGAAGGTGATGCGCACGTCGCGGGCGGTCTTGAGCGGATCGGGCTTGCCATCGACCCCTTCCGGATTGACGTAGATGAGCCCCATCATCACGGCGGCCAGCGGGTTCTCCAGATCGCGTTCGCCCGAGTAGCGGCTGTTGGGGTTGTCGGTCGGGGCGAGCCATTCGCGTTCCGAACCCCAGTAGATGTCCTTTTCCGGATGCCAGATGTCCTCGCGGCCGAAACCGAAGCCGAAGGTCTTCAGGCCCATCGACTCGTAGGCCATGTTGCCGGCGAGGAGGATGAGATCGGCCCAGCTCACCTTGTTGCCATACTTCTTCTTGATCGGCCACAGCAGGCGGCGGGCCTTGTCGAGATTGGCGTTGTCGGGCCACGAGTTCAGCGGTGCGAAGCGCTGGTTGCCGGTGCCGCCGCCGCCCCGGCCGTCCGCGACACGATAGGTGCCCGCGGCGTGCCAGGCCATGCGGATCATCAGGCCGCCGTAATGGCCCCAGTCCGCCGGCCACCATTCCTGGCTGTCGGTCATCAGCGCCTTCAGGTCCTTCTTCAGCGCCTCGACGTCGAGCTTCTTCAGTTCCTCGCGGTAATCGAAGTCCGGACCCATCGGGTTGGTCTTGCGGTCGTGCTGGTGCAGGATGTCGAGGTTCAGCGCCTTCGGCCACCAATCCATCTTCGCCATGTTTGCCGAGGTCACCCCGCCGTGCATGACCGGGCACTTGCCGCTGGAACCCTGGTTGTTGTTTTCCATCTTTCGCTCCTTCGTTGCATGATCAACAAAATGACTGGGCAAGCGAAACTCGTCGCTTCCTGCAATCCCGCCCGGTGCCGCTGCTGTACCGGATGGTTTCAGTGTGGTCGATCCGAACGCGCTTTTCGAGGAAAAGCTATCAATAGTCTGGATAGTGAAACCTCATCGATGACTCATAAGTTCGCTCAATGAACAGCAGAGAGACCATCCGGAACCAAGTTCCGGAGTCTGGTTCGAAACCGCCATGGATACGCTGACTCATGCATTGTCCGGCGCCCTGGCAGGCCGGCTGCTTGCCGGGCGGCCGGTGCGTGGCCAGGCACCGTCGCTGAAGCCGTGGCAGGCGGTGCTCATAGGGACGGTCGCCGCGGCTTTTCCAGATCTGGATTTCGTCCTGCGCTACGTGTCGGACCTGGCCTACCTGCGCGGGCATCGTGGCGTCACGCACTCGCTGCTGATGCTGCCGCTGTGGGGCGCGCTGATCGCCTGGGTGATGGCGGCGATCTTGAACCTGCCCGAGCGCCGCCGTGGTGCTGCGCCGAACGTAAGCTGGAGGCATTGCTACCTCGTCGCCTGCGTCGCGATCTTCGTCCATATCGCGGGCGATCTCATCACGCAGTTCGGCACGATGATCCTCGCGCCGCTGTCGGATCGGCGCTTCGGCTTTGGCACCACCTTCATCATCGATCTGGGCGTCAGCGGGATTTTGCTCGCGGGCCTGCTGGCGAGTGCGGTGTGGCGTTCGAGCCGCGTGCCGGCATCGCTTGCGGCGCTCGCCCTGCTCGCGTGGATCGGTAACAGCGCAGTTGCCCGCAGCGATGCGATCGATGCGGCGCGGGCGTACGCCGAACGCGAGGGCATTGCGGTGGTTGCACTCGACGCTGCGCCGCGGCCGGCCTCGCCCTACAACTGGACGGCGATCGTCTTCGACGGGCGGAACTACCACTACGCCCACCTCAACACGCGCCGCCTCGAACCGCTGGTCGCGACCGCAGACGACCATTTCATCCGCCGCTTCTCGGCTCCCTACCAGCCGGTCGCCCTGGCGCGCTGGCACACCGCGGCGCGTTTCGGCGATGAGGCGGCGGCCGGTCTGGCACGCCGCGTGTGGGAGGCGGAGGAGTTCGAGTTCTTCCGCTGGTTCGCGATGTTCCCGGTGCTCGATCATGTTGCGCAGCCGGGTGATCCGAACGGGACCTGCGCGAGCTTTCGTGACCTGCGCTTCGAGACGCCCGGGCGGCCCGTGATCCCGTTCCGCTTCGGCCTGTGCAACGGCGGAAGCGGCTGGCGCATGTTCGAGCGGGTGGCCGGCGGCCTGCGCTGGATGACCGAATAGCAGGCGTCGGTTCCGATCCGGGCGGTGTCTTGCCGGTCAGAAGTAGAGGGTCTCGACCTGCTTGCCCTCCACCGACAGGTCGCACTTGTCTCCGCCACGGCCCGTGGCGGCCTGGACCGCCCCGACGATCTTCCCGGTCAGGCCTGGGGTGGAGCTGAGGACCGTGCCGAACGAGCACTGGGCGCTGACCGCGAGCTGCTCATAATTGGCCTTCAGGTTCAGGCGGGTGGTATAGGGCGGGAAGCGCCCGCGCATCACCGGGTCGCCGTTGATCGTGAGGGTCAGTTCCTGTGCATTGGTGGCATAGCTGCCGCCGAACTCGAGTTTCTTCGCACCGATCTCGACGGCCTTCGATTGCGCGACGCGGGGGGGTGTTGCGCAGGCGCTCATCAGAACCAGGGTGCTCAGGCCAAGAAGCGGCAGGATGGCGAATTTCATGTGACGATCTCCCAGGAAGAGGTGAATGGTGTCAGGACAGGCTGTCGCTTCATGCATCGGGCATGCATGACGAAGCAGTATGACATAGGCAGGATGGTTTCTGCATCGTCGCTGCCTGTCTTCAGGTGGATTGTCGCGGGTGTTCGTGCGATCCGGCGCTGCTGGAGGGGCCGTCGGGTCGCACGGCCGTGCACTGCTCGCGGATGCAGGTACGATAGCGCTCTCCCTTGCCTTTCTCGACCTGGCCCGTGGCCCTGTACCCGATGACCGAACGGACTTTTGTTCACCCTGGAGCAGGCCGCGCGGTCGGGCTCGCGTTCCTGCTTGAGTTGCTCGTTGCGCCGGCGCGGGCGGCCGGCTGGCTTGTTGCGGCACCCGATCCGCAGGTCGTGCCGGGCCAGCGTTTCGAAGTGGTGTTGATCGGGCCGGGCGATGATGCGGGGCAGTGGCCGCAGCGCCTGCCTGCGCGCATCGAGTTGCCGGGAAGCGCGACGCAGATCGCCCTGGAGCTGGTGGCGATCGGCCCCCCCGGGGCAGGTTCGGGTCAGCGCCGGTATTTCGCACAGTGGCCGGGCGAGATCCTCGGGGTCGTGAGCTTGGTGCTGCCCGAACAGTCCGGGGCACGGCTGCTGCTCGAAGCGCGGGCCGTGGCGCCGTCGCCCGGCGGGTCCGGGCAGGAGGTTGCGGATGCGGCGACGGATCCCGGCGGGCAGGCCGTAGCGGAGCGGATGCCGGGAGTCGAGGCCATCGCGCCGAAGGCGGTGTTGCCGGCCGGCTCGGATCCGGTCGCGCCGACGGCGATTTCCTTCCACGAGCCGATGTACTTTCTCGTCGGCGGCCGTGATCCGGTTTCGGCGCGCTTCCAGTTCAGCTTCAAGTACCGCATCTTCGACGACCACGGCGTCGTCGCGGAAAACGTGCCGATCGTGCGCGGGCTCTACTTTGGCTTCACGCAGACCTCGCTGTGGGACCTCGAATCGAACTCCAAGCCGTTTCGCGATTCGAGCTTCCGGCCGACGCTCTTCTACAGCTGGCGCCTGTCCGATCCGGGCGACCGGGGCTGGCTGGGCCTGTCGCTCGGCTACGAGCATGAGTCGAATGGCAAGGAGGATACGCCCTCGCGCAGCATCGACACCCTCTTCGTCCGTGCCGAAGGGCGCTACGTGCTGCCCGATGGGCGCACCTGGATCGGCATCGCCCCGAAGCTCTGGACCTACCTCGACCGCGAGGACAACCCCGACATTGCGCGTTACCGCGGCTATGGCGAGCTGGGGCTGCGCATCGGACGCGACGACGGGCTGATGCTCAGTTCCCTGATCCGGCGCGGCACCAGCGGGAAAACCGGAGTCCAGCTCGATCTCTCGTACCCGCTGCGCACCAGCGTGTTCTCGGGCGTCGGCACCTTCGTGCATCTGCAGGCCTTCCGCGGCTACGGTGAAACCCTGCTGGAGTACGACCTCGAGCGCCGCACGCAGGTCCGGGTCGGCGTGTCGCTGGTGCGCTGAGGGGCGTCCGGTCGAGCCGGAAACTTCAGATGCCTGCGGCGCTCGAACGAGTCCCGAAACCAAGGAACCCACCATGACTCCGGAACACGCAATCCTCACGATCAGCCTCTTTGCGGCGTTTTCCGACGGCGCGAAGGACGACCGCGAGCGCGAGCACATCCGCCGCTTCGCAGAGTCGCTCGGACCCGATGCGCCCGATCTGGCGCGCGTCTATCAGGACGTGCTGTTCGGGCGCGTGCGGCTCGATGACGCGGTCGCAACCCTGCGCGAACTGGGCCATCGCCAGTTCGCCTACGAGATGGCCGTGTGCGTGTGTGACGCGGACGGTACGCAAAGCGAGGCCGAGCGCCGGTTCCTCGCGGAACTGAAGACGGCGCTCGGTCTCGCGCAGGATGTGCACAGCGCCGAGGTCGAGCGCGAGGCCGATGCGCTGGCGGGTGCAGCGGGCGCAGGGCCTGCGGCGGTGGCCGTGCCAGTCCCCGCCCCCGTCGCTGCAGCGACGGGGGGCGCACCGGCGGCCAACGAGGCCGAACTCGATCGCAGCATCCTCAACTACTCGATCCTCAACGGTGCGCTGGAGCTGCTGCCCCAGTCCTGGGCTTCGGTCGCGATCATCCCGCTGCAGATCCGCATGGTCTATGGCATCGGCAAGGCGCACGGCTACGAGCTCGACCAGGGGCACATCCGCGAGTTTCTGGCGACCGTCGGCGTCGGGCTGACCTCGCAGTATCTGGAGCAATTCGGTCGCAAGCTCCTTGGCGGTCTGCTCGGGAAGCTCGGCGGCAAGGCGCTGGGGGGCATCGGGCGGAGCGCGACCGGAGTGGCCTTCTCGTTTGCCTCGACCTGGGCGCTGGGCCAGGTCGCAAAGCGCTACTACGCGGGAGGGCGCCAGATGAGCACGCAGTTGCTGCAGGAGAGTTTCCAGAGTCTCCTCGGTCCGGCCAAGGAGATGCAGACGCAATACCTGCCGAGCATCCGTGAAAAGGCCGGCACACTGGATGCCGGCCAGATCATGTCATTGGTGCGTGGCGGCCCCGCCTGACGCAGGGTGGGCCGGGAACGATCAGTGCCGTGCGGCCTGTCCCGTGGTCGGGCCTGGGCGCAGGCCCCACTGCTGAACCGCGCCGGCCAGGAGGTCCACTTCGGCCGGCGTTTCCACGCCATCGGCCGAGATGATGCGCTGCATGCCCTCGAGCAGGGTTGCGCGCAGGCGCGGGTCGCGGATCTCGGCGAGCAGCGCCTGAACCACTTCCCCGGCCGGCTGCAGGCGCAGGCTGTCGAGATAATCAGCGCTGAGCTGCAGATCCTCGCAGTACTCGCGCACGACCCGGTCGAACTCCTCGCGCCTCAGGCCGAGCCGGCGCAACAGGCGCGAGCGCGTGAGGCTGTCGAGTTCGGCCTGGTCGAGTCCGCCGTCGGCGAGCAGCGTGAGGGCGAGGATGCGGGCCGCGGCTTGGGTGCTGTCGGGTTCGTAGTGGCGCATGGTGCAGTCTCCTGGAATTGTTGGAGTGGAATCGCAGCGCTCGGGTGCGTGGCGCCGAAGCATGCGACGGTTCGAATGTAGCGCCGTTTTTCATCATAAAAAGTCGATCGACGTTATTCTATTGATCGAAAAATTAGATGGAACTGGCAGCCATGAGCCCCCTGCACGAACTCAACTACAAGCACCTGCGCTATTTCTGGATGGTGGCCAGGGTCGGCACCATCGCCGGTGCGGCGCGGCTGCTGCGGCTCAGCCCGCATGCGATCAGCGCGCAACTGGGCACCTTCGAGGCGGCGCTCGGCGTGAGTCTGTTCCGGCGCACTGGAAGGCGCCTGGAGCTGACCGAAGCGGGTGAGCGTATCCTAGGCCATGCGGACGAGATCTTCGCGCTCGGCGACCAGATTGACGAGATCCTGCGTGATGGGTCACTGCGCCGGGGGCTGCCGTTTCGCATCGGCATCACCGACTCGGTGCCGAAGTCCATCGTCGTCCGCCTTGTCGAACCGGCGCTCCGGATCGAACGGCCGGGGCGCTTGGTGTGCCGTGAGGGCGCCCTGACCGATCTCCTGGGCGAGCTGGCGGTGCACCGGCTCGACCTCGTGATCGCCGACCGTCCGGTGCCGGCCGAAGTCAGCATCCGCGCGTTCGGAAGCCTGCTCGACGACAGCACGCTCACGGCCTTCGCGGCGATCGATCTCGCACGACGGCTGGCGGGCGGGTTTCCGCAGCTGCTCGATGGTGCGCCCCTCCTGCTGCCTGGGGTCGAGGTCGCGTTTCGGGTGCCGTTGCTGCAATGGTTCGAGGCGAGCCGGATCCGCCCGCAGATCGTCGCCGAGTTCGACGACAGCGCGCTCATGAAGGCGCTCGGGCAAAGCGGTGCCGGGGTATTCGTCGCGCCGACCGTGATCGCCGACTATGTTCGCAAGCAGTACGGTGTGGTCGCGCTCGGCGAGATTGCCGGCGTGCGCAGCCAGGTCCATGCGATCACGACCGAGCGGCGCCAGTCGCATCCGGCCATGGCCGCGATCCGCGAGCGCGCGGCGCGTGGCCTGGACGGCTGACCGAGCCGGGTCTCAGGGAAGGATTTCGCGCAGGCGTTCGGGCGGACGGCAGACCCGGGCGCCGCGCCCGGTGACAACGATCGGCCGCTCGATGAGGCTCGGATGGGCGAGCATCGCATCGAGCAGCGCCTCGTCGGAGCGCGTGGGGTCATCAAGCCCGAGTTCGCCGTACAACGCTTCCTTGCGCCGCAGCAGGCCGCGCACGCCCGACCCGTTCGCAGCGGCGATCGCGCGCAGTTCATCGCGTGAGGGGGGCGACTTCAGGTACTCGACGATGCGCGGCTCGATTCCAGCCTCGCGCAACTGGGCGAGGGCGCTGCGCGAAGTACTGCAGCGCGGGTTGTGGTAGATCGTGACGTCCTTCATCGGACCAGTGCTCCGGGCAGAAAACCTTCATTCTAGCGGTCGCCGCAAAGGAGACGGCCCCGTCCGGCTTCGAGCGGAGCCCATGGCCGTGCGGATTTGCTAGGATGAATCAATCGGGCATTCTGGCACTTGTCGCTGACGCAGGGAGGGGGGCCATGCAGGGATTGGAGCAGGGGATGCAGGGCAGGGGAATCCGGAGGCGTTCGGAAATGCGTCTGTTCGGATGGCCACTGTGGGAGATCGCGCTTGGACCGGATCCCGGACGGGGCGAGCGGCGCGGCCGGGCGCGGGCCATCTTCGCGATCGGAGATCTCGCGCACGGGGTCTTCGCGGTGGGGGGCGTTGCGAGCGGTGGACTGGCGCTTGGCGGAGTGGCGGTCGGTCTCGTGGCGTTCGGCGGGCTGGGACTCGGCCTTGTGTCGCTCGGTGGGCTCGCCATGGGGGCAATCGCGATCGGTGGCGCGGCAGCCGGGCTGGTAGCGGTGGGTGGAGGTGCCTTGGGCTACTATGCATTGGGCGGGGGTGCGATCGGTGAGCATGTGGTTTCGGCGACGAGCCGCAGCCCGGAGGCGATCGAGTTCTTTCAGCACTGGGCCCCGTTCCTGCCGCTCGGGTGAGCACAGCGCATGACAGCACCGATCCGCCCGACCTTCGATTCGGGAACCTTCGCACGACCGGCCGAGGTGCTCGACATCGTGCTCGACCACATCTCGCAGGGGATGGTCGTGATCGGGGCCGACTACCGCACGCTGGCTTTCAACCGGCGTTTCGAGGAGATGTTCCGGCTGCCGCCGGGCACGGTCGAGGTCGGGCGCGATTTCCGCGACGTCCTGCGCGTGTGGGCGCGCGAGACGGGGCAGGATGACGCGATGCTGACGCGGGCGATCGCCGAGCTCGACCTGACCGAGCCGTTCGAGTTCGAATTCGAGCAGGACATCCACGGCGAGCCGCGCTGGTGCCTGCTCACGCACAATCCGATTCCCGGTAACGGCTGCGTGCGCACGTTTACCGACATCACCGAGCGCAAGAGGCTGGAGGCGCAGTTGCGCCAGCAGTCGCTGACCGATCCGCTGACGGGCATCTGGAACCGCCGTGCGATCCTGGAGTTCCTCGACGTCGAACTCGAGCGTTTCCATCGTCATCACGGCGAACTTGCCGTGTTGTCGCTCGATCTCGACCATTTCAAGAAGGTCAATGACGGCTGGGGGCATCTCGTCGGGGATGCGGTGCTGCGCCGGTTCACCGAGGTGTGCCGTGCGCAGCTGCGCAAGTCCGACCGCTTCGGGCGGGCTGGTGGCGAGGAGTTTCTCGTCGTGGTTCCCGATGGCAGCCTCGGCGACGCGCTGCAACTGGGCGAGCGTCTGCGCGAGGCGGTTGCAGCGATGCGGATCGAGCCGGGCGAAGGCCGGCCTGCGCTGTCGGTGACCGTGAGCATCGGCGTTGCCGCGGCGCGCCACAGGGAGAGCGCGACCGACCTCATCCAGCGTGCCGACCGAGCGCTCTACAAGGCCAAGGCGAACGGCCGCAACCGCGTCGAGAAGGGCTGAACGCGGTGTCGATCACGCCGCGAGCCGGCACTGCGGTGCGCGAGATCCGCTCGCTTGCCGCGACGGTAGTTGCGATCGCGATCGACTATCTGCGCTGGACGCAACTCGTGCCGATGGTGATCGTGTGGGGCTTCCTGATCCTGCTCGTCGGCGTGATGCTGCTGGCGAGTTTCCAGTCTGACCTGGATCAGGCGATCGGCCTCGTGGCCGAGCGCTGGCCCGGGCTCTTTGCACGCATCGAGACGGCCGTCGAGTCGTTCGGTGCGGCAGGCGGTGCCGAGGCGTGGGCGGCCGATGGCAGGTTCCGGTTCACCGACGAGGACCTCCTGCCGTGGGTGTTGAGGGGCTGGGCCATTCTCGCGCTCGCCCTTCAGGCTGCGACGGCGCTCCTCGGCCTGTTCGCGAGCGGGCCGCGGACGCGTACGCCATGGCGGCGCAAATTGCTGGCGAGTGCGGTTCCGGCGGCGCTGTGCAGCACGGCCTTCTTCGCAGTGTGGCAGTTCGGCGGCCAGACCTTTCAGGGCGAACTGCCGGATTGGCTGCCGCTCTTCGTCGGATTGCCGCTCTTCGCGTGGCTCGTCAGTGCCTGGTGTCTGAGTGTGAGCCACGTGCTGGCGCGCGTGCGCGATGCGCTGGTGCGTGCCCTCGAAGGCTGACGAAGGCGACGCTCAGATCGCCCGTTCCTCGCGCAGGTGGGCGATGGCCCCGGCCGGGTAGCCGAGTTCGCCGAGCACCGCATCGGTATGTTCGCCCAGGCGCGGGCCGAGCCATTCGGTGCGGCCGGGCGTGGCGGACAGCCGCGGCACGATGCCCGGGATGCGGAAGGGCTTGCCGTCGGGCAGGCGGGCGGACTCGATCATGTCGCGGGCAAGATACTGCGGATCGTTCATCATGTCGGCGACCGAATACACGCGCGAAGCCGGCACCTCGGCGGTGGTGAGCGCCGCGAGCACCTCCACCTCGTCGTGGGCGGCGACCCAGGCATCGATCACGGCATACACTTCGTCGCGACGGGCGTCCCGGCCGGCATTGTCGGCCAGCGTCGGGTCGTCGGCGAGGTCCGCCCGACCGATCGCCCGCATCAGGCGCTGGAAGATCGCATCCCCGTTTGCGCCGATCGCGACGTGGCGGCCGTCGCGCGTCGTATGCGTGTTCGAGGGTGTGATGCCAGGCATGATGTTGCCGGTGCGCTCGCGGACGAAGCCGAACACATCGAACTCCGGCACCAGCGACTCCATCATCGCGAACACCGCCTCATAGAGCGCGACGTCTACCACCTGGCCCTGGCCGCCGTTGTGCTCGCGATGGCGCAGCGCCATCAGGGTGCCGAGTGCCCCCCACAGCGCCGCGATCGAATCCCCGATCGAGATTCCGGTCTTGACGGGCGGCCGGTCCGGAAAACCGGTCACGTAGCGCAGTCCGCCCATCGACTCGCCGATCGCGCCGAACCCGGGTTGCTGCGCGAGCGGGCCGCTCTGGCCGAAGCCCGAAAGGCGCAGCATCACGAGGCCGGGATTGACCGCCGACAGCGCCTCCCACCCGAGACCGAGCTTCTCGAGCACGCCGGGGCGGAAGTTCTCGACCACGATGTCGGCCTGCGCCACGAGCTTCGTGACGATCTCGCGTCCGGCCGGATGCTTGAGGTTCACCGTCACCGACTTCTTGTTGCGCGACTGCACGTACCACCACAGCGAGGTGCCCTCGTAGAGCTTGCGCCACTTGCGCAGCGGATCGCCGCCGTCGGGCGATTCGATCTTGATCACCTCGGCACCGAACTCGGCGAGGATGCGGGCGGCGAATGGGCCGGCGATCAGCGTTCCGAGTTCGACCACCTTGAGGCCGGCGAGAGGTTTGAGGGTTTCGGTCATCGCGGTTCCGGGAACGAGGGGGCGCAACGGCGCATCTTGCCTGAATCGGGACGGGCGGCAAACCGCTGCGAAGCCCCGGCCGGCGCGCTGCGTCTGTCGCGGTGTCTGTTCCTTGCAGGGGAAGCCCTGGCCGGAGCCGGCGGCGGTGCTATGCTGAACCTGAAGCGCCGGCGTGTCGGGCGCCGGCCCGGAGGCCGCCGGCATGAAGTCGATCGTGTTGCTGGTCGTCGTACTGTTGTGTGCCTGCGCGAGCGTGCGGGACGATCTCGTGCCGGCCGCGCCCGGTGAAGCGGTGCAGCGCATGTACGTGGTCAGCAACGGATTCCACTCCGGGATCGTGCTTGCCCGTGCCGACCTGCCCGGCCATCTGCTGCCGGAAACCGCCGATTTTCCGCATGCGGCCTATTTCGAATTCGGCTGGGGCGATCACATCTACTACCCGATGCAGGAGCCGCCATTCTGGCACGCGCTGCGTGCGGCCCTGCTGCCGACGGCGGCCGTTCTGCACGTGGTGCCGCACACCGGGGCACCGCGCCCGGGTCCCGGATTCGAGGTGATCGAACTGAGCGTTTCGACCGCCGGCCTGCAGGCGATGATCGAGCGCATCGATCGTGCGCTGTCGCGCGGGTCCGCACCGCGGGCCGCGAGCGTGGCGCGCGGGCCCGACGCGCACAGCCTCTTCTATCCCGCTCACGGCAGCTTTCACCTCTTCAATACCTGCAATACCTGGACCGCGCGCAAGCTTGCCGCCGCCGGCGTGCCGATTGCGCCGGCCGGGGTGCTGACCGCGCCTGAGCTGATGCGCCGCGTCCGTGCGGCGGGCGCGCGGCCTTGACGCACGCCGCCGCTCCGGGGTTACTGCTTGATCGCCTCGATCGCGATGTCGAGCGTGACTTCGTCGCTGACGTAGGGCGCATTCTTTCCAGCGTTGAAGTCGCTGCGCTTGATGACCGCGGTGGCATTCGCACCGAGCGCGTCCTTCTTCAGCATCGGGTGCGGCATCGCGAGAAAGGACGTGACGGTCAGCGTCACCGGCCGCGTGACACCCTTGATCGTCAGATCCCCTTCGATGCTGACCGGCTTGTCGCCCTCGAACACCACGCGCGTCGACTTGTAGGTCGCGGTCGGGTGGTTCGCCGTATCGAAGTAGTCCGGGCCCTGGATGTGGCCGTCGAAGACCTCGTAGCCGGTATCGACCGAGGTCATGTCGATCGTGATGTCGACGGCGCCGGTGCGCGCTTCGCGGTCGAGTGTGACGGTGCCTTGCGTCTGGTTGAAGCGCGACAGCTGCTTCGAGTAGCCGAAGTGGTTGTACGAGAACCGCGGGAAGGTGTGCGTGCCGTCGACGACGTAGACTTCGGGTGCCGCGAGCGCGGAACCGGTGAACAGCACGGACAGGGCGAGTGCGGAGAGGATCTTCTTCATGGGGACGGACTCCTTGGTGGGATGGGGGGTAAGGGGTTGATGAGTGGTTGAGGGCCTGAACTTCAGGGCTGAAGCGCGGTGATGCGGAAGCGGACGCGAACCTCGTTCGCGACCAGCCGGAAGTCGGACCACTGGCCCTCGCCGATCGCGTAATCGGCGCGCTGCAGGCTGAAGCTGCCTTCGAACACGGCACGTGTGCCCTGCCCGGTCCAGGTCACGGGCGCGCTGATCGGGTGGCTCGTGCCTTTCAGGGTGAGCGTGCCCGAGAGTTCGAAACGGTTGTCGCCGAGCGCGGTGATGCGGCTCGATTCGAAGCGCGCCACCGGAAACTGCGCGACGTCGAACCAGGCCTTGTCCTGCACCTCGCTGTTGGCGTCCGCGAACCCGACGTCGATCGCGGCCAGCGGCAGCTCCAGCACGGCACGGCCCTGCTCCGGCGCGGCCGGGTCGAAGGCGATCTGCGCATCGAAGCGGGTGAAGCGGCCATCCATGTTCACCCCCATCTGGGTATAGGCGAAGGTGATCTCGCTCGCAGCCGGATCGATGCGGGTGAATTCCGCGGCCGACGCGGCCGGGGCGCTGCCCAGCGCAAGCGCTGCCACCAGGGCGAGCGCCCCGAGCGGGCGGGCTTCGAAACGCGGTGGAGGTTCGGGTTGGGGCATGGCGTACTCCGTTTCCGGTGAATGGGTAAAGTCAGGCGGATCGGCCGCGCTGGCGCAGGAAGGGCAGCATCCGCGCAAGTACGTCGTCGCGGTCGATCAGATGATGCTTGAGAGCCGCGCCGACATGCAGCAGCACGATCAGCGCAAGTGCGAGGTTGAGCGCCTGGTGCACGCCCAGCAGCCGCTCGCCGAGTGCCGCATCGCGGACCACGAGATCGGGCAGCGGCAGTACGCCGAACCACACCGTCTGCACGCCCTTGGCCGAACTCATGAGCCAGCCCGAAACCGGGATCGCGAGCGTCAGCGCGTACAGCGCAGCGTGCGCGAAGCGCGCGCCGAGCCGCTCCAGCGTCGCCATCGTGGCAGGCAGCGCGGGCGGGCGGTGCGACAGGCGCCAGGCCAGGCGCGCGAGGCTGAGCACGAAGAGGCTCACTCCGGCCCACTTGTGCCACGAATAGAGCTGCAGCTTGGCCGGCGACAGCGGCAGGTCGCTCATGTACACGCCAAGCCCGAAGGTGCCGGCGAGACCGAGTGCGATCAGCCAGTGCAGCGCGATCGCCGTGTGCGTATAGGCGCTGCCGGGGGCGGCTCGGGCGAACGTCGTCATGGGCCTCAACTCCGGGTTGCCGCTGCGGGAAGTGGGGCCGATCCGGCGCCGAACAGAAAGCCGTCCATGCTCAGAACGCCGTCACTGATGCCGGCTTCCAGGCGCACTGCATCGGCCCACTGCTCGCCTGCGGCGCCGATCGCGAAGAACAAGGGCAGCAGGTGCTCATCGCTCGGATGGGCCCGCACGGCCTCGGGTGCGCGCCTGCGATAGTCGAGCAGCGCATCGAGATCGCCGGCGATGATCTGCGCCCACATCCAGTCGGCGAACGCCTCGGCGTAGGCCGGCGCGTCGATGCCGCCAAAGAACTCGCGCAGGTTGTGCGTGAGGCTGCCCGAGCCGATCACGAGCACGCCGGTTTCGCGCAAAGGCGCGAGCGCCCGGCCGAATTCGAGCAGCGCAGCCGGCGAGGGCGTGTCGGGTTGGGAGACCTGCAGGACCGGCACATCGGCTGCGGGGTACACGTGCATGAGCGGCACCCAGGCGCCGTGGTCGAGTCCGCGCGCCGGATCGCTGGAGATCGCCAGCCCCTTGTGCGAGAGCAGTGTCGCCACTTCATCGACCAGCCCCGGCGCACCGGGTGCGGGATAGCGCAGCGCATACAGCGCCTGCGGAAAGCCGCCGAAGTCGTGCACCGTCTGCGGCGCCGCCGCGCTTGCGGCGACGGGTTCGTGGGTGATCCAGTGCGGCGACACGATGAGGACCGCGCGCGGGCGCGGAAGGCTCCGCCCCACCTCGCCGAGGAGCGCGCCAGCGCGTCCGGGCGTCAGTGCGAACGCCGGGGAGCCGTGGGAGAGGAAGAGGGTGGGCAGGGACATCGCGCTCGGGGCCATCGATGATGGATGTTGGATGCACTGTATTGGACTTGGTGTCCGGGATAAATCGTTCCAATGCGAAAAAACTGTTCCGCATTTGGAACAATTTCGTCCCGGTCCACGCATGCTGGCCAGGAGCCGGTCGCGCGTGCGTGCGCAGGCGAGACCGGCGTCGATGTTCCGATCGGGTCCGCATGCCAGGCGGGGCGGATCGTGGGGCCGGACCGGTGGCCTGTGCGGCTCGCGGTGCTATGCTCGACTCACGTCGGCCGCCGTGCGGTGCCGCGGTCGGGCACGTTTGAGGAGATCGCGATGAGGCTCGACCGGATGGAGATTGCGACCGAACCCCGGCGGCTTGCCGGCCGGACCGAGCCGCGCGGCACGAAGACCGGTTTCCCGCTATGGGGTGCGTTTGCGTTCGGCGGGATCTTCGTGGTCGCAGGCAGCCTCATCGTCCTCGTCGGTACGCGCGTGATTCCGGTGGATCCACGCGGTGTGCATGCGCCGTGGTGGGTGCTGACGGTGATGGGGGTGGTCTTCGCGCTATGCGGGCTCGGTGTCTGGGGAATGGGGCTGCGCCAGTACCGGGCCGAGCGTCATCGGGCCGAGGCACGGCGACGCCATCCCGGCCGTCCCGAGCTGGCGGACCATCCCTGGGATCCGGCCGGCTTTGCGCCGCCGCGCTGGGCGCGCGCGGCGAAGGCAGTGGCCGGGGCCGTCCTGATGAGTCTCTTCATCTCGATCTTCAACTGGTGGGCCTTCTTCACCGATGCGCCGTGGATGGTCCGGGCGGTGACGATCCTGTTCGATCTGATCCTCGTGCTGGTGCTGTGGGAGACGGGGGTGCGCATCGGTCGGGCCATCCGCTTCGGAGGCTCGCGCTTGGAGTACGGGCAGTTTCCGTTCCGCCCGGGTCAGACCGTGCGGCTGCGCTGGTGGCCTGCGCCGGGCATCGGCGAAGTCCGCAAGGGGCGCTTCACGCTGCGCTGTGTGAAGGAATGGTATGAACACCGCGGCCATGGCAAGAACCGCAGCGCCCATCTGGTGCAGCAGGAACAGTGGGCGATGCACCGCTTCCTCGATCATGCCGGCACCCTGCGCCACGAGCGGCGTCAGGAACTGGAGTTCGAACTGCCGCCGCACGTGCCGTCGACCGAGCTCAGTGCCGATCAACCGGTGTTCTGGGAACTCGAGATCGAACTCGACCTGCCGGGGCTCGATTTCGAGGAGATCTACCTCGTCCCGGTCTATGCCGAGGGTGGCGGATCCTCTCCCTGAAGCGGCGGGCCGGCGCCGCGCGCGGGTCCTGTAAGTTCCCTGTCAGCATCGGCCCCCATTCTTCGTCTTCATTTTCACGAAGACGGCAGAACGCCGCAGGAGAGGGGGCTGACATGAAGGGTTTGTGCAGGGGGTGGTTGCTCGGTCTGGTGTTGTGGGCGGGGGTGCTCGGGGCGGCGGATCCCGGCGTGGGCGAGACTTCGATCCGGGTCGGCATGTCGTCGCCGTTCTCGGGCCCGAACGGGGCCTACGGGCAGGACATGAAGAACGTGATCGAGCGTTACTTCGAGCAGCTCAACAGGAATGGCGGCGTGCATGGCCGCATCCTCGAACTGGTCGCGCTCGATGACGGCTACGAGACCGAGCGTACTGTCGCCAACACGAAGCGGCTGATCCAGGACGAGAAGGTCTTCGCCCTGCTCCAGTACTACGGTTCCAGCCCGACCACGCAGGCCATGAACGAGGTCTTCGGGCCGGCGCGGGTGCCCCTCGTCGGCACGATCTCGGGCGCCGGAACCCTGCGCGAGCAGGTCGCGATGAACCCGAACAACCGCTACCTGTTCAATGTGCGCGCAAGCTATGCCGACGAGACGGCGGCGATCGTGGAGCAACTCGTCAATCTCGGCATCCGCAGGATCGCGGTGTTCTACCAGAACGACGGATTCGGGCTTTCGGGCCTGCAGGGCACCACGGCCGCGCTCGCGCGCCACGGGCTCGAGCCGGCTGCGGTCGGCACGGTGGAGCGCAATTCACTCGACGTCGCCGCCGCGGTGCACGCGATTGCCGCCGTCGAGCCGCAGGCGGTGATCATGGTCACGCTCTACAAGCCGACTGCGGCCTTCGTCAAGGCGATGCGTGCGGCCGGCCAGACGCCGCAGTTCATGACGTTGTCACCGGTCGGGGCCGATCTGCTGGTGCAGGAGCTGGGCGACGAAGCGCGCGGCATCGGTATTTCGCAGGTCATGCCGTACCCGTACACCAACACCGTTCCAGTCGTGCGCGAGTATCGCAACCTGATGAAATCGGGTGGTAGTGAAGAGGTCTCCTATTACGGGATCGAGGCCTACGTGACGGCGCGCGTGCTGGTCGAGGGGCTGCAGCGGGCCGGGCGGGAGCTTACGCGCGAGGCCCTGGTGCGTGCGCTCGAACGCATGGACGACGCCGGTGTTCGCGGTTATCCGGTCCGCTTCACGCCCGGCGAGCGCAGTGGCTCGCGGTTCGTCGACATCACGGTGATCGGGACCGGCGGACGGGTGATCCGCTAGCGCGGCAGCCGCGCGAGCCACTCCTCGGCGGGTTGCGGGCGGCCATAGAAGTAGCCCTGGCGGATCACGCCCGGGCTGCGGTCGAGGAAGGCCGCCTGTTCGGCCGTTTCCACGCCTTCGGCGACCACGCGCAGATCGAGGTGCGAGGCGACCGCGAGAATCGCCTCGACGAGCGCGGCATCGCTCGCGTCGGTCATCAGATCCTGGATGAAGCTCTTGTCGATCTTCAGCTCGTGGATCGGCAGGCGCTTGAGGTAGGCGAGGCTCGAGTAGCCGGTGCCGAAATCGTCGAGCGAGAAGCGCAGGCCCATGCGGCGCAGGAGCTGCATCCGCTGCGCCGCATGCTCATGATCGGCGATGAAGATGCCCTCGGTGATCTCCAGGACGAGGCGGTTCGGATCCGCACCGGTCTGCGCGAGAACGCCACGAAGATCGTCGACGAATCCGGGCATGCGGAAGTGGCGCGGGCTGATGTTCACCGCGATGTCGAGCGGGCGGCCTTCGCCGGCCAGGCGGGCGAGCAGCCGGCAGGCCTGCTCCAGCACCCAGCGATCGACGATGCCGACGAGGTCGGAGTTCTCGGCGATCGGGATGAAGATCTGAGGCGAGATCAGCCCGCGCTGCGGGTGCTGCCAGCGCACGAGGGCCTCGGCACCGACTTCCCGGCCGTGCTCGTCGAACTGCGGCTGCAGGTGCAGTCGCAGTTCGCCTTCGCCGACGGCATGCCGCAGCGCGTGTTCGAGCTCGTAGCGTTCGCGCGCGGACTCGCCCATCGCCGTCTCGAAGAAGACCGTCTGCCCGCCGCGCCCGGACTTGGCCTCGCGCATCGCCAGGTCGGCCTGGCGCAGCATCTCGCTGGCGGTCTCGCGCCCGGCTTCCGGGAAGAGGGCGATGCCGATGCTGACTTCAAGGTGCACCCGGTCGCCATCGAGTTCCACCCCCGCACGCAGGGTGTCGCGGATCCGTTCGGAGACGGCCAGCGAGGTCCGTGCCGCCGCTTCGCGCTCGCCCGCATGCCGCGACAGCAGGACGGCGAACTCGTCCGAGTCCAGGCGTGCTACCAGATCGTCGCGGTGCACGAGGCCGGACAGGCATTCCGCGATCGATCGCAGGACCGCGTCGCCGGCGGCCAGCCCGCGTGCCTCGTTGATGATCTTGAAGCGGTCGATGTCGATCAGCAGCAGATCCACGTGCTGACCGTCGCGTCCGTTGCGGGCGAGTGCGCGCGTCAGCTCGCGCATGAAGAGCGCCCGGTTCGCGAGTCCGGTCAGCGGGTCGCGCCACGACAGACGGTCGGCGGTGTCGCGGGCGCGGTGGATCTCGCCCAGGTCGGACAGCACCGCAATGTAGTGCGTGATCTCGCCGGCTTCATTGCGCAGTGCGCTGATGTTCTGCCAGATCGGGTGGGATTTCCCGTCCCGGAGGCGGCACCAGACCTCTCCCGACCAGGCATTCGAGTCGCGCAGTTCGCTGCGCATGCGGCGATAGAAGCGGCGGTCGTGGCGCTGCGAGATGAGTGCGAACACCGAATGCCCGCGCACCTCCTCCTCGCTGTAGCCGGTGATCCGGGTAAAGGCCGGCGTCGCGCTCTGGATGCGCGTGCGCATGTCGGTGACGACGACCGCTTCGGCCATGTTCTCGAACACGTGGTGCGCGAGGCGGTGGCGGGCCTCGCTTGCGGCGAGGGCGCTGCGCACGCGCTGCTTCTCGCCCACCTGATGCAGCAGGTTGCGGTTCAGGTCGAGCAGCTCTGCGTTGTGCGAGACGAGGTCGGTCAACGGTGCCGCCAGCGAGTGCAGCAGTTCGTCGGCGGCCGGGTCGCTTGCGGCGGGCCCGCGCTCGCTGGCCGCGATCTCGCGTGCCATCCGGGCATCGAGCCCGACGATGTGCTGCACCAGCCACTTCATCAGGAAGGCCAGCAGCGGCTCGATGATGTCGTCCGGGTTGGCCGCGAGCACCGGCACGGCCTGGTCGAGATAGGCGACGAACCCGGCGTGGGCCCGGTGGTGGGCGTCGCGATGCGCGGCGCTGACCGCAGCCTCTTCCATCAGCCGCTCTTCGGCCCGGAAATGCGTCACCGCGTAGTCGCGCAGCTCGTCGAACAGCGTGAGCAGTTCCGGGTGGCGGCCCCCCCGGACCTTGTGTCCGGCCAGGGCATTGATCAGGCTGACGAGGCGGCGATGGTCATGGTCGATGGCCGGCAAGCCGAGCGCGAGCCGGTCGTTCCATGCAATGAGGCCGCTGTCGTTCATCGTGATGACCGCCCGAATTTCGAGACTGTCGGTTCAGGGATTGGACTCAACATAGGCGGGAACGGTTGCAAGGTTCCAGTGCCCCGGCGCTGGCTTCAGCATGCCCCGGCGCTGCGCAGCAGGCGCCCGAGTTCCTGGTCCGTCCCCTGGATGTGACTGAGCCACCAGTTGTGGAGGAAGGCCATGAGCAGTACCGGCGCGTGCGGGTCATCCTGCACGAAGGAGCGGCGGAACTCCTCGATGCGGGCCCGGTACGCGTCATGCTCGGCCCAGTGCCGGGCCTGGGCCTCCTCCGGGACAGCGCTCGAACGCGCGAGGTTTTCCTCCGTCGTGAAATGCGTGTCGGCGTAGCGATGGAAATCGATCAGCAGATCCCACACGGCGCTGCCGGTCTTCTCCGGCACGATCGTCTCTTCGAGCCGGTTGATCCAGCCGATCAGCACCTTGTGCTGATCGTCGATCTCCGTGATTCCCGTGCAGTAGCTGTCTTTCCAGTCGATGAGCATGATGAGTTCCGTTGCGCGGCCGCCTTGCCGTGGCCGCCCGGCGGTTGCGCGACCGTGGCGGCGTCCGCGCGAAAGCGGCGGATCGATTGCGGGATTATAGGCCGGCGTTTCGCAGCGCGGCGTACTCGCGGCGGAACATCAGGTAGTGCAGCAAGGCTGCGCTGGCATAGACGAAGATCGCCGCGAACAGGATGTCGCTCAGGAAGTGTCCGCCCTGCAGGATGCGTCCGACGCCGAGCACCGCGCCTGCGCCCAGTCCGGCCGCAAACCAGGCGCGGCGCGTCCATCCGTTGAACAGAAAGCCCAGGGCCAGGAAGTAGAAGCCGCAGGCGGCGTGGCTGGAAACGAAGGAACAGTTGCGCTCGCACTGGTCGGTGATCACGAGCGGCGGGGTGAACTGGCGGTCGCCACCGAACTCCTGCACATGCACCGGCCGGGCGCGGCCGAAATGCTCCTTGAAGACGCCATTGACGACCAGCCCCGGGGCGATCACCGCCGCAAGAAAGACATACAACAGCGCGCGTCGGCTCAGGCGCCCGAGATGGGTGCGCTTCGCAAGGAAGAGGCCCAGCGCAACGGCTCCGGCGCCCAGGCCGACGAAGCGTACCGGCAGTTCGCCGTAGCTGTAGACGAAATCGACGACCGGATGCTTGCGCAGATGGAACTCCCCGTTCGCGAAGAACCAGCCGCTGACGATGAGATCGAGTTCGGGCCACAGCAGGAAGAGCGCTGCGGCCGCGACGCTGAAGCCGGCGAAGGGCCAGCCGAACGGAAACTTGCGGGGGCTTGGGGCAGACATGGGCGGAGGGGGTTCCTGATCCGGATTCGAAGGCGTGCGCGCACGCGCGCAGGGCTCGCGCGCAATGGTACCGGAGCGGCCGCCGCCGGTGTTCAGTCGAGCGCTTCGCTGCGAAAGCCCTCGCAGGCCGCGAGATCCGAGTCGCCGGTGGCGGGAAACTGTGCCGCCAGTGTGCGCAGCGCCGTGCGCAGGCCTTCTTCCAGGACCGGGTGGTAGAAGGGCGTGCGCAGGAGTTCGTGCACGGTCAGCTCGCGCTCGATCGCCAGCGCGATCAGGTGCGCCAGATGTTCGCCCGCAGGCGCGACGAGTTCGGCGCCGAGCAGGCGCGCGCTGGCGGCGTCGGCGTACACGCGCAGCAGGCCGTGGTTGCGCTGGGCGACACGGGCCCGGCCCTGGCGCGCGAAGGACGCCTCGCCGGTCCGCGTGCGGCTTGCATCGAGCTGGCTCCAGCGTTTGCCGATGATCGCCACGTTCGGCTCGCAGAACACGATCGCGAGCGGGGTGCGGCGACGGAAACAGCGGATGTCCGGACCGGCCGCGTTGATGCCCGCGATGTGCCCCTCATCGGCCGCCTCGTGCAGCAGCGCCGCGCGTCCGTTGGCGTCGCCGGCGAGAAAGACCGGCAGATCGCCGATTCTCATCGTCGCCGGATCGACTGGAGGCATGCCGCGGGCGTCGAGCGGGATGCCGAGCGCTTCGAGCCCGAGGCCGGCCAGATCGGGGCGCCGCCCGAGCGCGGCGATGACCTGGTCGACGACGGCATGGACCTTGCCGTTGCGAATCTCGATGCCCTGGCGGCCTTCCGACAGCTCGGCCGACGACCCGGTATGGAGCGCGAACTCCTGCTGCAGCGCCTCGCGCAGCATCGCATCGACCGCCTCGTCCGTGATTCCGGCGAGCGTACGGCTGGAGCCGAAGCCGACGACCGACAGGCCGAGCCGCGCGAGCGCCTGGGCGAGTTCGATGCCGATCGGCCCGAGCCCGACGATGCCGATGCGGGGCGCCAGCGTGTGCTGCTCGAACAGCGTGTCGGTGGTGAGGATGCGATCGCCGAAACTCTGCCACGCGGCCGGCACCACCGGTCGCGAGCCGGTCGCGAGCACGATTCGGCGCGCCTGGTAGCGGCGCCCGTCGACCTCCACCCGGTCGGGCGCGACGAGCCGTCCGCGGCCCGCGATGCAGTGCTCGCCGAATCCGTCGGTGCTGCGCACCGTCGCATCGACGAACTGGTCGCGCAGTGCCCGCACGCGGTGCAGGACGGCAGGAAGATCCACCTTCAGCGCGTCGGCCCCGCGAATGCCGAAGGCGTCGAAGCTGTGACGGCGGTGAAAGGCGTTGGCCGCTTCGATCAGAAGCTTCGACGGCATGCAGCCGACCCGCGCGCAGGTCGTGCCCCACGGACCGTCGTTGATCAGCACGAAGCGCTCGGTGCGCTTTCGCACCTCTCGCGCGGCGGCCAGCCCGGCCGTGCCGGCGCCGAGGATGATCACGTCGAGCGGAGTGTCCGCGGCACCCTGCCGGCGCGACTGCGCCAGCGGGCGGCGATCTTCGGGCGTCTGGTTCATGATGGCTTCCTTTCAGGTCTGCCGTCCGTCATTGGCTTCAATGTGCGGTCGAGGTCACAGTGAATTGTCCGTGGATTGCCCGGATGCTTGCATTCTAATAATCTGCTCCTCGCACCGTGACTGGAATCGCCGCGCTTGCGCCTGGAGAGCAGGGGGCGATGGTTCGTGCGAACCTTCGCCCGGAAACACCCCCTTCGAAACACCCACTTCGATCGTACTTCCACGCTTTCATCAGGTTACTGCGCATGCGCTTCCTGCACACCGCCGACTGGCACCTCGGCCGCCTCTTCCACGCCCGCTCGCTGATCGAGGATCAGGCCTGCCTGCTCGATCAGCTCGTCGAACTCGTGCGCGAGCTGCGCCCCGATGCGCTGCTCGTGGCCGGCGACGTCTACGATCGCGCGGTGCCGCCGGCCGAGGCGGTGGCGCTGCTCGATGACACGCTGTCGCGCATCGTGCTCGGGCTCGGGGTGCCGGTGGTGATGATCGCCGGCAACCACGACAGCGCCGACCGGCTCGGCTTCGGTGCGCGGCTACTGTCCGGGGGCGGGCTGACGATCGCCGGGCGGCCCGGGCAAGCCACGGAGGCGGTGCGCTTTGGCGACGCACACGGGGCGCTCGACGTCTATCCGGTGCCCTATGCCGAACCGGCCGTGGTGCGCGATCTGTGTGCGGCGGCGGTCGCCGACCACGATGCCGCGCTCGGCTGGCTGCTCGATGCGATCCGCGCCCGTCGCGCGCCGGGCGTGCGCGCGGTGGTGCTCGCGCACGCCTTCGTTGCGGGCGGCAGCGAGAGCGAGTCGGAGCGGCCGCTTTCAGTGGGCGGCAGCGGCGCGGTGGCGGCTGCCCGGTTTGCCGGCTTCGACTACGTCGCGCTCGGCCATCTCCATCGCCCGCAGCGCATCGGCGAGGCACCGGTCGAATATGCCGGCTCGCTGATGAAGTACTCGCTGTCGGAAGCGGATCACGTGAAGAGCGTCTCGCTGGTCGAGATCAATGCGCCGGGCGATGTGCGCATCGAGCGCATCGCGCTGAAGCCGCCGCGCGACCTGCGCTGCCTCCGAGGTACCCTCGCGGAGCTGATCGAGGGCGGCAGGCGCGATCCGGCGCGCGAGGATTACGTCTTCGCATGCCTCACCGATCGCGGCGCGCTGCTCGATCCGGTGGCGCGCCTGCGCGCCGTGTATCCGAACGTGCTGGGCTGCGAACGCACCGTCCTGGCGCGGCCCGGCGATGGGGAGCGTCCGTCCGGGCCGCGGCGCGCGCTCGATCTGCTGGCGCTCTTCGGTGACTTTCACCGCGAGACGACGGGTGAGGCGCTCGACCCGGAATCGAGCGCAGCGATCGCGGCGGCGCTCGATGCGCTGGCGGCCGAAGGGCGGGAGTCGGCATGAGGCCCCTTCTGCTCACGATGCAGGCCTTCGGTCCGTTCGCGGGAGTCGAGGAGATCGATTTCACCCGTCTCGGCGAACGCGTGCTGTTCCTCATTCACGGGCCGACCGGGGCCGGCAAGACCACGCTCCTCGATGCGATGTGCTTCGCGCTCTATGGTGATACCTCGGGCGGCGAACGCGATCCGCGCGCGATGCGCAGCGACCACGCGGCGCCCGGTCTGGCGACCGAGGTCGGCTTCGAGTTCGCGCTCGGAGCCGAGCGCTACCGTGTCGCACGCGCCCCCGCCCAGCGCCGGCCGAAGAAGCGGGGCGGGGGCGAAACCGAAGCCGCGGCGAGCGCGCAGCTCGACCGCTGGCAGGACGGACGCTGGGTGAGCGTCGCCTCGCAGCCGGGCAAGGTGACGCAGGAGATCGAGCAGCGGCTCGGATTCGACAGCGCGCAGTTCAGGCAGGTGATCGTGCTGCCGCAGGGGCGCTTCCGGGAACTGCTGACGGCGCGCTCGGACGAGCGTGAGGCGATCCTGCAGAACCTCTTCCGCACCGAATCGTGCCGCCTGCTGGCCGAGCTTCTGAAGCGCGAAGCGCGAACGCTGGCGGAGGAAAGCCGCGCCATCGCGTCCGAGCGCGCCGGCCTGCTGCGCCAGATCGGGGTCGAGGACGGCGAAGCGCTCGAGCGCGAGCGCGATGCGCTCGCCGCGGCGATCGACGCGACGCGGCAGCGCGAGGCCGGGTTGCGCGCCGCCGATGCGGCTGCGCGCGCGGCGCACGAGCGCGGTCGCAGTACGGCAGCCGCGCTCGCGGAGCGCGAGGCGGCCGAGCGTTCCCTGCGCGAGGCGCTCGCGCAGGCGGCCAGGATCGACCAGCAGCGGAACGAACTGGAAGCCGGCCGGCGGGCGGCCCGGGTCCGGCCGGTCGAGATCGCGGCAGGCCGGGCCGCGCGGGCGGCCGAATCGGCGCATGCCCGTTTGCTCCAGGCACGCGAAGCGCTCGCCACGGCGAGCGCGCGGCTGGAGCGTGCCGGGCGGGCACTGGAGGCCGAGCGTGCGCGCCAGCCCGAGCGCGAGGCCGTTGCGCGCGAGGCCGACGAACTGGCGCGTCTTGCGCAGCAGGTCGAGCGGTTTGCTGCGGCCGAGGCCGCTGCCGCGGGCGCACAGGAACGGCAACGGCTCGCCGTCGCGGCTGCTGCGCAGGCCGAGGCCGCGCAGGTGGCGCTTGGCATACGCCACGGCGAGTCGCTCGCGCGGCGTGAGGGCCTGCGCGAACGGGCGGCGCACTGCGAGCTGATCGAACACCGGATCCGCGCCGCACGGGCCGAGGCCGAGCGGTGCCGGAGGCTGGCGGCGGCGGGGCACAAGCTTGAAGCCGCGCAGCAGGCGCTGACTGCGGCCGGGCGGACGCTGGCGTGCGCCGAGGAAGCCGCGAGGCTCGCGCAGGCGGCGTTGGAGGAGGCCGAAGAGGCGTGCCGTGCCGGGCAGGCGGCGCAGCTTGCCGCCGCCCTGGAGGCCGGCCAGCCGTGTCCGGTATGCGGCAGCCGGGAACACCCTGCGCCGGCCCACGCGGAAGAAGACGGCGTCATGGCGGATCTGGTGCGCCTTCGCACCGCGCTGGGCGAGGCGGTGGTGCAGCGCGATGCGGCCCGGACCGCGCACCACGCGGCCGACCGCGAGTGCCTGGCCGCGCGGGCGAACTTCGAGGCCCTGCAGGCGAGCGGCGCCGGACCCGGCAGCGCCGATGCGCCCGCGGAGGCCCCGTCGGCCGCGGAGGCGCTTTCCGCGCTCGAAGCGGCGCTCGTCGAAGCCGTGGCGGCGAAGGGCGGGCTTGGCGCGATCGAGTCGCAGATCGCGGAACTCGGGCGCGAGATCGAGGCTGCCGGCGCGCGCCTGCAGGCCGCCCAGGCCGAGCGGGAGATCCAGACCGGTCTGTGTGCCGCGGCCGAGCGCGAGGCGGTCCTCCATCGCGAAGCGATTCCCGATGCCCTGCGCTCGGGCGTGGCGCTCGCGGCGCGCAGGCAGGCGGTCGACGCGCAGCGCACCCGCCTCCAGGAGGCTCTGGAGGCGGCCCAGAGCGAGGAATCCGGCGCGGCGCACGCGCAGGCCGCCGCGCTCGCCGCCGAGCAGGCCGCGGCGGAGGAAGCGCGGCGCCTGAGTACGGCAGCGCGCGATGCGGCGGACGATCTGGAGACCGCGCTCGCAGGTGAAGGATTTTCCGGTCTCGATGCCTTCCGCGACGCCTTGCGCGAGGAGGCGGCGCTCGCCGCGCTCGAACGGGAGATCGTCCGCTACGGCGAATTCCGTGCCGCAGCCGAGGATCGCGCGCAGCGCGCCCATGCGGCGACCGAAGGCCTCGTCGCGCCGGATCTCGAGGCGCTCGCGCGGGCGGTGAAGGAGACCGGGGAGGCGCTGGAGGCCGTCGTCGCGTCGCTGGGCGAACAGGCGATCCGCCTGCAGGGCATCGACCGCGCGCGCGCCGCGCTCGCGCAGCTCGCCGAGCGTTCGGGCGCGGTCGAACGCCGGTACGCGGTCACCGGGCGGCTCGCCGAGGTCGCGGCCGGCACCAATCCGTTGCGCATGACCTTCCAGCGCTTCGTGCTCGCCACGCTGCTCGACGAGGTGCTCGAATCGGCATCGCTGCGCCTTGCGCGCATGAGCCGCGGGCGTTTCGAGCTGCAGCGCGTGCGCGGGGTGCTGGATCTGCGCAGCGCCGGCGGGCTCGAGCTGGAGGTGTTCGACGCCTGGACCGGCACCACCCGGCCGGCCAGCACGCTGTCGGGGGGCGAAGGCTTCCTCGCCTCGCTCGCGCTGGCGCTCGGCCTGGCCGACGTGGTGCAGTCGCGCGCCGGCGGCATCCTCATGGAAACGCTCTTCATCGACGAAGGCTTCGGCACCCTCGACCCCGAAAGCCTGGATTTCGCCCTGCGCACCCTGATCGACCTGCAGCAGGGCGGCCGCCTCGTCGGCGTCATCTCGCACGTCGCCGAACTGAAGGAGCGCATCGACGTGCGCATCGAAATCCTGCCCCGCGCCGACGGCAGCGCGGTCCGCGTCGTGAGCTGATCAACGATCCGGATGGAGGTGCACCGCAAGCCACAGCGCACCGTCCGACGCTGACCGGACCGTGTGCGGCACTCCCGCCGGAAGAAACACATAATCCCCCGCCACGAGCGCAACAGCCTCGCCCGCCACCTCGACCGTCGCCTCGCCGCGCAGCAGAACCACCCATTCGTCCTGCGCCTGCACGTACTCGGTCGGCGGAGCATTCGACGCGCTGACGATGCGCTCGATCACGAGGTTCCGATGCGCCAGCAGGCAATCGAACCGCTCACCGGAGACCGGCGTTTCGGCATCGTTGAAAAGGTTGCCGTTCTTCATGGGGGCCGAATGATCCTGATAACGGTATGAACCGGAAACGAACCTCAACTTCGCGATCTGCCCCGGGCGTTGACGATCCTGCTCTCGCCAGCAACCATTCTCCGATCGCACCGTTTGGCGCAATCCAATCGTCAGGCAGTCGGCGCGCCAGCCCGTGCGGCATCTCCAGCCGGGCACCCGGATACCGGGGACAGACTCCGGTTTTCCAGGGGAAGTTTCGCAGAGTAAGAAAAACCGTGGGCTGTCCCCTATTTCCCTTCTCGCAGAGTAAGAAAAACCGTGGTCTGTCCCCTATTTCCCTTCTTCGGACGCCCGATCTCGTTCATCCACGGCAAATCGACGTCGAGGACCTCCCGGTACAGGAACAGCAGTGCCGACAAGGTCTGATTATGCGTCGACGGTGCTACATTACGTTCATTGGCCAACCAGCACATAAACTGCTCGACTTCAGCCGCGCCCATGTCACGCGGATGCCGCATTCCCTGCTGCCGGATGAACGCGCGCACCCAATGGACATACGCCTGCTCCGTCCTCAAGCTGTAGTGCTTGTAACGGATGCGCTCGCGGAGCAGGTCGAGAAGGCGCGGCGGGCGAGTCGAAGTGTTCGAGACGGGATCGGCGCGTTTCGCCGAACTGCTTGTGGTGTTCATGCATACAGTATAACGAGGATGGCCATGATTTCAATGACGAATGCGCATGACGTCTCCGCTGGAATACACGGCATCCCCCGGAATACACGTCAAAATTGACGTCGACAACACGTTATGCATCTTAGAACTGTGCCATGAAGAAATACGACAGTGCATTCAGTAGCGCCGCTACACGAGTAGGCTCTGCTGCGAAGAAGACAGCGCAGGAATACGCTGAGAAAAATATTCCCGACGAACCCGCCTTCACTGCTGTCTTGGCAACAAGGATCAAAGACTCACTCTCGGGCTTTTCCAAAGGCGGAATCTCGTGGAGCGCAAAGATACTTTCGAGTCATGGCCCAAACACTGAAGAATCAAGATTTGGCGCCGATGTTCTTGGGGCGCTATCGCTAGACCTTCCGGGCTACTCTGTGAAGAAGGGCTTTCTGGCACAGGCTAAAAGACAAGAACCGGGAAATCCGCTAGCGACGAGCGAGTGGAAAAGAATGCAGTCTCAGTGCAACACAATGCTGAACTTCACCTCCGACAGCTACGTATTTATCTACGCGCTAAATGGAGTCTTTGTAGTTCCCGCAATTAGTGTTGCTGCCTGCCAGGCGGTCGAAGATCTCCATACCTTGCATCCCAAGAACCTTAGTGCCTTCTACAAAGAACACTTCATGTGCTTTGTTGGCGATAGGGCAATTGACTCAGCATCACCTCGCGTTCTCGACAACCTCCTGGCGCGAGTAGCGTTCGAAATCTCTGCTAGTGCTAGCAATGATCGAGACCTCTTCACAGATGGTGAAGGCGATGCATAACGATTAAGGTTATGTCGTGATCGCGAAGCGAGCCACGACATGAACCGGT
>JAHDYG010000005.1 GCA_023383815.1 Rhodocyclaceae bacterium
CAACCTCGGCCTCGACCCGGACAAGGCGCGCGAATTCCACGACGAGACGCTGCCCAAGGAGTCTGCCAAGGTCGCCCACTTCTGCTCGATGTGCGGCCCGCAGTTCTGCTCGATGAAGATCTCGCAGGACGTGCGCGACTTCGCCGCGCAGCAGGGCGTGGACGAAGCCGAGGCACTGCGGAAGGGCATGGAGGAGAAGGCCGTCGAATTCGTGAAGTCGGGCGCAGAGGTGTATCGCCAGGTATAGCGGGCAGCGGCGCGCCCGCGCGTGGCCTTTCGCCGCAGGGCGAATCAACAAGAAACGCCAGCCGGGTCGGCTGGCGTTCTTCCGGTCATCCTGGCTGTCTGCTGCGGCCCTACTGCGCGCGGATGATCCACACCGGGCTACCGCTCTCGCGCACGATGTTCTGCGCGACGCTGCCCATCACCAGGCGGTTGAAGCCTGAGCGGCCATGGCTGCTCAGGACGACGAGCGATCCCGGCTGGGAATCGACGTGCGCGGTGATCGCCTCGGCCGCGTGCTTGCCGTGCAGCACTTCCCATTCGGCCGAAATTCCCTTGTCGCGGCGGAGCTGATCTGCCAGACGGTGGAGGTAGACCCATTCGGCGCTGTCCCCGTCGCTCGGGATCTGTGTCGTTTCGGGATCGAGCACCTGGACCAGTTGCAGCGAGGCCTTGAGCCAGGCCGCACACTTGGCCGCCGGCATCAGCGCCTGTTCCGACAGCGGCGAACCATCGACGCACACCACCACGGTCCTGACCGGTGCTGCCCACTTCCTCGCGTGCTTCGGGCCGACGACCACGACCGGCCCGGCGTACTCCTGCACGATGCGCCTGGCGACGCTGCCGAGCACCATCTCGGACACCGCTCCGCGCGCATGCGTGGCGATGCAGCAGACGTTGCCCTTGCCCGAGGACAAGGCCTGCAACAGCGCGTCCGCCGGCGAATGATCGACCAGCACCGAAACCTCGGCCACCTCACCATCGAGCGCACCGCGAATTGCCTGCTCCCGACTGTCCTTGTCCTCGTCGCGTGCGACCACGGACACCAGGTGCAGGGTCAGGCCCATCTGCTCGGCCAGGCTCCGGCCGGCAATCAGGGCATCGAGCGAACGGTGGGAATCATCGACGGGAACGACGAGGCTGCTGTTCATGGAGCGGATCTCCTGTGGCCCGCGGGCGGGCTTATTGGTTGGGACGCAAACTATCCCAGCCCGCAGGAGCGCGGTCAAGACCCCGGTCGGATCAGGGTCGGATCGCGCCGCGGCACCCGATTCTCAGGCCGCAACGAAGGGCCAGAAGAAGGGAATCAGCAAGGTCGCGAGCGCCCACACCAGGAGGTTCATCGGGACTCCGAGACGCGCAAAGTCGCCGAAACGGTAGTTGCCCGCGTTGTAGACCAGCGTATTGGTCTGATAGCCGATCGGTGTCGCAAAACTGGCACTGGCCGCGAACATCACCCCGACAACGAAGGGACGGGGATCGACGCCGAGTTGCTGGGCGACCCCGATCACCACGGGCGTCATCAGCACGGCAACTGCGTTGTTGCTGATGAATTCGGTGATCAGCGAAGTGATCAGGATCACCAGGGCCAGCATCATCCACGGAGACAGGCCGCTGCCCACCTCCACCAGTCCAGTCGCAAGCATCGCTGCCAAGCCCGATTCGCGCATCGCGATGCTGATCGCGAGCATGCCGAAGATGAGGACCACGATCGGCCATTCGATCGCCTTGTAGGCCTCATCCGCACGGATGCACCCGGTCGCGACCACCATCACCGCGCCGATCAGCGCCAGCCCCTCGATCGGCATCACGTTGAAGGCGGCGAGCAGCATGACCCCGGCGATCGTCGCCAGTGCGATGGGGGCCTTGCCCTGGCGATTGGCCGGTGCGCGCCCCTCGGTGATTGCGAAGAGGTCGCCGTTCTCGCAAAAGCGCTTGATCTGGGCCGGAGTCCCTTCGACCAGCAGCACGTCGCCGAACTGCAGCTGGAAATCGTCGCCGATATCCTGGATCGAAGCATCCTTGCGGTGCACGGCGATCAGATGGATGCCGTAGCGTGCGGCAAGATCCAGATCGCGAATCGGGCGCAGGACATAGCGCGAGGTCTGGCCGACGATCGCCTCGACCATCACGACCCCTCGCCGGCGGAGGGTTTCGAGATCGTGACTGTCCGGAGCCGGCCCCTGGATGCCGACGAGATCGGTGCTGCGCAGATCCATCATCGCACTGCTGCGGCTGTGTACCACCAACCGGTCGCCCACCATCAGCGTCGTCGCCGGATCGGGTGACGACAGCTCATCGTCGCCCCGGAAGAGCTTGAGCACCTTGATCGTCCCGTTCGACAGACGCGCCTCCTTGAGCGAGCGCCCCGCGAGCCGCGACTCTTCCGGCACGAAGAGTTCGGTCATGAAAAGGCGGTCCCCGCTGCCCGTAAACTGCTGCGTCAGCGTCTCGCGTGCGGGCAGGAACCGGGGGGCCAGCAAGAACATGAAGAGGCTGCCGAACAGCGCGAGCACGATCGCCGGCGCCGAGATCTCGAACATGCTGAACGGCGCCAGCCCCATGTTGCGTGCGACGCCATCGACGAGGATGTTGGTGGAGGTTCCGACCATGGTCACCATGCCGCCGAGGATCGTCGCGTAGGAAAGCGGGATCAGCAGCCGCGAGGGCGCAACACTGTGGCGCGCTGAAATCGCGATCACCGCCGGAATCATGACCATGACCAACGGCGTGTTGTTGATGAAGGGCGAGACCAGGATGCCGACGAGCAGGAGCATCCCGAGCAGGCGTCGCTCACTGCGACCGGCCGCGACGCTGAGCCATTCGCCGAGCCGATCCACGCATCCGGTCTTTCCCAGCGCCCCGCTGATGATGAACAGACACACGATCGTGATCGGGGCGCTGTTGCTGAACACCCCCAGCACCTGGCCGGGGCTCAGCAAGCCAAGGCCCAGCAGCAAGGCAACCGCCGACATCACTGCCACGTCCGGTTTCAGCCATTCACGGGCGAAGGTCGCGAAAAGTCCCAGCAGGAGCGCTCCAACGACCAGGGGCTGCAGGGATTCCGGCACGAGCATGATGCTCCACGAATACGGCGAAGGACAGGAGCTGAACCTTACAGGAGGCTGCGATCGCGGTAAAAGAATAAAAAATTTTCTCTTTATTCCATTTAATGCATATGAAAACGCAGAACTCGGTCGATCCGCGTACAGTTCACTGCACAACAGATTGCATAACCAACTGTTCGACTTCTGATGTTTGAGCTATTCTGCAAAGCAAGCGGACAGGCCGGCGCGCTCCGGCAACAGCAGCCGCGCCGGTGCCACTACCGGACAGACCGATCGATCGACTGGAGGAGGATTTCCGATGCCTGGCTGTTCCCTGTTCGGCCGTTGGGCCGTCATTCTGTTGTCCCTTGGCCTGGTGCTTGCCCAGCCAGCCCTGGCGGCCGGCGACATCCTGATCGGCCAGTCGGTCGTCAAGAGTGGGCCAATGGCCGCAAACGGCATTCTTTATTCACAGGGCATCGCACTGCAGATCGATGCGGTCAATGCGCAGGGCGGCGTCCACGGACGGAAGATCCGTCTCATCGTCGCCGACGATGCCTACAGCCCCGACAAGGCGATCGAGAACACCCGGCGTTTCATCGACGACCATCGGGTGATGGCGCTCTTCGGCTATGCCGGCACCGGGGTAGCGATGGCCACGGCGCCGCTTGCCGAACAGGCCGGGGTCCCGCTGATCGCCCCGCTCACCGGCGCAACGCAGGTCTTCGACAAGGGTGGCAAGCAGCTCTTCGTGGTGCGTGCAAACTACTACGACGAGATGCGCAAGATGGTCGAGCACCTGACGACGCTGGGCACACGCTCGATCGCCATCGCCTACCAGGACGACGGCTTCGGTCGTTCCGGCTACAAGAGCGCAGAAGACGCACTCGCCGAGTTCGGACTCAAGCCCGCCGCGATTGGCGTCATCACCGCAGGTACGTACGAAGCGGACAAGGCTGCCGCCGATGTCGCGGCCGCCAACCCCGCTGCAATCATCATGGCCTCGGCTGGAAAGGCCTCCGTAAACTTCATCCGCGCCTACCACGCAACCGGGCGCAACGCCCAGTTCCTCGGACTGTCGGTGGTGAGCAGCAACCAGTTGCTCGATGAACTCGGCAATGCGGCCGACGGCATCATCATCACCCAGATCGTGCCCTCGCCGCGCACGCGAACGCTGCAGATCGTGCGCGACTTTCACCGCGACGCCGCAGCGGCCGGCAATGTCGAGATCAACCACACCACGCTCGAAGGCTACATCGCTGCGCGCGTGCTGGTCGAGGCGCTGCGCCGGGCCGGACCGGAGGTCAGCCCCGCAGGCATCGCAACGGCGCTCGAAAGCATGGGCAACGTCAACCTCGGCGGCTTCACCGTGAGCTTCGGACCCAAGAAGCACGCCGGTTCGAACTACGTGGACATCTCGATGGTGCGTGCGAGCGGGCAGTTCGTGCAGTAAGGCGCTTGCCTCGCATTGACGCCACCCCGGCCCTGTCGGTCGGGCTGCGAAGATGAGACAATCCGGCCAGGTCGACGGAAACGATCATGCCCACAGATCCCCCCCTCCCGATCGCCGCCGTCCGCTATTCGCCCGGCGATCCCATCGATACGCTGATGCGCAAGGCCATCAGGGTGTTCGTCGAGCGCGGTGCGCGCCTCGGAGGCGTCCTGCAGGACGACGCTTGCGCGCAAGGCGACGAGCCGTGCCAGATGAGACTCGAAGACCTCGCCACCGGAGAGCACTTCGCGCTGTCGCAGGAACTGGGCAAGGGCTCCGAAGCCTGCCGTCTCGACCCTGCGATGCTCGCCCACGCCGCGGTGGCCATCCGCAAGGCCATCGACGAAGGCGCGGAACTGATCATCGTCAACAAGTTTGGAGCACAGGAAGCCGCCGGTTCAGGTTTGCGCCAGGAAATGGGCTGCGCCGTGCTGGCCGGCGTGCCGCTGCTGACGACAGTGGCCGACCGCTTCGTCGATGACTGGCTGGCGTTCACCGGTGGTTCTTCGGAGTTGATCGAACCCTCGATGGAGAACATCCTGAACTGGTGGGAAGGCACCCGCGCCGCTCGCTAGCGAGCGACGAACCAACCCTGACCAGCGTGCGCCGATGATCCTCTACCTCCACGGTTTTCGCTCCTCTCCCGACTCGATCAAGGCACGAGCCCTGGGTGCCCGTCTGCGCACGCTCGGGCTGGGCGACGCGTTCTGGTGTCCGCAGCTTCCGGTTTCGCCGCGTGCGGCGATCGCACTCATCGAAGCGCAGATCGCCCACTGCCGGGCCGATTCGGCAACCCCGGCTCCGACCCTGGTCGGCAGCTCGCTCGGCGGTTACTACGCGACCTGGCTGGCCGAACGACACAATCTGAAAGCGGTGCTGGTCAACCCCGCAGTCGTCGCACCGCTCGCACTCGAAGAATGGGTCGGCCCGCAGACGAATCTCTACACGGGCGAACGATTCGACTTCACGTGGGCGCACATCGAGGAGCTGCGCGCCATCGACACCGTCACGCTTGCCCGGCCGCAGTCCTTCTGGCTGCTGGTCGAGACCGGCGACGAGGTGCTCGACTACCGCGACGCGCTCATCAAGTACGCCGGCGCACGCCAGACGGTGCTCGACGGGGGCGACCACGGATTTTCGCGCTGGAACGACTATCTCGACGACGTGATCGCGTTCGCCGGCCTGCGTCCTTCGAGATGACCCGATCCAGTTTCGACCCGCTCCGGTTCAAGGCGCTCGAACGCTCCGGGTTCAACCGGATTGCACAGCGCTACGCCGCTGGCGCTGCGATGCGTTCGGCTCTGGCTGACGCCCTGCTCGACGCCGCCGCGCTGGCTCCGGGGCAACGCGTCCTCGATCTCGCCAGCGGCCCCTGCCTGCTTGCGCATGACGCGGCGAGGCAAGTTCTGCCGCAAGGATGGGTGCTGGCCAGCGATATCGCCGAGAACATGCTGATCGAGGGCCGCAGGCGTTTCGATCCCAGCGACCCGGCGGCAGGCGCGCTGCGCTACGCCGCCGCCGATGCCGAACACCTGTGCCTGCCGGATGCGAGCTTCGACCGGGTTCTCGCCGGGCTGGCGCTGTTCATGTTCCCGCACCCCAACCGTGCACTTTCCGAGATCCGGCGTGTGCTGCGCCCGGGCGGGCGCTTCGCGCTTTCCGTCTGGGGCCCGCGCGAGGAGGTCCCCCTGCTCCACCGCGCTCAGGACTGCATCGCCCGGGTACTGCCGCCCACCCGCATCGAACGTCCGTCGGTCTATCGTTTCGGCAACCCAGCCGAACTCGAAAGCGCCCTCACGGCCGCCGGCCTGACCGATGTTCGCATCGAGCCGTGCCGTTTCAACTGCCGGTTCGATTCAGTCGACCACTACTGGCGGGCATTTCTCGACCTGGCCGGCGGAGCCGCCGAATCGCTCTCGAGACTCCCGGACGACCTGCAGGCAAGGCTACGCGACGAAGTCGCCCTTGAGCTCGAATCCCACCGGATCGGCCAGACCGTCTGGGAGGTCGGCGCATTGGCGCTGGTCGCCACGGCGAACGCCTGAGCACCGCTCAGGCGCTTGTCGACGGCGCCTTGTTCGGCTCTTCGACCCCTGGCACCGATCCAGTTGCCTCCGACGCCCCGGCGTGCGCATCGGGCGTACCCTCGACCCCCGCCTGCGACGCTTCGGGCGACGGCGGGGGTTCGTCGGCGGGCGCGGCGACCTCTCCCGCCTGCATCGACGTCGCCTCGACGGCCTGTTGCGATTCTCCGGCCGCCGCAGCCGGAGCTTCTTCGTTGCGGGCCGGAACCTCGTCAGGGCGGCCCGACACGGATTCCACTTCGACGGTCTGCGCGTCCCGACCCGGCGCATCGAGCAACAAGGCCGAGACCCGATCCTTGAAGCGCTCGCGTGCCGCACCCTCGGCAAGCTTTTCGTAGCCCTCCGAAAGATGCTCGAACAGCTCGCGGTATGAGCCTGCCATCGACACGAACAGGCTTGCCGTGCGGTCGAAATGAGTTTCGACCTCGCGCTTGTAGCGGTCGACTTCCTCCTTCCGGCGCTCCAGTTCCGATTCCAGTTCGGCAACCCGCTCCCGGCTGCCCGCGCTGAGACGTCCGACGAAGAATCCAACCACGGCCGCCACGATCACGGCCACGATCACCACCACCCACCACGTTTGCCCAGACATGTTTTTCTCTTCCCGTACCGATAGCCATCAGTCCCCTTGCCTTCCGCTTTGCCACGAACGGAAAGCAGGCGGCAAGCCGCCAGTCGAGTATACGCGCATTCCCGGGGGAACCATCGCCGTGCGACCAGACCCGAAGGGGTGCAGCAGTCGGTTCGAGCAGGGCGCAATCCATTAAACTACGCAATCGGATCAAGGATGGCGGGAACGGATGTTTGTGCTTTTTGAAGATGGTGGCGCGTTCAAGGCAGGTACCGTGCTTGCCGACAACGACGCCTCGCTGCAGGTCGAGACCACGCATGGCAAGCGCGTCAAGCTCAAGAGCAGCCATGTGCTGATGCGCTTTTCGGAGCCCGAGCCGGCCGCCCTGCTGGACCGCGCGGAAGCGGCCGCAGAAGAACTGGACACCGATTTCCTGTGGGAAGTCTGCGCGGAGGATGAGTTCGCGTTCGAAGCTTTCGCCACCGAGTACTTCGGCCGCACCCCGAGCGCCGTCGAGCATGCCAGCATCCTTTTGCGCCTGCACTCGGCGCCGATCCACTTTCATCGCAAGGGTCGCGGACGCTTTCGCAAGGCGCCGCAGGACATCCTGAGCGCGGCGCTCGCCGGGCTGGAGAAGAAGCGCCAGCAGGCCGAAGCGATCGAAAGGATGCGCGGCGAACTGCTCCAGGGGCGAATCCCGGATGCAATGCAGGCGCTGCTGCCACAACTGCTGTACCGTCCGGACCGCAACCGCATCGAGACCAAGGCGCTCGAAGCGGCCTGCGTCGACGCCGGCCTGTCCGCCGCGCGGCTTCTGCTGCAGTGCGGTGCACTGGAATCGAGCCACGAATACCACTTCAACCGCTTCCTGTTCGAGTATTTTCCGGACGGCGTGGCCTTTCCGGCATGCGAACCCCCGGCGCAGCCGGACGATCTGCCGCGGGCACAGGTGCAGGCGTTCTCGATCGACGATGCGACGACGACCGAGATCGACGACGCCTTTTCGGTGACCCCGCGCGCCGAGGGCGGCTGGCGCATCGGCATCCACATTGCTGCACCGGCGCTCGGCTTCGCGCGCGGAGGCAAGCTCGATGCGATCGCCCGGCGCCGGCTGTCCACGGTCTACATGCCAGGCAACAAGATCACGATGCTGCCCGACGAGATCGTGGAGCGTTTCACACTGGCCGCCGGGCGTGACTGCCCGGCCGTCTCGCTGTATCTCGACGTCTCGCCCGCGCTTGCCATCCAGCGTCATGAAAGCCGCATCGAGAGCGTGCCGATCATTGCCAACCTGCGCCATCACGATCTCGAACCGGTCTTCAACGAAGACACCCTGCAACACGGTGTCCCGGATTTCCCATGGAAGCGCGAACTGATGCTGCTGTGGGATCTTGCGACCGTGCTGGAAGCCGGACGGGGCAAACCCAGCGCAAACCAGAACCAGGTCGACTTCGGCTTCTTCGTCGACTGGCACAGGCACACCCAGGACGGCCCGGGCTACGTCACGATCAGCAAGAGACAGCGTGGCTCTCCGCTCGACAAGCTGGTGTCCGAGCTGATGATCCTCGCCAACGCGACCTGGGGAAAGATGCTCGATGAGGCGGGGGTTCCCGGCCTGTACCGCGCCCAGAACGGCGGCAAGGTGCGCATGACGACCTCAGCCGAGCCTCATGACGCGCTCGGCGTCGATTGCTATGCCTGGTCGAGTTCGCCGCTGCGCCGCTACGTGGACATGGTCAATCAGTGGCAGATCATCGCCGTGCTTCGCAGCGAACCCCCCGCATTTGCACCGCGTTCGCCGGAGCTGACGGCGGCCATGCGGGACTTCGAACTCACCTACGCCGCGTACGCCGAGTTCCAGCGTCACATGGAGCGCTACTGGTGCCTGCGCTGGTTGCGCCAGTATCCGGACCGTCCGGTCGAAGCCGTCCTGTTGCGCGACAGCGTCGTGCGGCTGACCGATGCACCACTCGTGCTCAAGGCCCCGTCCGTTCCGATCCAGGTACCGGGCAGCCGGATCCGCCTCAAGGTCGAACAGTGCGATCTGATCGACGTCGATGCGAAGGTGCGTTATCTCGAAACCATCGCCGAACCCGATCCGTCCGAAGCATCCGATGCCGCACTCGAAGGCCTCTGAACGTCCCGGATCATGAGTTCCGGCGCGCTCTCCGCTCTGCCCCGAACCGTGGGCCTGGCCACTGCAGGCAGCGGGATGCTGCGCGTGCTCGCATCCGACCGGCGTCTGCAGTGGGCGATCGTGCTGTCGCTGCTGCTGCACGCGCTGCTGCTCAGCATCCGCTTCGAGTTTCCGGAGCGAGCCGCACCCGACAGCAAAGCCTCTTCGCTGGAAGTCGTCCTCGTCAATGCGCGCCATGCGCGAGCCCCCGAAGAAGCCAGATTGCTTGCCCAGGCCAATCTCGATGGCGGCGGGACGGTCGAGGAAGAAGCGCGCCCGACCACTCCGGTACCGCCGCAGGAGACGAGGCGGGACGGCGATGCGCTGATGGATGCCCGACGCGCAGTACCGGTCGAGGCGCCGGCGCCGCAGAAGGTCCTGACGCGCGCACCGGACGAAAAACCCGCCCCGGCACTCACCCCACGCACGGATCCGCCGCAGCGGGCCACGCCCGCCGAACCCACCAGGCCGGCCGTGTCAGGGCTGGACCTGCTCGACAGTGTCGCCGCGATCGCCCGGATGGAAGCCCAGATCGACAAGCGCCTGAACGAGTACGCCAAACGCCCGCGCAAGCAGTTCATCGGGGCAAACACGCGCGAGTACCGGTTTGCCCAGTACCTCGAGGACTGGCGCCTGAAGATCGAGCGCATCGGCACACTCAATTATCCGGAGGCGGCCCGCGGCCGGCTGTATGGCAGCCTGCTGCTGTCGGTCGTGATCCGCGCCGACGGATCGCTCGAAAAGGTCGAGGTGCAGCGCTCCTCGGGACAGAGGATCCTCGACGAGGCAGCGGTTCGCATCGTCGAGATGTCCGCACCGTTCGCCCCGTTTCCGCCCGAGATCCGCACCGACACCGACATCATCGAGATCGTGCGGACATGGCGGTTCACCAATGCCGACCAGATGAGGGCGCAATGAGCCTGGATCGCTACGCCGTCATCGGCAATCCGGTCGCCCACAGCCGCTCGCCGCTGATCCACTCGCTGTTCGCACGCCAGACGCACCAGGCGATCTCGTACGAGGCCCTGCTTGCCCCGCTCGACGGCTTCAAGGCTACGGTGGCCGCCTTTCGCGCGCGTGGCGGCAGGGGCGCCAACGTCACCGTTCCGTTCAAGCTCGAAGCCCACGCACTCGCCGATTGCCTGAGCCCCCGAGCCGCCGCGGCCGGGGCCGCCAACACCTTGCGCTTCGATGACGATGGGATTTTCGCGGACAACACCGATGGCGCCGGGCTCCTACGGGATCTGGTCGACAACCTCGGCTGTCGACTCGAGGGCACGGCCATCCTGCTGCTCGGTGCAGGGGGCGCTGCGCGCGGGGTCATGCTGCCCTTGCTGGACGCGGCTCCGGCCTCCCTCACGATCGCGAACCGCAGCGAGCCGCGTGCCCTCGAACTCGCACAGTCCTTCCAGCGTCATGCGGGCAAGACCACCCTGGACGCTTGCGGATTCGCGGCACTTTCGGGCCACCGCTATGACCTCGTGATCAACGCAACCTCGGCCAGCCTGAGCGGCGAAGCCCCACCCCTGCCGGCTGGACTGTACGGCCCCGGTGCACTGGCTTACGACATGATGTATGGCCGAAACGAGACGGCCTTTCTGGCCGCGGCGCGACGCGCGGGCGCCAAGCGTCTGTCCGACGGTCTGGGAATGCTGGTCGAGCAGGCCGCCGAGAGCTTCCTGATCTGGCGGGGCGTGCGGCCGCAGACCCGCAGTGTCATCGAGAACCTTCGCGGCGCATTGCGCTCCCCGGCGGAGCCTTGATGGGCGCCACGCGGCGCATGCGAACCCGTCGCGTGGTGAAGGTCGCACTCGGCATCTTGTCCGCGGCCCTTCTGCTCCCGCAACTGTGGTTCTTCGCCCATGTCCTGTGGTGGAAGGATCACGATCCGGAAAGCACCCGCTTCATGCGCCTGCAACTGGCCGCATTGCGGGCCGAAGACCCGGGCGCCACCCTCCATCATGACTGGACCCCCTACGAGACCATTTCGGTTCATCTGAAGCGCGCCGTCGTGGCCGCCGAGGACGATCGCTTCCTGGAGCATCGCGGGTTCGACTGGAGCGGCATCCAGTCCGCACTGGAGCGCAACCGGCAGAGGGGAGTGGCTGTCGCCGGCGGCTCGACGATCAGCCAGCAACTGGCCAAGAACCTCTTCCTGTCTCCCGAGCGCAGCTACCTGAGGAAGATCCAGGAGGCCGCGATCACGGTCATGATCGAGCTCACCTGGAGCAAGAGAAGGATCCTGGAGGTTTATCTGAATTCGGTCGAATGGGGCCGCGGGGTCTTCGGCTGCGGTGCCGCAGCACGACACTACTTCGGCGTGAGCGTCGACCGCCTGGGGCCGGCCGAAGCGACCCGCCTGGCCGTGATGCTTCCCGCTCCGCGTCGGCTGGAACACGGATTCGGCGAGCGCCAGCAGACCCATGCCGAGCGGATCCGAAGCCGCATGGCGCACACCCGGATTCCCTGAGGCGCTCATCCACACCCCTGCGAGCGCGGCGCCCCTTGGTCCCGAGCGATGCTGCAGGTGCAAAATTGCGGTCGCACGCGAGCGGTCAAATCCGTAGAATTCGCCCTTTGGGTCGCCCGAACCCGAATCCATCCACGACCGTTGCCGCGCATGTCCGTTGACGAGGAACGCCATCCTGACGATGTCCAGCAGCACCTGCGTGCGGTGCAGGAGTTGCTCGCGCGCCAGAAACTGGTCGAGAACCTCGTCCACCGTCAGGAGATGCCTCGCCACGAACTGGTCGAGGACCTGGTCCACAAGCAGCATATAGCGGAACTGCAGAACCAGCTCGACGCGCTGCATCCGGCCGACATCGCCTACATCCTGGAAGCGCTTCCGCTGGAAGATCGACTGTTTGTCTGGGATCTCGTCAAGGCAGAACGGGACGGCGAGATCCTGCTGGAAGTCTCCGACGCGGTTCGGGAATCGCTGATCGAGACGATGGATCCGGAGGAGCTCAAGGCGGCAGCCGAATCGCTCGACGCCGACGAGCTGGCCGACCTCGCCCCTGATCTACCGCCCGAGGTCATGCAGGACGTCTTCCAGTCGCTCGACAGCGAGGGGCGCGAGCAACTGCGGGCTGCGATGTCGTACCCGGAGGACACGGTCGGCGCGCTGATGGATTTCGACATGGTCACGGTGCGCGAAGACGTGACGCTCGAAGTCGTGCTGCGCTACCTGAGGCGATTCGACGAGCTGCCGGATCACACCGACAAGCTGTTCGTCGTCGACCGCGAAGACCATCTGCGCGGCATCCTCACGCTCGAACAACTGCTCATCAACGACCCGGAAAAGCTCGTCGGGGACGTGATGCGCACCGAGACCGTGATCAGCTTCGAACCGGACGACGATGCCGACGACGCCGCTCAGGCCTTCGAGCGTTACGACCTCATCTCCGCACCCGTCGTTGACGGCGAGCACAGGGTGATCGGCCGCCTCACCGTCGCCGACGTGGTCGACTTCATCCGCGAGGAGTCCGAGCAGGAAATCCTCAGCAAGGCAGGTCTGCGCGAGGAGGAAGACATCTTCGCATCGGTCTGGGATTCGGTGAAGAACCGCTGGGCCTGGCTCGCCATCAACATGGTGACCGCGATCATCGCCTCGCGCGTGATCGGCGCGTTCGAGGATTCGATCGAAAAGCTCGTCGCGCTCGCGGCGCTGATGCCCATCGTCGCAGGCATCGGAGGCAACTCGGGCAACCAGACGATCACGATGATCGTTCGCGCGATCGCGATGGGACAGGTCGAGCAGTCTGCGCTGCGACGCTTGCTCAAGAAGGAGATCGGCGTCGCGATCTTCAACGGCCTGTTCTGGGGGGGCTTCCTCGGCCTGCTTGCCTGGTGGCTGTACGGAAGCTGGCAGCTCGGTGCGGTCATGACCTCGGCCATGACCCTGAACCTGCTGCTCGCCGCCAGCGCCGGCGTGCTGATCCCGATGATCCGCAGCCGGCTCGGACGCGACCCCGCGCTCGGCAGCTCGGTGATGATCACCGGGCTGACCGACTCGGGCGGCTTTTTCATCTTCCTCGGGCTGGCAACGCTCTTCCTGCTCTGAAACGCCCCCGCCCGGGCGCCACCCCCCGAAGCGGATCAGCCCGGAAAACCGGACAGCACCTCGCGGGCCGCGGCCACCGTCGCCTCGATGTCCTCGGCGGTGTGGGCGGCACAGACGAACCCCGCCTCGAAGGCCGATGGCGCGAAGTAGTAACCGGCATCCAGCATCGCGTGGAAGAAGCGGTTGAATGCCTCGCGATCGCAAGCCATCACTTCGGCAAACGAGCCCGGAACTCGCTCGCCGAAATACAGGCCGAACATGCCCCCTACCGAATCGGCGCAGAACTGCACCCCGCAGTCGGATGCGGCCTTGCTCAGCCCCTCGACGAGTTGCGCCGCGCGCGCCGACAGCGCATCGTGAAAGCCCGGTGCGCTGACCAGCCGCAGCGAGGCCAGTCCGGCAGCGACCGCCACGGGGCTGCCGGACAGCGTACCGGCCTGATACACCGATCCGAGCGGCGCGATCGCCTCCATGATGTCGCGCCGCCCGCCGAACGCGCCCACCGGCATGCCTCCGCCGATCACCTTGCCCAGCGTCGTCAGATCCGGGGTGATTCCATAGAGTCCCTGCACGCCCTGAGGCCCGACCCGGAATCCGGTCATGACCTCGTCGAAGATCAGCACGGCGCCATGCTCGGTACACAGGCGCCGCAGCCCCTCGAGAAAACCGGGTCGCGGCTTGATCAGGTTCATGTTGCCGGCGACCGGCTCGACGATGACTGCCGCAATTTCTCCGCCACGCGCCTTGAACACGGTCTCGACCTGGTCGAGATCATTGAAATCGAGCACGATCGTGTGCTTTGCGAAATCGGCCGGCACGCCCCCCGAAGACGGGTTGCCGAAGGTCAGCAGGCCGGAGCCCGCCTTGACGAGCAGGCTGTCCGCATGCCCGTGGTAGCACCCCTCGAACTTGATGATCGCGTCGCGCCCGGTGAAGCCGCGCGCAAGCCGGATCGCACTCATCGTCGCCTCGGTTCCGGAGCTGACGAGCCGCACCATGTCGAGCGACGGCAGCAGCTCGCACAACAGTTCCGCCATTTCGACCTCGGCCTCGGTCGGCGCGCCGAAGGACAGCCCCCGCAGGGCGGCTTCGCGCACGGCCTCGACGATCACCGGATGGGCATGTCCCGCGATTGCCGGCCCCCAGGATCCCACGTAGTCGATATAGCGCTTGCCGTCGGCGTCCCACACGCAGGCCCCTTCGGCCCGCTCGATGAAACGGGGCGTGCCTCCGACAGACCGGAAAGCGCGCACGGGAGAGTTCACGCCCCCGGGGATGGTCTTGCGGGCGCGTTCGAAAAGCGTTTCGTTTCTACTGTTCATGTCGTGATCCAGAAAGGTTCTTCGTTTGTTGAAAGGAAGGGTGCGGTCTCAGGAAACCCGCGCCGGTCCGTTCGCGGTGCGATCGAACAGGGCCCGCCAGGCTGCCACGCGGGCGCCCGGATCCGGAGCGTCGAACACGTCTCCGATGACGGCCAGCAGATCGGCTCCGGCCGCGATCAACTGTGGCCCCCGCTCGAGGGTGATCCCGCCGATCGCAGCAACCACGCTGGTGGAAGTCGGTCTCCTGTGCCCGAGCAGCGCCATCGGCGCGCGAACGGCTTCGGGTTTGGTCAACGACGGAAACATGGCTCCGAACGCAACGTAGTCGGCGCCAGCCTCCCAGCCCCGCTCCGCCCGGTCCCACTCGTCGTAGCAGGACACACCGAGGATCGAGCGCGCGCCGAGCCTGCGGCGCGCCCGTACCACGTCACCGTCATCGCGCCCCAGATGCACGCCATCGGCCTCGACCTCGAGCGCCAGTTCGAGACTGTCGTTGATGATCAGTGGCACGCCGACCCGGCGGCACAGCTCGGCGACCCGTCCCGCCTGCTCACGCCGCAGCGCGGCCGAGCGAAGCTTGCTGCGGTACTGCACCAGCGCAGGGCCGCCCTCGAGCGCGCGCGCAAGCCTGCCGGCCAGACGCTCCGTGTCTTCATCGTCCGGCGTGATCAGGTACAGGCCGCGACGCGGCCAGTCAATCATCCGCATCTCCTTCATCGCGCGCCCAGAACAGCCGGTCAGGCAGCATGCGTCCCATGCCCGGGCGATACCCCGCCGCGAGGGCCTGCCACGCATACTCCTGCGCTTCGCGTACCGCAGTGGGGACGTCCATCCCGTTGGCGAGCGAGGCGGCGATCGCCGCTGCGAGCGTCGATCGTGCGCCAACATGATCGCCCGCGAGCTTCTCCCAGGCATCGGCTCGCACCAGACCCTGCGCGCCATGGAGCTGGTTGACGACCTGCTGCGCCCCTCCGCCCCCTGCCCCGGTCACGAGCACGTAGTCCCCCCCCAGCGCGAGCAGGTGTGCAATGCACTCCTCGCGCCCGCGATCGTCGTCATCCTCTTCACCGTCGCCCTGCCACAGGCGCGGCAGATCGTGATCGCTGACCACCGTGACCGTTGCCTGCGGCAGCACCAGTTCGGCAAGCGCGCCGAGATAGTCGTCGCAGTCATCTTCGCCAACGGTGCCTCCGGGTGGCAGCGCCACTTCGACGACGAGTGGTAGCTCCGGATAGTCGGCGATGATCTCCGCCACGGCCGCAAGGTTCTCGACGCTCCCGACCATGCCCATCCTGAAAGCCCGCACTGCGATGTCTTCCAGGATGACGCGCGCCTGCACTGCAACCGTCTCTGGTTCGAGCATCACGACCTCCTCCACGCCCCGCGTGTCGGAGGCCAGCAAGGCGCACGGAATCGTCAGCGGATGGCATCCCATGCTCGCCAGCACAAGAATGTCCGACTGCAGTCCATCGCCGCCAGTCGGATCGCTCGACGAAAAACAAAGTACGGCAGGAGGAGTGGGAATCATGGCGCGAAACCGGTGGGGAGCCGAAACCGATCGGGCGCTGCCCGGACCGCAGTCCGAATGGCGCAGGATGGCCCGGATTCTACAGCCAAACGGCACCCGTCATGTCCGCGCTCGAAGCGCTCATGCCTGCAATCGAGGCCAACTCACGTCAGCACTCCAGGGGTGATGCAAGTAGAGAGTTCCCCGGCCAAGGGAGCGTCGATGCTCCGAAATCCGCCCCGGATCATGTATATTGCGTAGTGCGCGCATTCAGTTCAAGATGCGCGCTTGAAACGCCCTTCCTCCGTGTCCGACCGGCAAACCGGGCGAAGCAGTTGCGAAGGGCTCTATAAGAACAGGGAGACGGCGGGTGAGGAATGCATCCATGGGCGCATGCGACGGACGGCTTTCTGGGCCTGGTTGACGCGCACGTGGACTCGATCGTGACACGCATGCCACAGCTCCCCACAGGACAGATCGCGCTGCCCCCGGATCACCACCGGCCGCGAAGGCGCGGATGAACACCAGAGGATCGAAACAATGGACCTGAGCGGCCTCAAGGTGATGGTCATCGACGACAGCAACACGATCCGGCGCAGCGCCGAGATCTTCCTGACCCAGGCCGGGTGCGAAGTGCTGCTCGCCGAGGACGGTTTTGACGCGCTTGCCAAGATCGCCGACCACCACCCCGCAGTCATTTTCGTCGACATCATGATGCCGCGTCTGGATGGCTACCAGACCTGCGCGCTGATCAAGAAAAACCCCAAGCTTGCATCGACGCCGGTGATCATGCTCTCTTCGAAGGACGGACTGTTCGATCGCGCCCGCGGACGCATGGCCGGCTCCGACGAATACCTCACCAAACCTTTCACCAAGGACAGCCTGCTCAATGCGGTCGCACATCACACGATCGATGCCGCCGCGCCGGACAGGCAAGCCAGCTCATCCTGACCAACATCCCGCACGGGAGACCCACATCCATGCCGATCAAGAAAATTCTCGTTGTTGACGATTCACCGACCGAACGCTTCGCAATGACCGAACTGCTCACCAGTAACGGATATCAGGTGGTCACCGCCGAGAACGGGGAAGATGCGATTGCGAAGAGCAAGAGTGAGCTGCCCGATCTCATCCTGATGGACGTGGTCATGCCCGGGATGAATGGCTACCAGGCCACCCGGACGATCTCGCGCGACGAGGCCACACGCGCGATTCCCATCATCATGTGCACGAGCAAGGCGCTCGAAACCGACAAGATCTGGGGCATGCGGCAGGGCGCGTTCGACTATCTGGTCAAGCCCATCGATCACGCTGAACTGCTCGCCCGAATCAGCTCGCTGGGCTGACGGAAGATGGCCAAGCGCATCAGCCTCCGGGAGTTCCAGGAAAAACTGGTTCGTCAGCTTGCCGAAGCTCAGACGAGCGAACGCAAGACCGTGCTCGGCGTCGAGACGGACAAGGAAAGCTGGCTCGTCGATCTGACCGATACCGGTGAAATCCTGCCAGTCCCCCAGCTCGCTCCGGTTCCGCTGACCCGTCCATGGTATCGCGGCATCGCCAATGTGCGCGGCACTCTGTATGGCGTGGTCGATTTCTCCGGATTCAGCAACGAGCGCTTGATCCCGCCGGGCGGATCTGCCCGGCTGCTGGTCCTGAGCGCACGGCACGGCACCAACTGCGCGCTCCTGTTTTCCCGGGCAAGCGGACTGCGCAGCGTGGAAGATTTCGAGCCGGCAGGAGGCGCTCCGGACGAACGTCCGTGGGTTGCCGGGCGGCTGCGTGACGCACAGGGCAAACCCTGGCTGAAACTCGACGTACGGGCCCTGATCGGCCACCCTGCATTCCTGGAAGCCGGGGTCGGGACGTCCTGACGCCGCCCCTCAGACAGCCAAGGCAACCTCAACAAACATCATTGCGGCGGAGCATGCGATATGGCACTCAAGCTTTTCGAGCAGAACAAGGCAGCTGACAGCGAACCCCCTACCGACACGACGATCATCGAAAGTGAGCCCCCGGTCCAGGCGGCCCCGCAGAACGCCCCCAGCACTGCTGCGAAACCCGTCACCGAGCGGATGAAATCGCTCGGTCTGCTGTTCGCTGTACTGGTCGTGGTGATCGCCGGTCTGCTCGTCTATCAGGCCCGACAGGCGGCGAATGCGACGCTTTTCGTGGCCGCTGCCGGTGAGCTTCAGATGCTCTCGCAGCAGATCGCCAAGGCGGCCCAGTTGTCGCTGCAGGGCAACACCTCGGCATTTGCAGAGATGCGCACGGCCAGCGGACGCTTCTCCAGCCTGTTGAGCGCGATCGCAGGCGGCGGCGAGCTGATGGGTCAGTCGGTCCCCGCCAGCCCGGCCTCCACCACGCCCGAGGTCCAGGCTCTTCAGGAGGCGTGGACGAAGACGGAACGCAACGCGACGCAGCTGCTCGGGCAGGAAGAGAACCTGACCTCGCTCAACCAGTCGGTCGACACCATCAACGCCCGCAATGCCCTCCTCCTCGACCTGACCGAAGAGGTTGCCGCGCTCAAACTCCAGGCCGGAGCAAGTCCTCGCGAGATCGCCGCCTCCAACATGGCGGTGATGCTGAGCCAGCGGATCGCAAAGAACGCCAACGCACTTCTTGTCGCCACCGCGATTGACCCCGAGGTTGCCTTCCTGCTCGGCAAGGACGCGAACACGTTCCGCCAGCTCCTCGTCGATCTCAAGCAGATGCCGTCGGATGCGGAGACACGCGAGCGGATCGACGAACTGGACAATGCGGCTCAGGAGAGTCTCGATTCGGTGTCCGGGATCCTCTCCAACATGCAGTTCCTGGTGCAGGCCAAGCAGGCAGGGAGCCGGATGTTCCAGGAATCCGGGGAACTGCTCGAACTGACTCGCCAGCTCTCGGCCGCATACGATCGCGAATTCCGCAAATTCGATCCGGTCACCGCCCTCATCGTGCTCGCGGGCATCGTGGCACTAATCGTCCTCGCAATGATCGCGAAGGCCTATGATGCCGACCTCACCAACCGGCGCGCCGAAGCGGAGCGGCAAAGGCAGACCGCCGAGAACGAACGCAACCTCTCCCAGCAGGCCATTCTTCGCCTGATGAACGAGATGGGCGACCTCGCCGATGGTGACCTGACCGTGCGCGCCACGGTGACCGAAGACATCACCGGAGCGATCGCCGATTCGGTGAACTACACGATTGAGGAACTTGCGGTGCTAGTCGGTCGAATCAACGACGCGGCCAATCGCGTGACCGCAGCGACCGAATCCGCGCAGCGAACCTCCACCGAGCTGCTCGACGCAACCGAGCGCCAGACGCGCGAGATCGAGGAAGCAGGCGCAACGGTCCAACGGATGGCGAAGTCGATGACCGAATCGTCCGAGCGCGCACTGCGCTCCGCCCAGGTTGCACGGCGTTCGCGCGATGCCGCGCAGAAGGGAACCGACGCGGTGGAGAACACCATCCGCGGCATGCACGACATCCGCGAACAGATTCAGGAGACCTCGAAACGGATCAAGCGTCTCGGCGAGTCGTCCCAGGAGATCGGGGAGATCGTGGAGCTGATCTCCGACATTACCGAACAGACGAACGTTCTGGCTCTGAACGCTGCGATCCAGGCGGCCTCCGCCGGCGAGGCGGGCCGCGGCTTCACCGTGGTTGCGGAAGAAGTGCAGCGCCTTGCGGAACGATCTGCCGAAGCAACGAAGCAGATCGCAGCGATCGTGAAAACCATTCAGACGGACACGAAGGACGCGGTGACCGCAATGGAGGCCGCCACCCGTGACGTGGTCGACGGCGCCCAGCTGTCTGACGCAGCAGGCCAGGCCCTGGCCGAAATCGACAAGGTTTCGGCGGAAACCGCACGGCTCATCGAACAGATCTCGAGCGACACGCAGCAGCAGGCTGCAACCGCCATCCGGGTCGCCGAATCAATGAAGGACATCCAGTCGATCACCGAACAGACGACACGCGGCACCCAGGAGACTGCCATCTCGATCGGCCAGCTTGCGGACCTCGCAGTGGAACTGAAGGGCTCCGTCTCCGGCTTCAAGGTCTGATCCAGCGAGAGGCCGCCCAGAGGAACCGCTCATGACGCACGCAACCGAACTGGATCTTGGTCCGCTGACCTGGGTCAAGGGTGAGATCGATCAGGCGCTCGCCCGTGCCGCCGAATCCCTAGCCAATGCAGCAGGATCTTCCGACGAACTGTCGCGGATCCAGTTTGCCCAAACTCACCTGCACCAGGCGTGTGGAGCGCTTTCGATCGTCGGTCTGGACGGGCTGACGCAGTTCGCACAGTCACTCGACATGCTTCTGGGTGCCCTCGCGCGCGGCGAGCGCAAGGCGGATGCCACAACGATGGACATCGCCCATCGAGCGCTGGCGGCAATCGGAAACTATCTCGAAGAACTCGTGCGCGGCACCGTCGATCAGCCGATGCGGCTGCAGCCACTGTATCTGGAAATTGCCCAGGCGCGTGGCGCAAGCCAGGCATCCGGCATCGATCTCTTCTTTCCCGACCTCGGGCAGAGACCGCTCCGGCGCGATCGCGGCCGTGCGCGCATGTCCGGATCCGAGTCGGCCGAGCACTACCGCAACCTCCGTGCGCGTTTCGAGCATGGCCTGCTGCAGTGGATCCGCAACCCGGGCGACAAGCGCGCCGCGCAGACGATGCGCGACGCCGCCGAGGGACTGGAGTTGCATCAGGCAGCCACCGCTGCAGCGCCTCTGTGGACCGTTGCATGTGCGTTCTTCGATACACTCGTCGGCGCCGACCTGGCGGCCGATCAACAGATCATCAAGGCGTGCGCCCTGCTCCACAAGGAACTCAGGCAGGACCCAGCGGCTGCACGCCCCGCACCCGATCGATTGTTGCGCACACTCCTCTACTGGGTGGCGCAGGCCCCCGCAAGGACAGACTGCCAGAAGCTGGTTCGCGACACATGGAACCTCGATGCACTCGTCCCCGAACCCGGCTCGGTCGTCACCGAGACGCCACTTGCACCGCTGCTGAAATCACTGCATGCCGAACTCGGCACGATCAAGCGCAACTGGGACGAGTTCTGCGCCGGGCAGCTTCCCGCACTCGGCAGGATCGAAGCCGGGCTACGGACCCTCAGCGGGTCGGCCGGACAATTGAAGCGCCCGACCTTCGACCTTCTGATCGACGGCATGCACGGCTTCATCGACTGGTTGCAGAAGACCCCTTCCAGCTTCAACGATGCGATCGCGCTGGAGTTTGCGACAGCGCTGCTGCTTGCGGAAGTCTCACTCGACCGGGGGGTTCCGGAAACCGGCTTTGCCGCTCAGGTGAACGACACCCTGAACCGGCTGGGTGCGCTCGAGCGCGGCGAAACCGTCGAACCCGCCGAAGACTCGCCGACCGTGGAAACCGCCCGTCGACTCCAGGAGCGTGAGGCCCGTGCGCAGGTTTGTCGCGAGATGCTGTGGAACCTTGCTCAGATCGAACAGACCCTCGACGATTTCTTCCGCAATCAGGACAAGCGCGCTCCGCTCGCAACACTGGAAAAGCCCCTCAAGCAGGTCGAAGGTGCCCTGGCCATGATGGAGGACGATCGCGCGATCGAGCTGATCCAGAACGCCGCGCAGACGATCGCGCGTCTATCGAAAACAGACGCGGAACCGGCTCCGGGTGAGTTCGAACATCTTGCACAACGCCTCTCGGCCCTCGGGATGTACATCCAGGGCATGCAACACGGACAATCCGGACTGGAGCACCTGCTCGATCCGGAATCTGCGCACCGACTGGACACTTCCCGGAAAGTGCCCGCCCAGAAGATGGCCCCGATCGAAGAGGGAGGAGAGCCCGCCGACGAGCAATCTGCCCCGCCCACGGAAGCCGCTCCGGAAATCGCCGGCGCGGTTGCCGAGGAACCATGTCCCGTCAGCATCGAGGTCACGAACTGGGTCGACACGCTCGTGGATGAAGACGAAGCGATGGGCCTCGAGATCGTCGCGCCTCCCGGGGACGAGACGAAAACCCGGCCGGCGCCACATTCGCCCAGCACGCCGGAGACATTGTCTGCGGGCGGCATCGACGCAGGAGACCTGGATGCGGAGCTGCTGGCGATCTTCATCGAGGAAGCGCACGAAGTGCTCGACACGATTGCCGAGCAACAGACCGGGCTACGAGCCGGCTCGGACGACCGGGATCCGCTTGTCGCAATCCGGCGCGGCTTCCACACGCTCAAGGGGAGCGGCCGCATGGTCGGCCTGGTCGAACTGGGCGAAGCCTCATGGGGCATGGAACAGACACTCAACCGCTGGCTCCAGCTCGAATGGCCCCCGACCAAGGACCTGCTCGCGCTGATCGGATGGGCCCATCAGGCATTTTCGGAGTGGGTCGCTCGAATCGAGGGAGGACAAGGTCACTCACTGGATGTTTCCGATCTGCTGTCCGAAGCCGAACGGCTGCGGCAGATCGAATCGCCGGATGCGGTGTCCAGCGCAGCTCCGGCCTCATCGATGACCGAGGATGAACGTCCCGCCGACGGAGAGCATCCCGCCATGGCCGGCGAAGCAGCGGCCGCACCCGAAATCGAAGCACTGCAGGAAGCTGAGCATACAGCTGAGGCCGAGGCCCCCTCGATCCAGCAGGAACCCTCCGAAGAATTGCTCACGTTCGACTTCGGTCCGGACGAACTGGTCGAATCCGGATCCGCCACCGAAGAAGGATCTCCGATCGACCAGGCGCCCATCGAGGAGATCTCGCTCGACGAGACCCTTCTTGAACCGATGCCGGATTTTGCTGCCGATCAGACGCTGGTCGCCGGCCTGACTTCTCCGGATTTCACGGGCATCGGGCCCGCTGAAGGCGAGGCGCAGCAAGCCGAACCCTCATGGGATCAGGCGACGACGCTCTATGCACTCGACGAGGCAGTCTCCGTCGATGATTCACAGGAGCCCGGACCAGCCGCCGACGAGATCCACTTCGAGGAAGTTTCCTTACCCGAGGAGTTCGGATCTCAGGTAGTCGAAGAACAGACGCCGCCCGTCGTTTCCGAACCTGCGCAGGCGAGCGCCAGCGAGGAGATCGAGAACGCCCCGCCGACGCCCGATACCGAGGCGTCCACAGTCCGCGATGACTTCGCACACCTCCCGCTGATCGACCTGGAGACCACGGAAGAAGGGGTCGAATCGCAGGCCGACGCGGCACGGGAACCCGAGCCACTTGATCTCGAGCTCATGCTTGGGCCGGATGCGGGCGAACCCCAAGGGCTTGAGGAACCCGTCATTGAGATCCCGACGGAACTCCTTGACACGGAGTCCGATCTCGAGCGAAGCGGCGGGGACGAGCAGGAAGGCTGGAGCAACTTGTCCGAACCCCTGATCGCAGATCTCGAAGAAGAGCCCACGACCGCTGAACCCGAACCGGCCGAGGCCCCGGAAGAGCACGCCGTCGAGCAGGCGTCGGCTCTGTCCGAAGCGCTGCCGCAGACGACCACGCCGGAACCCGCCTTCGTGCGCCTCGGAGACACCGAGATTTCGCGACCGCTCTTCGAGCTTTACCTCTCGGAGGCGGACGGTCACCTGGCAACCCTGCACAGGGAATTCGCGCAGTTGCGTCGCAATCCTCTGAATGCTCCTTCGGAGCCCGCGCTGCGCGCCTCCCATACGCTCGCCGGAATCTCGGGCACGGCGCGCGCGACACCGGTTCATCAGCTCGCCCGTGCCCTCGAACATGCAATCGAGCGCCTGCAGGAAGTCAACCAGCCGCCCGAACCGGATCAGACCGACGTCCTGTGTGCAACGGCCGACATGCTTGGCCAGATGCTTCAGGAGGTCGCACAGTGCGAGTTGCCGCTGCCGGCTCCGGACCTCGAACAACAACTCGCTGCCATCGGACGACAGACTCCCGAGGCGCCCGCGGAGGCGTTGACCGAGCCGGAAGAAGAGCCGGCCGCGATCAGGCAGGAGGGCCCCGGCGCGGAAGCGGAAGCCTCCCGAGCGGAAGCCCCGGCGGCGCCGACGGTTCACGATGATCTCGACGAGCAGCTGCTGCCGATCTTCATCGAGGAAGGAAACGAGCTTCTCAGCCAGTTGCATGCCACCCTGCGTACCTGGCAGGAAGACCGAGACAACCCCGAGCCCGCCAAACCGCTCGCCCGTCTGCTGCATACCCTCAAGGGCAGCGCGCGAATGGCTGGCGCGATGCGGCTGGGAGAGCACGTACACCAGCTCGAATCAAGACTGGAAACCGCCATGCACGCGGGCCAGCCGCCAGCGAGCCTCATTGAAGAGCTCGTGGCGGGTCTGGACCAGGCCGAGCAGATGATGCGCGTGCTCTCGGGCGTCGAGCAAGCGGTGGAAACCGCCCCCGACGAGGTTCAGGTCGCCGCCACCACCGCCGTCGCGATCGAAGCCGGTGCACCGCAGCCCGAATCGGTTACCGGACTGGCGACCCTGCGCGTGCGCGCCGATGCGGTCGACCGCTTCGTAAACGAGGCGGGGGAAATCGGAATCGCACGCACGCGGATCGAAGGCGAACTGCGCACCCTGCGCCGCTCCATGCTGGATCTCACCGAGAACGTCGTCCGTTTGCGCAACCAGTTGCGGGAGATCGAGATCCAGGCCGAAGTGCAGATGCAGTCCCGCATCGCTCAGGCGGAGTCGCAACACGCGGAATTCGACCCACTCGAGATGGACCGCTACACGCGCCTGCAGGAGCTGACGCGCATGATGGCCGAGAGCGTCGGTGACGTGACGACCGTCCAGCAGAGCCTGCTGCGCAACCTTGACGGAGCGGAACTCGCGCTGCACAGCCAGGCACGTCTTTCGCGTGACCTGCAGCAGGCGCTCATGCAGGTGCGCATGGTCCCGTTCGACAGCCTTGCAGACCGGCTTCACCGCATCATCCGCCAGAGTGCGAAGGAACTCGGCAAGCGCGCCAACCTCGATATCCGAGGCGGACGCATCGAGGTCGATCGCAGCGTGCTCGAACGAATGACTGCTGCGCTGGAGCACCTGCTGCGCAACGCGGTCGCCCACGGCGTCGAAACACCGGAAGCACGCCGGAAGGCGGGCAAGGACGAGTTTGGCCAGATCACGCTGACAGTCAGTCACGAAGGCAACGAGATCGTCATCAGCCTGGCCGACGACGGCGTCGGGCTCGACTACAAGGCAATCGCAGCGCGCGCGCGCGAGCGTGGACTGCTTGGTCCGGACGAGGAGGCCGACGAGCGCAGGCTGACAAACCTGATCTTCGTCCCCGGCTTCAGCACCGCAAGTTCGGTATCCGCCGTTTCGGGACGCGGAGTCGGAATGGACGTGGTCAAGGAAGAGGCCGCTTCGGTGGGGGGACGGATAGACGTCCATGCCACACCCGGAAAGGGCGCGGAGTTCCGCGTCTATCTCCCGCTCACTCTGGCTGTGACACAGGCACTTCTCGTTCGCGCTGGCGGTCACAGCTATGCGATTCCGTCCAACCTGATCAGTCAGGTCATGGAGCTCAAGGCCGACGCACTGGACAAGGTCCGCACCGATGGTACCGTCGAATGGCAGGGTCGGCAGTACACCTACCGCTACTTGCCTCATCTGCTCGGCCATCCCGAGGCCCAGCCAGAGATCCAGCGCTTCAACTGGCTCCTGCTGCTTCGCACCGGATCGCAGACCCTCGCCCTGCACGTCGACGGCCTGCGCGGCAACCAGGAAATCGTCGTCAAGAATGCCGGCCCGCAACTCGTGCGCATCGTCGGCATCTCCGGGGCCACCCTTCTGGGCGACGGCGAGATCCTGCTCATCCTGAACCCGGTTGCGCTCGCAAGCCGCGAAATCCTCCCGGTCGAGCACCCGGCCGAGACGTTCGAGCCGGAGATCATCGAGCGGCACGCCGAGGCCCATCAGCCGACGATTCTCGTAGTGGACGACTCACTGACCGTGCGCAAGATCACGAGCCGCCTGCTCGAACGGGAGGGCTATCGCGTACTGACCGCGAAGGACGGAAGCGATGCCCTGGAAAAGCTGCTCGACGTCGTCCCGGACGTCATCCTGTCGGATATCGAGATGCCGCGCATGGATGGCTTCGACCTCGTCCGGAACATCCGTTCGGACCCACGCACGCAGGCTATCCCGGTGATCATGATCACTTCCCGGCTGGCAGAGAAGCACCGTCAGTACGCCGAGAAGGTTGGAGCGAACCACTATCTCGGCAAGCCGTTCGAAGAGGAAGAACTGCTTGGCCTGCTGCACGGCTACACCGGCAAGGTCGTGGATCGTCGCTCCGCGCCTCGCTGAGTCAGTGCAGTATCGCCTCAAAGAACGACACGGGCGAAGCGTTCGAGTGTCCTGAGACGCGCCAGTGCATGGTTTGCGATCGGCGCCGGGTAGTCCCGGCCGATCGCAACCCCGGTTCGTTCCTGCATCGCGGCGTTCATCTTCCAGGGCTCGTGAATGAAGCGACGCGGCAGCGCCGCCAACTCCGGCAGAACCCCCCGAATAAAGAGCCCCTCCGGATCGAAGCGCCGCGACTGCGTCGCAGGGTTGAAGATCCGGAACCAGGGCTGAGCGTCGCAGCCGGTGGAAGCAACCCATTGCCAGCCGCCATTGTTCGCTGCGAGGTCGTAGTCCAGCAGCCGATCGGCAAAGTAGCGTTCCCCCTCCCGCCAGTCGATCCCGAGATCCTTCGTCAGGAAGGACGCGGTTACCATGCGCAGCCGGTTGTGCATCCAGCCTGTCGCATTGAACTGGCGCATCGCCGCGTCGACAATCGGATAGCCCGTCCGTCCCTCACACCAGGCCGCAAATCGCTCGGGAGAGCGCTCCCAGACCAGGGAGTCGAATTCCCGTCTGTAGTTCTCACCAACGACGCGAGGATGATGCCAGAGGATCATCTGGTAGAACTCACGCCAGACCAGCTCAGTAAGCCAGCACTGCGCTCCCTCGCCTCCATGCCGCAGTGCATTGCGCACCAACTGCCGGATCGAGATCGTGCCAAAGCGCAGGTGCACCGACAGCCGCGAACCGGCATCAAGGGCCGGAAAATCACGTTCCACCTTGTAGCGCTCGATCCGCCCGAAGAAGCGCTCGGACTGATCCCGCGCTGCGCTCATCCCGGCTGGCGGCGCCCGCTTCAGGCTTTCGTCCGAGAACCCGAGCCGCGTCAGCTCGGGAAGGCGCGATCGCCCCGGATCCACCGCGAGCCGTGCGGCGTGCGGCGCAACCGGATACTCAGGCATCCCTTGCCTGTGAAGGGCCTTCATCCAGGCTGCGCAATACGGCGTGAAGATGCTGTACGGGCGTCGAGCACCCGAAAGCACGTCGTCACACTCGAAAATCACCTGATCCTTGAAGGTTTCGAATCCGATGCCGACTTCCTCGAGCCGGGCTGCAACCTGTCCGTCGCGCGTTCGCGCAGCCGGTTCGTAGTCGCGATTCGCGCAAACGCATGCGACGCCCAGCGCTGCGGCCAACCTGGGGATCACCTCCTGCGGAAGTCCGACCTCGATCGCCAGCCCTCCGCCGGCAAGCCCGGCGCCGCGCGCGAGACCATCGAGCGCCTCGTCGAGTTCACGAAGGCTGGCCCATAGAAATCCGATCCGGCGATCCACCCGCGACGGCAATGCGTCGAGAATCGACGTATCGAACACGAACACGCAATGCACCTGATCGAAGCGGGTCAGCGCGTGATGAAGGGCAGCGTGATCGAAACAGCGCAGATCACGCCGGAACCAGACGAGTGCGGACGATCGCATGAGCACCTCCGGAGGAAGCGTTCGAAGGATGATACCCGTCTGCGCAACCGCAACGCGAAGGCGTAAAATGCTTTCATGAGCGAAATTACCGCAAACCTCACGCACCATTTCCTGATCGCCATGCCGCACATGGCCGACCCCAACTTCGTGCGCACGCTGACTTATATTGCCGAGCACAATGAAAACGGTGCCCTTGGCGTCATCGTCAACCGACCCACCGAACTCACGCTGGAGACCCTGTTCGAACGGGTCGAGTTGCCACTCGAAGCCGACGGGTTTGCAGGGCGCCCCGTATATTTCGGGGGCCCCGTTCAGACCGACCGCGGATTCGTGCTGCATCGACCGATCGGAGACTGGCATTCGACCCTTGTCGTCAACGAGGAAGTCGGGCTGACCAGTTCGCGTGACATCCTGCAGTCCCTGGGTAAGGACGGCACCCCCTCCGAGGTGCTGATCACCCTCGGTTACGCAGGCTGGGGAGCCGGACAACTGGAGCAGGAGCTGGCCGACAACGCGTGGCTCACCGTCCAGGCCGACATGTCGATCGTGTTCGACCTGCCCCCTGAGGAGCGACTCGTCGCGGCGATGCAGAAGCTGGGCGTCGATTTCACGAATCTCAGCGAGGTTGCGGGCCATGCCTGAACCGGCGCGGGAGCCGCGCGCGAAGCTGCCCGCGCGCGGCGCTCTGCTCGGTTTCGACTTCGGGCTCGCACGGATCGGTGTCGCGACCGGGGAGCTCGAAACGCGCAGCACGGCGCCGCTTCGCACGATTTCCCACGACCGCCGGGACGCCAGGTTCGCGGCGATTGCAGCGCTCATCAAGGAGTGGCAGCCTGTCGGACTGGTCGTGGGCCTGCCCACCCGCCGGGACGGCTCCCGGCACGAGATGAGCACGGCCTGCGAACGATTTGCCAACCAACTGCACGGGCGCTTCGGACTACCGGTCTTCTTTTCCGACGAGACGCTCAGCTCGCACGCAGCCGAGCAACAGCTCAGGTCGTCGGGGCTGACCGACTGGCGCAAACGCAAGTCCCGACTCGACTCCGCCGCAGCCCGGATCATCCTGCAACATTTTCTGGACCATCTCGATCATGAACCTCACTGACGCGGAGAGCCTGTGCGCAGCGCTCATCGAGCAGATGCGCCCGCACGTCACCCCCGACACGGCTCTCGTCGGCATCCATACCGGAGGCGTCTGGCTCGCCGAGCGCCTGCATCGCGCACTCGGATTGAGCGTGCCCCCCGGAGCGATCGACGTGTCCTGGTACCGGGACGATTACGGCTCGAAAGGACTGCCTGGCAAGGCGCGCAAGACCGAGATCCCGTTCCACGTCGAAGGCGCGAACATCATCATCGTCGACGACGTCCTCTACACGGGACGTACCACCCGCGCAGCGATCAACGAGCTGTTCGACTTCGGGCGACCGGCACGGGTGGATCTCGCAGTCCTGGTCGATCGCGGAGGTCGCGAGCTGCCGATCGCACCGCGCTATTGCGCCTGCACGCTACCGACCCCCCTGCCCCCCTCCCAGCGCCTCGAGCTCGAGTGCGGCGCAGATGGCAAACTCAGCCTGAGACAGATCGATGCGTAACCCACAACTCGACAAGAATGGCGGCCTGCAGCATCTGCTGACGCTCGACGGCCTGCCGCGTGAGATCCTCGTCGAAATTCTCGACAACGCTGCGCCCTTCACCGAGGTCGCCGAACGTGAGGTGAAGAAGCTGCCGCTCCTGCGCGGCAAGAGCATCTTCAACCTGTTCTTCGAGAACTCCACGCGTACGCGAACGACCTTCGAGATTGCAGCCAAGCGACTCTCGGCCGATGTCGTAAACCTGAACGTCTCGACCAGTTCGACGGCCAAGGGGGAAAGCCTGCTCGACACGATCGACAACCTGTGCGCAATGCAGGCCGACATGTTCGTCGTGCGCCACGCAGCAAGCGGCGCCCCGTTTCTGATCGCACGCCATCTCTATGAACAGGGGCGCGACGACATCCATGTCATCAACGCCGGCGACGGCCGCCATGCCCACCCCACCCAGGGTTTGCTGGACATGTACACGATCCGCCACTACAAGGGCGACTTCACGAAGCTCAGCGTAGCCATCGTGGGCGACGTGCTGCATTCGCGCGTGGCACGCTCCCAGATCTGCGCTCTGGTGACCCTCGGCGTACCCGAGATCCGGGTCATCGGTCCGAAAACCCTGCTTCCGACCGAGATCGAGAAGATGGGGGTGCGGGTCTTTCACGACATGCGGGAGGGCCTGCGCGACGTCGACGTCATCATGATGCTGCGACTCCAGAACGAACGCATGAACGGCGCCCTGCTGCCAACCCCGCAGGAGTTCTACAAGGTGTGGGGCCTGACGGGCGAGAAGCTGGAGTACGCGCGCCCCGATGCGATCGTGATGCACCCGGGGCCAATGAATCGCGGTGTCGAGATCGACTCCGCGGTGGCGGATGGAGCCCAGGCCGTCATTCTGCCGCAGGTCACTTTCGGCATCGCGGTCCGCATGGCCGTCATGAGCATGCTTGCCTCCTGAGCGACAAGGAATCCCTGAAAGCATGAAGATCAAGATCAGCAACGGCCGGGTGATCGATCCGGCGAACGCAAGCGATTCGGTGCAGGATCTCTTTGTCGCGGACGGCAAGATCGCAGCGATCGGGCAGGTTCCAGCGGATTTCACACCCGAGCGGACGATCGACGCGCACGGACTGATCGTCTGCCCGGGCCTGATCGACCTCGCTGCCCGGCTGCGCGAGCCCGGTTTCGAATATCGCGCCACCCTCGAATCCGAAATGGACGCTGCGATGGCCGGGGGGGTCACCAGCCTGGCGATTCCGCCCGACACCGATCCGCCGCTCGACGAGCCCGGACTCGTCGAGATGCTCTGCCATCGGGCAAAGAAGCTCAATCGCGCACACGTCTATCCGGTCGGTGCACTGACGATCGGCCTCAAGGGCGAACGACTGTCCGAGATGGCCGAACTCGTCGATTCGGGCTGCGTGGCATTCAGCCAGTCGAACGTCCCGGTCGTGGACAATGCCGTCCTGATGCGAGCATTGCAGTACGCAGCCACCTTCGACTTCCGCGTCTGGCTGCAGCCGCTCGCCCCCTTCCTGTCGCGCGGCGGATTCGCCCATGACGGAGAGGTCGCTTCGCGACTCGGGCTGCCCGGCATCCCGACCGCGGCCGAAACCGTCGCGCTCTACACTTACCTGCAACTGGCAAAGGTGACCGGAGCACGCCTGCACATCACGCGCCTTTCGAGTGCGGAAGGCCTCGGGCTCATCGAACAGGCGCGCTCGGAAGGCATGGACATCACCTGCGACGTATCGATCAATCACCTTCATCTGTGCGACCGGGACATCGGATACTTTGACGCGAACTGCCATCTGGTACCGCCGCTTCGCAGCGAACGGGACCGCGATGCGCTGCGGCGCGGCCTCATCGACGGTCGCATCAACGCGCTGTGCTCGGACCACACTCCGGTGGACGACGACGGCAAGCTTGCGCCCTTCAGCGAATCGGAACCTGGCGCAACGGGGCTCGAACTGCTGCTGCCGCTGACCCTCAAGTGGGCGCGCGAATCGGGCCTTGAACTTGTCCAGGCGCTCGCACGCGTGACTTCGGACCCCGCCCGTATCGTCGGGATCCGCAAGGCCGGGCACCTCGCGCCCGGCGCACGCGCCGACCTGTGTCTCTTCGATCCCGAGGAAGTACACCGGATCTCACGCACTGGACTGAGAAGCCAGGGCAAGAACACGCCCTTCCTCGGCCTGGAGATGCCTGGCCGGGTGCGCTATACACTGGTCGAAGGCCAGGTGATGTTCGGAGATTCCGTGCAATGACGGGAATGATCCGCACGGGTGTGCGGATCATTCCTTCCGGCCAGCGGCCCGCGCTTCTTCCTGCAGGCGCAGGATCCGGCGCTGGACCTTGCCGGTCGTCGTCATCGGCAACGCGTCGATGAATTCGATCTCCTTTGGATACTCATAGGGCGCGAGCTGTCCGCGGACGTGCTGCTGCAATACTTCGACCAGCTCGTCGGACGGCTCGAACCCGGCAGCCAGCACCACGTAGGCCTTGACCACGGCACCACGCTCGGGATCGGGTTTGGGCACCACGGCGGCGTTCGCGACCGCCGGATGCTTGACCAGGCAGTTCTCGACTTCCGACGGGCCGATGCGGTAACCCGCTGCCTTGAAGACGTCATCAGCGCGCCCTTTGTACCAGAGATATCCCTCCGCATCACAAACGGCGAGATCACCGGTCCGGCACCAGTCCCCGGAGAACTTGCGTGCGGTCGCCGCCTCGTTCTTCCAGTACCCCAGGAAAAACACGGGATCGAGATCGCCATGGCGGTCGCGGCGATGAACGGCCACTTCCCCGAGCTCACCGACGCCAACGGGTGCGCCGGCCTCGTCGATCACCGCGACACGATGTCCGGGATAGGCCCGTCCCATCGAACCAGGTCGTGCAGGCCAGTCCTCGTGGCTATTGCCGACGATGTAGTTGATCTCGGTCTGGCCGAACATCTCGTTCACCGTCACCCCGAGCGCGGATCGACACCACTCGAAGACCGCGTCACCGACGGCCTCACCCGCACTCATGATCGCCCTGAGCCGCAGATCGTAGCGTTCGCGCGGCCACGAAACGGCCTTCATCATCGCCTTGAGCGCGGTTGGAAACAGGAAGGTATTCGTGATGCCATGCCGTTCGAGCAACTCGAATGCACGCTCCGCAGAGAAGCGCCCACGATAGCCTACCAGCGGCTGTCCGCAGTACAGGCTCGGCAGCAACACGTCCATCAGTCCGCCGGTCCACGCCCAGTCGGCCGGCGACCAGAACACATCGCCCTCGCGCGGGAAGCCGTTCTGGCTGGCGACGAATCCCGGCAGGTTGCCAAGCAAGGCCTGGTGCGGCATCAACGCCCCCTTCGGGGGGCCGGTCGTGCCGCTCGTGTAGATCAGCACGGCCGGATCGATTGCACGCGTTTCGACCGTCGGCGCAGGCGGGCGCGCACCAGCCAGCAATTGCCGCCATTCGAGTTCATTGTCATGGCGGCTCCCGGTGACATCGATCGTCACCAGTGCCCGCAAGCCAGGACACTGGTCACGCACCGCCCGAAGGGCTTCGCACGCAGCGCCGTCAACGATCGCCACGACCGCACCACTGTCCTGCAGCCGGTATTCCAGTGCATCAGGACCGAAGAGGATCGAAAGCGGCATCGCAACCGCTCCCAGCCGGTAGATTGCCATATGCGCGACCGCAGTCTCGAAACGCTGAGGCAGGATGATCCCGACCCGGTCGCCGAAACCGACTCCAAGCGCATGCAAGGCCGCCGCCAGGCACTCCGCCTGCTCGCGCAGTTCCGGATAGGCATGACGTTCACAACGGCCGGTTTCGTCTTCTACGATCAGCGCCGTTCGCGCCGGATCCCCGGCCCAGCGCAGGCAGCAGGCTTCGTAGATGCTGAAGTGCTCCGGCACTTGCCAGCGCCACGCCCGATGCAGTGCTTCGTAGCGATCGATCGAGCTCATCATCCGATCTCCTGTATGCCCGTTCACGAGTGCAATGGCGCGCAATCCAGTTGCTCGAGGAGGGTCTGCACCCGCGCGTCCGCCCCTTCCACCCGAACCCGCTTCGCGCGTGCGCTCTGTCCGCCTACGAGCGTAACCGCAGCGCGCGGAACCCCGCAATACTCCGCCACGAACCGGCACAGCGCCTCGTTGGCCTTGCCGTCGACGGGCGGCGCCGCCAATCGCAGCTTGATCGCATCGCCATGCCGTCCGGCAAACTCGGATCGCCGGGCGTTGGGCTGCACGTGCAGGCTGAGTATGGCCGCACCATCGGGCTGCAGACTCAACCAGTGCGCCATCAGGCCATCAGCAGCGGCATGAAGTTACCCCGTAGCCCGGACAGCACGACCAGCACGATCTGCAGCAGCACCAGCAGCACCAGCGGAGAAAGATCGATGTTCGCGATCGTCGGCAGGATCCTGCGGAACGGCCGCAGCAGGGGATCGGCCAAGCCGCGGAACACCGGGGCCGCGGGCGCGTGCGGGCTCACCCAGGAAAGGATCGCGGCAACCAGTACCACGGCAAAGATCAGGTAGATCGCCATGCGCGCCAGTTCGAGCAAGCCGAGGCCGGAGAGCCCCAGCACCAGCCCCACGGCCCCGCCATCGAGCGGCAGCCCCCGCAAGGCAAGCTCGATCGCCACGAACAGGATCTGGAGGATCCAGGCCGGCAGCAGACTGGCCAGATCGAGTCCGAACAAGCCAGGAACGAAACGTCGCAGAGGTCGGACCGCCCAGTCCGTTGCCGCCACCACGAACTGACCGATCTGGTTGCGGAACGAAACGCGCAACCACTGCATGAAGAACCGCGCAAGGAGCACGATCGTCAGGAACCCGAAGACGGCGTTCAACACCAGCAACAGTATGGTCTGCAGCATCACCGGCCCCGCCCTTCAGTCCCGACCCAGTTCATCGCCGAGTTCGCGCGCCCGCGCACACGCGGCCTGTACCGCCCGCACGATCGCATCGAAGACCCCAGACTCGGTCATGCTTGCCAGCGCCGCGGCAGTGGTCCCTCCTTTCGAGGTCACCTGCTCGCGAAGGATCGCCGGTGACTGCCCCGAGCGTGCCGCAAGCTGCGCTGCGCCCAGCGCGGTATCGATGGCAAGCTTGCGGGCAGTCACCTCATCGAAGCCAAGAGAACGCCCCCCGGCCTCGAGAGCTTCGATGAAATGAAAGAAGTAGGCCGGGCCGCTTCCCGAAACCGCCGTCACTGCGTCGATCAGCGCCTCGTCCGCCACCTCTACGACGCTGCCGACCGCCTCCAGAATGGCGACTGCTGTCGCCCGCCCGGCTTCATCGACCGAGGCGTCCGCAAAGACCCCGGTGACCCCCGCGCCGATCAAGGCCGGAGTGTTCGGCATCGCCCGCACGAGCCGACGATAGCCCCCGAGCCATCGGGAAAGATCCTCCAGGCGCAGCCCCGCCGCGATGCTCACGACCAGCTGACCATCCAGACGCCCCGCGAGCGGAGCAAGGGCCGCCTGCATCTGCTGCGGCTTGACGGCGAGAATCAGGACGTCGGTCGCCAGAAAGGCTTCGTCGGGCGCCTCACCCGTGGCGATGCCGAAACGCCCGCACAGACGGGCCCGGGATTCCGCGCTGAGGTCCACAGCGCGGATCAGATCCGGAGGCCGCCCGCGTTCGATCAGTCCGCCAATCAGGGCAGTCGCCATGTTGCCACCACCCACGAACGATATTCTTGTCTGCCCGCTCACGCTGCACCTCCTGCACGGACCCTGTTACCAAAGATCGCACTGCCTACGCGAATCATCGTGCTGCCTTCGGCAATGGCCAGTTCCAGATCATCCGACATCCCCATCGACAGGGTATCCATCCCCATCCCCGAAGCATTGAGTTCGTCCCGCACGGCCCTCAGCACTGCGAAACGTGCCCGCAGCACCGATGCATCGCGGGAAGGCTCGGGAATCGCCATGAGCCCCCGGAGGCGGAGCCGGGGCAGTTCACGGACCCGTGCGGCCAACTCGGCGACCTCACCCGGCGCCACACCGCTCTTGCTCTGCTCCCCGCTTACGTTGACCTGAATGCAGACGTTCAGCGGCGCACGCGATCCGGGGCGCTGTTCGGACAGGCGCTCGGCAATCCGGAGGCGATCGACCGAATGGACCCAGTCGAAGTTCAGCGCCGCGAGCCGTGTCTTGTTGCTCTGCAAGGGGCCGATGAAGTGCCATTCCAGTGCGCAATCCTGAAGCTCGGCAATCTTGTGCACCGCCTCCTGGACGTAATTCTCGCCGTATGCATGCTGTCCGGCAGCAACCGCCTCCCGGATGCTGGCCGCGGGCCAGGTCTTGCTGACCGCCAGCAGGACGATCCCGGCTGGATCGCGGCCCGCAGCCGCTGCGGCCGCGGCCAGCCGTCTCCTGACGGCTTGCAAGTTGCTCTGGATTGATGTCATATAACGATGGTCGGGGCCGCTCGAATGGCGGATGCAGTATAGCACCGCCCTTCAGGCGGGCCGCCAGGTCGCCCCCCTTCCCTTCGCTGCGGAAATCCCAATGGACATCACCGAACTGCTCGCATTCTCCGTCAAGAACAAGGCTTCCGACCTGCACCTGTCATCCGGTCTGCCCCCGATGATCCGCGTACATGGCGACGTACGGCGCATCAACCTGCCGCCGATGGAGCACAAGGACGTTCATGCGATGGTGTATGACATCATGAACGACGGGCAGCGCAAGCAGTATGAGGAAGTGCTCGAGTGCGATTTCTCGTTCGAGATTCCCAATCTGGCCCGCTTCCGTGTCAACGCGTTCAACCAGAACCGCGGCGCATCGGCCGTCTTCCGGACGATTCCCTCGAAGGTCCTCACGCTCGAAGAACTGAACGCACCGAAGATCTTCAAGGAGATCTCCGATCAGCCCCGCGGCATCGTACTCGTGACCGGACCGACCGGCTCCGGAAAATCGACGACGCTGGCCGCGATGATCGACTACATCAACCAGAACCAGTACGCGCACATCCTGACGATCGAGGACCCGATCGAGTTCATCCACGAATCCAAGCGCTGCCTGATCAACCAGCGTGAAGTACACCGCGACACACTGTCGTTCAACAACGCGCTGCGCTCGGCATTGCGCGAGGATCCGGACGTGATCCTCGTCGGCGAGTTGCGCGACCTCGAAACGATCCGTCTCGCACTGACCGGCGCCGAAACCGGCCACCTGGTGTTCGGCACGCTGCACACCTCGTCGGCAGCCAAGACGATCGACCGCATCATCGACGTCTTTCCGGCCGAAGAAAAGGATATGGTCCGCGCAATGCTTTCCGAGTCCCTGCGCGCGGTCATCGCCCAGACGCTCCTCAAGACCAAGGACGGATCGGGGCGCGTCGCCGCACACGAGATCATGATCGGAACACCGGCCATCCGGAACCTGATCCGCGAGAACAAGATCGCCCAGATGTATTCGGCAATCCAGACCGGTCAGGGCATGGGCATGCAGACCCTGGACCAGTGCCTGATCGAGCTGGTCAAGCGCAACGTCGTCTCGGCGGTCGAGGCGAAGGCGCGCGCCCAGAACAAGGACAACTTCCACGTTTGACCGACCCGGCGGGCCCGAAGCCTGCCGGCCGCCGATTTCACCGGCTGCACGCCGGGATGGAGACACAGGAATGGAACGCGATCAGGCCCTCAAGTTCATGCACGATCTTCTGAAGCTCATGATTCAGAAGAACGGTTCGGACCTCTTCATCACCTCGGGCTTTCCTCCCGCAATCAAGGTCGACGGCCGGATCGTTCCGCAGTCGAATCAGGTGCTGACACCTCAGCACACCGCCGAGCTCGCCCGAGCGATCATGAACGACCGGCAGGCAGCCGAGTTCGAAGCGACCAAGGAGTGCAACTTCGCAATCTCACCGGCAGGAATCGGTCGCTTCCGTGCCAACGCGTTCATCCAGCAGGGGCGAGTCGGCCTCGTGCTGCGCACGATCGCCCAGAAGATTCCAACCTTCGAGGATCTCGGACTGCCCGACGTGCTCAAGGACATCGCAATGGGCAAGCGCGGGCTCGTGATCTTCGTCGGTGGCACAGGCACCGGCAAGACGACCTCGCTCGCGGCCATGGTCGATTTCCGTAACTCGCACTCCTACGGCCACATCATCACGGTCGAGGATCCGATCGAGTACGTTCACCAGCACAAGAGCTGCATCGTCACCCAGCGAGAGCTCGGGATCGATACCGACAGTTGGGAAATCGCGCTGAAGAACACGCTGCGCCAGGCGCCCGATGTGATCCTGATGGGCGAGATCCGTGACCGCGAGACGATGGACTACGCGATCGCGTTTGCCGAAACCGGCCACCTGTGTCTGGCCACACTGCACGCCAACAGCACCAACCAGGCGCTCGACCGGATCATCAACTTCTTCCCGGAAGAGCGGCGTGCACAGCTGCTGATGGACCTGTCACTGAACGTCCGCGCGATGATCTCCCAGCGGCTGCTGCCGCTCAAGGACCGCAAGGGGCGGGTACCCGCCGTCGAGATCATGCTCAATTCACCACTGATTTCCGATCTGATCTTCAAGGGCGAGGTCCCCGGCATCAAGGAAGTCATGAAGCGCTCGCGCGAGCTGGGGATGCAGACCTTCGACCAGAGCCTGTTCCAGCTCTACGAGGACGATCTGATCGCCTACGAGGATGCGTTGCGCAACGCCGACTCGGTCAACGACCTGCGCCTCCAGATCAAGCTGCACAGCCGCCACGGCGAACGCGACTTCGCAGCCGGCACACAAAACCTGGATATCGTCTAGCGCGGCTTGCGGGCACTGCCGGCAACCATCCGGTATTCGTATAGCCGGCATTCCAGTGCGCCGTTGAAAAGCGGTGTACGCCGACTCGCCTTGAGTCGCACGAGTCTTGGCAAGGCCTCGTCCGCACTCAGGAAATGGCAGCGCCAGCCGGCCCAATGCTGCTTGAGCGCATCTCCGATGCGCGGATAGAGTTCTGCGAGAGCCTCCGCCTCACCGATCCGTACCCCGTAGGGCGGATTCGTCACCAGAACCCCCGCCGCAGCGGGGGCCTCGATCGAAAGGAAATCCGCACACTTCAGGCTCACACATTCGGCCAGGCCAGCGGCCTCCAGATTCACGCGGGCACGCCGCACCTGATCGGCAACGATGTCCGAACCGTAGATCTGCAAGGGTCTGCCCGGCTTGCGACGGGTTTCGGCCGCCTTGCGCAACGCCGCCCAGGCGGCGCGATCGAGGTGCCGGAAGCGCTCGAAAGCGAACCGCCGCCCCAGGCCCGGCGCCACGTCCAGCGCGATCTGTGCTGCCTCGATCAGAAAGGTGCCACTGCCGCACATCGGGTCGGCGAGCGGCTCATCCGTCTGCCATCCGCACAGGCGCAAAATTCCGGCCGCAAGATTCTCCTTCAGCGGCGCTTCGACTGCCGCGTGCTTGAAACCGCGCTTGTAGAGTGGCTCGCCTGACGTATCGAGGTAGAGCGTCACCGTATCACGGGTGAGATAGGCGAAGATCCGCATCGACGGCTCGGCCGTGTCGACACTCGGCCTTTTCCCGGTCACGCTTCGGAAATGGTCGCAGATCGCATCCTTGATGCGCAAGGTGGTGAACTCCAGGCTCTTCAGGGGAGACTGGCGCGCCGTGACATGCACCCGGATCGTGTCATCCGGGGTGAACCACTTCGCCCACGTTGCCGCATAGGCGGTGCGGTAGATGTCCTCCTCGCCACGATAGCGCGCCGCTCCGATGCGCCAGAGCACACGCGTCGCGATGCGGCTTTCGAGATTCACACGATAGCCCAGAGCCCAGTCACCACAGTAGCCCACGCCACCGTGCGTGGGTTCGATCGTGCTGGCGCCGAAGCCGGACAGCTCGTCCGCCAGAACTGCTTCAAGTCCGCGCGGACAGGGGGAAAAGAACGTTTCGGTCATGAGGGGACGGTTCCCGCACCGGTTCGATCCGCGGCGCTCGACAAGTCCGCGGATCGACCATGCATCAGAAGGGCTTGAGGACGACCAGGAAAGTGATGGCGAACAGGATCAGCACAGGAATTTCGTTGAACACGCGAAACCAGACGTGACTTCGCACGCAGCGATCTGCCGCCAGATCGCGCATGAGCTTGCCGCAGAGCAGATGATAGGCGATCAGCACCCCCACCAGCGCAGTCTTGGCATGCAGCCAGCCCCCCTGAAAGGCGAAGCCGAACCACAGCCACAGCCCGAACCCCACGGCAAGTACCCCCAAGGGCGTCATGAAGCGATAGAGCTTGTGCTCCATCAGCGCGAGACGCTCACGCGTCACGGCATCCTCGACCATCGCGTGATTGACGAACAAGCGCGGCAGATAGAAAAGCCCCGCAAACCAACTTACAACGAAGACGATGTGCAACGCCTTTACGTACAGCATCCGGATTCTCCTGAACCATTACCATGTGCCGCCGCGAAGCCCTCGCGCACCGTCGGGTAGCGGAGTCGAACCCTGAACTCGTCGAGAATCCGTCGGTTCGAAATGCGGCGCGACTCCGACATGAACGAAAGCGCCATCGGCGACAACACCTCGCGCAACTGAGATCGTCCCATGCGCACGGGCCGGGAGTATCCGAAGCACTGCGCAGCGAAGTCGAAGTAATCGCCCATCTTCATGTCCGTTGCATCGACGGCGTTGTACGCCCGCCCCGGGCGGGCTCGAAACAATGCCATACAGGCCAGCCTCGCAAGGTCCTCCGCGTGGATGTGATTGGTGTATACATCCTCGTCCTCGACGAGCACCGGATCGCCGCGCCCGAGCCTGGCCAGAGGCAGGCGATCGGCAGCATAGATGCCCGGCGCGCGAAGCAGGCTGATCCTCGCCCGGGTACGCCGGCCGAAACCACGCAGCTGGCGCTCCGCATCGACCCGCCGCCGTGCGCGCGCCGTGCTCGGCCGGCATGGGCGTGCCTCGTCGACCCAGTCCCCGCCGCAATCGCCATAGACCCCCGTCGTGCTGATGTAGACAATGCGCTGTGGTAGACTGCTTCGGCTTGCCAGCGCTGCCAGCAGGTGTGCCGTACGGGTATCCCGATGGCCTACTCCGGGAGGCGGAGCGAAGTGCAATACCGCATCGGAAATCCCGGCGATTCGGCGAAGCTCGCGCCGATCGTCGAGATCGGCGACGACCGGAATGGCACCCAATGCGCGCAGGCTGGCGCAGGCATCGGGTTGACGCGCCAGCGCAAAGACCTTGAAGCGCCGGACCAGCCATGGAATCGCCCGGCGCGCCACATCGCCGCTGCCGACAATCAGTATTCTTTTCATCCGGGAATTATCTCACGGCCGATGCAGTTCCAGATTTCGACCCTGCCTGGCAACGCCCGCTTCCCGGCCAACGAGGACGAGACCGTGCTTGAAGCGGCGCTGGCGGCAGGCTGGCTGCTGCCCTATGGTTGCCGTGACGGCGCCTGCGGGTCGTGCAAGGCCCGTATCGTGCAAGGGCGGATCGAACAGGGCCAGATCAGCGAGTCGGCACTGAGCGACGAGGAGCGCACCGCGGGCTATGCGCTGCTGTGCCGCGCACGGCCACGCTCGGATCTGGTCATCGAGGTTCGCAATTCGGGCCGGGTCGGCGATTTTCCGGTTCGCAAGCTGCCCTGCCGGATCCAGGAACTACGGCGCGCGGCAGACGACGTCATGATCCTCACCGCCCGCCTGCCCGCAGGAGAACCCTTCCGATTCCGCGCTGGCCAGTACATCGACATTCTGCTCGCGGATGGCAGGCGTCGCAGTTTCTCGCTCGCCAATCCCCCAGAGAGCACCGGGCAGATCGAGCTGCACATCCGTCTCGTTCCCGGAGGCCAGTTCACCCGCCAGGTGTTCGAGACCCTGAAGGTTCGCGACATCCTGCGATTCGAAGGACCGTTCGGGTCATTTTCCCTGCGCGAGGACGAACACCGCCCGGCGATCCTGCTTGCCGGCGGCACTGGCTTTGCGCCGATCAAGAGCATCGTCGAGCATGCGATCGCGACTGGCGCGCAGCGCAAACTCGTGCTTTACTGGGGCGCGCGAACTCTTGGGGGGCTTTACATGGACAGCCTGGCCGCAAGCTGGGAAGGACAACTGCCAGGATTCCGATATGTTCCGGTGCTGTCGGATCCGGATGCGTCCGGAGCAATCCGCACCGGACTCGTCCACAAGGCCGTCATGGCGGACCATCCCGACCTGTCGGCCCACGAGGTCTACGCCTGTGGCGCCCCCGCAATGATCGACGCAGCCCGGCGCGACCTCATCGGGCACTGCGCGCTTCCAGCGGAATCCTTCTACGCCGATGTCTTCACCTTTGCATCCGATTCGAGCGCCTGAACCATGACCCAGACAACCATCCTGACGCGCGAGCCCGTCGTAAACAAGAAGCGCGCCATCACCGCCAACCGGCTCATCGCGCATGCTCCGAACATCGCCTCGGTGGTCGAGACCCTCAATTCGCTCGGCGACATCTGGCCAACCCATCACACGGTATTCATCTCGCTCGCACGACTCGTACCAACGCCCGAACTGATGAAGTGGCAGGCACCGTCCAACGCGATGATCGAGATTCCCGCACAAGCCCTTGCCCACCCCCAGACCCAGGCCCTGCTGCCGCTGCTGCGCGAAGCCGGCATCAGCATGTGCCTGAGCTGGTACGCCCCGGGCGTCTCGCTGCCGCCCGAGTGCGACTGGCGTTTCGTACTGATGGATCCGCGCAAGCAGGAGTCCGCGCCACACTCACCCGGGATCGGGCTTGCGTGGGGGCTCGCAGACGTGGGCGCCTTCCAGGAGGCCGTCAAGAGCGGATACGACGGCGCCTCGGGCTGGTTCTTCCTTCATGGCAATCCACCGGCCAAGGAGCTTACGCCCGGGCATGCCCAGCTGGTACGGCTGCTCAACCTCGTGCGCAACAATGCCGACATCAAGGAGATCGAGGGCCTGCTGAAGCAGGACGTGGCGATCTCCTACAAGCTGCTGCGCTACATCAACTCGGCCGGCTTTGGTCTGATGTGCGAGATCCAGTCGTTTCGGCACGCCGTCAGCATTCTGGGCTACGATGCCCTCAACAAGTGGCTTTCGCTCCTGCTCGTGACCGCGAGCCGCGACCCCGGCGCACCCGCAATGATGCAGACCTCGATCGCTCGCGGGCGCTTCATGGAACTTGTTGGGGCGAGCTACTTCGACAAGTCCGAGCACGACAACCTGTTCATCACCGGTGCATTCTCGCTGCTGCCGATCCTGCTGGGCGCATCGATGCAGAGCATCCTCGAAGAGATGCACCTGCCGGACAGCGTCACCGACGCGCTGTTGCACGGAGAAGGGGGGTTTGCGCCGTTCCTGCGGCTTGCGCAGGCGACCGAGAGCTTTGACGGTGCGACCCTGCGATCGTTGGCCGAAGAGCTGCAACTGCCTGCGGAGCAGGTCAATCGCCATCTCGTGACCGCTCTGGCGTTCGCGGACAGCTTTCAGAACTGACTGAAGGATGGCGTGCATCGGCGTACGCATCCTGTTGTATCGTTGGAATTCGCAGCACATCTTCCTGCGCGGAGACAGGTCCTGATTCCATGGCGACGCTGAGTGAGGTCCCGTTCTACGATCCGCAGCCCGATTCAGGTGGAGGCGTGGAGCCCCCGTCCCGGATTCTGATCGTGGACGGTGACGCTGCCCTGCGCGTACGCATGAAGCGGGTACTGGCGCAGGACAGAAGGACCTTCGAGCACTGCGGAGGCTTCTCCGATGCCATCTCCCTGCTCGCCCAGGCCCGCTACGACCTGGTCATCCTCGATTACCGCCTGCCGGATGGCAACAGTCTGGCCATTCTGGAATGGCTGCAGCGCCATGGCCGGGACGATGCGGTGATCATGACCGGAGAGGATTGCCCGACCGAGGTCGCACTCCGCACCTTACGGCGTGGTGCCCAGGATTTCCTGCGCAAGCCTTGCCACGACGTCGAACTGCGCCAGAGCGTCCGCGACGTCCTGCAAAAGCACGCGGCCGCGCGCACCGAGCGGCGCAATCGGGAACGCCTCGCGGCATCGGAGCGCTTGCACCGGCATCTGGCGGAAAGATCGCCGGACATGGTGTTCTCGCTCGATGCAGACGGCTGCGTGCGCTTCACCAACCCGAGACTGCCGACGACACTCGGGGTCTCACGTCGCGAGATCAGCGGACGTCCGTTCTCGGCACTGCTCGGGAAGGCCGATGCGGAGCGCTTCGACACCATGCTCAAGGCACTGCGCAAGGAGCCTGTCAAGGATCTGGTGATCGAAGTTCAGCTCCTGCCGAACGCCGGAACCGATCCGGAGCACGGTCCCGAACCGGTGACCGTCGAACTGCGCGCAACACCGATCACGGCCGAGCGCGACGGCAGGGTCGATTTTGACGGACTGTACTGCGTCGCCAGGGATTTGTCCGCGCACCGCAGGGCCGAGGAACTGGTCGGATTCCAGACCTATCACGATCAACTGACGCATCTACCCAACCGGACCCTGTTCAAGGACCGGCTCGAACTCGCAATCGCCCAGGCGCAGCGCCGCTGCAACTGCCTGGCGGTGCTGATCGTGGACATCGACCGCTTCAAGCTCGTCAATGACGGCTACGGTCAGGCCGATGGAGACGCCTTGTTGTGCGAGATCGCCACGCGCTTCACCGCTGCGGTCAGGAGCGGCGACACCGTCGCGCGGCTCGGTGGCAACGAGTTCGCGGTCCTGCTGACCGACATCGGTGGCTCCGAAGAGGCGCAGCGTGGCGCTCGCATGCTCGCGTCCGCGCTCGATGAACCGTTTTCGCTGAGCGGAGGACCGTTTCGGGTGACAGCGAGCATCGGAATCTCGATCTTTCCGGGGGATGGCGACACGCCGGAGTTGCTCACTCGGCATGCAGACATCGCCATGCGGGCAGTCAAGCAGGCGGGCAAGAACGGGTTGCGATTCTTCGCCCCGGAGTTCAACAGCCATCACAAGGCGCGCATCGCTCTCGAGAACGATCTGCGCAATGCCTTGGGGCTGGACCAGTTCGAGTTGCTGTTCCAGCCCCAGATCAGCCTGTCTGCCAACCGGATCGTCGGGATGGAAGCACTGCTGCGCTGGAACCATCCCGTCAACGGCCTCATCAATCCGGCAACTTTCATTCCGGTCGCCGAGGAAATCGGACTCATCGGACAAATCAGCCGCTGGGTCATCGACCATGCGTGCGCTCAACTGGCCCGCTGGCGCGATGCCGGCCACTCGGAAGTCCGGATGTCGCTCAATCTCGCACAGCACGACTTCGGCCGCGAGGACATCGTCGACCTCGTACTCGATTGCCTGCGCAAGTACTCGCTCGCACCGTCGCAGCTCGAACTGGAGATCACGGAAAGCATGGCAATGCAGGATCGACAGGGGGTCGCCGGCCGAATCCGGTCCCTGCGCGAAGCGGGCGTGGGGATCGCGATCGATGACTTCGGGACCGGATATTCCGCACTCGCCTACCTCCAGGAACTACCGGTCAATGTGCTGAAGATCGACCGCCGTTTCGTGCGCGACCTCGACGGTTTGGTCACGAACCCGATCGTCGCGGCAATCGCCGGCATTGCGAACGGATTCGGCCTCAAGCTGATCGCAGAGGGGGTCGAACATCCCCGTCAGGCGATCCATCTGAAGGCGCTGGGTTGCGACGTGATGCAGGGCTATTACTTTGCCCCGCCTCTGCGGGTTGCCGACGCAACGCGCCAGCTCGGCGAGCGGCCACGCTCCCCTTACGAGAACTGACGGCGGAGCGCACGTACCCCGTGAACGGACGAGGCCGGCAGCAATGCCGGCCTCGTCGCGAATGCAGAAGCCGTCGCAGCGCTTACTTCAGCGTAAGCACCCACTCGACAAGCTTCTTCGCATCCTCAGCGTTCACCGCTGCGTTCGGCGGCATCGGCACCGGACCCCAGACGCCGGATCCGCCCTTCTGAACCTTGGTGACCAGTTGAGCAACGACGTCCTGACCTGCGTACTTCGCGGCGATGTCCTTGTAGGACGGACCGACCAGCTTCTTGTCGACCGCATGACAGGCCATGCAGTTCTTGGACTTGGCCAGCGCCTCATCGGCAAAGGCCGGCGCGGCAGACAGCAGGCCCACTGCGGTAAGGACAGCAACGATTCCCTTCATGATGACTTCCTCTCGGTGATGGTGGTGTGCGGTTGGCGGATTCTAAACCAGATCCGACAATCTTGACTAGCCTTGTCGGACATTCCGAAGGTGCTGCTGCATCAGCGCCAGCGGATCCTCGATCGGCTCCGAGCAGCTCTGGGCGCGACACAGCCAGCCGCGGGCGCGCCCAGCGGAAGGTTTGTCGAGCACGGCCGGCAAGCCCCGCGCAGCGGTATCGATCAGCAGCGCAATCACGTCCGGAAGATGCTCCTGGGCGAGCACCTCGCGCCAACGGGCGAACTCTGTCGGTGCTCCGCGCACGACGAGCACTGCCGGCGGATCCTGCCACTCCATCGCCGCCATCGCGAACGTCGCTGCGCCACCCGGATGAGCTTCCAGCGCCGGGCAGCATGCATGCAGGCAGCGTTCGGCCGCCTCGGCATAGCGGGGCTCGCCCGTAAGGTGGAACAGCCGTGCCAGCATCCGCGCTGCAACCCCATTGCCGCTGGCCGTCGCATGATCGTGCACCGGTTTGGGCCGCTGGATGAGCCGTTCATGGTCGTGGCGCGTGAAGAAGAACCCCCCTCCGGCATGATCCTCGAACTCGTCGATCAGTGCATCCGCCAGACGGCACGCAAAGTCCAGGTCGTCACGATCGAACTCCGCTTCCAGCAGCGCGAGCGCGGCTGCGATCAGAAAGGCATGATCATCGAGGTAGGCGTTGAGCCGCCCTGCTGCTCCCGAGCTTGCCGCAAGGAGGCGGTCGTCGCGCCAAAGGTTCGTGCGCACGAACTGCATCGCCCGTCGCGCCGAGGCGATCCACTCGGATCGGGCGAAGATCCGCCCCGCCACGGCCATGCCAGCAATCATCAGCCCGTTCCAGCCCGCAAGGATCTTGTCATCGAGCCCGGGGCGCACGCGCCGCGCACGCGCCATGAGCATCCGCGCACGCGCCCGGGCCAGGCGCGTGCGCGCGTCAGCGACCGGAATCTGAAGCGCTGCGGACGTCCGTTCAAGCGGCTCGGCAACCCGCAGATGCCACGAATGCCCTTCGAAATTGGGGGGGCCGTTCAGGCCGTAGTGGCGCGCCACCAACTCACACTCGGGAACGTCCAGCACGTCCTCCACCTCATCCCGGCTCCAGACGTAATAGCGCCCTTCCTCGCCCTCGGAATCCGCATCAAGCGCGGCATGGTATCCGCCTGCTGGCGACTGCATCTCACGCATGACCCACTCGGCGGTATCCTCGACCACCTTCCGGAACAAGGGGTCGCCGCTGATCTGCCAGGCCTCGGCATACCGCTCGAGCAGTGGGCCATTGTCGTAGAGCATCTTCTCGAAGTGCGGAATTTCCCACCGCGCATCCGTGCTGTAGCGGCAGAAGCCGCCGCCGATCTGATCGTAGATGCCTCCTTCGGCCATCTTGCGCAGCGTCACGAGCACCATGTCGCGCGCCTCCTCGTCGCCCAGTCGCCGGTAGCGCAGGAGCAGGAACGCAAGGTCGGTCGGATGCGGAAACTTTGGGGCGTCCCCGAAGCCCCCATCGCACCGATCAAAGCTTTGCACCAGCAGTTCGCGCAAGCTCCCGGGCAATCGAGCACCGGGCACGCGCCCGGGCACGCGGGCCGGCAACTCCTGCATCCGCGACAGGGCCTCAAGCAGCCGCTCATTCTGGATGGCGAGTTCCGGCTTGCGCGTCTTCCAGGCGTTGGCCACCTGTTCGAGCAGCACGGAAAACCCAGGCAAGCCATAGCGCGGGCTCGCCGGAAAGTAGGTTCCGCCGAAAAACGGGACGCCGTCCGGAGTCAGGAACATCGTCAGCGGCCACCCACCTGCCCTGCCGGTCAGCAACTGGTGCGCGCCCTGGTAGATCTGGTCGAGATCGGGACGCTCCTCGCGATCCACCTTGATGTTGATGAAGAGGCGGTTCATCACCTCCGCCGTCCCCGGATCCTCGAAGGATTCATGCGCCATGACGTGGCACCAGTGACAGGCCGAGTATCCGATCGACAGCAGGATCGGGCGGTCGGTCTCGTGCGCCCGGGCGAGTGCCTCCGGACACCATGGCCACCACTGCACTGGATTGTCGGCGTGCTGCTTCAGGTAGGGGGATTGCTCCCCGGCAAGGCGATTGGGCATGACCGCCCTCCTTCACTCCGTCGAATCCTGTAGATTCAGTCCAGACCTGGAGGTTCAAGGAAGCGACGGCGTCCGCCCGCAAGGTGCCTGGATCGTCTTGACCGGAGCCATCAGGACGGCCCGCTCAACATGCACCCTTACTGCCGGGGGTCCGCGGAGGCTTCGACCCACGCGCCATAGCGCCCGGTCGCGCGAAACGGATTGATGTCGAGCCCTCCGCGGCGGGTATAACGTGCCCGGACCGCGAGGTCGACGGGCCGGCAGCGCCTCAGGACATCGCAGAACACCCGCTCCACGCATTGCTCGTGAAACTCGTTGTGGCGCCGCAGCGAGACGATGTAACGAAGAAGCGCCTCGCGGTCGATCGCCGGTCCCGAATAGCGGATCACGATCGACCCCCAGTCAGGCTGCCCCGTCACCAGGCAGTTCGATTTCAGCAGATGCGAGTACAGCAGCTCGGACTCCACGAGCCGCGTCGGATCGGCATGAAGCAGCTCAGGCGCGGGCGTATAGGCATCGATGTCGATATCGAGCGCATCGAGCAGGACCCCTTCCGGCTGCCGGAAGGTACGCGGTGGCGCGTCGGCAAGCGGCCACACGCTCACCTCCACTACCGCACGTGCCGCCTCCGACAGGTCACGTCCGATCCGTTGCGCAACCGTCGCGCACCCGTCGAACCGGCTCTGATTGAACGAATTCAGATACAGCTTCAATGACTTCGATTCGATCAGGTTCGGTGAATCGGCGGGCACCCGGAACCGCCCCAGCGCAACGACCGGCTTGCCACGCAGGTTCAGCCAGGACAGCTCGTAGGCGTTCCAGAGATCCTCGCCGACGAAGGGCAGCGCGCCCTCGACCAACCCCAGCTCTGCCCGCTTCGGCTGGCGCGGGATCGGAAACAGGAGATCGGGTGCGTAGGTGTCGCGGTAGGCCACCACTCTGCCGAGAGGTGAGCCGGATGAGGGATCGTTCTGCGCTGGATTCATGCTGCGCATTGTAAGGGACGAAGCGGTCCATCGCTGCGTCGCACGAACCACTCCACGGGTCGGCCTCGGACCGCGCCAGGATCGTTCAGGAGCGGCGGATGCGCAACACGAAGTTCATGCCCAGCACGCTCAGCCCGATGACGTTGATTGCACCGTAGAGCTGGCCCAGGATCAGCAGATCGAGGCGCTCACGCAGCCACACCGCGGCTGCGACAAGCAGCACGAGTGAGACTCCGTGGTAGTAGAGATTGGTCACCGGAGCACGCATCGCCAGCAGACCAAGCTGGATCGCAGCGCCGGCCGCAACTGCACACATGCCGCCGCTCATCCAGGCCAGTGCCTCACCCGCATCCCTGAATTCTGCCCCGTACAAGCGCGCGAGCACGTCGCCACCTGTAAACACGGCCAGCACCATAACGCTGATTGCGGGCGCGACGAACACGCATGACCGAAGCGCGACATAGCGCACGAACGATCTGGCGTCACCGGCATGCCAGGCTGCCATGAAGCGCGGCCGAAAATAGTTCGTGAGGCCGACGAACAAAGGCCCGAGAAGATTCACAAGCGCAGCGCAAGCCGCATACAGACCTGCCAGCCGCTCACCCCCGGCGATCAGCGCGAGCCAGGGGTATAGCTGAACACTGCCAACGTGACATATTCCTCCCAGGAACAACCAGCGGCCGTACTCGAAGAATCCAGCGAGAACGGCCGCCCCCTGTCTCCGCGCAACCGAAAGGCGGTTTCCGCTCAACTGCGGCACCGCCGGCAGCAAAACGGCCATCGAGGCCAACCCCACCACCATCATCGCACTGCGCGCGGTGAGCTGGTCCATGATGCCGAGCGCCACGATCCCGGCGAGCTGCAGCAACGCGCCTGCACAATCCACTGCGAGCAGCCGGCGCACCGCACCATTGGCGACCAGACAGCGCCGCATCCACTCGCGCATCAGAAACAGCACGTACGCGAACGGCAGCGCCGGCCACAGTCGCGACAACCCCGGAACCTCGAAGGCGCAAGCCGCGCTCAGGGCAAGCGCACCAGCCACGGCCAGTGCCAGGCTGGCGAGCGTCGCGACAGCCTCGAGATCGCGCCCATCGCGCTCGGCACGGGAGCTGAAATACGTATAGGGCGTTGCCACCAGCGTATCGGCAAGCGACACACCGAGAAGAAAACACGAGATCCCCAAGGCATAGGCGCCCAGCTCTTCCTGGCCGCTCCAAACACCCAGTGCGAGAATGCTCAGGAAATTCGCGAGGCTGACCGCAGCCTGCCCGCCAAGCACCTGGAACATTCCAGAGGTCCGTACGACCAGCCCTCGGATCAGTGCCGGCGATCCCATCGCTCGCAATCCGCCTCGGCACGAGGCCGTCTGGTCAAGGGGCGGCGTATCGGCCTCGATTCCACGAACGCCCTAACCGAGCTCGGGCACGGTCGCAATCACGGGCAATTTGAGGTGGCGCCGGATCTCCGCTTCCGAATGGAGGCTGTCATCGAAGAACTCGGACACAAATGCCAGCCCGACCCCACCAATGATGCCGGCGACGAGAACCGCAACGATCACGAGCCAAAGCTTGGGACTGACGGGTCGGGGATTCGGAACGGCAAGATTCACGACCGACACGTTGCCGATCCGGGCATCCGCCTGAGCACCGGTGAAACGCGTCTCCTCGGTTTTCTCGAGGTACAGCTCGCGCGTCTTGCGCAAGACCTCCAGTTGCTGCACGAGGCGCTTGTACTCCGCCTCCCTGCCATTGAGTTCCTGCAGCCGTCCCTGAAGCTCTGCCTCGAGCGCCAGCCAGCGCTGCCTCGCCTCTTCGAGTCCGGCCAGCGCCATTTCGCTCTTGAGCAAGTCATCCCGGATTCTCGCGTGCAGCGGGTTGATCCCCTCCTGCGTCGACGCATCGCGCGTCCTGTGCTGATCGGCCAACATCTCGCTGACAACCGCAATTTCGTCGCGCAGCGCCGTCAGGCGCGGATCGCTCGCCGAGTACCGCCCGGCGATTTCCGCCTCCTTGCGGCGCAGATCGGCCAACTGCTTGCTGATCTCGCTGATCGCGTAGCTGTTGGCCATCTGCGCACCAGCCAACTGCACGGTCTGCGGAACACGCTGCAACTGCTCACGCAGGACCTCGATTCGGCGTGCGGTACCGGCGATCTCCACACCATGTTCGTCGACCTGCTCGCGCACCTGCTCCAGCCGCTCCATCAGAACGGTCAACTGCTTATCCACGTCGATGATCCGCCCTTCACTGCGAAAGGTCTCGACCGCCCCCTCGATCCGTCCGATCTGCGCTTCCAGCTCCGACAGCTGTGCCTGAAAGAACCCGGATTGCTCCCGCCGGTAAATGCGCACCCGCTCATCGAGGTAACGGCTCACCAGCGCATTCACCCCGAGCGCTGCTGCATCCGGCGACTTGCTGCGCAGTGAGACCTCGATGATGTTCGAGTTCTTGACCGCCTCCGCACGCAGGTCCCGCTGGAATCTCGAAACCGCCCGATCGCCAAGCGTGCGCTGCGACGACAGCGGAAAGAAGTAATCCTCCAAGGCCCGGTACAGATCGGCCGAGCGCTGTGCAATCCCTTTCGGCGTATACCAGGGGTGTCGCACATCGATGCCGGGAAACAGCACCTGTGGCGTCAGCTCTTCAACCACTTCGCGTGCGAGCTTGTCGCTGGAAAGGATGCCTGTCTCCGAACGCAGCTGCTCCTCACGCACGACCGCCATCATCGGGGTCCGGAACTGGCTCGACGGCAGCACCGGCATGTAGATGTCTTCCTGGCCGATCCGCACGAGCAGTCTGGCAGTGGCCTCGTAGGTCGGCGCGATCAGCTTGAGCCCGGCGAAACCGCCCACGAGCGCTGCGGCCATCACCCCGAAAATGATGAGCCTGCGCTTGCACAGGACGTTCAGGATGTCGCGCATCGTCATGGCTTCCCCTCCGACCCGGTGTATCCCCTGAACACGTCCGCCGCCGGACGTTTGCTGCCATCACTTCGGAAGAGGCCGAAACTGCCCATGCCGTCCGGAGACGGGTAGTCCTCGAGCGCAAACCAGTACAGCCTCTGCACATTGGCCGGCAAGGCCCGCAAGCCCGTTCCGAACGGAACCGTGGCCAGCCGCGCTCGAATGAAGTCGATCGTTGCGGCCACGCGGGTCGCCTGCTCGGCCTCGGTCAGGCCCAGTCGATGACGGCCTACGAAGTACCCCATCTCCGTGATCCAGATGGGTTTTTCCGGCATTCCGCGAAGCGTCATGAACAACTGCAGGTTGAAGACCTTTCCAAGAAATCCGGGGTCGGCGACGCTGCCGACGAATCCCAGCGCCGCATACTCGGCAACATCCGGATCCATCGCATCCGGTTGGCGAACACCGTCGCGCCAGTCGAACACGTAAGGATGGACGGCCATGATGTCGAAGGTCTCGCCGTGCGCCGGATTCAGCTCCCAAAGTTGCCACAGGAAGAGCAGATCCGCCTTGGCCAGCCCGGCATGCACGATGCGGACACGATCGCGTACGTCCGCCAGTTCCCGATGGACCTGCTGCATCAGTCGTGAAAAGGCCCCCGGATCCGGTGCCGGCCCCCAGAACTGCTTGATGTTCGGCTCGTTCCAGACCTGCCAATGGACGATCGGGGTAAACGGAAAGTGGGCATCACCATCCGGTCCGTAGCGACGGATCGAGGCGCGCAGGAACCGCGCGTACTCTGAAAACGTATCCTCGCGCAGCGCCATCTGATAGATCTCGGGTGGTTTGCTCTCGGGCCTTACGGCCCAGTCGGGCGCATAGTGAACGATCGGCAGGAGTTCCACGCCTTCCTCGTGCGCAACGCGCACCAGCTCGTCAAGCTTGTCCCAGCGATACGTACCTGGGGTCGCCTCGACCTGGCGCCACTCCCAGTCGAGACGGACCTGGCTCACACCGAGCGCGCGCGCCTTGCGAAAGCGCTCCCGCAGGGTAGGCGCGTCGCCTGGAATCCACATCGCGTTGATTCCGTAGAACGACTGCGATACATCCGCCGAATGCACCGCTCCGGTCAACAGGCAACACAACAACAGAACTCGCACCAGCATCCCGATCACCTGTCGTGGGGAATGACGTAATCGACACTGAACCCCATCTGGATTCCCTTGAACAGCACCAGGTCCGTGATGTACTGCTGGACCCAGCGATTCGCATTCGCAATCGGTGTCCGCGGCACATACACGACATCGGAGGGCATCAGCGCCACCCGGAGGTCGGAGCGCCCGTCCGCCATCGCCGCTTCGCCAAGATCGAGATGATACGGCACAGGTTCGCCATTCTCACCCTTGCGTATGAGCACCACCGATTCGAGCCTCGCCGTCGGCAGTGTACCGCCGGCACGATAGATGGCCTGCAGGACCGAAACTCCGCCATCGAGCGGAACCACCTGTGGCACGGCCACCTCCCCCCCCACATAGGCGCGGAAGCCCTGGAACGAGCGGACGATCACCGAAAGATCGGGCGTCTTGACGTAGGGCGCATAGCGTGCGGTCAGATCGGCATCGAGTTCGCCCGCCGTTCGTCCCGCCGCCATCACGTCGTCGACGAGTTGCAGCGTGATGTAGCCATCCGGACGAACCTTCGCTGTATCGCTCAACTCCGGCGTATAGAAGAACTTGATGTCGAGATCATCACCCGGCCGGATCCTGTATTCGGGTTCAAGCATCGTTTCTGCCGTTCCGACGAGCGGGAGCTCTCCGCCCTTTGGCAAATGATCGACCTCTATGGTCGTACACCCGTTCAGGGCGGCCACTGCAAGTGGCGGCAGTGCCCACCGGATCATCCTCCACATCTTGTGCCGTCGATTCGAACTCATTCCCCACCCTCTGAAACGTACATTCAAGACCCGCTCCTTGTCAGGCGTCACAGCCAGCGATAGATCCACTCGGGAATGTAGTTGACGGTACGGTTGAGCACGACGCCCAGCAGCCGTCCACCACTGTCCTCCAGACGGCCCGCCACATGCTGGGCCACCTGGCGGCGGGTCCGGTTCGCGTGGACCACCAGCATGGTCCCGTCCATCCTGCGCGCCATTGCCAGACTGACGGGGGTGACGGTCGGTGGCGGAACATCCCACAGCACGAGTTCGAACGCCTGCCGCCACGCTTCAGGCAAACCCTCACCGCCCCCCTTGCCGGCACTGAAAAGCCGCAGGCATGTGTCCGCGGAAAGCCTGATGCGGCTCACATCCCTGCCCGGGTCCCGGTCGCGCGATTGCGCGGGACCCGAAAGATCCTGCTCGCCCTCCTGGCTTCCGGCCACCTCCACCACGAGTACCGGCGCGAGCCCGGCATCCGCAAGCTGTGCCGCCGTCTGCCCGGCCACAAAACTCGCCCCGACTCCACGAGCCGCGCCCACGATCATGAGCTGATGCAGCGGATGGTCCCTCGCCTCACGCTGAATGCGCGCCATGATCGCCTGGGTCGAGGACGTGAGCCGCGGATCCGATCCGCTGTGTACAGTCGGTTCGACGGCTTGCCTAGCGTTCATTGAGTACTCCCTGTCGAGCGGGTTTTGGAGATTTCTGTGTCCAGCGCTTGCCAAGCGCGATGAGCGGGCGCTCGAGAAGCACATGCACTGCGACGCCCGTCGCAAGCGTCGTCAGTGCCGCAAGCACGATCCAGAGAGCCGCAGCCCATCCGGTCGGCGCAAGAAACAGGAAGACCTTTCCGAACACCGCGAGCACGAACGGATGGCTCAGATACAGCGAGTAGGAGGCATCTCCAACCGTGACGAGAGCGCTGCGCCGGGTCGGCATCCGCCCCTGTTCGCGCAGACCTCTTTCGTGATTGAGCAGACCAAGCAGCAACAGGCTGTATGCACCTCCGAACGCGAGCACACGCAGCGGTTGCTCCATGTTGATCGCCCCCGATTCGGCGAAGGCCACGCCCACGCTGAAGAGCACGACCGCACATGCGACCGGCGATCGCCAACCGAGACGGACCGCGAACTCGCGGTAGCGATAGACGAGCGCCCCCATCGCAAACTGAGCCATGTACAGCGACAACAGGTGATAGTCCCAGAAATCGATCCCATAGGCATGCGCGACCACCCACTTCGCAAATGCTCCAAGAGCGAGGATCACCAGCACGCGAACCAACCAGTTGAGACTCAGAAAGGAGGCCGTCAGGAACACGATCGCGTAGAAGACGATCTCGTGCTCGACGGTCCAGCCTACGAACAGCAGCGGCAATCCGGCCTGCGGCACGATCAGCACGGAACGGGTCACGCTCGCCCAGTCCTGCTCTCCCGAGCCCATCGTCATCGCCGGATCGTAGAGCCAAAGGCCGACGACGAGCGCGGTAAACAGCATGTAGAGGGGATAGATCCGGACGACCCGCCCGATCAGCCAGCTACGGCGATCGAAGCGTGTTCCGAAGGTGATGTAGGACATGATGAAGCCGGAGATCACGAAGAACATATCCGGTCCGGAGTACCCGACGTGGGTCGCGTAGAAGCTGTGAAACCCGCTCCAGCCAGGCAAGCGGTGCGCAACATCCTCGATGTGCACGAGCAGGACCATCAGGACGGCGACCCCGCGCAGGCGCTGCACGCAGAGCAACTCGTTGCGGTGCACGGGGGAGTGCGCGAGCGTCTCGCGCACCTGTGTGACGAACCCGCCCGGCGTCCACCTCACGGAGCCACCCCGACCGGGGCGCTGCGGGCGGCAAGCGCCAAGGCATGACCATAGGCGGCATGAATGCCGGTCACATGCCGGCCCCGCGAATGAAGCTCCTTCACCATCGTGCGCCCCGCCTCCCCCATCGTCTTCAGTTCCACCGCCCTCTGCACGGCCCGTTCGAGTGCCTCGGCGAGCGCCTCGGGCGCCACAGCACGCGCGAGAAAGCCGGTCTGTCCATCCAGTACGTAGTCCGGGATTCCGCCGACCGGGAACGCCACGACCGGCGTACCGAACGACAGGGCTTCGATCCCCACGAGGGGCCCCGGGTCATCCCAGACCGAAGGCAGCATGAACAGATCGGCCGCGGCATAGTATCGGGCGAGTTCGTCTCCGGGCAGCCACTCGATGAAGCGGATCCTCGCCCCGAGGCCCGCCGCTTCGGCGAACTGCCTCACCCCTTCGAGTTCCGGCCCCGACGTCACCGCCGTCAGGCGCCAAGGCTTGCGGACCCCGGCGAGCGCCTTCACGAGCGGACCGAGCCCCTTGCCCGCGACCGCCTGCCCGGCAAACAGCAGTTCGACCGGACGATCCGTTCCAGGCACCCCTGGGAGTTTCAGACATTCGCGCGTGGGGGTGCAAGCGTAGCGGTCAAAACGGCTGAAGTACGGCACGACAAAAGTCCGTTCCGTGTCGAAACCGTTGATTCGCAGCACCCGCCCCATGTGGGTGCTGCCCACGATCGCTGCATCGAACCCACGATAACGTGCACGTTCTGCGAGTTTGCCTGGCAGGTCGGCCAGCCTCGGCAGCCGTCGCCCCGGATCGGGCGCACCGATCAGGCAGCCATATGCGGCGCACGACCAACCCAGCGCCCGCTGGCAGCGATCCCCCGCAAACCGTCGTCGACCGCGTCGCAGGCACACCGAGGTGTAGTCGTGAAACGAACGCAGCAACGGTACGCCAAGCGCCTCCAGGACTCCAAGCAGCCCAAGGTCGCTGCACAGATGCACATGCACGAGTTGCGGCTGCCAGCCTCGCAGGATCCGCGCACACTCCGCGTACCCGCTCGACGGCAACTGCAGCAGATCGACACCGCGGGTATCGAGGTGATCCGGTACCTTCTCCCCCCCGAAGGCCAGCACCACCTGATCGCCTGCCTCCGACAGCGCTCTTGCAAGATCGAGCACGTAGTTGGGCAAACCGCCGATCGACAACGCCTCCACCAGCAGCATCACCCTCATGCGCCATCTCCGGCAGGGGACTTCCTTCCAGCCGGTCCGGCACACCCGACCGCTTCGCCATCTCGGGCGGTGAGCCCGAGCGCCAGGATCAGCACGAGCAGGAAGTGCATGTTCTGGAGCAGCAGCATGTCCACCATCGCGAACACCGCATAGGCGGCCAGGGTGCCGATCGCTGCAAGCGTGAAGACCGCGTCACCGGAGCGTCCGCTGCGCCAAAGGCGCAGCAGGGATGTCGCCGTTGCCGTCAGAAAGCCCAGGTAGCAGATCAGTCCGGGCAGGCCCGTTCCCGCCAGAACCTCAAGATAGGTGTTGTGCGCGTGCACCGATGCGTACCCCAGCTCCACGTTGAGCCAGGTTTCGCGCGCAAAGAAGGCGTCACGGAAGTTTCCGAGTCCGACCCCGGTGAATGGGTGATCGAGAAACACCTCCTTGACCACCCCCCACAGGATCATCCGGTCCTGAACCGCCTCGGGGCGCCCCGGAACCAGGCTCGTGATCGAACCGTCCCAACCGGGCCAGAGGGCGAGCACCATCGCCACCACCATCACCAGTGCCACGGCTGCGGCCGCCATCCACGCACGAATCGAAGCACGCTGGACGACTGCCATCACGAACAGCAGCGCCATTGCACCCAGAGCCCCGCCTCGCGACTGCGTTGCAACGAGTCCGGCCCCGCACACGGCCAGGCTGACCGCTGCAAACCGTCGCAGCGCGGGATCCGGGGAGCACACCAGGTGCGCGATCGCCACACTCATCGTCATCACCAGATACATCGCCAGTCCCTGCGCACCCCCGAAGGAGCTGCCGGCCCTTCCGGAGATGTCGAAGGTATGGCGGATCTGTTCGAGATCGCCTTCGGGGATCGGAACCGGAATTCCCAGCATTGCGGTCAGCGACCGGCCGTTCGTCGCAACCTCGACCAGCCCGTCGATCGCGAACAGGCACGGCACCGCCAGCATCATGTACGACGCGAAACGCCAGAACCGGTCCGACGGTGCGAACACCATCAGCAAGAGGGGTAGCACGACGAACCACTCGACGATGCGAAGCAGTTGCTTGAAGCTCGCAAACGGACTGATCGATCCGATCTGCGCGAGCGCGACGGCACCGACAAACGGAAGTACGGCCCACACGACCGTTGGCACCTGCCTTCCGTGCATCGATGGCGCGCTTTCGAGCCGCGTCATGAACGGCCAGAACACGCACCACAGCACCAGCAGCGCATCCGCAGCATTGATCGGCAATCCTGCGACGCTCTTCTGCACCGGGATTGCAAGGCTGATGACGAACGCCAGCAGCAGGGCGAGCGGCTTGTTGGCAAGCCATACGCTTCCCCCCACGGCACAGGCTGCGGCAATACCCGCCAGCGGTGAAACGACACTCAGGAAGGACAGCACCAGTCCGAGCACGATGGCTGGAACGAGTCCGAACCAGGCACCCGGCCTGCCGACCCCGGGCGTAAGCGGTTCAAGGCTCGAGCGCATCACGCCCTCCTGCGAAAGGGTTGAGCCCCAGGACACGAAGGTGGTTACGCAGCATCGCCGTCGCACCGTCCCGCTCGGACGGCAGCGCGAGCCAGCGTGCGAGGGTCCGGACGCAGGCGAGCAGCATCACCAGATCGGTCAGCGCCTTCAGCAACAGCAGTTCGACGAGTCCACGGTGCTTGCGGTACAGCCGGTACCGGCTGCGGCGCAGCTCGATGCGCATGCGCAGGGCCGTGTCACCGCGCGCATCCCGGGTGCGCTGCCCGCTCGGAGCACGCTGCGACGAACTTCCGCCGTGGTGCAGGACGCGCAGCGCCGGCACCAGCCACAGGGACCACCCCCGGGCCCGCGCACGCACGCACCAGTCGACGTCCTCGTCGTACATGAAGAATCCGTCGTCGAGCAGCCCGACGTCCCTCAGCGCGGCACCCCGGATCAGCATGCAGGCGCCGTGCAGGCGCTCGAGTTCCACCGGCTCGCTGCGGCCGCGCCCGGGAAACTGCGGCCCTCCGAGCGCCCGTCGAACCATCTCGGGCAGGGTCGGAAACCGGCAGGGATAGTCCTGGTCGGCGCCGTCGGTTGCATTCACGATCCGCGCTCCAACTGCGGCAGCACGCGGCCGCGCGTCCAGCGCCGCAATCAGTCCGTCGAGCGTTCCGGCCTCAACCTTCGCGTCGCTGTTGAGCAACAGCACATACTCCGAGTCGCACGCACGCAACGCCAGATTGTTGCCGCCGGCAAACCCGAGATTGCACTCCGAGCGGATCACCCGCACATCCGGACGGGCCGTTGCGATGCGCTCGGCACTGCCGTCGCCCGAAGCGTTCTCGACGACGACGATCTCCAGCTCGATCCCGGTCGGTGCGTGCGCTCGCAGCGAATCGATGCACTCGATCACGAGGTCCGGCGTGCGGTAGTTGACGATCGACACGGTCAGCCGGCTCACCGCTTCAGCTCCTGCCGCAGCCGCCGCCCGAGCGCGCGGCACTGTTCACGAACGGCTTCGGGTTCGGGGAGGTCGATTCCGAACGCAGCCACTGCCTTGCCCACATCGAGCCAGAAGGCGTCGTACTCGCGTAGATCCGTGACGCGCAACTCCCCCGCGCCAAACCCTTCGATCAACCACTGTGCGATACGCCCGGTCGGCGTCCCGAAGCCGGCGCCGAGGTTGTAGACGCCGCCCGCGGGCCGCTCTGCGATCCGGGCTAGCCATCCGGCCAGCGTATCGACGGACAGGAAGTCGCGCTCGACGAAGGGACTCATGTCGAGCACGATCCGGCCATGCTCGCGCAGGCTGCGCAGCGCGATCGCGAAGAAGCTCGAGCGCCCCGGCACGTCCTCATACCCGAAGATGTTGCTCAGGCGCAGCACGGTCAGTCGCTCGCCGAGCAACTCGCCAAGCCTTCTCTCGGTTTCCAGCCGGGCGCAGCCGTAGGGATGCAGGGGGCGCGCTGCATCGGTTTCGACGAGCCGCCCGCCCGGCCCCGCCGGACCGTAGCTCATCCGCGTCCCGAGCATCACGTAGCGCACCTCGGTGCGGGCCGCCAGCCGTTGCGCGAGCCGCAGATCGACGTCCAGCCCTGGCTCGTAGGACTGCTTCTTCAGCCGCGGATCGAGCGCACAGTTGATCACCATGTCGACTTCGTCCAGTCCTGCTTCGGCTGCCAGAGCCTCGCCGTGCCCGAGGTAGCGCCAGTCCGCGCTCGCGGGGTGCATCGCAAGCGTCCGCGCGATAAAGCTGCCTGCTCCAACCACGGCAATCTTCACGACGCCTCCCAGAAGCTGCGATGCATGCTCAGGTGCTCGCACCAGCCGCGCGGCAGGGCTCGGTAGCGTCGTCCAAGCGCATAGCCCCCGGCCTTCGCCAGCGTGCGCAGCGCCACCTGCAGGACGAGCCATGGATTGCGCCGCGCCAGCGCCTGTCGCAGTTCTCCCAGCGCAAAGCGGCGCCCCTCGCCGGACGCAGCCGCCCCGGCCCGTTCCAGTCCGTCATCCATCGTCATCAGGGTGCCGATGTCGAAGTACCGCCGGAACTCTTGCGCAACCGTGTAGGCATGGCTGTGAACGGCACGCGCGGCGGGCTGGTACACGCGCACGTAGCCGTGCTGGAGGAGACGCAGCGCGACGGCCATGTCCTCGCCGAGCGGAAGCCGCTCGGGGAATCCCCCGACTGCGCGCAGCGCCTCGCTGCGATAGGCTGCGAACGAGTTGGAACAGAACACCGCCTTCACGCCACGGCGCGCGAGATCCCCGAGTTCGGTCCGCTCCGGCACTTCCGGATAGTTGAACTCGCGCGCGTAGCACTCCGAAAATCCTGCGCCTGCGCGCGCCAACTGGCGGCCATAGACCAACCCCACCCGTTCGTCCGCAAATGGGTCGAGCAGCCGTTCCAGCCAGTCGTCACCGACGGGCAGGGCATCCTGCGTCAGATAGACGAGGTACTCACTGTCCGCGCACAGCCGCGCCCCGAGATTGCGGGTGCGTCCATGACCGAACTCCTCCCGCGCGATGCTGTACACGTCGTGGCCCGCGGCACGCGCGAGCGCAACGGTTCCGTCGCCCGAGCCCGAATCGATGAAGAGCACCCGACGTGTGCGCCGGCGCACCTGAGCCAGCGCGTCGAGCAAGGCCGGCATCCAGGGCTCGGCGTTCAGGGTCGGAACGATCACGCAGGCCCCTCCCGGCCCGGCGCTCCCGTTTCCAGCCTCCTGCTCAGAACGCATTGCGTCCCCCGAATCCACCGAATGCGGTACGCAGCACGATCCACAGATCAAGCTCGAACGACCAGTTCTGGATGTATTCGATGTCATACGCGAAACGCTCGGTGAGATGGCGTTCGGTAAAGGTGTTCCCGCGCAGACCATTGACCTGCGCCCAGCCGGTGATTCCGGGTCGGACCTTGTAGCGTTCGGCAAACGCCTCCACGACCTCTTCGTACATGCGCTCACCCGCCTTCACTCCGGGGGGGTGCGGGCGTGGCCCCACGACCGACATCTCTCCACGCAGCACGTTGAAGAACTGTGGAAACTCGTCGAGGCTCGTGCGCCGCAGGAACGCGCCGAGCCGGGTCACCCGGCGGTCGTCGCGCTCGGTGAGACGGATCTCCCCGGGTCCGGAGGGCTCCGAGTAGATCATGCTGCGGAACTTGAAGACGTCGAACAGTCCGCCCCCGGACCCGTAGCGCTTCTGTCGAAACAGAACCGGTCCGGGCGATTCAAGCCGGATCAGCGCAGCGATCACGAGGCCAGCCGGAAGGAAGGTGATCAGAGCCAGCGTCGAGAACACGATGTCGAACACGCGCTTGGCAATCCGCCCTTCCAGGGGCAGGCTGCTCATGCCGAGCAGCCTGAGATTGTGCGGTGCGGCGTTCGACCGCTTGGTCACCGGAAGCTGCAGGACCGGAAGTTCCGGCGCCAGATAGACGCTCCCTGCATCCTCGCGCAGCAGGATGGTCAGGGCATGGATGCGCTCGACGGCGCCTGAGGGCAACGCGATCACGACACCGTCTACGCCCCTCGAGCGCCATGAGGGATCGGAAGTCTTTCCCAGAAACGGTGCGGGAAGATTCTCGCGGTCGATGCGCGACTCCCGATCGTCCACGAACCCTGCAATCTCGACCTCCGGCTCGTTCTCCGCAATGTCGCGCGCAGTTGCGATCCCCTGTTCGCCCGCCCCGACGATCACCAGCCGGACCTTGCGACGGTGCCGGCGCGCCCGGCGCTCGAGCAGCGTCCGCGCCGCCAGGCTCAAGGCGCTATGCATCAGGACGAGCAGCGCAGCAAAAAGCAACTCGAGCGTCGGCTGACCCGCCAGCGCAAACAGCACCTGCAGGCCCAGGACCACCAGCATTGCATTGAGCAGCGCGCTGATTGCCCGCAGCACTCCGGCCACCCTCGGATCCGAGAATCCCGCATACCCGCGCACCGGCGCGAGAAAGGACATGAACGGAAGGAACACCCACCAGCTGCCGAGCGGGCCAACCCCGGAGTGCTCCACCACAGCATCGAGTGCCGCCAGCACACCGACCGCTCCGAGCGCGCAGCCAGCATGCGCCGCACGCAGTGCCAGCCGTTCGACGGCGACCCTGGACGCCATGTCGACGTGCTTTGCGCGCTCCGCGCGGCCGCCCGACTGGCTGCCCGCGACCGCCGAATCGGTGGCCTGAATCGACTCCCTTCGCATGACCTCGTTCATGCCGTGCGCGATCGTCCCGGATTCAGGCAGGCGCGCCGAACAGATCCGAATACCGGTTCAGGTTCTCGGAATACCATTGCGTGAGGCGCCCGATGTCATCGCGCAACCGGTTCTCCGGCCGCCATCCCATGGCCGCAAGCTTGCTCCACGAAATCGAGTAGCGTGCGTCGTTGAAGGGTCGGTCGGCCACGTGGTCGATGACCTCTTCCGGCCGCTTGCCGAAATGTGCGGCGACGATTCCGGCCACTTCGAGATTCGTGTACTCCTCTTCGGTGCCGATGTTGTAGGTCTCCCCGACTTCGCCGCGCTCTGCAAGGAACAGGATCGCGCGCGCGAAATCGGTCGTGCTCAGGTAGTGCCGGCGGTTACAGCCACTCCCGTGGATCGGCAAGCGCCGGCCGGTCAGCATATGGCAAAGAAATCGCGGAATGATCTTTTCGGGATACTGGCGCACACCATACAGATTGTTGGCACGCACGATGAGAATCGGAACCCGGTAGGACTGGATGTAGCCGCGCAGGATCATCTCGGCAGCCGCCTTCGACGACGAATAGGGGTTGGTCGGACGCAGTATGGTTTGCTCGTCGACCGCGCCGCTCATCACCTCTCCATAGACCTCATCCGTGCTGACGTGGATGATGCGCGGCACCCCGGCCTGCCGGCAGGCCTCCATCAGCGTGTGGGTCCCCAGAACATTCGTGCGCGTGAATTCGAGCGAGTTGCCAAAGGAATGATCGACGTGGCTCTCTGCGGCCGCATGGATCACGAGGTCGGCCCCCTCGACCGCCCGACGACAGGCATCGAGATGTGCCACGTCGCCGACGAGAAGTCCGATGCGATCTTCGAGCAGATGGTGGGCGATATTGCGCACATCACCCGCGTACGTCATCTTGTCGAAGACGAGGACCCTTACGTCGGGGCGCGTGCGGCACAGTTCGTCGACGATATGCGAACCGGCGAAACCCGCTCCGCCGGTCACCACGATCTTGCGCATGTTCTCTCTCCCGGGGCGACGGTGTCCGACCGCGGAACGATCTGCGCCGGACCTCCCTTGCAGCAAGGCGAAGAGCGTAACACAATGTCACAAACAAACAAACAACTGCCGGGGTGCTCCGGCACGAGAGCCCTCATGACCGACCCGCAACGCAGGCACCATTCGCGCATCGTCTTTCGCGGCACGGCACGGCTGGCCTGCCTCGATCGCTGGAACCGGTGCGAGGTCCAGGACCTCTCACTGAAGGGCGCGTGCATCATCGTGCCGCCCGAATGCACCGTCCGCCCGAATGCCGGGTGCGTGCTCGAACTGACGCTGGACGATGGCGAGACCGTGGTCCGGATGGAAGGAGAGATTGCCCATATCGAGCATCCGCGCGTCGGGCTCGTCTGCCGGCGGATCGATCTGGACAGCATCACGCACCTGCGCCGGATGCTGGAACTGAATCTGGGCGATGCGGCGCTGCTCGAACGCGAACTGTCGGCCCTCATCTCGGGCTGACCCGAGGTGCGTCAGCGCATCGCGCCGGCGCGCTCACCCTCTTCCCGGTACGCCTCGACCCGCGCACCTTCGATACGGTAACCGGCCCGGCCCATCTCGGTATCGAGCCGCGCAACGCGCAGCGTGCCCAGCACCCAGACGGGCGCCATCGATTGATCGGCCTCCAGCGGGCGTTCGCTCGTCACGTGAAGGATCTGGTTTGCCGGCGGAGGCGGGACGTGGATGCAGGCGCCAAAATACGGCACCAGCAGGAACTCGCTGAACGCACGCTCCTCCGCTTCGAGCGGCACCACGAACCCCGGAATGCGCACGCGCACCCCGTCGAGCGCCTCGACGACCGGGGCGGCGTCCCACACCTCGCGAATCCTCGCCATGATCTCGAGCGCACGCGGATCGGCGTCCCCGATCGCATCCGGGTCGTCGTCATCGAAAAGGCCCTCGAACAGCTTCTCGGGCAGCCAGTCGGCCGGGATCAGGTCGTCCCAGTCCAGATTCCGAACCCCCGACATCGCGTTGGCTGATGCTTCCAGCCGAGTCCCGATGCGGGGCGCCTCCTGTACCGCACCTGTCTGCTGCCCCTGCGCGGCGGAGCCGAGCCCGCCAAGAATCAGCAGACCCACCATCATCACCCGTTGCCATCTCCCCATCTCCTGCTCCTCAGATCCGGATCGTCATACCCTCTGCCAGCGACTGGCGCCAGGCGCGCCAGCCCGGTACCAGACTCGCAACGGCCGCAGCAAGAAGGACGAACGCAAGCATCCGCCATTCGGAACTTCCGGGCCAGCCCGCCTGCAGTTCCAGGCCAAAGCGGGCCTCCAGCCACGGCGCCCCGACGAGGATTCCAGTGTGCACGAGCGCAAGCCCCGTTGCGCAACCGAGCACGGCGATGAACTGGCTCTCCAGCGCCAGGAGCACGAAGATCCGCCCCGGTCCGGCGCCCAGCGCGCGCAGGATCGCGAGTTCGCGCCGCCGTTCGTTGAGGCCTGCGACCATCACCGCAACGAGCGCCGCAAGTCCGGCCACCACGACCAGCGCGGAGACCGCCAGCAGGGCGCGCTCGGCAATCGCCAGCATGCTCCAAAGCTGCTGCAGCGTCGCGCCCGGCAGGATCGCCAGCAAGGGTTCATCGCGGAAATCGTTCACATGGCGCTGCACGCTGAACACCGCCGTGCGCGACTTGAGCCCGACGAGTGCGGCCGTGACCGCCTTCGGTGTCAGATCGAAGCGTTCGATCCGCTCGGCGGGAAGATCGAGACCCGGCATCCGCACCCCGCCGGACCAGTTCAGATGGATTGCCTCGATCGCCTCCAGGCTCACCAGCACCGAGCGGTCCACCGGCGTTCCGCTGCGCGCCAGCACGCCGGTGATCGTGAACGGCCGGTCATCATGCTCCGCCGATCCCAGCCCTCCCGCCCCGTGACTGACAACGATGCGCTGACCGGGGACGTAGCCGTGGCGGGCCGCAACCTCGGCCCCGACCACGGCTTCGAACACGCCGTCGAAAGCACGCCCCTGTTCGAACGCAAGCGTGCGCCCACGCCCATGCCGGTAGTGCTCGAAGAACGCGCGGCTGGTTCCGACAACCCGAAACCCCCGATGCGTGTCGCCCAGCGACAGCGGCACCAGCCATGCCACCTGTGGATGCGCGGCGATGCTCTGGAGGCTCCGCCACGACACGTTGTTCGTCGCGTCGCCGAGGTGAAAGATCGAATACAGCAGCAACTGCACCGGCCCACTGCGCGCTCCGACGATGAGATCGGTGCCCGAGACGGTCCGCGCAAACCCCTCGCGCGCATCCTGGCGCAGACGCTCGACCCCCAGCAGCATGGCCACCGAGATCGCCACCGCAAGAACCGTCAGTGCCACCGTCAGGCTGCGGTTGGCGAGGCTGCGCCAGGCCAGATGCCACAGCGGCGCCCTCATGCGAAGCACCCCGCGCGGTTGATCTCGTCGAGCCGCAGGGCGCTCGGGAAGCGGCTGGCCAGCCGCTCGTCGTGGCTGACGAAGAGCAGGCTCGACCCCGCCTCGGCGCATTGTTCGAGCAGCAGGTCGAGGAAAACGCGCTGACGCCCGGCATCGAGCGCCGACGTCGGCTCGTCGGCGATGATCAGTTCCGGACGGCCGATCAATGCCCGCGCCGCCGCAACGCGCTGCTGCTGGCCGACCGACAGTTCGGCGGCAGGCCGGCGCAACGTGTGCGAATCGAGATCGAGGCAGCCTGCGAGCCGAAGAGCCTCCTCGCGCGGGGACGGCTGTGCTCGCCGTGCCCGTTGCTGCGAAAAGCGGCACGGCAGCACGATGTTGTCGAGTCCTGAAAGATAGGGAATCAGATTGAACAACTGGAAGATGAATCCAATGTGTGCCGCCCGGTGCCGGTCGCGTGCCTGCGCGCCCAGGCGCTCCATCGGAACACCGAGCACCGTGATGCCACCCCGCTCCGGAAGCACGACACCGCCTACCAGCGACAGTAGCGTGGACTTGCCACTCCCGCTCGGCCCCTGCAGAAAGACCTGATCCCCCCTGGCCAGTTCGAAGGCCGGAATGTCGATGCAGGGGCGACCGGCGCCCGGCCAGCGGAACACGACATCACGGAAGCGGACCGCAGGGTGTCCCTCCACCATGGCTGCCGCGTGCCTCACAAGGCCACGCGCAGGGGCGCCCGCGCACGATCCGGACCGAATCGCAGCGAACTCTGGCCGCGCGGCGTCGCGCTATGCACTCGCAGGCTGCGGATGCCCGGAAACACCCGCAGCAGTTCCAGCTCGACCGCATCCAGCGCATCCGGATTGGCGCACTCGAACCGGTAGGCGGCGTGGACGTCCGCGTGTCCCGAATCGTCGCCTTCGCGATGGCCGTACCGGTGCTCGTGATCGTGCGTCCCTTCATCGGGATCTGCGTCCGAGAAGGGCGACGCGACCTCGACCTCGCGGGCCACGCATGCCGCGGCTTGCGGCAAGCGAAAGAGCCCGGCCGGTTCGCCAATCCGCGCCTCTGCCTCCTGCAGCGCCTTGCGCTGCCCGATGGTCCGCGGCGCATGCTCGAATCCGACCAGGTTGTCGAGCGGACTCTCGAACTCGACCAGCAGGCTGCGCCCATCCAGTGCGATCCGCAGTTCAGCCACCCCGTGTTCGTGGGCGGGCGGCCCCGCGTGCACGACGCCACTCACCCCCAGCAGCAAGCCGATCACCTTGTTTCTCATCGCAGTCCTCCAGGGAAAATCGAGCCGCTCTCCAGCCCCTTGCGCAGACGCGCGGGAGACGCCTTGAACGAACCAGCAAAATGCTACAATGTTGCATTCTCGAACACAAACTCGACCGCCCGACCGATGTCCTCCGACCTGCATCGCATGAGCGTACCGGCCCACGCACACCTGCATCACGATGGGCACCGGCACGGGACCCCGGCGCCGCGCACCGTACTCGCCGATGCCGCAGCGCTGCGCCTGGCCGCGGCGGCGGCGGCATCGGCACTGCTCTGGCTCACGATCGGCTGGGCGCTGGCATGACCGGGCCCGATTCACGCGCTGCCGTAAGCTTCGAGAACCTGACGCTGGGCTACGACCGTCACCCGGCCGTGCATCATCTGCACGGGGCGGTACGCACAGGCACCTTGCTGGCGGTGGTCGGGCCGAACGGGGCCGGAAAGTCGACCCTGCTCAAGGCCCTGGTCGGAGAGCTCGCCCCACTCCAGGGCAGCTTTCGCATCGAAGTCGCTCCCCGGCAGATTGCCTACCTGCCGCAGCAAAACGAGATTGACCGCAGCTTTCCGGTGAGCGTCTTCGACATGGTCGCGATGGGCCTGTGGCACACGCTGGGTCCGCTGCGCGGCCTCACGCAAGAACAGCGCGCGCGGGTCATGGAGGTGCTCGCACAGGTCGGCCTGGCCGGGCTTGAGCGGCGCGCCATCGGCACGCTCTCGGGCGGCCAGTTGCAGCGCGCACGCTTCGCCCGCCTGATGCTTCAGGATGCTCGCCTGCTGCTGCTCGATGAGCCGTTCAACGCGATCGACAGCCGCACCACCGAGGATCTGGTCGCGCTGATGCTGGGCTGGCACGCCGAGGGGCGGACCATCCTTGCGGTGCTGCACGACCTCGAGCGCGTCCGCCGCTACTTTCCCGAATGCCTGCTGCTTGCGCGCGAGACGCTCGGCTTCGGTCCCACGCACGAGATCCTGACCGAAGCGCGGCTGGCCGAGGCACGGCGCATCGCCGAGCGCTTCGATGATCACGCCCCGGTCTGCCACCGCCCTCCGATCGAGATCGCGGCATGATTTTCGATTTCGTCCTCGGGCCGTTCCTGGAGTTCGAGTTCATGCGCCGCGCGCTGGCGGGCTGCCTCGCGCTGGCGCTCGGTGCAACCCCGATCGGGCTCTTCCTGCTGCTGCGCCGGATGAGCCTGATGGGCGATGCGATGAGCCATGCCGTCCTGCCCGGCGCTGCGCTCGGCTATCTCGCTTTTGGTCTTTCGCTCGGCGCCATGACCGTCGGCGGCATCATCGCGGGCATCGCGGTCGCGATCGCCTCCGGCTGGGTCGCGCGCAGTTCGGTCCTGAAGGAAGACGCCAGCCTTGCCACCTTCTATCTGATGTCGCTCGCCGCAGGCGTGCTGATCGTGTCCCTGCGCGGGCGGAATCTGGATCTGCTGCACGTGCTCTTCGGCTCGGTACTCGCGCTCGACGGCGGCTCGCTGCTGCTGATCGCAGCGATCTCCACCGTTACGCTGTTCGCGCTGGCACTGCTGTACCGGCCGCTGGTACTCGAGTGCTTCGATCCGGTCTTCCTGCGCGGCGTCAGCCGTTGCAGTCCGATCGCCCACTACGGCTTTCTGATCCTCGTCGTCCTCAACCTGGTGAGCGGGTTTCACGCGCTCGGTACGCTGATGGCGGTCGGCATCATGATCCTGCCGGCGGCCGCGGCGCGACTGTGGGCCGCCACCCTGCCCACGATGCTGGTGCTGGCGGTCTGCATCGCCTTGCTCAGCGGCGTACTGGGGCTCCTCGCCTCCTTCCACGCCGACGTTCCAGCCGGCCCCGCCATCATCCTGGTGGCCGGCCTGCTGCATGTCGCCTCACTCGTGCTCGCGCCCGGAGGCCTCATCGGCCCGCGCCTGGTTCGCCGCCCGCACCTGGAATCCTGACCACCGCCACCCCGGAGATTGCACATGCTGGCCAGCCTACGACGCCTGCTCCTCGGACTTGCGCTGATCGGAGCGGGACTCGCCCTCGGCACCCCTCCCGTACATGCGGCCCCCGTCACGGCAGTCGCGAGTTTCAGCATCCTCGCCGATCTCGTGCGTGAGGTTGGCGGCGATCGCATCACCGTGCACGCACTGGTCGGGCCGGACGAGGACGCCCATGGGTACCAGCCCCGCCCCTCGGACGCCCGCACCGTGCGCGAGGCCCGGCTGGTGGTCGTCAATGGTCTCGGATTCGACACCTGGCTGTCGCGCCTGGCCGGATCGGAAGGCCACGCGTCGACCCTGGTCGTCGCTTCCGAAGGGATCGAGACGATCGACGAGAATCCCGATCACGCGCACCACCACGGCCATGATCACGACCACGAGCAAGGTGACGCGACTGCTCGCACTCCAGACCCCCATGCCTGGCAGGATGTCTCCCGAGCCAGGATCTATGTGCGCAACATCGCTGCCGCCCTCGCGCAGGCGGACCCCGAAGGGGCATCGGAATATGCTGCCAACGCCGAGCGCTATGACCGGACCCTGCAGCAGCTCGATGATGAAATCCGCAGCACGCTCGCCCGCCTGACGCCCGAACGGCGCAAGCTCGTGACCTCACACGACGCCTTCGCCTACTTCGGTGCCGCCTATGGCATGCGTGTCGTGGCTGCCGCCGGTGTGAGCATGGAATCCGAGCCATCGGCTGCGGGCATCGCCCGCCTGATCCGGCAGCTCCGCAAGGAGAAGGTGCCGGCGGTGTTCGTCGAGAACATCAGCGATCCTCGGCTCATCGAACGCATCGCCAGGGAAGGCGGCGCGCGCATCGGAGGACGACTCCATTCCGACGCACTGTCGGGCGAAGCTGGGCCGGCCACCACCTACATCGATCTGATGCGGGCAAACCTGCGCACGATCATCGAAGGTCTGACGCCGCATGACGACTGAGCGGCTTCAAGACCGAGCACCCGCCTGACTGCGCCCCCGTCTCTACTGCCTCGCGCCACCGGTCAGCGCGATGTGCCGGCGAGCAGCGCGCCGGCCGACACGAACAGCCCACCGAACACCCGGTTCTGGGCGCGAATCATGCGCGGACTGTGGAACCAGGCCCTGAAACGCCCGGCCGCGAGCGCGTAGATCGACATCACGATGATGTCGGTCACCACCATCGTCGCTCCGATGATCAGAAACTGCGGAAGCTGCGGATGTTCCGGACGGACGAACTGCGGCACGAGGGCGACGATGAAGAGGATCGCCTTCGGATTGGTCAGATTCACGAACAGCCCCTGCAGATAGAATCCCCGCCCACCGCCGCGCAACAACGCACGCTCGTCGACCTCCTCGATCGGGGCACGCCACTTCAGGATCCCGAGCCAGACGAGATACCCGGCCCCGACGATCTTGAGCATGAGAAAGGCCGTCGAAGAGGCTGCCAGCACCGCCCCGAGCCCGAGCGCGACGACTGCAAGCTGGACGAGCAGCGCGCTCTCCAGGCCAAGGATGGCCCGCAGCGCGATCCGGTAGCCGTGGCGAAGGCCGGTTGCGATCGAAAGCACCGCGCCGGGACCGGGCGTCACCGCGATCACGATCGAGGCCACCAGAAAAGCCAGCCAGACGTTCCAGCTCATTGCACCCCCCGCATCGGCCACCCTGGCCTCAACCGAAAACCGTGTGCAGCATCTTCGCACACAACAGCAGCAGCACTCCGGCAAAGACCCGCTTGAGCGTTGCCACCGGCAGCCGGTGGGCAAGGCGCGCGCCGAGCGGCGCGGTGACCATGCTCACCGCACTGACGAGCACGAGCGCCGGAAGATAGACGAACCCGAGGCTCAGCGCCGGCATGCCGGCCCCCCCCCAGCCGTTCACAAGGTAACCGACCGTGCCCGCCAGCGCGATCGGCAGGCCGATCGCCGCCGAAGTGCCGATCGCGTGCTGGACCCTGACGTTGCACCAGGTCATGAACGGCACCGACAGGGAGCCTCCGCCGATCGCCACCAGCGCCGAAACCCCGCCGATACCGGCCCCGACGGCACTCATGCCGATCGCGCCGGGCAGTTCGCGTGACGGTTTCGGCTTGAGGTTCGCCATCATCTGCAGCGATACGTAGGCCATGAAGCAGGCAAAGAAGATCGCCAGCGGGCCGGATGGGACCCGCGCCGCGACGAAGGTCGCCGCAAACGTGCCGGCCAGGATTCCGGGCGTGATCGCGCGCACGATGTCCCAGCGCACGGCGCCGTGGGCATGATGCGCGCGCAGGCTCGAAACCGAAGTCAGCACGATCGCGGCCATGGAGGTTCCGAGCGCGAGATGGACCGACTTTTCGCCCGGAAAGCCCTGCGCAACGAACAGCGTGGTCAGCATCGGCACCATGATGCCGCCGCCGCCCAGACCAAGCAGTCCCGCAAAAAAGCCGACAAAGGCACCCAGCAGCGGGTAGCTCAGCCACCACAGGTCGAACGTCATTGCTTGAGTCCCATGAGTTCCTGCACGATGAATCGCCATTGCGCGGGCTCGACCGGCGTGATCGAAAGCCGGTTGCCGCGCGCAAGCACCTGCATGTCCGCAAGCTCCGGCGCCGAACGCAGTTCGGCGAGCGGCACGAAACGGGTCCTGCGCACGAAGCGTACGTCCACATTGAGCCAGCGCGGCGTCTCGGGCCGTGCGCGCGGATCGAAGTAGGGGCTGGACGGATCGAACTGCGTCGCATCCGGATACGCCTCGCTCGCCACCCTTGCGATCCCGGCAATGCCCGGTTCGGTGCCGCCCGAATGATAGAAGAAAACGGGATCGCCGACCCGTATCCGGTCGCGCATGAAATTGCGCGCCTGGTAATTGCGCACGCCGAACCACGGCACGGTCTGGTCAGGCCTTCGCTCCAGATCCTCGATGGAACACTCCTGTGGTTCGGATTTCATCAGCCAGTAGCGCATCGTGGTCTCCCGCTGTTCAAAACACGCCTTGACGCATCGAGCATGTGTTACAGTCCGTAACACCACAGCCCCCCCGGAAGGAAGGTTGCTCATGGACAAGATCGTGATCCTGTTCCTGTTTGGCATCCTGCTTTTCGCTTCGCCTCTGGTCTACTGGTGGGCATCGCCAGCCTTCCCATGGTATGCACCCTACCTGCTGTGGGCGATCCTGATCGGACTCATCGTGCTCGTGCAAAGACACCATGAGCACTGAGATCGGCATCCTGTATGCAGTCGGCGTGGCCTATCTGGGGCTGCTGTTCTTCATCGCCCATGCAACCGAAAACCGCTGGCTGCCCGACCGGCTGGTACGCCACCCGCTGGTCTATGCGCTCGGACTCGGCGTCTATGCGACTTCGTGGAGCTTTTTTGGCAGTGTCGGCTTTGCGCAGACGCAGGGCTACAATTTTCTCACGATCTATCTCGGCGTCACGCTCGCCTTCATCCTGACACCGCTGCTGCTCGCTCCGCTGCTGCGACTGGTGCGGGACCACCAGCTCACCTCGCTCGCCGACCTCTTCGCGTTCCGTTACCCAAGCCCATGGACCGGCGCTCTGGTGACGCTCTTCATGCTCTGTGGCGTCTTGCCCTATATCGCGCTGCAGATCAAAGCCGTGACGGAGGCGGTGACCGTGATCACTCAGGAGGCGCCGCCACACCTCCTGGCGCTCGCTTTCTGCGGCACACTGGGCCTGTTCGCAATCCTCTTCGGCGCACGCCACATCACCCCGCACGAGAAGCACGAGGGCCTGGTGGTCGCGATCGCCTTCGAATCGGCGATCAAGCTGCTGGCCCTGATCACCGTCGGCATATTCGCGCTGTTCGGGGTGTTCGGCGGACTCGACGGCCTCGATCAATGGCTCGCCCGGCATCCCGAAGCGATCACTGCCCTTTATGCCCCGGTTCGCGACGGGCCGTGGTTCACCTTCATCGTCCTCGCCTTCGCGGCCGGCTTCCTGCTGCCGCGCCAGTTCCACATGCTGTTCGTCGAGAACATGGACGCGCGCGCGCTGAAGACCGCAGCCTGGGCGTTCCCGCTCTTCCTGTTGCTGCTCAATGTGCCGATTCCACTGATCCTGTGGGCGGGCTCTGCCGCCGCAGTGAGCACCGCACCCGATTATTTCGTCCTCGGACTGGCGGTCGAACGGGGGAGCAAGTGGCTCACGCTGATGACCTTCGTCGGCGGGGTGTCGGCGGCCAGCGCGATGATGATCGTGACGACGCTTGCACTGGCGAGCATGTGCCTCAATCACCTGATCCTGCCGGCACGCTACCAGCAGCATTCCTTCCCGCGCGAGAACCTCTACGCCTGGCTCCTGTGGGGACGGCGGATGCTGATTCTCGTCATCATCGGGCTCGGCTACGGGTTTTACCTGCTGCTGCAGGTCCACCAGGGCCTGGTCCAGATCGGCCTGATCTCGTTCGTGGCCGTTGCCCAGTTCCTTCCAGGCGTCGCCGGCATCCTGGCCTGGCCGCGCGCAACGCGGATCGGGTTTGTTTCCGGGCTGGCCGGCGGCATCGCCGTCTGGATCTTCGCCCTCATCCTGCCCTTGCTGCATCGGTCGGGATTGCCCGTCACCGACTTCAGCCTCCAGCAATGGGCCGGCGCCGGCGAGCAGGATCGATGGGCCTTCGCGACCTTCTGGTCGCTCACGGTGAACGGGCTCCTGTTCGTCGCCGGATCGTTGCTGAGCCGCCCGACCCCGGCCGAGGCCCAGGCGAACCTGGCGATCGCGCGCCGCGACGCGGTCGACATTCCGCCGCGCATGCTCGAGGCACGGTCGGTGGAGGAGTTCATGGAGCGCCTGTCCCAGGCTGTCGGCCCGCAAACGGCAGCGCTCGAGCTCGGCCGGGCCCTCGACGACCTCGACATGCGGCACGACGAGACACGCCCGGCCGACCTGGGCCGCCTGCGCGAGCGCCTGGAGCGCAACCTGTCCGGCCTCATCGGCCCGCTGCTTTCGCGCATGATCGTCGACAACCGGCTTCAGGTCGCCCCGCACGCCCGCCTCGCACTGGCCGACAGCCTGCGCTTCGTCGAAGCGCAGCTCGAACGCTCGCACGGCCGCCTCGAAGGGCTCGCCGCCGAACTCGACACCTTGCGTCGCTATCACCGCAAGGTGCTGCATGAACTGCCGCTCGGAGTGTGTTCGCTGTCACCCGACGCCGTCGTGCTGTTCTGGAACAGTGCAATGGCCGGCATTTCGGGAATGCCCAGCCATGAAGCGGTGGGCCGCAGCCTGAACGAGCTCGCCCCCCCCTGGAAGGGGATTCTGCGCGCCTTCGTCGACGGCGACGAACGTCATCTGTACAAGCTCCAGTGCCTCGTCAAGGGCCGCAACCGATGGATCAACCTGCACAAGGCAACCATCGAGAACAGCACCGGAGATTCCCCGCCGGCTTCGGCTGAAGCCGCCGGCACCGTCATTCTGGTCGAGGACCTGACCGAACTGCACATGCTCGAAAGCGAGGTTGCTCATAACGATCGTCTGGCCTCGATCGGCCGGCTCGCGGCAGGCGTCGCGCACGAGATCGGCAATCCGCTGACGGGCATCGCCTCGCTGGCCCAGAACCTTCACTTCGAGACCGACCCGAAGGAGCAGGAACTGGCGATCGCACAGATCCTGAAGCAGACCAAACGCATCAGCAACATCGTCCAGTCGCTGATCACCTTCAGCCACGCCGGCGAGACCCAGCAAGCCCGGCGCGAGGCGGTTGCGCTGCACGAATGCGTGCACGAGGCGATCCACCTCGTCCGGCTGGCCGACTCCGCGCGCCAGGTCCTGTGCGTCAATGCCGTGCCCGAGCATCTCATGGTCAGCGGCAACGCCCAGCGCCTGCTGCAGGTCTTCGTGAATCTCCTGAGCAACGCGACCCAGGCCTCGGAGGCCGGCAGCCGCGTCATCGTGCACGGGCGCGGCGACGACACGCTCATCGAGATCGTGGTCGAGGACGAGGGCAGTGGAATCGCCGAATCGAACCTCGACCGCATCTTCGAGCCATTTTTCACGACCAAGCCGGCCGGTGAGGGCACCGGGCTCGGGCTGTCGGTCGTCTACAGCATCATCGAGGATCACGGCGGGGTGGTCCAGGCCGAGAACCGGGAGCCACGCGGCACCCGCTTCACGATCCGGCTGCCCGCCCTTCAGGAGGAAAGCACTGCATGAACCGCATACTCATCGTCGACGACGAGGACGTCATCCGGCGTGCCCTGCGTCGCCTGCTCGAGCGCGAAGGCTACCGCGTGGCCGAAGCCACGAGCCTCGCCGAGGCACGCCAGTCGTGCGCCAGCCAGCAGTCGGATCTGGCAATCTGCGACCTGCGCCTGCCCGATGGCGAAGGCATCCAGCTCGCCGCGGCATGCCCGGATACGCCGGTGCTGATCATGACGAGCTTCGCGAGCGTCAATTCCGCGGTCGAGGCAATGAAGGCCGGTGCGGTCGACTACATCGCCAAGCCCTTCGACCACGAGGAGATGCTGCTGACGATTGCGCGCATCCTCAAGCAGCGCCGGCTCGAACGCGAGAACCAGCACCTGAGGAGGGATCTCGCACGCGTGTATCCGATCGACGGCATGGTCGGACGCTCGGCCGGAATGAACCAGGTGTGCGAAACGGTCAAGAAGGTCGCCCCGACGGACACGACCGTCCTGATCCGGGGCGAGTCGGGCACCGGCAAGGAGCTCGTCGCACGCGCGATTCACGCCAAGAGCCCGCGTGCCGGCGTTCCGCTGGTCACCGTCAATTGTGCGAGCATTCCGGAAGGACTGATCGAATCGGAACTGTTCGGCCATGAGAAGGGCGCGTTCACCGGCGCCACGACCGGGCACCGGGGGCTGGTCGAAGCCGCCGACGGCGGAACGCTCTTTCTCGATGAAATCGGCGAGCTCACGCCCGCCGCACAGTCCCGCCTGCTGCGTGTGCTCCAGGATGGCGAAATCCGGCGGGTCGGCGCGACGACGAGCCGCACGGTCGACGTGCGCCTCGTCGCCGCCACCCACCGCGACCTCGAACAGATGGTGCGCGACGGCGACTTCCGTGAGGATCTCTACTACCGGCTGGAAGTCATGGAGATTCATCTGCCGCCGCTGCGCGAGCGCGGCGAGGACATCCCGCTACTCGCCGAGCATCTGCTCGACGAAGCCTGCACCCGCATGAAACGTCCACGCCTGGCCTTCTCCGCAGCGGCAACGCAGGCCCTGCTGCGCCACCGCTGGCCCGGCAACGTGCGGGAACTGAAGAACGCGATCGAGCGCGCGGTGATCCTGGCCGACGAGTGCATCACCCCGGAACTGCTGGCGCTGCATACGCCGCGCGAAGCCGCACCGGAGCGACGCGGGATGAGCATGGACGACTACTTCCGCCGCTTCGTGATCGAGCACCAGGACACGCTCACCGAAACCGAGATTGCGCGCCGCCTCGGCATCAGCCGCAAGGCATTGTGGGAGCGGCGTTCGCGCATGGGGCTGCCGCGACCGCGCGCCCAGGGTGCACGCGCGCCCGTCGAGTAACCCGGAAAGCGTTACCCACGGTAACAGGCGTTACCTTGGGTAACGCACGCTCGTCCGCCACTCCCCTCCGTCCCGGTCGCGACGGGCGCGTGCAAATGGCACATCGCTTGCTATGTACGAAATGCGCCGCACCACAAGAGCGTTCCATACCAAAGGAGGAGCTTCCGTGACTCAACTGACACAAGAGCAGCGCGCGTTGCACTGGCAACGCACGCGAACCTTGATGATCGTGCATCTGACGATCTGGTTCATCTTTTCATACGTCGTGCATTGGTTTGCCGTTGAACTGAACGCCATCAAGTTCTTCGGCTGGCCGCTCGGCTACTACATGTCCGCACAGGGCTCGCTGGTCGTGTTCGTGGTCCAGCTCTTCATGTTCAGCAAACAACAGCACGCCATCGACGTCGAGTTCGGCGTGGCTGAAGAAGAATAGGGAGGACACGACATGGGCATGCAATGGGAAGGGAAATCCTTCATCGACAATCTGCCGAAGATCTATGGCGTGTACACCGGGGGCTTTCTCGCGTTCTTCGCGCTGATGGCGATCCTGGAACAGATGGGCGTGGGCGCCGACATGATCGGCATCCTGTTCGTGGGCTTCACGATCGTGATCTACGCCTTCATCGGTGTGCTGTCACGAACGATGGCGGTGGATGCCTACTACGTCGCGGGGCGCAGCGTACCACCCGTGTTCAACGGCATGGCAACGGCGGCCGACTGGATGTCCGGTGCCTCCTTCGTGGCGATGGCGGGCGGCATCTTCATGGCCGGCCACGGCTACATGGCCTTCATCGTCGGCTGGACGGGCGGCTACATCCTCGTGGCGACCCTGATGGCGCCGTATCTGCGCAAGTTCGGCTGCTACACCGTGCCCGACTTCGTCGGCACGCGCTATGGCGGCAAGCTGGCGCGCTTCTGCGCAATCGTGGTACTGATCGTCGCTTCGTTCACGTACGTGACCGCGCAGATCACCGCGACCGGCACGATTGCCGCCCGCGCACTGCAGATTCCGTTCGAGGCCGGCGTCTGGTTCGGTCTCGCCGGCATCCTCGTCTGCTCGATGCTCGGCGGCATGCGCGCAGTGACCTGGACCCAGGTCGCGCAGTACATCGTGCTGATCGTCGCCTACCTGATCCCGATCTTCTGGATGTCGATCGCGCAGGGCTTCGGGCCCTTCCCGCAGCTCGCCTACGGCGGCGCTGTCGAGCGCATCATGGAACTCGAACCGGTGATCGGCGTCGGCACGAAGGCCGTCGAGGCGGTTCCCGGCCTCGGAGTGCTGACCACCCTGCACGCCACGCCGAAGGAAGGCGCGATCGCCGCATGGCAGTTCGTGACGCTGGTCGCGTGCATGATGATCGGAACCGCCTCGCTGCCGCACATCCTGATGCGCTACTTCACGACGCCGTCGGTGCGGGATGCACGCACGTCGGTCGCCTGGTCGCTGTTCTTCATCTTCCTGCTGTACTTCTCGGCCCCGGCGCTGGCGACGTTCAGCAAGCTGCAGATGATCGACCCGACGCTGCCGACCGCGATCATCGGCAAGTCGATCGACGAGGTCATGGCGCTCAACTGGATCCAGAAATGGGGCGCGATCGGGCTGCTGGCCGTGAAGGACGGCAACGCAGACGGCATCCTGCAGATCAACGAGTTCTTCCTCAACCCGGACATCATCGTACTCGCAACGCCTGAAATGGCCGGCCTGCCGTACGTGATCTCGGGCCTCGTCGCTGCCGGCGGCATGGCCGCCGCGATGTCCACGGCGGACGGACTGCTGCTCGCGATGGCCAACGCCCTGTCGCACGATCTGTACTACAAGATCATCGACCCGAAGGCGGAAACCAAGAAGCGCCTGCTCACCGCCCGCATCCTGCTGGTCGTGATCGGTGCGGCCGGCGCGCTGGTGGCGAGCATGAAGCTCACCGGCATTCTCGGTGCGGTGGCCTGGGCCTTCTGCTTTGCGATGTCCGGGCTTTTCTTCCCGCTCGTGCTCGGGGTGTGGTGGAAGCGCGCAAACCGCCCCGGTGCGATCGCCGGGATGGTCGGCGGGCTCGGCGTGGGCTGGTGGTATCTGCTGGCCGTGCGCAACCCGAAGGAGTGGTACGGTCTTGCCGAACCGTGGCTGGGCCTGAACGACCTGCGCTTCGGCATCGTCGGCATCGTCGCGAGCCTCGTGTGCATGGTCGTGGTAACCTTGCTCACGGCCGCGCCGGACGAGGAAACCCAGCGCATGGTGGACGAGGTCCGCATCCCGCGGGGTGACACGATCATCGGCGCAAAGGCCTGATCCCGGAGAGCAGACGATTCGTCACACGTTCACGTGACAGGACCGGGGCGGAAGGATTCGCCCCGGTTTTCTTTTTATGGAGCAAGACGAGCGAGATGATGATCGAAGGCATCCCCGGCTGGGCCATCGCGATCGACTACCTGCTGGGCATGATCATGTGGACCCTGATCGGTCGCTTCGGCATGCGGCTGTTCCTGCCCGAAGAAAGCAAGTTCTTCTTCAGCCGCATCTTCATCCGGCTGACCAATCCACTGCTGAAGCTGTTCGCACCGATCACGCCCGGATTCCTCGTACCGGCGCTGATCCCGCTGTACGTGGCGTGGTTCTTCTACATGGTCCGCTTCTACCTGATGCCCTGGGCTCTGGGCTACTCGGTCATGGGCATGCTGTCCTTTCCGCTCGAAGGCGAGATCGCCCGCGGCATCTATCACCTGGGAAAGATGATCGTCAATTGAGCGGCTGCAGGAGCGCCTGCACATCGAGACAGGCGCGCAGGTCCCGCCGCACCTCCTGCCAGCGAAAGCGCACCGAGTTGAGCACGATCTCTTCGTCCAGTTCCTTGAGCTGGTCGAGCACCGGCGACCACCGGACCACCGAAGCTGGACTGTCTGTGAACGCCCATTCACCGTCCTCGAACCGGGCGAGATCGACGGCCGCGACCCGTTCGCGCAGACGCTGTGCGTGCTCGGGCCAGGCACCTCCTGCATCTTGGGGCGTGCCGGTGCGGGCGAGGATCTCGCCCACCAGCCCTTCGATCAAGGAGCGCACCGCTTCATGGCTGCCACCACCCTTGCAGAGCAGGCCTCCGGCGTGAATGGATAGATCACCCAGACAATCGAGCCAGATGTGCCACTTCGCGACGTTGATCCCCTCGACGAACGGATCGTCGTCAAACAGCTCGGGATAGCGCATGCCGGCGCGCGTGCGCAGGTAGCCATAGAGCGAGGTCTGGGCCACGAAACTCGCCCGCGTATCGAGAAAACCCGAAAGCCCGGCCAGGCTCGTGATTGGCTCCAGGCGCTTGCGTCCGCGCCCGATTCCGAAGTAGTCGGAAATCATCCTCAGCCAGTCGCCTGGCCGCAGCGACAGCCCCAATCCGGCCCCCCCGCCTTTCGTTGCGGTGCGCCGGACGACTCTGGGTTTGAAAAACTCCTGCGGTTCGGTCACGTTCTTCGTCTCCCCTGCCCGTCATGGATGGCTGCCCGGCCCTTGCAGGGCGCGACAGCAATGCGGATTCATTATAGGGTCGCCCGAAGCAGGACTGGGCACGACGTCATCCGGGCACCGGAACGTCCAGCGTGTACGATGCCGGCGCACGCCTGATCCACCGCGCACATGCCCCCAACCGTTGTTACGGTTCGTAGCGCTCGCTACGCCGGGTAACAACCGCGCGCCCATCCCTGCGCGCGCACGGGCGCAATCCACCGTACCCACGAGCAATCGCGCTCGGCACAGCGATTGCTTGGCGTGGACGTCCGTGACCACCCGCCACGATCATGAGGCAGACGACCCCGAGTGCCCGACCGTCAGTGCGCCCGACGCGCCTGCTCGCAGCGACGATCGAATTCCTGCGCCGCAACCACCCGTTTTCAGACATGGAATCCGGACACCTGGAGTTTCTCGCCAAACGCCTCCACACGCGCTACTGCCCCGCCGGATCGAGGATCGAATGCGGAGATGAAATCGGAGGTGCGTGCCTGCTCATCGTCAAACAGGGCATCGTCGAAATCATCCGGGCCACACGACGGTCTTCGCGGCTGCTTCGCCCCGGCGACAGCTTCGTCATTCCGCCTTCCGGATTGCGCAACTCGGAAGGCGACGGGGTGGAGCATGTGGCGGGAGAGGATACCTTCTGCCTCGAAGTGGACCACGACGCACTGGCAGAACTGGCCAGGAAATCGGACGCGCTCAGGGATTTTCTCACTGCAGCCCAGGTACGCCACCCCGAGGGCTGAATGCAGACGGGGTGCGGAACCCAGGTTCCGCACCCCGTCATTCTGGCCCCCCGCCTGTGCCGTTTCCACCGGGCATCCTGAACCTGTGGTTCAGGGTGGTCGCTTTCCTGCCGCTTCAGGCTCACCCGTCAAGGGGCGTGCACACCAGCGGGTCGATGGTCCGCAACCGTGTCTCTCGACATTGGTCCAAGGAATCTACGATTTCAACGAACACGGCAGGGGATTGACCGCTTCGCCTACACGCTAGAACAACCTGTCCTGCTGGGCGAGCACGCCATCGAGCCGCGCACTCATGAGCCCGATTCTACGCTTCAGTGCGGGCAAGTCAAACCCGCCCGACCGCTGCGACGAAAGATACTCATGCGTAATATTCAGGGCGGTCATCAATGCCAGCTTCTCGCCGCTCACGCCCGTTCTGGCGCCCAGTTCCCGCAGCTTTCCATCCAGGAAGGCCACTGCTTCGAGCAGCCCTTCGCGCTCGTCCGGCTTGCAGGCGACGCGGTATTCCTTGCCCAGCAGCGCAATGTCGAGCGACTCGCTTTCCACGTCCGAACCTCGCATTTCAGGATTCCGGCAAGTTCTGCAAAAGCGACTCGAGCTTTTCGCTCGCCAGCCGCACCTTGCCCAGCAACTGACGGTTCTCGGCTTCGAGCGCAGCCACGCGCGTACGCAAGCTGCGCATCTCGGCCTTGCCCGACTCGTAGAGCGCAACCAGCTGCTCGAGCTGGTTCTCAAGGTGCGTGATTTCAGCGTCCATGTCGCCGATGGTAGAGCCGCCCTCGGTCGGGGTCAAGACAGGCGCATCCCGGTGCGTCCAGCACGCGACAGGGTGGCACTTGGGGGCGCCGGATCACTTTCGCAGCGCGGTCAGTTCGCTCAGATCGTCGGCGATCTCATTGCGCAGGTCCTCGACCTCATCCTCGCCCAGTCCGAGCCAGGCACAGGCCGGTTCGCGCAAGACCTCCCATTCGCTCTCGCTCGGAAATCCGAGGAAGTCCGCTGCCAGCTTCTCGGCCAGCACCGATACACACACGAGCGCGCGGACCGGCTCCGGAAGATCCGGGAGCGAGCCCCGCACGGCATCCGGGTCGTGATGGACCTTGATCGCCTCGACGACGAGTTGCGGGAGCTGCCACGTGCGGGCGAGCAAAGCGCCGACGACGACATGGCTGGTCGCGTGCGCCTCGAACTCGACATCGACCATCGGACTCGTCGACTCGTTCGCCTTGGCGAGCGTGGCCTTGTAGTCCGGGAACCGCTGCATCAGGATCGGGATCCCGCAGTCGTGGAAGAGTCCGAAGGTGTAGGCATCATCCTGCCCCACCCCGGGCAGGCGCTTTGCCATGCGCGAGCAGATCGCCGCGTGCAGGCTGGAGCGCTCCCAGAAGCGCTCCATGCTCACGCCGGGCGGCTTGAGCGCCTGCTGCAGCGCGAGCCCGGTGACGATGCTCGCGATGTTCCTGAGCCCCAGGACGGACACCGCCTGCTGGACCGAGGACACCTTGCGCTGGAGGCCGAAGAAGGGGGAGTTGGCGACTTTCATGACCGCCGCCGCAAGGCCGACATCGGCCCCGAGCAAGCGCCCGATGCGCACGAAATCGGCGTCCTCCCGCCGGATCTCCGACATCAGGGAACTCACGACGGCCGGACACGGTGGAATGCTGACGCTCTTGAGCAACGCCGACAGCTCTTCCTCGCCGGACTCGATGCTGCGTGTGGATTCAGCCATCCTGACCTCCTGCAGTGGGTGGCCGACCGGCAGTCTTCACTCAGCGCGCGAGCTGACTCACATCGCGCACCGCACCGGTATCGGCACTCGTGGTAAGAGCCGCATACGCCTGCAGCGCGGCAGAGACGACGCGCTGGCGCGTGGCGGGCTTCCATGCCGCCGCACCCTTGGCCTCCATCGCAGCCCGGCGGGTGGCAAGTTCGTCGTCACTCACTGCGAGCTGGATGCTGCGTGCCGGGATGTCGATCTCGATCCGGTCCCCTTCCTCGACCAGCGCGATCGCGCCGCCGCAGGCCGCTTCGGGTGAGGCATGGCCGATCGACAAGCCCGACGTGCCGCCCGAGAAACGCCCGTCGGTCAAGAGCGCGCAGGCGGCCCCCAGGCCCTTCGACTTGAGGTAACTCGTCGGATAGAGCATCTCCTGCATGCCAGGCCCGCCCTTCGGCCCCTCGTAGCGGATCACGACGACGTCTCCGGCGACGACGCGATCGCCCAGGATCGCTTCGACTGCCTCTTCCTGGCTCTCGAAGACCCTTGCCCGGCCGCCGAACCTCCAGATCGATTCATCGACGCCCGCCGTCTTCACGATGCAGCCTTTCTCGGCGATGTTTCCGTACAGCACCGCCAGACCGCCATCGGCGGTGAAGGCGTTGGCGCGGTCACGAATGACGCCGGCGGTGCGATCGAGGTCGAGCTCGTTCCAGCGCCGGTCCTGCGAGAAGGCCTGCTGGCTCGGCACCCCGCCCGGCGCGGCACGGTAGAAATCGAACACGGCGGTGTCATGGGCCTGCATCACGTCCCAGTGATGGAGCGCCTCGCCCAGTGTCCGGCTGTGCACGGTCGGCACTTCAGCGTGCAGCAGGCCGGCGCGGTTGAGTTCGGCGAGAATGCCGAAGATGCCGCCCGCGCGATGGACGTCCTCGATGTGCACGTCGGGAACGGCAGGCGCGACCTTGCACAGGCACGGCACCTGGCGCGAGACGCGGTCGATGTCCTTCATCGTGAAGTCGACCCCGGCCTCGCGCGCGGCTGCGAGCAGATGCAGCACGGTATTGGTCGAACCGCCCATCGCGACATCGAGCGTGATCGCATTCTCGAACGCCTTGAAGCTCGCGATCGAGCGCGGCAGGACCGACACATCGTCCTTCTCGTAGTAGCGGCGTGCCATGTCGACGATCTGTCGCCCGGCCCGCAGAAAAAGCTCCCGACGATCGGCGTGCGTCGCCAGCACCGTGCCGTTGCCGGGCAACGCAAGGCCCAGCGCCTCGGTCAGGCAGTTCATCGAGTTCGCGGTGAACATGCCGGAGCAGGAGCCGCAGGTCGGACAGGCCGAGCGCTCGATCTCGGCGACCTCCTCATCCGAGCAGGCACTGTCGGCCGCCTTGACCATCGCGTCGACGAGGTCGACCGAATAGACCTTGGCCTCCCACTTGACCTTGCCGGCCTCCATCGGCCCGCCCGACACGAAGATCGCCGGAATGTTCAGGCGCAGCGCGGCCATCAGCATGCCCGGCGTGATCTTGTCGCAGTTCGAGATGCACACCAGTGCATCGGCCGTGTGCGCATTGCACATGTACTCGACGCTGTCGGCGATCAGCTCGCGCGAGGGCAGCGAGTACAGCATGCCGCCGTGGCCCATCGCGATCCCGTCATCGACCGCGATCGTATTGAATTCCTTCGCGACCCCGCCCGCCTTCTCGATCTCGCGGGCGACGAGCTGACCGAGATCCTTGAGGTGGACGTGACCGGGAACAAACTGGGTGAAGCTGTTGGCGATTGCGATGATGGGCTTCTCGAAGTCGCCGTCCTTCATCCCGGTGGCGCGCCACAGTGCGCGGGCACCGGCCATGTTGCGTCCGGCGGTCGATGTGCGGGAGCGGTACTGGGGCATGATTTCCTCTGACTTGCTGGGTGGGGCGCGGTGCCGTAACCGGTCAATTCTAACCGAAGCCTCAGGCCGAGTCGGCTATCATTGCGTGCGCCCGCCGATGCGCCCCGGGCGGCTCCGCCTGGCGCCGGCGATGCCCCCGAAGAGGATTCCGCTCATGACCGACTCCAGCCCGACCACCCCCAGCACCGACGAGTTCGACCTCGACCCGAACGAGGTCCGCGTGCTCGGCGTATTGATCGAGAAGGCCTTCCTGACCCCGGACGTCTATCCGCTGTCGGTCAATGCCATCGTCTCCGGCTGCAACCAGCTCACCGGGCGCGATCCGGTCCTGGCGCTGTCGGAAGCGGAAGTGCAGGACGCGATCGAGGGGCTGCTCGCACGCCGGCTGATTTCGCGCCGCGATCAGGCCGGTGCGCGAGTCGCGAAGTACGAACATCTCGTGCGCCTGCGCCATTCCCTCGCCCCCCCCGAACAGGCCGTGCTGGCGGTACTGATGCTGCGCGGCCCGCAGACCGCCGGCGAGATCCGCCAGCGCAGCGAGCGCATGCACGCGTTTTCCGACATCGCTGCGGTCGAAGCCGCGCTCGAACACCTGGCCGAGAAATACCCCCCGATGGTCACGGCCCTGCCGCGTGCGCCGGGCACCAAGGAAACGCGGCACGCCCACCTCATGAGCGGAACCGATGCCCTTGCCGCTTGCGTCACCGCCGCATCCGTTGCGGGCGCGGAGCTGCCCGGCACGCCGAGGGGCCGCCTCGGGGAACTTGAAGAAGAGCTTCTGCGTCTGCGACAGGAACTCGACGAACTGCGGTCGGAGTTCCGACAGTTCAGATCCAGCTTCGAGTAATTCATACAGATCCACAGCATGTCCGAGGCCCGATGCTGACCCACCCCCGTTTCGACCCGGTCGCGATCGCGATCGGCCCGGTTTCCGTGCACTGGTACGGCCTGATGTATCTCGTGGCCTTCGTGCTCTTCGTCGTGCTCGGGCGCCTGCACGCACGGCGCCGGCCCGAGCTGGGGTGGGACAGGAGCCAGATCGACGATCTGCTGCTCTACGGCATGCTCGGCGTGGTGATCGGCGGACGGCTCGGCGAGGTGCTGTTCTTCCAGCCCGGCTACTACCTCACCCATCCGCTCGAGATCTTTGCGATCTGGAAGGGCGGCATGAGCTTTCATGGCGGCTTTCTCGGCGTGCTGGTCGCGATGGCATGGTACGGACGACGGACCGGCAAGGGCTTCTGGGAGGTCACGGACTTCATCGCCCCACTGGTTCCGACCGGTCTCGCCGCAGGGCGGATCGGCAATTTCATCAACGGCGAACTGTGGGGCCGGCCGGTAAGCTGGGAGCTGCCGTGGGCCATGGTCTTTCCGTGGGTGGACGCCATCCCGCGCCACCCCTCGCAGCTCTACCAGGCCGCGGGTGAAGGTCTCCTGCTGTTCGGCATCCTGTGGCTGTATGCCGCCCGTCCAAGACCGCTGCGGGCCGTATCGGCGGTTTTCCTGATCGGCTACGGCAGCCTGCGCTTTCTCGCGGAGTTCTTCCGCACGCCCGACCCCGGCATCTTCGGCACCCTCGCACTCGGACTATCGACCGCACAGTGGTTGTGCCTGCCGATGATTGCGGCCGGGCTGTGGCTGCTCGCCCATCCCGGGCAGCGGCCGGAGCGCGCCTGAAACAGATCGACGCACCCGCTTGTCCCGGCGTTTGGGTACACTCGGACGCACCCGTAGCGCACGAACCGGAACGCGAAGGAGCAAGCGCCATGACCTCAGGACTCGTCGCCCGCAGCCTCTCGATGGTCAAGGCCATCGTCGCAAATGCAACCGGTCTCGGGCAGGAGGCGCCCGAAAAGCTGCTCGCCCGCCTGCGCCAGGAGTTGCAGGAATGCGCTGAAGCGCTCGGCGGTGAGGTCTCGACCCGTCAGCGTGCGGCACGACTCGCGCAGAGCTATCTCGGACTCGATGATGCTGGCCGCCACGCCTTCCTGCGCATGATCGCGCTCGAGTTCGGCCCCGATCCGGCACGGATCGCGCGTGCGCACGAAGCCTATCAGGAGGCGGTCGGAACCCCTGCGCAGTGGGAGTCCGAGGCGCAACTGCGCACTGCGATGCGCTCGTCTAGGATCCGCATCCTCACGCAGTTCAACGCAATCCCCCAGGGCGTCAAGTTTCTCGTCGATCTGCGCGCCGACCTGCTGCGCTTCCTGCGCGAAGACGAGGAACTGCGCGCACTCGACCGCGAGCTCGAGGCACGGCTGACCGCCTGGTTCGACGTCGGATTCCTCGAACTCGTGCGTCTGAACTGGAGTTCTCCAGCCGCACTGCTGGAGAAGATCGTCGAGTACGAAGCTGTCCACGAGATCTCTTCGTGGAAGGATCTCAAGAACCGTCTCGATTCGGACCGGCGCTGCTACGCCTTCTTCCACCCGCGCATGCCGATGGAGCCGCTCATCTTCGTCGAAGTCGCGCTCCTCGAGGGCCTGGCCGACAACGTCCAGACCCTGCTCGACGTCGGCGCCCCGCTTGCGGATTCGACCCGCGCCACGACCGCGATCTTCTACTCGATCAGCAACACTCAGGCGGGCCTGCGCGGCGTGTCGTTCGGCAACTTCCTGCTCAAGCGCGTCGTCGATGATCTCAAGCGCGATTTTCCGAAGCTGAAGACCTTCGCGACGCTTTCCCCGATGCCCGGCCTCGCGCGCTGGGCAGCGCGCAACCGCGAGACGGTGCTCGCGCAGTTTGCTGCCGGTGACTGGAAGCGGCTCGCCGAAGCAGGGATCGTGGGCGCCGAAGACGAGCGCCTCGAGGCCGCGCTGACCGGCGCCGGAAGCTGGCACACCGATGCCGCGCTCGCCAAAGCACTGCGCGAACCCCTGCTCAGGGCGGCCGCCGGCTATCTGCTCCAGGCACGTCACGAAGACGGCGGGCCGGTCGATCCGGTCGCGCGCTTCCACCTCGGCAACGGTGCGCGCATCGAACGCCTGAACTGGCTCGCGGACACCTCCGACAAGGGCCTGAACCAGTCCTGGGGAATCATGGTGAACTACCTCTACGATCCCGACCGGATCGAGGACAATGTCGAGGCCTTCGCGCGGAATGGACAGGTCGACGCCGCGTCGGCGGTCCGGCGGCTGGCCTCCTGAGCCCCGTTCAGCCCGCCAGCGGGCCACACGGGGTTCGGGTCCACGCTTGCGGACGGGCTCAGCCAGGGCGCGCCACAACCTCCAGCGCAAGCGCTCCAACTCCGGCGACACGGCCTTCCAGGCGGTCGCCCGGCACCACCGGTCCGACGCCCTCCGGGGTACCGGTAAAGATCAGGTCTCCGGCCTGCAGCCGGAAGTAGCGCGACAGATACGCGATCATCTCCGGAATCCCCCAGATCATGTCGGCCAGATCCCCGCACTGGCGCGCCTCGCCGTTGACGTCGAGGCGGATCTCGCCGCTTTGCAGCACCTGTCCCGGCAGGTGCCGGATCGGCGAGATCGGCGCCGACTGGTCGAAGGCTTTCGCAATGTCCCACGGGCGGCCCTTTGCCTTGGCCTCGGCCTGCAGGTCGCGCCGCGTCATGTCCAGCCCCACCGCGTAGCCCCAGATGCATTCCTCGGCCGCTTCAGGCGACAGATTCTCGCCGCCGGCGCATAGCGCGACCACGAGCTCGATCTCGTGGTGCACGTCCTGAGTGCCGAGCGGATAGTCGAAGCGGCCGGTCTGCCCTTCGCCAACCGGCAGTACCGCATCGCCCGGCTTGGTGAAGAAGAACGGCGCCTCGCGCGTCGGATCCGCGCCCATCTCTCGCGCATGGGCGGCGTAGTTGCGGGCCACGCAGTAGATCCTGCGTACCGGAAACAAGCCCCCGCCGAAGACCGGCACGGCAGGCGCTGCCGGTCTGGCGATCACGAAATCGTCATTGCTCATGGTGTTCATCGACCTCTCTGTGGATATCCGGTTACGGCCGCGCCGACCTTGAACGACCTCGCGTCACGACCGACCGCCACATCCGGCTTGACCGGAAGGGCAGAGTGCTATTAAATAAGAACCGTTTTCATTCGCATTCTTGTACGCAATGACATCGAAGCCTCCCAGCATTCCTGCATCCGCTGCGCCATCCGGCAGGACGGGCACGACAAACGCGATCTCGCCCGCACAAACGCCCTGCCTGTCGAGCGCGGCCCTGCTCGGGGGGCACAGCAGCATTGCGATCGATCACGAAGGTACGCGTTATGTACTACGCGCAACCCGTACCGGCAAGCTGATTCTCACCAAGTAGGCAGTGACGCCGGCCGCTGGCAAACACTCGCAGCAATCCATTTCTGGGGGCATACTTGAATGTACGTCTGTATCTGTAACGCGATCACCGAACGCCACATCGAGGCCGCAGTCGCGAGCGGTGCCACCCGCATGCGTGACTTGCACGATAACCTCGGCGTTGCATCCGAGTGTGGCCGTTGCGCGAGTTGCGCGCACCAGTGCCTGAAGTCTGCGCTGGCCACGACGAACGGACGTGCGTGGCGCGACGCTGCCCTGCAGACGCTCTCGGACGCCCTGTCCGGCCCCTTCCCCAACGAAATGGAGGCACGAGCATGAAAGGCGACAAGAAGGTCATCCAGTACCTGAACAAGCAACTCACCCTCGAACTGACGGCAATCAACCAGTATTTCCTCCACGCCCGCATGTACAAGAACTGGGGTCTGGACAAACTCGGACACCATGAGTACGAGGAATCGATCGAAGAGATGAAACACGCCGACGAACTCATCGAACGCGTCCTCTTCCTCGAAGGCTTGCCGAACCTCCAGAACCTCGAGAAACTCATGATCGGAGAGGATGTGCCGGAGTGCATGCAGGGTGACCTGAAACTCGAGCTTGCCGCACGGACCCACCTCGTCGAGGCGGTTACCTACTGTGAGTCCTGTAAGGACTATGTGTCGCGCGAGCTGTTCGAGGAACTGCTCGAAGACACCGAAGAACACATCGACTATCTCGAAACCCAGCTGGAGCTGATCGGCAAGGTCGGCCTGCCCAACTACCTGCAGTCGCAGATGGGCAGCGCGAGCTGAACGCTGCCACCGGCCTCCCGTGGCCGGAGCCGCCGTACCGGATCCGGCCACGACCGCGCATGAACATGAACACCGAACTGAGCCGCCCTGCCTCCCGCACGAACCCCGCGCCGCCTGCGACCGCCTTCGCGACGATCCGCGTCGCGATCTGGCTTGCCTTCACCGCATGGTTCCTGCATCTCATGCTCGAATGAAACACGCTGCACCGGATCCGCTCCGTCGCACCAGGACGGCCGCGTCGGCTCTCCAGAAGGCAGAGGACGTCGCCGGATGAACCCGGTCTCGTCGCTCGCGCTTGCGTCCGATCGCAGCTTCGCCCCGCCCCAGGGTCGGCCGCTGACCTTCGTCGCGCCCGCCCTGACCGTGCCGGCGTGCGCGCCCGCTGCGCTTGCGGCGACGACGGGAAGGCGGGAGCGACACCTTCTGCTCGTCTTCGTCGCCTGCGCGCATCTCGCCGGAGCCGTGGGCCTCGCGCGCGTTCAGCGCGACGACCGCGCGCCTGAAATCCCGCCGATGATGGTATCTCTGATCGAGCTTGCCCCGGTCGCAGCCGAACCCTCACCACAGCCCCAGATCCCCGCCCCGACACCGGAGCCGGTCATCACCCCGCCCCCGCCGGTACCGCCCCCGCCCGAACCTGTTGCGTTGCCGCCCGAGCCGGTTGTCGTACCGCCACCGCCGAAGCCAGCCCCCAAGCCGGCGCCCAAACCCAGACCGGCTCCCAGAAAGGTAGATATCGCACCAACCCAGCTCAGCGAGGCGCCGACGGCGATCCGCAGCGAAGACATCACTCCGCAGGCGCCCGCAGCGCCGGCCACGCCCGCAGCAAGCGCGCCGCCCGTTCAAGCGATCGCCGCTGCACCGGCACGCGCGCAACCCGGTCCGGTCATCAGCGCCCGCTTCGACGCCGCGTATCTGAACAATCCGAAACCGTCCTACCCACCGCTTTCGCGACGGATGAACGAGCAGGGCAAGGTCCAGCTGCGGGTACGGGTCGGCGCCGATGGCTACCCGCAGGACATCGAACTGCACGAGACCTCCGGTTCGCCCCGTCTGGACAAGGCGGCCGAAGCGGCCGTCGCGCGCTGGCGCTTCATCGCCGCGCAGCAGGACGGGCGCAACATCGAATCCTGGGTCATCGTGCCCATCGTCTTTGAACTTCAGGGATCCTGATCATGCACACTGCCGAAGCCTTCGGACTGGCCCATCTGTGGGCGCAATCCGACCTCGTCATCAAGTTCGTCGCCTTCATTCTCGTCGTGATGTCGGTCGCCAGCTGGTACCTGATCCTCGTACGCAGCCTGCGCCAGTGGCGCGCTCGCTGTCACGCGGATGCCGTCGAATCGTTCTGGAACGCAGCGGGGCTCGATGAAGGGCTCGCCCGCCTCTCGCGCGAAGCGCCCCAGTCGCCGTTCGAGGCGCTCGCCCGCCAGGGCGTCGCAGCTGCCGAGCATGTACAGCGCCATCACCACGGCGAAACGCTCGGCGGCAAACTCGATGCCGACGAGTTCGTCACGCGCGCGCTGCGCAAGTCGATCGCGCTCTCCACGGCCCAGCTCGAATCCGGGCTCACGGTGCTCGCCTCGATTGGCTCCACGGCCCCGTTCGTCGGCCTCTTCGGGACCGTATGGGGCATCTACGGGGCCCTGATCGGCATCAGCGCCTCGGGCACGGCGACGATCGACGCGGTCGCCGGTCCGGTCGGCGAAGCGCTCATCATGACGGCGTTCGGCCTCTTCGTCGCAATCCCCGCAGTGCTCGCATTCAATGCCTTCACCCGGGCAAACCGGATCGAGCTGTCGGAGCTGGACGCATTCGCCCATGACCTGCACGCCTGGTTCACGACCGGAACGCGACTGGCAAGCACACCGAGCGGGGCATCCGGCGCCGCGCAGAATGCGCCGTCCCACGGGATGGAGGTGGCACACAGGCTTGCTCCCGGCGGCCCGGGAGTTGCGTGATGGCCTTCGGAGGATTCAACCAGGAGGGACGATCGGCACCGATGAGCGAGATCAACATGGTGCCGCTCATCGACGTGATGCTGGTGCTCCTGATCGTCTTCATGATCACCGCGCCGCTGCTCACGCATGCGGTCAAGATCGATCTGCCGAGCGCGGCGAGCCACGCCACAAGCGAAACGCCCGAAACCGTGACGCTCTCGATCGATGGCGACGGTGCGATGTACTGGAACGATGCGCCGATCGGCCAGGAGGATCTGGAAGCACGGCTGGCCAGTGCCGCCGCGCAAAGCAGCCAGCCTGAACTGCACCTGCGGGCCGACCGCGCGACGCGCTACGAAGTGCTGGCTTCGATCATGTCGGCCGCACGCCGGGCCGGGATCCAGAAAATGGGATTCGTCACCCAGCCGGACTGAAATCCCACGACCGGGTTGCAAGGCGCCCTGCGAACGGCTCCGCCTCCTCGGCCGTTTCGCGGGGCGCCCCCTCTTGCCGTCCTGCGGGTCAGGCGGCCTTGCTGCGCACCCGGACGATGACGTCGACTTCCTCCAGTTCCATGCCCGGGGGCAGGACCGGCTGTCCGACGACCTTCAGGTCGTCTTCCGGCAGGTCGCACAGCATGCCCGTAGTGACGTCATAGATGTGATAGTGCGGATGCGTACTGGAATCGTAGAACACCCGCTCGGGATCCACGATCAGTTCGCGGATCAGCTTCTTTTCCTTGAACACCTTGAGCGTGTTGTATACCGTCGCGCGCGAGGTTTCGGGGGTGGTCTCGCGCACCCGCGCGAGCACCTGATCCGCGGACAGGTGCACCGGTTCGGAGAGCAGGACCCGACCGATCTCCAGCCGCTGGAAAGTGACGGGGATTCCTGCACGGCGCAAGGTATCGGCGATGTTTCTGAACTGATTCATTTCCATTGGATGTCTCTCCTGTGACTGCGCGCGCCGCGTACGATCGCACGTCGTTGTATCCGGTGGCTGTGCTGGATTTTCCGGCCGGACTCTTCTGGCCCCAGTCCAGAAGATGGACGGATTACAACACAACTTGCAGGTGCAAGTCTTGATCCAGATCACAAGTTCGGCGGGCAGTCGCGCACCCTCGGCAGGACGAACCGGCCATGCCGATCGTGCGACCGGAACGGCACGGCTCGAACAGTGCGATACAAACAACCCGTCGCATTGCCCGTATGCTTACATCCGACGAGCCCACACGCGGACGACCTTTCTCCTGACTCCCTGCGGAACATGAATCAGACCTCACCCACGCGGTTCGGCTTCGGCCGCCTGAGTTTCGCTCTCATCGTGATCGCACTCGCTGGCGCCGGAGCCTGGCAGGCCTGGACGACTTGGCTGCGCCCGCCTTCGGCTGCCGCAGCATTCGAGACCACTGCCGTCGTTCGTGGCGACATCGAGCAGGTCGTCACGGCAACCGGGACGCTTCAGCCGCGTGACTACGTTGACGTCGGCGCACAGGTTTCGGGACAGCTGAGGAAGATCCACGTCGAAGTCGGCTCATCGGTCAAGGCCGGCGACCTGCTGATCGAGATCGACCCGACCGTGCTGCAAAGCCGGGTCGATGCGACCCGTGCCCAGCTTCGCTTTCAGCGCGCGCAACTGCTCGAACGCCAGTCGACGCTCGAACTGGCGCGCCTGCAGCACCAGCGCCAGCGCGCGTTGATGGGCGACGGCGCGACCAGCGAGGAAGCCCTGCAGGACGCCGAAGCGGCGCTGCGCTCCGCGACGGCCCAGATCGAGGCGTTGCAGGCGCAGATCGAACAGACCTCGTCCAACCTGCGTGCAGATGAGGCGAACCTCAACTACGCGCGCATCTATGCCCCGATTTCGGGCACCGTGGTTTCGATCAGCGCCCGCTTGGGACAGACGATCAACGCCACCCAGCAGGCACCGGTCTTGCTGCGCATCGCCGACCTGGCAACGATGACCGTGCAGACTCAGGTTTCCGAGGCCGACGTCGGCCGCCTGCGTCTGGGCATGCCGGCCTACTTCACCCGCCTCGGCAGCCGCGAGCAGCGCTGGCATGGCGCACTGCGAAAGATCGAACCGACACCGACCGTGGTCAACAACGTCGTGCTCTACAACGCACTGTTCGATGTGCCGAATGCCGATCTCGCACTGCTGCCGCAGATGACCGCACAGGTGTTCTTCGTCGTCGCGTCCGCCGAAGACGCCCTGCTGATCCCCGCCTCGGCACTCACGGCCGGACAGGGTGAGGCGGGCCTCACGCCGCCGCGCCGCCGCGCCGCACCGGCCGCACGCGACGCTGGCGCACCCGGGCCCACGGTTCTGGTGCTGCGTGCGGGAGGCGACACCGAAACGCGCCGGATCGAAACCGGTGTCTCGAACCGCATCCAGGTCCAGGTCCTGAGTGGCCTGGCTGAGGGCGAGCACGTCGTGTCGGGCACCCCCGGGCCCACCGGCACACGGGGCGCCACGGCGCGATGAAGCACGAAGCCGAGGCGCTCGGCCGCCTGAGCGGACACGCGCGACCGACCCCGCTGATCGAACTGCGCGGCGTCGGCCGCAGCTTCCTCACCGGCGGCCAGTCGCTCGAAGTGCTGAAGGACATCGACCTCACGATCCTGCCGGGCGAATTCGTTGCGATCGTCGGCACTTCAGGCTCGGGCAAGTCCACATTGATGAACCTCCTGGGCTGCCTCGACCGTCCCAGCCGCGGCGAATACCGCTTTCAGGGCGAGGATGTCTCCACGCTCGACAGCGACGGACTCGCGCGGCTTCGGCGCGAGACCTTCGGCTTCATCTTCCAGAGCTACCACCTGATCGGGTCCGCGACGGCGCGCGAGAACGTCGAAGTGCCGGCAGTCTATTCGGGCATGGCACCACGCGCCCGGCGGACCCGCGCAACCGAACTGCTCGGCACGCTCGGTTTGGGCGACCGCCTCGACCACCTGCCTTCCCAGCTTTCCGGGGGGCAGCAACAACGCGTCTCGATCGCCCGCGCGCTGATGAACGGCGGCCGCGTCATCCTTGCCGACGAGCCGACCGGCGCGCTCGACAGCCGCACCGGCGAGGAGGTCATGGCGCTGCTCGAGCGACTGTCCGCCGAGGGACACACGATCATCCTCATCACACACGAACGCGAGGTCGCCCAGCGCGCAAAGCGCATCATCGAGATCCGCGACGGACGCATCCTCTCCGACCCCGGACCGCTCGTCGTGCGTCCGCACGCGAGCGCGAGTGCGCCGCGCATCGAGCATCCGTCGCACGTGGCCGATCTCGTCGAGGCGACGCGCACCGCATTGCGGGCGCTGCGTGCCAACCTGTTCCGCTCGGTGCTGACGCTGCTGGGCATCGTCATCGGTGTCGCCGCAGTCATCGCCATGCTTGCGATCGGCGACGGGGCGCGCCAGTCGGTCATCGACCGCATCAGCTCGATGGGCTCGAACCTGCTCATCATCCGCCCCGGATCGCCGAACCTGCGCGGCCGCGACGTCACGGCAACCCTGGTCGCCGAGGACGTCGAAGCGATTCGTGCGGTCCCGAACGTGCTCGCTGCGATCCCCGAGCAGGCCACAACGGCCACGGTGCGCTACGCCGGCGCAGATCACCGCACTTCGGTCACCGCGACTTCATCCGATTTTCCGATCGTGCGCCGATGGCAGGTCGCTCGCGGCACTTTCTTCACGCCCGAGGACGAGCGCGACCACGCCACGGTCGCAGTGCTCGGCCAGACTGCGGCCGAGGCCCTGTTCGGACGGCGCGAACCGCTCGGGGAGTACATCCTCGTGAACAACGTCGTGTTCCAGGTCATCGGCATCCTGCATCCGCTCGGCGCAACCCCCTGGGGCCAGGATCAGGACGACGTGCTGTATGTCCCGTTCACGACCGGCAGCCTGCGCCTCACGGGCCAGCGCCACCTGCGCAGCGCGACCGTCGCGGTCGCCGAGGTCGCGCACATCGACCGCACCCAGACCGACATCGAAACCCTGCTCATCGCACGCCACGGCCTCGAGGATTTCCGCATCCGCAACATGGCCGCAATCATCGAGACCGCCTCCGAGACGCAACGCACGATGACGCTGCTGCTGGGCATCGTCGGCGTGATCTCGCTCGTGGTCGGCGGCATCGGCGTGATGAACATCATGCTCGTCTCGGTCACCGAGCGCACCCGCGAGATCGGCATCCGCATGGCGACCGGGGCGCGCACGCGCAACATCCTGCAGCAATTCCTGATCGAGGCGCTCGTCGTCACCGCACTCGGGGGCGCGATCGGCGTCGCGTTCGGACTCGGCACGACCGCAGCGGTCGCAGCCTTCGGCACGCCAGTCGTGTACGCGCTGTTCCCGGTCGTGCTCGCCTTCGGCTGTGCGTTCGCGATCGGTTTGATCTTCGGTTACCTGCCGGCGCGCAAGGCGGCCCGCCTCGACCCGGTCGTCGCGCTGGCTTCGGAGTGAGCATGAGGAAGCCCGCCCCCCGTTCTGGCCCACGCGGCGCCATTGTCCTGGCCGCCTTTGCCCTCGCGGGTTGCACCCCCGCACTCGTCGCGCCGGGTCCTGGCGTTGCCGCACCCGCCGCGTGGGACGAGGCCGATCCGCATGCTCCCACCGCACGTGCGCCGCACGACGGATGGTGGCAGCACTTCCGCTCGCGTGAACTGGAGTCGCTCATCTCCGAGGCGCTGGCCGGAAACCCGGACCTCGCGGCCGCCACCGAAAGGGTCGTACAGGCCGAGATCGCGCTGCGCAGCGCTGGAGCGACGCTGTTTCCCGCCGTCAACCTCGAAGCCGCAACAGGTCTGCAAACGACCGATTCCGGATCCGCCTCGGGCACGACCCGCAGTTCCAGTCTCGGGGTGGCAATGGGCTACGAGATCGACCTCTGGGGCAGCAAGTCCCTGCAGCGAGACGGCGCCCGTGCACAACTCGCAGCCACACGCCACGATCACGATGCCGCCCGCCTCTCCCTGCGCGCCGGGGTGGCCAGCGCCTACCTGCACCTGCTCGCACAGCGCGAACGCCTGGCCATCGCCGAGGGCAATCTGGCCATCGCGGAGCGCCTGTTCGCTCTCGTCGAGGCCCGCCACCGTCACGGTGCAGCCTCCGCACTGGACGTCAGCCGCCAGCGCTCGACCGTGCTCGCCCAGCGCGACGCGATCCTTCCGCTGCGTGTCCAGGAACGGCAGATGCTGCGTGCGCTCGCCTTGCTGCTCGGTCGGGTTCCGCAAGGTTTCGAGATCACGGGCGTCGGGCTCCTCGCCCTCTCGGTACCGGACCCTGCGGTACCGCTACCCGGAGAACTGCTCGCCCGCCGACCCGATCTCGCGGCCACGGAGGCCCGCCTGGTCGCGGCCGATGCCAACATCGCAATCGCCCGCGCTGCGCTGTTTCCGCTCAAGCTGTCGCTCTCGCTCGCATCCACTGCCGACAGCAGCGCGCTCGCCCTCACGGGCCTCGGCAGCCCGACCAGCACCGCATCGATCACGCTGTCGCTGCTGCAGGCCGTCTTCGATGGGGGCCGCCTGCGCGCCCAGGTCGAGACAACCGAATCGCAGCGGCGCGAGTTGCTGGAGAACTATCGCGCGAGAACGCTTGCCGCGCTCAAGGAGGTCGAGGACGCCCTTGCGGCCGCCGCGCGCACCCGGCACCAGGAAGCCACCCAACACGAGATCCGAGCCGAGGCCGAGCGCGCACTGCGCTTGTCCGAACTACGCTACCGCTCCGGCAGCGACCGGCTCGACACCCTCCTCGATGCCCAGCGCAGCCTGTTCTCGGCGCAGGACCAGCTCGTGCAGCAGCGCCTGGCGCGCCTGAGCGCTGCGATCGATCTGTACAAGGCCCTCGGCGGCGGCTGGTCCAGCCCGCCCGGCGATTCCGCACCATGACGTTGCTGCGCCCCCTGCTCACGCGCGTGAGCGAAGACGTGTTGCTCGTCGCGCTGCTGCTCGCACTGGCGCCATTGCTGCTGTGGATGCCGGATCAGATCGGCACGCTGCACCGGCTCGTCGACTGGAAGACGATCGGCGCGCTGGCGGGTCTGCTGGTCCTGAGCCGCGGCCTCGAAGACAGCGGCTACCTCGCGCATGCGGGGCGCCGGCTGCTCGCGCACATCCACGGCGAGCGCGCCCTCGCGGCGCTGCTGGTGCTCTTTGCCGCAGGACTGTCGGCGGTCGTCACGAACGACGTCGCTCTCTTCATCGTCGTCCCGCTGACGCTCGGCCTGCGTGCGGTCGCTCACCTGCCGATCGGACGGCTGGTGATCTTCGAGGCGCTCGCAGTCAACGCGGGCTCGACGCTGAGCCCGGTCGGCAACCCGCAGAACCTCTTCCTTTGGCAGTCCTCACCGCTCGGCTTTTTCGAGTTCACGCTCGCGATGCTCCCGTTGGGGCTGGGCCTGGTCGCGTTGCTGCTCGTGACGATTCCATTCGCCTTCCCGCCCGCCCGGATCGCTGCCGCGGACACTGCCGGCATGGCGCCTACCCTGGAGCGCGGCTTGCTGTGGCTGTCGCTCGCGTGCTATGTGCCGTTTCTCGTGCTCGCCGATCTGGGCCACTCTGCGGCAGCGGCCCTCACGGTGATCGCGCTCTACCTGTTCCTCTACCGGCGCGTGCTCGGTGGCGTCGACTGGCTCCTGCTCGGCGTTTTCGTGCTGATGTTCATCGACCTCGGTCTCGTCGCCCGGCTGCCGCTGCTGCGCGAACTCGCAGCCGGTATCGAGCACCTCCCGGGCGGGGTGTTCACGGCCGCGGTCCTGCTGTCGCAGGGCGTCTCGAACGTTCCTGCGGCGATCTTCCTGGCCGGCTTCACCGACGACGTCCGCGCGCTCGCCTGGGGTGTGAGCGTCGGCGGCTTCGGCCTTGCGATCGGATCGCTCGCCAACCTCATCGCGCTCCGCCTGGCGCGCGAACCCGGTCTGTGGCGGGAATTCCACGCCTGGTCGGTCCCCGCGCTGGTCGCCGGTGCAACGCTCGCTGCCGTGCTGATGCCTCTCTGGCGATAAGGACGCGCCCAGCGCCCGGTGGTATGCGGCGAGCCGTGCCAGTTTGCAACGAGTGTCCCGAAACGGGACAGCGCACCCGGGTCGCACTCTCCTCTGCCTGCCCATGAAACCCGGCGCCAGAACTGGCATGCCGGCGCGTCCGGACACCTGGCACGCACGTTGCGAACGGGACTGCGACCCGCATCCGCGGGCAGGTTCATATCCACGAACATGAGGAGATCCGGATGATTTACGCAGCCCCCGGCGAAGCTGGCGCCAAGATCCAGTACCGCAACCAGTACGACAATTTCATCGGCGGGAAATGGGTCCCTGCGGTCAAGGGCGAAACCTTCGACGTCACCACACCGATCAGCGGCAAGGTCTACACCAGGGTCGCCCGATCGGGCGCCGAAGACATCGAACTCGCCCTCGATGCCGCCCATGCGGCAGCGCCGCGCTGGGGACGGACTTCAGCGGCGGAGCGGTCCGCACTGCTACTGAAGATTGCCGAGCGCATCGAGGCAAACTGCGAGCTGCTCGCCTATGCCGAAACCGTCGACAACGGCAAGCCGATCCGTGAAACCCTCAACGCCGACATCCCCCTCGCCGTGGATCACTTCCGCTACTTTGCCGGCTGCGTGCGCGCACAGGAAGGCGGGATCAGCGAGATCGACGAGCACACGGTGGCCTATCACTTCCACGAACCGATCGGCGTGGTCGGGCAGATCATCCCCTGGAACTTCCCCATCCTGATGGCGGCGTGGAAGCTCGCACCCGCCCTCGGCGCGGGCAACTGCGTGGTCCTCAAGCCGGCCGAGCAGACGCCGGTCAGCATCCTCGTCCTGGCAGAACTCATCGCCGACCTGCTGCCGCCCGGCGTACTCAACATCGTCAACGGCTACGGGCGCGAAGCCGGCCTGCCGCTCGCAACGAGCAAGCGCATCGCCAAGATCGCCTTCACCGGCTCCACGAGCACCGGACGCGTCATCGCCCAGGCTGCCGCAGACAACCTGATCCCCGCCACCCTGGAACTCGGCGGCAAGTCACCCAACATCTTCTTCGAGGACGTCATGGCAGCCGACGACAGCTTCCTCGACAAGGCCATCGAGGGCCTCGTGCTGTTCGCCTTCAACCAGGGCGAGGTCTGCACCTGCCCGTCGCGCGCACTGATCCAGGAATCGATCTACGAGCGCTTCATGGAGCGTTGCCTGCCGCGCATCGCCGCGATCAAGCAGGGCAACCCGCTCGATACCGAGACGATGATCGGCGCCCAGGCCTCGAAGGAGCAGCTCACCAAGATCCAGAACTACCTCCAGCTCGGGGTCGAGGAGGGCGCAAAGGTCCTGATCGGCGGCGAACAGGCCCGGCTCGGCGGCGCACTGGCGGGCGGATTCTACGTACGCCCAACGGTGTTCAGCGGCCACAACCGGATGCGCATCTTCCAGGAAGAGATCTTCGGCCCAGTGCTCGCCGTCACCACCTTCAAGGACGAAGCCGACGCGCTCGCGATCGCCAATGACACGCTCTACGGGCTCGGCGCGGGCGTATGGAGCCGCAACGGCAATGTCGCCTATCGCATGGGCCGTGCAATCCAGGCCGGACGCGTGTGGACCAACTGCTACCACGCCTACCCCGCCCACGCCGCATTCGGCGGCTACAAGGAATCGGGCATCGGCCGCGAGACGCACAAGGTCATGCTCGACCACTACCAGCAGACCAAGAACCTGCTGGTGAGCTACGCGGAGCAGAAGCTGGGCTTTTTCTGAACGCGGTACGCCTCTCTCCGGACGGGGCGTCCCGGCAGCGCCACGCGTACAATCGTACGCTTCACGCAGCAGGACGCCCCGATGCCTCCAACCCCCGAAACCTATGCCACCGCGCCGATCGAAACCGCCCGCGGGCAGGTGCGTCCCGAGTGGATCGACTACAACGGCCACATGAACGTCGCGTACTACGTGCTCGCCTTCGACCACGGCACCGACTACTTCCTCGGCCTCCTGGGCATGGACCCGGGCTATCCGCAGCGCGAGGGCGGCTCGACCTTCGCACTTGAGATGCACGTGAGCTACGAGCGCGAGCTCAAGTGCGACCAGCCCTACGTCGTGCGCACCCAGCTCATCGACGCCGACACCAAGCGCATCCACCTCTTCCACCGCATGCACCACGCCAATGAAGGCTGGCTTGCCGCAACCAATGAGGTGATCACGATGCACATCGACATGGCGCAGCGCCGCTCGGCCCCCTTCCCGCAGCACATCCAGCCGCGCGTGGAGGCCCTCAAGGCCGCCCACACCGCACTCGCCCGCCCGGAAGGCCTCGGACGCGTGATCGGCATCCGTCGCAGCGGATCTCCAGCATGAAGAGCGCGCACATGAAGCGCCTCTTCCTCGCCTCGCTCGCCTCCCTGCTCACCGGCTGCGCCGGCACCCGTCCGGCGACGCTCGGCGCGCACGACGGCCGGCTCGCGCCCTGCCCGTCCACACCGAACTGTGTGTGCAGCCAGGGCGCAAGCGCCGATCATCACATCGAACCGCTGCGCTACCAGGGCACCCCGATCGATGCACGCGAACGGCTGCTCGCTGTCCTTCGGGCGATGCGCGGCGCCAGGATCATCACGTCCGAACCCGCCTACGTCCACGCCGAGTTCACGTCCCGCCTCCTGCGCTTCGTCGACGACGTCGAGTTCCTGCTCACCGACGAAGGCCTCATCCACGTCCGTTCCGCTTCGCGCATCGGCCGCTCCGACTTCGGCGTGAACCGCAAACGCATCGAGGCCGTGCGCAGCGCGTTCGAGGCACGCTAAGCCGCCGGCGGCTCGATCCACTTGGGCACTGCCACCTGCTCGAAGGCCCGGAGGCCATCGATGAGGCGCTCCGGGTCGGACTGACGGACGATGCCGTTGCGGTGCGCCGCGGGCAGGAAGCCCTCGCCGATCATGTGGTCGACGAAGCCCATGAAGGGTTCGAAGAAACCCTTGAGATCGAGCAGGCCGGCCGGCTTGTCGATCTCGCCGAGCTGATTCAGCGTCCACGCCTCCATGAACTCTTCGAGCGTGCCGATCCCGCCGGGCAACGCGATGAAGGCGTCGGCGAGTTCGGCCATGCGCAGCTTGCGCTCGCGCATCGTCGGCACGATCTCGTGCCGCGTCAGCGCAGGGTGCAGGTGGCCCTTGCCGTGCAGGCGTTCGGTGATGATGCCGACGACGCGCCCGCCGGCCCCGAGCGCGGCATCGGCCAGCACCCCCATCAAGCCCTTGTGGGTACCGCCATACACCAGCTCGATGCCGGCCCCGGCAAGCGCGCGCCCGAGGGCGTCGGCGCCCCGCCGGTACTGTTCGTCGGCTCCGAAGTTGGAGCCGCAGAAAACCGCGATCCGTCCGATCCGTCTCATGTCGTCCTCGATATCCAGGCGGCACCTGCGGCCGCACCGAAGCAGGAATCTATCACCGCGGACGGGCGCACGGGGCGGATGCTTCCCCTATACTGGCCCTCGGGTCGCACCTTCCAGGCGCGATCCGCACCCTCACCGCCGGGAGATGCCATGTCCTGCTGTCATCACTACGCCCTCGCCGAAGGCGGCGACGCGGTCTTTTCAGTCGATCTCTCGGCGATCACCTTCGGGCCGGGCAGTCTGGCCGAAGCCGGCGACCACGCCCGCAACCTGGGGCTCCGGCGCGTTGCACTGTTCACCGATCCGCGCCTGGCCGAACTGGAGCACGTCGACATCGTACGCCGCGCGCTGGCCGAGGCCGGAATCGATGCCGTGCTCTACCGCGAGGTCACCGTCGAGCCGACCGACGCGGCATTCCGGAACGCTGCCCGCTTTGCCGCCGAGGGGCACTTCGACGGCTACGTGTCGGTCGGCGGCGGCTCGGTCATCGACACCGCCAAGGCGGCCAACCTGTATGCGACCTACCCCGCCGAGTTGGCCGCCTACGTGAATGCCCCGCTTGGCGAGGGGGGCGCGGTGCCCGGTCCGCTCAAGCCGCACATCGCCTGCCCCACGACCTGCGGTACGGGCGCCGAATGCACCGGCATTGCGATCTTCGACTGGGTCGAGAAGGGCGTGAAGACCGGCATCGTATCGCGCCGCCTGCGCCCCACGCTGGCGCTGATCGACCCGACCACGACCTGGACGCTGCCCGCGTCGGTAGTCGCAGCCTCCGGCTTCGACGTGCTCTCGCACGCGCTGGAGAGCTACACCGCCCTGCCCCACACCTGCCGCGCGAAGGCCGAGCGGCCAAGCCTGCGGCCGATGAGCCAGGGCGCGAATCCGTGGAGCGACTTCGGCTGCGAGAAGGCGCTGCAGCTCACCGGCACCTACCTCGAACGCGCAGTGCGCGACGGCAACGATCGCGAGGCACGCGACGCGATGATGTGGGCAGCGACGCTGGCCGGCATCGCGTTCGGCAACGCCGGTGTGCATCTGCCGCACGGCATGGCCTACGCGGTCGCTGGCGGCGTGCGCGAGTTTCGTGCGCCGGGTTATCCGCAGGAGGAACCGATGGTGCCGCACGGGATGTCGGTCATCGTCAATGCGCCGGCGGTGTTCCGCTTCACCGCCGATGCCTGCCCCGATCGCCACCTCGATGCCGCGCGCTGGCTCGGCGCCGACACGCGGGGCGCGGCGCCGGGCGACGCCGGCGAGATCGTCGCGCGCCGCCTGATCGAGCTGATGCGCCTGTGCGACATCCCCAACGGCGTCGGCGGCGTCGGCTATCACGAGGGCGACCTCGCCACGCTCACCGCCGGCACCTGGGCTCAGCAACGGCTCGTGAAGAACGCGCCAAAGGCGGTCAACGAAGCGCATCTGTCCGAACTCTTCCGCAACGCAATGCGCTACTGGTAAGCCGGGTGGCCGGGCCGCCAACATCATCTGTTTCGGCACCTCATCGAAAGGCTCGGGGCGGTTGGCCGCCCTCGCTCACAGCGTTCGTGCCAGCTTCCCGAGACGCGCGATCGCCGCTTCGAGGACCGGCGTCCACGGTTGTCCGCAACTGATCCGCAGGCAGTGGCCAAAGCGCGGTTCGGCTGAGAAGGCCATGCCGGGCGCGAAGCTGATGCCTTCGGCGAGCGCGCGCTGCAGCAAGCGGGTCGTGTCGCAGGACTCGGGGCATTCGACCCACAGCAACAGGCCACCGTGCGGCCGCAGCAGGCGCGTGCCGCGCGGAAAATGGTGCTCGATCGCGTCGGCGAAGGCCTGCACCTGGGCCTGCAACTGCTGTCGCAGGCGCTGGCGGATGCGCGCGTAGTCGCCGCTTTCGAGCACGTCGGCGAGCACCGACTGCAGGAGCGGCGAGCACACCAGCGTGCTGCTCGCACACAGCAGCGAAAGCGCCGCGTGGTGGCGTCCGGCGGCCATCCAGCCGAGGCGGAAGGATGGGGCGAAGCTCTTCGTGAACGACGCACAGTAGATCACGTCGCCGTCGCGGTCCCAGGCCTTGAGCGGGGTCGGGCGCTGCGCTCCGAAATGGAGATCGCCGAACACGTCGTCCTCGATGACCGTGAGCCCGTGGCGGCGCGCGATCGCAAGCAGGCGGCGACGCTGCTCATCGGGCATCAGCGCCCCGGTCGGATTCTGAAAGCTCGGCACCGTAACGAGGCAGCGCACGGCAGGCCCGTGACGCAGCGCGAACTCCAGCGCTTCGAGTGACAGGCCGGTGGCCGGTGCGCATGGGATCTCGAGCGCCTTCAGGCCCAGTCCTTCAAGCTGCTGCAGCAGGCCGAAATAAACGGGCGTCTCGACCGCAACCGTATCGCCCGGCCGCGTCAGGTGACGCAGCGCGAGACTGATCGACTCGGTGACCCCATGGGTGACGAGGATGCCGTCGGCCGGCAGCGCGAGCCCGCGTTCGACAGCCAGCGCGGCGAGCGCGGCCATCAGGCGGCGCTGGTCGGGCCCCGGCACCTGGGCGCCGATCAACTCGGGCTGGCGCGCCAGTGCAAACTGCAGGCGACGCCCCAGCTCGGCAAACGGATACAGCGCCGGGGCCGCCTCGGCCATGTGCAACTGCACCGCGATACGCTCATCAGCCAACTGCAGGAGCGTACTCATGCGACGGCTCAGATCGACCAGCGCGGCCGGGGATGGCAGCGGCACGCTCGACTCGCCCCCCCGCGATCCGGCGACGGGCAATGCCGCGTAGTACCCGGCGCGCGGCCGTGCCACCACACGCTGTTCGCGCTCCAGGTGGCGATAGGCCGCGAGGGCGGTGAGCGTGTTGACGCCGTGCCGCGCGGCCAGTGCCCGGACCGAGGGCAGGCGGCTGCCAGGCGGATATTCGCCGGCGGCGAGCTGCCGTGCGATCGCGTCGGCGATCTGGCGATAGAGCGGCGGGGTGTCGGAAGCCATGGTCCGGCTGTTATATACAACAGCGGGCCGTCGCGCCAGTCTGTTGTGGCCGGCTGTGGCAGGCCGGGGGACGAATGCCCGCGCTACAGTCGTCCGCGTTTCCCACGGAGCCCAAGCCCATGCTGCGCCATCTCCCCCCCTCGACCGTGATCGCCGGCGTACTGACGATCGCCGTCGGCTACACCGGTCCCTTCCTCATCATCGTCCACGCCGCCCAGCAGGCCGGCCTTTCCTCGGCACAGCTCGCCTCCTGGCTGTGGGCCGTGTCGATCGGCTGCGGGTTCACCGGTCTGTGGCTGTCGTGGCGCTGGCAGATGCCGGTCATCACCGCGTGGTCGACCCCGGGCGCGGCGGTGCTGCTCGCCGCCCTGCCGGGGGTGCCATACGCGGAGGCCGTCGGCGGATACCTGATTGCGGGACTCGCGGTGTGGCTCATCGGCGCGAGCGGCGCATTCGATACGCTGATGCGGCGCTTCCCGCCGGCACTCGCCGCCGCACTGCTCGCCGGCATCCTCTTTCGCTTCGTCGCAGAACTGGTTCCGGCCGCGCGCGACCATGCGCAACTCGTGTTGCCGATGGCACTCGTGTTCTTCGCCGGGCGCCGGCTTTGGCCACGCTACGCGCTGATGGCGGCGCTGATGGTCGGCTGCGCCACCTTGCTTGCGCAGGGCGGCTTCGGGGGGTCCGCACCGGGTGCGAGTGCGAGCGCGACCTTGTGGACCCTGCCCGTGTGGACGACTCCGCAGTTCAGCCTGGCCGGTCTCACCAACATCGCACTTCCGCTCGCACTGGTCGCGCTCACGGGCCAGTTTCTACCCGGCATGGCGGTGCTTCGACACGATGGCTACGCGCTGCCGGCGCGCTCCCCGGTCGGCCTGCTCGGTGGCGCTTCGGCGCTGCTCGCGCCCTTCGGCTGCCATGGGGTCGTGCTGGCAGCGATCACCGCGGCGATGTGCACCGGCCCCGAGAGCCACCCCGACCCGCGCCAGCGCTGGAAGGCGGGCATGGTCGCCGCGGTCTGCTACGTGCTGATCGCGATCGTCGGCGGTGGTCTCGTGGCGGTACTGCAGTCCTTGCCCGCCGCGCTCGTGATGGCGACCGCCGCACTCGCGCTCTTCGGCACGCTGGGCGCTTCGCTGTCCACAGCGCTGGCACACGAAAGCCATCGCGAGGCCGCGCTTCTGACCTTCGTCGTTGCGGCGTCGGGCGTCAGCATCGCCGGCATCGGAGCCCCGTTATGGGCGCTGCTCGCCGGCGTGAGCGCCAGCGCCGTACTGCGCTGGCGCGCCAGGCGCGCAATCCCGGCAACCGCACCGGCGGGCGGACGCTGAACCGGCCGGCACTTCGCGGACGAAGCCGGTCCGGAGAAGCGTCCGGCGCGAAGCTTCCGGCGCTTGAGGGGCCGTTGTGCGATCCCTATACTGGGCCGCCCTGCCCCTGCCCGGAACCCATCCCGATGAACGAAGAACGCGACGCCCGTCCCGCAGCCGTGTCCGCCGCCTCGCCCCGCGTGACGTGGGAGGAGGAGGGTCAGCCGCGCACGGCGCGCTGGCGCTCCGAATCCGGCGCCCCGGCCCCACGCCGGATCGTGATCGCCGACGACCGCATGAGTGCGGATGAAGCCTGGCGGCTCGCCTGCGAAGGCACGGCGCTGCTGTGGCGCGGGGATTTCCACAATGCACGCCAGCTGCTGCAGGCGATCGGCCGCCGGATCGGACGCAAGCCTGCGCAGCGAAAGGGCGCCGCCCCGCTCACGCCGGCCGACTCGTTTCACCGCCACCGCATGGCACAGGCGCAACGCGCTCGCACGCTGGGCATGCTGCTGGTGCCGCTCGATGCCGGCTACCGCCTGCCGCTGCGGCGCGCGCCCGACGTGCGCGAGGCCTGCACCGAGGCATGGGGCGTGGAGGGCGAGGACTGCCTCGTGTCGCTGCGCGAGATCCTGGGCCTCATCGGCGCGCATGAGTGGCGCCGCAACGGCGTGCCGGTGGCGGTGCTCGATGCCCGCATCCATCCTCACTACGGGGTGTTCTCGCCGGTGCGCGGCGAATATCTCGATCTCGTCGCGACCGCGCCGCTGCCGGGCTCCGCCCTCGCGTTCGACATCGGTACCGGTACCGGCGTGCTCGCCGCCCTGCTCGCCCGGCGCGGCGTCGCGCATGTGATCGCGACCGACCTCGATCCGCGCGCGCTCGCCTGCGCCCGCGACAACCTCGACCGCCTGGGCCTGGCGCATCAGGTCGGTTTGCTCGCCGCAGATCTCTTTCCCGAGGGGCGTGCGGATCTCGTGGTGTGCAATCCGCCATGGCTCCCCGGGCGCCCGACGACACCGCTCGAAGCGGCGATCTACGACCCGGACAGCCGCATGTTGCGCGGCTTTCTGGACGGTCTGGCGGACCATCTGGCGCCGCGAGGGGAAGGCTGGCTGGTGCTGTCGGATCTGGCCGAACACCTGGGGCTACGCTCGCGCGAGACCCTGCTTGGCTGGATCGCCGCGGCCGGCCTGAAGGTGCTCGGACGCGACGAGCTCGCACCACGCCACCCGAAAAGCCGCGATGCGGACGATCCGCTGCACGAAGCCCGCAAGGCCGAACGCACGTCGCTGTGGCGGCTCGCAGCGGACGACTGAGAGCTTGTGAAGAAATCGTAGCGAGCAGGGCCGAGTGCAAGGCGCGAGCGAGCGAACGACGAGACATATCAGGTAGATAGGCGAGGAGTGAGCGAGTGAGCAACGCAGCAATCGGCACGCGCAGTAGATTTATTCACAGGCTCTGAGGCCGCGCCACGCCCGGCAGACTGATCCCGGAACTCAGCCGCCCGTGGCGGGCGGGTCGGCTTCCTCGTCGGCCATGCGGAGGATCGCTCCGACGATGTCGTTCATCGTGATGATGCCCGACAGTTCGTTGGCGGCGGTGACGAGCAGGCGCCGGATGCCGATGTTCACCATCAGCCGTGCGGCATGCTTGACGTCGAGCTCGCGCGAAATCGTCAGCGCGGGCTTGGCACAGACGTCGTAGACGTTGATGAGATCGATGTCGCCTTCCTCGGCGACGATGGTCTTCAGGATGTTGGTGTAGGTGATGATGCCGAACGCGTCGTGCTCGTGGCGCTTGTCGACCACCAGCGACTTGACGCCGCGGCTACGCATGACGCGCATCGCATCGCGGATCGTCGCGAACGGCGAAATGGTCACGACCTCGCGGACCATGATGTCCTTGACCAGCATGATGGCACTCTCCCTAGATGTCATCGCGGATGCGTTGTTCGAACTGCAGGATCTGCGTCGTGTCGATGCCCGCGATGTGCTCCAGAGGAATCGTGAACACGACACCACGGCTTTCCTTGCGCAGGTCGAGTTCATTGACGATCGCCTTCATCACCGCGAGCGAGAGCTTCTTCTCCAGCACGAACACAAGCACCGACTGGCTGCCTTCGTAGGTGAGACCGAAGAAGGTCTTCTTCTCCTGTGCGCCGATGCCGCGACCATCGAGAATGGTCACGCCCCCCGCGCCGGCCCGGCGCGCCGCGTCGATGGCCTTCTCCTCCAGATCCTCGGCGAGGATCGCGACGAGTACCGAGAATTTCACGATGCTTCTCCTTGCTGCCGGGTGACCCGCTCGACGTACAGAGCATAGAGCATGACGGTCACGATGGGAAAAATCGAGGCGAAGGCGATCAGGCCGAAGCCGTCGATCAGCACGTTGCGCCCCTCGATGTGGGTCGCCAGCCCGATACCGAGCGCAGTGACGAGCGGCACCGTAACCTCGGAGGTCGTCACGCCGCCCAGATCGAAGGCGAGCGGCACGATGTACTTCGGCGCGACCCACGTGAGCGCGATCACCAGTGCGTAGCCCGCCATGATGTAGAAATGGATCGAATCGCCGCTGATGATGCGATGCACGCCGATCGTGATCCCGATCGCGACCCCGATCGCAACCAGCATGCGGATGTGGTTGCCGCGCAGCCGTCCCTTGCCCGCTTCCTCGGCCTTCTGCCCGATCGCGATCAGGGCCGGCTCGGCCATGGTCGTTGCAAAGCCGATCGAAAAAGCGAAGAGATAGACCCAGAGGCGCGTGTCGAGCCCGATCAGCTGCTCGGCCATGCTCTGGCCGATCGGGAACAATCCAAGCTTGAGCCCGACGACGAAGGCATACAGCCCGACGATCACCAGCACGAAGCCACCGATGACTTTGTGCAGATGCGCGATCGGCTTGCGGATCACGCCGTACTGGAAGAACAGGATCACGAGGATGATCGGCGCCACGTCGCGGAACATGCGCAGGAGATCGGTCACCGCGCCGACCACCAGTGCCCACGCGCCCGTCGCCACCTTCCCGGTTGCGGCCGCATCGGCCGTGACCGGCGCGGCCATCGCCGGCAGCGCCGGATCGGCCAGATTGAACACGTAGATTCCGTAGAGCTGCACGACGATCATCGGCACCATCACCGCAAGCGCGACGAGGCCGAAACCGTGCGCCAGCGCATTGCGCCCGCGGATCGAGGTCGCGAGCCCGATCCCGAGCGCGGCGATGAGCGGCACGGTGACGATGTTGGTCGTCACCCCACCCGAATCGTAGGCCAGCCCGACGATCTCCCCGGGAGCGAAGAAGGTCACCGTGACGACCAGCAAGTACCCCACGATCATGTACCCGTGCAGCGAATGGCCAAGGATCGTGCGCACGACCCCGAGCGCGACCACCGCACCGACCGACAGCGCAACGAGCACGCGCAGCGTGAAGCCGTCCACCCTTCCGCCGCTGATGAGCTCGGCCTTGCCCGCAACGGCGATCAGCGCCGGCTCGGCGATCACCGCCGAAAACCCGAGGCAGAACCCGAAGGCCATCAGCAAGGGCAGCGAACCTTTCTTCGCGAACTCATTGGAGAGGTTCTTGCCGATCGGAAAGATCCCGAGTTCCAGGCCCTGCAGGAACAGCGCCACACCGAAGATCACCACCATCAGGCCGAAGGCCATCGACGCTACGCCCTCGGGCACCTCGCGCATCACGCCGAGCTGGAAGAAGGTGACGACCAGCACGATCGGCAGCAGATTGCGGAACGAATGCTCCAGCGTCTCGGCGAAGGCCTTGAGCGGGTTCACAGTCCGGCGCCTCCGGCGATCCCGCACAAGGGCCTGGCCAGATGCGCACAGCCGGTGCTCTTCACCGCCCGCATGTTGCCCGGTGCCGCCGGACCGTCCGGTCCTCCCCCTGCGATCGCCCGCACGTCCGCCCTCCCCGTTCCTGGCCAGCCCAGAGCATAGAGCAGGGCGTGCAGAAGCGGAATCCCGACGAGCTCCTGGACGCTCGCCAGCGCCGGCGGCGGCTTTCTCTCGCAGTGGGATACCAACACCTACGCACTCTTCCACAAGTCGGGCGAAGAAGCCGACGTATGGGTCGCGCTCTACGGGATCGAGTTCGACTTCGACAGCGACCGCCCTCACCAGTCGCCACAGCATCGCCGCGCAACGCCTGACGCCGTTCGGCGCCGGCATGGCGGCGCCCGTCGCAAGCAACGACCACGAAGACGGCCGCGCGCGCAACCGGCGCGTCGAACGGGTGAAACGCTGATTCGCACCCGGCGCCAGGCCCGGAGAATCATTGCGGGCGATGCGGGCTGCGTGCCGGCCATGCTCGCCCCGTCCTTTGTCGGGACGGCTCGATACTACTTTCTTCCTTCGCGGCGTCCCGCCATTCCTGCGTGCTGCCAGAGCTTCACTGCACGCGAGCGGCGGATGTTGCCGTCGCGCGTCAGCAGCGGCAGTCCATGGGCACGCGCCGTTGCGACAATGATGCGATCGGCCGGGTCACCATGAAACCCTGCCGGCAGACGATCGAGGGCGACGACGACCGAGACGTCCAGCGGCAAGAGGGTGACGGCTTCCGCCGCCACCGGCAGCCAGAGCGACAACGGCGTGTCGAGCGTCAGCCGCTCCTTGGCGGCCAGCATCTGCGCTTCCCAGAGACTGATGGCGGAAAGGGCGGGCGGCGTGCCGGCGGCCGCCAGCGCGTCGAGCGCTTCACGCTCGCGAACGGACAGTTCGGATTGACCCAGCAGCCACCAGATCCAAGCATGGGTGTCGAGCAACAGAGGCAGTTTCATTGACTCGCGGATTGCATGGCTTCGAAATCTGCGGCATCGAGTACCGATTCACCCGGGGCGGCCGAAAGGCGACCGCTGCCGCGCAACCGAAGCCACGGAGCGGTATCTCGCTCCGCCGGCGCGCTGGGCACGAGCCTGGCGACGATGCGGCCACGACGCGTCAGGTCGAAAGCGGTCCCCTGCTGTTCAACCTGACGGATCAGATCCAGGCAATGTGCCTTGAATTCAGTGACGCTGACGGCACTCATGGTCATTTCTCACTTGAAAATGGTCACATGCAACGATAGCACTTTGAGGAAGATGGAAAAAGTCGGCGCGGCCCGCCCGCTCCTCAGCGGTCGCCCTCCGGAACGTAGATGAACGAGCCGTCCTTCATCCGGTAGGCGACGCCGGCGCGCGAGCCCTCGCCGCTGCCGATCTCGCCGCTCGCCTGGTAGTGCTCGATCTGCTCGCCCTTCTTGACGATCATCTCCATGTTCGGCTGGCCGGGGTTCTTGATCACCGTGACGTTGTCGGCCGAGAACGGGTTCATCGGGTTGTTCGCGACCGCGAGCAGCAGCGCGGCGATGATGACGAGAAACACGTCGATCAGGTTTACGACCGACAGGATCGGGTCGTCCGCTTCGAGATCGTCCATCAGCCGCAGGCTCATTGCACGCCCTCCGCCGCGAGCGGAGCGATCGGGTCGTCATGCGCCGGCCGAGCGGACGCCTGCGGCAGCGGCACGCCCTTCTCGATCTCGGCCAATTCGGTGGCGAGCCAGCGCCGGCGCACGCTCACGATCCAGTAGGTGATCGCTGCGCCGATCAGCGCCAGGATGACGGCCGAGAAGGCGACCATCAGGTTGCGGCTGACTTCCTGCAACTGGCCATCAGCGAGCGCCTTGAGCGCCGGCCCCATCGGGATCATCGTCGCAACGAGACCGAGCATCGGCGCGACCCGCGTCACGATGCGCAGCAGTTCGAGCTTGCGCACCGCCAGCGCTTCGAGGTCCGTGATGCCGAGCGCGGGATCGGCACGCAGCGCCATGCGCAGTTCGAACCCGCGCGGGTCGTTGCGCGCTCGCTGGCGCGCCTGGATCAGGAACACGCCCATCGCGTAGAACGAGTAGAAGAAGAGCGCTGCGACGAGCACCAGCACCGGCAGCATGAAGAGCTGGCTCAGGCCATACATGGCCGATTCAACGGGATACGACATGGCGGAAAGACTCCTTTTCAGGTGGGATGGAAATCGGGACGGGTGTGTTGGGGTCCGGATCGAGGCGGCGCGGGCGGGCGGCTCACCATTTGCCCTCCAGCGCCAGCAGCCAGGTACGCTCTCCGCCGTCGCGGGTGCGCAGGCCCCACTCGCCCTCGGGTCGCAGCGCAGTGCGGACGGCGCGATCCGGGGTGGCGAACAGGTTCTCGACCGACAGACGCAGCAGCAGCGATGGCGCGAGCGGGCGCGAGAGGTGTCCGTCCACCCGCGTAGCGGTACTGCTGCGCGCCCGCAACTTGCCCGGATGCACGCTGCGCGTGCCCGATGCATGGCGGATCTGCACGCCGTAGCCGGTCCGCCCGCGCGCCGCGGCCTGCTCCCAGGACAGCGTCGCGAGCAGGCGCGGCGTGTCGTTCGCGATGCGCCGCACGCCTAGATCGCGGTCGGCCACGCTCGCGCGCGGCAGCGTCAGGCTCAAGCGCAACACGCCGCCTTCGAGCGCACCGCGGGTGAGCAGCACGGAATCGGCGCGCAGGCTCAGTTCGGCGCCGTAGTGACGCGCATGTCCGACATTTGCAGGGCGCTCGACCCAGCGGCCATCTTCGAGCGTGGTCCGGCCCTCGACGAAATCGCGTGTGCGACGGGCGTAGAAGTTCACCCCCACGAGGCCGGCCTGCCTGGCGAAATACCGTTCCAGACCGAATTCGGCGCGCACGATGCGTTCGACGCGAAGTTGCGGGTTGCCGGCACGATCCGGTTCCAGCGGTGAGTTCACGCCGGCCGCCCGCACGACGATCGCACTGCGCTCGTCGAGCTTCGGAAAACGGACGCCATGCCCGGCCGATGCGCGCACCACCCAGCCTTCATGGGGCTCCCATCGCAGCGACAAGGACGGATCGAGCACTCTGCGCTTTTGCCGGCCGGCTTCGGTGCGTTGGCGCAGCGCATCGGCGCGCACGCCACCGGTCAGGATCAGCGCATCATCGACGATCCACTCGTCCTGCAGCCACAGACTGAGACGCTCTTCGCGCTGGGCATGGCTGCGGGCCTGGCCCGCGGCGTCCGCGGCCTGCCGCTCACGCAGTCCCAGGTGTGCGGCTTCGAGCCCGATCGATACGAGATGTGCGTCGACCGGCCGATCGAGGCGCAGCGCACCGCTCAGTTCACGCTCGCGCCGCTCGCTTCGCTCGGTCCAGTGCCCGGGTTCCTCGCCCGACGCGGCCCCATCGACGATCGTGCGCCGCACGTCGTGGCTGCGCGTGCCTTCCATCCACGCCAGGCGCACGCCGAGCTTCGGCTCGGCGCCACCGCCGCGCTCGCCGTCTACACGCAGGCGCGAGATCCGCGTGCGCCCGTCCTCGCGATCCCGGCGCACTGTCGGATCGGACTCGCCCTGCGCGCGCTGCACGACGTCGACACGGCGCGCAACCGTGTTCTCGTAGCGGCTCGGCCACAGGCTCAGGCGCATCTTGCCGCGTGACCAGGACAGGCGCGGCGTGAAGATCGTTTCGTCGACGCGATAGACCCCGTGTGCATGCTCGGAGCCGGCACCGGTTTCGCCCTCGCGTGTTCGACGCGTGTCGACCGGCATGCGATGGCGGTTCGCGGTCAGCGGCAGATTCCACGAGAAGCCGTCGGCACCGCCCCCGACGCCGGCGGTCAGTTGCAGGTTCGGCTCGCCGCCGCGCCATCCGATGACGCTGCGCACCTCGGTCGACCAGGTCTTCGGGGGCGCCTTGAGGATCAGATTGACGACGATCTCGGCATCGGCGCCATGCTCGGCGCTCGCCCCGCGCACGAGTTCGATGCGTTCCAGATCGCCCGCTGGCAGGCGCCCGACGACCGCCATCGCGTGGCGCCCGCTCGCACTCGGGCGCTCACCATTGACGAGGATCGCCACCGAATCGCGCCCGATCCCGCGTGCGCTCGCCGCGGCCGAGCCCGACATGCCGCCGCCCGCACGATCGAGCCCGGGGATCCGGCGCAACACTTCGGCGACCGACAGACCGCCGAGCGAGGCGATCTGCTGCGCATCGAGGACGATCTTTGCACCCGGCGCGAACCGTTGCTCGGAGAGCGCATCGAGCACCGCACTCACATTGACCACCGGCAGTTCGACCGCGTCATTCGCATGCGCCCGTTCCTGCGCCCCCGCACCGGCCGCCGCCAGCAGCAGGCACAGCGCAACCGGACGATGCGCGGCACGCGTCATGCTGCAAGCGCCATCGGCTCTGCCAGCCGGCGCGTCTGACGCAACGAGCCGGCGACGAAGGCAGACGCCGTCAGCGCAGCGAGCAGCAGGTCGAACCACCTCCACGCGAGCGGACTTTCCTGCGGCGACGGGACCTGCTCAAGCGTCTGGCCGGTGACCTGCTGCACGTCCGGCTCCGGCGGCGCGGCGGCCGGCTCCGCGCTCACGGCCTCGGGTTTCGGTCCGGCATCGAGGCCGAATCCGGCCGCCAGCCCGTCCACGAACGCACCCACGCGGCTGCTTGCCGGAAGGTAGTCGAGGCGTTCGACCGCGTCGCGATAGACCTCGACCAGGCGGCGCAGCGTCGCCTCATCGGTCGTCCAGTACTCCTTGCGCGCGGCTTCGAGCATGCGCTCGGCGATCTGCGCACGCGCGGTCGGGTTGTGGGTCTCGAACCACTCGTCCATCCCCAGATCGAGCGTATCCTCGACATACACGTCGAAGAAGCCCTGCCACTGGTCATCGCGGACGATCTCGGGTGCGACCGAGGTCCAGCCCCAGAAGTTGTTGACGGTGTCGACGACGTTGAGCGTGCCGGCGTAGCCTTCCTGCTGCATCGCGCCGATCCACTGCGGATGAAAGTAGCGCGAGCGCAGCTCGGCGGCGAGAAAGCGCGCGGCGCCTTCGACCTTGCCCTGGGCTGGATCGCGCAGGTTGCTGATGTAGAGGCCCGGGCTCTTTCCGGTCAGATGCCGCACCGCAAGACCGATCCCGCCCAGGTACTGGAACGGATCGTCCGTGGTCAGCATGCCGTAGAGGTTCGACGAACGCGACAGCACCGCCGCCTCGACCCCCTTGATCTGCTCAGCATAGAGGTTCAGGCCTTCGGGCTTCTTGCCCCAGCGCTCCAGGGTCGGACCGAAGGCGTACTGCATGCGCGAAAGATAGAGATCGGCGAGCTTGCCCTCGTCGTCCCAGGTGTCGGTCGCCAGCGTCGCATCATCCAGACCCGTACCGTAGAGCCCGCTCTGGCTCGAGAAGATGCGGGTGAGCGAATACTCGCGCGCATCCTCGGGCGCCATCCCCTGTTCGAGCAGGCTGCGCTCCAGGCTGAGGGTGTTCGCCCTCACGGCGTTGTCCGGCTCGTCGAGCGCCGACACCTTCTCGACTGCGCTCGCGATCAGCGCCATCACGTTCGGAAACTGATCGCGGTAGAGACCCGTGGCCGAAACCACGACGTCCACCCGCCCCCGCCCGAGTTCGGCACGTGGAATCACCTCGACCTCTGCGATGCGGCCGAACCGGTCCCACACCGGCCGCACGCCGAGCGCGTGGAAGACCTGCGCTTCGAGCACGCCGAGGTGGCGCATCGCCTCGACCGACCAGAGCGAGAACGCGATCTTGCGCATCTCGGCTCCGTGCTCGGCGCGGTGCGCCGCCAGGAGCTGGGCAAAGGCATCGCCGCCGGTCCTCCAAGCCTGCTCGGTCGGCAGCCGCGACGGATCGAAGCCATAGAGGTTGCGCCCGGTCGGCAGGCTTTCGGGATTGCGGATCGGATCGCCCCCGTAGTGGGTTTCGATGTAACGGCCAGCGAGCGCAGCCAGCAGCCCCGTGTGTTCGTTGCCGGCATCCTGGGCCGTGAAGTGCTCGCGCGCCTCGCGCATCAGCTCGGCCCGTGCCGGATCGGCCGGCGCGCCGTCGATCAGGTGCGCAGCCAGCACGCGATAGGGTTCGGACTCGGCAAGCTCGCGATAGTCGTCGACGAAGAGTTCGTCGCGCTCGGCCAGGTCGAGCGCCTCGTAGAGACGATCTCCGAGCATCTGCAGCGTCGTCGACACCCGGTGGCCGGGCTGCGGCGCCTGCCCGAAACTGTGCAGCCCGAGCGGCTGCGCGGTCTGTGCCAGCGCATGCAGCCAGTCGTGGAGTTCACGCTCGAACGGTACGAAGTCGGCCTGCGCCCGCGCGACGGTCCAGCCGATGTCCTCGAGCAGGGTCAGGCGTGCGGCCTCGTCGATGATCGCGGCGATCGTCTGCTCCTTGACGGCACCGTCGTCGAGCAGCCCGTATTCGTGCAACAAGTCGTGCAGCGGCATCAGCTGCGCATGCAGCCCGGCCGGCGCGAAGGGCGGGGTCTGGTGACTGATGATGGTCGCCCGGCCGCGGCGCTTGGCCTGGGTCGCCTCGCCAATGTTGTCGACAATGTAGGGATAGACGATCGGCGTGTCGCCGAGCACGAGATACGGATCGTCATACACCGACAGCCCGCGCTCCTTGCCCGGCGTCCATTCCTGGCTGCCGTGGGTGCCGAAGTGGATCAGCGCATCGGCGTCGAACTGCTGGCGTGCGTAGAGATAGGCGGCCAGATAGAAGTGCGTGAGCGGCACCTTGGCGTCATGGTAGATCGCCTTCTCGGCCGGTTCGCCCGCCTGCCCGCGCGGCGGCTGCGGCAGGATCACGAGATTGCCGAGCGCGAGGCGCGGCACGACGAAGTAGCGGCCGGCGCCCTCGCCCGCAACCATCGGGTCCGCCTCCGGCGCCCCCCAGCGCGCCACCACCCGTTCGCGCACGGGCACCGGCAGCGCGTCGAACCAGGCGCGGTAGTCGGCGAGCGGCAGCTTCGCCGCAAGATCGCGCACGACCAGATCGTCGAGACGTCCACTGCGGTAGAACGGAGCGAGGAGCGCCTGCGCCCGCTCGATCATCTGGAGCTCGTCCATCCCCTCGACCCGGTAGCCCGCGGTTGAGAGCACGCCCGTCAGCGCGGCGAGGCTCTTCGGCACGTTCAGGAACGAGGCGGAAAGGTTCTTCTCGCCCGGCGGGTAGTTGTAGAACATCAGCGCGAGCCGCTTGTCGGCATTCGCCTTGTGCCGCAGGCGGGCGATCTTCAGCACCTTGGCGACGAGCGCATCGGCCTGCTCGGGAATCAGGCGCGCCTCGCCGTTCTCGATCGCCGCCACCATCAGCGGATCGGTCAGCCCCGCGTACTCGGGAATCGCAAGATAGAAGGGCACGCCGCTCATCGGCACACCGACTTCGCTCGCGCGCCAATCCTCCGCATTGCCACTGCGCCAGGTCATCGCCTGCAGCACCGGAACATCGAGGCGCGCGTAGTCCTCGCGGCGCGCGCCCTGGTACATCACCTGGAAGTTGACGAGCACGTCGACCGCCGCGCGCTCGCCGTCCATCACGAGATCGAGCGCACCGGCAGCGGCCGTGACCGGATGGTAGAACACCACCGGGAGCGCCCCGGCCAACTCCAGACGACGCACGAACTCGTCGATGTGCCCGGTCCCCATGTTGCTGATGAAGGCCTGGTGGATGACGATTCCGACAGCCGGTCGGCGCGCAGCGCGCTCAGGACCAAGCCAGGCCCGGTAGGCCGGCAGATCGGCAACGACGAGATCGGGGTGGTCCGGATGGTAGATGCCCGAATCCGGATAGACGACCGGCGCCGGCACCTCCCCCTGTGCGCCCGCGAGGCGCACCGCGACATAGCGGAACAGCGCCTCGAAGTTGCGCCGCCCGCCGTTACGGTAATAGGCCTGCAGCGCCTCGGCGTGCTCGGCGGCGAGCCCGCCACCGGCCTGCGGGCCACGCGCTGCGACGAGCAGCCACGAGGTTCCGGCATCGCCGAGGAGCGCCCCGATTTCTTCCTGCATCCGCCGTGCATCCTCCTCGCGCGGGGCGTCGAGCAGAGCCAGCCGAGCGCCATCGAGCGCGGCGCGGATCGCGCTGCGCTCGTCACGATCGATGTTGAAGCTGTCGAGGACGAACCCTTCACGGCGGGCCGCCTCGCGCACGTGCCCGATCTTGCCGTCGAGCACGAAATCGCTGCTCAATAGAACGATGCGTGGCGACTCGGTCGGGGTGAAAACCAGGTGGCGCACGCTCAGGACGAGGGCTGCTGCGACACCGGCGGCGAGCAGCACACCGACGACGAGGCGAACGCGGAAGCGGACACGGAAATCGGATAGGGAGGAGTACATTGACGTAGCATTCCAGGAGGTTCGGATGCGGGCGCGGTGCGTTGCACCCCGATGCGGTGGCGGCAGCGAAGTGCCGCCGCCCGGTCAGAAACGGCCTTTCAGCGCGACGCGCAGGGTGCGCGGCGTTTCCGAGTAGTTGAAGAGGGGCGACTTGTCGGCGAGGTACACGTCGGTGAGGTTGTCCACGCCGGCGCTGAGCTGGAGGTACTTGCTCACCGCGTACGACACCCCGGCATGCACCAACCGGTAGGACGGCACGCGCGCATCGTTGAGCCGCTGACGACCGAAGTGCTGGAAGCGCAGGTAGGCGTCCCATGGCCCGCGCTGCCAACCGAGGCGGGCATTGAAGACCAGCTCCGGGCGGCCATTCAGCTCGTCGCCGGTCGCCTTGTTCTCGGTATCGAGCCACTGCGCGTTCGCGCCGACGTGAAAACCCATCGGCAATCGCCACTTCGCACCGGCCTCGACGCCCTGGATGCGCGCCTCGTTGACGTTGTCGTAAACGTAGTGGGTCCGCGGAACCGCCCCCGGTGCGGCCGGCGGGTCGGTGCGCAGGCGCCGGGTCGTGATGAGATCCTTCACTTCGTTGCGGAACACGGTCGCCTCCCAGTCGAGGCTCGACGCCGAGTACAACACCCCGAACTCCACCGAGCGGCTCGTCTCGGGCCGGATGCCAGCGTTGCCGTAGAACGAATGCGGTCCCTCATGCCCCTCGTAGCCGGGCGAGATCTGCTTGAGTGTCGGCGCACGAAAGCCCTCGCCGTAGCCCCCGCGCAGGCTCCAGCGCTCGTCGAGGTGCCACACCAGATAGGCGCGCGGGCTCGTCTCGCCACCAAACAGGCTGTGCCGGTCGTGGCGCACTCCGAGCGTCAGCATCAGGTCGTCCGCAAGTCCGATCTCATCCTGCACGTACAGCGCTTCAAAGCGTGCACGGTCCTTGCCGCCGGCAAGCCCGGCGTTCTTCATGGTCTCGGTGCGGGCATCGAATCCGACCGTGAGGAACTGGCTCGTGCCGATCCCGAACGCCACACGGCCGTCGGCACCCCGCTCGTCCATGCTCTGCGGGCGCGTCGGCGCAACGTTGTGGGTGCGCGAGTTCGACACCGCGAAATCCGATTCCCAGACGCGCAACTGCGTCTTCGCAGCGCTCCAGTCGGCCCGCCAAGTGAGCGCGGTCTGGCTTCGATCGATGTCGTAGGTATCGCGATAGGCGACACCGCGGCTCAACTGGTCGCGACGACGCACCTCATCCGTGCTGCGGTGATCGAGATCGAAGGTGTGCGCAGCGGCCGGCTGCCACGACAGCAGCAGGTGCCCAGCGTCGAGCCGCCGGCCTTCCATCTCGGAGATGCGCGAATCGGCCTTGCTCTTGAGCGGTGCCAGATCGAGCGAGCTTCCCGCCAGCGCCACACGGAGCGCATCGCCGACCCCCCCCGATACGCTGAAACCCCCCTGCAAGGCATCACCACCGCGCGACCCGCGGGCCGACCGGTTGCTGAGCCGAGCCGAACCACGCCACTCAGCCTGCGGTCGCGCCGTGATGACGTTCACCACACCGCCGAGCGCCTCCGAGCCGTACAGCACCGACATCGGACCGCGCACGACCTCGATCCGCTCGATCCCGTCCGACGGGGCCCAGTCGTACTGGAAGTCCGAATGGCCGACCCAGTCGTCGGTTGAAATCACACGCAAGCCATCGATCAGGAACAGCGTGTGCTTGCCTTCCATGCCGCGCAGCGAGATCGTCTTGCGCCCGCCCACGCTCTGGCCGAGCAGCGTCACGCCCGGCGTGTCGCGAACCGCATCGAGGGTGTTGTCGGCGCCGCGCTCGTCGAGATCCCAGCGCGTGACCACCGAGGCGGCCGCCGGCACGTCGCGCAGCGCCTGTTCGCGCTGGGTTGCCGTAACCACCACTTCATCGAGACGTGAGCCGGCATCGGGTGATGCCGCGCCTGAACTCGCTGGAAACGCCAGTGCGAGGCTGATCTGCAAGGCCGCCGCGCCCTTTCGGACAAACCCCTGGCGGGACGCACGTGCGCGCCCCTTCCTGCTTGATTCTTGCATCGTACGAAACTCCCTGGACAGATTGCCGTGTTGCTGGCTACCTATCCCAGAGGGCTTCGGGTGCTGGCGTCTTACGGGCGAAGAAAACCTTACGTGCCCCGGTTGGCCGGAGCTTGCGGCGGGCGCCGCCCTCGTCTGGGCCAGCGCGCGCCGCGGGATCGCAGGATCCGCTTACTTGACGATCTCGCGCGAGACCTTGAGGTAGGCGCGGCCATTGCTGACCACCCCTTCGCGATCGAGCTTCTCGGAGGCCTTGTGCACCTTCTCGAGCGTCTCGGCGAGCTGCGCCATCTCCTCGTTCATCTTGTGGAGCGCGTTCTCTAGCGTGTAGGTCAGGATGTGGATGTCGGCCATTGCGGAATCATCGACCTTACCGTTGAGAATCGCTTCGAGTTTCTGGTTGTACGCAGAAAAATTCTTGACGGCCTGCGGCAGCGTCTCGGCCGGCTCGCCCTTGAAATGCTTGTCACCCGCACCGGAAGCGAAGGCCAGCGGTGCGCAAAGCGCCAGGACGAGAGCGATGGAGCGGATCGATTTCATGTGTGTTCCCCTTGACTGGTTAGTAATACGACTGATTCGCATTCATGTTATCATTGTTTTCGAAAATCAACCACTCGAAACAGGGAAGGAACCACGATGTCCATCACCTCATGCACCACCAAACTGTCCGCGCTGACCGCCCTGCTCCTGCTGGCGCCCTTCGCCCACGCCGAGCGGCCGATGGCGGTTGACGACGCCGGCACGCTCGAGCGCGGCGGCTACAAGCTCGAAGCAGGCTGGAGCAAGGACGACCGCGAGCGCGGCCTGGAGGTCGCGGCCGGCTGGGGTCCGGTCGAGAACGTCGAAGTCGAGCTCGCTTTTGGCCAGGCCCGCGATCGCGGCACAGATCCGAGCACGCGCCTGAACGGGATCGGGTTCGCAGCGAAATGGGTGCCACTGCAAGCCGAAACCGGTCTTTCAGCCGGACTCAAGCTCGAACTGGGCCGCACACGCATCGACGAACGCGTCGACGGCACCCACACCGAACGCACGCAGGCGCTGCTTGGGCTCGCGAGCTGGCGCTTCGAGTCCGGGCACATCCTTCATTTCAACGCCGGGCGCGAGTGGTCCCGCTACCGCGGCGAGCGCGAACACGCGAACGTGTGGGGGCTGGGTTTCGAGCAGCCGGTCGGCGAAACGGTGCAGATCACCCTGGAAGTCTTCGGCACCGAAGGCGCACGGCCGGATCGTCAGATCGGCGTGCGCTGGGAAGTCGCCGAGGGACTCAAGCTCTCCGCTGCCGTCGGTCGCGGAAACGAGCGCAGTTTCGCCAACGCCGGCGTGGCCTGGGAGTTCTGAGCCGAAAGGCGCACTGGATCGGTCCGGCGCGCCCGCGCTACCAGCCCAAGCCCTTGCGCAGCACGAGCAGTACGCCCATCCCGAACAGGAAGGGCAACCAAGGGTTGCGCGAGCGGCTGGCGATCACGATCACGACGAGCGCCGCGGCGAGCTTGGGGTCGAGCGGATCGAAACGCCCCCCGTCGAGCAACACGTCGGGGGCGACCAGCGCCGCGAGCGCAGCAACCGGCGCGAAGCGCAAAGCCCGCTGCACCCCTGGTGGCAGGCTCGCGCGCTCACCGAGCAGGATGAAGCTGCCACGCAGCCCGAGCGTCAGCAGTGCCATGACGCCGATCGTGAGCCACAGCTCAACGCCCGCGGTCATGACTTGCGCGCCTCGATCCAGCGCTCGGTCGCAAAGCCGGAAACCATCCCGGCCATGATCGCAGCAATCAGTCCCAGCTTGAGCGGCAGGCCGCGCAGCATCACCGCACCAAGCCCCCCGACTACGGCCGACACCAGGAGCGGCCGGGTCGAGGCCATCGGAACCAGCATCACCAGCAACGCGATCGTCGCCATGAACTCGAGTGACCAGTCGGCCGGGAGTGAACCGGCACCGAGAATCCCGAGCAGTCCGAAGCCCTGCCACAACACCCAGCACCACACCGAAGGCGCGATGAAGCAGCCCCAGCGCCAGCGCGGGTCGTCACACTTCAGCATGCGGTCGGCACAGACTGCGAACACCCCATCGACCAGCAGGTAGCCCGATAGCAGTCGGCGGCGCAGCGAATAGCCGCGAAAGGCCGGCGCAATCGCGGCGCTGAAAATCAGAAAGCGCAGGTTGAGCGCAGCGGTCGTCAGGGCGACGAGCCACATCGGCGCGTCCATCATCAGAAGCGGCAGGCTGCCCAGTTGTGCCGTCCCGGCGAAGACGATCGCGTTCATGCCGATCGCCTCGGCAACCGACAGCCCGGAAGAGCGCATCGCCACACCGGTGACGAGCGCCCACGGAATGAGGCCGATCGAAAGTGGCAGGAAGAGCCGGAAGCCCTCGCGGGCGCCCCGGCGGAACGAATCATCGAACATGCAGCCAGACCTGGAACGCTCCCGTCGACCGGGAGCCGGAAAGCCATTCCTGCACCCGTTCCGCTCGACGATGCGAGCCGGACGCAGCGCGTGGATCGTTGAAAAGCTTCAGTAGACGGGCGCGGGCAGCGGCAGTTCCGGATGTTCCTCAGGAATTTCCGAATCACGCTTGCTGACGAAGGCTGCAGCGATCTGCGACACCTTCCGGTCGCGCAGGATACGGTAGTGCCCCAGCCCCCAGGTCCGCAGCACCCGCGCCCCGGCGAGGTGGCGCCGCAGGCGCAGCGCATGTTCGAACGGCACCTGCTCGTCGGCGTCATCGTGAACGAAGAGTGCGGGCACCGACACGGTCTCGAGCTCATCGATGCGGTCGATCTCGTCGAACCGCACGCCGAGGCGGCGTTCGATTCGCCGCCTCATCGCGTCGAGCACACGCGCCGAGATTCCGAGCTGGCCGGCGAAGCGATGGGAGTATTCGGTCAGCGAAGCCGGAGCCCCGATCAGGACGACCCGCTCCAGCGCCAGCGCGGAGCGGCGCAGTGCAAGGATCAGCGCGGCAGCCCCAAACGAATGGCCGACCGCTCCGCAAAACGGCCCCGCCAACGCATCCAGTCCCTCGAACACCGTGACCAGTTCGGGCAGAGCGACCGCCCCCCGGTCGCTTTCGCCATGACCAGGAAGATCGACCCACACGACCCGATGACCTTCCGCCAGCAGCGGTGCGACGAAGCTCCCCATCTGCACCCCACGTCCGCCCCAGCCATGCACGAGCAGCACCGCCGGAGCCGCAGCCGGCCCGGCCTGCCACAGTGCCACGCTGCGCCCGCCCGCGACGACCGTTTCGCGGCGTGCCGGCACGGGGTGGACACTCCGCCCGGCGTAGCGCGGCGGGGTCGTGAACAGTCGCTCGGCCTGACGACGCGCCGTCTCGGGCAACAAACGGGAGACCGTGCGGAAGTAGGTGCGAAGGGCGAGCCACTGAAGGCTCCTTGAACGAACGGTCGTGCTATTCGCGGACGAAGAAGAAATCAGGGTGGTACTCATTGGGCAGGCTCCCGGAAGAAGTCAGGACGGCTGCACGGCCGCGTGCGCGATCAACCGTTCGAAGGCGGCACGTGCCCGCTTCGTGGCATCTTCGGCACACAGCAAGCGTGCGTGATGGTAGTAGGAAAAGACGATCCCGAGCAGCTCGAATACGAACTGCTCGACGTCCAGGTCGGACCGCAGATGGCCTTCCAGAACCGCAATCCGGACCGCGCGCCCGGTCTCCCGGTCGAGGTGGCGGTAGTGACCGACGACGGCGTCACGCACCGGGCCGGGCCGGTCGTCGAACTCGACGGCTGCGGCCTGCATCGGGCAGCCGTGCGCAAGCCCGCTCGACTCGGTCCAGGCAAGCCAGTGGTCGAACAGCGCCTGCAGCCGCGGCAGCCCACGCGGAGCCTTGAGCGCCGGACGGAAGACCGTCTCGACGAAGCGCTCGGCGGCGACCCCGATCGCTGCGATCTGCAATTCCTCGCGCGAGCCGAAGTGGGCGAACAGCCCACTCTTCGAAAGACCGGCCCGTTCGGCCAGCGAGCCGATCGTGAGCGATTCGAACCCACATTCGCTGGCCTGCGCCAGCGCCGCGTCAAGAATCGCAAGTCGGGTGTGTTCACCTTTTCCCATGGCTTTAATAGTACGACCGTTCGTTTTATTTGTCAAAGGGATCGTGCTCATCTTCATGCCAGCACGGTTTCGCCTGCCTCAGCGCCCGGCCTGTTCCAGCATCCGCCGCCGCATCGTGTGGATCTCGGCGGGCCAGGTACTCTGGATCCACGCCAGCACGGCGCGGATCTCGTCGTCGGACAACACGCCGGCGTAGGCCGGCATGTCGCTCTCGTAGCCTTCAGGTGCCAGCGGCGGCACCATGCCGTGCTTCGTCATCGCGAAAAGATCCGCATCCGGATGGTGCCAGGTATGCCCGCTCTCGTCGTGCGGCGGCGCCGGCAGGCGCCCGTTGGGCAAGCGGCGGCGCCAGTCCGGCTGCCCTTCGCGATCGGCGCCGTGGCAGGCAGCGCAGTGTTCACGATAGACCACCTCGCCTCGTGCGACCTGACGGAGGTCCGTCGGGTCGATGCCGGACTGCGGCGTCTGCGGCGAGCAGCCCGTGACGGCGAGCAGCAAGAGCCCCGGCAGAATGCACAGAGGTGGAAGCGGCATCTCTTTCAGTGGCGCGAGAAGACCTCGACGCCCCCCTTCCTGTCGAAGCTCACGACCTCATAGCGATCGGGCGGATACGGCCCTTCCATCCCGGGCGAGCCCATCGGCATTCCTGGCGCGGAGATGCCGACGATCTTCGGGCGCTCGTCGAGCATGCGCCGCACATCGGCGGCGGGCACGTGCCCCTCGACGATGTAGCCGCCCACCTTCGCGGTATGGCACGACCCCAGCTCGGCGGGCAGTCCGGCTTCACGCTTGACCGTCCCCATGTCGCGGGTAGCGATCTCACGCACCTTGAAGCCATGGCTGCGCATGTGCTCGGCCCATTTGCCGCAGCAACCGCAGTTCGGGTCCTTGTACATGACGACCTCGTCGTCGGCGGCCAAGACCGGCGCACCTGCGGCTACGACCGCGAGCGCGAGTCCGCAAAGGGCGGTGCGAAGCGTCGAAACGAGTCTGGCGATGTTCATGGGCATTCCTCTCATTCAGGCAGATCAGACGGGAGAATCCGGCGCCGCACCGCGTTCGCCGGATGCGGGCGCCTTCCCCGCACACGGCAAAGAATGGTCGATTTCCCCGGGAGCGGCCTTGATGTCCGGCAGGTCGATCGTGAAGGTCGTGACGCCGCTGGACGACTCCGCCCGAACGGTGCCGCCATGCGCGGCAACGATGGAGCGCGTGATCGCAAGCCCCAGACCGGCGCCCTCACCCTGCCTCGCACGGGCCAGCTCGGCGCGATGGAAGCGCTCGAAGAGCCGCGGCAACTGCTCGGACGGGATCGTCTCCCCCTCGTTGGTGATCGACAGCCGCACCCCCTCCCCATGCGGCCCGATGCGGATCGCTACGGTGGTGCCCGGTCGCGCATGGCGCAAGGCGTTGGAGACGAGGTTCGACAAGGCCCGGCGCAACATCAGGTGATCCCCCGTGACGGCTGCCGCCCCCTCGACCGAGATCCGGACCGATTTCTCTTCGGCGAGCGCTTCGTAGAACTCGGCCAGCGCACGCGCTTCGGCCTCCAGTCCGACACGCTCGGCCGGCCTGGGCAGCAGGCCATTGTCGGCCTTCGCAAGAAACAGCATGTCGGCAATCATGCGCGCGAGCCGATCGAATTCTTCGAGGTTCGAATGCAGCGTCTCGCGGTAGGCCTCTGCCGTGCGCGCGCGCGACAGCGCGACCTGCGTCTCGGTCATCAGGTTCGAGACCGGCGTGCGAAGCTCGTGAGCGATGTCGGCCGAAAACTCGTTGAGGCGCCGGAATGCGGTCTCGAGCCGGTCGAGCATGCCATTGAAGGCCTCGACCAGTTCGCGCATCTCGGCCGGGGCATCCTCCTCGGACAGCCGCTCGCCCAGACGCTCGGCCGAAAGACGGCGCGCCGTCGCAGTCACCCGACGCAAGGGCGCCAGCCCCTTGCGGGCAGCCAGCCAGCCGAGCGCTCCCGCCAGCAACGCCGCAAGCGAAATCCCGATCCACAGCCGGTTGCGCACTTCGGTCAGGAAATGCGAATGGTGCGAGATGTCGAGTCCGATCAGCACCCGCAGCGGCTTTGCGTCGGCGAGCGGAATCACGAAGGCTGCCTCGCGCCCGATGTGCTCCACGCCGCCCTCGGTCCAGTGACGCACCCCCTCCGAGAGCGGTGTACCGTCCCGTTGCGCTGGCGCAAAACGCTCCGCCCGCATCGCGTAGAGCAGGCGGCCGCCTTCATCACGTACCAGCACCGCAATGTTGTCGTGCCCGGCAAGCAAGTCGTCAAACCGTTCGCGCATGGCAGCCAGCGCGAGTGGCGAATCGATGCGGCCAACGAGATTGCGGAGCATGATCTGCTTGGCGCCGAGTTCATGCTCGTCGAGTTCGTCGAAATGCATCTCCACGGCCCGTTGCAGGACCACTCCGACGAGCAGCAGCAGGCTCGCGGCAAACCCTGCGAAGAGGATCGCAAAACGGGCCGTCAGCGACCGCGGAAGCGGACGGGCGGGACTCATGCGCGCGGATCCGCTTCGAGCACGTAGCCCATGCCGCGCACCGTGCGGATCAACTTCGGATCGAAGGGGTCGTCGACCTTCGCACGCAGCCGCCGCACCGCGACCTCGATGACGTTGGTGTCGCTGTCGAAATTCATGTCCCACACCTGCGAAGCGATCAGGGAGCGCGGCAGCACCTCGCCCTGGCGGCGCAGCAGCAGTTCGAGCAGGGCGAACTCCTTGGCGGTCAGGTCGATGCGGGCGCCGGCGCGCATCACGCGCCGGCGCAGGAGATCGAGCTCCAGGTCGGCGGCGCGCAGCACCTCGGGTTCCTTGGCGCGCACCCCTCTGCGCAGCAGGGTGCGCACGCGCGCGAGCAGCTCGGAGAACGCGAAGGGCTTGACGAGATAGTCGTCGGCCCCGAGTTCGAGCCCGCGCACGCGGTCCTCGACCTGATCGCGCGCGGTCAGGAACAGCACCGGCATCTCGTGCCCGCCACGGCGTACGGTCCGCAGCACGCCCCAGCCATCCAGCCCCGGCAGCATCACGTCGAGCACGACGAGGTCGTACTCCCCGCTCTGCGCCAGATGCAGCCCGTCGAGCCCGTCGCGTGCGAGGTCGACCACGTAGCCCGCTTCGACAAGGCCCTGGCGCAGGTAGTCGCCGGTCTTCGGCTCGTCCTCGACGATGAGGATCTTCACGCGCCCTCCCTCAATCTGGTTGGCAATGGCGCAATTGTGCCAGCGCAGGAAAGTGGCGTCGCAAAGCTGACAGGAATGTAATGAAACCGTCAGCTTTCCGTCGATCGGCGCGCTGCCCGGGCACCGCTATAATGCCCGCGCCCCCACCCACCCGGAAACGCCCGTGTCCGATCGCCTCAAGGTCCTCGCCCAGAATCTCCTGCCCAAGCAGGCACTCACCGCGCTCGCCGGCCGGCTCGCCAACCTGCACGGGGGCCGCGCAACGACGGCAGTGATCGGCTGGTTCGCGCGCCGCTACGGCGTCGATCTCACCGAAGCGGCCGAACCGGACATCGCCCGCTACAAAAGCTTCAACGAATTCTTCACGCGGCCGCTGCGCGACGGCGTCCGGCCGCTGGCCCAGGCCGGTTTCGTGTGCCCGGTCGACGGGGCGATCAGCCAGTTCGGGCGCATCGAGCGCGACCGGATCTTCCAGGCCAAGGGGCACGACTACTCGACCACCACGCTCGTCGGCGGCGATCGCGAACTTGCCGCACGCTTCGAGAACGGGCAGTTCGCCACCCTCTACCTGAGCCCGAAGGACTACCACCGTATCCACATGCCGTGCGACGGCCGCCTGACGCAGATGATCCACGTGCCGGGCGCACTGTTCTCGGTCAATCCCGCCACCGCGCGCGGCGTACCCGGACTCTTCGCCCGCAACGAGCGCGTCGTGTGCGTGTTCGAGTCGGAGCGCGGACCCTTCGTGATGGTCCTCGTCGGCGCGACCATCGTCGGCAGCATGGCCACCGTCTGGCACGGCGTCGTCACGCCCCCGCGCTCGTCCGAAATCAGCAAGTGGGGCTACGAAGACGGCCCACGTCTGAAACAGGGCGCGGAGATGGGCCGCTTCCTGCTCGGCTCGACGGTCGTGCTGCTGTTCCCCGCCGACACCTTCGAGTTCCCGCCCGAGTGGGCGCCCGAGCGCGCCGTGCGCATGGGCGAAGCGATGAGCGTCCACACCGTCCGATCCTGACAAAACTGTAATCTTCCCGTCAGGCTCGGGTCGGGTTGAGCTGCGCATACTGCGCCCATCTTCAACCCGACGGGAGAACCCAGTCATGAGATCTGCCATCGCAGCAAGTGCCGCCATCGCGGCCTTCGCATTCGCCACCGCCCCCGCTCAGGCCCAGATGAACCACGGGCATGGCGGGCACGGAACCCCCCAGGCAGCGCTGACGGACGTCGCAGCGTCCAGCTTTTCGGAAGGTACGGTGCGTCGCGTCGACGCCGCCGCCCGGAAGCTGACGATCGCCCACGGCCCACTGACGAACCTCGGCATGCCGCCGATGACGATGATGTTCGAAGTCGCGAAGGACATCTCGCTGGAGGGAATCTCGGCCGGCGACCGGATCCGTTTCGTCGCTCACGAGGAAAACGGAACCTTCTCGGTCCTGCAGCTCGAAGCCGCCCGCTGACCCCTCGCTCCGCACGCCATCGCGGGCCTGGCAGGCTTGCGGCCGGGGCTGCGATGGCGCGCCTTGAACCCGGATCGACCATGCCTTCCTCCCACGTCCTTTGCATCGCCACCGCCCGCGCCGCGCGTTTGCTCACAACCGCGCTGTTCGCTCTGGCGGCTGGGTCCATCCTGGCTGCCGAAGCATTCCCCGGCCCCTCGCTCGAAGCACTGATCGCGTATGCCCGCGAACACAACCCGGAGCTGCGCGCGGCCCGGCTCGAAGCGGCTGCCACCCGCGAACGGATCGAACCGGCTGCGGCACTGCCCGATCCGCGCTTCGAGATCGAGTTGATGGACTTCACCAACGCGATGAACCCCGGTCGCTCCGCATCGCTGATTCCGGGCGAGGCTGGAGCCACACGCTATCGCATCGTCCAGATGCTGCCGTTCGCCGGCAAACGCGCGCTGCGCGGCCAGGTTGCCGAGGCCCTGGCCGATCGAAGCGACCGCGTCGCGGAGGGCACCGGACGGCGGATCGAAGGCGCTATCGGCACGGCCTACCTGCGCCACTACCAGGCCAGTGGCCAGGTGCGCATCCTGCGCGAGACCATCGCGCTCGTCGAAGGTCTGGAGCAGATCGTGCTGGCACGCTACGGACTCGGCCTCGTGCCACAGCAGGACGCAATCCAGGTGCAGGGCGAGCTGACCAGCCTGAAGGTCGACGTCGCCGAGGCCGAGCGCCGGCGCATCGACGCGGTCGCCAAGCTCAATGCGCTGCTGGCGCGCACGCCCGATGCGCCGCTGGCCGAACCCACCACACTGGCGCCGTTGCCGCCGGCAAGGGCGCTCGCGGCATGGATCGAGGATGCTGCGGCCCACTCTCCCGAGCTGGGGCGCGAGCAGGCCGCCCTCAACGCCGCCGAGCACGCGCGCGCACTGACCTACCGCGACCGCTATCCGGATTTCGGAGTCGCGCTTGCGAACAACCGCCCGCGCGGCGGACGCGACAGCTGGGATCTGATGGTCGAGTTCAACATTCCGCTGCAGCAGGCGAGCCGCCGTGCGCGCGAGCGCGAAGCCGAGCACCGCGTCGAAGCCGCCGAGGCGATGCGCGAGGCGACCGCGGCACGGCTGTCGGGGCGCATCGGCGAACTGAGCGCAACGATCGCCACACGGGGCGACCAGGCCCGCCTGCTGCGCGACACCTTGCTGCCCCAGGCCGAAGCCAACCTCGATGCCGCTCAGGCCGGATACGAATCCGGCAAGGTCAATTTCAACACGCTGATCGAGGCCGAGCGCCGCATCCTGCGCACCCGCCTCGCCCTGCTCGATGCCGAGGTCGACGCCCGTGTCGGCCTGGTCGAACTCGAACAACTCGCCGGAGCCCCGCTGTGAAACGCGCCGCCACCCTCACGCTGATCGCCACCGCGCTCGCCGCGGCCCTCGCCGCCGGATACTGGGCCGGCAACCGCCTGACTCCCACCAGCCTGATCGAGGCGCATGCAAGCGGCCCCGCCACCACGGACGCACCTGCTTCCGGCGGCGAGCGCAAGATTCTCTACTACCGCAACCCGATGGGCCTGCCCGACACCTCGCCCGTGCCAAAGAAGGACTCGATGGGCATGGACTACATTCCGGTCTACGAGGACGACGCGCCGGACGATACCGGAGTCGTGAAGGTCAGTCCGGCACGGGTTCAGACACTGGGCGTGCGCACCGCCGTCGCGCAGTTCCGGTCGCTCGATGCGGCCGTCCGGGCCGTCGGACGCATCGAGATCGACGAGCGGCGGATCCACGACGTGTCGCCGCGCTTCGAAGGCTGGATCGAACGGCTGCACGTCAACGCCACGGGCGACCCCGTGCGCCGCGGCCAGCCGCTCTTCACCGTGTACAGCCCTGAACTGGTGTCGGCACGAAAGGAACTGGCAATCGCAGAATCCTTGCGGCTCGACCGCCCTGGCGCCGATCCGGCCGCCCGCGATGGCGCACGACGGCTGGCCGATGCAGCCCGTGAGCGCCTGAAGAACTGGAGCGTCGCACCCGGTGTTGACCTCGATGCGACCGCCGAGCGTGCGATCTTCCGCGCTCCGGCCAGCGGCATCGTGCTCGAAAAGAAGGCCGTCGAAGGCATGCGCTTCGCGCCCGGCACGGCGATCTACCGCATCGCCGACCTGTCGACGGTGTGGGTGATCGCCGATGTCTACGAACAGGACATCGCCCGCGTGCGGGTCGGAGAGCCGGCCACGGTGCGCATCGATGCCTTCCCAGGCCGGCAGTTCGAGGCCAAGGTCGCCTACCTGTACCCGACCCTCAATGCGGCCACCCGCACGACCCCGGTGCGCCTCGAGCTCGCCAACCCCGACGGCCTGCTGCGACCCGGCATGTTCGCGCATGTTGATCTCGCCACAGCCGGGGCCACAGCTCGCCTGACGGTACCAGGCTCCGCCATCGTCGACAGCGGCAGCCGTCAGGTCGTACTCATCGCAGAAGGCGAAGGACGCTTCCGCCCGCAGGAGGTCAGGCTCGGGCTGCGCGGGCGCGAAGAGGTCGAGATCCTCGACGGCCTCGCCGACGGCGAGCGGGTGGTGATTTCGGCGAACTTTCTCATCGACGCCGAAAGCAACCTGAAGGCAGCGCTTGCGAACTTCGGCACCGGCGACGAACCGGAACCCTCCCGGCGGTACGCGACGAAGGGCGCCTTCGAAGACTATTTCGCCGACAGCCACTCGGTTCTCTTGCAGCACGAGGCGATCCCGGATCTGTCATGGCCGGCGATGTCGATGGAGTTCGGCCTCGCGGATCCCGCGCTGGTGAGAGACCTCGCACCCGGCACGCCGATCCACTTCGAGTTCGAGGACCGCGGCAACGGCGAGTTCGTCGTGATCGCAATCGAGCCCGCCGGCGCCGCCCCCCGCAGCGACGCGCACGGAGGCCACTGAGATGCTCAATCGCCTGATCGAGTGGTCCGCGCGCAACGTCTTCCTGGTGCTGCTGATCAGCACCGCGATCGTCGCCGGCGGCCTGTACGCGCTCAAGCACACGCCGCTCGACGCGCTGCCGGACCTGTCCGACGTGCAGGTCATCGTCTACACGCAATACCCCGGCCAGGCTCCCAAGGTGGTCGAGGACCAGGTCACCTACCCGCTCACCACGGCGATGCTGGCGGTTCCGAAGGCAAAGGTGGTGCGCGGCTTCTCGATGTTCGGCGCCTCCTACGTCTACGTGATCTTCGAGGACGGCACCGACATCTACTGGGCGCGCTCGCGCGTGCTCGAATACCTCAGCTCGGTGCAGGGTCGCCTGCCCACCGGGGTTGCGCCACAGATCGGTCCGGACGCGACCGGCGTCGGCTGGGTGTTCCAGTATGCGCTGACCGGCAAGGAGCAGTCGCTCGCCGACCTGCGCAGCGTGCAGGACTGGTACGTGCGCTACCCGCTCACGCAGGCCGAAGGCGTGGCCGAGGTCGCCAGCGTCGGCGGTTTCGTCAAGGAGTATCAGGTCACGATCGACCCGCACAGGCTGGCGACCTACGGCATTCCCCTCGAGCGCGTGAGCCAGGTGATCCGCAGCTCCAACCGCGACGTCGGCGGGCGCGTCGTCGAGATGGCCGAGAAGGAATACATGGTGCGCGGGCTTGGCTACCTGCGCGGCATCGCCGACATCGAGGACCTGGTGCTCAAGAGCGACGGCGGCACCCCGGTGCTGGTGAGCGACGTCGCGCGCGTCGAGCTGGTGCCGGCCGGACGTCGCGGCATCGCCGAGCTCAACGGCGAAGGTGAGGTCGCCTCGGGCATCGTGATGGCACGCTTCGGCGAGAACGCGCTCGACGTCATCGCCAGCGTCAAGGACAAGATCGCCGAGATCGCCACAGGCCTGCCCGAGGGCACCGAGATCGTGCCGGTGTACGACCGCTCGTCGCTGATCGAGCGCGCCATCGCGAATCTCCAATGGACGCTGCTCGAGGAGAGCCTGATCGTCGCGTTGGTGTGCATCGTCTTCCTGATGCATGTGCGCAGCGCACTGGTGGCGATCCTGACCCTGCCGATCGGCATCCTGATCGCGTTCATCGCGATGCGCACGATGGACATGGGCTCGAACATCATGAGCCTGGGCGGCATCGCGATCGCGATCGGCGCGATGATCGACGCGGCGATCGTGATGATCGAGAACGCACACAAGCGACTCGAACGCCTGCCGCCCGACGCCCCGAACCCGGTGCGCGCCGAGACCATGATCAAGGCCTGCAAGGAAGTCGGACCGGCGCTGTTCTTTTCGCTGCTGATCATCACGGTTTCCTTCCTGCCGGTGTTCACGCTCGAAGGCCAGGAGGGGCGGCTCTTCTCCCCGCTCGCCTTCACCAAGACCTTCGCGATGGCCGGTGCGGCGCTGCTGTCGGTGACGCTGGTGCCGGTGCTGATGATGTTCTTCGTGCGCGGGCGCATCATGCCCGAGGCGAAGAACCCGGTGAACCGCTTCCTGATCTGGGCCTACCGCCCGATCATCCAGACGGTCATGCGCTTCAAGGGCACGACCCTCGTGCTCGCCCTCGCCGCAATGGCCGTGACCGTCTATCCGGCGCGCCAGCTCGGCTCCGAGTTCATGCCCACGCTGAACGAGGGCACGCTCTTCTACATGCCGGCCTCGCTGCCGGGCATGTCGGTGACCGAGGCCGGACGGTTGCTGGCGACGACGAACCGCATCATCAAGACCTTCCCGGAAGTCGAATCGGTGTATGGCAAGGCCGGCCGCGCCGCCTCGGCGACTGACCCGGCGCCGCTGGAGATGTTCGAGACCGTCATCAACCTCAAGCCCGAGTCCGAATGGCGCCCCGGCATGACCGTCGACAAGCTCATCGCCGAAATGGATGCGGCGCTGAAGTTTCCCGGCCTGGCGAACTCGTGGACGATGCCGATCCGGGCGCGCATCGACATGCTGTCGACGGGCATCCGCACGCCGGTCGGCGTCAAGGTGTTCGGCAAGGATCTGGCGGTGATCGAGAAGGTCGCGCGCGAGATCGAGCAGGCCGTCAAGGGCGTGCCGGGCACGTCCAGCGCCTACGCCGAACGCGTGACCGGCGGCTACTACCTCGACATCGTCCCGCGCCGCGACCAGCTCGCGCGACTCGGCATCACCGTCGATGCGTTCCAGCGCGTGGTGTCGACCGCGCTCGGCGGCGAGACGGTCACAACCGCGGTCGAGGGCCTCGAGCGCTACAACATCTCGGTGCGCTATCCGCGCGACCTGCGCGAAGACCCGAACCGCATCGCCAGCGAGGTGTTCGTGCCGACCGCCGGCGGCATGGTGCCGCTTGGCCAGATCGCCGACATCGCCATCCGCAACGGCGCGCCCGGAATCAAGACCGAGAACGCGCTGCTCGCCGCCTATGTCTTCGTCGACATCCGCAACCGAGACATCGGCTCGTACGTAAAGGAGGCCCAGCAGGCGGTGGCCGAGCAGGTCACTTTCCCGCCCGGCTACTACGCCACCTGGAGCGGCCAGTTCGAGTACATGGAACGCGCCAAGGCCAAGCTCACGATCGTTGTGCCGGTCACCCTGGCGATCATCTTCGTGCTGCTGTACCTGAACTTCCGCCGCCTGGCCGAGACGCTGATCGTGATGCTGTCGGTGCCGTTCGCGCTGGTGGGTGGCATCTGGCTGATGTGGTGGCTGGGCTACAACATGAGCGTGGCGGTCGCGGTCGGCTTCATTGCGCTTGCCGGCGTCGCTGCGGAGACCGGGGTCGTCATGCTGATCTACCTCGATCACGCCTGGGAGGAAATCCGCGCGCGGCGCGCGGCCGAGGGGCAGACGCCGACGGCCGCGGACCTCTACCATGCGATCATGGAAGGCGCGGTCGAGCGCGTGCGTCCGAAGATGATGACCGTGGTCGCCATCACCGCCGGCCTGCTTCCGATCCTGTGGGGCACCGGCACCGGCTCGGAGGTGATGAGTCGCATCGCCGCACCGATGGTGGGCGGCATGATCTCCTCGACCGTACTCACCCTCGGCGTCATTCCCGCGCTCTATGCGCTGGTCAAGCAGTGGCAGCTCAGGCGCGAGCAGCGCGAGGCGGCTTCGCAACCAGCACCCGCGGCCGCGCGAGTGACGGCGTGAGGCAGGCACGGTCACCCGCCCTGCGGTGACCGCACGCCACGAGGCCGATGCGCCAAACGAAGAAGGATCACAAGCATGCCGCTCCATATGCCAAAGTCATTCTGCAGAGACATCGCCACATTCGCTCTGGCCGTGCTTCCGCTCACGTCCTTGGCCCAAGCGTGGCAACCCCCTCCAAGACCCAGCACTGGCCTGATGCCGAATCCCGTCGTCGGAAAACCGCTTTACGAAACGCACTGCGCGGCCTGCCACGGGATCGATCTGAAAGGCAGCGAAGCGGGCCCACCGATGCTGCACAAGATCTACGAGCCCTCGCACCACAGTGATGCAGCCTTCCAGATCGCGGCCGCGCAAGGCGTGCGCGCCCATCACTGGAAGTTTGGCGACATGGCGCCGGTACCGGGCCTCACCCCGGACGACGTCGCACACATCACGGCATACATCCGGATGCATCAGCGCAGGGTCGGCATCCGCTGACGCATCCCTGTCGGTGTGCTGGGCGCCGACGCGGTCAACCTGCGCAAATCGTCCTCCTCCAGGAGGAGTGCATCAGGACAGCTGCGCTTGCCACAACTGAATGCCGCACGCCTCCCGTCGCCCCCCATCCATCGCACGCCGAAGGCCAGCGAAGTCCCGGAGGTGCTAGATGTCTGGATCGTCATGTTGCTAACGCCGATGTAATCGGATGCTCAGGCTGATGTCATGGGTGGCTCCGTATCATGGATCCCGTGATGCAAGCAATGCATTACATCCGTTGATAGTCCAGGAGATCGATCATGAAGATCAAGAACACCCTCATCGCCCTTACCTTCGGCATCGTCGCCGTTCCGTTCGCGAGCGCCGACAGTGGCACAACCTGGGTCGGTGGAGAGCTTGGCTACAAGTTCCACCCGACGCCCTCTACGAAGAGCCGTTCCGAGGTCATCGAGGACCTGCGTGCATTCCGCGCCAATCCGGTTACCGCGGATGGCTGGCGCTATGTAGGCGGGGAAATCGGATGGGTGCCGCCAACGCATGAGTATGTGTTCAAGGACGGGCGTCTGGAGCATGTCGACGACATGGCGCTCAACTCCCCACGCCCCTCGCTGCAGATGACCGAGGAGGAACGTCGATGGCATGAGGAACTTCACTCAGGCACCTGAGCACTGGAGCCGTGCAGTTCAAACTGAATCGCGGATTACAGTTTTGTAATCCGCGATTCAGCATATGGTAAGAAAGGAGATCGCATCATCTGTTCCCGAGGCACCATCGCGCACGCGTGACGCACCCGGCCTACCACGCACACAAAAGCGTGGAGGCATCCAACGAGAGACAAGGAGTCAGAACTTGATCCGCAAACGCCATCTGGCGGGATTGCTCGCGGTCGGGATGCTGCCGATGACCGCTCAGTCCGTACCGCCTTACGAGCCGGCTGCGCCGGTCCCCGCACCACGATACGCTCCGCTTCCCCTGCTTGGCTCGACGCCGCAACTGGGCGAGATCGATTGGCGCCAAGCCAACGAAGCGGTCGGACAGTTCGCCCGCGGGCATATCGACGTATTGCGCTGGGAAGGTGAAAACCCGGTCACCGGGCAGGAGGAAGCAGCCCCGGAAGGTGCACTGGTGAGTTCCGCTCAAGCCCTGCGCCTGGCGCTGTCGTCGCGCCCCGACCTGTTGGCGACCTCGGCGATGAGCCGCGCCGAGCGCGCCCATGCTGACATTGCGACGGCCACGTTCTCCCGTGACGTGCTTCGGGCCTGGGTCAGCGCGGTGGCCGCCGAAGCAGCGCTGGAGAATGCCGGTCGAGCCTATGGCGCGGCGGAGACCGGCGCAGAACTGGCGGCCAGGATGACCCGCGTCGGCAACTGGGCTCAGGATCGCTTGTTGAACGAACAGCTCTCACTCAAGGACGCGGGCGTTAGCTTGATCGCAGCGCGGCAGGAAGCGACCCGTGCGCGTGAGGCCTTGGTCAAGGTGACCGGCCTGTGGGGCGAGGCGGTGCACTTCACACTGCCGGCGAGCCTGCCCGCCTTGCCGGCAGACGCTGCTGAGGGTTCGGGGCTGGAGGCGCAGGCCTTGTCACGCCATCCCTTGCTGTCTCTGGCGCAGCAGGAAGCCGAGCGTACCCGACGTGCACAAGGAGCGAACGCGCAGGCGCGCTGGAAGGAGCTGGGTGCCGAAGCGGTTGAGCAGGTGCTGGGCCACCTCGCTGACGATGTCGCGGTGCTGAGCCGGCCGCCCGCCACGGCTGCAGTCATCGATCTCAGGCGTGCAGCCCTGGGTAACGGGGCGCCCCATGCCTTCGGCACGATTGCCGATGCCGAACGCCTGGCCGTGAGCGTGCGCTCGCAGGTGCGCGAAGCCTACGTCAACTACCGCATCGCCCACGATCTCGCCGCCCAGGCACTCCGCCGCAAGGACATGCAGGTCGCACGGCGGGAAGAAGTGCTGCTGCGCTACAACGGCATGCTGAAGAGCACCTGGGACCTGCTCGATGCCGCCCGCGAGCGGCTTGCCGCGGAAACTGCGGCGACGCTGGCATTGCGTGATTTCTGGCTCGCACACGTGAACCTTCAGGCCGTGCTTGCGGGTGCCGACTATCCAGGCGCCGACGCAGTTGCGCAAGCAGCCGGCAGCAAGGCAGCGGGAGGGCATTGAGCATGGACAGAAGACGATTCATCACGGGTGCCGCCGTCGGGGCGGTTACCGCCGCCAGCGTGGGCAAGGCCGCCCTCGCAAGCCTGCCCGAACCGGTCATCCAGACCTCGCCCGCCACTGCGCCACCGCTGATCCCTCCGAGCGGCCGCGCGTACAACCCGGTGGTCACCCTCAACGGCTGGACGACGCCCTGGCGCATGAACAATGGGGTCAAGGAGTTCCACCTGGTCGCCGAACCGGTCGAGCGCGAGATCGCCCCGGGCATGGTCGCCCGCCTGTGGGGCTACAACGGACAGAGCCCGGGGCCCACCATCGAGGTCGTGGAAGGCGACCGGGTGCGCCTGTTCGTCACCAACCGCCTGCCGGAGGCCACCTCCATCCACTGGCACGGCCAGCGCCTGCCGAACGGCATGGATGGCGTGGTGGGGCTCAACCAGCGGGCGATCCCGGTCGGCAAGACCTATGTGTACGAGTTCATCGCACGGCGCCCCGGCACCTTCATGTACCACCCCCATGCCGACGAGATGGTGCAGATGGCGATGGGCATGATGGGTTTCTGGGTCACCCATCCGCGCACCCGCGACCCGCGGATCAGCGAGGTGCAGCGGGACTTCTGCTTCCTGCTCAACGCCTACGACATCGATCCCGGCAGCCTGGTGCCGAAAATCAACACCATGACGGATTTCAACCTGTGGACCTTCAACAGCCGCGCCTTTCCGGGCATCGACTCGATGAACGTGCGCCTGGGCGACCGAGTGCGCATCCGCGTCGGCAACCTGACCATGACCAATCACCCGATCCACCTCCACGGCCACGAGTTCGAGGTCACCGGCACCGACGGCGGCCCGACGCCGCCTGGCTCGCGCTGGCCGGAAGTCACCACGGACATCGCGGTCGGCCAGATGCGCCAGATCGAGTTCATCGCCGACGAGGAAGGCGACTGGGCCTTCCACTGCCACAAGAGTCATCACACCATGAACCCGATGGGGCACGACGTACCGACCATGATCGGCGTCGACCACCGCGGGCTGGTCGGGAGGATCCAGAAGCTGGAGCCGGAGTACATGATGATGGGCGAGCGCGGCATGGCTGACATGAAGGCGATGCCGATGATGCTGCCCGAACAGACCCTGGCGATGATGGCCGGCTCCGGCCCGCACGGCCCGATCGGCATGGGCGGCATGTTCACCACCTTCAAGGTGCGCCGCGACCAGAAGCCGGGCGACTATTCCGACCCGGGCTGGTATGCCCAGCCGTCAGGCACCCAGGCCTTCGAGTGGCTGGGCGACCTGCCCGAGCCGGCCCGCTTCAGCGCAGAAAGCCTCAACGCCGGCGAGGTCCCCGGCCTGCGCCGCTCTGCGCTCGAGATACAGGTGCGCAAACCAGGCAGCAGCTCGCATCCGCAATAACCGCCCGCCGTTCGAACCCACAACAAGGCCGCCGGCGAGCGGCCTGCATCGCGTATCGTTCCCAACCCGACGGAGTCTCACCCCGATGAAGAACCGAACCCTCGCCCCGGCTGCTGCCGGACTCATTCTTGCGCTGTCCAGCTTTGGCCTGCACGCCCACGGCGGCAAGCAGCACGCCCCGCGCCAGGGCGCCGCCCAACCTGTGGTCAAGGAACAGACCGGCTGGGGCATTGCTGGCGATCCCAAGCGGGCAAGCCGCACCCTCGAAGTGGTCATGACCGACGACATGCGCTTCTCCCCGTCCGCGGTGCAAGTGAGCGAAGGCGAAACGCTGCGCATCGTGGTGCGCAATGCCGGCCAGCTCATGCACGAACTGGTCATCGGCGACCGCGAAGCGCTGAAGGAACACGCCGAACTGATGATGCGCTTTCCCGGCATGGAGCACGACGAACCCTACATGGCCCATGTACCGCCGGGCGATACGGCCGAGATCGTCTGGACCTTCAATCGCGCCGGCGAGTTCGAGTTTGCCTGCCTGCTGCCCGGCCACTATCAGGCCGGCATGCTGGCGCGCGTGAAGGTCGAGTCGCAACGGATGGCCAGCGGCAAGCCGGACTCATCGCGCTTTCTGCCATGAGCAGAGGATCCTCCTCGGATTACGCAGATGTAATCCTGCGGTCAACCTGGAGTCGACCTCGAACCTCTAACCTGACAACAGATGCATACAGGAAGTCTGTTCGAAGGAGGTCCGTCATGAAAACCATCAATCGCAATCGCGCCACGGCGCTTCTCGCCGCGCTGCTCGGCAGCGGCCTGCTCGCCGGCACCTCGTTCGCACAGCAAGACGAGCACGCAGAGCATCACCCCCCCGAAACCGCAGCATCCGAAGCCGCACCGGGCACCACACCGGCTGCCCGCATCTCGGCGATGCAGGAGCGCATGCAGCGCATGCGGCAGGTGCAGGATCCAGCCGAACGCATGCAGCTCATGGAAGAGCAGATGGCCGACATGGAAAGGATGATGCAAGGCATGCCGAAAGATTGTCCGATGATGTCCGGCGACATGCCGATGGGAGCGGGCATGATGCAAGGCGGGATGATGGGGATCCAGGGCGACATGCAGGGTCGTGGGCCGGACGCGATGCATCAGCGCATGGAGAAGATGGAAAAGCGCATGGAAGCGATGGAGCAGAAGATGCAATCGCAGTCGCCCGCCCGCTGAGCCGATCAACACCGCAAACCGGCCCGGAACACCCGGTCGGCGCCAGACCGTAGCAGAAAATGGAGGGGTCAGGCCATGAACACCTCAACCACAGCGTCGAGAACGGTTCTCCTGACCGTTCCTGGCATGGGCAGCAACCACTGTGCGGGCCTGGTGTCGACTTCCATCCGCAGGGTGGAGGGTATCGAGGGCGTCGAAACCAGCATCGCCAACCATCGCGTCACGGTGCGCTTCGATGCGACGCGCACCCAGCCGGAGGCGATCCGGGCCGCGATCGAACATGCCGGCTACGACGTCGACAGCGTTGATCTCGAAAGCCCCCCGAGCGAGCGGCAGACGATCGACTCGGAAGAACGCTACCTCGCGCTCGCATGGAAGCGCTTGTGGATCGCCGCGATTCCGACCACGGTGATCATGGCGATCATGGCGCCGCACATGTTCTGGCAACCGATCCCCGGCTACCTCGCGATCGTCGCGATCCTCGCATTTCCGGTGGTATTCACGAACGGCGGGCTCGCGACGCACCGTTCGGCGTGGCGCTCACTGACGAACCGCACCGCCAACATGGACGTGCTGATCTCGTTGGGCAGCCTGCCCCCCTACCTGATCGGACTGATCGGCTTCTTCTACCCGATGACCTCCTTCATCGAGATGGCGGCGACGATCATGACCTTCCACCTGCTCGGCCGCTACCTCGAGACGCGCGCGAAGGGCCGCGCGTCGCAGGCGATCAAGAAGCTGCTCACACTCGGCGCCAAGACCGCGTCCGTGCTGCGTGACGGCCGCGAGGTCGAGGTGCCGGTGGCCGAGCTTGCGGTCGGCGACGTGATGGTCGTTCGCCCCGGGGCCAAGGTGCCGACCGACGGCGAGATCGTCGAAGGCATGAGCCATGTCGACGAATCGATCGCGACCGGTGAGTCGGTGCCGGTCGAGAAAGGCCCCGGCGACGCGGTGATCGGCGCGACCCTCAACAAGGAAGGACTGCTCAGGATCCGCGCGACCAGGGTCGGCGCCGACACCTTCCTGTCGCAGGTGATCCGGCTGGTCGAGCAGGCCCAGGGCTCCAAGGTGCCGATCCAGGAGTTCGCCGACCGGGTGACCGGCCAGTTCGTGCCGGCCGTGATCGGAATCAGCATCGCGAGCTTCGTGATGTGGCTCGCGATCGGCGCGAGCCTGCAGCCGGTGCTCGACTGGGGCGCGGGCTTCCTGCCGTGGGTCAATCCCACGCTGACCCCGCTGATGGTCGGCACGCTGTCGGCCGTGGCGGTACTCGTGATCGCCTGCCCGTGTGCGCTCGGCCTGGCGACGCCGACCGCGCTGATGGTCGGCTCCGGCCTCGGCGCCGAGCGCGGCGTGCTGATCCGCTCCGGCGAGGCGATCCAGACGCTCAAGGACATCCAGGTCGTCGTGCTCGACAAGACCGGCACGATCACCGAGGGCAAACCGGCGCTGACCGACGTCATCGCGGCAGAAGGCTTCGACGAAGCGACGGTGCTGCGCGCGGCCGCCGCGGTCGAGGCCGGCTCGGAGCATCCGCTCGGGCAAGCCATCGTCAACGGCGCGCGTGAGCGCGGTGTGGAGATTCCCGCGGTACAGTCGTTCAAGGCGGTCACCGCGCGCGGCGTGCAGGGTGCGGTCGATGACGGCCTGGTGCGTGTCGGCAGCCGCCGCATGCTCGACGAGGCCAGCATCGCCTACGGCCCGCTCGACGACACGCTGAAGCGCTTCGAGAACGATGGCAAGACCGCGATGCTGGTCGCGATCGACGATCGCGCCGCGGGTCTGGTCGCAGTCGCCGACACCGTGAAGGCCGATTCGAAGGCCGCGATCGCCGCACTGCACGCGCTCGGCATCCAGGTCGTCATGGTCACCGGCGACAACGAACGTACCGCCCGCCATGTCGCCGCTCAGGTCGGTGTCGACACCGTCATGGCCGGCGTACTCCCGGAGGGCAAGGTCGATGCGGTGAAGTCCTTGCAGCAACAGCACGGCCAGCACGTTGCGATGGTCGGCGACGGCATCAACGACGCCCCCGCACTCAAGCAGGCCAACGTCGGCATCGCGATCGGCGCCGGCGCCGACGTCGCGATCGAGGCGGCCGACGTCACGCTGGTCAAGGGCGAACTGACCAAGGTGGTCGAGGCGATCCGCTTGTCGAAGGCGACCTTCTCGAAGATCGTGCAGAACCTGTTCTGGGCCTGGTTCTACAACGTCGCGGCGATCCCCGTCGCGGCGCTGGGCCTGCTGCACCCGATGATCGGCGTCGTCGCGATGACGGCGAGTTCGCTGTCGGTGATCGGCAATTCGCTGCTGCTGCGCCGGGCACGGCTGGAGGTTACGCGTTATTGAAACGTAATCCCCTCGTCAGGTTTTCGTCGGAGCCTCCAGCGCATCATGACCCCGTAAGCCCGCTTCTACCACCACCGGCGTACTCATCCGAATACGGAACGGTTCGCACTGCAGATCCGACGATCACAGAGGTAGCCACGCCATGCAAGCGCACGACCATCCAAGCACTCGCCACGAGCATGATGCCATCCAAGCAAATCGCGCCGAACGGCAGTCGCCCGCGCAGCAGGTGACGCGAAGCAAGCGCGCGAAGTGGGTTTTCTTCGGATTTCTCGCGCTCAGCGCGTTCGTTCTCATTGCCGAGCATCGCGCGCATCTGATTCCCTATCTGCCATGGCTGATCCTGCTCGCATGCCCGTTGATGCACGTGTTCATGCATCGTGGCCACGGGCATGGCGGACATGGTGGCCATCGGCACGGCGCACACGGGCGCAACACGAAAGGAGATGCGCGATGAACGGCCTGTCCGCCTACGGCCTGTGGTCGCTGGTGCTGCTGAACTCGGCGATCTTCATCGCGTTCGCGTTCAGCTTCGCGAGGCCGCAGACGACACGCGACTGGCGCTCGTTCGGCGCCTACTCGGCCTTCATCGTCGCGCTATTCACCGAGATGTACGGCTTTCCGCTGACGATCTACCTGCTCTCGGGCTGGCTGTCGTCGCACTTTCCAGGCGTGGACTGGCTGTCGCACGACGCCGGCCATCTGCTCGAGATGATCTTCGGCTGGGAGGCGAACCCGCACTTCGGCCCGTTCCACCTGCTCAGCATCGGATTCATCGTCGCCGGCTTCTGGCTCCTCGCGAAGGCGTGGCCGGTGCTGTACGAAGCCCAGCGCGAGCGCCGCATCGCCGACACCGGCCCCTACGCGTACATTCGCCACCCGCAGTACGTCGGCTTCGTCGCGATCATGTTCGGCTTCCTGCTGCAGTGGCCGACACTGATCACGCTCGTGCTGTTCCCGATCCTGCTTTACATGTACGCACGGCTCGCGCGCCGCGAGGAACTCGATTCGATCGCCGAGTTCGGCGACGCCTACCGCGACTACATGGCGCGCACGCCGGCGTTCATTCCGCAACGTGGCCGGAACGGGTCAGCGCAATCCCAGGACTGAGGCGCCCGGCACACGCGCTCGCAACCGGCGAACCGAACGGAGGAAATCATGGACCAGAAGTATAAGGACGTGGTCTGCGGCATGGAAGTCGATGCCGGCAGCTTCGCACATGACTATGTCGGTACGACGTATGCATTCTGCTCGGCCCAGTGCCGTGACCGCTTTCTCGCCCACCCGCACCTGTTCATCGGCCATGCGGGCCGACCGGCCCCGAAGCAGGAGGGCCGAACCGTGCTCAAGCACCGCCGCTTCGCGCTCGGGACACCGCTCGATGCCGGACAGGCGCGTCTGGTCGTCGAACAGGTCGGGGCACTGATGGGGATCGAGGCGATCGAGGCCGAGCATCAGCAGGTCAGGATCACCTATGACCTGCTGCAAGTCACCGCCGACCGGATCGAGGCCGAACTCGAGGCGGCCGGCGCGAGACTCGGCAACGGCTGGGCCAGCATCCTGAAGCGCGGCTTCGTGCATTTCACGGAGGAGTGCGAGGTGGGTCACCTCGAAGTCGGACCACGCTTCGGCAGCCGCCGCTCATCGGGGGGTGCTTCCTGCCACGGAAAAGGATGACCTTCAAGCACATCATCGTTCGACCGAACTCCATCGATACGGCGCTAAGGATCCTCTCGCTCCCCATATGCAGGAATGACTTCGTCGATGAGCGCATGCATCACTTCGCGCACGTGGCGCTCGCTGCACCCCATCAGCAATGCGTCTTCGAGGGCATCGCGCACCATCTGGCGCAGTTCCTCGTGGTTCTCATTGAGAACCTTGATCTTCTCTACGCAAGCGACTGGCTCACCACTCGGCTTGAGCCACCTGACGGACGGGTTCTTTGAGGTGCCGGTCATGAACGCAGGCATTGATTGGTCCCAGAAGTTGAAAGCCTAACAGAACGGGAGCAGGTCACCCATTGCTCCTCATCACTGGATGACACCCATCCCCGCTCGACTGCTGGGCATTTCCGCGCGAAGGCTGCTACCGCCCTGAACGTCCCGAACGCCCCGCAATCCGCCAGCGGTTGCGGCCCGCGAGCTTGGCTTCGTACATGGCCTGATCCGCGCGGCGGATGAGCGCTTCGGCGTCGTGGGCGTCGCGTGGATGGAGTGCGACGCCGATGCTCGCGGTTACCTGCAGGCCGCACGTTGCAAGGGGCACAGGCTCGGATGCAGCGGCGAGCAGGCGTTCGATCAGGGGTTCGATCTGCGGGTCTTCCGACAGATCGGTCAGCAGCGCCACGAACTCGTCGCCCCCCATCCTCGCGAGCGTATCGCCCTCGCGCATGACCGCCTGCAGGCGCGCGGCGACCGCTTTCAGCACCGCGTCGCCTGCGTCGTGACCGCATTGGTCATTGATCGCCTTGAACCCGTCGAGATCGAGGTAGGCGAGCGCAATCTGGCCACCGCGCCGCTGCACCGCGGCCATTGCGCGCTCCAGCCGGTCCGCGAACAGCCTGCGATTGGGCAGCCCCGTGAGGCTGTCGTGATGCGCGAGGCGCTGCAGCTCTCCGGTGCGCTCGGCGACCAGCGATTCGAGCCGCGCGCTGCGATCGAGCTCGGCGGCATGCGATTCATCGAGGCGGCGATAGGCATCGTTCAGGCTCGTGACGAGATCATGCAACTCGTCGGCGCGTTCAGGTTCGCGCTCGAGCGCGAACGGCGCCAGGCCGTGCCCGGGCACGAAGGCCCGCGCATAGGCGGCGATGCGCCCGAGGTGGCGCGTGATCATCCACGAAACGAGCCACAGCAGCGTGAAGGAGATGACCATGACCTTCACCGCCTGGGTCGCGAGCACGACGAGGATGCGGGCCTTCGTGCGCTCGCGGATCTCGGCCATGTTCGGCCACACGATGAGCCGCCCGACGCGCACGACCCCGGTGCCGGAGGGGTAATCGAGGGTGAAGACGTGCTGGCGCGCATGATCCGGCTGCACGTCGCCAACGGCGAGCCTTGCCGATTCGCGCGGTCCGTAGTGGATCGTGAGCGCACGGATCCACGGCGAATCGGCGATCCCGCCCAGTTGCGTCTGAAGCAGCGCATCATCGAAATTCCAGGCGGCCTGCGCGATGCTCGGCAACTGGCTGTCGCGGATGAAGACGAGCATGCCGTCGAGGTCGGTGAGATCACGCCGGTACTCGATGTAGAGCTGGATCGAGGTCGCGGCCAGCGCGTTGAACCCGCTGATCAACAGGATCCAGAACAGCAGCCTGCGCCCGAGTGAAGCGCGTACCGGCATTTCGCGGGAGCCGGAGGGGGACGGATCCATCGCCGCCTATCTCGCGAAGGGCCGCTCGCGCCCGAGCACGGTGAGCAGCTTGCGCGCACTGCCTGGATCGAGCATCGAGAGCTGATGTTCGATCCAGGGCGGGCGCGGGCCCGCCTCGCGCACCACCGCGTCGATCCGCTCGACGACCTGCTGCCCCCAGGCGCCCCGGGTACAGGCGACGTAGCCGAGCGTGAAGTCCTGGTTGCCGGATATGGGCAGCGCGGCAAACTCGACGTCAGTTCTGCGGGCCTCCTGCGCCAGGTACCAGCCCGGCTCCACCGGGTAGGCGAAGAGATAGTCGATCCAGCCCGCGGCAAGCTGGTGGAAGGAGGCGATGAACTGGCCGCCGGCGCGATGGATGTGCGTAGCCTCCGGAAAGCGCGCCAGCTCGCGCTCGATGATCGGCGGAAACGCTCGGTGGTCGGTGATCGAGGTAACGAGCGAGGCATCGGCGACGAGACGGTCGACCCGGACCGCACCGCTTGCGTCCAGGTGCGGCCCCAGCCGTTCGAGCCGGTCCCGGCGCACGATGACGTGGTGCGGCAGCACCACCTGAACGGGACCGCTGAACACCGCAACCCGCAAACGCGCCTCGTTCTGCAGCAGCGCTGGATGGCAGAGCCGCTCGCCCTGCTCCATCAGCCCGAGCGCGCGCGCGATGCTCGACACCTCGACCCGGTGCTCATACTCGGGCATGCGCGCGATCAGCTGGTCGAGCATGACGTCGACGAAGCCGCTGCGCGGACGCTCCCCGCCGACCACGATGAAGGGCGGAAAGTCGTTCAGCACCCAGGTCAGCACGCGCTCGCGCCCATCGGCCAGTACGGCCTGCGCGGTGCTCAGCAAACCCAGAATGATCAGAAGGCCGCGCCCCATCCCCTTGCTCCCGCTTCCGGTCCTTCGACGATGATGCCGCAGCGCGACACCTGCCCGCAAGGGCGCAGATTCGGGGCTGCGGCGACCGGTAGGCAAAGCGCAGTTTGACAGGGACCGTCCGATGAACTAGAGAGAACCAAGGACGCCTTGATCCTTGGTGGGTCGGGCTGTCCCGGCAGGCAGGAACGAGGCGCGTGGCACGCTCGTCCGATCGCCTGTCCGGCGCCGACCCGAGGCCGGACTTCGGTGCCTGGCATCCGTGATCGCGCACACCACAAGAAGGTGCGCACATGAGCGATGATCAATCGATCCGATCGGTCTGGCGATGCAGGCGAATTCTGCCTGCGCGGCAACTCGTCGGCATTGTGCTGGCACTGCTGTGCTCAAGCGCCGCTGCCCGCGATCCCGGCCCCGAATCGGGCCCCGAGATCGACTCGATCGAGCGCGCCCGTGCCGAAGGGCCACAGCTCGCTCAGCGGTGCCACGACCTGACGGAGGAAGTGAAGCGGCTCCACGCCCTGCGCACCGAGGTCGAAGCACTCAAGTCCGGGGGCGAGTTCTACATGCGCCGGATCACGCTGCCCGGATCGAGCGCCCTGATGTTCGATCGCATCCAGGAGCTCAAGCGCGAGATCCGGCGGCGTGAACATGCCAATCCGCGCGAACCGGCGCTGCGAAGTCTCAAGGAGGAACATAACCGCCTGCATGATCTGTACGTGGCCGAGATGAATGCGCAGCTGGCGAGCCATGACGATCAGGCGCTCGCAGATCTCGGGGTGCGCAGCTACGACGCCCTGGTCGCGCGCTACGCCCGGGCGCGCGAGGAATGGGGTCGGGTCGAGGCCCGCTATCCTGAAGCCTCCAAGGAACAAGCAGACCTCTGCCGCAGGTCACGCCAGGCCGAAGCGCTGATCGCGGCCGGATCCTGCGACCAGTTCAACACCGGTGCGCGGACAGCCGCCCATCCGCAGCACACCTCCGGCGCAGCGCATCGGCAATCGGACCGGCTGGCAGCGCTGCTTGGCATCGGTACGGCAAACGCGATCGGAACGGCTCCTGGAGAGATTGCCGCCTATGCCCGAGGGGTGTACGGAGTGGCATGCGTCCAGCGCCGCGCGACCCGCGACTGGGCCCGTCTGGCGCTCGGGGGTTTCGTGAATGTCGGTGACACGGTGCGCACCGGTGCGGACGGGCGGATCCGGCTCGAGTTCACCGACCGCGACGAGGTCGCGAATGCCGGCCCCTCGGTCATGAACCTTGCTCCTGGCACTGAACTGGTGATCGAAAGGTTCGTGATCAACCTGCGTGACAGCGAGCGGGAACAGCGTCGCCGGGAAGGGGTGTTGTCGCTCATACGCGGTGAGATCCGTGCCTTCATGAAAGGCTGGGGTTCATCGAGCAGCGTCAATGTCCGCGCGGGTGTGACGCTGTGCGGCATCCGCGGCACCGATTTTGCCCTGCGGCACGAACCGGATTCCGGACAAGTCGAACTCAAGGTTGCCGAAGGCAAGGTCGAGCTTTCCACCCCGGCCGGCAAGGCGCTCGTCGGTGCCGGGCAGATGGCGGGGGCTCGCGGCAGGATGATTGGCCGGGTCAGTCCGATGCCGCCCGAGGTCTGGGACCTGGCACGGGCAGCCACCGACACGCCGCGAACCCAGGATCCGAATGACCGCGCCGGAGCCGACTCTCAGCGGTCCGGCTCCGCACCCGTCACGCCCCCTCTCGAAGCCGTACCCGACTGGGGCTGCGCCAGCCGGTTCCAGAGCTGCCAGATCGTGCTCTTCGACGGTCGCCACTACCAGACGGTCTACTGGCCCGGCACCAACGCCGAAGGCGCGCCGGTGGCCGAGTACTTCTACCCTCCCGGGAGCGACGGCCAGCCGGTCTTCCAGGACGGAGCCGAACTCTGGAACAGTTTCGTGCGTGTACCGGACGGATACCCGAGCACCGGATCCTGGCAGATCGAATGGCTGCGTCAGGGCGAGCGCTGGACCAAGCAATGGCGCCCGGTCCGCGAGTTCGTCCCGCTCTCGGACGCACCGCACGTGCAGGCCACCGAAGCGCCGCACACCGTCTCGCCTCCAGCCACGTCGCCGGCAAACCGCTGAACGGGGTGGCAAACCGGCAAGGAGAACAGATCATGACGACATCCATGGGGATGCAAGCCATCCAGCACATCATGCTGACGACCGCCCTGGCGATCGCAGCACTTCTGCCCACCCCCGCGCGGGCCTGTGGCTTCAACTGCGACATTCCCGGCGGAGACATGGCCGCGCACTACATCCAGGATGCCAACGCCTGTGCCAACGCATGCCGCAGCACGCGCGGATGCCTCGGCTGGACCTGGGTCCGACCGGGCATCCAGGGGCCGCAGGCCGTGTGCTACCTCAAGAGTCACCTGAACCGGGCGCAGGGGTCGAACTGCTGCATCTCGGGCACCGCACCGCACGTTCGCTACAACCCCATGACCTATGGCTTCGAGGTCGGAAACAAGGTCGATCTGCCGCCGATGGCACCCCCGCCCGCACCCGCGGCACGCCCACCCCAACGCTTCAGCCAGTGTTTCTGCGTCGACTCGCGCGGGCAACGCTACCCGTTCCTGGACGACCTCTACGGACAGCCCTCCTGCCGCGACAACAGCCACCGGTTCATGTGCCAGTGACTGCGCACGCCGCGCGCCGGCAACCGCACCGACTGCGCGGCAGCGGTGGCTAGAACATGGCGGAAGCCAGCAACAGGGCGGGCGGGGCCAGCAGGATCAGCACGCAGACGATGATCCATGCAGCAAAGCGCGCACCGCGACGCCACGCAACGAGGCCGGCGACGAGCGACACGACACAGGACAGGAACGTCAGCCCGAGCAGGAAGAGGGCAATCAGCACGACCATGCGCGCACCGCCCGGAGCCCCCTGGGCAAAGCCCGACTCCGGCACGGCTGCGACCACCAGCACGGCAAGAAGGCCGAAGCCGAGCATCGCACGAAAGCCGTTCCACGAAATCCTTCGCAGTCGTTCTGCGTCCATGCTGCGTCTCCCGGACAACGGGTCCGTGTGAAGAACCCTGCTTCAACCAGCTTGATTATCGCACCGGCCCGGACGCTCTGGCGCCTCGGCATCCGCTGCGAACACGCGGGGATCCGCATGCCCGGCCCCACCTCGGCCAGGCGCCGGATGGCAGGCGCAGGCTTCGCCATGTGCAGCCGCCACCAGCTCATGCAGGATGCCGCACTCCTGCGTCGCGTGCGGTTCCCGGCATCGCGCACGCAGCGCGGCGAGTTGCGCTTCGAGCGCATGCATGCTCGCGAGGCGGGCGCGCACGCGCGCGAGCTGCGCATCGATCAGCGTATTCACGTCGCCGCAGTCGGACTGCGGATGATCGTTGAAGTCGAGCAGCCTGGCGATGTCCGCGAGCGGCATGTCGAGCGCACGACAGTGGCGGATGAAGGCGAGACGCTCCAGGTGCCGTGCACTGTAGGCGCGGTATCCGTTGGCCTGGCGTGCCGGCTCGGGCAGCAGCCCGCTCTTTTCGTAATAGCGCACGGTCTCGATCTCCACCCCGGTCGCACGCGCCAGTTCTCCGATCCGCATGGCGATTCCTCCACGAACCCTCCCGCACACCCTCGCGCGGCCTGCCGGGGTTGACCCCGTAGTGGCTTCAGGGTTTCCAATGGCCCTATTCCAACTGCACTGAGCCTTCCGATGTCCGGATGCTGCCACGGAAACTGTGCCGCGCCGCGCGGCGTGAGCGACCCCGCATACCGCAGGGTGCTGTGGATCGCGCTTCTACTCAATGCGGCGATGTTCGGGGTCGAGATCGGCGGCGGGCTCATATCCGGCTCGGTATCGCTGCTCGCCGATGCGCTCGACTTCGCAGGCGATGCGGCGAACTACGGCCTGTCGCTCGCGGTGCTGTCGATGGGCCTCGCCTGGCGGGCCCGGGCAGCCCTGGTCAAGGGCGCCTCGATGGGGCTGTACGGGGGGCTCGTTCTTGCGAAAACCCTGTGGGCCACCACATCCGGCAGCCCACCGGAACCCGTCACGATGGGGCTCGTCGCCGGCCTCGCACTCGCGGTGAACGTCGCCGTCGCAGCGCTGCTCTATGCCTGGCGCGACGGCGATGCGAACATGCGTTCGGTGTGGCTGTGCAGCCGCAACGACGCGATCGGCAACATCGCCGTACTGCTCGCAGCCTTCGGCGTATTCGGCACCGGCAGCGCCTGGCCCGACCTCCTCGTGGCCGCCATCCTGGCGACGCTCGCAATCAGCGCCGCGTTCAGCGTGGTGCGTCAGGCGCGGGGCGAGCTGGCGCGGGCGCAACCCGCAGCAGCCGGTCGAGCCGGTTCGCGAATGCCTGCCGGTCCGCCGCACTGAAGGCCGCCGGTCCGCCGGTCTCGACGCCGGTGCTGCGCAGGGTGTCCATGAAGTTGCGCAGGTCGAGCAACTCGCGGATGTTTTCCTTGCCGTAGAGCTCGCCCCGCGGCGAGAGCGCCTGGGCACCGCGCGCGACGATTTCCGCTGCAAGAGGGATGTCTGCGGTGATGACGAGGTCACCGTGCTGCACGTGCCCGGCGATGTACTTGTCGGCCTCGTCGAAGCCCCCGGGCACCTGGATCATCCGGATCTGCGGGGAGGCCGGCACCCGCAGGGCCTGGTTCGCAACGAGCGTGAGCGGGCATCCGGTGCGCTGCGCAGCGCGGAACAGGATGTCCTTGATGACGGCGGGACAGGCGTCGGCGTCGACCCAGATGTGCATGGCGTTCTCTACTGAGGGCTGGTGGAGTTCAATCGTGAGTGCTGCGTGCAGTTCGCACATGAGTGCCATTGTGCGGCCAGGCGGCGGGAAGCGGCAAAGCAGGATTCCTTCGCAGCCCGAGGGTTGCACAGCACGGCACACAGGTATAGTCAGGATCCTTGGCCCCACGCACGCCCGAACCGCTTCAGGAACACATGGACTGGATCTATCCCACGATTCTCATCGGAGCCGGACTCATCGTCGTATCGGTGCTCACGAGCGCGCTGGCGTTCCGGTTCGGCGCTCCGCTGCTGCTGATCTTCCTGTGCATCGGCCTGGTTGCCGGCGAGGATGGACTCGGGCTGATGTTCGACGACGCCCAGATCGCCTACTTCCTGGGCAGTCTCGCGCTCGCGGTGATCCTGTTCGACTCTGGCTTCGGAACACGCGCCCGGACCTTGAAGCGTGCCGCCGCTCCGGCGATCGCTCTGGCGACGCTGGGCGTGCTGCTCACGACACTCTTCGTCGGTGCGGCGGCCCGCCTGCTGTTCGACCTGCCGTGGCTGCACGCCATGCTCATGGGTGCAATCATCAGTTCGACCGATGCAGCGGCAGTGTTCTTCCTGCTGCGCACGGGCGGCATCAAGATCTACAAGCGCGTCCGTTCAGTGCTGGAGGTCGAGTCCGGATCCAACGATCCGATGGCGATCTTCCTGACCATCCTCTTCATCGAGTTGATCCTCGCCGAAGGGCGGACCAGCCTGGCTACCGCCTTCCTGACCGGCTTCGGCCTGCAGATGGGTCTTGGCCTGGCACTCGGCCTGATGGCCGGTAGGCTCATCGTGGCGCTGGTGAACCGGATTCATCTCGACGAAGCGCTCTATCCGATCGTAGTCATGTCCGCCGCACTTTGTGCGTTCGCGGTGACCGGCTACCTCGGGGGAAGTGGATTCCTCGCGGTGTACGTCGCCGGAATCTTTGCGGGCAACACCGACATCAAGGGATCGTCGGCTCTGCGCCGCTACCAGAAGGGCATGACGTGGATGGCGCAGATCGTGATGTTTCTCGTGCTCGGACTGTACGTCACGCCATCGGAGTTCGGACCGGTGCTCCTGCCGGCCATAGGGCTCGGAATCTTCCTGATGTTGATCGGGCGCCCGCTCGCGGTGTGGCTCTGCCTGCTTCCGTTTCGCAATGACCGGCAGACAGTGACATTCACGTGCTGGGTGGGGCTGCGCGGGGCGGTCTCGATCCTGCTCGGCATCCTCCCCACCGTGATGGGCGTGGAGAATGCCGATCTGTTCCTGAATACCGCGTTCATCATGGTCGTGACGTCGCTGCTGGTTCAGGGATGGACCATCAAGCCTTCGGCGAGGTGGCTCGACCTCATCATCCCGACGCAGTCTGGCCCGGTCGAACGCATCGAACTGGAGCTGCCCGGCAACCCGAAGCACGAGTTCGTGATCTACCGTGTCCTGGACGACAGCCCGCTCCTGGCCGGCAAACCCCTGCCACGCTGGGCCAGACCGTCGCTGGTGGTGCGAAACGCTCAGTCGATGGCCTACGAGGAAGGCACGCAACTCGTACCAGGCGACTATGTGTACCTCTTCGCCCCACCCGAGTACGGACCCTTGCTCGATCAGTTGTTCGCCAAGACGCAGGCACCGGACCGCGACGACAAATCCTTCTTCGGCGAATTCAGGGTCGATCCGGACGCCAGACTGCAGGACCTGCAGAACGCCTATGACCTGTCCTTGCATAAGGATCTGGCACAAACAATGACGGTTGGCGAATACATGGCCGCCGAACTGGGCGCAACGCCCGTGGTCGGAGACCGTGTTCCGCTCGGTCCGCTGGACCTCGTCGTCCGCGCGGTCTATCAAGGCACGACCGTCACCGAGATCGGGCTCGCCTTTCACCAGGATCACCGCAGGACGGCGTACCGGAACAGGGCCGCGCGTGGATCGTCGCCGCTCCTGTCGCGGCTGGCGGCGCTGGCCAGACGCGGCGAAGGCCCCGGCGCGTGACCCCATCGCTCAAGCTGTATAGTGTTCATGAACGATTCGAGCCGGACGATTGCGACCCGCGTTGACGTGCCGCATCGGGTGAAGAAGGAGGGTGTGATGGACTTCAAATTGATTCTCGTCTTCGTCGATGACGAAAAGATGGACGACGTTCTGGACGCGGCCCGCGAGGCCGGCGCGACGGGAGCCACGATCATCGCCAATGCGCAGGGGCAGGGCCTGCACAAGCAGATCGGCATCTTCGGCCTGGAGGTATTCGCACCCCGCACGGTCCTCTTGATCCTGGTCGAGGCGCGCCGCTCGGCCGAAGTGCTGGAAGCCGTCTGCAGCGCAGGCGGGCTCGACGAGAGCCTGAACACGGGGATCGCCATCGAACTCGACGTCACGCGCGCCGTCGGCCTGACTGAGCACATCAAACGGCTGACCCACGACCATCCACCGAAGACCGCCTGAATTCCACTCACACTCGCAAAGAACCGTCTCCCCCATGAAGAAGAATCTCTGGCTGCTGGCCATCGCGCAAGGCCTGTTCCTGACCAACAACGTGGTCTTCATCGCGATCAACGGCCTGGTCGGCCTCAGTCTGGCACCTGCGGCGTGGATGGCGACGCTGCCGGTGATGGGCTATGTGGTCGGCGGTGCGATGTCGACCGGGCTCGTGGCCCGCAGCCAGCAGCGCTGGGGCCGCAAGGTCTCGTTCCAGCTCGGGCTGGTGGTTGCGGTGCTGACCGTGCTCGTGTGCGCCTTCGCGCTGCACATCCAGAGCTTCTGGCTGCTGGTCGCGGGTACGGTGGCGGCGGGCTACTACAGCGCCAACGGCCAGCTCTACCGATTTGCAGCCGGCGAGCTGGCACCGCCCTCGTTTCGCGAGAAGGCCGTGTCACTGGTGCTGGCAGGAGGTCTGATCGGAGCGGTGATCGGTCCGAATCTTGCGAACTACACGCGCGACACGGTCGGGCTGCCGTTTCTCGGTTCGTATCTCGCGCTCGCGCTCGTGGCGCTGCTGTCGATGGTGTTCATGGCGGGAATCCAGTTCCCGCCCGAACCGCCGCGCGAGAAGGGGGCGAGCAGCGGCCGGCCGCTGGGCGAGATCATGCGCCAGCCGGTGTTCGTGGTCTCGACGATCGGCGCGGCGCTGGGCTACGGGGTGATGAACCTGTTGATGGCGGCCACCCCGCTTGCAATGGACGTGTGCGGCATGCCCTTCTCGGATGCCGCGCTGGTTCTGGAGTGGCATGTGATCGGGATGTTCGCGCCCGGCTTCTTCACCGGCCACCTGATCAAGCGCTTCGGCGTGCTCACCATCATGGGGGTCGGCGTCGCGCTCAACGCGCTGTGCATCGCGATCGCACTCTCCGGCCAGGATCTGCACCAGTTCCTGATCGGGCTCTTCCTGCTCGGGGTCGGCTGGAACTTCCTCTTCACCGGCAGCACGACGCTGGCGATGCAGGCCTATCGCCCGGAAGAGAAGGACAAGGCGCAGGCAGCGATCAATTTCGCGGTGTTCGCGGTCATGGCGCTCAGCTCCTTCGCCTCCGGCGCCCTGGTGACGACGCAGGGCTGGACCTTGTTGAACCTTGGCTCGCTGGTCCCGGTCGGACTCACCGGAGCCGCGTTGATCTGGCTCGGCCTGCGGCAGCGGAATGGCTCCGCGACCGCCGCCGAAGCACGCAACGGCTGACGGCCGGCCGGCTCCGGAAATCCCAACCTGCAATAGGAGATCCGACCCATGCCACGCGCCCGTTGCTGCACGCTGGCCATCGCCCTGCTGAACCTCATTCCCTTGTCCGCCGGCGCCCAGCCTGGAAGCACGGGCCACACGGCCCACTCACCCTATGCGGGCATGGAGCGCCGCGCGATCAAGTCGCTGTCGCAGAGCGATCTCGACGAACTGCGGCGCGGGGGCGGCTGGGGCCTCGCACTGCCGGCCGAACTCAATGGGTATCCGGGTCCGGCCCACCTGCTCGAACTGAAGGACCGGATCCCGCTCAACCCTGACCAGATCACGCGCATCGAGACGCTGCACGCGGCAATGCGCGCTCAGGCCGTTCCAGCCGGCGAACGCCTGATCGCTGCGGAAGCCGCCATCGAGCGCGCCTTCGCCGCGCGCAAGGTCGATCCCGACGAACTGGGCAGGCTGCTGGCGAGTGCCGAAGCGGCCCGTACCGAACTGCGCTTCATCCACCTTTCGCGCCACCTTGAGACCGTCGATCTGCTCAGCGCCGAGCAGGTCGAACGCTACCAGGCGCTGCGCGGCTATGCCTCCGATCCCTGCGAGTCCGTTCCGGACGGCCACGATCCGGCCATGTACCGTCGCCACATGGGATGCTCTTAGGCCAAGGCTGTTGACCTTCCCATCCTGTCAAGGTTTACAGTTTCGATCGTGATGAACCGAGGAACCGGAGCACGATCATGGATGCGAAGACAAGTCCCCGCGACACCGCGCAAACCCTGAGGATCGAGGGGATGCGCTGCGCCTCCTGCGTTGCCCACGTCGAAAAGGCGCTGGTCCAAGTCACGGGCGTATCCTCGGCGAGCGTCAATCTCGCGGCGGGCACCGCCCTGGTGACGGCCGGGCCGGAAGTATCCTTCGGCGCACTGGCCGAAGCGGTGAAGAAGGCGGGCTACGAACTCGTCCGCGACGAACTGACGCTCGACATCGAGGGCATGACATGCGCGGCTTGCGTCGGGCGCGTCGAGAAGGTCCTGAAGCGGGTACCCGGGGTACTCGATGCAAGCGTGAACCTCGCGGCGCGGCGTGCGCACATCGAGACCTCCGGCAGCGTCGCGCCTGCGGCGCTGGTCGAGGCCGTCAGGAAGGCCGGGTTCGGTGCCCGCCCGGCCGCCGACGTGACCGAATCCGCCCGCGCGGCGACCTCCGAGGCCGAGGAGGGTGAGCTGCGCCGTGCGGTATGGATCGCCGCTGCGCTGACGCTGCCGGTTTTCGTGCTGGAGATGGGTTCGCATCTCATTTCGGGCATGCACGACTGGGTTCAGGGCACGATCGGACACCAGGGGAGCGGGTGGCTGCAGTTCGTGCTGACGACGCTCGTGCTGTTCGGCCCGGGCCTGCGCTTCTTCCGCAAGGGCATCCCCGCGCTCGTACGCGGGGCGCCCGACATGAACGCGCTGGTCGCGCTCGGCACGGGTGCGGCATGGTCCTACTCGGTCGTCGCATTGCTCGCGCCGGGCGTGCTTCCGGAAGGAACCGCGAACGTCTATTTCGAGGCGGCAGCGGTCATCGTCACGCTGATCCTCGTCGGACGCCTGCTCGAAGCCCGCGCGCGCGGACGCACCAGCGAGGCGATCCGGCGGCTCATGCGCATCCAGCCGCGCACCGCGCGGGTCGTGCGCGACGGCAGCGCGCGCGAGCTTGCGATCGAGGAGGTCGTGGTCGGCGATCTCGTCGAGGTGCGCCCGGGCGAGAAGATTGCGGTGGACGGGGAGGTCGTGGCGGGCGCGTCCTACGTGGACGAATCGATGATCACCGGCGAGCCGGTGCCGGTCGAGAAACGCCCCGGCAGCACGGTGGTCGGCGGCACGCTGAACACGCGCGGCGCCTTCTCGTTTCGCGCAACCAAGGTCGGCGCCGACACGGTGCTCGCCCAGATCATCCGCATGGTCGAAACCGCGCAGGGCGCGAAGCTGCCCATCCAGGCGCTGGTCGACAAGGTGACGATGGTCTTCGTCCCCGCGGTGATGGCTGCTGCCGCACTGACCTTTGGCGTGTGGCTCGCATTCGGCCCCGAACCGGCGCTGAGCTTCGCGCTGGTCAACGCGGTGGCTGTGCTGATCGTCGCCTGTCCGTGCGCGATGGGGCTCGCGACCCCGACCTCGATCATGGTCGCGACCGGCCGGGCCGCCGCGATGGGCGTGCTGATGCGCAAGGGCGACGCGCTGCAGGCGCTGCGCGATGCCGCGATCGTCGCGCTCGACAAGACCGGCACACTGACCATCGGCCGCCCCGAACTGACCGATCTGGTCGTCGCCGAAGGCTTTGCGCACGAAGAGGTGCTCGCGCTCGTCGCCGCGGTCGAACGGCGCTCCGAGCATCCGATCGCCGAGGCCATCGTCGCGGCGGCGCTGGCCGAAGGGCTCGAACTGGCGGATCCCGAAGGTTTCGAGGCGGCGGCAGGCCACGGTGTGCAAGCCACCGTCGGGGGCCGGCGGGTCGAGGTTGGCGCCGACCGCCTGATGCGCCGGCTCGGCCTCGACGCCGGCGCCTTCGCCGACACTGCGGAACGCCTTGGGGACGAAGGCAAGTCGCCGCTCTACGCGGCAATCGACGGGCGCCTGGCAGCGATCCTCGCGGTGGCCGATCCACTCAAGCCAGGCTCCGTGCAGGCCGTGGCGGCCCTGCATGCGATGGGCCTGCGCGTGGCGATGATCACCGGCGACAACGCCCGCACGGCGCAGGCGATCGCGCGCCAGGCCGGGATCGACGAGGTGGTCGCCGAAGTACTGCCCGATGGCAAGGTCGCCGCCCTCCAGGGCCTGCGCCGTGAAGGGCGCAAGGTGGCCTTCGTCGGCGACGGGATCAACGACGCTCCCGCACTGGCCGAAGCCGACGTCGGCATCGCGATCGGCACCGGCACCGACGTTGCGATCGAGAGCGCCGACATCGTGCTGATGTCCGGCGACCTCGCCGGGGTGCCGCGTGCGATCGCGCTGTCGCGCGCGACGATGCGCAACATCGCACAGAACCTGTTCTGGGCCTTCGCCTACAACACAGCGCTGATCCCGCTCGCTGCGGGCGTCTTCTATCCTTCCGCCGGGCTTCTGCTGTCACCGGTGTTTGCCGCGGCAGCCATGTCGCTTTCCAGCGTGTGTGTGCTCACCAACGCGCTGCGCCTGCGCCGCTTCGAGCTCCCGGCCTCCACACAGGCAAACCGCGCATGAACATCGGCAAGGCTGCGGCCGCCTCGGGCGTGTCGGCCAAGATGATCCGCTACTACGAGTCGATCGGGCTGATTCCCGCAGCACGGCGCACCGATGCAGGCTACCGTGCCTATACGGAAGAGGATGTGCACGTGCTGCGGTTCATCCGCCGCGCCCGCGACCTGGGCTTCAGCGTCGAGGGCATCACCGGACTGCTCGCACTGTGGCACGACAAAGGGCGCGCCAGTGCCGACGTCAAGCGCATCGCGCTGGAGCACGTCGCAACGCTCGAGCGCAAGATCCGGGAACTGCAGGGCATGGTCGACACGCTGAAGGCGCTGGCCTCGCACTGCCACGGCGACCATCGCCCGGACTGCCCGATCCTCGCAGACCTCGACGGCCCCACCGGGCCGGGGCCGCAGCGCACCGGCCCGCGCCAGAGGGGCATCGGCCCCGTCTGATCCGGCCCCTACATGCCGAGCGACTTCAGCAGATCGTCGTGATCGCTGCCACCCGCGACGGCCTCCGGTTCGCGGGAGGCCGCATTGGCCTGCTCGAACACATCGTCGGGGTGCGTTTCCTGGCACTCGAAGTCGTTGAGGCGGATGAACTCGGTGCGGTCCATCGCCAGTTCGAGGTAGAAGAGGTGGTTGCGCCCGGTGTAGAACGTCACGCGGCGCGCTTCGGGCTTGTCGAGGTTGGTGTCCACGCTCAGCATGACCTGCTTCGTGAGCGCCATCATCTTCGGCTGGTTCTGCGTGATGTGCGTCTGCAGCTCGCGTGCGACCTTGCCGGTGAAATCACCGACGATCTGGTTCATCAACTCGCCCATGACGTTGCCGACTTCGTCCGACGTGAAGGAGCCCGCCAGTTCCGAGCGCGACATGCCCATATTGAGCATGTAGGTCTCGTACAGCTCCATCGCCGCGGGGGCCGAGAAGTTGATCACGACGAGCCCGGAAAAGCCGCCGTCGAACAGCACGAAACAGCCGATGTCCGGCTTCAGGCAGGTCTTGCTGATGCGCTGGACCATACCCGAGTAGCGGATCTGGCTGTTCGTTGCCACCGTCAGCACCTTGGCTACGGAATCACACAGGCTGCGGAGGATGTCTTCGGTGCCGAACACCACGGTTTCTTCTTTCGGGCTCATGATCTTGGAGGGTCCATGCCAGTGGAAGGGTCGGGGTCTACGTATAGCACAGCGGCCCCTGAAACACGCAGGCCAACGATCGATTCACGCCCTGATGCCGGAAAGGTGCCTCCCGGATGGTGGTCACAGTGCGCCTCGGCTACAATTCCTACCAGGTATTACCGGACAGGAGCCGGATATGGACACGACTACGGTCACCAGCAAAGGGCAGGTCACGATCCCGCAATCCCTTCGACGCGAATTGGGGATCCGGCGCGGCAGCAAGATCGCATTCGAGATCGTCGACGATCACGTGGAGATGAGGGTGATCCACTCCTCGACCCCTGTTTCCGCGAGTGGATTCGGCATGCTCCGTAGCAAGAAGCCCGCTGTGCCGGCCGATCTCGACCCGGCGGAATTGGTACAGCCGTGATCGGACTCGACACCAACGTGCTGGCGCGCTACTACGTACAGGATGACAGCGATGCGGAAGCCGGGCAGCAGCATGAAGCGGCCCGGCGCCTCATGGAATCCGGCGAACCACTGATGGTCTGCAAGACCGTTCTGCTCGAGTTCGAATGGGTTCTGCGTGGCTACTATCGATTTCCCGCGAGCGGAGTCGCCGGCGCAATCGGGCACTTGCTGTCACTTCCCCACGTGACGATCGAGGATCGCAATCTTGTCGCACAGGCCTGCTCACACGCCGCTGCAGGCCTCGATTTTGCCGACGCGCTTCATCTGGCGAGTTACCGCGACTGCGAAAGCGTCGCCTCGTTCGACGACCGGAGGTTCGCTCGCAGGGCTGCGAGAATGAACCTCGCGCCGCGCGTGACGATTCCACGCTGAAGCCGGAGTCCCACGCACGGACTGCGCAGCCAACAGTCCCAGCAGAACCCGGGCGGTTCAGTGCGCGCGACGTCCGGAGGACGAACCCGCGCGCCGCTTGTCCGGACAGGGTGCACGAACCTTTCCGTGCCTTGCTTTCTTCTCGCAAGCGCCCGCCACCATACCGGCCGGCTGATGCCGCGGCACGAGTTGCCCCGGGCGGTTGCCGATCAGGTCGGCGCGGCCCATCGCCGTGAGCCCCTCGCGGATCAGCGGCCAGTTCTCCGGATCGTGCCAGCGCAACAGTGCCTTGTGGAACTTGCGGATGCGGCCCGCACGAGCCGTTTCGACGGTCTCGGAGTCGGCCGACACCTTGCGCAGCGGGTTCTTGCGGCTGTGGTACATCGCCGTCGCGAGCGCCATCGGCGTGGGCAGGAAAGTCTGCACCTGATCGAGGCGAAACCCGTTGGCCTTGAGCCACAAGGCCAGGTTGACCATGTCCTCGTCGGTCGTACCGGGATGGGCGGCGATGAAGTACGGCACGAGATGCTGCTTCTTGCCGGCCTTCTTCGAGAACCTCTCGAACATCTCGCGGAACCGCTCGTAGCTGCCGATGCCCGGTTTCATCATCTTGGCGAGCGTACCCTCTTCCGTGTGCTCGGGGGCGATCTTCAGGAGGCCGCTGACGTGGTGGGTGACGAGTTCCTCGACGTATTCGGGCGAGCGCACCGCGAGGTCGTAACGCAGCCCCGAGCCGATCGTGATCCGCTTGACCCCGGGAATCGCACGCGCCTTGCGGTACAGCGAGATCAGCGGCGCATGGTCGGTATTCATGTTCGGGCAGATGTCCGGATACACGCACGACAGGCGCCGGCAGGCGGCTTCGATGGCGGGATCCTTGCACGCCATGCGGTACATGTTCGCGGTCGGCCCGCCCAGATCGGTGATGTGCCCCCTGAACCCGGGCGTGCGATCGCGGATCTCCTCGATCTCGCGCAGGATCGAGGCCTCGGAGCGGCTCTGGATGATGCGGCCCTCATGCTCGGTGATCGAACAGAAGGTGCAGCCGCCGAAGCAGCCGCGCATGATGTTGATCGAGAACCGGATCATCTCCCACGCCGGGATGCGCGCATCGCCGTAGGCCGGATGCGGGCTGCGCGCATAGGGCAGGCCATAGACGAAATCCATCTCTTCGGTGGTCAGCGGGATCGGCGGCGGGTTGAGCCAGACGTCCTGCCGGCCCGGCCCCTCGCCGTGCGCCTGCACGAGCGCGCGCGCGTTGCCGGGGTTCGATTCGAGGTGGAACACGCGCGAGGCGTGGGCGTAGAGGACCGGGTCGGCCACGACCGCATCAAACGACGGCAGGCGGATCACGGTCTTCGCCCGCTGCGCACGCCGTTCGGCTGCACGCTCGCGGGCGGAGACGATGCGCACCGGTTGCGCCGTGTCGGCCGCGCCGGCCGACGCGACGGGCGCGGGGGCGGTCGCCTCCATCGCGTAGGGATCGGGATGCGGAGCGAGCGGGCCGGGCCGGTCGAGATCGCGGCTGTCGACCTCGCTCCACGCCTCGTCCGGCAGCCAGCCGGGCTTGACGCGCATCGCGGTGCCGCGCAGGTCGCGGATCGACTCGATCGGCTCGCCGGCCGCCAGCCGGTGCGCCAGCGCGACCAGCGCGCGCTCGGCATTTCCGAAGATCAGCAGGTCGGCCTTGGAATCGACCAGCACCGAACGGCGCACCTTGTCCGACCAGTAGTCGTAATGCGCGATGCGGCGCAGGCTCGCCTCGATGCTGCCGATGACGATGGGGACGCCGGCAAACGCCTCGCGCGCTCGCTGTGCATACACGGTGACCGCGCGGTCGGGCCGCTTGCCGGCCTCGGCATTCGGCGTGTAGGCATCCTCGGAGCGGATCTTGCGGTCCGAGGTGTAGCGGTTGACCAGCGAATCCATGTTGCCGGCGGTGATGCCGAAGAAGAGCCGCGGGCGGCCCAGCGCGCGGAACGGCTCGGCGCTCTTCCAGTCGGGCTGGCTCAGGATGCCGACACGAAAGCCCTGCGCTTCGAGAAGCCGCCCAACCAGCGCCATGCCGAAGCTCGGGTGGTCGATGTAGGCGTCACCGGTCACCAGCACGACATCGCACTGATCCCATCCGAGCGCATCCATCCCCGCACGGGACATCGGGAGGAAGGGTGCCGGGGACGCCGGGGCGCGGGCGCGCGCAAAGATCGGTTCGGGAGCAGTCATGATGGCGGGCATTGTACGCCCCCGCGCCGGCCCGAATGATTTCAGCGGTGCAGGCGGTAGGGCTCCTCGAACGGCAGGAAGTCGTTCTCGGCGCGCGCATCGCGGATCCAGTCCGCCACGCCGGGCAGCTCCCGCACCCGTTTGACGTAGGTCGCGACATCCTCCGGCAAGGGCACGTGGTAGGTCGTGAAGCGCATGCACACCGGAGCGTAGAACGCGTCGGCGATCGAGAACTCGCCGAACAGCATCGGCCCGCCCGAGCGGCGCAGCAGTCCGGACCACATCTCGATGATGCGTTCGACGTCGGCGCGTACGGCGGGCTGGTCGCGCAGGACGAGCCGGCCGACATCCGGCAGCGAGGCCTCGATGTTCATGATGAAATGCTGGCGCATGGCGCCAAACCCCGAGTGCATCTCGGCACAGATGCTGCGTGCCCGCGCACGGGCCGCGACGTCGGCCGGCCACAGGTGCTTGTCCGGGTGGCGCTCGGCGAGGTATTCGCAGATCGCGAGCGTATCCCAGATCACCAGCCCGCCCAGATGCCCGTCGGTCAGCACCGGCACCTTTCCGGTCGGACTGAGCGCCGACGCCGTGCGTTTGAATTGTGAATCCGCCTCGAACGAATCGAAGCGGATCATGTGTTCATGAAACGGGATCCCCGTCTGCCGCATCAGCACCCACGGGCGCATCGACCAGGACGAATAGTTCTTGTTGCCGATGTAGAGCGAAAGGGCCACGAGCCGACTCCTGTTCTTCGACGAAATCCGGATACCGTCGGCACCGAGCCCCGCTGCGGATTCAGTTGCCGACCACGCTCGTCAATAATGCCCTGAAACCGGTCAGTTCGGAATTGGCCCCGACCGGACACTGGCGGTCCATCGCCTGCCGGACGCCGCGCAGCATCCACGGGTTGTTGTCGGCGGACCACTGCTCGTTCTCGGGCCAGTTGTCGGGCGTGCGGCCGCGCGCCATGGCAGCAAGCGGATCGAGCGACTGGAATTCCTCGAGAACCGCCTTGATGAAGCCTCCGCCGCACATCGGTGCGGCGCCGCGGAAATACATGCCGTCCCAGGACGCTACACAGCCCGGATCGCACAGGGCCATCAGGCGATTCCAGAAGCGCGACGCGCTGTAGGTGCGCGTGAGCAGCCGGTCGATCTCGCCGCGGTCGGCCGGCAGCGGTTCGGTGAGGTACGGTTCATTCCCGAACGCGCCCTCTACGCTGCGCGCCATGCCTTCGAGAAACCATGCATTCTTGAAGTACGTGTAGGCGTACTGGTAGGTGTGGAAAACCTCATGCTGCGGCGTCACGCCCGGCGGACTCCAGTCGGTCGAGATGCTGATCGTCATCGCCGGCGCCCAGTCCTTGAACTTGCGATAGCGGTAGGTGACGATCTCGTCGCCGGTCGAACCCTTCTTGTCTTCCATGCGCAGCATGTGGACGTCGACATAGCGCATGCCCTGCGGCTGATAGCGGCGTGTGAACGCAGGCGGCGTGAGTCCGATCTCCTGCGCGTAGTACCGGTCGGCCGCCTGCATCTGCGCCCCGATCTGCGTAACCAGGGCGGCCGCGGCGCTGCTCTGGCCGGATCTTCCGCCACCTGAACCGGGATTGAGCGCGTGTTCGCCGCGCAGGGTGTAATGGATGCGGAACCCGTCCTGGACGTGCCGCTGATCGAGCGCCTCGCGCTCGCTTTTCCAGTCGGCCCACGCTCCGCCTGCCAGCCCCAGAAGGCCCAGTGCGAGGGCCATCGACAGCCCCTTGCGTGCAAGTCGGTTCATCGCGCACCTCCTCATTGAAGAACGAGCACACCATTCTGCGCCTGCGTGCCGGAACTGGTTCACTCGCTCCGGCACGAGGATGTAACAGTTTTTCGTGCAGACTCGAACCCGGCCTGCGGCGCATCGCACACGAGCACCGGATGCCAGCGCGGCAGATCGTCCGGCAAGAGCGGCGCCACCACCGCCGAAGCCCCGCGCTCGAACGCCTCGCGTACCGCAGCCTCCAGCCCCGCCACCGCCTCCAGTTCGTCGGCCGGCCCATCGATCACCGCCACCGCGCCCGCCTCCACGCGCTCGAGCCCGCACACCAGCGGCCCCGCCCGCCAGCCCGGACCGGGCCGCTGGATCCACGCCCCGTCGAATGCCTGTTCCAGCGCATCGCGCGACCACAGGGCCGCTGGCACTTCGCCGCGCGCCCGCTCGGCAAGCGTCGGCACCCGGGCCCCGCGCTCGCCGCGCAACAAGGCCGCCACCGCCTCCGCTGCCATGCCTGCGCCCACCAGCGCCGCAGCCGCAAACGCGTCCTCGCGCACACGCGCTCCGCCAAGCTCGTAGCGCCCGAGCACCGTCCGCTGAGTGCCCACGCGCAGCACCAGCGCAGGGCCCGCCGCGTCCGCCTCGAACCCGACCGCAAAGCCCCCCGCTTCCAGATGCGCGGCCAGCCCCGCAGGCGCGCCCGCTTCGCTCCACACCCAACCGACCTGCGTGGCCGCCAGCCGGCTCGTGTGCGCGCGCAACCGCGCCTGTGCCGCGTCGATCACGACCACGCTCGACAGCCACACCACCAGATCCAGCACCCGCTCCGCGGCCGAGCCGTCGAGCAGCACTTCTTCCAGCACCGAAGTGTCCCCGCCCGCATCGGTGATCACCCCCACCGCGTAGCGCTCGACCATGCTCCCTTCCCCGGCCAGCGCCTTCAGCGACTGCTCCACCACCACCGCATCCACGTCCGGAAGACTGAACAGCCGCTCGGCCGCGCGCTGCGCGCCCGGCTCGGTGAACACGCGCCCGTCGACCGCGGCCTCATTCCCGCAAAGCCGCCCCGTGCAGTGGCCGCTCTGCTCCAGCCGCGCCGACAGGCTCCGCGCCACCCCCTCACCCCCTTCGCCCGCGACCAGAAAGCGCGGCACCAGCCCCGGGGACCGGGCCGGATGCACCGAACGAACGAGATGCCTGGAAACGTCGCGTGGCTTGCCCTGGTTGGGCATCACATGGAGGCTGAAGCCCGGCCCCTTGTTCACTTCGATGACCGCGCCGACGCCTTCGCGCCACGAGCGACCGATGTCCGGCGTCATGAAATCGATCCCCGCGACATCGAGCAGGCACGCCCGAGCGGCCGCCTCGGCCATTGCGCGGTTGTCCGGGTGCACGCGATCGGTGACATCCACCGTCGTGCCGCCAAGCGAGTGGCTCGCCACCCGCCGCAGACGAAACCTCCGGCCCTTGTCCGGCACGCTGTCCGGCGCAAGCCCCAGGGTCGCGAGCGTTGCGCGCATTTCTGCATCGAGGTTCAGGACGTACAACCACATGCCATCGCGCCGATCCTGCCGGTTGGCGTCGGCGATCAATTGCCGCACCGTCTTGCTCCCGTCGCCGACGAGGTACGGCGGCACACGGCGGACCGCGGCGACGAAGCGGCCGCCGATCACGAGCAGGCGGTGGTCGGCACCGCGGATGAAGCGCTCGACCACGATTTCGCTGCCGAACGGCCGCGCCGCCGCGTATGCGCGCCGCACCGCCGCAACACTGCGCAGGTTGACCGTCACGCCCTTGCCCTTCATGCCTTGCTGGGGCTTCACGACGACTGGCCAGCCGATGTGCAGCGCTGCCTCGACCGCTGCCTCGACGGTACCGGCCGTCGCCTGCCGTGGCACGGGAACCGCGCAGGCTGCGAGCCGGCGTACGGTCAGCCGCTTGTCGCTGCAAAGGTCTCCGCCGACCCGCGAGGTCCGTCCCGTCACGGTCGGCGAGGTCAGGCTGGCATGCCGGCCGTCGCCGAGATAGTGCTGCTGCGGCCCGTCGTACCAGACCGGAACACCCAGCCGTGCAGCGGCACTGCGCCGGTGATTGCTGAAAAAATCGAGCAGGACGAAACGGAGCCGGTTGCGGTGGTTCTCACGCACTGCGTCGAAACTGCCCGGCATGGCGCTGCCGGCAGCCTCGTCGACGAGCGCACAGAGGCATTCGGCGAGCGGCGGCGCGATCGACTCACGCAGGACCTCCACGACCACCTCCCACCAGCCACTGTCGAGCCGGCGCACCATGCTGCGTGACACCGGATGGTAGTGGGCTCCTTGCAGCGCCAGTGCAAGGCGCGCGAACAACGCTCCCGCCGACTGCGGAGGGGGTTCACCCGCCGGCACGACGCGTGCGCCGAGCAGGCGTTGCGCGCGCAGGAAGACCGCCGCAGGATCCCTTGTGACCGTCGGTGACGCGGCGACCACCCAGCGCACCGCACGATGGCCGCAGGCCGGGTTCGGGCCGCTGTAGTAGCGGCTGGCGAGAATCGCGCTGCGCACGGCTCCGCCCTCAGCCGAGCGGCGAGGCCACCAGCACCCGATCTGCTCCGGAGCTTGCGGCCAGGCGCAACATCCCGGCCTGCGGCGCATCGCACACGAGCACCGGATGCCAGCGCGGCAGATCGTCCGGCAAGAGCGGCGCCACCACCGCCGAAGCCCCGCGCTCGAACGCCTCGCGTACCGCAGCCTCCAGCCCCGCCACCGCCTCCAGTTCGTCGGCCGGCCCATCGATCACCGCCACCGCGCCCGCCTCCACGCGCTCGAGCCCGCACACCAGCGGCCCCGCCCGCCAGCCCGGACCGGGCCGCTGGATCCACGCCCCGTCGAATGCCTGTTCCAGCGCATCGCGCGACCACAGGGCCGCTGGCACTTCGCCGCGCGCCCGCTCGGCAAGCGTCGGCACCCGGGCCCCGCGCTCGCCGCGCAACAAGGCCGCCACCGCCTCCGCTGCCATGCCTGCGCCCACCAGCGCCGCAGCCGCAAACGCGTCCTCGCGCACACGCGCTCCGCCAAGCTCGTAGCGCCCGAGCACCGTCCGCTGAGTGCCCACGCGCAGCACCAGCGCAGGGCCCGCCGCGTCCGCCTCGAACCCGACCGCAAAGCCCCCCGCTTCCAGATGCGCGGCCAGCCCCGCAGGCGCGCCCGCTTCGCTCCACACCCAACCGACCTGCGTGGCCGCCAGCCGGCTCGTGTGCGCGCGCAACCGCGCCTGTGCCGCGTCGATCACGACCACGCTCGACAGCCACACCACCAGATCCAGCACCCGCTCCGCGGCCGAGCCGTCGAGCAGCACTTCTTCCAGCACCGAAGTGTCCCCGCCCGCATCGGTGATCACCCCCACCGCGTAGCGCTCGACCATGCTCCCTTCCCCGGCCAGCGCCTTCAGCGACTGCTCCACCACCACCGCATCCACGTCCGGAAGACTGAACAGCCGCTCGGCCGCGCGCTGCGCGCCCGGCTCGGTGAACACGCGCCCGTCGACCGCGGCCTCATTCCCGCAAAGCCGCCCCGTGCAGTGGCCGCTCTGCTCCAGCCGCGCCGACAGGCTCCGCGCCACCCCCTCACCCCCTTCGCCCGCGACCAGAAAGCGCGGCACCAGCCCCGGGGACCGGGCCGGATGCACCGAACGAACGAGATGCCTGGAAACGTCGCGTGGCTTGCCCTCGGTCGGCAGCATGTGCAGGTCGATGCCCGGCCCGGAATTGACCTCGATGACCGCGCCGACGCCTTCGCGCCAGGAACGGCTGACGTCGGTCGTGACGAGATCGATTCCGGCCAGATCGAGCAGGCACGCCTTCGCGACCGCGACCGCCAGTTCCCGGTTGTCCGGATGCACGAGATCGGTGACGTCCACCGTCGTGCCGCCGATCGACTGGTTCGCTACCCGGCGCAACGCAACATCCTTGCCTTCGCGCGGCACGTCATCCGGGCTCAGCCCCTGAGCTGCAAGGGTTCCGAGCATCTCGGCATCGAGGTGGAGCGGCCAGAGAAAGACGCCATCACGCCGATCCGTACGATTCGACGCATCGATCAGTTCGCGGATCGTCAGCTGCCCATCTCCGCACACGCGTGCCGGAATGCGCCCGACTGCCGCGACGAAGCGCCCGCCGATCACGAGCAGCCGGTAGTCGGTACCCTGAACGTAGCGCTCGACGACGATCTTGTTCCCGAACTCGGAGGCCGCTTCCCACGCTGCACGGACGGCGTCGTCGCTGCCGAGGTTGACGGTCACCCCCCGGCCCTGCTTGCCCCAGCGCGGCTTCAAGACCACCGGCCAGCCGATGCGCCGGGCCGCGGCAATCGCGTCCTCGACGCTCTCGACCGCGATCTGCCGCGGCACCGGAAGCCCGCAGGCCGCGAGCCGGCGGTAGGTACGCTCCTTGTCGCCCGTCAGATCGCTCCCGAGCCGCGTCGTCAGGCTGGTCTTGCCGGGCGAAACCAGCCGTGCGTGCGCGCCATCCCCGAAGAACTGGCGTCGAGCCCCGTCATACCACACCGGCACCCCGAGTCGGCGGGCAACGATCCGTCGGTCGTGCAGAAAGACATCGGTCAGCTCGAACTTCAGCACCGCCTGCCGCGCCTCGAGGCGCTGGTGGAAGCTGCCGCGGGGTGCCCATCCGGCGATCTCGTCGACGAGCGCGCCGACGCATTCGGCGAGCGGAGCCACGATGGACTCGCGCACGACCTCCACCACCACTTCCCAGTCGCCCCCGGCAAGCAGGCGGACCGCGCCGCGCGAGACGGGCTGATGGTGGGTCCGCTGCACGGCCAGCGCCAGCTGCAGGAACAGCGCGCCCATCGTCTCCGGAACGGGATTCGACGCCATCACGGCCGCCCCTTCGGGAAACCGCTCCGGGACGAGGGCGAACAAGTCCTCCGGATTCAGCGACGGATGCCGCGGGATCGAGACGATCCACCGCGCCGCGCGAAAGGCCCCGAACACCCCGTGGCCGCTGAAGTAGTGCGTCGAGTGGACACGAACGGACATGAACACCCCCTACCCAACCTGCCCGGCCGTCGCAGCGCCGAGCAGGGCCACCGCGCGCGCCGGTTCATCACACACGAGCACCGGGCGCCAGCGTGGAAGATCATCGGGCACCAGCGGCGCCACCACCGCCGAAGCCCCTCGCTCGAAGGCCTGTCGCACCGCAAGCTCCAGCCCCGCCACTGCCTCCGGATCGTTCGCCTGCCCTTCGATCACCGCCACCGAGCCCGCCTCGACGCGGTCGAGCCCGCGCACCAGCGGCCCCGCACGCCAGCCCGGACCGGGCCGGTGGATCCACGCTCCGTCGAAGGCCTGCTCCAGTTCATCGCACGGCCACAAGGCCGACGGCACATCGCCGTGCCCCCGTTCGTCCCCGCGCAGCAAGCCCGCGAGAGCCTCCGGGTCCAGCCCTGCGCCAATCAGCGCCGCCGCCGCATAGGCCTCTTCACGGCTTGGCTCCTCGCGCGAACCGGGGCGCTGGAACGCGATCCGTTCCTCACCGAGCCTCAGCACCAGGGTCCTGCGCCCCGCCTCATGCTCGCGCACGAGCGCAAAACCGCCTGCCGCGAGATGTTCCGCGAGCCCTTCTGGCTCCCCGCGCTCCCAGCACACCCAACCCACCTGCGTCGCCGGCAGCCCGGACACCCGCGCACGCAAGCGCGCATCGGCCGCATCGACAACGACGACGCTCGACAGCCACACCGCCAGATCCAGCACCCGCTCGCCGGCGGCGGGATCCTGCAGCACCGCCTCGAGCGCATGCGCATCGCCCGCATCCGTGAGCACGCCCACCGCGTAGCGCTCGACCAGGCTGCCCTCCTCGGCGAGCCCCGCCAGCGACTGCTCCACGATGACCGTGTCGACATCCGGGCGCGTGAACACCGCCTCTGCGGCGTCGTCCGCGCTGTCGAACGCAGTTGCATCCCCGGCCACCGTAACGACCTTCTTCGCCAGCACGCCAGTGCGGCGGTCGAGGCCGGTGAGCGCCTCCAGCAGACGCTCGATGATCGCCTTCTTTCCGTAGCGCCCGGTCACCAGGAATCGCGGTACCAGCCCCGGCGAACGCGCCGGATGCACGGCACGGATCAGATGCCACGACACGTCACGTGGCTTGCCCTCCGTTGGCAGCATGTGCAGGTCGAAGGCCGGACCGCCATTCACCTCGACGATCGCGCCGAAGCCTTCACGCCAGGAGCGGCCGATATCGGTCGTCACGAAGTCGATCCCGGCGATGTCGAGCATGCACACATACGCCGCCGCGGCAGCCAGTTCGCGGTTGTCGGGGTGCACGAGATCGGTGACGTCGACCGTCGTACCGCCGATGAACTGGTTCGCCGTACCGCGCAGGACCACGGTCTCGCCGGCAGGGGGCACAGTGTCGAGGTCGAGGCCGCGACTCTCGAGCGTGAGCCGCAGTTCGGCATCGATCCGGATCGGATTGAGCACGACGCCATCACGCCGCTCAGTGCGGTTGGCCGCATCGATGAGCTGGTGCAGGCTCCGGACTCCGTCTCCACGAACACTGGGCGGGAGCGTCTTGACGGCCGCGACGAAGCGGCCGTCGATCGAGAGCAGCCGGTAGCTGTCGCCGGGAATGAATCGCTCGACGATGATCTCCCGACCGAACGTGCGTGCCGCGGCAAACGCACGCCGCACAGCCTCTTCGTCGGCCAGATTGACGGCGACACCTTGCCCTTGCTTGCCCCAGCGCGGCTTCACGACGACCGGCCAGCCCATTGCGTGCGCAGCGCGCACGGCGGCGTCTTCATCCACAGCGAGTTGCTGGCGTGCCGCGGGGAGCCCGCAGGCGGCAAGCCGCTGGGCAGCACGCGCCTTGTCGTTCTCGAGTTGCGTGCTCAGCACCGGCGTGCGGTCGGTATGTCCGCCCGAGGTCAGGCGTGCCTCGCAGCCGTCGCCAAAGTACATGAAGCGCCGCGCACCTTCGTGCCAGGCCGGCACGCCGAGACGGCGCGCGACCTTCTGGCGGTCGTACAGATAGGTGTGGGTCAGTCCGAAGCGCAGACGCGCCCGATTGCGTTCATGAACATTCGCGAAAGTCCCTGGTGCACTGCCGCCCGCGGCCTCGGCCAGCAATGCCAGCACGCATTCGCGCAAGGGCCGGGCAATGCGTGGCTTGGCAAACTCGATGATGAGTTCGCAGCGCCCGCCGTCGAGCGCACCGAGTTTGCCCTTGCGGACCGGGTGATGATGCGCACGCTGCAGCGCGAGCGCGTACTTGAGCGCCAGCACCGCCATGCATGACGAGGGCGAGCTGCCGATCCCGGGTGCGACGCCCGTCACCGATTCGAACAAGGCGCGCAGCCGGGCATCGAGCCCCTGTGGATCGGGCAGGGGTGCCAGCGCACCTTCGAGCACCCAGCGCACGGCGCCAAAATGGCCGGCCACGTGCGGGCCGCGAAACAACTGGACGGCAACGACTTTCACGCCTCCTCCCGGCCGGACGGTGCCGGCTCCACAGCAAGTTTTTCCCAGAACGGATTCAGGCCGCGCAAGGCGGGATCCCCGGGCTCCTTGTGCAGCAGGCGCGACAGCCGCGCCCGGGCATCCTCATGCCCGCGATCCGCAGCACACCGGATCCACGCGAGCGCCTCCGCGAAGCGCCCCGGCTGACGTTCCAGCGCCCGCCCGTGCTCGTACTGCGCCCGTGCGTTGCCAAGCTCCGCCGCCCGCGCGAGCCAGCGGTCGGCCTCGTCGGCTTCGCCGGCCGCACGCAACAGTCGTGACAGGCGGTGGCACGCGCCGGCATGCCCGGAGTGTGCCGCACGCGTCATCCATTCGCGCGCACGCCCGGCGTCGCGGGGGCCGGCCTCGCCGCGCTCGAAGAGCCGCCCGAGCCGCCAGGCGGCCCCCGCATGGCCCGCAGCAGCGGCGGCTTCGAGCCAGTGCCGCCCCTCTTCGATGCGCCCATCCTTGAGCAGGCGCTGCCCGAGTTCATTCGCGGCCCAGGGGATGTCCGCACGCGCCGCCTGTTCGAGAAAATCGCACTGGCGGCCAACGTTGCGCGGATCGAGCACGCCCCCCGGATCCGTCGGCGCCTCTTGGTGCGCGCGGACGAGGAGCGCATCCAGCTCGTAGCCCACCGGACGCCGCTCCGGCTCCTTCGCGATCCACGCCCGTGCCAGAGCCCCCCAGGGTTCGGGCAGCGCGGGCACTGCAGGCCGCTCCAGGCAATGGGCGACCACCCGATAGTCGCGCTCGCGGATCGTGTCGAACTGGTAGGGGCGCTGCCCGCTCAGCGCTTCGACGATGAGCCAGCCCAGCGAGTAGAAGTCGGTGGCCAGGCCGTGACGTCCGTGATAGCACTCTGGCGCGACATAGTCCTGCTTGGCACGGATCGATTCGGCACGGCCGTCTCCAACCGGTTCGGCCACGCCCCAGTCGAGCAGCGTGCATCGAGCCCCGTCGACAAGGATGTTGGAGGTCTTGATGTCCTTGTGCAGCCAGCCGCGCCCATGCGCGCAGGCGAGCACCTGCAGCAGTTGCGCGAGCAGCCCACTCAGGGCTGGCAGCTCGAGCGGGCCCTGCGTGCGCAACCACTTGTCGAGCCGCTGCCCGGGCGCGAGCGCGGTGACGATGCACAGGCGGCCGGCCTCGTCGCGTCCGTGATCGACGAGCGCCGGGGTGCCGGGGCAGCCCTCGATGCCCTGCAACGCGGCGACTTCGCGCTCGAAGGTGTTGGCGTACCAGAGGTTGTCGAAGACCTTGATGGCGCATTCGCCCGGGTACAAGGCCGGATTGCGGCTGCGAAAGGCCTGCGCATAGCCACCGCCGCCGAGGCGGCTCCCGGCTTCGACGGGCCAGTGCCCAAGCGCGCGGATCGCGCCCGGCTCAGGCATCGGCCAGCGCCCCGCCCGCCTCCGCCCGCTGCGCCGCCAGGCGCGCTTCGGCCTCGTCCCAGTAGGGCAGGAGCTTGGCGTAGAACGAGGCGACGTGCTGGATGGTGTCGATGCGGAACCACTGGCGCGTGTACTTGAAGCGGATGCCGCCGAGCGCAAGCGCTGGGTTCGGCGCGAAGTAGATCGCATCACGGGTGTTGACGAGGTGCATCACGGCCCACGCGGCGAGCCGCAAGGCCGGCCACAGTTCCCGCATGCGGGCCTCGTCGCCCATCTTGGCCGCCAGCGCATAGGCACCGAGCAGCCCTTCGCAGCGCGCGCCGTCGGCGTAGGGGTAATCGCCGAACTTGTAGTAGAAGCCGCCCGCGTAGTCGGGCCAGGGTGCGTCCGTCACCTTGTACAGGTGGTCGACCATCTTCTTCGCGTCTTCGAAGACGAAGCCCGAATAGAGCGGATCGCGCATCGACGGAAAATCCCACAGCTCCATGATGCCCATCATCAGCCACGAGTCCGAGGGCACTTCGGTGTACTGATCGGCACGCGTGTGCGGGCGCTCCACCAGCAGGAAGGCCAGCGCCTTGCGCAGCTTCTCGAAGTACGGCTCGCGCGCCGCGGCGTCGACGAGATGCAGGTACTTCGCAAGCCCGCACACCGCCTCGCCCGGGTAGTAGAAGGAGAAATACTCGCGGTTGCCTTCGGCATCGATCTCGCGGTCGAGATAGATGTTGTAGTAGATGAACTCGCCGCTTGCGGTGACCTGGTGGATGAGGTGCCAGGCAAGCCGGTCGGCCCACACCTGGTACTGCGTGTCCCCGCTCAGCAACTGGTAGTCGGCAAGCAGATAGAGCGCGATGCCCGCGCCGCCGAGCTTGGATTTCTTCTCGCTGTATACGTAGGCACCCTCGCGCCCTTCGTACTCCTGGATGCGGAAACTCGTCGCGATGAGGTACTCGATCGCACGGCGGATGTTCTCCAGCGTGTCGCCGCGCGGGTTCCACTTCTCGCGGTAGATGCAGGTCAGCCCGCCGCCGCCGTGGCGCAGGATGTTGTAGTAGGGGTTGCGCACCGGATCGCGCTTCGGGTGCTCGTGGTCGAGCCGCGAGTCACGCGCGGCGTCGTAGTAGTAGAGGAAGCGGCCGTCGGCTTCCTGGGTGCGGCGGATGTGATCGACGGCCAGTTCCACCGCATGCTCGATCTTGTCGCGTGTGAGCGGCCCGACGAGCGGATAGCCGCGGTACAGCCTCAGCCAGCCCTGTGGCGAGGACAGGTAGCTCTCCGAGCGGAAGCGCTCGAACACCGACTGGCGCAGGTAGTCTTCGCCATGGGTCTTGACGAGCACCGCACGCAACTGCGCCATCGTCATCACCGAGCGCACGTAGCCATCGCCCGGCAGGAAGAGGTTGCGCTTGCCATCCGGCCCCTTGTAGACGAGCCCGTCCACACCGATCTCAAAATGCAGCGCCCCCTTGCGCGTCATGCCGATCGCATAGAAATCGACCGGCGAGGCCGGCTCGGTGATGAAATCCATCTGCAGCCGCCAGTCCGCAGCGGCCACCTCAATACGGCGCGGGTGCGCCAGCAGGCGCTCGAACACGCGCTCGAAGGCCTCGTCGCGACGGCTCACGACGATCCGCCGCTGGCCGGGCGCATAGAGCACGAAGACGACGCTGAGGAAGCGCTGCGCAAACCCGGTGCGCGCGAAGGCCGCGGCAATCGCTGCGGAGTCGACGATCGCTTCGGCACCGGATCGGATCGCTTCGGTGAGCCTCCGCAGCAGTTCATCCTCGTTCGTACCCGGCTCGAACTGAGGCAGGTGGGCTTCCGGTCGATGAAAGGGGGCGAGATCAGGAGTCATGGTTCTCACGGCCGGACGAGCCGGCCTCTGCAAAGTGGAGGAGGTTGCGCAAGACGGATTTTTCGCCGTAGCGTGCCAGGACTGCCGCGCGCACACGCGATGGGAGTGAACGGTCCAACAGGAGTTGCGCATCCTCTTCGAGCGTACCCGGGAATTCACGGAGCCGGAGCCGGCACGCTTCTGCGAGCCGGCGGAGCACGGCACCTTCGTCAGCCCAACCGGTCGCACGCGGATCGGGACGGCCGTTGCGCAGCGGCACGCTTTCCGCACGCCCGCACTCGGCAAGCCGCAGCCAGGTCAGAAGTTCGCGCGTGCTGCGCGCGTCCGGATCGCCTGCGACCTGAAACACCCGCACACCGTGATCGGCTGCGCCCAGATCCGCCGCAAGGCCGGCGCACGGATGGTCGGCAGGAAGATCCGGCAGGCGCAGCTCGGCGACTTCGTTCGGATTGTCCGCCACGCAGAAGCCGAAGGTCGCCAGCATGCGCGCATTCGACTTGCTCCAGTAGCGGTGCGTGAGCGGCTCACCGGCCTCGATGTCACGCATCGCCGTCATCACGAAGCCAAGCGATGACTCCTTGATCCACTCGACGTTCGGCTGAATCGAATGATCGAGCAGATCGGCCACCGGCAGCATGGCGTAGGTGTCCTCCCCATCGACCCGGATCGTGAAGGCGCGGGTCCATGCAAGGCAGGCGGCCCGCAAATAGTCTTCGAGGCTCAATGGCCACACCGGCGCAACCGCCGCGACCAACCGGGCATGCTCCTGCGCGATGCGGACTCGGCGGCGGCGCAGCATCGGCAGGACGAACGAACCCTGCAGGTGCACCAGATCGGCTTCGGGCCAGCAGTACGGGTGGTCTGCCATGGATGCGGGCAGGATGCCGAGCAGCGGGTGTTCCTCCCCGGCCGTCCGCGCCAGATCGAGCAGCGCTACCGCAAGAAATCCGTATGCTGAAAGCCTGACTCCGCGCTCGCGAAGCAGGCGCCCGGTTTCGCTGGCACGTGCGTCGCGTTCCCGGATCATGGCTGCCAGCGGCAGATGCAGCACCAGCTGCCCGGCACGGATCGGTTCGGTCGCGCACAGAACGCGCCCCTCGGGTCCGGTCGTCAGCGCCATCGGCGCAAGGGTCGCGCCGCGCATCCGTACCCAGGACTGCAGGCGTTCAAAGCGCTGCGGGTCGGGCTCGGGTGCCGGCTGCAGGCACGCCGATCCATCCCTCTGCATTCGAACGTCTGCGCTGTCGGTCATCGGCCACGCACTCCTGCTACGGATTCCCGGTATCCGTCTCCGGTCCGGTGCCACCCCGAAAAAGAAGGGGCACCCTCTTTCGAAAGTGCCCCTCCGATCTTACCCGACTATCGGGGAGAGGTCAGACCAGGCCGCTGCCTCCAGTGTCGTCCGGCAGCCCGAGGTCCGGGTCATCCGGCACGAACGGTTCCTCGGGCGGCTCGCCGCCACCGTCACCGCCACCGTCACCGCCGCCGTCGTCGCCTCCGAAGAGATCCTCGTCGCCTTCCGGCAGGACATCTTCACTCGGCAGCGGCTCATCCGGCTGGTCATCGTCACCGTCGGCATCTGCGTCGTCGTCCGTGTCGGCGCCATCGCCCTCTTCTTCCTCTTCGCCGTACTCCACCTCTTCGCTGCTGAACATCCGGAAGCTGAGCGATTCGTCATCGTCATCATCCGAGTTGGTGTCGTCGTCCGAGTCATTGTCGGCGTCGGCGTCGCTATCGGCATCCGCATCGGTATCGCTGTCGGCGTCGCTGTCGGCGTCGCTATCGGCGTCGCTATCGGCGTCACTATCTGCGTCACTGTCGGCATCCGCATCGGCATCGCTGTCCGCGTCACTGTCCGCATCCGCATCCGCATCGCTATCGGCGTCGGAGTCTGCGTCACTGTCAGCATCCGCATCGGCATCGCTGTCGGCGTCACTGTCCGCATCCGCATCCGCATCACTATCGGCGTCGCTGTCGGCGTCGGAGTCTGCGTCACTGTCAGCGTCGCTGTCGGCATCGCTGTCCGCGTCACTGTCTGCGTCACTGTCGGCATCCGCATCGGCATCGCTGTCGGCGTCACTGTCCGCGTCGCTGTCGGCATCCGCATCGGCATCGCTATCGGCGTCGCTGTCCGCGTCACTGTCGGCATCCGCATCGGCGTCGCTATCCGCATCGCTGTCGGCGTCGCTATCCGCATCGCTGTCGGCGTCGGAGTCTGCGTCACTGTCAGCGTCGCTGTCGGCATCCGCATCCGCATCGCTGTCTGCGTCACTGTCGGCATCCGCATCGGCATCGCTATCGGCGTCGCTGTCCGCGTCACTGTCGGCATCCGCATCGGCGTCGCTATCCGCATCGCTGTCGGCGTCGCTATCCGCATCGCTGTCGGCGTCGGAGTCCGCGTCGCTGTCGGCGTCGGAGTCCGCGTCGCTGTCCGCGTCGGAGTCTGCGTCACTGTCCGCGTCGCTGTCGGCGTCGCTATCCGCATCGCTGTCGGCGTCACTGTCCGCGTCGCTGTCGGCGTCGCTATCCGCGTCGGAGTCCGCGTCGCTGTCGGCGTCGCT